>NZ_FXXQ01000046.1 GCF_900184815.1 Boseongicola aestuarii | reverse complement strand
GCGCCCGACTCCGGTGAGGTGCAAAGCCTAAAAAAAGCATGATGGGTTAACTGCGCTAGTGGCCGCTTAGTCTGCAAAGCGGACATTAGTGTTCGCTGCAGTGAATGACTGCATTGAGCCCAAAGCGGACACTAAATAACTCTCTGGATGCCAGACTTGACCCACGTTTCCCTACACACAGCTAGAGAAGTCTCTGCGCTGAGGGACAACATTGTCATTCGCGACACCGTCCAACCATACTTCGTAGACAGTTTTCTCAGGGCGGGAATTTCGAATGTTCGCCAGCAAAGAGAGAATAAATGAGAATACAAGCGCACCTAGCGCCATTCCGATCATTAGAGCCATAACGGGCCTCACACTGATTACAATACTATGCTTTTAAACGTAGCCTGCCAGTGTGCCGACGCTCAGGCAATAAGCAGGAAATTTTAGGACAATTTTATGCGGCTCAAAGGCCAGTGGCTTGAACGAAAGAAGCCGTAGGACGACTGTGGCGTGCAGTATCGCCACGTCCGAACGACTGCTTGTTCCCGCGAAGCAATCATTCAGCTAAAGCGCAGCGAATGGCGGCTTAGTTTCTCACTCCCACCAAAGAGGAAGCGCGACGATGTCGATTGATTCATCGCAATGACGAATGCTCGAGTACGGATAGGTTTTGTGTGTGCTGCCGCTGTGCCTGTTCGCACGGTACCTATTAGATCTTCCTGCCCGGGATCCATCTAATGTGGCGGCAGCGCACCTTTATTTCATTTGAGCCGACCTACGTTGCTGAAAAGGCAATCAAACGCGCAAAAGTTGCACCTCAGGACTTCCTACAATGCTTTTTTGGCTTCGGGGTTGCGCCGAATGCTTGACGCAGGGTCGAGATATGTTCTCAGTTGAGGTACTGTCGTCGGACCTCCGATTAACCCCTTCCGGTTTCTCACTCCTTAGGTCCGGCGGCGGCATTTCTTATAGAGTCATAGTTTGACTGCGAGCAGCTGCAGTCTCAAGCAACACTAATCAATGCACTCTGCGACGGGGACCATTCCCTCCATCATCGCCAGGTTCCTCAGCCAAGGCCATACCATCCGCCACCATGTTGAGGATATCTGGAGTAGAAATCCCAGACCGCATCAGGCTTGCCACAATCTCCACTAGGATACGATCAGTCAGGCAGTCGATGCAGATAGCGTTCGTTCGATTAGTCTCGCGACACAGCCCGGTAGCGAGCGATACGTTGAGTCCGCCCCGCAGAGCGCATACACTTATCGATCAACCTAATGTCCGCTTCTCCCGTTCTTCGGATGCCCCCAACGGCCGGCGGCGTATCATGTGAACCGTTCTTGGGAGATTTTATGAAGATTCTGTATGATCCAGAGCCGCGCACGACGGAAGAGATTTTCTCTGTTTCCGATCGCGCAGAGTTTTTGAAAACCTACGAAGTCATTGAAGTCGACCCGTCGGCGCGGGACCGGGACTACGAGGTTCATCTTCCTGAGACTGACATTCTGATCAGTCAGCAGGCGATGGATGGCGCGCGTTTGGATAGCGCGAAGAAACTCAGAGCGATCTTCAACGTCGAGACGAACTTCCTGCCGAACATAGACTACGAAGCGTGCTTGGCCCGTGGGGTCCACGTTTTGACACCCGGATCAGTTTTCGCTTTACCCGTCGCCGAAATGGGCTTTGGTATGGCTCTCTCGCTGGCGCGCAATATCCACGGTGGGCATGGAGATTTCGTGGCCGGTCGGGAAAAGTATGGATTGCAGGGCAACGCTCAGGCCGAACTTCTGACCGGAAGCGAAATTGGTTTTATCGGTTTTGGCGATCTCGGCCGTGCCCTGTTTCGCCTTCTTGCCCCATTCCAGGCACGGGTTCGGGCCTTCGACCCTTGGCTGCCGGACGGGTACCTGCGTCGTCAAGGCGTCGAACCCGCATCGCTTGATGACGTGCTAACCAAAAGCCGGTGCGTTTTTGTCGTCGCCTCCACGACAACGCAAAACAATCACCTACTGAATGCGGATACCTTGGCGAGACTTAAGGATGGAGCGATGCTCGTGCTTCTCAGCCGCGCCGCCGTCGCCGACTTTCGTGCGTTGGCGGCCGAAGCGGCCAGCGGCAGGCTTAGGATTGCCACAGACGTCTTTCCCGTGGAGCCCGTCTCACCACAGGATCCGATCCGGGGCACACCGGGGATCCTTTTTTCGGCGCATCGGGCAGGCGCGCTGACGTCGGCACTTCAGGCCATCGGCGCTCACGTTCTGGAGGACCTGTCTCTGATCGCCCACAACCTGCCACCGATCACCTGTCGCCGCGCGGAACGCGAAACGGTAATGACGCTTCGGTCCATGCCGATTGAAGGATCATAGTTGCCCAAAGGAACGAAGGGGGCCATTCATTTCGAACGCGGTGAAAACGCCCGGTGGCGCCAGTTTCGAAAGCTTGGCTTAATTTCCGTTCTGTCCCGCGTAGCAGTCATTAGTGTTCGCTGCAGTGAATGACTGCATTGAGCCCAAAGCCGTCATCCAGATTGAGGCGGATCAAAGTGGTTTTGTTCGGCGCGCATTAAGGTGTCTGCGAACGTGAGCTGCAAAAGGAGGGCAGACACCGTGCACCGTTTATCCTTTGCCATGCTCCTTGCGATCTCCCTGCCATTGGCTGGACTGGCTGACACGCCGAAAACTTCTGGGATATGCCCCGGTCTCAATGTGACCGCGACGGCCCCTGAAGCAGGTCTCTTTGATCTGATTTGCAGGACAGCGACCGACCACGTCGCTCGGCTAA
>NZ_FXXQ01000034.1 GCF_900184815.1 Boseongicola aestuarii | reverse complement strand
GGCACAGATCGTCATCAATCATTGGCTTAAGCAGTACAACCACACACGTCCGCACCAGGCTCTGAACATGCGACCACCAGTGCCAGAAACTCTAATCAGAAATGGCACAGAACTTGGGGGCTAGACATTCCAAGCTAGAATGTCTTTTCTTTCTGAGGACAACCATTGTCTCATCGCGAAATGTGGCAGCGGCCCTTCGACGCCGCATGGTCGTAGGGCCGCTTTCTTAGTACTCAGCACACACGGGTGCGCGAATGGTCAATGGATTATAGATTTGGCAACGCAGGAGGGTCTTGGCCCAGCCATGTGTTGGACAAGGCATCCAATTCACCACCCAAAGTTTTGTGCAAAATGAACGTATTCACCCAAAACAGCAGGTCCAAGTTGCCCTTCTTGACGCCAATGAAAGCGGGCGATTCTTTGAGGATAAACTTTGTTTCAATGTCTGCATCTGCATCGGCTGCACTGATTGCTGCAGCGACAGTGTTTCCGCTAACGAGCACATCGACCTGACCAGATTCGAACGCGGCACGGGTCGCAGCGTTGTCGCCAAAGCGGATGATTTCTGTAGTTTCAGGTGCGATTTTCGTCAATTCCAGATCTTCAAGCGTGCCGCCAGTCAAACCGACAGACATGCCTGCAAGGTCAGCAACGCCCTCAATCGCTTTGCCGGAGGATGCAAAAGCACCAGAGAAAAAAGGCGCGTAGGCGGACGA
The DNA here is from genome assembly GCF_900184815.1 of Boseongicola aestuarii. Lineage (GTDB taxonomy): Bacteria > Pseudomonadota > Alphaproteobacteria > Rhodobacterales > Rhodobacteraceae > Boseongicola > Boseongicola aestuarii. The sequence continues at coordinate 6,762 of NZ_FXXQ01000034.1, read as the reverse complement.
GAACCAAATCGATTTGGCGCGCTCAGGGTTAGCGCCCATTGTTGCGATGACAAGATCAACGCGATCCGTCTCTAGGAATGGAATACGTTGATTGGAAGTTACGGGGACAAGCTCAAGCTCTACGCCCAGGTCTGCCGCGATAAGTTTTGCTACATCGACATCGTATCCTTCGTATTCACCTGATGCGCCCAGCGCCCCAAAGGGTGCGAAAGATTCAGGAATAGCAATTTTGACTGTTCCGGCTGCTAGGATGTCGGCAAGATCAGCAGATGCCTGCGTGGCCAACGCGGGCAAGGCGAGCACGGCGGCGGCAATAAAATTAGTAAGTCTCTTCATAGTTAAGTTCCTTGTTGATTGATCGTGATCAGATAGCGACAGGTGGGATTTTCGGCGCTGTCCCGAGCTTTTTTTCCAGGCGGATTGCAAGCCGAGAAAGAGGGAAGCACAGAGCGAAATATATCAGCGCCATGAGTGGATAGATGATGAATGGCTCTGTGCCTTCAACGGGCGCATTGGCCCAGCGTTTGCCGATGCTCATCAGGTCGGAAAACCCGATGATGTAGGCCAGCGAGGTACCCTTGATGATCTGCACCATGAAACCCACCGTAGGGGCCAAAGAAACGCGCAGGGCTTGTGGCAAGATAACTAGCCGGAGTGTTTGGAAAAACTTCAGACCAAGAGCCTCTGCGCCTTCCCATTGACCATCGGGAAGGCTTTGGATCGCGCCGCGCCAGACTTCGGCAAGGTAAGCGCTGCTATACAGAGTCAGAGCGAGACTCGCGGCGACCCAGATATTAACGTCAAACCCGATAAGCCGCGGGATACCCAGCCCAAACAAGAACAGCAGCATTAGCAGCGGTGCAGATTGGAAAAACCAGATATAGCTTTGCGCGGCGAACTTTGTGGGTTTGGACGGAATAATCCGTAAAATTGTGATGCCTGCGGCCACGACCCCGCCGCCGATAAAGGCGATCAAGGACAGATAGATCGTGAACTGCGTTGCAACGATCAACTGAAACAATACAACGCCTTCGGGCTCGCCGAAGGCCGCGACAAACAGACCCTTCATCGAACGACCTGCCATGCAAAGAGGCGCCTCTGCAGGCCTGCCAGTATCACTTTGAAAGACAGCGAAATCGCGATGTAAAGGACGGTAAGAGTGAAGAAAACTTCGAACGTGCGGAATGTTCTACTGTCGATAAACTTACCAGCTTGGGTCAAATCGTTGACGCCGATTTCCGAGATGACGCCTGTGGTCAGAAAGAGAAAGATGAACTGACTGGCCAAGGATGGATACATTTTGGCGACGGCCTGCGGCAGCACAATCTTAAAGAAGATGAGAAGGTTACCCATACCCAATGCCGCTGCGGCTTCTCGCTGACCATCTGGCACGGTTCCGTAGCCTGCGCGCAGTATTTCGGAGAAATATGCGGAAAAGTTCAGAACCAACGCTAAAAGCGCATGGGCCCAAAACGGCCATTGATACCCCAACAACAAGGGCAAGCCGAAGGCGACAAAGAAAAGCTGAACAATCAGCGGTGTGTTGCGGATGAACTCTACATAGCTGGTCGCAAGATGTCTGACATAGGGTATCTGCCCGTAGCGGACGCCGGAAAGAACCAACGCAAACAAAAAACCTATGATCGCCGCGCCGACCGTTAGTGCGATGCTAAACAAAGCTCCCTCGAACAGCGTCCAGAGATAGTCACCACGTCGGTAGATTTCAAAAAATCTGAAGTCCATTGCAGAACGTGAGCATTCGAGGCCAGACAGTTAAAGATTTCAACCTAATTCCGCCCACCAAGCACGCACTCCCGCTTGATTTTCGCGCGTTTTTTGTAGCTTTGCCAGATATTTATGCTCTGAGAGTATATTGTTTGCGCAGGTCAACTCTCCGCGTTTCGGGAACAACCTTATTTGCGCCTAAGTTAGTCATTCAAATCAGCCATCGCTCTCGCTCAACTCAAAGACCCCTCGCGATTGTCATCTTCCAATTTGGACGCGACACACACAGAATGCTGCAGATGCAAAATTGGTCACTATGGGCTCTATGCAGTCATATGCTGCGCGGATTATGAAGGTCTGGTACCGGATTAACCGGCCATTTGGTCGTTTGGTAGAGTTGGCGGGTCGACACGGTGTTGATGTCAGGAGCGGGAGGGATGGATGGAGGATATCTCATGTCCAAAATCCAACTTCCTGCAATCAAGCCAAAATAGAGGCCCTGGAACAAGGGACGGCTTGTTGGTCAAAAACGCCCGCTCCTTCCGAAACAGGTCTGGGCCATCCGGGCGCGGCTCGAATTGGCCGGAAATCTCAGAGATCTTGCGCTGTTCAACCTTGCCATCGACAGTAAATTGCGCGGCTGCGATCTTGTCCGCCTAAGGGTCGGAGATCTCGTGGTCGGCGATCATGTCCGGGAGCGAGTTTCGGTCATCCAGAGCAAGACACAGCGACCAGTTCAATTCGAAGTCTCGGAAGGCACACGGGACTCCATCTGGAATTGGGTTTGCAGCCCAGCGATGCTGGCGGTCACCCATCTCTTCCCGAGCAGGTTTCATGACCGGCCGCATGTGTCGACCAGGCAATATGCCCGGATTGTTCGCGATTGGGTGGCGGCGATTGGTCTTGACCCAAGCGGACACGGCACACATTCACTGCGACGCACCAAGGCCGCGTTGATTTACCGTAAAACCGGCAATTTACGCGCAGTCCAGCTTTTGCTTGGTCATACAAAGGTGGACAGCACGGTTCGCTACCTCGGTGTCGAACTTGAAGACGCGCTGAGCATTGCCGAGAAGATCGACATTTGAGGGTAGGGCGGGCGGCAAATGCTGCCCGCTATTTTTCTTAGGCCTTTCGCAATGTCTTCGATCTTCCACTGGACTTCGGAGTCCACGTGAGCGTCACTGGTGTCACTGAGCCTTTTGGTCTCTCGCCCGGATTGCCGGGCTTCGGTCAGTACGGGGCGCAATTGCCCCGCAATTGCAAGGAGACCAGAATGAGTGAACAAATCACAGGAATCGCACCGACGCGCCCATCAACGATCAAGCGCCCAAGCCAGCTCGGGAAATCCAAAGCCGACAGCCTGCGCAAACTATTGTCTCGAAAGCGAGGGGCAACCGCTGAGCAGATTCAGCAGCAGCTTGGCTGGCAGCCACATACTGTTCGTGCCGCGATCTCACGATTGAGGTCTTCGGGCCTGCCGATCGAACTCGACCGGTCAGGCAAATCTGCACGCTACCGGGCGGTGCGCGGGGATTGCCAGTGACAACGAACCCGATGACATCGCGCCTTCAAAAGTTGGAACGCGCGGATGCCGCAACGCTTCGGCGTGCCTGGCTGGAGATCAAGGGCACTGTGCCGCCCAAGACCTTCACGGCCCGCCTGATGCGATTGGCCCTGGCTTGGGACGAACAAGCCGGGAGGGAGGGACCTGAGCCCACCAAAACGCGTCGCGATTGGAACCGGATCATCAAGGAGAAGGTAAAAAGCGCGTCCGCTGAACTGGTTGGAAGTACCCTACCGCCGGCGGTTTGTAATGGCACCCGTCTTCTGAAGGACTGGGGCGGAACCACGCACGAAGTATTGGTGACCGAGGGCGGCGCTACCTGGAATGGCCAGAGCTATTCATCCCTGTCTGCTGTGGCGCGGGCAATGACGGGGACAAACCGGAATGGTCCAAAGTTCTTTGGGTTACGGGAAGCGGGCAAGTCATGATCCGGCAGCGCTGCGCCATCTACACCCGTAAGTCGACCGAGGAAGGTTTGGAACAGAGCTTCAACTCGCTTGATGCACAACGCGAGGCCTGTGCCGCCTACATCCTCAGTCAGAAACACGAGGGATGGGCGGAGAACTCGGAACGCTACGACGATGGCGGCTTCTCTGGTGGAACAATGGACCGCCCAAGTCTGCAACAGCTTTTGAAAGACGTTAGGGCAGGGCGCGTCGATGTCATTGTCGTTTATAAGGTCGACAGGCTGACGCGAGCGCTGTCGGACTTTGCGAAGATGGTCGATGTATTTGACGGGGCAGGGGTGTCGTTTGTGTCGGTGACGCAAGCGTTCAACACCACATCATCCATGGGCCGTCTGACCCTGAATGTACTTTTGTCATTCGCGCAGTTTGAGCGTGAAGTGACGGCCGAGCGTATCCGCGACAAGGTTGCTGCGTCCAAACGCAAAGGCATGTGGATGGGAGGCGCCATACCGCTTGGGTACGATGTGATCGACAAAGCGCTTGTCGTTAACCCGCACGAAGCCACCGCGATCCGAACGATCTTTGCTGAGTATCTGGCACAAGTATCGGTGCGAGAGCTTGCAGTGCGGCTTGATGCGTTGGGCGTCGTCAGCAAACAGCGCACCAATCGGCATGGACAAGTTAGCGGCGGCACATCCTTCTCGCGCGGTGCGCTTTACAACATCCTGCGCAATCCAATCTACATCGGCAAAACCCGGCACAAGGAGAAACTGTACGAAGGACTGCATGACGCGATCATCGATGATGTCACCTGGCAATCGGTCCAAACCCAACTGGCGGATCATGGCGGCAAGACAATCAGTTCAACCCGGCGATCAGTTAAGCGTCTTCTGGATGGCGTTCTGTTCGACAGCAAAGGCCGAGTGATGCGCACGACCTACGCCAGTAAGTCAGTTCACGCAAAAGCGGCGACCCGGACGAAGCGGTATTGGTATTACACATCGAAATTGCACGGTTCAGAGGACAGTTCCGGCGCCGAGCGTTTGCCAGCCGATGAGATAGACCGCATTGTGTTAACCGGCCTCAGGGAGCATCTGAGAGACGAGCGTTGGTTGGCAGAGCAGGCGACTGCGCAGGAGATGGGGACAGCCCTGGTCGCTGACATTTTGCGCGCCGTGCACAAAAAGCAGACCGAAACGGATGCAGCGGGCGAGAAGGCATCGATGCAAAACTTCCGCGGCATGATTGAACGCATCGATGCCAGGAATGACCTTCTCCGGATATCGGTGAACCTCGCAAAGATATTGGGGCCGGATGCCTCGATGGTTCCAATCAACGCGATGTTCGAAATTCCATTCCAAAAACGTCAGAACGGTCGCGCCAGGGCGATCGTCCTTGTGCCCCAGAATGCGCCGCAACCGGATCCAAGCCTCATCGCACTTGTTGCAGATGCAAAGCGGTGGGCAAGTGAACTTCTAGATGGGAAGACCATAACTGTTCAACAAATCACACAGCGGGAAGGATTGCGTAGCGGGTCCGTCAGTCGCATTCTTCCACTGGCCTGGCTGGCCCCGGACATCTCGATGGCCATTCTCGAGGGCCGTCAGCCATCAGGACTCAACGTGAAATCATTACGCGATCTTCCTGAGCTGCCGCTGAACTGGGCAAAGCAACGCGAAATCCTCGGATTTCCGCATCTTTGATCTCGCTTTGAACGGCTCAAGACCTCACGCGCACTTGCCCGGCTGAGACTTTTCCAAAATTTGACCCGATATGACTCACATCAGAGACCAGATATGAGGTCTCTGGCGCTCTACAACCCCGTAACTCACGGAAATATAAACACGATTGTGAGTACGTGTAATGTCTGCGGTTTGTCTGAGACTGATTGGTGGTGGAAGCAGTCCAGAGCGAACCAGTCTCGGCCCGAAATTCCCTGTTAACAGGGAAAATACAGGGAAAATTCGCAATTTTTTGGCTGAATCTGGGTGATTTGGGCGACTTTTTTGCGATTTCCGTGAGCGTTTACAGTGAGTTAGAAGGCATTTCCCTGTTAATTTGATGACAGGGAAAAATATCGGACTATCAGGGAAAGATTAAGCAAGAACAGGGAAGGGAGTCGGCGAAACAGGGAAGCGCGTAACCTGCATAACTTGCGATGGCGCTGAAAACGTAGTTGCTATGCCGAAAGGCCGCTTTCTGCACATGAGCGGTCATCAATTTGGGTCGCAGAGAAGGTCGGCTCGGAGCCCAGAGCCGACGCCAGAGAGCGATAGCCTTTGCGGAACTTCTGACCAAGCAAACATTTTCGCCAGTCGCCAGTCGCCAGTCGCCAGATCTGACAGAAATCAATCCTGTGAAATGGAAGATCGCTATTATTTCGAAACGATACCGTTAGGAGCGTAACGTTTGAATGGGACGGCAAGTATCAAAAAGCCTCACCACTGCGATTTCAGCTAAAATAGCGGCGATGGTTGTTGGTATCGCATTCTTAGCATCGGTTTTGATTGTAACACTGGTCGATGACTTTCTACTTGCCAATTTCGTTGTGCCCGGAGACACGTCTGCATTGGCACGGGACATTGAGGCAAATCCCACGGTACTCGTTTTCGCCTCGATCGGTTACTTAGTTGTGCTCTTGATCGACTCCATTATCGGAATTGGTCTCTATATTGTTCTCAGTCCTGTGAATAGGAAGCTTGCGGCACTGACTGGTGCGCTCCGGTTGCTATACGCAGTCGTATTGATGGTTGGAGTTCTCGCGCTGCTTTTTCAAACGATCGACGCTTACGGCTATGCCGCCATAAAGGGCGTCGGCTATATTTTCTTCGCATCCCATATATTTCTACTAGGCTATGTGGTCTTCGTGTCGGGATATATCCCAAGATTCCTTGGCGTTTTGTTGATAGTTGCCTCCCTCACATATTCGATCTTCCTCATAGATATCGAATTTCCCGAGCACTTCCTGGTATTAATAATGTTGACAATGGCAGTTGCAGAGATCGCGCTGTGCACATGGCTCTTGGTGAAGAGAAATAGTTTACCTGAGGCCGGTCAGAGGGG
>NZ_FXXQ01000059.1 GCF_900184815.1 Boseongicola aestuarii | reverse complement strand
CACGCACGGCGTGATCTCGCGGTAACGCGTGAATTGCGCATGCTACACCCCGATCTCCAGGTCGATTGGCTGGCTCAGGACCCGGTGACGCGTTTCCTCGGCGCCAATGACGAAAGCATCCACCCGGCCAGTCGGCTGCTCGCAAACGAAAGCGCTCACATCGAAGACGAATGCGGCGAACACGACCTGCACGCCTTTGAAGCAATCCGGCGAATGGATGAGATTTTAATCAAGAATTTCATGGTGTTTCAGGAAGTACTTGAAGAGCAAAAGTACGATCTGGTGATCGCGGACGAAGCTTGGGATGTGGACCACTACTGGCACGAACACCCCGACATGAAGCAGGCGCAAATTGCGTGGCTTACAGATTTCGTGGGCTGGGTACCCTTCGCCGAAAACGGCCCGCGCGAGGCGTTTCTGACCACCGACTACAATGCAGAGATGATCGGTCACGTTGAAGGAAATCCAACTGTTCGCGATCGCGCCATATTCGTTGGTGGTCCTGAAGACATCGTGGACCGCAGTTTCGGGGACGGGCTCCCTCAGATGCGGGAATGGATCCCAAAGCATTATGAGTTCTCGGACTACATCATTGGGCAACACCCCACCACGTTCGGGTCGCGGGACGATCTGCGAGCTGAGTTTGGCTATAACGACGGCCGTTTGACATGCATCGTCGCGGTTGGCGGTTCGGGGGTTGGTGCAACGCTTATTCGGCGCATACTAGCGGCTTATCCCTTGGCTAAGGCGCGTCTTCCTGAGTTGCGGATGATCGTTGTTACCGGCCCCCGGCTTGATGCCAGAATGTTTGAAGCGCCAGATGGGGTGGAGATGCGGGCCTTTGTCCCTGATCTCGATCGTCATTTGGCGGCCTGTGATCTCGCTTTGGTTCAAGGAGGGCTGACGACTTGTATGGAATTGACCGCTGCAGGCACGCCGTTCCTTTACTTCCCGCTCAGGAGCCACTTCGAGCAGAACTTCCATGTCTCCAGTCGTTTGGAGCGCTACAACGCAGGTCGAAAGATGATCTTCGCGGAAAGCGACCCCGATACCATCGCAGCCGCGATGGTGGCCGAGTTGAACGCCCCACGTGTGCCGCATCCAGTCGCCGCCGGTGGTGCAAAACGCGCAGCCCAAATGCTGTCAGAGCTTTTGTGAAATTCTGAGAAGGACAGGACATGGCTCAATCCAACGCAGAGGCGATACGCGCT
>NZ_FXXQ01000068.1 GCF_900184815.1 Boseongicola aestuarii | reverse complement strand
ACACCGTCTGCCCGGTCTTCCGGGCCTGTCTCAGTGGAAGGCCCCGGATCATCCGCAGCCCCACACAGGAGACAGACATGTCCAACACCAAACCGCAATCCAAGCGCGCGCAACTTGCGAAGATGATCAAACGCAAGTCGGGCGCGACGGTCGAGACCCTTCAAGATCACCTCGGCTGGCAGCCCCATACGATACGTGCCGAGATATCCCGGTTGCGAAGGACTGGCCTCGTTGTGACCTGCACGGCTGCTGCCAGGGGCTCAGTCTATAAGGCTCAGGTACATGCCATGGCTGGAGTGGACGCGTGAGATGGACGACCTTGCGAAGCGGATTGCTGAGATTGGGGCCTGGGATCGAGACCAATGCCTGGAAACATGGGACAAGCTGGCCGAGGCGCCGCCCGGATCGCGGCTCTCTCTCAAGTTCCTGCGGAAAGCTCTGATCTTCGAGGTGCAGTGCAAAATGCTAGGAGGTCACTCCGCAGCAATCAGGCGCTCGCTTAAGGCGGAAGCAAAGCCGATGGCGACAACTACGGCGCACTCTCCGTCGACCATCGCTCTCGGCACCCAACTGGTCCGGGAATGGAATGGTCGCGTCTATCGGGTGAACGTCACATCAGACGGCTTTGAGATGGACGGCCAGACGTTCTCATCTCTCAGTGCGGTCGCCAAACGGATCACAGGGGCCGAGTGGAGCGGCCCCCGCTTCTTTGG
>NZ_FXXQ01000044.1 GCF_900184815.1 Boseongicola aestuarii | reverse complement strand
TGGATCAAGGAGGCCTCACGGCCTTTGAGGACTGGATCAGGAGCACGCCTGATGCACGCCTCTTGATCGTGGACACGCTGGCGACGGTACGACCCGCGTCCGGCGGCAAGGATAGCCAGTATCAATCCGACTATGCTGCGCTTCGCGGGCTTCATTCCCTGGCCAACGACACCGGCATTACCATCCTGATCGTGCACCACGTTCGCAAGATGGATGCGGAGGACCCCTTTGATACTGTCTCAGGCTCAACCGGTCTTACGGGTGCGGCAGACAGCACGATCATCCTCAGCTCAACGGGCGAGGGAAAGGTGCTCTACGGACGTGGGCGCGATCTGGCCGAGTTTGAGTGTGCGATGGACTTTGACCCCGGCACGTGTCGCTGGTCTGACCTGGGTCGTCCTTGCGACGCCTTCGTAAGTGAAACCCGCAAGGCCATCAGGTGCGCTCTGAAGGACGGGATGATCCATCCCAAGGAGATCGCAGAGCATGGTGACCTCGACTACGATCTCTGCGCAAAGACGTTGCAGCGCATGACCGAAGGTGGGGAAATTGAGAAAGGCGGTCGCGGTCACTACCGGCTAACGCCCGATCCGCACTTCTAGTCAGATCCTGTCCAATCTGTCCATTTGTCCAGAACGCTCTCCGGCCAAATGGACATTTGGACAGATTGGACACTCTCCGAGTAGAACGCGACTGAGGGAACCAATAACGCGGCTGGCTACCGTCCAAAGCGGTCATTGGTGCGCAGCGCAGCGAATGACGGCTCAGAGCCCGAAACGGACCGTGTGAAGCCATCTAAAGAATACGAGCAAGCTGTGGTATTCAACTGTGATCAACTTGGAGGGCCGCACATGACAGACACGCAGACGATTTCTGAGCATTGGGGCAAGGGAGACGTTTTCTCGCGGATCTTAAACGCGATGGAACAAGCAGGTATCGACCCCAAATCCGCGACTATAGAGGACCTCGCACCGGTAGACCATTTCCATGCACGCGGGTTCCCTGCGACCGTAGAGCTTGCCGACGCTTTGCCAGTCAAAGAGGGAGACCGGCTCGTTGATATCGGCTGCGGCATCGGTGGTCCCGCCAGATACTTCGCCAAGCGCTTCCGTTGTCATGTGGATGGGCTCGACATAACGGGCCCCTTCGTCGAGGCCGGCAACAAACTGAGCGCGCTTGTCGGAATGGAGGACGCGGTTCAGTTCCTGCATGGCGACGGTCAGAATCTGCCATACAGTGATGAACAATTTGATGGCGGATACGCGCAGCACGTCACAATGAATGTGCTTAGCCGCGATGACTTTTTTGGAGAGGCCTTCCGTGTGCTCAAGCCCGGCGCGTTCTTTGCCGTGACCGAACATGGGCTCGGGGAGAAGGGTGAACCACATCACCCTGTTCCTTGGTCAGAAGACGGAAGCGGTGCCTATCTCATGCGCCCCTCTGCAACAGTTGGGGCTCTTGAGAGAGCCGGTTTCTCCAACATAGCGGTTACAGACACGGGTGAAAAATATCTGAAGGGCTACAAGGCTGCCATTAAGCTGGCGGAAGAGGGCAAGGCCCCACTTTTCGGAGTGCACATCCTCTTAGGCAAGCTCGCGCCGGAGATTGTCCGAAATGCCGCGCGCAACATCGAAGAGGGCAGAACCCAACCGGTTCAGATCGTCTGTTGCAAGCCCGGGTAGGCTGCTCACAAAGCAACATCGTAACGGCAGATATGTTCCTCGGGGTAGGTATTGGCTCATCTCTTAACGAATGACGGCTCTAAGCCCGAAGCGGCATCGCTGATGGTGCCTGCTTCTCCCCCGCAGAATTAGGCAGTAAAATGCAACTGTGATACTCTTTCTGAAAACGGGGGATACAGCATGGCTTTGGACCGAGACGAAGACACAGATTTTGTTAAATTCTGGAACACGGTTTTGGAGCCGAAGTTCACAAAGTACCGGCATATACTGCAGGGCGGATTGTCACGCCACTCTGCGGCAGTCATTCCGAAGTTGCCGTTGAAAGAAGGCATGTCAGTGCTGGATGTTGGTTGCGGGTGGGGGGACATGTCGCTTCAGGTCGCAGAGATCGTCGGGCCGGAAGGCCGAGTTCTTGGCATTGATTGCGTGGACGCGTTCATGGAGGAGGGCCGGAAAGACGCCGCCGCAAAGGGCTTGTCGAACGTTGAATTTTCCCGAGGGGACGCCGAAGTTGCGCTGCCCGAGAATGAGTTCGATTACGTTGTTGCGCGATTTGGAACAATGTTCTTCACAAATCCGGTCGCAGCATTGCGGCGTATGCGTCTGGCGCTGAAGCCCGGCGGGCAAATGACACATATTGTCTGGCGTCGGCGTGAAGATAATCCGGCATGGCAAAAAGCGAAAGACATTACCCTTCGGCATCTTCCGGCTCCCGGTGAAGATGCTGACACCTGTGGCCCCGGCCCATTTTCTATGGGAAATCAAGAAATGGCAGGGCTCATGATGAAAAGTGCGGGGTATGAGGATGTCGTTTTCACGCGTGTTGACGAAAAAATCATGATCGGAACGACACCGGAAGAATGCATCGCCTTCGCCTTGGCGATCGGCCCCGGGGGAGAGGTCTTTCGCGAGGCTGGAGAGGAGCTTGCCGAAGCCAAACGCGCAGTGATCGAAAGTGAGATGCGTGAATATTTCGAAAGCCAAGAGCGGGACGACGATGGCATATGGGCTCCCACCTCTTCGTGGGTGATATCCGCGCGCAATCCTGCCTAAGCGCATTCCCGTACCTGCGCCGCAGCGGCGGTTTTGCGCAAACAACAAATTCACTGGCAGCGTCTGCTCTGTCCTTCTTGAACGGTTTATCCGGCTACGAATGACCATGGCGCCATACGGCGAACCCATTAAAATTTCCGATGGTAGACATCAAAGGATCGCCAATTTTGCAATCAACGTTTGATCTGAGCGTCGCCAATATCATCGGCACTGGAGAACGGAGGCAGGTGAATACGAACTTTTCTCAACGCCAATCGTTGAACTGACTGAAGAGTGGGCCAGCCCGAATTTTATGCAATCTGAATTTGACGCCAGGAAGGTGTTGAGCCTCCACATTTGCGGCGATGTCGGAGCTACGATTGTGTTAGATTGCGGCGGGCGTTTTGTCGACACGGCTCAGCAGGTTAATCAGAATGGAAAATAGCGAACAAGTTTTTGCCGATCAATGAACGGCAGGATTGTCCGCACATCAGCCATTGGCGCTTGCTGCAGCAAATGACTGCTCCGAGCCCCAGGTCCCCCCTCTATTCCAGACCTGGCTTGATGACTAGCTTGCCCAGAACGTCACCCCGACCGGTTCGGTCCAAGGCCTCCGGAACAGACGAAAGGGGAAGCACAGCTTCCAG
>NZ_FXXQ01000032.1 GCF_900184815.1 Boseongicola aestuarii | reverse complement strand
GGCACAGATCGTCATCAATCATTGGCTTAAGCAGTACAACCACACACGTCCGCACCAGGCTCTGAACATGCGACCACCAGTGCCAGAAACTCTAATCAGAAATGGCACAGAACTTGGGGGCTAGACACTCCTTGAAGAAGGCGCGGACGTCAACGCTGTCGGAAATGCACCTGGCGGCCTTCAAATAGGCAGAGGTCCGACCATAGCCTTACAGCTTGCAATTCGCTTTGAACGCGATGACATCACCGAGATGCTGCTTTCGGCTGGCGCAGGTCCTATTCCGCCTGAAGTTCCTGCCAACCTTTTGAAAATGGGTGATGTCAGCAAGGGGCGCGATCTGGCTTACGAGAATTGTGCGGCGTGTCACCGGATCGAGGCGTCCGACCCCAAGACTACTGGCGATATATTGCAGGGTCCCCCATTGTTCGGACTGATGGGCCGCCCGGTTGCGAGTATCCCAGAGTACGAATACTCTAAGAGTCTCGTTGAGTATGGAGGAGAATGGACACCTGAGCGTTTCTATCCATTCGCGCTTTATCCGACGCTGACGGTACCGGGCACACGCATGAATAGCTCCGAGCCTCGTACGCCTGAAATGATTGCTCACATATCAGCGTATTTCTTTTCCGCTGCACAGTAACTAATGACAGCTTGCGTCCCGCAAAGCATCATTGATGCAAGGTCCAGCGAAGGTCTGCTCTGAGCCCAAGGCTCGACAATTCGGAGTGCACATAAATCCTTAATTAATTTCGGCCGTCGATCCTTTTGGTATATTTAAGGCGCAGAACTTGAACTTCGGAGAGACGAATGACAACGGAAAGAGCCCGGCGGGTCGAATGGATGGCAAAAGAGCACGCGGCTGCTTGGAGCGAGGGGGCCTCTCAAAAAATTGCAGAGTTATTTGCAGAACATGGGACAATTTCCGTTAACGGTGGCGAACCGCATGTGGGACGCGCTGCAATTGGCGAAAACGCGAAAGAGTTGTTAGCGACCTTTCCTGGACTGGTCGTGCATTGCCGCGAAACACGTCACGCCGGAGATAGAGCCGTTTTCATTTGGACCCTCGAAGGCAATCACGCAGAAACTGGAAACTTTGTATCTCTAGCGGGCTGGCACGAGTGGGAACTCAACGATGATATGCAAGTAAAGCGTTGCTGCGGTTTCTTTGACGCCGGTGATCTCGAGCGTCAAATCAAAGGGAAATGACAGGCGATCAGCGTGGCTTTGTTAGTCAGCACGGTCTTGCGCCAACACTTCTATGATAGCTGTGAGCGCTTTGTCTTCATATCCGGCAGCCATACCTTTGTTGGCCATGTCCACAAACAATCGAGGCAACTCATCTCGGGCTCCAAGAGCCTCGAAGCTTGCAAGAACATCTTCAAGTGCTGCGGCATAAGTCTGCATTGTTGCTGGTGGGTCGTCGTAAGTTGCGTTTGGCACGGTTGCAGCAAAGTAGTCGTAATACGGTTTCATCATACCCATCGAGATAGGCACGAGATCAGAGAAGGCTTGCATCGAAATGCCCGCCTTCTTGCAAGCAATAGCACCGTAAATCATGCCCCACATGAAACCTTGGCGAACTGTGAATAACCCTGCAAAAAGCGCGGCCAGCATCCCCGCCTGATCGCCCACATGGACCGAACTGCCACCCATCGATGTGATTATCGGACTGTGTGAGGTCCATTGCTCCTCCGTACCGACAACAGAGAGCACAACATCTTCGTTACCGATCATGTGTGGGTAAGCATTGATAATACCAAACATCCACTCGGCCCCGGCGCCTTCTAAAAAGTGAGCCAAATCTTCGGCTTCTGTTGCCCCGCCCGTGGAGAGTTCGATGATCGTTTTGCCTGGCAGCGCGTTTGAAGCGTTCTGCAAAATGCCCATCGTTTGCGGATGCGACTTTACACAAGTTATCGTAACAGGACTCGCCGCGATAGCCTCGGACGCCGTCGCGGCGACGATTGCACCCTCAGCAACCAACGGCGTGGCTTTCTCAGGGCTACGGTTCCAAACCGTAACTGAACGGCCTGCCGCAATTTGCGCCCGAGCCAGAGCTGAGCCCATGGCTCCAAGGCCAATCACTGAAATATCTGTCATGCGTCTATCTCCTGGCAAATAGGGCATCGGCTCTTCCAAATGCCACGGCACTTCTCCTCTCGAACTCAGGTCGAAATGCCCTCATGAAAAGCCTAGTCGCCTCCAGACCAGATCTCCAAGACATTCTCTTGTCGCATTGCCCAAACGTGATGGATTTCTGCAATGGACGTTGACACATATTCGGGAGTCCCGATCGCTTTGCAGATGCAGCGAACGGCGGCTTTGTCCGCATAGCAGTCATTGGCGCTAGCTGCAGCGAATGGCTGCTCTGAGCCCAGAGCGGACCTTAATGTTGCAGCATTCACCACATGTCGATGTAATTTGGCCAACTAGAAAAATGGTCATTGAACCACACACTAGATCTGAGTTTCTATCAGGAAAACAAAACTAGAGAATACGAGGCAGACATGGCTAGACCAGATTCAGGATTTCCGGGGAACGCACTCGGAACGGGAAAAGCAGTTTTCACAGAGAACTTCCCCCCCACTGAGGTGCCGGTAGGTGTTCCGGTAGCGGAGGCCCCGCCGTCAGACGTTGGTGTGCCGCCAGTTGATCCAGCAACAGGCCTTCCGTTGCTACCGGTTGAAGCCGTTCTCGATACACTCAGCTCACCCAATGACTTTCCCGGCCAAGTTCCGGATGACATCTTGGACGATCTTCTTTTCTAACACGGCAACAGACTCAGAAGTGTAAACGCGCGGCGCCACTCAGTTTTAAGGACGCCACGTGTTCTTATTCCCCTGCCTAGCAGTCAAGAGCCGCGGCAGCCTGTGCCGCCACTTTGGAGCAAGCTGCTTCCAAGCCGTCGCCTGAAGCTCCATCAGAGTTCGACGCACCGCTATCCGAAACCCCGTTGGAATTACGCGAGCCCGCATCGGAAGCGCTTTCTGATGCGCTGGTTCCTGTATCTGCTCCACCTTGAGGTGCACTATCGGCGTTTCCGCTTCTGGCATCAGCTGCGGACGCGGCGGGTGTCGAGCTGTGATTGCCGGCGAACACGGGTCCACTCAGACTCAAGCCAATTATAAGCGCAGTCAAAACTGTCAGATTTTTCGAAGCCATTCTTGTTCTCCCATAAGAGTTATTAGAACTTCAACCAACCGGACAATACCAATGGCGAGCATGTCGTTCCTAATGCTAACTGGGCAACAGTCTGTTTCGCAGCGAGGCTAAGATAAACTTATCTACATCGCTTTGGCTACGCTCTTCGGTGGGTCGGCTATATCAGCTCATTACTATTGCAGTCTAAGCGTTGCGAACGTCAGGCCTTCTTCTATAATCGTCCGCGCGTGTAACGCGTAGAGAATTGCTGCCGAGATCCCAATGCCGCCGCGTCGCATGAAAAAACAATCCAACGGTGTGGCGAGATCTTATGTCCTGAGCGAAGATCAGAATTAGCCGCGCAACTTAACCGACCGTGTGGTCGCTCTGACTTGGAGCCATCGCGAGATACCGAATCTTGATTGAAGGGTGTCAAAGAACGCTTTGCCCCGAAACAACGCGCGGAAGCTCGATAGTATTGTTTCTAATTTCGCACCGAAGGCACCCAAAATCCTCCAGGATTCCCGCTTTTTAGGCGAGATTTTGACAAAGCTCACATTCTTGTTATCTTTTTTCGACCTGATTTGAAGGGGATTTTCTGTGAATATATTTAGCAAAGTCGTGCTGCCCATTTTCGTTGTCGGCCTTTTGGCTATGGCTCCTGATGTCGCAGATGCTCAAAGCTGCCGCGCAGAACCGAACCAAGATAAGTGTTCCAACGACGGTGGAGACGGTGGAACCAAAGGCAAGCCTGACAAGGGTGGCGACGATCCGGTAACTCTGATACCAACTTACTATACGTGGATGGACCCCGACGTCGCGAGCGCGTTCGATACCGCGGATACTTCCCTTGGGGGTGGAAGCGTTACTGGCGTCGGCACGCATTTGATCATTCTGGATAACTTTTCCGGCGATTCTATTACGGGCAATCTAGACGACACCACGCGGACGCAGACTCACGGAGAGTGGACATCGCTTCAGACACGCCTGGTTGCCCCGGGGGCGACATTCACCAACATCGATCAGCCTTCGGGCCGAGGACGAGACACCTCGGGCGTCATCAGCGATCGCTTCAGCGGATCGGGTTTGCAAGTTGTTAACCTAAGCTTTGCTTTGGTTGATCCAGCGGGCACAGAACTTTACGGCAACTACTCTCTGGGGAACACGCTCTGGGACTCGCTTGTCGCAGAGGCGGACAAAGGTACAGCTGTTTTCGTTAAGGCTGCCGGCAACGACGGAGGAGCAACGGTAACAAGCGACTTTGTTATACCCACCCTATTCGGCACTGCGACGTACCAGCCTTCGCTGGCGCGGTTGTTGCTCGGTTCGGAAAACGTGCTTTTCGTTGGTGCCCTCGAGGAGAATGGGACTGTCGCGAGCAAAGCGACACTTGCAGCTTATTCAACGCAAGCAGGTACTGACGCAGCCGGTCAGTATCTGGTGGTTGGTGTCGAGGCAGGCGATTATCAGAAGTACGTTGGCGGAGGAGGTTGCGACACGTCACTGGGAACCTGCCTTTTCGGCACGTCATTCGCCGCGCCAATTGTCTCGGGCTATGCAGCACTTATCGGTGATAAATTCAATACTGCAGCACCGGCCGATGTTGTTGATCAACTGTTGAAAACTGCACGCACAGACACGATTGCGGACTACTCAGAAAATGTCCATGGACAAGGTGAGGCGTGCCTGTTTTGCGCATTGTCACCGAACTCTATCCCTATCCCTTAAACCAACTGCAATCATGATAAATTCGGCCGGGTTATCCCGGCCGTTTTTCTGTCAGAACCTCAACTGATACCTGAGCGAGATACTCACCTGATCACTTGGCCTTTGATTGACCAGATAATCTAGCGTTTCCGATGGCGGCAATATTGAGTCTGCCATTCGACAATTCACTGTCTGCACGCCACCGATTGCACCGTAGTCAGCTGCACAGGTCCCCTCACGAAAGTACCCGCCGAGAACAGTTGTCACAGAAAGGGACAGCAGCTCATTGTCTCCGACGGGTGCGGTCGCAAGAAAGCCAAGCTTGAGACTTGGCTCAACATGGTACGAGTTGCCGCCCTCACCAGTTCCAAACCCCCAAATGATCCCGAAGTTTGCGTCCACAGGCGATAGCATTGTAACCCGCACATCCTGAAAATCGGTGCTGTAGTATCGGTTGAACGAATACCGCGACCCATCTGACAACCCGCCGGTTCGGTTCCGAAAGCTGGCGGCAATTGAGGACTGTCCGCTGCCGCCGATGCCAACGAGTCTCATGTCTTCCAAGAACGCTTGGGCGAAGGCGGGCTTTGAGGACAACAGGCAGACGGACAGGCACACCAACCGGAGGGTGGCGGGTAAAGTTCGCGGAGTATCATTCCGTATGCGTTTCGGCATTCGCGACGATCCATTCCGGTCTAAACCACAACTTACGTTTCCAATCTTGAGGGTTTTCTGTCAAGAGTGGGGCTTTTACGGGAAACCAGCGTGAAACCGTACAATTTCTGATATCTTTTAGACACGGGTCCGAAGCCCTCATTCTGATTAAGAACACGCCCCCCATATGTGTTGACCATCCAATACACTCAGTTGAGGCTGCAGATAACCAAGATTGTGGGGCGCCGAGTCTTCCGGCCGAGGCTATGTTTGGAACTGCCAACGCAATCTGCTCGCAGGAGAATGTGTAATGACTCGAAAGCATGAACTGGATTGGCTCCGAGTATTGTTGTTCGCTCTCCTCGTCCCGCATCATATCGCCGTCGGCTTCGTTGATTGGGGCGTCGATATCTACAGGTTTGTAAATAACAGTTTGGCCGGCGACGGGATGACGCTGTTCATCTATTGGAGTCACAGCTGGAGGCTCCCGTCGCTGTTTCTGATCGCGGGTATTGGAACTTGGTTTCTCACATCGAGAGGCGCGGGACCAAGATTTATGGGGCAGCGCCTGCTACGCCTCGGCATCCCACTATTATTCGGCACTTTATTCATCAATGTTTTTGGAGGCTATGCCATTGCACTGATGACCGGTGACATCTCGGGATTTCTGCCCTTCTTCTGGAGATGGATTACCGCGCCAGAGCCTGGACAAGTTCAACATCTCTGGTTCTTGGTGAATCTTAGCATCTATACCATGATGTGTTGGCCGATGTTCGCCTTTCGAGAGCGCATCACACAATGGATGCCACAGCCAGCTGTCTTGATCGCATTTCTGCTTCTATTGTCTGCAGTCGCCGTGGTGTCTCTGAAACCGTTCGCGCCAGCCCTTGCTGGCGATGACTACCAATTCGCCCTTTATTTTCTATTCTTTTCTGGTGGCTACTTGATTGGGGCCGACCATGAACGTTTGCTCGATTGGACGAGGCGAAATGTCTGGTGGTTACTGGCGGGCGCTGCAGTGTTTTTCGCCGCAAAGGTCGTACTTCTCACGATCGTTCTGCTTGATGACGTAGCCACAGGGCAGGCGCTCGCAGAAGGTGGTTGGGTTCCTGAAGGTTTGACACCTCCGAATGCAACTATCTTCTCCATCATCGAAGCCCTAACAGCATGGTTTTGGTGTCTCGCGGCATTGGGCCTCGCAGCACGGTACCTGACCAAAGGCACACCACTGCTTGACGAATTCAATCGTGCCGTCTTCCCGTTCTACGTACTGCACTTCCCTCTGACTTTGATTGGCCTCGCGATAGCAGCTCAAGCGCCTGCGCCTTGGTGGCTTGAGTTCTTTCTCTTGCTGATCTTTGTCTATGGCCTGACCTGGGGTCTCTGGCGCCTCATAGATCGACTAGGGCAAGCGTCTTACCTTATCGGCGGCAAGCCGAAGCCCCACGTGCACTAGTAATTCTGCCGGGGATAGCGGGCTGTATTTGAAGAGTTAGCCACCACGCCCGCGCATTTGTCGTTCTAGGATGCAGCTTGGCTGAGTTGAGGAGAGCGGTGAAAACAGTGATGCTATGGAAATTTGGCGGCCCGTGTCGATACGCACAAATGCTTAACGGCAGATTTGTCCGCAACTCGGTCATTGGTGCACGGTGCAGCGAATGGCGGCTTCGAGCCCGGAGTTACCGTTCAATTATGATCGCGTCACTGAACTCCGGGTGTGCTAGGAAGAAACATCTTTGGGTGATTTGAGAGGAAATGGATTTGTCGGATGGACACACTGGCCACTGCCTTTGCAGAAATGTGGCATACACCACCGGCAGCGAACCCCTCTGGGTGACGATCTGCTACTGCCGGTTCTGCCAGCGCGCCACCGGTTCGGACCGAATGATTGAACCGATTTTCGAACGCCAACACTTTGTGTTCACCGAAGGCAAGGCGTCGGTCTACACGCTCTCTTCGGAAGGTAGCGGAAAAGACGTAGACGTTCACTTCTGCTCCAGATGCGGAACCAAGCTTGCCCTGACATTCGAGCGCTGGCCAGATCGGTTGGGCATTTACATTGGCACCCTTGATGATCCGATTTCGATTTTGTCCTCGCCCGAAAACAGCAAACACATCTTTGTTTCCGAAGCACGCCCTGGCACTATCCTTCCAGCCGGTTTCAAGGTCTTTAACCGCCATGCCACCGAAAACGACGGGACTCCGATAGAACCGACTGTACATAAATCGCCGTATTTGGTCGGGTGCTGAACTGGTTCCATCTGCCCCGGCCTGATGTCTCCAATGTCCCGCATAGCAGTCATTGGCGCGCCAGACAGCGAACGTCCGCTTTTGGGTCGTTAATTGAGGAATTCATCTGCTGGGTCTTCTGCATCTTGGCCGATCCCGCTCGTAACCTTTGAGCGTGTGGTCGGTGTTCCGCCAAACGACGAAAGCTGGAGCCGGTATTCGTTCACAAGCGACACGGGCATGACTTCGTTCTTGTCCTCGACTTTCACCCGAAGTTTGCAAAGCGGGACCAAAGCCGCGCGGTCAGCCTTTGCGAGCCAGGGCCATTCATCTGCGAATGAGTGCCACGCCCGCACCTCGTTCTCGCTAAGATAGCTTGGCGGTGCGCCTAGCGGCCCTGTTGCCGGATCTGAACGTCCAGCGAACCTTTGCGGGTTCTTTTCGTGCTGTCCGGTTTGTCTAGCCCCCAAGTTCTGTGCCATTTCTGATTAGAGTTTCTGGCACTGGTGGTCGCATGTTCAGAGCCTGGTGCGGACGTGTGTGGTTGTACTGCTTAAGCCAATGATTGATGACGATCTGTGCC
>NZ_FXXQ01000042.1 GCF_900184815.1 Boseongicola aestuarii | reverse complement strand
GAATGGCCTGTGCCCCTTTGGCTGTATAGACGTGGTCCAGCGCGTCAGTCGCCTTGGCCATAGGGTATCTCCAATCTGATCGGTCTGGAGCTTACAATAGTCAGAAAAACCTTGATCGTCCAACGGCAGCAAAGTCCACATAGCGGCCGTAAGAGCGGAGCGCAGCGAACGGCGCCGCTGAGCCCAATTTGCTGGTGCTCTGTCTCGCGGCGAACGCCCAGTCTGAGGTGACTGACCAGAAAGCGGCCGAGATTGCTACACCGCAGCGCACTTTTTGAATAGTAAGGCTCATTGCCTTCATTTCGCGACACCGATCACCAGAGCCTGCTCGATGAGGGAAGTGGTGGGCCGCCATGAGTGCGGCTTAGGCCGAGATCCTTGAGAAGATGGGCGTTGGCGTGGCGGCGGTCCAAATAGAATCTGCGGCGCGACCGGAAGAGATACTTCAGGAGTGTCAATGGGTGGCGCAGTATGCGGGCGAGCGAAGAGGGGACCGTGAGGGGTTGCTGCTGTGTCGAGATATCGGTCATGGCGGGTATCCTTCTGAAGACTTTGCCGGAATGGCTGGTTTGTGAAGCCAAACTGGCAGGGGGAAGGTTGCATGTCCTAAAACGGCCCTAAATCGATCCGAAAGCTTCGGAAACGATCGTAAAGGTCAGTGGATTTTGCGGTGGCTCCGGTTTGCAGGCAAACAGGAAGTCACGAGGTTTCGACACCAAATGGGAGCGTCGAGCGCCTAGGTCTTTGCGGCTGCTGCCCGCGCGTCAAGCTCGCGAACAAGGCGCTGAAAGCGGGGTTCGCCGCGCAGGGGGTCGAGGTCGGTGTCCTGCTTGATCCAGACCGAGAAGGTTACGGCGTCGACCCGCAGGAGGCAGGCTTCAAGCGTATCGAGTGCAGCCTCTGTTTGGCCGAGCAGCGCCATTGCGCAAGCGATGTTGTAGTCGATGCTTGGATCATCGGGATCAACGGCCTTGGCCCGCACGGACCATTGCTTGGCGCGTTCGGCCTCGCCCAGTTTCGCAAGGGCACTGACACCCGTGATCAGTGCGTATGAATCCGACGTGTTTTCTGAAAGCAAGCGTTCCGCCCGCGCGAGCGTGCGGCGGGCTGTGTCCAGCACCTTCTCATGCTGGCCCGTTGCCCTGTAGCACATCGCGATATGGGAGGTGGCCGCCAAATCCGCTTCCGAAAGCTCGGCGGCGCGTTCCCAGTGCACGATGGCATCGGCATACCGCCCGGTCTGAAAACACGTTCGTCCATAGTGAAAGCGTACATCGTAGGACTCAGGGTCAAGATCAAACGAGCGTGCGTGAAGCTCGAACGCCTCGTCGAAACGACCGAGACCGGCCAGGACAAAGGCCTTGGCCGCAAGCGCCTCTGTCAGGTCGGGATTCAGAGAGAGCGCGCGCTCGGCAGCTTGCAGGCCATGTTCGGTCGAGGCCGAAAGGCCGAAAAGCCCTGTCTGACTGATCGCCAGAAGTGCCCAGGCCAGATCGTAGTCAGAGTCGATTTCGAGCGCCTTCTGAGCGAGGCGGCCGGCGATCGCATAGTTCTGCCTGTCGAAGCGCAGGTGGTGATAGCGGGCTTGCAGGTAGAGCTCATAGGCTGCGGCATTGTCGGTCGGGCGCGACTTGATCGCCATGCGTTCCGACGGAACAAGCCTGACCTTGAGCGCGGCGACGATGGCCTCGGTGATCTGGTCCTGAAGATCGAAGATGTCCGTCAGGTCGCGGTCAAAGCGCTCGGCCCAGACCGGATGCCCGGTCGCGCCGTCGACAAGCTGGGCGTTGATGCGAATGCGATTGCCGGATTTGCGCACACTGCCCTCGACCACGTGGGTGAGGTTCATGTCCCTTGCCGTTTGCGCGACGTCGACGGCGCGGCCCTTGAAGGTGAAGGCCGTGTTGCGCGCAACGACGGAAAGGGCGGCGACCTTGGAAAGATCGGTGATGATGTCCTCGGTGACCCCGTCGGAAAAATACTCCTGATCGGCGTCGTTCGAAGTATTGGAGAACGGGAGCACGAGGATTTTAGGGGCGGTAGGGTCGCCTTTGTCGGCGTGAGGTGCCGGGGCAGATGTGCCCTCGTCTACATGAAGCACGAACTGATAGCCGCGACCCGGTATCGTTGACAGTGACTTGGGGCCAAGCGCCTTTCGCAGGGCCGAGACCTGAACGGTCAGATTGCTTTCCTCGACCGCAATCTCCGGCCAGATTGCGTCGAGTATTTCCGCCTTGGTCAGGACGCGGTGACGGTTCGCTACGAGAAAGCACAGCATGTCGAAAGCTCGGGCGCCCAGAGGCAACTCGAGACCGCCGCGGGTGAGCTTGCGCTCGTCCGGCGCCAAAATGAATTCGCCGAAGCGGAATGATGACAACGAATTCTCTCCTGCTTTGGTTTTCAATGACGCGGAGTTTTATTCTGGCAGCAGAGATACGAACGTTCCAGAAATTACTAGCAGGATTCCGAAGCCTTTTGCTTTTTCGAAAGAGCGCACACCTGTGCCAACAGCAAAGCCCGTATGCAAAAGCGAGCATTGGCGCACAGAATAGCCAACGCATGTTGTCCGAGCTAGGGACTCTTGGCGACATCTGCTGTAAGTCAACGGCTGCCATTGATCGTTGCGGCTGCAATGTTCGCTTTGTCTGCACAGCAGTCATTGCTGCACGCCTCAGCAAATAACGGCGTTCAGCCCAAAGTGAAGCTGTGCAAACAGCACCTGCGTACGCTTCCAGTCACCATATCAATTACGAATTTTCCGTTTGCTCTAGGTGAACGGCACGAAATTGAGATTACAACTGACCGGCAATCACGGGGCCAAGCCAGCGATCTCCAGCATTGACAAGAATCTATCTCGTTCTTCGTCCTCTTCGTAGGGCAGGACAGTTCGAGCGAACCCGATTGTAAATTTGGCGTTTGCCTTTTTGACCTCGCTAGACGTTGCGTAGGCCTCTTCCAATTGTCCGTTTGCAGCGTAGCAGGCTGCAGCAAGCGCCAGCGCATTGGGGTGGTTTGGCTGGGCGGCGCGGACACGCTCCAGGTGGGGAACGGCCTCTGCATATCGCTCCAGATTGAAGAGCGCGCGGCCACAGAAAATATGATAAGATAGCGGAAAATGCGGATTCAAATTCATCGCCGCTTCCAGCTCTAACAAAGCCGCCTCGGACCGTCCGGCGTATGTATAGGAAAACGCCCTGAGACTTCGAAAATAGACACTCGCCGGATTGAGAGATACCGCCTGATCAAGTTCGGCAAGCGCCCGGTCGGTCGACCTGTCGATCCACTGATGCGTCCATCCCATGACGGTATGCGCCCAGGGTTCCCGTTCATCGGCGGCTACAGAAGCCTGGGCTGCGTCGGCGCATTTACGTGATGTAGCGGTAAGATCGTCAGTGAATCCATTGTTGTAGTAGTGCAGATAAGCCCATGAAATTACTGCGTGAGCACGCGCGGCGCTTGGGTCTAGCTCCAGTGCCCGCTCGGCTTCTGTGATCGCCTTGCGATTGCCGTCGGGATCAAACTTCCAGATATAGTCCAAGGCTCTGAGAACGTGATCGTATGCGTTGACAGTGTCCGACGACTTGACCAGAGATCGCCGATAATGCTGTCGCGAAATCTCACCCACCAGCCTATTGACGATCACGCTCGTGATCTCGTCCTGAACTTCGAAAATATCCTTGAGCTCTCGGTCATAACGCTCGGCCCACAGTTGATTTCCAACTTCAGCGTCTACGAGCTGCACTGTGACGCGGATGCGGTTCCCGGCACGCCGGACGCTGCCTTCGACAATGTATTGTACACCAAGTTCGTGCGCGACCTGTCCCGCAGACATATCAGCGTCGCGAAAGGCGAAACTGGAATGACGTGCAATGACAAAGAGTTCAGCATATCGGGACAGGTCGGTCAGAACGTCGTCGGTAATCCCATCTGAAAAATAAGATTGCTCCGGATCGCCCGAG
>NZ_FXXQ01000038.1 GCF_900184815.1 Boseongicola aestuarii | reverse complement strand
ATCCCGAAGTTGCGGCTCATTCTGATTCTGAACAGCTTCTTGGGAAGTAGCGACAGCTTGGTTTTTAGTGAGTTGTTCCATTCTTTAGCTCCTAGACCTTTAGCAGCAAGGTCCATATCTGACTTTTTGTTAACGTATTTAGCCACATAGAAACCAACAGCCATATAACTGGTAGCTTTAAGCGGCTCACCTTTAGCATCAACAGGCCACAACCAACCAGAACGTGAAAAAGCGTCCTGCGTGTAGCGAACTGCGATGGGCATACTGTAACCATAAGGCCACGTATTTTGCAAGCTATTTAACTGGCGGCGATTGCGTACCCGACGACCAAAATTAGGGTCAACGCTACCTGTAGGAAGTGTCCGCATAAAGTGCACCGCATGGAAATGAAGACGGCCATTAGCTGTACCATACTCAGGCACACAAAAATACTGATAGCAGTCGGCGTGTGAATCATTAGCCTTGCGACCCTCGGCAGCAAGAACCATACGACCAATATCACGAAAATAGTCACGCAAAGCATTGGGATTATCATAAAACGCCTCTAATCGGTCGTCAGCCAACGTGAGAGTGTCAAAAACGATAAACCAACCATCAGCATGAGCCTGTCGCATTGCATTCATCAAACGCTGAATAGCAAAGCCTCTACGCGATTTCATAGTGGAGGCCTCCAGCAATCTTGAACACTCATCCTTAATACCTTTCTTTTTGGGGTAATTATACTCATCGCGAATATCCTTAAGAGGGCGTTCAGCAGCCAGCTTGCGGCAAAACTGCGTAACCGTCTTCTCGTTCTCTAAAAACCATTTTTCGTCCCCTTCGGGGCGGTGGTCTATAGTGTTATTAATATCAAGTTGGGGGAGCACATTGTAGCATTGTGCCAATTCATCCATTAACTTCTCAGTAACAGATACAAACTCATCACGAACGTCAGAAGCAGCCTTATGGCCGTCAACATACATATCACCATTATCGAACTCAACGCCCTGCATACGAAAAGACAGAATCTCTTCCAAGAGCTTGATGCGGTTATCCATCTGCTTATGGAAGCCAAGCATTGGGGATTGAGAAAGAGTAGAAATGCCACAAGCCTCAATAGCAGGTTTAAGAGCCTCGATACGCTCAAAGTCAAAATAATCAGCGTGACATTCAGAAGGGTAATAAGAACGAACCATAAAAAAGCCTCCAAGATTTGGAGGCATGAAAACATACAATTGGGAGGGTGTCAATCCTGACGGTTATTTCCTAGACAAATTAGAGCCAATACCATCAGCTTTACCGTCTTTCCAGAAATTGTTCCAAGTATCGGCAACAGCTTTATCAATACCATGAAAAATATCAACCACACCAGAAGCAGCATCAGTGACGACATTAGAAATATCCTTTGCAGTAGCGCCAATATGAGAAGAGCCATACCGCTGATTCTGCGTTTGCTGATGAACTAAGTCAACCTCAGCACTAACCTTGCGAGTCATTTCTTTGATTTGGTCATTGGTAAAATACTGACCAGCCGTTTGAGCTTGAGTAAGCATTTGGCGCATAATCTCGGAAACCTGCTGTTGCTTGGAAAGATTGGTGTTTTCCATAATAGACGCAACGCGAGCAGTAGACTCCTTCTGTTGATAAGCAAGCATCTCATTTTGTGCATATACCTGGTCTTTCGTATTCTGGCGTGAAGTCGCCGACTGAATGCCAGCAATCTCTTTTTGAGTCTCATTTTGCATCTCGGCAATCTCTTTCTGATTGTCCAGTTGCATTTTAGTAAGCTCTTTTTGATTCTCAAATCCGGCGTCAACCATACCAGCAGAGGAAGCATCAGCACCAGCACGCTCCCAAGCATTAAGCTCAGGAAATGCAGCAGCAAGATAATCACGAGTATCCTTTCCTTTATCAGCGGCAGACTTGCCACCAAGTCCAACCAAATCAAGCAACTTATCAGAAACGGCAGAAGTGCCAGCCTGCAACGTACCTTCAAGAAGTCCTTTACCAGCTTTAGCCATAGCACCAGAAACAAAACTAGGGACGGCCTCATCAGGGTTAGGAACATTAGAGCCTTGAATGGCAGATTTAATACCAGCATCACCCATGCCTACAGTATTGTTATCGGTAGCAAGCACATCACCTTGAATGCCACCGGAGGCGGCTTTTTGACCGCCTCCAAACAATTTAGACATGGCGCCACCAGCAAGAGCAGAAGCAATACCGCCAGCAATAGCACCAAACATAAATCACCTCACTTAAGTGGCTGGAGACAAATAATCTCTTTAATAACCTGATTCAGCGAAACCAATCCGCGGCATTTAGTAGCGGTAAAGTTAGACCAAACCATGAAACCAACATAAACATTATTGCCCGGCGTACGGGGAAGGACGTCAATAGTCACACAGTCCTTGACGGTATAATAACCACCATCATGGCGACCATCCAAAGGATAAACATCATAGGCAGTCGGGAGGGTAGTCGGAACCGAAGAAGACTCAAAGCGAACCAAACAGGCAAAAAATTTAGGGTCGGCATCAAAAGCAATATCAGCACCAACAGAAACAACCTGATTAGCGGCGTTGACAGATGTATCCATCTGAATGCAATGAAGAAAACCACCATTACCAGCATTAACCGTCAAACTATCAAAATATAACGTTGACGATGTAGCTTTAGGTGTCTGTAAAACAGGTGCCGAAGAAGCTGGAGTAACAGAAGTGAGAACCAGCTTATCAGAAAAAAAGTTTGAATTATGGCGAGAAATAAAAGTCTGAAACATGATTAAACTCCTAAGCAGAAAACCTACCGCGCTTCGCTTGGTCAACCCCTCAGCGGCAAAAATTAAAATTTTTACCGCTTCGGCGTTATAACCTCACACTCAATCTTTTATCACGAAGTCATGATTGAATCGCGAGTGGTCGGCAGATTGCGATAAACGGTCACATTAAATTTAACCTGACTATTCCACTGCAACAACTGAACGGACTGGAAACACTGGTCATAATCATGGTGGCGAATAAGTACGCGTTCTTGCAAATCACCAGAAGGCGGTTCCTGAATGAATGGGAAGCCTTCAAGAAGGTGATAAGCAGGAGAAACATACGAAGGCGCATAACGATACCACTGACCCTCAGCAATCTTAAACTTCTTAGACGAATCACCAGAACGGAAAACATCCTTCATAGAAATTTCACGCGGCGGCAAGTTGCCATACAAAACAGGGTCGCCAGCAATATCGGTATAAGTCAAAGCACCTTTAGCGTTAAGGTACTGAATCTCTTTAGTCGCAGTAGGCGGAAAACGAACAAGCGCAAGAGTAAACATAGTGCCATGCTCAGGAACAAAGAAACGCGGCACAGAATGTTTATAGGTCTGTTGAACACGACCAGAAAACTGGCCTAACGACGTTTGGTCAGTTCCATCAACATCATAGCCAGATGCCCAGAGATTAGAGCGCATGACAAGTAAAGGACGGTTGTCAGCGTCATAAGAGGTTTTACCTCCAAATGAAGAAATAACATCATGGTAACGCTGCATGAAGTAATCACGTTCTTGGTCAGTATGCAAATTAGCATAAGCAGCTTGCAGACCCATAATGTCAATAGATGTGGTAGAAGTCGTCATTTGGCGAGAAAGCTCAGTCTCAGGAGGAAGCGGAGCAGTCCAAATGTTTTTGAGATGGCAGCAACGGAAACCATAACGAGCATCATCTTGATTAAGCTCATTAGGGTTAGCCTCGGTACGGTCAGGCATCCACGGCGCTTTAAAATAGTTGTTATAGATATTCAAATAACCCTGAAACAAATGCTTAGGGATTTTATTGGTATCAGGGTTAATCGTGCCAAGAAAAGCGGCATGGTCAATATAACCAGTAGTGTTAACAGTCGGGAGAGGAGTGGCATTAACACCATCCTTCATGAACTTAATCCACTGTTCACCATAAACGTGACGATGAGGGACATAAAAAGTAAAAATGTCTACAGTAGAGTCAATAGCAAGGCCACGACGCAATGGAGAAAGACGGAGAGCGCCAACGGCGTCCATCTCGAAGGAGTCGCCAGCGATAACCGGAGTAGTTGAAATGGTAATAAGACGACCAATCTGACCAGCAAGGAAGCCAAGATGGGAAAGGTCATGCGGCATACGCTCGGCGCCAGTTTGAATATTAGACATAATTTATCCTCAAGTAAGGGGCCGAAGCCCCTGCAATTAAAATTGTTGACCACCTACATACCAAAGACGAGCGCCTTTACGCTTGCCTTTAGTACCTCGCAACGGCTGCGGACGACCAGGGCGAGCGCCAGAACGTTTTTTACCTTTAGACATTACATCACTCCTTCTGCACGTAATTTTTGACGCACGTTTTCTTCTGCGTCAGTAAGAACGTCAGTGTTTCCTGCGCGTACACGCAAGGTAAACGCGAACAATTCAGCGGCTTTAACCGGACGCTCGACGCCATTAATAATGTTTTCCGTAAATTCAGCGCCTTCCATGATGAGACAGGCCGTTTGAATGTTGACGGGATGAACATAATAAGCAATGACGGCAGCAATAAACTCAACAGGAGCAGGAAAGCGAGGGTATCCTACAAAGTCCAGCGTACCATAAACGCAAGCCTCAACGCAGCGACGAGCACGAGAGCGGTCAGTAGCAATCCAAACTTTGTTACTCGTCAGAAAATCGAAATCATCTTCGGTTAAATCCAAAACGGCAGAAGCCTGAATGAGCTTAATAGAGGCCAAAGCGGTCTGGAAACGTACGGATTGTTCAGTAACTTGACTCATGATTTCTTACCTATTAGTGGTTGAACAGCATCGGACTCAGATAGTAATCCACGCTCTTTTAAAATGTCAACAAGAGAATCTCTACCATGAACAAAATGTGACTCATATCTAAACCAGTCCTTGACGAACGTGCCAAGCATATTAAGCCACTTCTCCTCATCCAACGCGTCAGTTTTTGACAGAATCGTTAGTTGATGGCGAAAGGTCGCAAAGTAAGAGCTTCTCGAGCTGCGCAAGGATAGGTCGAATTTTCTCATTTTCCGCCAGCAGTCCACTTCGATTTAATTCGTAAACAAGCAGTAGTAATTCCTGCTTTATCAAGATAATTTTTCGACTCATCAGAAATATCCGAAAGTGTTAACTTCTGCGTCATGGAAGCGATAAAACTCTGCAGGTTGGATACGCCAATCATTTTTATCGAAGCGCGCATAAATTTGAGCAGATTTGTCGTCACAGGTTGCGCCGCCAAAACGTCGGCTACAGTAACTTTTCCCAGCCTCAATCTCATCTCTCTTTTTGCGTTCTGCTTCAATATCTGGTTGAACGGCGTCGCGTCGTAACCCAGCTTGGTAAGTTGGATTAAGCACTCCGTGGACAGATTTGTCATTGTGAGCATTTTCATCCCGAAGTTGCGGCTCATTCTGATTCTGAACAGCTTCTTGGGAAGTAGCGACAGCTTGGTTTTTAGTGAGTTGTTCCATTCTTTAGCTCCTAGACCTTTAGCAGCAAGGTCCATATCTGACTTTT
>NZ_FXXQ01000060.1 GCF_900184815.1 Boseongicola aestuarii | reverse complement strand
TGTCTAGCCCCCAAGTTCTGTGCCATTTCTGATTAGAGTTTCTGGCAC
The DNA here is from genome assembly GCF_900184815.1 of Boseongicola aestuarii. GTDB lineage: Bacteria > Pseudomonadota > Alphaproteobacteria > Rhodobacterales > Rhodobacteraceae > Boseongicola > Boseongicola aestuarii. Next base: position 1,140 of record NZ_FXXQ01000060.1, on the reverse strand, counting down.
TGGTGGTCGCATGTTCAGAGCCTGGTGCGGACGTGTGTGGTTGTACTGCTTAAGCCAATGATTGATGACGATCTGTGCCTGTTTCGTTGTTGTGAACCATTCAGCGTTGAGGATCTCGTGCCGGAGAGTGCCGTTGAACCTCTCGTTGTATCCGTTTTCCCAAGGGGACCCCGGATAGATTCTAATTGGTCTAACACCAACGCGAACCAACCACTCCTGCATCGCCTTGGCTACGAACTCAGGGCCGTTGTCGGAGCGGATATACTCCGGCGTGCCATGGCAGAGGAGCAGCGGATACAGCGCCTCCAGAACATCTTCGGCGCCCATCCTGCTGCGGACTTCCACGGCCAGAGCCTGCCGGGTGTACTCATCTAGAACGGTCAGCATTTTGTAACTCCGTCCATTGCTGAGCTTGTCGTGAACGAAGTCAATGCTCCAGATGTGGTTCGGATGCGTCGGCCTCAGGCGGATGATCGAGCTGTCCTTGTGATAAAGTCGTTTGCGCTTCTTGTGGCGCTGCGGAAGCTGCAGCCCTTCCTCATGCCAGAGACGCTCAACCTTCTTATGATTGACCCACCAGCCTTCGATGCGCAGGAGTTCCAAAACCTTACGATAGCCGTAGCGCCCATATTGCTTGGCCAGGCGGATCAAAGCCAGCCGTAGAGCATCATCGTCTTTTGGCGCGGGTCGATATTGCAGGGAGCTTCGCGCCAGACCGACGACCCGGCAGGTCCTCCGCTCCGAGGTAGCGAGCTTTTGGCGCGTATGAATAACGGCCTGACGGAGTTCCCCAGTCGTCAGGCCCTCGGCTTTAAGTAGTTCAGGCTTTCTTTGAGGATCAGCTTGTCCAGTTCAAGCTCAGCGACGATCTTCTTGAGACGCCCATTCTCCTTTTCTAGGCTGCGCATCTCCGACAACTGCGACCGTCCCATACCACCAAACCGTTTCCGCCAGTTGTAATATGTCGCATCGCTGATGCCGACGCTACGACACGCCGATGCAACGTCACTTCCTCCCGTCAGCTTCAGCTCAATCTCACGCAGCAGCTTCAATACATCTTCGTCCGAATGCCGTTTCCGTGCCATTCCATATTCCCCTCTCAAGACCAATGTAGTGGCCCAGTTTTAGGGGGGAAGGACA
>NZ_FXXQ01000061.1 GCF_900184815.1 Boseongicola aestuarii | reverse complement strand
ATGGCAAAGGCAAAGTTTGAACGTAACAAACCGCACGTTAACATTGGCACGATCGGTCACGTTGACCACGGCAAGACGACACTGACGGCTGCGATCACGAAGTACTTCGGTGACTTCAAGGCGTATGACCAGATTGACGGCGCGCCGGAAGAGAAGGCCCGCGGGATCACGATTTCGACCGCACACGTCGAGTACGAGACCGAGAACCGTCACTACGCACACGTCGACTGCCCCGGCCACGCTGACTATGTGAAGAACATGATCACCGGCGCCGCACAGATGGACGGCGCGATCCTGGTTGTGAACGCAGCCGACGGCCCGATGCCCCAGACCCGCGAGCACATCCTGCTCGGTCGCCAGGTCGGCATTCCGACGATGGTTGTCTACATGAACAAGGTTGACCAGGTCGACGACGAAGAGCTTCTTGAGCTTGTCGAAATGGAAATCCGCGAGCTTCTGTCGAAGTACGAATACCCCGGCGACGACATTCCGATCGTCCGCGGTTCGGCACTTGCGGCGATGAACGGCACCGATCCCGAGATCGGCGAGAACTCGATCCGTGCGCTGATGGAAGCTGTCGACACATGGATCCCGACACCTGCACGTGCTGTTGACCAGCCGTTCCTGATGCCGGTCGAGGACGTGTTCTCGATTTCCGGTCGTGGTACGGTTGCGACGGGTCGCGTCGAGCGTGGCGTGATCAACGTCGGCGACGAGATCGAGATCGTCGGCATCCGCGACACGAAGAAGACAACCTGCACGGGCGTCGAGATGTTCCGCAAGTTGCTGGATCGTGGTGAGGCCGGCGACAACATCGGCGCGCTGCTGCGCGGTGTGGACCGTGAAGGCGTCGAGCGTGGTCAGGTTCTGTGCAAGCCGGGTTCGGTGACACCGCACACGAAGTTCGAGGCAGAAGCCTATATCCTGACGAAGGATGAAGGTGGCCGTCACACGCCGTTCTTCGCGAACTATCGTCCGCAGTTCTACTTCCGCACGACGGACGTAACGGGCACTGTCGAGCTGGCAGCTGGCACCGAGATGGTGATGCCGGGCGACAACGTGTCGTTCACGGTTGAGCTGATCGCGCCGATTGCGATGGAAAACGGTCTGCGCTTTGCGATCCGCGAAGGCGGCCGCACCGTCGGCGCAGGCGTCGTGTCGAAGATCATCGACTAA
>NZ_FXXQ01000035.1 GCF_900184815.1 Boseongicola aestuarii | reverse complement strand
TACAACACGAAACGGCCTCACAGCGCCTTGGGATATCGGTCTCCGGCTCCGGAAACCATCATGCCAATAGACCGACGACCAGTCATGCACTAACAATCAAGTTGGACCAGTCAGATCAGGCTAGGCAGGAAGGCGCCAACAGTGCCGCACCGGCCGGGCGGTTGCGATCCGATAGCCAGCAGATCGAACTGGTCATCGGCGAAACACTGTCGACGGCCGAAGAGATCGGCAATCTCGAACTGACGGCGAGAGACGGCCGCACCGTTTATGTGCGCGACGTTGCCGACGTCGCCTTCACTTCGGGCATGGACGAACGCCACGTCGCCACGCTGCACCGTAGCGCAGACGGCGAAATAATCAGACGACCCGCCGTGACCCTCGCCCTTGCCAAACGCGCCGGCGCAAACGCGGTGCAGGTCGCAGAAGAAATCCTCCATCAGGTGCATGAAATCGAAGGCGACCTCATCCCCGAAAGCGTCGAAATCGAAGTGACACGCGACTACGGCGAAACTGCGGACGAAAAAGCCAACGAACTTCTGTTTCACCTTGGGCTCGCGACCATTTCAATCGTGGCACTTGTCCTCGTCACCATCGGCTGGCGCGAAGCCATCGTCGTCGCTATCGTCATTCCCGTGACGATCCTGCTGACACTCTTTGCGGCCTGGATCATGGGCTACACCCTGAACCGCGTCTCGCTTTTCGCCCTGATCTTTTCGATCGGCATCCTTGTCGACGACGCCATTGTCGTCATTGAGAATATCGCCCGCCACTGGGCAGAACGCAGACAGGATCAAAGCCCGTTCGGCGCCGCGATCACAGCGGTCGCCGAAGTCGGCAACCCGACAATCGTCGCCACGCTGACCGTCGTCGTCGCTCTTTTGCCAATGCTCTTCGTGTCGGGGCTGATGGGCCCCTACATGAGCCCCATTCCAGCCAATGCTTCGATGGCGATGATTTTTTCCTTCTTCGTCGCCGTTACAATCACCCCTTGGCTGATGCTGAAGATCGCCGGACGTGCACCACCACACCACGCGGGGGACCACCAAAGCGACGTACCTGGAGGCCGCCTCGGGCGCATCTACGCGACCGTCGCCCGTCCTGTTCTCCTCACCAAAACACGAAGCGCGATGTTCCTCCTCGTTGCGGCGGTTCTGTCCATTGGCTCGCTTGGGCTCTTTTATACCAAGGACGTGACGGTCAAACTCCTGCCATTTGACAACAAATCGGAACTGTCGATCGTGATCGACCTGCCCGAAGGCGCAAGCGTCGAGGCCACCGACGCCGTGGCCCAGGACGCAGCCCGTATCGCGCTCTCACTCCCCGAAGTGCACTCGGCTCAGACCCACGCCGGCACCGCATCCGCGTTCAATTTCAACGGGCTTGTCCGGCATTATTTCCTCCGCCAGAACCCTGAAATCGGCGATGTGCAGCTCAATCTCGAAGCCAAACACCACCGCGAACGCCCAAGCCATGATATCGCGCTGGACCTCAGAAACCGGTTGTCCGCACTGGATGTGCCCGACGGAACGGTCCTCAAGGTCGTGGAACCACCACCCGGTCCGCCCGTGATCTCGACGCTGCTGGCCGAAATCTACGGCCCGGACGCCGATACCAGACGCAATGTGGCAAACCGCGTGCGCACGGCCTTCGAAGAAACGCCCTTCGTCGTCGATGTCGATGACAGTGCCGGCATTCAATCGCGGCGACTGCGGGCAACGCTCAGACCATCCGACCTTGACTTCTTTCGCGTTGAAGAAAGCGATGTGCTGCAAACACTGCGCCTTCTGAACGGCGAGATCACCGTCGGCTATTCCCATCGCGGAGACGGACGCCGCCCGATCCCCATCGTGGTTGCCCGAGACAAGGCCGCGCGCGTGATGGACGAAGCGGCCCTGTCCACGCCTGTGTCCGCCAACGCACTTCCCGGTGCGCGCGACATCGTCGAATTAGGCGACGTCGTGACCATCACTGACGAGCGCACCTCCTATCCCATCTTCCGCCGCAACGGTTATGATGTGATCATGGTGACCGGGGAACTTGCCGGAGACTTCGAAGCACCGCTCTACGGAATGATCGAGATCGCCAACCGTCTCGATGCGTTCGACTGGGCCGATACCCCCGCGCCTGAAATCCGTCTGAACGGCCAACCTCCTTCCACGGCAAACCCGGTTCTGCTTTGGGACGGCGAATGGGAGGTCACTTGGGTCACCTTCCGCGACATGGGCGCCGCCTTCGCGGTCGCGCTCTTGGGCATCTACATCCTAGTGGTCGCACAATTCGGAAGTTTCCGCTTGCCGCTTGTGGTGCTGACACCCGTTCCGCTGACGTTCCTCGGGATCATGGCTGGTCACTGGCTATTCGACGCCCCGTTTTCCGCCACATCCATGATCGGCTTCATCGCCCTTGCAGGCATCATCGTGCGCAATTCGATCCTGCTTATCGACTTCATCCGCCACGCCGATCCGAACCGGAACGTCAACGTCGATATCCTGATTGAAGCCGGAGCAACCCGCTTCAAACCCATCCTTCTTACCGCCATCGCAGCCATGATCGGCGCCGCCGTGATCCTTGTAGACCCGATCTTTCAGGGCCTCGCGATCTCGCTGCTCTTTGGCCTCTTGTCCTCCACAGTGCTGACCGTGCTGGTCATTCCGGCGATCTACCGTTTGGCCAAGACATGAGGGCATAGCCCTACCCCGTGATCGACATCAAATCACCCGCCTGCGGACTCTGTTAAGGTAAATCGCAAGACCTCGACGTCCTGTCTATTGGAAAGGATGACGCACATGAACAAATCCGCAAAATACCAAAGTCAAACCGACAAACTACCTGTTCCGGCAAACGTTCCCGCTGGCACGGACGCATCGAAACCGCACGCACACAACAATCTTGACCGGGCCATTCGGGCGACCGTCGCGCGCGCCACAGGCGGCATTTCTCCGCATTCCGTGACCGAAGCATGGAGCGACTGGTCGATGCACCTTGCAAGATCACCCGGTCGCCAACTAGAGCTCATCGAACGCGCACAGTCCAACGTATTGAAAACTATAACTTATTCCGCCGCGGCATTGATGCAAGACGAGATCCCCGCCCCGTTCAAACCCAAGTCCTACGACCACCGCTTTGCCGATCCGGCGTGGAACAAGGCTCCGTTCAACATCTGGATGCAGAGCTTCCTGACAATCCAGGACTGGTGGGACGAGGCCACAGAACCCATGCGCGGGCTACACAAACAGGACGGCGACCGTGTCCGGTTTCAAATGCGTCAATTCCTCGATCTGATGTCACCGTCCAACCTGCCATGGATGAACCCCCAGATCCTTGCCGAAACCGCCAAGACCGGCGGAAGAAACGTTGCCGACGGCGCAGCCCATTTTGCCGAGGACCTGATCCATACCCTGACACAAACCCACAAACCAGCGCCCGAGGGGTACAAGCTGGGTGTCGATCTGGCCTGCACGCCGGGAGACGTAGTGTTCCGCAACGACCTGTTCGAACTGATCCAATACACACCTCAGACGAAAAACGTGCACCCCGAACCGGTTTTGTTCATTCCGGCTTGGATCATGAAATACTATATCCTCGACCTGTCGCCGCAGAATTCCATGGTCAACTACCTTGTGCAGCAAGGCTTCACCGTCTTTGTGATCTCATGGTGCAACCCCGGTGCGGACCAATCCGAGCTATCGCTCGAAGACTATCGCCGCCGCGGGGTTCTCGAGGCACTTCAGGCGATCAACTCAATTGTGCCGGGCCAGAAAGTGCACGCCAACGGATATTGCCTCGGCGGCACCCTGCTTGCTATCACGGCGGCAACAATGGCACGATACGGCGATGACCGACTGGCATCGCTCACGCTGATGGCAGCTCAAGTGGACTTTGCCGAGTCCGGTGAATTGCTGCTGTTCGTCGATGAAAGTCAGGTCGCCTTTGTCGAAGACATGATGTGGGAACAGGGTTTCCTTGACCGCCCCCAGATGGCGCGCACATTCGCGTCAATCCGTGCCGAAGACCTGATCTATACCCGCGCCGTCAACAGATACTTCCTCGGAAAAGAGGACCTGCCCACCGACATCGGCATCTGGAACGCCGATACGACCAGAATGCCCGCACGGATGCACTCCGAATACCTGAGAGGCCTGTTTCTGGAAAACCGCCTGACCGCGGGGCGCTTTGCAGTCGAAGGGCGCGTCATTGCACTCAAGGATATCTCGGCACCGATGTTCGTCATCGCCACCGAAACCGACCACATCGCACCATGGCGGTCGGTCTACAAAACCAAGCTCTTCAGCGATTGCGAAATGACATTCGTCTTGACCAAAGGCGGACACAACGGTGGCATCATCAGCGAACCTGGACATCCGGGGCGGCACTTCCGCGTGGCCCTGCGAGCCGCCGGCGCCCTGTACGAAGACCCCGACAACTGGATCGCCAAACAGCGCAAAATCCCCGGTTCCTGGTGGCCCGAGTATTCAAAATGGTTGCGCCAAAAAAGCAAACGCCGACAAACTCCGCCGGACACCGGCAATGCCGCCGCTGGATACCCCGCGCTCTGCGAGGCTCCGGGGACCTACATTTACCAACTCTAAGCGCGCTCAAACAATTACCTGCCCGACGAAACATGATCCTGATCAATGACACGATGACAGTTCCTGCCATTGTCGAACAAACCCGCAAAAGAAAGTCCGATCCAATGACCTCCACAGAAAAACGCGCGACCTCCGCGCCGTCCCCAAAATCAGCCCAAATCGGCGGCTTCATGGCCCCGAAGGCCCTGCCCCTCCTGCAGGCCCAACTGCAGATGGCCGAGGAATTCAAGCTTTTTGCCGAGCGATGGACAGATAGACGTCGCGACGCTGTCCAGTCCTTGATGAAGGCATCCGGCGACACACGCCCCTCCGACCGGACCATGCGTTCCGTTCCCGAGATCATGCAAACTTGGCAGGAAACCTCGGTTCAGTGCGTTTCCGAAGACGTCAGCGACTGGATCGCGCTCTGGAGCACATGCAGCCGCATCATGACTGCGGGCGAAATAGACGTCGTAAGTGATCTCGCCAATGCCGCAGGCCTGACCAGCAAGCCCGACAAGCTTCCAACGCGTATTCCGGTCTAGACCACGCAGGGACAATCCCAGAAAAACGCGTCCGACCCTATCGACAAACCATTAACCGAGGCGCGCCATCTTGCGCCCCGGCTGTGACCGCAATCAGCGCCAAACCCGTTATCAACCCAGCGCCTGCATATCCAGTCGCGCAGAAGAGGTGTCCGCCACTCAGCCCTCACAACTTATTGATTATCATAAATTAATACACTTCCATCTGGATTAGTACCTCTGCAAAAACCACAGCGAGCAGCGGCAGACGGTTGCTTTCCCCCTTGTCCAGCAGTTCACGCCACCAAGCGGGTCATTTCGCGCAGTCTTTGCAGAAAGGTGTATCTGGCAACAAATCAAGTCGCGCTTCCAAGATGTCTTTTCCACATTCTTGGCAGATTCCATAAGAGCCTTCTCTTAGTCGAAGCAAGGCAGCATCAATGCGTCTTAACTCCGCGAGTTCGATTTGACCCATTGCTTCGAAAACTTCGTCACCCTGCCTTTCCGAAGCGCGGTCCTCCCAGTCTTTTGATGGAGTCTCTTCTAGTGTGCCTTCAAGAACGGATAGATGACCCGTCAGCTTTTGCCGACGATCCATTAGCAAGCTTTTGTATCGGTCCGATTTCACTGATATTCTCCCTTTGTTTAACATCAAAGTTGCACCTTTGTGTCTGGGAGGCGTTGATGTGTGTCAGTTTTGGTGAATCTGCGGCACTCTTTCAGATGCTCACTTAGGCTGATGCAAGGGAACTGACGATATTTGGCCAAATGGTCCTATCCGTGTCCGGGCAAGAATTGCTTCGAGCTGGCGACCACCGTTAAGTCAATTGCATTGGTTTGGCCCGGACTCACGTCCGACTAGCATTTCGGCCATAGGATACCGGCTTTCACAGTGGTACATCGTCGTAGCCACGCGAATGGCCGGTCTTTGCGTCCTCGGCGATATCGTTGGAAGCATCGAAAACCATTTGCATGTATCGAGATGCTTCGTCCGTATAGTGTGCCATGGTTTCTTTGACGAACCGCGACTGAACATCCAACAACGCCGCTGGATTCTTGCAGGCAAGCATCTCCATTTGCAGCTCCATGTCGCGTTGCAGCCGTTCTGCCATGAACCGTGCACTTTCAGACATCAGGTCCACGCAGGCTTTCGCCGCTATCGGGTTGATAGCGATAGCTGCTGCGGCACCTAAAGGCACTGCAAAATCGATTTCAGGTTGTTTCCCTTTTGATTTGGTCATGTCTCGCCTTCCAATTTTGCAGCCGGTCGGTTCAGATTTTTTGAGGTCTTACGCTCGGGCTGCCCCACGCACTGCTTCAGGATGATCTGCCAGGAATTGACGTAACACAGCAAAGAGCTTGCGGGCGTGAGCCAGACTATCGCCACGTAACGCGTCGCGAATGTCGTCGCAGAGCATTTCATGCACCTTCTGCGGGCCAGAATGGACGTGCATCAGGTATTCGCCCAGCAAAGTTGCATCAAAGGTGTTGAGATGTTCGTGCTCCGCCAGTGCGTCGATTTCGTCGCGTGACAAGGCAGACATGTCCTCAATATCTTCAAGCGCAATCATTTTCTGCAAGCCTCCCGACACACAACAATATACGAGACCAAAGCCGCAAAAGCATTGATGTGCCTCAAATGTGGCTACCACGATAATGTCCTGCGATCTGAGTGCCGCTGTACGCTGAATTGGGCAACACGGACAACTGTGTGGGCAAACCGGACCGTACACCGCCTAAGGTTCGAAGTTCTTTCTGATCTGTTCGCGCTGCGCGCTCACCCATGATTTTTGATTTGTGGATATATGAATTCGGCTCCCCCCAACGGTCAGTGGGACTTGGCCATCGATGATCCAAACACTCCGCACCCAGAATTCTGATCGCCGCTTTACTACAGAACCGCCGCCCAGTTCCCTTCCTACTGAAATGTTATTCAAAGGGGTATACGGGTCTAAATAAGACGAATTGTTCGCAATTCGGACGTGCATGCTTCCTGCAACGAATGACGGATTTGAGCCCGTTGTTGACCCATCCTGCATGTGCGATAAACGAGCGTTACTGGTTTTATGGCCGCTAAATGGCAGCGGCATTCCTGTTTGGGAGAACTGTGGAACGCATACCGTCCGACAACCAAAAGGCGTTGGCCCAAATGAATTGGGATGAGCGCTTGAAAGAGGCGAGAGCCCGGCGTGCTAAGATCAGCGTCGCGAAAGGCGAAACTGGAATGACGTGCAATGACAAAGAGTTCAGCATATCGGGACAGGTCGGTCAGAACGTCGTCGGTAATCCCATCTGAAAAATAAGATTGCTCCGGATCGCCCGAG
>NZ_FXXQ01000041.1 GCF_900184815.1 Boseongicola aestuarii | reverse complement strand
TCTTCGAAAATCGCCATCGCTTATCCCCATTTCTGCTTTGATAATCTCAGCCTCTGCTGAATTTCCTAAGGGCGCAACGATTCCATTTTCGATACGTGGACAGCGGATAGACGAATAACCGCCCAGTCCGCAAAGCAGTCGTTGGTTCATCTTGCAGCGAATGGCTGCTCCGAGCCCAAAGCGGTCCAATTAAAAACAGTGACCAAAGCGCCTAGTGCCGGAGTCCTCAGGCAGGATTGCGCCCGGAAATGACCCAAGAAGACGTGGGTGCCCAAATGCCGTCAATGTCGGTTTCCAGGCTTTCAAAGTAGTCACGCATTTCTCGCTCGATTTCGGGCCGCTTTGCCTCGGCAAGCTCTTCTCCAGCTTCGCGAAATACTTCGCCACCGGGACCGATGGCTAAAGCAAAAGCGATACTTTCTTCCGGAGTCCTTCCAACAAGGATCTTCTCGTCGACGCGGGTGAAAGAGACATCCACATAGCCGGCGCTCTTCATCATGATCCCTGCGGTCTCTTCGTTGCCCATCGAAAATGGTCCCGGGCCACAAGTATCCGCATCTGCCCCCGGCGCGGGTAAATGGCGCAACGCGATGTTCTTTGCCTCCTGCCATGCCGGATTGTCTTCACGCCTCCGCCAGACGATGTGCGTCATCTGCCCACCTGGCTTAAGAGCCAAACGCATTCGCCGTAACGCCGCGACTGGGTTCGTGAAAAACATCGTGCCAAAGCGCGCGACTACATAGTCAAACTGGTTTTCAGGCAATGCGACCTCAGCATCCCCCCTCGAGAACGTGACATTCGACAGCCCCGCTGCAGCGGCATCCTTGCGACCTTCTTCCAAGAAGGCATCGACGCAGTCTATGCCGACAACCCGCCCTGTCGGACCAACCATTTCGGCCACTTGGAGCGACATGTCACCCCAACCGCAGCCGACATCCAGAACAGCCATACCCTCTGCAATTGGTAGTTTCGGGATCACCGCCGCGGAATGCCGCGACAGTCCACCTTGCAAGATATGCCGGTATTGCGTGAACTTCGGCTCAAGAACCGTGTTCCAAAACTTCACAAAATCGGTGTCGTCGTCGTTGTCCAATGCCATAGTCTGTTCCTCTCAGCAGGTGCGGTACCTATGCTGTACCGATTCAGAAAATCGTATCAACCGATTGTCCTAAAGCCATCGCACCAGCGTACTCGGCTTGAGATTCTTTTTGCAGAGGATGGTAACGTGCCGCCTGTATATCCCTGAAGCGCCGCTCAAGTTCATTCTTGCGATAGAAACTCGCGCCGCCTGCAAGCTCCATTGCAAGCTCAACAACTCTGATCGCATTCTCTTCGACCAACCTGCGACCGATCATAGTGTCATTGATTGTTTCTGCGGAAGGCGCATTTCGGTCGGTTGCCGCCAGCATGTGCTCGTGAGCAAGGCGCGCTGCAGTGAGGGCGTTTTCCATCCGGCCCGCAATTGATTGCGTGCGATGCGATTCTGGCTTCTTGCGCGCAATATCCAACGCGATGTCGCGGGCACTTTGCGCAACTCCCAGATATACTGAATAAATCAAGGGAAATGCGATTGTCGCGATCATCTGAAACGCGGGGTGCCATTCTCCGGCCTTTCGGCGCATTGGAATATTGTCATCGGCGATGAACAACCCGTCAATCTGAACATCATGCGACCCTGTGCTTCGCATCCCCAGTGTGCGCCACGTATCCAATACGGTGACTTCCGGCGCGCCCATCGGAACGCCAAAATGCAAGACTGTGCGCTCGCCGTCTTCCTCAGTAATCGCTCCTGTCATCATAAGATCGCCAGCCGGCGCGCCTGATGAAAAGACTTTGCGCGCCGTGATCTTGTAGCCGCCGTCGACTTTTTCGGCGGTACCCGACCCACCAATCCAATCCGAACCTCCAGAACTCAGAAGCACTATGTTTTCGTCCGCAATTCGGCGCAACAGTGGCTCAACAACGCCGCGCGCGGCCTCCTGATGATGCCATCGCCATGCGGGAATTGCGACCTGATGCGTGTGCATCGACAACGCCAGTCCTGTCGAGCCACAAGCTCCCCCGATGATTTTCAGAACCTCACAGAGATCGCGAATTGAAGCGCCGCCGCCGCCAAGCTGAGATGGAACGCCGGCCGAGACCAATCCTCTGGACTTCAGTTCTGCATAGTTATCTTCGATGAAACGATCACTTTCGTCGTTTGCGCTGGCCCTTTCCGCAAAAACTTTCGCGACCTCGTTCGCTGTTTCGATGAACTTCTCGGATTGTCTGACGATATCTGCAGTCTGTCCCATCGTGCATTCCCCTTTTTTGGTTTCTCTCCGTAAGATTGCTGCGATTCCGACGTCGCGCTAGTCCAGAAACTGTACTGGATTGCTCAACGACGGCGCGGTAGGCTCTAAAAACCAGTAATTCATGACAAAAAGGGGATGGGAAATGCGCGGCGGTTACAGTCAGTTTTGTCCAGTTTCGATGGCAACAGAGGTTCTGTGTTCGCGATGGACCCCACTCGTTGTCAGAGAGCTTTTATGTGGGAGCACACGGTTCAACGACCTGAGGCGCGGACTCCCACGCATGTCCCCGACCTTGCTCTCCAAGCGCCTGGACGAATTAGAAGACGCAGGCGTCATCGTGGCGGCGAAAGGACCAAGCGGGTCACGGGAATACTCGCTTACACAAGCGGGAGAGGAACTCAGGCCGATCATCATGGGCATTGGTTCTTGGGGTCAACGATGGGTCGAAAGCGAACTTTCGTTGAGCAATTTGGACCCGGAATTGTTGATTTGGGACATGCACAGGGGGCTGAACATTGACCCGCTGCCTGACCACCGAACTTGCTTGCAGTTTGTTTTCAAAAATCTTCCCGAAGAGCGGCAGAACTACTGGCTCGTTGTCGACCCACAGTCTGGCGTTGAGGCCTGCTACAAAGACCCAGGCTATGAGATTGATCTTTTTGCGGAGTGTAGCCTGCGCACTATGACAGCGATTTGGATGGGTCTGGAAACGGTTCAGAAGGCGGAAAGTGACGGAAGAATTGTGCTTACTGGGAAACGCGAGATCGTTTTACGAATGCAAGAATGGCTCGGTCTCAGCCCCTTCGCCACTGTGGAGCGAATGGCAGGTTAGTCCGCAAAGTAGTCATTGGTGCACGCTGCAGCGAATGGCGGCTTCGAGCACAGATCCTAGTTTGTGACGAGGAAACCAAGAATGGTGGTGACACGCTACTGGTATAATCCTAGTGGTGGTAGGCGTTGCGAATAAATCGGAACGCATCAAAGTCGTGGTTCGTCCAGTTCGGTTTTGGTTTCCATCGGAACCTGGACCAAGGAACGACAACTAATGACAAAAGTATCTTACCTCATCCAATGGACAATCAACGACGGAGAAGTTGAAAACTTCAAATCCATGGCCAGTGGGTTTGTATCAAGCGTTCAAGAAGGCGAACCGGGAACCCTGGGATATCAATGGTATATCGGTGAAGATGGAAAGCACTGTCTGCTTGAAGAGACATTTGAGAGCTCCGAAGCGCTCCTGACGCATTTGGGCAATGTTGGACCGAGCCTGCCCGGCATTCTGGCAATCGCCCCAATCACGCGACTGGAAGTTCGTGGCAACGCTTCAGCAGAAGCACGGGAGGCTCTTGCGGGACTCGGTGCCTCACACTTTGCGCAATTTGCAGGCTTCGACAGATAAGCATGTGATTTATGGGCAGGGATTGAGAACAGTTCCTGCCCTTACAGTCACTTTGTCTGAACAACGCCCATCGGAATTATCAAGGTCGCGAAAACCGACGCCTTGGTCAGAAATCGGGTGAAGTTATCCTTTGACCAAAAGCCAGCTTTGTCCCGCAAAGCGGACCTTGAGTCGGAGCGCAGCGAATGTCCGCTTCCCGCCCAATTGACCAACTCCCGCGTAACCAAATTCGGACTGGACTTCGCGCGCATGGGAAGCGTGTGTGGTCTGAGAGAGACTGCTAGCTTTTTGAGCAACACCGTCTGCCCGGTCTTCCGGGCCTGTCTCAGTGGAAGGCCCCGGATCATCCGCAGCCCCACACAGGAGACAGACATGTCCAACACCAAACCGCAATCCAAGCGCGCGCAACTTGCGAAGATGAT
>NZ_FXXQ01000031.1 GCF_900184815.1 Boseongicola aestuarii | reverse complement strand
CATGCGCCACTATGAGGTGAATGCGGCAGCCTCGGCGCGACGCGGCTGACCCGCGCCATCAGATGACAGCCGCCAAGTCCCCTCCACTGCATCTGCGCATCAAACGGATGCTGGAAACCCTGAGCGGCGGCACGGAACAGATCCTGATGAACGAGACCCGGAAATCCTGGGTGTTCTTCACATCACTGCATGCCTACAAGCTGAAAAAGCGCCTCCGCGACGACCTGCAGGATCTGACCAGTCTGCGCGCGCGGCTCGACAATGCGTTGGTCGAGGTTGACCTGAACCGCAGGTTGGCGAGGTCGATGTACCTTGGCGTTGTGAAGCTGTGCGAACGTGAAAACAAAACGCTGAATTTGGACGGACCGGGCCGGACCATCGACTGGCTGGTCAAGATGCGGCGCATACCGGCCGATCAGATGCTTGATGAATTAATCACGGGCTCACCGAACGATCCCGAAAGGTGGGGTCCAGAGGTCGATCGCCTGGCGGATATACTGACGGATTTCTACCAAGCCGCACCCCGGTCCAATCTGCAGGCCGAGGAGCTTTCGATACTTCAAAAAAATCAGCAGGATCAAAACGAGACCGTGCTGTTTGACCCGCTCTTTGCTGCGCACCAAGCCCACTTTTCTGCGGTGTTGACGGCCTATAGCACTACTTTTGAGCGGTTTTTGTCTCGATATGACACGCGCGCCGCGCAGGGTTGGATCCGGGAATGTCACGGCGACTTGCGTCCCGAACACATTTGCCTGACCGACCCGCCCCTGGTTTTCGATTGTCTCGAGTTCAACCGGAATCTGCGGCAGCTTGATCCGTTTCAAGAGTTGGCGCAGCTGGGTTTGGAGACCGATCTCCTTGGGGCGACGTGGATCAAGCGCCGGCTGATTGACGCGGTCGCTGACGGGTTGGGCCACAAGCCTCCGCAAGAGCTGCTCGATTTCTATAAAGTGAGCCATGCCTTGTTGCGGATGCGGCTCTGCCTTGCGCATCTCCTCGTTCCAAAACCGCGCAAACCGGAAAAGTGGCTGCCGCTTGCGCTGCGCTATTGCGAAGCTGCCAGCAGAGTGCTGGACGTGCGGTCATAGTCCCGCAAGGACGTCTGCAAATGCTTGCGCGGTACCAAGAACTTCCAGCCCCGGCGTGTCGGCACCTTTGGCCAGCCGAAACGGTGGCACGCTGTCGGAAATGAATACGCGGTCGATTGATCTCTCGGTAAAGAGCGACTCCGCCTGGCCCGTAAACAACCCATGGGCGGCCAACGCGTAGACATTTTGCGCCCCCATCCTGCGGCATTCCTGTGCGGCTGCAACCATCGTGCCGCCCGACCCGATCATATCATCGACAATAAGCACCGCCTTCCCCGCAAAATCTCCAGCCACATCTCCGCTGGTCATGAGGCCCCCGCTGCGCCGCTTGTTCATGAAACCAAAGCCGATCTGGTGCCCAAGGCGTTCCTCCAGTGTTTCGCGGAAAAGCTGCGCGCGCTTCACTCCTCCGGGGTCGGGCGACATGACGACCAATGGCTGGTCATCGACGCGCCGGGCAATCACATCCTGAAAGACCGCCCCAAGATCGACCAGAGTGGTTTCACAACGAAACGCGTTCTCGAACGCCGCCGGGTTATGGATGCCAAACGCAATCACGTGGTTGGTGCCGACAGCTTCAAACAATTGCGCAACATAGCGGGCCGTCAGCGGGTCGCGCAGCTTGGTCCGGCGATCTTTGCGGGCATAGCAAAGATAAGGCACCAAGGCGATCAACCGCCGCGCGCCATGATCCCGCAGCGTTGCCAGGAGGATCAACAGACGGAAAAGCTTGTCATGCACGCTCAGACGGTGATCTTCGTAAAGGCTTTGAACAAGGCAGACAGTATGTCCACGCACATCACTCATCGGGCGCAGTTTGCCTTCGCCGTCTTCGAATTGCCGATCCTCGACAGGGATCAGTGACAGGCCAGCCGCGTCTGCGATGCATTCCGTCAAATCCCGGCTTTCAGCAAGTGCGACAAGTCTCATTGATCTGCATCTCTGTCGTTGTTCCATTGTGCACACCGTTGCAGGGCAGCGATGACTTCCGCGTCTTGCGTCTGGGGAAAGCTGGCATAGGCCGCACCAACGGCGCGGAACGCGCGCGGGCGATCAAGGCAGATCACTTCGTCCGCGAGTTCTGCCATCATCGGCAAGGTCTCGGGCGGTGCGGTTGGCAGAGCCACGATAATGCCCTTCGGCTTTACCCGGCGCAGCGCGGTCAGCGACGCGCGCAGCGTGGCGCCTGTCGCTACACCGTCATCAACCACGACAACGGTCTTTGCTCTCAGAGTCGGGCGCCGGATACCTTGTAGGTAAAGCATCTTGCGGCGTTCGATTTCGGGCAGGAGCTGCCTGCCCATCTCTGCGATATCGTCTTCTGTAAAACCGGAATATTCCAGGATGCGAGGGTTCACGATGACCTCGGGCGCGTCACCGTCAACCACGGCGCCCAAAGCTACTTCTGGCTGATGCGGCATGCCGATCTTGCGCACAAAAACCAGATCAAGCGGCAGATGAAATCGACGGCAAATCTCTTCTGCAACGGACACACCCCCGCGCGGCAGTGCAACGACAACGGTATTTTCCGGGTCCAACGCAGGCAAAGCATCTGCAAGTTTACGGCCCGCATCGCGGCGATCACGGAACGGGAAGGTCACGCCTCGATCCTCCGGCCCCACCATGTGGTTGCCGTCACGCCATCCCGGACCCGCAGGCTTACCCCGACAAACACGATCAGTATGGAAAACAGACACCAGATTGCCGGCATCTCATTGGGATTGCTGGTCAGCGCAGATGCCAGAATTGGCCCCGCCAAGGCATGGAGGACCACAAATCGCCACGCGCCATAGGCGAGGGGCAGGATAAACGCCGCCGCCATG
Organism: Boseongicola aestuarii; assembly: GCF_900184815.1. Taxonomy (GTDB): domain Bacteria; phylum Pseudomonadota; class Alphaproteobacteria; order Rhodobacterales; family Rhodobacteraceae; genus Boseongicola; species Boseongicola aestuarii. The sequence continues at coordinate 6,670 of NZ_FXXQ01000031.1, read as the reverse complement.
TAGGCCGGGAACCCGAAGGTGATACCGGTTGCCGCTTCAAAAGGAACAAAGAAGCCATTGTAGGGGATATTCCATGCAATATGCCAATCCCCTGATACCGTACAAAACGACGTTCCGCACAGCGCCGTCCCCGGCGTACATGTCCCCAAGGTGTCCGAGGGCACAAGCTGGAACAGCATGATCGCGGTTGCGCAAGAACTAAGCAACATGACCCAACGCCAAACGCGCGCTTTGACAAGGCTGGGCACCAACTCCATCGCGAATGCGTTGATAAAAACCGGTTGGAAGGCAATATGCAGATATGACGCGACGGTAACGACCCTGTTGGCGGGCGTCCCGCATTCGTCCACGACGGCGTACCCCGCAACCTGCAAGGCTTCCATCAAGGTGAAGTAACCAATAGTCAGCCAGATCGCGGGCGGATCATTCCTGTAAAGCGACACCACAGCGCCCGCTCCGCCGATACAGGCGACCGCAACCGATGCCTCAACGCTCCAACACATTCGTCCGCTCCTTCTCAGGCACGATAGGCCGGGCGTCACACGCGAGATTGATAATTGTCAGTTCGCCCAACCACGGCCCAAACGGCGTCACGTTCAACCTGCCGATCCCGGCGACGTGCAAGTTGGTGCCGACATCGTGGTGCGCGTGCAGATGACCGCAAACTGGCCAGTCAAATTTGTGATCCGATCAGATGGTCGCCATCCGTGAGCCCAGGAGCGGCAAGTGGGACCGAAGCGCGTGGCAATGGATAATCCTGAATGGATCGGACAGAGGCGGTAGCGTCTTTCGAAGCCCGACCCAATTCGATATCTTTCAATTCAAGCGACGGGTCGTTTGCGGTAATCGCCTTAAGAGCAGAGTTAGCTCTGGTGCGATGTGGGCAGCTCTCTTGCCAGCAGGCAAAGGCGCGAGTGGTTTCCGCACTGTTTTGTCGGACCGCGCCTGTGTCCGAAAGACCAACAAGGAGGTTGGCCAGCCCGACTGCGCCGGCCATCCTCAAATGACGCCCCGATGCAATCAGGCGCGACACAGACCTATTTCGCGTGCTTGACCTCGACCTTTCTGGTTTTCGCGGCCACCTCTGCGGGTTTTGCGATGGTAACTGTCAGGACCCCGTCCTTGACGGTCGCATCAACCTTATCGGCATCAATCTCGAAGGGCAGACGCATGGACCGTTGGAATGATCCGGACATGCGTTCCACCCGGAGGAATTCACGTCCTTTCTCTTCCTTCTTCTCTTCCTTCTCGGATTTCTTTTCCCCCTTGATGGTGATGTGATCACCCGCAATCGAAACTTCGACATCCTTATCCGTCAGTCCGGGAAGCTCTGCCGTAACGCAGATTTCGCTCTCCGTTTCGCTGACATTTGACCGCACCGAAACCGCCGTTTCGCGATCGAGAAAGCCGTTGTCGAAGTCTTCGAACATGTGGTCGATTTGCTTGCGCAGCGCCCGAAAGGGGGTCTCTTCGTAAGCGGATGTTTTCCAGGCCGCAGGGAGCCAGTCTTGATATGACATTCGTAAATCCTCCTGATGCAAAAATCATGCCCGATATCTAGGCGTTGCAGATCAAGCACGGTTGACGAAGATCAATCTGTGAACCTGTTCAAGGTCGTCCCTAAAGAATTCAGGTCTGACCCCGCGCAATTCGTGGAGCGACAAGACACATTCCAAACTGGCTAAACTGGATTGCGACGTTTCCCCAATCCTGCCTGCAAGCCAGGAAAACCGAAGTCGCCAACACAGAAAGAAATCCGGACGAACATGAATGCGTCGGATGGCCCCCGCGCAAACGCTTGCGGCGAGTTGATGTTGATCAACACCCTGCGCGAAGCTGCAGTCTATTTCTCCGTCAAGTTTTTGTGGACGTTGCTCAATAGTTGGGCCACCCAAACATTCTGGTCAATCATCGCGAAACTTCCTAACAATCAAGGTACCCTATCGACCAACGGGAGGCCCAGGGATGGCGCGACAACCAAAGACTCCATCGACAAAGGCGTCTGGCAAAACGCCTCCCAAAGGCGCGCCCAAATCCAAGACTTCCCGAAGTCAGCCCGTCCCCAAAGGGATCCCCGTTGTCGGACTTGGGGCTTCGGCTGGCGGGTTGCAGGCGTTCACGCAGTTCTTTCAGGCCATGCCCAACCGGACTGGCATGGCATTTGTTGTCATTCATCATGTGGACCCGGATCATGAAAGCCTGATGGCCGATCTTCTGGCGAAACACACCAGGATGACTGTGGCGCTGGCAGAGGATGACACGCCAATCGCAGCAGACCATGTCTATATCATACCGCCCAACCGCTTTCTCAGTATCGAGAAAGGGGTTTTGCACCTTTCGGAACCGGCAGAACGGCGAGGAATGCGCCTTCCGATCGACTTTTTCTTGCGCTCCCTGGCCGAGGATCAAAAGCAAAAAGCGGTTGCTATCATTATGTCGGGAACCGGTGGTGACGGGACCGCAGGCATTCGCAGCATCAAGGAAACCGGTGGCATGGTTCTGGTGCAAGACCCCACGGAAGCCGCGCATGACGGCATGCCGCGCAGTGCAATCGCGACCGGCTCAGTCGATCACATCCTGCCCGTCGTCAAGATGCCTGCGGTCATTCAAGACTACACCGCGCATCCCTTTATCGCACGCGGGGCGACAACCAAGGTTCTGGGCGAGAATGCGCGCGGCGCCTTGTCGGACATCATCAAGGTTCTCAAGGCTCACACACCTATCAATTTCGAATACTACAAAGAAGGCACGCTTCTGCGCCGGATCGAGCGCCGGATGGCCCTGCGCCATCTGGAAAACGCAGCCGACTATCTGGCCCTGCTCAAGGATCAGCCGGACGAGGCGGAAAACCTGTGCGCGGATTTGCTGATCTGCGTCACATCTTTCTTCCGCGACCCGGACGCGTTCGCCTATCTGGCCGATCAGGTCATTCGCGATCTGGTGGTCAATTGCGCGTCAGGTCAGCCGATCCGCATCTGGGTGCCTGCCTGTGCCACGGGCGAGGAAGCCTATTCACTGGCAATGCTGGTGATCGAAAAGATCGAGGCCCTGCGCAAAGACGTAAAATTGCAGGTTTTTGCGTCTGATGTAGACGAATACGCCTTGTCGGTAGCCCGAGCCGGTGTCTATCCGGATGCGATCGCCGGGGATATCTCACCGGAACGCCTGAAACGTTTCTTTGACAAGGAAGACCATACCTATCGGGTCAAACCGGAACTGCGTGACGCTGTGGTATTTGCCCGCCAGAACATCCTGGCCGACGCGCCGTTTTCCAAACTTGATCTGATCTCGTGCCGGAATCTGCTAATTTATCTGAACACGGATGCGCAGGAGCGGATCATCCAGATGTTCCACTTCGCGCTGAACGATGGCGGTCTGCTGCTCTTGGGATCGTCCGAGACCGCGAACAATCACGAGAATTACTTTCAGCCGGTCTCGAAGAAACATCGGCTTTATCGGCGGGTCGGCAAGGCGCGCCACCGACTGTTCGACTTTCCCATTTCCCAGACACCAATTCTCGGTCTGTCAACGCCCGCGGTACGCACCGCCGAAGTCAGCCATGGGCTGCGGCTTGCCGAGCTTAGCCAGAAGTTCCTGGTGGACCGCTATGCACCTGCGGCGGTTTTGCTGAATGCGCGTATGGAGACCCTGTTTGTACAGGGACCGGCAGACCAGTACCTCAAAGTGCCCACAGGCGAAGCCAGTCAGGATTTGCTAGCCATGGCCCGCGAAGGGTTGCGCGCCAAGTTGGGCAGCACCATCCGAACCGCATTTCAGACAGAACAGGATGTCACCGCGTCGGGCAATGTGACCCGCGCGGGGCGCAGCGTGCCGGTGACGATCAGCGCCCATCCGATGGTCGTGGACGAGGTCAAGCTGGTACTTGTGACATTCGTCGATATGCCCGTCAAGCAAACCACCCCGACCGCCGACAACGGATTGAAGGACAGCGCGGTCCAGACCCAGCTTGAACAGGAACTGGACGCCACGCGCCTTGATCTGCAGAACACCATCCGCGAATACGAACGCTCCACCGAGGAGCTCAAGGCGTCGAACGAAGAAGCGATGTCGATGAACGAAGAGTTCCAATCGACGAACGAGGAGTTGGAAACCTCTAAGGAAGAACTGCAATCGCTGAACGAAGAACTGACGACGCTGAACACCCAGCTTCAGCAAAAGGTTGAGGACGAACGGCGGCTGACGGACGATCTCAACAACCTTCTGTCCAGTTCCGGCATTGCGACGGTGTTTCTGGACCGTGATCTGAACATCATGCGCTTCACGCCGACCACCCGTAATCTGTTCAATGTCATCGCAAATGATATGGGCCGTCCTTTCAGCGACATCACCGGCAAGATCGACGACCCCGCCTTGCTGGCGGATGCCGAACAAGTGCTCGAACATCTGACCCCGATCGAAGCGGATGTACGGGCCGATGACGGCAAATGGTTCATTCGCCGCATTCTGCCCTATCGAACACGAGACAAGAAAATCGACGGTGTGGTCATCACCTTCCTGGATGTGACAGAGCTGAAAGCCCTCCAGCAGGCCAGTCAAAAGGCCCAGAATTTTGCGGAAGCCATTGTCGGGACGGTGCGCGAGCCGATGCTGGTGCTTGACGACCATTTGAACATTACCAAAGCAAGCCGTTCGTTTTGCCGTACTTTTCAGACAAGACCGGAAGATATCGAAGGCAGGGCGCTATTTGCATTGCAGGATGGACAGTGGGATCAGCCCGGGTTGCGCGAACTGCTGGAACGCGTCCTGCCGGACAAGATAACGGTCGAGGCGCATGAAATTGCGGTCAATGTTGCGGACAGAGGCAAACGGACCGTTCTGGTGAATGCGCGCCAGTTGCGGGACGACGCCAACAGCAGTGACCTCATTCTCATGGCACTGGAAGATGTTACCGAACGGCTTGAAAGCCAGGCCCGGCTGGAAGAACGCGAAGCACGCCTCAGTGCTATCTTTGACGCCGCCCCCGAGGCAATCATCACCATTGATGAGAATGGCGTCATCGGCAGCTACAGCCCTGCCGCCCGGACCATTTTGGGCTATACCGAAAAAGAGGTCATCGGCCAGAATGTGAAGATTCTGATGCCTGAACAGGAACGCGACCGGCACGATGGCTATATGTCCCATTACATGGAAACCGGCGAGAAAAAAATCATCGGTATAGGGCGCGAGATGAATGCCCGGCACAAGGATGGCTCGGATGTGCCGATCAGGCTGACGGTGGCGGAATGGTGGATCAATGGTCAACGCAACTTCACCGGAATCCTGCATGATCTGAGCGAGGACATGAAACGCCGTGATGCGCTACAACGCGCACAAAAGATGGAGGCTGTCGGGCAGTTAACCGGGGGGCTGGCCCACGATTTCAACAACCTGTTGACGGTGATCATTGGCAATCTGGAGCTGATCGAAATACGAGTTGAAGACTTTCCCGTGCCTGAACTTCTGAACGAAGCGCTTGAAGCCGCCAATCTGGGCGCAAAGCTGACCAAGCAATTGCTGGCCTTTTCCCGTAAACAGCCGCTTTTGCCTACAAAAGTGGCGCTCAATGATCTTGTGACTGAAGTGAAACCCTTGCTTGTCAGGACATTGGGCGATGACATATCGGTCAAGACTGACCTTGCTGATGATTTGCGACTGACACTGACCGACCCCGGTCAAGTCGAAAACGCGATCCTGAACCTTGCAATCAATGCACGTGATGCAATGCCAGAGGGCGGCAGGCTGACGATTGAAACCAAGAACGTCGTTCTGGACGCCGACTACGCTGCTACGCAGGTGGATATCGCACCGGGTGACTATGTCGCGTTATCCGTGACGGACACGGGCGTTGGCATGGCAGCAGATGTGATCGCCCGCGCGTTCGAGCCGTTCTTCACTACCAAGGCCGTTGGGGCCGGATCCGGTCTTGGTCTCAGCATGGTTTATGGCTTTGCCAAGCAATCCGGCGGGCATGTCGCGATCTATAGCGAGGAAGGCATCGGCACCACGCTCACGCTTTATTTGCCGCCTTTCACCTCGGATGAACAGGAAGTCGCGGCACCGACCGAGGGCGTCATATCGCCGTCGCGCAACGAAACCATTCTTGTGGTCGAAGATGATCCACTGGTCCGACGACTGACGGTAGAGCGGCTGGAAAACCTGGGATACCGCACGATGGCTGCGGAAAACGGCCCCGCCGCGCTCGAAATCCTGCGCGATAAGAACGAGATTGATCTCGTTCTGTCTGACGTGGTGATGCCAGGGGGTATGACCGGCTTTGAGGTTGCCGATCAGGCGCTGAAAATCAAGCCCACGCTCAAGGTCCTCCTGGCCACCGGATATGCCAGTTCAGAAGATATCAGTAGCGGTGCGGATCGGCGCCAACACCATGTCCTTCGCAAACCCTACACATTACGTGACCTCGCCAAAGCATTGAGGGATGAGCTGGAATAAGGGCGCCTGTGAACAGCTCCAAGCCCAAGTTGTGACTTCCATCAAACCCGCCAGGGTCGACCGAAATCCCGCGATGATCTGTCTGATTGTCATTCAATGGGCGTGCCGCTCACCAGAATAATTGATTGTTGATAAATATCACGTACGCATAGAACTTCTTACACTACTGGTTGAGGTATTTTCACGCTAATGGAGGATATCTCATGAGGCTCAAGTATTT
>NZ_FXXQ01000007.1:97500-224302 GCF_900184815.1 Boseongicola aestuarii | reverse complement strand
CTGGAAGCTGTGCTTCCCCTTTCGTCTGTTCCGGAGGCCTTGGACCGAACCGGTCGGGGTGACGTTCTGGGCAAGCTAGTCATCAAGCCAGGTCTGGAATAGAGGGGGGACCTGGGGCTCGGAGCAGTCATTTGCTGCGTTGGATACCAAGGTCCGCTTTGCCGACCATCAGAAGATTTTGGGTAATAGGTTCAGAACCTAAAACATTGAAATACCAGTAATCGCCGGAACTCTCCGGTAACTACTCTGGTCGATAATAGCCACAGCCCCAGCGATAGCATTGGCGAGGTCGTCATGCGATCCGGGTGGGTGGTCGATGATATCGCGTCCGCTTCTGCCGGTGCGACGCTCAAGCCCTTGAAGTTGTCGGGCTGCTTTCTGGTCCGGTGGAAGTTCCACCCGGCCTGAATTCAGTGCTGCGAGCAATTCGATATAAAGCGCGCTGCGGTCCTGCGTTGCCACGTCGTATTGAACGCCCCAACGTTGAAACTCGTCGCGGGGCCAGCGTCCGGCGTATCTGTCGCCGGTAACCTTTCGGATAGGGGTCTCGAAGAGACGAATTCATCGCAAAGCAGACATCCATGCACACTGCAGCGAATGGCCGCTCTGAGCCCAATGCGGGCTTCCTTCGAAAGTGGAGAAATTGAGAAACACTGATCGACCGCAACTCGAAGAATCTCCGGTTGAGTTCGGTTGTAAATGAGTCACTACTGATTGGATTGTCCCGAAAGGGGTATTAGATCGTCGCTGCGCTTTTCATAGAATGTAAAACAGTCGGCGCTTCATCAGCGAAATCTTTCGATGCTTCGACAAGATCTAGTACCAGAACCGCGCAAGCCTAAGGTGAGAGTTTGAAGAGATGGGCAAAAATGAGACGTCAGTAGAATGAAAATGCTCAACCGTAGGACATTTCTCCTCTCGGGTATGGCCATGCCGATGCTGAATTGCGGTGCGGTTTCTGGAAACTGGTGGGATAGCGAGATTTCCAGCTTCACCGTCAGAGACGCCAATGCGGGGTATTTTGATCGTGAAAAGCGGCGCAGCCTGCTCCATACTTCAAAAAGTTCAACGCTGATCAAGGCGCGCAAACGCATCGAGAAAAAAGCGCCTGCGTGCAATCAGGTATTGGCTATTCCCATTCAGGACCAATTCATCAACCTTCCTTCTTTCTACGGCGACAACGCAGCCTGGAAAGTGGCTGTGGCACCGTTTCGCGATTTCGAGGATGCAGTCAGCAACTTGGCCGCGGCAAACTTGCTGACGGGTGACGTGCGATACGCAGACTGTCTTGTTACGCTAATCTTGAATTGGGCAAAGCGCGACGCGCTCATGGAGTTCAGTTACAGCTCCAAACAAAAACAGGGGTGGTATCAGGTTGAGTCTACACTTTTTGCTATTGGATTTGCTCTGGCAGTCGTCCGGCCCGAGGTCCTGCATCGTGAGGCGGACCTATCTTTCATTAATACGTGGCTTGTGAGTGCATCCCGTAAGCATTTTGACAAAAGGGGTGAGCCCGGAGGAACGTGCTGTAACAACCATTTTTACCGTCGCGCGGTCTACGCAACGATTGTTGGCGTAATAGCTGATGATGACAGGCTGTTTCGCGATGGCGTCGGAGCGATCTACTCCGCTTTGTCACATGCCACAAAAGAAGGCGCGCTGCCGCTGGAAATGGAGCGCGGGCCGCTCGCCGCACACTACCAGAACTATGCTTTGATGTATCTTGCGATGATTGCGCATCTGGCTGAGCGACAGGGATACGACCTTTGGAGTCTGGAAATTGAAGGTCGTTCACTCCATTCACTTGTTGCCCTGAACAACAGAATCATCGCCGACCCAAATTTTGTCAGCCGATTTTCCGGCACGAGCGAGGTTTCCTTGAAGTATCGCAAGGACAATCAATATTTCTCTTGGTTCGAAATGTACTTGGCCCGGTTCAAGAACCCAGAGATGGAGGCTTGGATATCTGATCGCCGTCCACTCTATAACCGAAGTCTTGGCGGTCATATGACTGCGTATTTCTACACGCCTTCCGGAAATGACGTGGTTGGAAGTTCACAATCCGGACAAAGCACGCCTCGCCAGCCACGCTTTGTCCGCGTTGCGCCCCAGGAAGGTCAAGAGGGCATCCCAACATATCGTCTGCAATACTAGCGGCGCAGGGAACGCAATTCAGCTCTCTCCGCTTTGCAGTTGTTCGACTTGGCTTCGGGTTCTGCCCTGATGCGAGCGGCAATTTAATCCGCACAGCGGCCGTATAAGTCGAGCGAGGCGAACGACCGCGCTGGGCTCAGAACTGCCTTGCGCCCCCTTCGCGTTAGTGAGGTGTTCCACGATTGAAGCCGAGGGGGTTGCAAGGCAAGCCCACAACACTGACACCAATAATCTGTGGCTCCAGAAAACCTTGATGATTACGCAAAAACCGGCTTGGCGTTCCTTAAATGTCGGGAGACTAGTTGCTTTTGTAGCTTTCCGGATGGAATCGGAGCTGCTGGATAAGGCGCATAATTCAACTGAGCGACTTCAGGTAGAATGGCCAAGATTTCCTCCCTTGCCTCTGCTCCAATAGCAGTAAGAGTCTCGGGTCCCGTAAAAAGACTTTCTGTGGGCATACCTTCCGCAAAAATCACTTCGTGTCGGTCAAAAAGCAGATGGAAATAGTCAACGCTTTTGGCAGTTTCATCCACGAATATCCCCGCCAGTTTCGTCATTTTTATTGCTGATATTAGAACTTCAGGTACTCCAAACATCCGCTCAGCAATTTTCGAACGCACCAATAGTCGGTGCTGACGGGAGACTAGTAGATCTCGTTTCGGTAGCTCATTCCCCATGGCTCCGGCCAAGATACGAACTGGGCGAAGCTTTGGCTGCTTTCGCAATGCAACTTCATCAAAGTGGCGGTGACCTATCCAGCGAATTGCCCTAGCCCCACCTTCATACGCGGTGACCTGCATACCGGTTCGCAGCTCTTCAATTGGAATTTCACCGTCAGTCGTTTTGATTAACGTCCCGGCAGTAAGGCAGATGTTTTCCTCGCCAACAGTTGGTGGCGTGAGGATCCATCCACCATTTCCATCCGTTATCAGAGAGTCGGTTGAATTGTTTTTAAGCGGGTCCCCGATGCTTGCCTGCGTCGTGCCATCGAGGGCGCCGCCAAGGACTGTTACCGGGCTAGTGGCACCCCAGGTTACGGATTCTATAAGCGTCCCATTATTAACCAGAGCAATTGCCGCTCGTGGTCCGTCTTCCAGTGCTACACTTAGGACATAGTAGTCGTAGGTTCCGTCAGTGGTGAATGTACCCGAGCCGACAGCCAACACCTGATCAAGTTCTGCCGAAGGACCTGACTTACCGTAGATTTCAAGCTCCAAACCGGAGACGTCTTCACCAGCGGCCACTCTGATTTCCACAAATTCACCGGCGGCTCCATCGTATGAAAATTCATTGATGTTTGGCATCGGGCCCCTCAGTTTTTAGTAAGTAAATGGGAGATTTGAGCTTGTCTTGGATCGGTTTCGTCTACGATAGATCAAGTCTCTGACAATTTCATCACCCCTGATACATTCGCTGTCTTTCTATCTCAAAGAATCCTGCATCGGTGTTTTAGCGTTGAGCATCCGCCAGTGATTGCCGAGCCGGCACATGGCTGAAAACCTCAGGTGACGCTTTGTACCCGATGCGATCAATTGATTTTGTCATTGTGGCTCGGACTATCGGCATTCCGGGGCGGGCCCCATCGTCAGTGTTGTGCTGTTGCTCCGAACCGACGCGTCAACATATGCCTCAGCACCTCTACCCCCGAGGCTACTTCAGCGATTTGACCGAGATGTGAAGGCATATTTCGCTTCATCGGCATCGTTGATCTTTTCCGCACAGCGGTCATTCAACTCGCCGACATTGCTGCCCTTCAGGATGTACCGAATTGTGCAAATATTCGACAGAAGCCCACAACCCGAATAGTGTCTGAAATCAAGCAGAGAAGGTTTTCACGGTGTTATGCTAAGTCCTAAACGGTGCATCCCAAATGAACTATGCGAAAATCTACAGTGATCCAAATGGAGTGTCCCATTTTCGGGATGTAGAGGTTTCTTTCTCTCCAAGCGACTTCGCCTCCAAAACAAACCCAGTCTTGAAGTCTGTTTTTCTATCATCTGACGCTGGCTTTGTTTCAGTACCTTCAGGGTGGGATAGCGGTTGGCACAACTCTCCGGGTGATGGCTTCGCTATTCTGCTTCAGGGCAGCGTTGAGATTGAGGTTGGTGACGGGCAGGTTAGAAGGTTTTCGTCTGGCGAAGTTTGGCGAAGCACCGATGTCGCCGGTCGCGGACACGTCAGTCGGGTTGTCAGCGAAGAAGATGCATTGATCTATATGACCATTATTACCAATCCTGAAAACAAGACGTGATCCTTCCCGCAAAATCGGCACGATTTCTATTCCCTAGTGGCCGCGGTTTCTCCGATCACGCTTTCGTGATATGTCGGGGCAGGAAGAAAACAAAAGGGACAGTCAAATGAACATATCTCGAAACTTCATGTTACTTGGTTCAGCCTTTCTGATCGTGGGCATCGTGATCGGAATGTACATGGGCGGATCGGGAGATCATTCTCTGGCGCTGAGCCATGCACATATCAACTTGCTTGGTTTTGTGCTCTCAGCGGTCTTCGCGCTGACCTATAAAGCCTATCCCGCAATGGCCGAGGGTCGCCTTGCAAGTGCACATTTCTGGCTGCACTTCGTCGGTGCCATTATGGTGAACCTGATGGTATTCTTATTGCTGGCGGAGATTATCACCGAAGCCGGAATGGTGCCACTTGCACCAATATCAGAGTTCTTGGTGCTTCTTGGGGTGCTCGCATTCGGCTGGAATGTGCTGCAGAACGCGAAATAGTCTCCGCGTGGGCCTTGAGGCAGTCATGAGCACATAGGCCCGCGCCAACCGTCCGCACCTTCAGTGCTCGGGCGAAGCCTGCCAACTTGCACTGGGTCAAAGCCGCCTTTCGTGGCGCCGAGCACCAATGACCGTTCCGCGGGAAAGAGCAACGCTCCTTCAATCAAGAGCTCTTGATCCATTCGGCTCTTGCCGTGCATGCGTCCGCTAAATGTATCTGCCGGCGCGCTGCAGCATCTCGATCTTGTAACCATCGGGATCTTCTAAAAAAAAGAATGTAGCAAGCTTTTTGCCGTCGTGGTCCAAAGATTTGACATCGCCGGGCGAAAACCCAAGTGAGGAAAGCCGCTCATGCTCTTTCTTGATGTCCTCAACGCTAAACGCAATATGACCGTACCCATCACCAAGTGCGTAAGGAGCTTTCTGCCCCTTGTTTACTGTTAGTTCGAGCTCAAATTCTGTCTCATCATTCGACAAGTAAATAAGAGTGAAGGATTCGAAATCGAAGACATCGGCAACGCGTAGGTCAAACGCTCGTTCATAGAAATCTATAGACCGCTCCCTGTCCAACACACGGATCATGCTATGAATTGCTTTGGCCATTGCTGGTAATCCTTAGATTTGGACCGCCTCGGAGGTCCAAGAACCTCCGAGGCCTTATTGGTCATCATTTAATGTTATGGAGGACCGCTATCCCGCAGCGGGAAGATACGGTATCGCGCCCGCAAGATCGGTATCATCGATAACATGAAAGCGGCTGACGCTTCCTTCTTGTCGCGCTTTGCCGAATGGTGCGTATTCAGGATCACTTGCAAAAGCATCAAGCGCCTCTCTCGACGGGAATTGGATTAAGGCAATAAGGGTCGTATCCAGGCCTTCACCCTCAATCGTTTCGATGTTTCCGCTGCGCGAGAGATACTTTCCACCGTGCTTGGCCACTATGTCGTGAACTTTTGTTGCGTATTCCGGTATCCATGCGTCGTCGGTGACCTTTACGTCAGCAATTAAGTAGACTGTCATCTTTCCTCCTTACAGTTTGGTTTTTGTTGCTTAGGAAATTCGAGCCTAGCGGGAATAGTGCTCGGTGTCTGCCCAACAATCGGAACTTCCGCGGCGGGCTCAAAAGCAGTCGTTAGCTGCGGCGAGCACCAATGACCGTTGTGTGGGCTTAACTGACTTTGCGCTGAATTATGTCCAGCGAAAATGCGGGCTCGTACTCAGACAGGCGGCTTTATCCACACCTTAAACGCTTCGGGGTCACTTGAGCGGTAGTCGGGCGAAATCACTGCTGCGCCTTTTTCCGGACAGTTTATCAAGAACGGGAAGACGCCGCCTTTCGTCACATTGTATTTACCGGAGCACTTAAATCGAACTTCGCTAAGCGTTCCAATATTCTTTTCTGGAACAGAATTCGGACCGATCGTAATTTCCATATCTCTTGTCGTAAATTTTGAGATCGTGAGGCGTCCCTTTAAGTTATTGCTACACACAAGCTTGATACCATTGTCTGTGCTGTTCCTGATATTGTGACGACCGGTACAAAGAACTGTATCCTTGGAGAGCACGAAGCGAGCAACCGGGTTCTCTGTGAACTGCGGGGTCACACTTTCATTTTTCACAGTAACTACTTCAACAGGCTGAACGATTTTCGACTGGCTATTGCTGTATTCTAGCGGCACCCATACAGGCGATGTGACAGCTGCCACTCCAAGCACTGCCAGTTCGATGCCGCAGCCCGCCAAGAAAAAAGGTCCAAGAAGGAGACCTGCGAAATTGATCCTAATGCGGTTGCCCTTTTTTTTAATGAGATAATGAGCCCAGAAGCCGGTATCTGTGAGTACATTTTTCAATTGCGTAGGCATAGTTCAATCATGGGTCCGAATTGGATTGTGCCTTTGGTGCAACCCAATTGCTCGAACCACTCATGCGCGGCAATACTAATGAGCTTCCGCTTTGGACACGAACCCGCCTTTCGCTGCGCCGTGCACCGATGACCACAATGCGGGACTTTCCGCCGTTCGTCCGGCTTAGTCCATGCAGGTGATAAACATGAGCTTCCGACCATACTGAAGTCAAAAGAATCAGATTGGAGAGACTGAATCTTCGCGTGCATTGCGCAGCGTTTTCTTCCCAAACTCTCCCAGATCCCCTCATAATTTTGACAATTTTAGTAGTTAGAAAAGAATGGCACCAAAAGTGTATTTTGGTGCGTGTATCATTAACTAGTGAGGTGAGCAGTATGGCTCGTCGTATGGTTTTTAGTGCCCTTTGCATTGCTGCAGTAACCACCCTAGCAGGTTGCGTGGACAGCGCTTCAATTCAAAAGAACACAGTTTCTGCCCAGACTTGGGTAGCAGCAGGCTCAAACGCCAGTAGCTTTGGTGTGAAGAACGCCGGTTTCACTGTGATCAACTTTGAGTTCGACAGCGACGAATTGACGGCGGAAGCTATGGTGAAGCTAGCCGCACAGGCTGCCTGGATTGGAAGTAACCCCAACATTCGATTTGGAGTTGTCGGTCACACAGACCTCGTTGGAGATGCCGACTACAACATGGAACTTGGAATGCGACGAGCCAAACGCGTCGTTGCGGCGTTGATGAATGCCGGCGTTAGTGAGCAACAACTAGTGGCTCTGGTCAGTCAAGGGGAACTAGAACCAGTTGTAGATACTGATAATCGTGAGGCGGCCAACAGACGTACAACCACGGAATTCCTAGAGTACATTCACAGTCATTATTCGATTGGCCAAGACGGCAACCGTGATGATGGGTCACTAAATTATTACTCAGTTGCAGACAATTTGAGCCCCGAAACCGAAACAGTGGATGATCGACTGGACGAAATAATTGATTCAGTCGAGCCAGAAACGAAGTCTTTCGAGGATGAACGCAGCGACGATGAGTTCTTCGACGATCAAGACGTCGATGACGAGGTCAATAACGACCCAACCACTTCCGAGACCCCCGATGAGTCCGCAGAGCGCGAAGATTCGAAATCGCAAAAGACAGATAACTCAGACGCAAATGGTAAGGGCGGCAACAAGCACAACCGTGACGACAAAGATCAAAAATATGCCCACGAGATTGCTGAGAATAAAAAGTCGGCAGTAGGTGACTTTCAATGATGTTTGGATTTAAGTCCTGACGGGGTCGGGATGCGTGCCTTTCTAAGGTGTTCTTCACCTTGTCCTGAAAATGAATGCTCTCAATCATTGATAGAAACAGGCAGGTCGCGCAGTCGCATGAGTTCGTAATCGCGTCGTGGGTTTATCGACGTGGATGTGTTGGTCGGCTCGTAATGCGGCACAACGGCACGCTCCAGTCGTCCTACGGTTTCTTTCGTTCAAACCGCTGGCCTCTGAGCTGGATGAAATAATCCAAAAATTTCCTGCTTTTTGCCTGAGCGTCGGCACACTGGCAGGCTACATTATAAGGATAGTATTGTAATCAGTGTGAGGCCCGTTATGGCTATAATGATCGGAATGGCGCTAGGTGCGCTTGTATTCTCATTTATTCTCTCTTTGCTGGCGAACATTCGAGATTCCCGCCCTGAGAAAACTGTCTACGAAGTTTGGTTGGACGGTGTCGCCAATGACAATGTTGTCCCTCAGCGCAGAGACTTCTCAAACTGCGTGTAGGGAAACGTCGGTCAAGTCTGGCATCCGGAAAGGTACTTAGTGTCCGGTTTGGGCTCGGTGCGGTCATTCGCTGCGCTTTGCGCCAACGTCGGCTCTGCGGGCAATGCGCTTACTATACTTTCGGATAGGGAGGCTATCCGGAGTGGTTCTTGCCCGATTGGAGCTACTCCTGTTCTTTGAAAGCGTGCTGACAGCACATCAAATGTCGGAAGGCTTAGCGAGGATCGGGATACGCCCCACTCACGGATCACGCCGAATGTATCTGTCGTTTCATCTTACTGTGTCATTGTCCCGACACGGCTACTAATAGAGTCCGCTGAGTTGGATTCGGTCCCCGCGTTTTGGGAGGATGCGGGGACTTTCTTTATCAAGCGCTTCCACCGCGAGGAGATTCGAGAGAGTGCTCCGGCAAGGAAGGGCTGCTTCTTAACAGCAGAGGCCATGCGCAATAAAAGGGCTTTGGTCGAGGCAAGGTGCTCTTCAATCTCATCCGGATTGCCTAGCAGACTCTGGAACCGCCGGTGTGACAATGGACCAAAGGCCGATCATGCACTAACAATAAAGATGGACCAGTCAGATCAGGCTAGGCACTAGGCACCCTCAATTACGCAACACGCCCCAAAGACAAATACTTAATGCTTAGTTGAAAGGAGTATTATGCGGCACCTAGACCAAGCTTTTAAATGGACCACAAAATCGCGATCCCGCAACCGACTAACAAATATTTACGAGCCTTTGCAGCCGTACATCATAACTGAATTCGCAAAAACCATAGCACCCGATGTGTTTTTGGATGTTGGGGCAAATATCGGATACTATTCGGTTATTTTGAATGCGACCCCAGAAGTGCACGCTTTTGAACCCGTTGCACTATGCTACGAAGAGTTGCTCGAAAACACTCGGCCGTTCCCCATTCACTGCCACAAAGTTGCCGTTTCAAATGCAATTGGCGAGGTTGATATGGCTATTGTTTCGGATTTATCAGGCGCAAATAGTGTGGCCGACACAACCATACATGCCGACAAAAACTTTTCGCGAACGGAACGGGTTGAGACCAACACCTTAGATAAAATGTTCGGTTTTCGGGGGGCAAAAATCCTTATAAAGATGGATATCGAAGGACATGAGTTGGCTGCGATAGAAGGGGCCGAGCGCCTTTTAATGGAAAATCAATGCTTACTCCAAATCGAGGTCTATAAGCCAGAAGTTGCAGAAATGATAGAATCTCTTGGCTTTAGGAAATTGTTTAAATGCGGTCCTGACGCTTATTTCGCGAACTTCAAGTTGGATCAAACGGAAGTCATTGAAGATGCGTTGGCGGAATACTTAGAGGACAGTAAAAAACCTCCATTAAACCGTAAGAAAATCAAATTGTTTAGAGGCATTTCCCTTGAACTATCCGAGCGCTGGGTAAGATTGTTGAAAAAAGTTTGGCTTAACCGAAGAGTTTAAGCGCCCATTCTGGCAAAACAAACACCAAGAGGCACATTTCAGGCGGTACGATGACACTCGTTAGTCGCAACAAAAGTGGGTAAGTCCTGTTTTTATTTTCGAAAACCCCACGACAGCATTTCCTTGAAGTGTTTATGTTTATTACTGCCTGCAATGGTTGTCAGCACGCCCGTCAAACAGACGTAGAGTTCGACTTTGATAAGTTAACATGTTTCCAGCACCGAGGGGAAACAGGTCAACTTTGTACGCCAGCATCATATCCTATTGTCTGGCAGACGCGTTGGAGTTCCCGGTTTTCAGTTTATCGAGCATTCTCGATAGTTTATCTCGGTTTGCATCTGCTCGCCCTTCTTGCCAGGCTGCATCCAATACAAATGGCAACTTCGTCCGCATAACAGTCACAGGCGCTCGTCTTAATGAACATCCGCTTCACGTCATTGGATAGGGCTAGGTTCTAGTCTTAGGCGGGATGCCAACAACAGACCTTAGAACCAACTACAAGCGGAAGCCTAGGAAGTGTCCGAACTGCGGCTCAAGCCCGGTGGCCAGCATCTTCTACGGCATGCCGAGCATCGCCAGTGATCTTTATGAGAAGGAGGAGCGTGGCGAGGTGGTCTTTGGAGGCTGTGTGATTGATCCGGATGGTGAGCAAGCATCTTGGCATTGCCCAAGATGCGAAACGGATCTCTTCAGGGCTGTGTAGCCAGTGAGGCAGGCAGACGGCAAATCTATTGCCTTTCAGCGCTCATTCGCCTGTAGGCTCTTAGGGCGGCTCAAGCTGCAAACGCAACCCGGTGTGGTAGGGCCTATGGTTCGGGGTGACGACATTAGAGCTGTCTGGATTAGCCGTGAGCGGCACCCTGGAAAGCGATCTGCAGGCGTGGTTTTCCGATCGCTTGAAAATCTGAAATAGTTTCTAGCTCAACGATTGTAGCCGAATTTCCATTCAGAGCGCCGACGCCAAATTTCCATCCAGATTTGTGCTTTCTGCTTTGCCCCGGGATATCCCAACACTGCGAGGATGGACCAAACGATACCACGGCTGAGCGGCCAGAGTGCAAGGCAGATTAGTCCAATCGGTCGGCCCAAAAGGGAGAAGTGCCGTTTCACAATTTCCATCTTTGCGCGCATCAAGCGGACCATTTTTTCGGCCCGAATCGTATCGCTGGCACCACCGTGATGAATGATCTCAGCCGTCGGTGTGATTCTGGGCCGGAAGCCGTTTTCCTGCGCGCGCAGGCACAAGTCTGCCTCTTCACCATACATTTTGAAAGCCGGGTCAAATCCGTTCAGGCGGTCCCAGTCCTTGCGTCGTATGAGAAAGAGACACCCGGTTACGATATCGACGCTGCGCGCCGTATCTCTTGGCCAGCGGCCTATTTCTTCTGAATTCAGAATCTCAGATTTTGGGAAGAGATTTGTAAGAAAGAACAATCTCGCAATGAGGGAAAGGGGCGTCATCTTTCCCCAGCACGAGCTCGGATTGAGAGTTCCATCTGCAAACAGCGTGCGCCCGCCCCAGATGCCTGCTTCTGGCGTCGCTTGCGCATGGGCAAAAAGCTTGTCCAAGGCACTATCCAGTACGACGGTATCCGGATTGAGTAGGAGTAACCAGGGTGCGCTGGCATGTCTCAGGGCAATTGAATGCGCTGGAGCAAAACCATGATTTATCTTTTCGGAGATGAGCGTCACATCCGGAAAGTCTTTGGCGATCGCATCGGCCGACCCGTCCTGTGAGTCATTATCGACCACGATCAGTTCAAACGGTGTTTTGGTTTCAGCATAAACTGATTTCAAACAAGCGAGCGTCATATCGCGTGTATTGTGGCTAATTACCACGATAGAAAGGTCAGAGGTGTTCATGTTTTGCTCATGGCCAACTTACGACAGGCGCGCAAGGGATTCTGTGGGAAAAGGCGTGTTTGTCTTCCCGAGAGCTGTTTTCTGTGTCAATCCAAATGAGCCATGTATGAGTTTGCCGTAATCATCCCCCACTACAACGACGTCGTACGATTGGAGCGGTGCCTTGAGGCACTGATGCCTCAGGTAACTGACGATATCGAAGTGGTGGTTGCCGACAATGCATCGAGTGTCTCAATTGAAGGTGTCGTGCAGCGCTGGCCAAACGTGCGGACCGTCACTCAAACAGAAAGAGGGGCCGGGCCAGCGCGAAATGCGGGCGTGGCGGCCACTTCAGCCCCTTGGTTGCTGTTCATCGATGCAGACTGTGTGCCCGCGCCAAACTGGGTTGCACGGGGCCGTGAGATCGCAAGGGAAGGCACTGTCATCGGAGGCCGGGTAGATGTATTTCACGAAACACTACCGCCACAGTCCGGCGCTGAGGCCTTTGAGACGGTTTTTGCATTTCAGATGGAGTCTTATCTGAGGAAGGGAGCTTTTCTTGGTAGTGGAAATCTGGTCACGTCGCGCAAGGTCTTTGAGCAGGTTGGAGAGTTCCGTCCAGCTGTTTCGGAAGATAAAGACTGGAGTCAGCGCGCTGCTAAGGCAGGCTATCGGTTGGACTTTGATACAAGCTTCGCTGTTAGTCATCCATCGCGACAGGACTGGACCGCGCTTCGGCACAAATGGTTACGCCTGACCTCAGAGAGCTTTAAGCTAGAAGGGCAGGGCGCAAAAGGCAAACTCATGTGGGCCTCGAAATCATTAATGATGCCGTTCAGTATATTATTTCACACGCCCCGTTTGTTTTGCCACCCGAAACTCTCTAGAGTTGAAAAGATTCGTGGATTCTTTATTCTTGTGCGTTTGCGGCTTGCGCGAATGATATGGATGTTTTGTTGCCTGTACAAAAACGAACTATCGGCTGAAAAATGAAGATATCTCATGATTCCAACATTTTAGGATATTTCACTGAAGTTCATCTTTGCGTGCGCGGGAAAGTTGAGAATGGACAAAGCATAGCTCCTACCATGATTACGATACTCGGGCTTGAGCCGGATACATGACCCGTCATTTCGCCAAAGTCGACTTTTCTTTGGTTGTTTTGCTGGCACCTCCCGCTTCTACAGCCGCTCGACGCGACCGTCGCTGACCTGCCAGCCAACATCTCTCAGCAATGAAAGGTCGGCATAGGCTGATAGAATTAGAAAAGGCTATTTACTGGAATTAAAACCATCGTTGGCATCGAACAGCTTAGGAATTGCGGGAGTTTGAGGGACTAATTTAGCGCAAGCCATTTTTGGAAGTCGTGGAGGCCTGCGGTATTCGATAGCAAACTGTAGATTTGGGAATAAAGAGAACGCGCTCGCTTAGAACTTCTGCGTCTGGAAAGAACTGTCTCATCATCCACTTGCTAATTATTCGAGTATGGTCAGCTCTCTTGATTGCATGACCGAAATCGCATTGCTTTGCATATCCCAAGTTCATCTTTGTGAACAGCTTGACGCGTAAACTCTCGGGAAGCCAATGAACAAACGGAACTCCATAGTGAGGCTCTATTGGAAATAACAGGTCAGGCGTTTGGTGATAGTATCCGCGACCGACCCTGGCCGTTTCCGATGCAAAGCGCGACATGTTGTGGAAGTTTCCAACGTGTTCGATCACGCTATTTGAGTGAACGAGATCGAACTGCCCCTCTCCATATTGCGGCATATTGCAGGCGTCACCTGCTTCGAATTCAATCCTTAGATCTTCGACACTTTCAGCGTGTAGCTGCAGCTCGCGTGTAAAGTTGAGGCATACAATACTCACGCGGGAGCGCAGATCAGGTGATAGTAATTTCCAATAACCTGGACGTCCGCCAGCGTCCAAGACTGAAACTTTCTCCTTCTGTGAAAGCAGATTTCTAAGAATTTCGTCGATTAGTAAAAAGCGACGAGATCGGAATTTTCTCTGTGCTGCTGCGAATAGTGGCCCGCGCTTCATATCATACTCCACAGAAATTATTGTACAAAGGTGAGCCGCATCGCTTTGAACGTGATGAGTCTCGCCATCTGAATTGGTCCACCGTATGTTTAGGAAACCATCCTGCCAATAGACCGACGACCAGTCATGCACTAACAATCAAGTTGGATCACTCAGATCAGGCTAGGCAGCCGTTACTTCCGATCCTCCAAAACTGAGCGCACTTCCATCAAGCTTCATTTTTTTTTGAGAGATTGAAAGAAAAATCAGGCACGCTTCGAATTTTGATGACCCTAACCGCCAGCGTCATAACCAAATCATTTCACCTTCCGCAGGTTCTAGCTCTTCGGCCATGCTTTCGTCGGTCTCCGGCGAAAAATCAGATTTATCCAGAAATAGGTCTTCCAATTCGAAGCTACTATGTCCTGAGATCAACGGGTCTCTCCCACCTTCGGGGTCAATTCCAATACTAGTCTTGGTATTTCCACCAAAAATGGTGGCAAATAGATCAAATAACCAGTCGAAAAACCCGCCAGAACTGTCGTTCTCTTTCAGCGTAAGTAAAGGATCGGGAGTTTCTGGACTCTGCTCAGCTCCTTCATCGACTGCTTCTGGATTCTGATCAGCTCCTTCATCGGGTATTTCCTCGACTTCATCCGGCACTTCTTCAAGCTCTGAGGAGGGCCGTTCGACCGGAGTTTCTGTGGCTTCAGATGCCTGTGCCAGTAATTCAAGAAGCCGTTCGTACGCTCCATACTCCTCGGATAAAGAGCCTGGGATTGGCGTTAGGTCGAGAACATCCATCCCTAGTCCGACTGTCGCGTTCTCGAACACGTCGTCGTAGTGCAGCGCACGTGAGGGATCGGCCTGTTGTAAAGTTAGATTGTCGCCGACTCCGGCGTCTTGAAGATATGAACCTTGAATATTCCCATAGCTCTCTCCATCGACCATTACTTTTGTGGCTTTTGAGCCCGCGCCGTCGATATCCAGTACTGTGTTGTCGCGTGCAACTACGTTTGTTCCACTTGACAAAGAGATGCCACGTATCATGCCCGTTACAATAATGTTCTGCTCGATGAGCACGTTCGTGTAGTGAGCGTCGTCTAAGAATATGCCCTGAATATTTGTCTTGTTTTCGGGAAGCAGTAAATTCCCTCTGATCACAATGTCGCTTGAATCGCGCCCCTGAAACTGAATGAAGTCCAAATGGGCCCCTTCGCTAGGGAAAACATGGCGAGCACCGATGTTATTCTCAATCAATACATCGTTCACGGCGATGAATTTGTAATTGTCATCCCCCAAGTAATCCGCGGTGTTTTCGGCTACGATCAAGCCATCAGTGTTCTCAAATATTCCGGCTCGCTTTACATCATGAATAAAATTCCCTTCAATTTTTACATTGGATGAATCAGTTACACGAACTCCAACGTGGCCGTCATAAACATCATCGACTGGACCATTGATTTCAGAGTGGTTGATTTGGATGTTGTCGCTATCCTTGATCGAAACGATCGATGATGCTGATGTCCCATTGCTGGGACTCTCAAAATGAATCCCTTCAAAGATCAGGTTGGTTGACCCGCTGATGGTCAGACTTTCAATCGTGGCTTGACCGGCACTCTCTGAAACGATGGTGATGGGTTCGTCGAACATGAAGCCTTCAAGAGTAACTGACCCGTAATCTCCAGGTGCTAGGTAAAGGGTCTCGCCGCCATTCAAGTATCCAAGAGTCGAAAGTAGTTCTTCTCCACCGGACACGAACACGGCATTTGAACTGTTGATGTCTCCATCAATCATTGGGCTTTTCCTTCACAAATTACTCTGACGGTGTTTTTTTCGACGGAGTCTGTGAGCAAATGATGGCCCATGTGTGTTTTTATGGCGGCTCAATCTGAGTGATTGTTGCGGATCTCCGAACAATTCTTACTTTTTGAAAGGACTACTAATTATTCTTGGCGCGGAGCGAAGGACAATCACTTAAGATCGGAGTCCATTGTTTCATAAAAAAGAGGTTGGGGTTGGGCTCACTTCGAGCCCGGCTTTAATCCGCATTCCCCAAAAAAATCGCTGATTTTGCTGTCCTTATCGTAGGGTTTTGACATCAATGATGGTTTTGATGGTTTTGATGGCTGAGAAGGGCGCGTGTCATGGATTACCCAATCTGGTGCTGGATCGCAGCGGGAAAATCGGGTGGAACTCGACACTCATGTTCGGCTGAAATTCAGAGTCACACAGCTCGGTTGGCACGGCTCCCTCGTCGAGATGCGCGAACTGGGTGGTGCGTTAGCGCTGTCGGAAGTCGCGTAGGCGGTACTTCAAAATAACCGCCCCGGCAAGAACACCGTTCATCCGCTCGATTTGTTTTTCCAGCAATCAATTCTCAGGCGTCGTGCTGGCTACGAGGATGTCAACGATGCCGATTGGCTCGCGCTCGATCCTGTCGTGCCAGATCTTTGGGCGGCCTCAGAAACATAGATGGGGCTGTTCGGGACCGAGACCTTAGCCCTGCTCGAAAACCGAGAGGCACTGGCCTATGCTAACCCGTCAAAGGAAGACCTGAACCTGAACAGAGCTAACTTAAATTAGCGGACTCAAAGGGGAGCAGGTCACTTGTTCATCAACATCTCCTTCTTCCCAAATCTGGGACGTCAAAGGAGATGTCTCGCGATTAACGGCGTATCTACAGTCCTAGTAATTCAAGAAGCCTTTCGTACGCTCCATACTTCTGAGCTAATGAGTCTGGGATTGGCATTAGGTCGAGAACATCCATCCCTAGTCCGACTGTCGCGTTCTCGAACACGTCGTCGTAGTGCAGCGCACGTGAGGGATCGGCCTGTTGTAAAGTTAGATTGTCGCCGACTCCGGCGTCTTGAAGATATGAACCTTGAATATTCCCATAGCGCTCTCCAACGACCATTACTTTTGTGGCTTTTGAGCCCGCGCCGTCGATATCCAGTACTGTGTTGTCGCGTGCAACTACGTTTGTTCCACTTGACAAAGAGATGCCACGTATCATGCCCGTTACAATAATGTTCTGCTCGATGAGCACGTTCGTGTAGTGAGCGTCGTCTAAGAATATGCCCTGAATATTTGTCTTGTTTTCGGGAAGCAGTAAATTCCCTCTGATCACAATGTCGCTTGAATCGCGCCCCTGAAACTGAATGAAGTCCAAATGGGCCCCTTCGCTAGGGAAAACATGGCGAGCACCGATGTTATTCTCAATCAATACATCGTTCACGGCGATGAATTTGTAATTGTCATCCCCCAAGTAATCCGCGGTGTTTTCGGCTACGATCAAGCCATCAGTGTTCTCAAATATTCCGGCTCGCTTTACATCATGAATAAAATTCCCTTCAATTTTTACATTGGATGAATCAGTTACACGAACTCCAACGTGGCCGTCATAAACATCATCGACTGGACCATTGATTTCAGAGTGGTTGATTTGGATGTTGTCGCTATCCTTGATCGAAACGATCGATGATGCTGATGTCCCATTGCTGGGACTCTCAAAATGAATCCCTTCAAAGATCAGGTTGGTTGACCCGCTGATGGTCAGACTTTCAATCGTGGCTTGACCGGCACTCTCTGAAACGATGGTGATGGGTTCGTCGAACATGAAGCCTTCAAGAGTAACTGACCCGTAATCTCCAGGTGCTAGGTAAAGGGTCTCGCCGCCCAACCTATTCGTCATTTCCAATTTTGTATCGATTCGAGTTTCTGCTAACGCTGGAGCGAAAGGCACTAACCAAATTAGTAATAGCCCAAAAGGAAACAAACTAACGGTTCCGTCGCTTTTGTACGGAGTCAGCTTCATTCTCCTCGCGCCTCCTGTGATTGCTGAACCTAGTGTAGACATTTTGACTATCCACCTCTCTCCGATGTGTTGCCAGCGGCCTTTCGGCGTTACTCTCTGGAACCGAGAGAGCGCTGTAGCCGTTAGATTCTGCGTCTCGCAGCCAAATGCCGGCCCCAATAAAAAGCATGAAGTATAAATAAATGTTATCCCACAAATGAACGGTCCAAGCTGAAAAGAACAATCCCGTGAGCGAGACTAGAAAGCCTGTGCGGCAGGCGATTTGAACTGGTGATGAAATTCTCGCTTTAGCGATTGATAAATAGGCTGCAAAAAAGCCAGCCAAGGTCAGCAGCATGGCCGGGATGCCATGTCGAATACCGAAGACAATCCAAAACATATCAACACTGGAGCTCATCCAACTTGGGCGCTCCCACTCGTTGAAGCCAATCCCAAAGAGCGGATTGGAAAGGATCGAGTTCGTACCAAAGTTCCAGATGTGAACTCTCATGTAGGCGCTATATTCGTTAAAAGAAAAGTACGAGATAAACAGTTTCACAGGTCCCCTATCTGACGCGATATCGAGAAATATCCAGATCATTAAGAATAGAAACGTCAAAAGCTTCCAATGACCCCGAAGCCAGGAAAAAAAAGCGTTCCAAAATATCAGGAGGTATTGCGTGGTCATTGCCGTCATAGGTCCAGCCGAAAGTGAAGTGGTCGCCGCGATGGTTACTAGTCCGGTGAAGACAACCCTAAGTATAAACGGCTTCGAGTATCCCGAAACGTAATATGTAATTCCAATCAAACTGGAAGCGAAGACACCCCAGAGTATTGGGTGCTCAAATGTCCCCTGTGCTCGATCCAAGCCCCATCGGGGATTTTTCCCAAGAAATCCACCTGTCGATGAAATTTTTTGAGCTAGCTCAAGTAATAGATTTCGCCCGAAAAAAGACTCTACTAATGCAAATGGTAAAATTAGGATCGCAACTGCTAACAGCGTTTTACACATGTATATGAAATCGCGCTGGTTTCTAATATATCGACGTCCCAATATATAAGCCCCGAACGTCTCTACAAAGAATATCCCGCCGGCTTCTATTGCTACGGACAGTCCGTGAACCACCAAAAAGCTGAACGAAGCCCAGACACTCAGCCCCAAGAAAGCAAAATCTGTAAAGTGCTTTTTCCCGCAGTCGCCCCTAATCCAATTGGTCACCAATATAGGCATTAGAAACAGGAGCAATACTCTAGACGGCGTGAGTTGAAGTGGACCTAACCAAATCGAAATTGGCAAAAAGAGCGACACGATAAATAGAAATAGAACCACCGAAACGGTCCCACCCGACTTTGTGCGTACTGGATTAACCGTCATCTTACAATTTGGCTCTATTTCTCAGAAATCGTTTTGAGTTCGTATCGAAGTCTAGACTAGCATGCTTTGAAGTTTCAGCTTTGATTTGGACTACGCTTACTCCCTGCCTGACCGTCGTAGATTTCATATGCAAGATGCTTAACGCAAGAGTCACGCTTTTATTCCTCCAAATTGCTTTGTGCTTTTTGAGCTAGCTTTAAGAACATATCTTTAATTCCGCCTTGAGCGCTCTTTAAATGCAATTGCGAGAGCTACTCCCCAAATTTTGGATAGGAACTGCAGAAAGTTATGCTACATTTTCCACCTGCTGGTGGGTTTGGGTTGTTTCAATACGCTGCCAATAAACCGCGCCAGGCGGTTTGCGGATACTGCGCATGCAGATCAGATTGGCCATGTTGCGAAGGCTTGCCGTTATCTTGGGATTGGTCGCGCCAGCTTTTATCGCTGGTGCAGGGCCTATGCCGAGCGTGGAGAAGCGGGGCTGATCAACGCACCTCCTATCCCCAAATGGTATGCCAACAGGACGCCAGCTGAGCGAGAAGAAAAGGTTCTTTATCTTCGGCGCAAATACCATTTCGGCCCGCTGCGGATCGATTGGTATTTGGCGAGCTATCATGACATCAAAATGTCTGATGCTACCGTTTCGCGCGTCTTGCAAGTGATACAGTGCGTGCTGACAAGATGGTCAGACTAATGCGTGCTAAGAGCGAGCTGACCTCTCGCCACTTCAGCCCGGAAAGTCGCGGCATAGGCTGGCAGCTCTTGGCGTGGTGGCCACTCAGCCGCGCAAACGTCTGGAGACTTGTCGCTTTGAAGGGCAGCAAAGGAGCCCGCAAGAAATCGGCCACATGGATGGACATCAGGCGGAGGCGGCAAGAGTGGAAAGACGGCAGTTCGGCATAAATGAGAGATGCCGTCGACATCTCACGCAGAGGCGGCACCAATCAAAATCTAGCGGATACACGACACCCAATCGTGTTTGCAGTTACGGACAAGGGTAGTTTTTTCTTCGGGGTCGCGCGAAGTTTCAAAAGTCACCGAGTCCCAGCAAACGAGCACTTTCGGCCAAAATAGCTAGCGTGGCCGATATCTTGAGGAACTTCTCGTTTTAGTTACTAAACCGCCTCGGATGGAGCTCGTCGGCAGGTCGGTGTCAATCCCATTCAATAAGTCATTGTTTGGTCTCCAACGCCACATTGCGGTATCCTGCCTTCACATCAGAAAGTATCACGTCTTCCAGCTGTCTGCCTAAATTTTTGTAGTCATAGAAAAGGCGCATTCGCTTTCGTCCAGACTCACCCATTTGCTTCATAAGCTTTGTATCGGAAGATAGTCGGCACATCGCCGCAGCCATCGCATTGGGGTCTCCTTCAGGAACAATCAAACCGGTTTCTCCGTCAACTACTTGGTCTGTTAGGCCGCCGACAGGCGTTACTATTACCGGTAAGCAACAAGAAGAAGCCTCTGAGACGGAAACGCCAAAGCCTTCAATCGAACCATGGACCTGAAGAGAATGCTGTAAGAAAATATTACATTTGGTCAATTTCTCCATCACGGAAAGCTCGTCCAAATTACCCAAAAACTTAACCTTTTCGTTTAAGCAAAGCTCATTCCGAAGGTCCGTCAGCATTCCCTTCTCTGGACCATCTCCGATGATCCAATATTCTGCATCAGGATATCGCTCCGCCAATATGGCAAACGCTCGCAAAGAGATGTGTACTCCCTTATTTCGAACCAATCTGGAGACTGACACAAATCTTAGCCGCCGGTCAAAACCTGCGTCGGAAGGTTTAAACAACTCAGTAGGAACTCCGCAGGGAATCAAATGAATTCGCTCTTCCGGATAACCGAGCTCTAAAAGTACGTCCCGTTGATGCGACCCTACTACAACGCACGAGCGAAATCTTCGCAAATTCTTCTGGAGACTCCATCTATACCATCTATTCCGCTGGAAACTTTCAGATAGGTCCACCCCATGAAAATGCGCTATCAACGGCACCTGAAGATGATCGGCTATAGGCAGCACATGAAGCGCAGTGTGCCCGAAATGGCATAGGATCGCATCAGGTCGAATGTTGGAAAATGCGCGCTTTAAATGCGCTTGAGACCTACGATTAGGGGCAAAGAAATTTTGGTCACGTAGATGGCTGGCTCTATCCAACCATTTGGACCAATTCTTGTTGAAAATTGGGTCTGCGCCATCGGACAAATCTACCGCATCCAAATTCGGTCTTTGTGCAGAAAAGTTTTTTGCGGGACCCCAATGGACGAGCCGAGTTCTCAACCGGTCAAAAGAAGAGAGCTGCCGGTAGACCCATGTTTGACTGGGTTCGCCAAATTTTGGCACCGCAACCGCTAGAGTGAATTTCTTCATCCCTCTCTCCAATCCCTATGGTTGCGATTGCTGGAATTCGCACCTCGTGGCGGCAATGACCAACCTTGTTCGCACAAATTCTACTCTCTCTGCCGCTAGAGGCGCCAAGTTTTTTTGCTTTTTTCACTCTAGGATCGGAGTGGATCAATGGACTCTGAATATGCGCATTGCAATCCTATACTGAATCGAGGAACGCATTTTGGGCGGATTGAACTAATTGCGTAACATAGTTAGCAATTTTAAAATCAATGTGTTGCAGCCAGACGAAATATCCGGCTGTCGGGTTCCGCAACGACACAATAAACGACGACGGCTCTATCACAAAGACAGTTCGATCACCTGTGCCGGAAACTATATTAGAGAAACGCCAAATAAGTGGCCCAGATGCGGGGGGCTAGACAATCACACTACAAATCGCAGCTTACGTCGGTGTCCGAATTTCGGAGGGTCGCTCGCAGTCGAACCAGCCCGCAAAATGAAAAACTTTTAAACGCCCGTCAACTTTCAGCTATGGCTCATTTTGCGACCACCTCTTCCTCGATCGGCACTCTAGAAAGCAGAAATTCTTTTTAAATACTTACAATTATGCTGAAATTTCTTCTAGAAACTCTAGAATAGCAGATTGAGACTGAGAATCGAAAAGATCGAGACTTTGAATGCAAAGATAAGTATTTATACTCGATGCCGAACGTGCCTCTTCGAGTACCTCAGCTACCCCCCGATCTCCTTCGGGAATTAAATAGAGACCATCAGGTTCGATAACTTTAACGCTTTTTGAGTTTAGTCCGAGTGTTGCGTAAAGGCAAACTGGACTAAATTGCCTCCAATTTCTGAATCGGAAGCGTATGTTTCTATCAATCCGTCGTTTGCTATCCATGATCTTGCCAAAATCTGCGGTTTTTATGGCGTGCGGAGAGTGCCCAAGCATTACTGACCATAAAACGGAAATCGGAAGCTTTCCTAATTTTCCTAAGCGCACCCCGTTAAGTCCCGAAGGCAAAGGCGAATGCCGCATTAATTTGGCCGCAAATTTGCGGAGCTTCTTGTACCGGAAAACAATGCGTCCATAAACTTTTGGAATATCGTTCTCAAAGAAATCTAAAATACTGGTTGGCCTAATTAGAAAAAAGTCATCATTAAAATACAAAAAACGCTCAGATAGGCCAGGAATTCTGTGTAATAGTGTCTCGATGGTTATGCTATTGAAAGTTGGTAAAACGTCCTCATAGTCACGAAAAAGCACTCTGTGATCGACGAGTTTAACATTGAGGCGTTTGCGCTCTGCACTGTCGAGCCAGACTGGACATTGCGCGTCCGTGATCAAAAAAATTGTGTTAATCCATGGCGCATTTTTGCGTATTAATTTGATGCAAAATTCAATTTCGCCCAGCGAGGCAAAGCGTGTACTTTCTGAGGCTCCAGGATTAGTTTTTGGCGCTTTCGCTTCTCCGGAGTAGCGTGCACGCTTTGCGGCATGTTCTGGGTCTGCCCCATCAACCCAAGTGATTACAGCGTCAGTCGTCAATGAACAAATCCTTTGCGCAAAAGAGTTATAGCCGAAAGTTGGTGCCGACCTGAAAGGGCTGCATATCATGGTGTTGTTAGGACGTCGCAATTCTTTCAAGGCAAAAGGATATGCCACATGAGCAACGATATGGCTCTTGCGTTTACGAAGCCATCGGATTTTCTGCGGACCAGAAAGATAAAAGACTAAAGACGTATCAGCGTGGTGGATAATGGTAGGCGCTCGTCGAACCCGCCCTAACTCTTGGTCAGTGGACATTCTACAAATTCAAGTCGCAGTATGGCGGCATGGAGGTTTCGGATGCGCACTTTGTGAAGTTGGCAAGGGCGCTTGCAGCTTCGTTAAGGACAAATAGTTGGGACACGTGATGGAGTGGACAAGCGATGCCGGTACGTTGGCGTTGGCCTCCCGATAAACGCACGCCGCGTTCACCGGTTCGGGTCCGGCAGCCATCATATAGTTCCGATGAAGCGAAATCATGGAGCTGGGCGATCCGGCCGGCACGCTCAACTTTGCCCTCGTCGATCTCTTCAAGCCGAAGGCCAAGGGCAATATTTTCTAACAGGCTCGCGTCAGTTGGAAAAATA
This sequence comes from Boseongicola aestuarii, assembly GCF_900184815.1. Taxonomy (GTDB): domain Bacteria; phylum Pseudomonadota; class Alphaproteobacteria; order Rhodobacterales; family Rhodobacteraceae; genus Boseongicola; species Boseongicola aestuarii. The sequence continues at coordinate 200,803 of NZ_FXXQ01000007.1, read as the reverse complement.
TCTTGGGGCACGTACGCATTCCGTCACGCCTCCCTTTTCGATCAATCCTCGGTCTACAAATCCCGAATAATCTGTGTTGCCAGAGTCTGATACGCCGCAAGCCTTGCGTCGACTTGAGACATACCGCTTTCAATGTCGAGCGACAACGCGTCGCGTGTTTCAAATCCGTTTTTAATTCGCGCCAGAATGTCCTTCGTGCAATCGGTTTTCAAATTTGCAACATGATCGTATCCAAGGGTCGCAAAGACACCGTGAAACTTGCGGGAATAAGCCATCGGTATGACCGGAACACCCGTTGAAAACGCGGCTATCGTAGCATGCATTCTTGCGCCCATGAAGAAGTCCATGCCCGCAATATAGCTCTTGGCATCAACGGGCGAGGCAAAAATCGGCGCCAGAACAGTGCCCGAGAATTCGGCGGCCAGAGCAGCGCTGGCGCGCTGATCATCCTCGATGGGTTGGACCTTGGACTGCACATGCCCGATCAGATGAACCTCAACCCCATCCTGAGCCTGAAACCACTTAATCACCTCACGGATCAATGCCGGGTAGTCCACGGCCAAGCCAAATTGGTTGTTCCTATCATAACCGCCCGACATCAATAGCCCGGAGACATTCAACCCAACCCGGATTTTTCCGTCGGTCCTCACGGGTGCAGGTTCATAGGGCAGGCGCATTGCCACATCCGTAGCTTCCAAAACCCGCGAGTGGATCCCCAAATCGGACAAGAACGCCGTTGACGGTGCGTCCCGGCTGACCACTGCAGCAGACCGGTTCATGACGAAGCACGCCAACCTACGCGACCAGCCAGCTTTGAACGGCCCGATGGTCTGCGGGGACAAGATCAACGGTAAGCCTTTGGCGAGAGCCCGCGCTTTCGTGCCCCAGACGGTGAAGAACCGCTTTTTCCCATAGATATCGGTAAAACTGTCGCCGCCGCCGATATCAAACACGGCGTCTGCACGCGAAAAGGCTTCCCCTAAAGGCCCGAAAGGCATTACCAGATGACGAAGGCGCAGCGCTACGTTCTCCACATTGTGGGGCGTTTCGTACCAGGGTCTCGGATCTTTCCAGCCTACAATTAAGAACTGCACCTCACGCCCGGCCTGTGCGGCCGCAGCGCGCAAAATTGCCAAATTTGCCAGTGTCAACGCACCGACACCAAGATTGTCCGAGTTCATTTGGTGCCAGACAAGTGCAAGTGTAACGGGGCGAGACATGGCCACTCCATGAACAAAGTACGTCCTTCGTCCTACCCGATCCGACTTGAAAGTCCATTCCTTAGAATGCAAAAAGCCCATTGACGGCAAGCTGTGTGACGGGAATGACTTAGCAACCATGCCCCGGAGAAGCCATGACCGACACTCAAACCCTGACCCCCGCATTGGCCCGCGTCACAAAAGGCGGGCTTTGCTCTGGTTGTGGGGCCTGTCGGGCAATCGCGCCAACAGCTATAATTATGGAGCTTGCCGGCGATGGGTTTCTGCGCCCGCGCCAAACCAGCGTTGTGACCTCTGACCAAGATGCCGCCATCTCAAAGGCCTGTCCCGGACTGGGGCAATGCGTTTCGAACTTGGGGCGCAAAGACCACCCCCTTTGGGGTCCTTTTCTTGAAATGCATACTGGCTTTGCCACCGATCCGGAGCTTCGCTTTAAAGCCTCTTCCGGCGGTGCACTGTCAGGGATGCTTGCGTGGCTCATAGAAAGCGGTGAAGTCAAAAGCGCGCTCACCAACACCGCTGATCCGGATCGTGCTGTAGCCAACGTGCCGATCCTTGCGAAAAACCGAAGCGATATTGCTCGCGCCGCAGGCTCACGATATGCGCCGTCGGCGCCCCTTGCAGCGCTTGATATGGTAGAAGATGGTCCCTCTGCCTTCGTAGGCAAACCCTGCGACGTGGTGGCCCTGCGTGTCATGCAAACTACTGATCCGGTTCTGGCGGCCCAATTTCCGGTAGTTCTGTCGTTCTTCTGTGCAGGGGTGCCTTCGCTCGCCGGCGGCGAATCCATTCTTGAGGCACTCGGCGTCACTCCAAAAACGACTGCCGTCTTCCGATATCGAGGGCATGGTTGGCCCGGCCGCGCAACGGCCGTTGCCAAAGACGGCTCTGAAACCTCAATGACCTACGAGGAAAGCTGGGGCAGCCGCCTCTCGCCCCGAGTGCAGCACCGCTGCAAGCTCTGCGCCGACGGCACAGGTGTCGCCGCAGATCTGGTCTTCGCCGACGCTTGGGAAACAGATACTACTGGCTATCCTTTGTTTGAAGAAGCCGACGGTATCAGCCTCATCGTCGCGCGTACTCGAAAAGGCGCCGACCTTCTGGCACGCGCAATTGCTGCCGGTGCACTGGAAGCGCAGGACTTTGACGTCACCAAACTTGCCGCAATGCAGCCTGGCCAAACCCGTCGCCGTCAGGCGCTCGCGGCACGTCTTGCAGGACAGCGCCTCCTTGGACGCACAATCCCGAAGTATCGCGGATTGTCCTTGCGAAAGGCCGCGCAGACCGGGTCTCTGAAGTGGGCCTTGCGAAACCTAATCGGAATGATCCGCCGCGGCCGCTCAGCAGGTAAAGACTAACGCCAGAGCCGCGCAATCCGTGCACGCGCCATATCAAACACTAAAGCAGGACAATCGCGAACACCTTGCGCCATAAAACGTTTGGCCGCCGAACGTTTACCCGTCCGCCAAAGCCCGCGGCCCAATACAAACTGCTGTCGCGCGTATTGTGCAGGATATTTTTCGGACAGATGCCGGTTTTTTTTCAAAAGTCGCACCTGACCAGTTATCTTTTTTCGCAAGTTCGTCGAGATGCTGTCGGCGGAAATAAACGACAAGACAACAGGCTCCGGGTCCTCATACACCTTTGTATGCTGCACCAGACGGATGACGAATTCCCAGTCGTTATTGGCCTTGGCACGTGGATCAAACCACGCGACCTCCGGATAACACCCAGCCCGGAATAACGCATTTTGGAGGCTGACGCGGTTTTCGGTCAGGATATGACGTACCTGATCAACTTCGGGGCGCAACCACCGCCCCGGCGTCGGCGCATAAGTCACCCGCCCGGGGCCCGGTGCGCGATCAATGTTCACACCATACAAAATCTTCCCGCCTGTGACCGCACCCACATCTTCGGGCAATGACGCCAAGAGCTTCACCTGCGCCTCCAGTTTGCCCGGCAACCACATGTCATCGCTATCCTGAAACGCAATCAGCGGGCTATCGACGAGAGCTAAACCCGTGTTACGTGCCGCTGCTGCCCCCTGGTTTTTCTCATGGCGTACGTAGGTCAAGCGCGGGTCGTCCAATGCCTTTATGACATTGCATAGGTCCTCGGTTGACGCGTCATCCACTACAATTAATTCCAGATTTCGATACGACTGGTCCAACACGCTTTTGCACGCCTCATAGAGGCTGGCTGAGCGGTTGTAGACCGGCAGAATCACTGTAACTTTATCTGACATTCGGCACCTTTTGCAGACGCCAGTGGCGCTTTTGTGGCAAAGAAATCGCTGAGTATCGAAGAAAGGTCAACGTTTCGCTCTTCTTTGGCTAGCTTCGTCGACAGGCAAGATACTCCCCCTATCCCCAAATGCCGAATCCAGAAGCTTTTAAGTTCTATACTAGTGAAGCGCTGAGCTGGCATGACTTTTAGCGGCGCCTTAAGTGGAGTAGGCCTTCTGTGACAGGCAGTTGGAAACTTTGAGGATGCTATGAAAGACTGTGCAGCGGCGAGCGCATACATTTTGGCGAAAGAGGCAATGGAGCTTCTTGAGAAAAAATCATGAACCTGCAGCGGTGAATGGCCCTGAGTTCATCGCAACACCTCTGCAGAGCTGGCTGAGAAAGGTCGGCATACAACCGGTCCAAATCTACCCCGACAGTCCTCGGGAGAATGGTTCCAACGAGCGCTCAAACGGAACATTAAGACGAGAAGTGCTGAACGCTAAAATGACACACCGTATCAAGCGAGCACAGGTTTGCTTCAATGTGTCGCGCAAGCAATACAACCAGTTCGGCCCCTATCACTCCCAAGACATCCGTTCACCAGTGACTGAAACCTTTCTGGAGAAAGCCAAAATCAGTAGTACTGATATATAGGGGGCTGGACAATCTGGTACGAGAGCTTGAGGAATGCGGCATGGACATCGACGTACAATGCCCCTGCGTCAGTCCTGCCGCGGGGCAGCGCAACACTAGCATTGATCTGGTCGCACTGCGAAAGGACGGGGTAAATGGCGGCGTTATCCTTGCTGTGGCACACGCCGACTTCGTTGTTTAAGGTGTGACAGCCCTTCAGAACTTTGGCCGAGAGAAACGGGGTTCTCCGACATGCAGACCAAGTTTGCGCAAGACGAAAGCGATCTTAGGCTATGATCAACCTCGACACATGGAAGAAGGCGTGGGCCTTGCTGGACGCACGCGAGAGGCGCAATGCCTGGATCACGTTGTCCGTCGTGGTCCTTGGCGCCTTGTCATCAGCATTGATGATCGGATCAGTGCTGCCGTTCCTGTCGGTCCTGTCCGACCCTGGTCAGATCGAGCGGATACCGGCCTTGTCTTGGACGTTTGAGACGTTTGGGTTTGCCGACAGCTACGCATTTCTTGTGGCATTGGGGCTTGCGTCTTTTGGTGTGATCGTGATCACCAGCCTAATACAAATCGCAAAGACCTACGTGGTCTCGCGCTATGCATTAATGCGTGTCCATTCCATCAGCCACCGCCTTCTCATCGCGTATTTAAGGCAGCCCTACGCCTTTTTCCTTAACCGGCATACTGGGGAAATGGGCACGCGGGTGCTTCAAGAAGCGCAACAAGTGGTAAATATGTTTCTGCGCCCAGCAGCAGAGCTGATTGCCTCCGCATTCACCGTCGTATCGATCGTGGGGTTACTCTTATGGCTTGACCCCATGGTCACGGTAATTGCGTTTGTAGCGTTTGGGGGAAGCTTTGGAACGGTCTACGTGCTCAGTAGACATATCCTTAAGCGGTACGGACTGGCACGCGCAACGGCCAATAGTGCTCGCTTCCGCATTGCCAACGAGGCCCTTGGCGGGATCAAGGATATCAAACTATTGGGACGAGAGAGGTCTTATGCGGACAGGTATGCTGCGCCATCTAAACGCATGGCGCACGCGCTTGTCGGTGTTTCGGTGTATTCTCAAGTGCCACAATTCGCGATGCAGGCTGTGGCCTTCGGTGGGATCATCCTGCTTTGTCTTGTTTTGTTGGACCCGGGAGGGCTCACGTCAGGCGCTGCCTTGGGGGGAATTCTGCCAACACTTGGCGTGTTTGCTTTTGCGGGACAGAGATTGATGCCGGAACTATCAAAGCTCTACCAATCGCTAGCACAAATTCAGGCGGGTGGAGCCGCCGTGGACGTGGTGTATGATGATCTGATGGACAAGGCCGGATCGGGCAGCTTGCCCGTCGAAATCCAACCCGCGCTTGGCCTAAAGCACGGCCTTGGGTTTGTAGAAGTGTCCTACCGTTACCCTGGCACTGAGTTGGCCGGTTTGCAAGGGGTCTCGCTCGACATCCGGGCTGGAGAGAGAATTGGCATTGTTGGCAGTACTGGTTCAGGCAAGACGACTTTGGCTGACCTAATTCTGGGTCTGTTGCCCCCGAGCACGGGTCGCATCCTCGTGGATGGCACCGAGATTACTGACGAGACCCTGCGCTCTTGGCAACAAAGTGTGGGCTATGTACCGCAGGATATCTTTCTTATCGACGCCAGCATCTCCGAGAACATCGCCCTGGGCGTACCACCCGAAGAGATAGACGAGGCCCGCGTGCGCCGTGCCGCCGGGATTGCCCGGATTAACACGTTCATCCGCGAAGAGTTGTCCGACGGCTATGCCACAACCATTGGAGAACGCGGCGTGCGCCTCTCAGGCGGGCAGCGTCAGCGCGTGGGTATCGCGCGTGCGCTCTATCATGATGCTGATCTCATCGTCTTCGATGAGGCCACCAGCGCGCTTGATAACCTGACCGAGCGCGAGGTCATGACCGCCATTGACGCCCTGCCCGGTGACAAAACTGTCCTTATGATTGCACACCGCCTGAGCACCGTAAAACGATGTGATCGGATCATTGTGCTGGATAAGGGACAGCTCGTTGGGTGCGACACATGGGCGGCGCTGATGGCCCAAAATGAGGCGTTTCAAAGAATTGCTAGTGTCAACGATGAGTAATAACTTTTGCTTCATTTGTGCTGACAAGGCATTTGAGCCCGAAGACGAACATGTTTTCCAACTCCACCATCATTATCACCGGCAGCACGGGCTCTTCTTGACAGGCGCTTTTGCGAATGTTGCTTTATCTCTACGGCACACCAAATACCCAATCGGTAAGAAAGCCACGTATTGAGACGGAAGGCTCCCCTGCTTTCCAATGGGCACTGCCATTTTTGGACGGTTCCTTTTTTTGCAAGGGTTAATTTGAGCTAATGTTGATCGTCGCGGGTTGTGGTCATTCGTCCGGCCTGTTTGCGCGGTGTATGTGACCGCTGGCCTTGATGAAGTCCGCATGCCGGGTCCCAATCAGACAATCGAGCTTTGACGCCCTGACAGTGCCTCGGGGTGTCCCGGCAGCGGTCCCGTTTGATCATCATCACTCACTTCTGCCCTTGCATCTCTTTGCAGCGATGTGATGCGCCGCATATCCTTAATCTGTTCAGGTGGCCGGTGTGGCCTTGTAGCTTTCTCCCTTCGCGAGCAGTGCCCATGCAGTACGGGTGGTGTTGTTGGCGATGGCGACGGTGACGAGCCGCGTTGGCTTGTGCTCGAGAAGCGATCGCACCCAGGCCCCGATTCGGGTGTCGGTGGTTGGCGCTCGCCGTGTGACAGAGGTGGCCCCGACGACCAACAGTCGTCGCAGGTAGCCGTTGCCCATATTCGATATATGCCCGAGACGGTCCTTGCCGCCCGACGAGTTCTATCTGGGCTCAAGGCCTATATAGGCCGCAAACTGTCGGCCGGATTTGAACACGGCTGGATCGGGCACGCTGGCCGCGAACGCTGTGGCGGTGATGATGCCTACACCGGGGATCGTTTCGAGCCGCTGGCTCGCAGCATTCTGCCAATGCCATGCCAGCAGTTGCGTTTCGATAGCCCGCACCCTGGCAGCCAGACTCTCAAGTTGTTCCGCCAAGGCGAGGAGCGCCGACTGGGCGACCTCCGACAGTCCCAGATTGCCGTCATCACGAAGGCGAGCGACAAGTTCGATCACTTTGCGTAGCCCCTGCGGCGCACTGATCCCGAACTCCGCGACACGCCTAAAATGGCACGTGCAGTGGCAAGCGTGGCAGGCTTTCGCGCATCAGTTCCTGAATGCGCGCGTCGCCTGCTGCAACCTCCTCGCCCGGTCTGATGGGTGTTGTATAACGAACAATTGCGCCATCCGTCCGACCCCGAATGACACCGTCCCACAGCACACTCAGCTTGGCGACGAAATCATTTGTCATTCGTGCGCCCCGCTGTTCGAACCAATAATAGACCAGCTGCATCTGCTGCCCTTTTTGGATCACGGCACGGTTCACCTCGAATACACCATAGGGGGTTTCCGACATATCGACCTCAAACGGATCAATCGAGAAGATCTCCCAGCCGCCCACCGGCAGGCACACCTCGGGCGAGTGTATACCTTCTCCTTCGGTCTGGTTCAGATAATAGGCTGAAAAGAAGTGAACGGTTTCCCCGGAGTCATTGCGGTAATTCGCATTCAGGTAGTCATCGGCACCAAGCACGACCTCAATTTCGGGCTCCAGAATAGTGGATCGCCCGGACCAGTCGCTTATCGTGCGCGGGAAGATTGAAAAGGGATCGCGATCAATGGTTTCGCCTTCGGGCAGACCCACGGTCAGGTACAGGGCTGATACCAGCACACCGACGGCCGTTGCCACCACCATCGCAATGCTCGCCCGGATCTCGAAGAGACGCGCGGCCACACCCGCAAAGCCGTCGAAATCAACATCAATCGCATCGCGCAGCGGCAGCGTGTCCCGGTGCAGCTGCTGCAGCACAACCGCCATCAGGAAAAGAATGCCGATACAGGCCAGGAAGATAATCCAGCCTTCAAAGAAGTGCAGGAACCCCTCGGCGTGTTCGATCCCGAAGTAGTTCACCAGAATACCGATGATCCCGATCCGCACGGAATTCATGAAGACCGCAATGGGTGCCGCGGACAAAAGCAGTACGGCTTTGTGCCACAACGGGCCGCGATAGAGGATCGAGAATAGATAAGAGAAACTCAGGATCGGAAACAGATACCGAAGACCCGAACAGGCTTCCGCCACCAAAAGTTTGTAGGGCCCCAGATCAATTATGTTGCCGTCAAGGAACACCGGAATGCCCATTGCGGAAACAAACCACACGCCTACGACAGATGATACACCCTGAAGAAACACTGTCATCTGCCAGTAAAGGAACTGCGGCAGTGGCAGCATGAAGACCAGATGAAACACCGGAAGCTGATGGCGGATGCCACGCTGCCAGCCAAAGACCGTCAAAACTACGCCGCCAACCCAGATGATAAAGGCATATGTGACGATATCGGGGACGCGCGCCAAGTTACCGAACGCCGCCAGAGCAAGACCCAAAGCCACCACCAGAAGCCCCGGCCAACGCCGCTTTGGCGCGCCATCATCTGCGGGGGCAGCGCGAAGCTCGCGAAGAAAAAGGTACAGTGAAATCAGTGGGATAATAGGTCCATGGCTGTATTCAGGCGTCGACCATGCCCGCGCCAGACTCTCAAAGCCGAACCAGAAGATCGGCAGCGAGCCCGCACACAAGATAAGGAACAGCAAAAAGCCCGGTAAATTCAGACGAAACGCCGTCGGACTTTTGATTTCGACACTCTCACTCATAGACATTGTACTCTGTCACATCCCACACAAAAACTCGCCCCCGAGTCAGGACCAACGCACCATACATCAAAGCGGTCCTTTGCGTCACGCCGCAAACATAACGATCTCGTCATGGGGACCCCCCCGGAAACCGCGCTGCCAGAACCACAAGGCCGATAATCACCGCTCCGCAAAACAGGCTTACTTTGTCCGTCACGGCAAAAACGATCGGATCATCGTGCATTCGTCTGCGGTGGGTCAGCATTACGATACGGCTCACCCAATATACCAACACCGCGCAAATGCCCCAAAGGGCCGGCGGGAAGGAGTATAACCGCGCGACTGTATCCGAGGTCAGATAAAGGCCCGCCACTAACACCGCCACATAGCCCGAGGCCAGCGCCATCATGGTAATCAGGGGCAGGTCGCCGGGCAGATATCCGCGCCCTTCGGCCTTCTCATCGCCGCGCACCACTAGATCGACAAGCTCGGCCTGACGCTTGACGGCCGCCAGCGCCAGAAAGAAGAAGATCGAAAAGCCCAGTAACCAGACCGAGGGGGCATTCATCGTCGCGGCTGCCCCGGCGATCACCCGCAAAGTATAAAGGCCCGCCAGCATGCAGATATCGATCACCGTGATCCGTTTCAGGCCCAGCGAATAGGCCAGCGTGCACAAATAATAAAACAGCAGGACAAGCAGGAACAGCGGCCCGGCAAAGGCTCCAATCACAGTCCCTGCAATCAGCAGACCCGGCGCCAGCCAAAGCCCCGCTGACAGGGGTAAAGCACCGCTTGCAAAGGGTCTCAGACGTTTGCGCGGATGGGAGCGATCCGCAGACAAATCCACCAGATCATTAAGAACATAGACACTGGAGGCTACCAGCGAGAACGAGATGAACGCAACAATAGCCGCCAGAACGGAACTGCCGGAAAAGTCATGCGCCAGAAGCATCGGGATAAAGAGAAGCAGGTTTTTCAACCATTGGTGCGGGCGCAAAGCCTTTAGCAGAGGCGCGAAACCCTTCTGGGTGCCATTGGCTCCGTCCAGATGGCGCACGACAGGGGCCTTGATCCGCTCTTTCAGGGCTGCTGGGGCATCGACGCTGATCGCCTCGCCACTGGCCGCCCAGACCGGCAGATCAGCCGAGCTGTCGCCCAGATAGGAAAATCCACCGGCCCCGAACTTCTCAACCAATGCGGCGGTTTTCGCTTCGCCCTTCAGGTTGACAGTGCCATCCGAAGCCATGACCTCGTCGAAAAGCCCCAGATGATCCGCCACCGCCTGCGCAAATGACCGATCACTTGCCGTGGCCAAAACCACATGCGCGCCCTGTTCTTTGGCGGTGCGTATCTCTTCAAGCACCACGTTCTTGTAAGGCAGATGTGCCACATCGACGTCGGCGCCCGCTGCCAGACGTTCCTTCAAGGCGGCCCGCCCGCCGGTCAAAAACCTCGCTCCCGCTTTCAGCACGGCCCCCCGGTCCCGGCCAAGCGACGCCCAGAAGCTTTCATGCAGCATGTCACTGGCAATCAATGTGCCATCCAGATCTACGGCAAGAACCTTTGGCTGTGCATTCATGCCAGCCACCCCCGACTCTTGTGCCAGTCCCAGGCATCCGCCAGAATTGTCTCCAAGTCCGATGATTGCGGCACCCAGCCAAGATCCAGATGCGCCTTCTCAGAACCGGAAACCAGCCGGACCGCGTCGCCCGGTCGCCGTGGTCCGATCTGAATTTGTGGCATATGGCCGACCAAATCACCGGCAGCTTCGATCACTTGGCGCACCGAAGCACCCTGTCCGGTGCCAAGGTTGTAAGAGCCCCCCGAGCCACCATCCAGAAGCCGTTTCAGTCCGCCGATATGCGCCTCAACCAGATCCGTCACATGGATATAGTCCCGCACGCAGGTGCCGTCTGGCGTCGGATAGTCATCTCCATTGATCGTCATATGACCTGTTCCGCCTTCCAGTGCGATCAGCAGGCGCGGAATGATATGCGTTGGATTCGCATGGCTTTGCCCGATCCCGGCGCCCGGTGCAGCACCGGCTACGTTGAAATAGCGGAAAATGATCGTTTTCAGTCGGTGCGCTGCTTCAAAGTCACCCAGCATCATTTCGGTGGCGCGCTTGGAGCCGCCATAGGCATTGATCGGCCCAAACGGGCTGTCTTCGGTCAGATCCGCCTCGGTATTTCCGTCATAGACCGCACAGGTCGACGAGAAGACAAGGTTCAGACATTCGGCGGCGACGGCGGCTTCAGCCAGCGTCAGCGACCCGATGAAATTATTGCGCCAATATTTGCCCGGATCAGTCATACTTTCGCCGACCTCGATGGCTGCGGCGAAATGCATGACGGCGACGGGTCGATAGGTGGAAAAGACCTCATCCAGACGCGCGCGGTCAGATAGATCACCAACCTCAAGAGGCCCCCATTGGACAGCCCCTGACCGGCCTTTCGAAAGATTGTCAAAGGCCACTGGCGCAAAGCCCGCTTGGGCCAGCGCCTTGCAGGCGTGGCTGCCAATGTATCCGGCTCCTCCGGTGACAAGAACGTGCATCTGCTCTGTTGCCTCTTTTGCGCTCGTTTGGGCGTTGGAAATATTTTAGCTAAGGTTTGTGTCAAGGCAAAGGCAAAGGCAAAGGCAAAGGCAAAGCGCTGCGCCAAAGGAATGGTTTTCAAAGTGTTACCAGATCGCGCGGGCGCACCGACGTGATACTGACGTGATACCGACGTCATTCCGATGTGCGAGAATTCCGGGATCTGGGCTGGTTCTTGGGCGAACATCACGCCTGCGCACGAAGCATGCCTTGCTCAGTAGCGGCGCATCTTCTGGTGTGAAACCTGTTTTCTGATGCCGTTTTCGTCTTCGTCTGACACCGGTCTTGCACCGGGACATAATTGCACGCCCTTCAAACACCACTGTTTTTGAAGTTGCCCGACTGACGATATCGCCGCTATGAGACGTTCAGAAGAGTGAAGTGAGCACACGTGACAAAGCGATCCAAGAGAATACTGGCGGTTGCCTCAGGTGGCGGGCATTGGGTGCAGTTACTGCGTTTGCGCCCGGCTTTTGAGGGCTTCGAAGTCACTTACGTCTCACGCGACCCATCATCGTCCCAAGACGTTCCAGACGCCCGCTACTTCACCATCGGGGATGCGTCCCGCAGTCAGAAGTTAGCGTTCTTAGTCGTTATTTTACAGGCGTTTTGGATCCTGCTGCGCACGCGACCTGCGATTATTATCACGACGGGGGCCGCCCCCGGACTGGTGACTTTGGCACTTGGAAAGACATTGTTTGGGGCCAAGACCATCTGGATAGACAGCATCGCGAATGTCGAAAAGCTTTCGGGTTCAGGGGGGCTTGCCGCGAAGTTTGCGGATTTGCGGCTGACACAATGGCCCGATCTTGCGGATGATTCCGTCGAACACTGGGGGGCGGTGCTGTGATCTTTGTCACCGTAGGTTCGGCCTTTCCATTTGATCGTCTGATCCAGTCGATGGACAACTGGGCCCATGAGGCCGGTCGCGGGGACGACTGCCTCGCACAGATCGGTCGCGGCCGATATAAGCCTGCTCATATGAAATGGCATGAAACGCTCGGGCACACGCACCTCAGCGACACCATGCAAAAAGCCAAACTGGTCGTAGCACACGCGGGTATGGGGTCGGTGATCACGGCGATGCAGCACGTGACACCGATCGTTCTGATGCCGCGCAGGTTCGAAGCAGGCGAGCACACAACCGACCATCAAATGGCCACCGCGCGCTGGCTTGAAGGTAAGCCCGGTGTTTTCATTGCATGGGATGAGAATGATCTGGCTGCTCAAATAAAAGCCGCCGAGGGCTGGGCGGGCAGCGACGCGGGCCTCGATCCCTTCGCATCCAAAGACTTCACAGATCGTCTGAATGCGCAGCTAACGCATTGGAGCGAGGGCTGAAAGTCATGAAGAAGACGTCGTATTCGGCCGTTGTTACCTGCAACCGGCCCGAAGTTCTTAGCTTGTCCTTGCTGAGCCTCCCTATCTAAATTGGTCCGCCGTTATGCTAAGGAGGCTTAGGACATCGAATGGCGTACAAGCGACATGTCGGTCGCCAGAGTTCTCCATTGAAAGCAGGCTAATTCATAACAAAGGCTCTGGTTCGGTTTCTGATTGAGCTTATGCGGCAGCGGATTGGACCTGCATCCCGTCGAGTTGGCCAAAGACAGCATCAAGGATGCCGCCATTATGAATATGGCGGAGATCAGGTGCTGAACGTCGGGTTGCTCGGGCAAGATGAGGCGCGTTAAGGGCCGGTCCTGTAAGAAGAACCTCGGCAGCAAGCAGGACGCGGGATTTCTGTCTTGTTCGGGCAATGGCGGGTTTGCAAAGCCCCTTTTCGGGGCAGCGCAGACCCCCGGCGATAGCAAGGGCGCCTTGGCCTTGAGCAGATTGTAAAGGATCGCAAGAAACGTGCGATCATGCGATTAGGAATACTGGCGCGGTGGACCGTCACGCATCGCACGGATTATTTCGCGTTCTTCTAGATATCAGAATATTATTCCGAATAATAATACTGAAGCATATCTTTGTTCCGATTGCGTCAATTGACAAGCCTAGAACAGGGACCCATGTCCATTTCCGCGTAATCAAGGGGATCTGCTGTGTTGCTGGAATTGTTCGATTGGGGCCTTGATGCCCGGACACTGCAATTGCTTTTCGGATTGACATTTGGCGTCGTCTTTGGCGCTGCGCTTCAAATCTCGCGGTTTTGCCTTCGGCGCGCCATTGCAGGAAAGAGCGGAGAGCGCGGCTCTGCCTCGGCTACGTGGATGGTGGCTCTTGCATCGGCAATTGTCGGCTTCTTGCTGGCGAGCAATTGGGGCTACGTCGATTTGAGCGGGCACCGCTATCTCGATCGTGAATTGCCGCTTCTGGCGATCGTTTTGGGAGGCCTCGCTTTCGGGGCCGGAATGACACTGACGCGGGGATGTGCTTCGCGTCTCACGGCCCTGAGTGCGACCGGGAATATGCGTGCCGTGACTGTTTTGATCATCTTTGCGGTTGTGGCACACGCGACGTTAAAAGGCGTTCTGGCCCCCCTGCGCGTGGCGTTCGGTTCAGTCTCGACAACACTGTCGTTTGGGTCATTCAGTGAGCTGTCTTTGGGCGCGCCGGTCGCGTCCGCCCTGATGGCCGTTGCGGCACTCTATCTAATTCACCGGTTTCGACCGTCCTGGCGCGAAGTTGCCTCGGGCGTCGTCATCGGGTTGATACCGGTGTTGGGATGGGCAACCACCAGTGTGCTGCTTTTTGACGATTTTGACCCCCTGGCGGTTCAATCGGTTGCGTTCACACTTCCTTGGTCAGACACGCTGTTCTGGACAATCGCGTCAACGGCCGTGCCGGCAGGATTTGGCACCGGTTTGGTCGGTGGCGTACTGTTCGGGAGCTTTCTTAGCGCTGCGGTCAGAGGGGAATTGGAACTCGTCGGTTTCGAGGCCCCGAAGCAATTCCTACGCTACGCTGCGGGCGCTGGCCTTATGGGCGTCGGTGGCGTTCTTGCAGGCGGTTGCACTGTGGGGGCAGGGCTGAGCGGATCTGCGGCGCTTAGTGTTGCCAGTCTGATCGCGCTTGCGAGCATCATTGTCGGGGGATTGCTAGCCGCACGGTTGGATGCGCGCGTCGGGAACCCGCTTGCCGCCTGAATTGCGGCTGATCGCAATTGGCTGAGTGACGCCATATGGCAAAGCCATGGGTCGTCGGTTTGGGGCGGCCCTTGAACGAATGACCGGGAACAATCACCGGCGAGACGCAGGCGCGATAGCAGCTCTGAAATGCCGAAGAGATCCTGAAAGAGAGCTGTAGCTGGATTGCCATGCTCCCTTACTGACTGAAATCGCATGAATTGCACGAAGCAGATGCGTTTGACCTGATCTGAAATTAGGATCGCGCGAATTCGTTGACTATATAGCGATGGGCGAAGTGAGTGGCGGGAGGTCAGAGTTGAGTTTTGTATATTTCGCTTATGGGTCGAACATGTTGCCTGCGCGACTGCAGGCGCGATGCAGCACGGCTCGCGTGATCTCAACGGCAACAGCGCAAAGCTTTGGGATGGAGTTCAGCAAGCAGGGGAAAGACGGCTCTGGCAAGGCGACCCTCGTTCGGTCTGACTTGCCCGACGCGGCTACTCCAGGCGTGCTTTTCGAGATCGAGAGGAGCGAACTGCACCTGCTCGATACAGCCGAAAGTGCGGGTTATGGTTATGACCGCCTCGATGATTTCCCTGTCACCAACAACTCAACCGGCGAGACTGCGCCAGCGACAACATACATCGCGTGCGCTCCTGTTCCCGAACTTATTCCGTTTGACTGGTATCTGGCGCTGGTGTTGGCGGGCAGTCACTATCATTCGCTTCCGCAGGAACATAACGATCGCCTCCGTTCGATTCGCCATGTCGTCGACACGGATCACAGCCGTGAAGGTCGGATCGAGGCGCTTCGGGCGCTCTCGCAGCACAGATATGACGACCACCTGTCGCTTCTGCGCGGGCAGAGTTGATCCTTCGTGACTGATAAGATGTATCGACCGCCGGAGCCGTACCGGCTAGGCTTTTTTGACACCAATCCGAGTAACGGTGGCATATGGCCAGAATTGCTATCCTGGGATTTCTGCTTGAAAGCAATCGGTTCGCCCCGACGACACGGCGCGCCGACTTTGACGCCCGATGCTGGCTCGAAGGCGATGCAATCCTGGCGGACGCCAATTGCGATGCACCCCGACAATGTGCCGAAGTTCCGGCGTTTCTGCGCGAGATAAGCCGCCAATTGGACGGCGATGGCGTCGAATTCGTGCCCATTCTCGTTGCAGGCGCCGAGCCCGGAGGCCCTTTGGATGGGGCGGTCTTGCAGAGTGTACTGGACAGAACGCGGGCGGGCTTGACTGAACAGGGTCCGGTCGATGCTGTTTATGTTGCTAGCCATGGCGCGATGGTGGGGATCGACACACCCGACCCCGACGGCACGCTTTTGGCCACCGTTCGCGACGTCGTGGGGCCGGATGTCCCGATCATTGCAACGCTTGACCTGCACGCGAACCTGTCCGATGCGATGGTTGAAGCGGCCGATTGCCTGATTGGTTATCGCACCAATCCGCATGTCGATCAGGCCGAGATCGCAAGAGAGGCCGCGATTGTTCTGGCGCGAATCCTTAACGGGACGCGTTTTCACATGTCCTTTTTGCGTCTGCCACTTACGCCTGCCAGCGTGACTCTGCTGACAATAGGCGCGGGCGCCTACGCCGAG
Source organism: Boseongicola aestuarii (assembly GCF_900184815.1). Taxonomy (GTDB): domain Bacteria; phylum Pseudomonadota; class Alphaproteobacteria; order Rhodobacterales; family Rhodobacteraceae; genus Boseongicola; species Boseongicola aestuarii. Next base: position 184,676 of record NZ_FXXQ01000007.1, on the reverse strand, counting down.
CGTGTCCGGGACGCGGCCAGCCTTACGGACCCATCGGGTGACATCATGAATGCGACTGTGCTTGGTGGTTTTGTCTACAGCGATACGCCGGACAACGGCATCGCGGTTCTGGTCACAGCGACAAGACGCGAGTTGGCTGAGCGCCAAGTCGCGCGGCTCGCAGGGCAGCTTTGGGCAGATCGTGGCCGTTTCGTGCATGACCTGACGTCTATCGCGGACGCCGTCCGGATCGTGACCGCCAAGGATCAATCGCGCTGGATACTTGCCGATAGTGGCGACAACCCCGGCGGTGGGGGGCGAGGAACCTCCACAGATCTCTTGCGCGCATTGATCGCTGCCAACGCCGACGGCGTGCTTTACGGTCTGTTCATTGATGCCGACCTTGCCCGCGACGCGATGACGGCAGGCATCGGTGCGCGGATCACGGCGCGGTTCCTGCGCCAGGGTTCGAACGGTTTTGGAGATCCGTTTACCGCAGAGGCGGTCGTCATTGCGCTGAGTAACGGCCAAGTCACTGGGCGGCGCGGTCTTGTTGCAGGTCGGCGCGTGGACCTGGGGCCGACTGCTGCCCTGCGGATTGGCGGTTTGACTGTAGTTGTCGTTACCAACCGCAAGCAATGCGCAGACCCGGTCTATTTCGAGCATCTTGGCCTTGATCCCGCGGCGTTCCGGGCGATCGTCGTCAAGAGCCGTGGCCACTTTCGCGCAGGCTTCGATGAGTACTTCGCGCCCGATCAAGTGATCGAGGTGGATACGAAGGGTTTGACCAGTCCGGTTCTGAGTAACTTCACGTTCCAGGGCTTGCCACGTCCGGTTTATCCGTTGGACACTGATGCGGCATGGTCGCCGCCGAATTGGGCCATTCCGCATCTCAAAGCTCTGGGCTTGTTGCCATGACATTTCGCATCGCGCTTCTTGGCCTCCATATGGAATGCGCCACCTTCCTGCCTCATGTCACCGGGCGTGAGGTGTTCGAGGCGCGTACCGTCCGTGGCGACGATGTCATTGCGACCTTCCAGAACTCCAACACGGTGATGGGAGGTTTTCTGAAGACAATCGACGCAGCAGGGGCCGAAGCTGTCCCGATCCTCCATGCCGATGGCGGAGCTGCGGGACTTGCCGACCAAGGGGCGATCTCAAGCTATCGCCACGAGATCGTCGACGCCTTGAAATCGCTTGATGGATCCCTGGACGGGGTACTGCTTCACCTGCATGGGGCCATGGTCACACAGGACGAATTGGACCCGGATGCGACCACACTTGACGCAATTCGAGACACGGTCGGACCATACTTGCCGATCATGCTGGCGCTTGACTACCACGCCAATCTTGACGCCACATCGATCGCCGGTGCGACAGCGGCGTTTGGCTATCGATATTCTCCTCATATCGACATGGGCGCGACGGGAGAACGCGCAGCGCGGTGCCTGATACAAACATTGGCCGGGGATATCCGGCCTGTGATGGCGATCGCGCGACCCGGACTCATCCTGCCATCGATCTTTTCTGCGACCGACCTCGCACCGCTGGCGGGGCTGGTGGACAAGGCAAGGCGCCACTCAAACGAAGGTTCGGTGTATACCGATGTGTCGCTCTTTGCCGGTTTTGCCTATGCAGATGTACCCAATTGCGGGGTGTCAGTTGTGGCTGTCGTCGATGATACGGCAGTGGAGGCACAAGGATTGGCGGACGCGCTGTCGTTGGATGTCGCCCGCAATCGGGACGCGCTGTCTGCCCCGGTTCCGGTCTATGGTTTAAATGATGGCATCGAACGAGCCGTGAAGATTGCGCAGGATGCCGACCGGCCCGTCGTTGTCCTGGAACACGCTGACCGTGCCAACGACAGCACATATGGGCTGGCCGCGCTGCTTGCCATGTCGGATAGGATGCGAGTCGCCGTCCCATTCCTGTGGGACCCCGAGGCTGTCGCCAAAGCGATGGCCGCAGGCCAAGGCGCGGAAGTTTCGCTGATGTTGGGGGGGCATTCGGCACCGCTTGCCGGGGCTCCGGTGCAGGTCGTTGCGTGCGTCGAGGACGTTCGGGCGGATTTTACGTATCGCGGAACAGGGGAGATGCGCGCGGGCAGCACAGTGCACTTGGGCGACACGGTGTTACTGGACGTGCACGGAATGAAGATCAGCGTAACCAGCCTCTCGCACAGCGCAATCGATTTCGATCCGTTTCTGCAATTCGGCCTCGACCCCGCCGAATTCGATATTGTTCTGTTGCGATCAAAGACGCACTTTCGCGCCGCTTGGGAAGGATTTGCCGCCGAAATCGTCATTGTCGACACTCCGGACTACGGACCAGCAGATATCTCGAAACTTCCCTTTCAGCACGCCAGACCCTAGGTCGGCGCCTTAGCTGGCATGCGCGATGAGGGCGTCGATGAACGCTTCGCAGGCCGCTAGTTCGTGGCGTGTGATGTATTCGTCGGCCTTATGCGCGCGGCCAATATCGCCTGGTCCACATACGACGGCAGGAATTCCGCCGGTCTTGCTGAACAGACCGCCTTCGGTCCCGTAGGCCACTTTTTGGTGGTCATTCCGCCCGGCGAGCTTTTTTGCCAAGACCACGATATCTTCCTCGGGCGCGGTATCAAGCCCCGGATAGGACATGATTGGCTCAAGACGGAAATCGGCGTGGGGGCTGATGGCTTGCATGCGCGCAAGCAACTCGGTTTCGGCAAATTGCTGCATATGCGCGGCCATCGCGTCCACATCCTCGTTCGGCAAGGCGCGAAACTCGAACTCGAAACGGCAGTTTTCGGGGACGATGTTGAGGGCTTCTCCCCCTTCGATCAGGCCAACATGCGTTGTTGTAAAGGGGACGTCAAAAAGTGGGTCGCGTGGCCCGGTTTCCTCGATCTCGCGACCCAGGCGGCGCAATTCCACAAGGAACTCCGCGGCGAAATCGACCGCGTTCACGAAATTCGGCGCGCGCGACGAGTGGCCCGGTGTTCCGGTTACCACACCGCGAAACGCGCGTTTGGCCTTGTGGCTGGTCACGATCTGCATCGAGGTCGGTTCCCCGATGATGCAGCCCAGCGGTTTCACATCCCACGCGCCGAGCGTCTTGATAATGTCCCTTACACCAAGGCAGCCGACCTCTTCATCATAGGAAAACGCGATGTGCAGAGGCGACCTGAGGGGCGCGGCGGCCATCTTTGGGGCCATGGCAAGGCAGCAGGCCAGAAAACCTTTCATATCAGTGGCACCGCGCCCGTAGAGCCTGCCGTCCCGCTCGGTCAGGTCAAACGGGTCGGTTGTCCAGTTCTGGCCGTCCACCGGCACAACGTCCGTATGCCCGGAAAGAATATAGCCCGGCCTGTCGGTCGGTCCGAAACTTGCCAGCAAGTTCGCTTTTTCACCGCTGTCGTCCTCAATCCGCAAAAGCCGCGCGCCAAGCGTTCCGAGTACGCCTTCAAGATAGTCGATCAACGCGAGGTTCGAGCGATGGCTGACGGTGTCGAACCCGACAAGAGCACGCAGGTGGTCCACGCTCGATCGAGAAAGCTTGTCTGTCATCCCCATCAATTCCAACCTTCCAAAACGCAGTGTTACGACGAGGGCTCCTGCCTTTCCAAGTCCTGTGACCCATTTTTGTCGGCCAGCGACGCTTGGAGCGAAGCCTGTTCTCGTCGCCTGCTATTCGCTGTTGCGATTCCGGAATTAAGACTTCCCAAATCTTCAACAATGCGACTAACATGCAACTTGTCTGACAGGATGGGGACACAAGATCTCCTCCTCTCAGTCTCAAGAAGGCTGCTATAAGGGAGTTCAGTCAATGTTGAAAACGCTGTCTACTGCGTCGTTTGCGGTGGCCATGGTTATAGGTGCAACCGCCTATGCAGAGGATATCACCATCGCGGTGGCGTCCGAAGTCACCGCCATGGATCCGCACTACCATAACACCGGCAACAACAACCAGATCGTCGGTCTCATTTACGACCGCATGCTGCATCAGGACAGCAACCAACAGCTTGGACCCGGACTTGCCGTCGAGTGGGGACCCATCGCCGATGACGTCTGGGAGTTCAAACTGCGCGAAGGTGTCACCTTCCATGACGGCTCTGCATTGACCGCAGAAGACATCGTCTTCAGCTACGAGCGCGTTCCGAACGTGCCCAACAGCCCCTCATCATTCGCGACATATACGGCCGGTATTGCCGAAATCACTGTCGTTGATGATTACACCCTTCAGTTCAAAACGAACGGTCCTTATCCGCTTTTGCCGATCGACCTTTCGACAATTCAGATCGTAAGCTCCGAGAACCCAGACGCGACGACCGAGGACTACAACGCCGGTCCGGCAAGTGTCGGAACCGGTCCGTACAAGTTCGTCAGCTACACGCCCGGCGAAAGCATCATTCTGGAAGCCAATGCTGATTATTGGGGCGGCGCACCTGAATTCGACACCGTGACCTATCGCCCGATCAGCTCGGACGCGGCGCGCGTCGCGGCCTTACTGGCCGGTGACGTCGACGTCATTTCAGGCGTGCCGACGTCGGATATCGCGACACTTGAAGGCAATCCGGACATTGTCCTCAGCCAAGGTGTCTCGAACCGGGTGATCTATCTGCACGTCGACAGCCGTCGGGTCTATTCGCCCTACATCACTGACAATGACGGAAACCAGATGTTCAACCCGCTGCAGGACGTGAATGTCCGCAAGGCGATTTCGATGGCCATCGACCGCGACACGATCGTGGAAGAAGTGATGGAAGGTATTGCGATCCCTGCCGGACAAGTTCTGCCAGAAGGGTTCTTCGGCGTTTCGGAGAACATCGAAGTGCCGGAATATGATCCCGAAGGCGCCCGCGAACTGTTGGCCGAGGCCGGCTACCCAGATGGCTTCCGCCTGACGATCCACGGCCCGAACGACCGTTATATCAACGATGAGCAGATCGCGCAGGCGATTGCGCAGATGCTCACGCGCGTTGGTATCCAGACCGAAGTCGAAACCATGCCACGTTCGGTTTATTTCGGCCGCGCATCGGGTGACGATGAAGGGTCTGAGTTCTCGCTGATGCTTGTCGGCTGGGGTTCGGGTACGGGTGAAGCGTCTTCACCGCTGCGTGCGCTTCTGCACACGCGTGACGACGATTCCGGTCTTGGACGCACCAACCGCGGGCGGTACTCAAGCGCGCCATTCGATGCCACGCTTCAACTGGCATTGAACACTGTCGACGATGACATGCGTCAGGCTCTGCTTGCGCGGGCAACGGAAATCGCGATGCGTGAAGTGGGGCTTATCCCGACGCACTTCCAGGTGAATACCTGGGGTAGCCGGGTCGGATTGCGGTATATGCCGCGGACCGACGAGTACACGCGTCCGACAAATGTTGTGATCGAGTAAGCTCACTTCAGACGGGCGGGAACACCTACAGGAGGTTCCCGCCCGTCCTTTGAAATTCGACCGCCGCTTCGTCTTTGTGAAATGAAGTCGCGTCGTCAGGGATAGATCACGCGCAATGACGGTCTTTATCATTCGCCGACTGCTCCAGAGCGTTCTCGTTGTCGCGGTCATGACGCTGCTGGTTTTTGCGGGCGTCTACGCGATCGGAAATCCGGTCGAGATCCTGATCAGCCAGGATGCAACCGAAGCCGAAAGGGCGGCGGCCATCGCGCGCCTTGGCTTGGACAAGAGCCTTCCGGAACAATATCTCGCCTTTCTGGGCAACCTTGTGAAGGGCGACCTGGGCACCAGTTTCGTGTTCGGTGAACCGGCGCTTCAGCTTGTGCTGCAACGCTTTCCTGCGACGATGGAATTGGCCATCTGTGCGATGATGATGTCGATCTTCATCGGTGTTCCGCTAGGTCTTTATGCAGGTCTGCGACCCGAAAGCATCGCCGGACGAACCATCATGACCGGCTCGATCTTCGGGTTTTCGTTGCCGAATTTCTGGCAAGGCCTGATGCTGATCATGCTTTTTGCCGTGATCCTGCAGTGGTTGCCTGCCGGCGGCCGCGGAGTGCGCGGTGAGTTCCTCGGGATCGAGAGCAGTTTCTTTTCCTGGGACGGGATCAGCCATCTGATCTTGCCGGCCATCAATCTCGCGCTTTTCAAGACTAGCCTTGTCATTCGATTGACCCGTGCCTCGGTGCGCGAGACGATCAATCTGGACTACGTCAAGTTCGCCCGTGCAAAGGGTCTCAGACCCCGCCGCGTCATTGGTTTGCATGTCCTGAAGAACATTATGATCCCGCTGGTCACTATTATCGGGCTTGAGTTTGGCTCGGTCATTGCCTTCGCTGTCGTCACTGAAACTGTGTTTGCTTGGCCCGGCATGGGAAAGCTGATCATTGACAGCATCTTCCAACTCGATCGCCCAGTAATCGTCGCCTATCTGATCGTCATCGTGTGCCTATTCATCACGATCAATTTGGTGGTCGATATCCTCTATGCCATCCTGGATCCGCGTGTCCGGCTTGCGGATCAAAAAGCATGAGCAGTCTCGACACCGCCCCCGCAATCGCGCCGCTTGCCGATCAGAAGGCCGCAAAGCCAGTCCCTCCGGCCGTCCGCATTGCGCGGGATTTCGTCGAAAGCCCGCTTGCGGTTCTGGGACTTGTGATGTTGTCGATCATTGTTCTGGTTGCGGTTTTTGCCCCCCTGATCGCGCCGCAAGACCCCTATGATCTGTCCGAAATCCGTCTGGAAGACAGCCGTCAGCCGCCCGGATCAAAACGCCTCACCGATCCATGGGAGGCCGATCTTGCGCTTGCAATCGATCCGACACTGCAGGGTCGCACCGAACTGACTTTCGACGGGGACGCACCGATAGAAAGTGCGGTCTTGTCCTGGGCCCCAGTTGGCGGAGAGAACGCAGTCAGCGTCGCACTGGTATTCAATCCGTCGCTCGAAGGCGTGCCGCTGGAGGCGCTTCGGTTGGATGATCTGCCGCGAGGGGCGGAACTGGACGTTGGCGAGAAGCACAGCTTCCGGTCATTCTGGACCGTCGATCTTGCAGACCTGGAACAGTTCACTGTGTCTTCAAGCCGCGATCTGGATGAACCTTTCGAACTTGAACTGGTCCTGAAAGCGACCGAGGGCGAAGCCCTGATGACCTATTGGCTTGGCACGGACGGTCAGGGTCGCGACATGCTGTCGGCCATCATGTACGGACTGCGCACCAGCCTGGCTGTTGGAGTAGTCAGTTGTTTCTTTGCGATGGTCATTGGGCTGAGCCTCGGGATGATCGCGGCCTTTTTCGGCGGCAGACTCGAAAACATCATCATGCGGATCGTCGATCTGCAACTCAGCTTCCCGACCATTCTTGTGGCACTGATGCTTCTTGCGATCCTGGGTTCGGGTGTCGAGAAGGTCATGCTGGCCTTGATCATTGTCCAATGGGCCTATTTCGCGCGTACGGCCAGATCCGTGGCTCTGGTCGAGCGGAGCAAGGAATACGTCGAGGCCGCGCAGTGCCTTGCCCTGTCGAAGGGCCGCGTCATTTTTCGCCATCTCTTGCCGAACTGCCTACCGCCAATCATCGTGGTGGCGACGGTGCAGGTGGCCAACGCCATTGCATTGGAGGCGACACTGTCCTTCCTCGGCATTGGGCTGCCGGTAACGGAACCAAGCCTCGGGCTTTTGATCTCGAACGGCTTCGAGTTCATGCTGTCAGGGCGCTACTGGATCAGCGTGTACCCTGGCGTCGCCCTTCTGGTGACGATCATTGCTATCAACCTGGTGGGCGATCGTCTGCGCGATGCTCTCAATCCGAGGCTTCACCGATGACACTCCTCAGTATCGAAAACCTGAAAACGCACTTCTTCACCAAGGCAGGCGTGGTCAAGTCGGTCGATGGTGTCTCGTTCGATCTCGACCGAGGAGAGATCCTCGGGATCGTGGGCGAAAGCGGGTCGGGCAAATCCGTCACCGGCTTTTCCATCATGGGCCTTGTCGATGCGCCCGGTCGCATCGCGGAAGGCTCGATCCGCTTTGATGGGCAGAACCTGGTCGACCTGCCGGAACCCCAGATGCGCGATTTGCGCGGGCGTCGGATCGCGATGATTTTTCAGGACCCGATGATGACGCTCAACCCGGTGCTTCGGGTCGACACACAGATGATCGAGGCGCTTCGCGCCCATGGGCGCTGGAGCGACGATGACGCGCGCCAAAGATGCCGTGACGTCTTGGGACAGGTTGGTATTCCAAGCCCCGAAGAACGCCTGAAAAGCTACCCGCATCAGTTTTCCGGCGGGATGCGTCAGCGCGTTGCGATCGCCATTGCGCTGCTGCACCAGCCGGACCTGATTATCGCGGACGAACCCACAACGGCACTCGATGTCACCATCCAGGCCCAAATCCTGTTCGAGATTCAGAAACTTGTCGCGGAAAACAACACGGCCATGATCTGGGTCACGCACGACCTTGCCGTGGTGGCTGGTCTGGCAAACCGGGTTGCGGTGATGTACGCCGGGCGGATCGTGGAAATGGGAACGACAGACGAAGTCGTGAACCGCCCTGCGCACCCATATACTGCCGGTCTTATCGGTTCCGCGCCGTCGCGAAACGCGCGCGGCACGCGACTTACGCAGATCCGTGGTATGGCGCCGCTGCCGATGAACCTGCCGACCGGTTGCGCATTCCAGCCAAGATGTGACCACGCCACCGGGGCCTGCGCGGTCTCGCCAGACGCCTCCACACTCGAAGGCGATCATCTGGTAAGATGCCATCATCCGCTTGTTGGTGCCTTCGACCGGGGGACGGCAGCATGACGACTCCGATCATTCAATTGGACGCAATATCCAAAAGGTTCGTCAAGAAGCTTGATATTGCCGAGAAGTTCGCCCGCAGATTGGGCGCCAAGGTCGAAGAACACACCGTTCACGCCGTTGACAGTGTCGACATGGCCATCATGCCCGGAGAAGTGGTGGGCCTTGTCGGTGAAAGCGGCTGTGGCAAAAGCACCCTTGGTCGCTGCGTGGCGGGCGTCCATCAGCCCTCGGAAGGCGTCATAAGGTACCTGGGCGAGGACGTCACAACGCTTAAGGGCAAGGCGTTGTTGGAAAGCCGCCTCAAGGTGCAGATGATTTTTCAGGACCCGATGAGTAGCCTCAATCCACGCCTGAAAGTCTCGGACATCATCAGCGAAGCACCGCTGTTTCATGGCTTAATCAGTCGAAGCGACGTTGACGAATACGTCGCGGCGACGATGCAGCGCGTTGGTCTGGACCCGTCCTATCATCAGCGCTATCCCCATCAGTTCTCGGGCGGACAGCGCCAGCGCATCGGCATCGCGCGCGCACTGGCGGTTCAACCTGACTTCATTGTTTGCGACGAAGCGGTTGCGGCTCTGGACGTTTCCATTCAGGCGCAGGTACTCAATCTGTTCATGGATCTGCGCGAGGATCTGGGCCTGACGTACCTGTTCATCAGCCACGACCTCGGCGTTGTCGAGCATCTCAGCGATCGCGTGGTGATCATGTATCTCGGTCGGGTCGTCGAAACCGCGCCGACGGACGATCTGTTCGCCTCACCAAACCATCCCTATACGCAGGCTTTGCTGGCGGAAGCACCGCGCCTCGAGACCGATCGTCGGATTTATGCGCCGATCAAAGGAGAAATCCCGTCGCCGCTTCACCCACCCAAAGGATGCCATTTCCATCCGCGGTGCCCTCATGCGATGGATCGATGCCGGACAGAGATCCCAAAACTCAAGGAAATCTCACCGGGTCGCGTCAGTGCCTGCCATCTGAACGACGGTTGAAGCGACGGTTGCGGCGTCAGCGGCCTATCAGTCGACCCATCGACCAAGGCGCACAGCAGTTGCTCCTGGCGTCAGTCTCCGGCTTGGCATGATCAGCACACATCCATCATGCGGCGCCCGGATTTCCTTGTCACCTTCGGTGCCGATCAGTTCGCCTTTCGCAAGGGTCTCAAGACCGGTGAACGGCTGCGCAAACACAAAATTCTCGGACTCTACCGTGACCGGTGCAACAACCTGCACTACGCGCTGACGCGGCGGAAGTGGCCGCAAGTTCGGCGCGGCAACTTCGGGGTCGATCATCTCATGCATAAGCAACCAGCGATATACACTGTCGATGGCAACCGGCGCGGCATCGGCCTCCCAATGCTGACCGCATTCGATGAGAACCGCAGTCTTTTGACTGTCCGGATCACCGAAACCGCCATAGTCGCGCAGGCGTTTGCCCGCGGCGTGTCCACCATCTGAAACAATGATATCAGGCGTCCCCAACCGCCTGGACATGGCAATACTTTTGTCGAGTGGCCCGGCGACGATCACCGGAGCGGTCTTGTGCTGCATTGAATGCACGTCGAAAAGCAGATCGACCGTGTCGATCAGTGGGCGGATCTGGCGGGCACGTTCGACCTCGTACGTTGTCCGGTCGCCGTCCAATGTTTCGACATCCCAAACCCGGTTCATGTCCTCGTCCAGAAACCGGCTTGCCATGGGTTCGGCGGGATCAAACGCCTGATAGGCGGCCACATTCGAAAACCCGAGGGTCAGCTTGCCCTTCTTGGGTCTGACACCCGTCTCGAGCAGATGCTCAAGCGCAATTACACCGCAGACTTCATTGCCGTGGACAAGGGCATTGATCAGAACATGTGGTCCGGCAACACCACTGTCGAACGTAGTGTAATACTCAACGCCCGTATTGCCGTTCTTGTGGGCTGATATATCCGGGAACAGCAGTTCGATCGGGTATTTGTTGGGGTCGGTTGCGCTCATTCGGCTGCCCTCGCGACCAGGGGTGGCCGCACACCTTCCGGCAACGGACAGACGTAAGGCGTTTTCGCAAGATAGGCGGCGTGTTGCGCCTTGGCATTGGCAATAAGGGCAGGGTCTTCGATGACGCGCTTGGCGGTGGCCGCCATGACCTTCGCGGCGTAGACCATGCCCTTGTGCGCGGCTGGCACCTTGCCTTGTGCAACGGTTTGCCATGTGTGGAACACGGTGCCCACCGCACAGGTGGTGATCCTTGCCTGTACCGTCGGAACCGCCCAACTTACGTCGCCCACGTCCGTCGAACCGTTTCCGCCTCCGTTTGGCAGATCAAGCGGTGCCACGAAGTCGCACAGAGCCATACCTTCATCGGGAGGCGGCATTCCGCACCGCCTGAACGAGACCGCGATATCGTCCTTGGTCAGGGTCTTTTGGATCTCATGGGCAAAGGCACGATCTGCGTCGTCGAAAGCGATGGGCCCCAATCGGTCCATTTCGGTCTGCATGGCTTCTTCCAATGCACGATTGCCCACAAGGTTCGAGACGCCGCTGTAAACTTTACTTTCCATGCGGGTCTCGGTCATCAGGGCGGCGCCTTCCGCGATCTTTTTCACCCGCTCGACCAACGATCGCAGTTCAGGGAGATCCTTGGCACGAACCAACTGACGCACAGTGGCTTTATGGGGCACCACGTTTGGCGCCGCGCCGCCCGCATCAAGGTAGGCGTAGTGGACACGCGCGCCGTCGGGCATGTGTTCGCGCATGTAATTGATCCCGACATTCATCAACTCCACAGCATCAAGCGCGCTGCGACCCAATTCAGGCGCGGCGGCGGCATGCGCGGCCTTGCCATGGAACGTGAAGTCGATGCGCGTATTTGCAAGCGATACCGCCCTATTGACGGCGGTGAATGTGGACGGGTGCCACGAGATAGCGATATCGACATCGTCGAAAAGTCCGTCACGCACCATATAGACCTTTGCAGCGCCGCCTTCTTCCGCTGGGCATCCATAGTAGCGAACACGCGCTTTGATACCGGCTTCATCCAACCAGTCCTTCACCGCAGTCGCGGCAAGAAGTGCGGCGGCGCCCAGCAGATTGTGTCCGCACCCGTGACCATTCCCGCCAGCTTCAATCGGACTCGGCTCGGCGACGCCGGGCTCTTGGCTGAGATACGGCAAAGCATCGAATTCGCCCAGAATGGCAATCACCGGACCTTCGTCACCGGCTTCTCCCAGCACGGCCGTTGGGATGCCTGCTGCGTTCTCGGTAATGCGAAAGCCTTTTTCCTTCAGAATCGCCGTGTGCTCGGCGACGGATTTGTATTCGTTGTAGAGCGTTTCCGGAATGTCAAAGACGCGATCGGACAGCCCGATCAGATCTGATTTGTGGCGATCAACATTCTCCCAAATCACGTCTGTATTCTGCATTGCCGCTTTCCCTTGAACCATTTGTTTCAACAAGATTTCCATGCTCGGTGACCATTGGCAAGCGACCATTGACCTTGGTGCCTCGACGGCTGAAGGCTTTTCAACCTGGCGTTTAGGAGGACGCATGTCCGCGCAGACGGATCGCAAGCGGGATCATCAAGAAGACCAATAAAGCCGCGAAGAGGAATGACGCTCCGGGGAAGTAGGTCCCCCGCTCATCGACCGATGCCTGGAACAGCGCGGTCATGGCGATGGGGGACAAGATAGCAGCAACGGAAGTCAACGACGCGATAACGCCCTGAACGACGCCCTGTCGGTCCTCATCCACCTGATTGGACGCCATGGCCGTCATCAACGCGGGAACAAGGTCTGACATTGCGGCAAGCAAAAGGAAAATGATCAATGCCGAGATCGAGCCGGTAAAGCCAAAACCGATCAGCCCGGCCAACGCCGAAAGCATCCCCAGAATCAACGTGCGATAGTCCCCGAACCGATTGATCAGAACCGGCAATAGCCCACCCTGCACCAGGGCCAAAAGCACACCATAGGTGGCGAGCGACAGACCGATATAGAGGGTCGGCCAGTCAAATACCTCGCGGGTCCAGAACGCCCAGATGGTCGGGTAAACCATGTTTGCGAACTCGAAAATGAAGATACAGGTCAGCGGAATGGCCAGGCCCTGAAGGCGAAGAGCATCAAGGATCGATTTGAACGGGTTCAGATCTCGTTTGCCGAAAGGTCGGCGATTTTCCGGTGGCAGGCTCTCGGGCAAGACGAAGTACCCAAATAAGGCATTCGAGGTCGAGAGGACGGCCGCAATCCAGAAGGGAGCTGAAATACTGATTTCGGCGGCAATTCCGCCCAAGGCCGGGCCAAGAACAAACCCAATGCCGAAGGCCGCACCGATCAGACCGAAATTGGCGGCCTTTTCTTTTGCTGTCGAGATGTCAGCAACGTAAGCCGTCGCCGTGACATATGTGGCACCTGCAAGTCCGGCCAGTGTCCGTCCAACCAGCAATAACCAGAAACTGTCGGCCAAAGCCATAATGACATAGTCCAGCGCCAGCATGACAAGGGCCGCAATCAGCACGGGTCTGCGCCCAATAGTGTCCGAGATGCTCCCGATGATCGGGCCTGAGAGGAAGAGTGCGCCCGCGTAGGCGGCCATCAGCAGGCCACCCCAAAAGGCTCCTTGACCGGTGTCGCCCGCGCCCACCCGGTCCATGAGATCGGGCATGATTGGAAAGACGATGCCAATTCCAATGGCGTCGATCATCAGCGTGATCAGGATGAAGGTCATGGCCGGGCTTTTGAACATGCCAAGCTATCGAACGGGGCCGCAGCCAAAGCAAGACAAAAGGCAAAAGGGGTCGGAATTTGGGCGCTCAGTCGGGAGAATTCTGTGCGGCACCAATATTGCGGTCATTTCGAATGTAGCGGATGCGCGGGTCCTGTTCTGCCCAGCGGCGAACAATATCCGCGGTGTCGTCCGATGACGCGTTGTCCGTCACGATAAGTTCAAAGTCCGCATAGGTCTGTTCGCAGATCGATGCCAGGGCTTCATCGATGAAGTTTGCACCGTTGAACACCGGCATGCACAGACTGACTTTCGGCTTTCTCACGTTGATTCCCTTGCGAACGATTGTTCTGGGCGGCGGCAATCCGGCTTACCGACTCCCCGGTGCACTTTTAGACCGCATGCAAACAGTGATCCAGTCACTGGGGCGGCTTCTTTTGAAACACTGTTTTGCCCGGCCTGTTTAAGAGCACACACAGCAGCAATGACAAACGCTTCCGTTTTGTCTTGACGACAACCAAGGTGCTGTTCCGACGATCTCGAAACCGCGTTGTTGGTTCTAGCTTGCGCGAGGGTCGGTCTTTACGAAATCAGTCGCGAATTCGATTGGGGCTTCACCCGTTCTAGCTTGAATGCGCTTTGTTTTTGCGCTTCCGAAAACCAAATGTCGTAGGGCGTTTTCGGGGGCAAAACCGTGCGTTTGGTCAGGTAAAAAACACCCGCAACGATTGATGAAACGAGGCCACAAAGGGCCAATACAAGGAAAAAGTCCATACCTCGGAACCACTCACTAATTACAATACGATGTAGTTTTTAACGAAAGAACTTGGCCGATCTAAGGCGCTTTCGTGAAAAATGATAAAAACGCGCGTTTTCTGCAAAGTCCCGGCGGCAATAAGTGCGGACGGTCATCGATATGACCGCACTTGCGTTCTGATTTCGGAAGCATTTGGCCCGACTTGGTCATAGTTTCGTCGAAATCGAATGGCTCGTGTGCAAGTCAGCGTCCTAAAGATAGGTTTTTAGAGGCAATCGCGAACGATCTGTCGCGTCGACGCGAACAATACATCGCCGTACTGCCACGTTAGCGCCCTCTTGCACGACCATGTTCACATCCGAACTCTCAACGAAAAGGACTTCGGCTTTGGCGTCGAATGGGTTGATTTGGATTGTGGTCCCAAGATTCTGTATGACGCTTGGCGTCGTCCTTCTTCTTGCCGCTATGGGCCTGAACTATCACAACGACCAAAACCGCGCGGATCAGGTTCTTGCCAAAAAAGTCGGTCTCCCGGCGCCGGTCATCGTGCAGAATTTCAGTCGAGCCGCGAACAGCAATCTGCTTGGCGAGGTTCAGATTCTTGCCGAGGTGGATATTGCGCAATCCGTGCATCGCAGTATAGGCGAAGATGGCAACGCGCGAACCTATCTTCTGACACCGGTCTATGGCGTAAGCCTTGGCGGGATGCATCGTGCTTCAACGATCCGCGGGGTGCATTCACCGGGGCTTCACCGTCCCGTTCCGCGTGCAGCTGCGACCGCCACTGCGAATCCGATTGCAGGCTTGGTCTATGATCTTGAAGACCGGCCAATGCGCTCCACCAATGCGGAAGACTTGGGCATGACGTCGGTCGGCCGTGGGTTCAACGGTGAGCTTGTCTTGGTGTCTGGCGTGGCTTTCTCGGGCACGCTTTGGGCGAAAGGAGCGTCACAGGGACAGGTCGAGACCGCCGCACGCGAAGCATTTGGTCTGACTGGCGGCTCGGGACTGCCTTTGATCGCGCCCTACGCGTCGCGGCGCTTGGCTCCTGGCGGTGCGGACATGACCGAAGCGCGGAATTTTCTTGCATCGGTTGCGATTGTCTCGCTTTTATTCGGAGCAAGTCTGATTGTGCGCAGTTTTTCAGGACGCGGACCGCGGAACATGGCGACGCACGCGCACAAGCCGGCCCAAACAGCGAGTGGCTCTTCGACACGGTATTTTGACCCGCTCCTGCCGCAGGATGAAATTCAACAGTCAGACGATGAGCAACGTGTGACGTCGCAAATGGGTTTTCGGGCGCTTTCGCGCCTTAGAAGTCGACTGTGACACCGGGCAATCGGAGTTCTTTCACCAACTCGCGGAGCTCTTGGCGCGCGGCGACATTCGATAAATTCAGGTTCTGAACGCCGATATCGCGTAGATCGAGCAATGTCAGGCCGCGTGGAAACAGCTCGCGGAAAATGACGCGCTCGGAAAATCCGGGGGCAACACGAAATCCGATCCGTTTGGCCAGCGCGTCGACAGCTTGCGCCATTTTCTTTTTGTTGTGCATCTGCTGGGCGCCAACGCGGTTGCGCACGACGACCCAGTCAATCGGGTCAAGACCAGCTTGTGCGCGAAGTTGCCGCGCGTTCCAGACCATTTCGGAATAAACCGAAGGGCCGAGGATGCGGTTTGACTGCGGATCAATGCGCGCCAGAAGGTCGAAATCGACAAAACTGTCGTTCAAAGGCGTCACAAGCGTGTCGGCCAGTGAATGCGCGACCTGGCTGAGGCGCGTGTGTGAGCCGGGGCAATCGATGAGGATAAAGTCGACCTCACGCTCAAGTCCGGTGACTGCCGCGGACAAACGCTGATCATAGACGTTTTCACCCGGCGCGAGGCTATCGGCGCTTATTGCTGGCAGGTCTCGGTAGATTGGCGTGGGGAGATCGAGGCCTTCTGCATCGAGAAATGCCTTGCGGTTTTCCACGTAGCGTCCAAAGCTTTTCTGCCTGAGATCAAGGTCTAGAACCCCAACCACATGCCCCATGCGCACCAGCGCCGTCGATATATGCATGGAGACGGTGGATTTCCCCGCGCCGCCCTTTTCGTTGCCTACGACGATAATATGGGCCACTGCATGCCTCTGGTTTTTTGGGCGGTCCCGATGCCGCTGGTTGGCGGCACTATAGGTTGGGAAAGCCTGCAAGAAAAGTATGAGTGTTGAAGGCGCGCAGGTTTTTCTTGCGAGGGGGGCTCTGCCCCCTCGCTGCGCTCACCCCCGTGGTGGTTGCCGAAAGGATCTAGAATCAAAGCGCCGCGAGGCGTTGTTGCTGACGTTCGATCAGGGTTTCGATTTCCGCGATTGCGGCCTTGCTGAGCTTGGGACCCGGCGCGCGGACGGTGGCGTGGGCGATCGCGCCACGTTTGGCCAGGATGTATTTGCGAATGGCCAGACCGAGGCCGGGTTGGCTTTCGTAGCGCACCAGGGGCAGGTAGGCGTCGAAGATGTCGCGAGCGGCGCTTTCATCCCCGGCGGACATGAGTGTTGTCACATCGCGCATCATTTCGGGGTAGGCAAAGCCGGTCATGGCCCCGTCCGCGCCGCGGATCATTTCTTCAAGGAGAAACTGGCCGCCATTGCCGCAAAGTATGGAGATGCGTCTGCTTCCGGCGTCCGAGGCTGCGCGCAGGGCGGCAATTTTTTCCAGACCCGGCCAGTCCTCGTGCTTTAGCATCACACACGCCGGGTTGTCCTCGACGATTTGGAGGATGACTTTGGGGTCAACCTGCACATCGGTCACAAGCGGAAAGTCCTGAATGACCCAAGGGGTCTTACCGAGCCGTTCGCCGAGGGTTCGATAGTATCCGGTAATCTGCGCATCTGTGCGAAGGCTTGAGGGCGGCGCGACCATCACGCCAGCCGCGCCTTTTGCCATGGCGACTTCAGTGGTGGCTTCTATCTGCGCGAACCCCGGTGCCGAGACGCCAACGATGACCGGCACGGTGGCGCGTGCACAGATGCGTTCAATGACCGTTGCGTTTTCGCCCGCCGAGAGCTTGCCAGCCTCGCCCATGATTCCGAGGATCGTCAGGCCTGTTGCGCCTTTCTCCATGTAGAAATCCGTCATGGTATCAAGGCTTTCGATGTCCAGCGCGCCATTGGGCAGAAAGGGAGTTGCGGCGATTGTGAAGACACCCTTGGCGGATTCATCAAGCATGGTTGACCTCTGGTTTGTGAGATTGACGAAGGAAAATACGACCAAGCGCCATGGCTGTGGCGGCCTGAGTCGGGTCGATTGTAGGCAGGCCTGTGGCAGCTTCAACGCGTGCGCGGTATTGCGCCATGCCGGCGCATCCGAGGATCACGACATCGGCGCCATCTTCATCGCGCAAATGTCGTGCCGTCGACAAAAGGCGCTGAAGTGTGCGGGTTTCATCGGCAAGTTCGGTGACGCCTAGTTCCAGCGCGCGATCCGCGGCCAGGCGATCGCTCAGCCCCATCGCATCGACTGCCGCGAGGTGGCGGGGGATCGAGCCCTGGCGAATGGCAATGATGCCGAAGCGATTGCCAAGTGTCAGAGCGGAACTGATCGCGGCTTCACGAATGCCCAGAACCGGCAGTGCCGTTTCCGCGCGGATGTCTTTGACGCCGGGATCACTGAAGCACGCGATCACGAAGCCGGTTGCGTCATCAAGCGTACGGGTAAGCTGAAGCGTGGGCTGGATGACGCTGTCGATGTGGGCTTGCGTTTCAATGCCCGGCGGGCCTTCGTTCAGCATGAGGCACCGGATGGGATGCCCCAAGGCTTCAAGTGGCGAGAGTGCCTTTTTCAGACCATCGGTTACGCCTTGCGATGAATTGGGATTGATCACGTAAAGCGTCATGCCCCTTGCCTCGTGGGGGTCTGGACTTCGATTTGATACCCTTCAGGATCAGAAAAAACGAATGCGCGAATGCCGATCTCATCGTTCTGGAACATTTCGCTGAGGTCCGCGAGGGCTTCGGCTCTCGCCCACGCGTACCATGCGTCCACATCTTCAACCCGAAGGCAGAGTTGGACGCATTTTTCTGCCTGCCAGTTGTTCATGCCGCGGGATTCATCCACCAGCCCGATGTGCGCGCCTTCTGCCAGTCGAAAGATCTTCGCCCATCCCTGATCGATAACCAGAGGCAGTCCGAGAGTTTCAGCGTAAAAGGCCTCGGCCGTTTTCAGGTCGCGGTAATAAAGGAACGTAATCGCGAGGCTTGGCGCAGTGGGGGCGGTCATGTTGTGGCCTCGACATATTCCGGGGCCGGAGCTGCGGTGGTAGAAACGCCAGGAGCGGGGCGCGCGATCCAGCGGCCTTGCCCGACCTTGCCTTCAAGCGCGCCGTTTTTCACAATGGGATAGCCGCGCAGGAAGACGGTTTCGGGGTATCCCGTGATCGTTTTTCCGACCCATGGGTTGTAGCCGACGTTGTCGTGCAGGTCATTGGCGCCATAAGCGTGGTGCTTCGTGGGATTCCAGAGCACGAGGTCGGCGTCTAAACCGATCTGTATGTCGCCTTTTCGGGGTAGCCCGTGAATTCTGGCGGGGTTAGTGCAGCACCAAGTGACGAATTCCATGGGGCTGATGCGACCATGCTGCATGGCGTCGAACATCAGCGGCATACGAACTTCAAGGCCGGGCAAACCATTGGCGATCTTCGAGAAATCGGCATTTTTGCCATTTGACAGCTTGCCGCTTTCGTCAAACCGGTAGGGGGCATGGTCAGACGAAACAAGGTCAAGCGTGCCGTCTGACAGACCAGCCCAAAGCGCATCCTGATCTGCGGTTGTGCGTTGTGGTGGCGAGCACATCCATTTCGCGCCTTCAATGCCGGGACGATCCAGAACCGCGTCGGTCATGAAGAGGTAATGCGGACAGGTCTCCGCCCAGACCGGGACACCGCGCGCGCGGGCGTGGCGGACGGCATTAACGGCTTCATGCGTAGAAATGTGGAACAGCATGACAGGCGTTGCGAAGTACTCGGCAAAGCGAATGAGGCGCTCGACGGCTTCGATTTCGGCCAGTCGGGGATGCGACAAGGCGTGATGCTTTGGTTGGGTCTTGCCGGACGCCAGAAGACGGTCTTTGGTCCAGCCTATTAGGCCATCGTTTTCGGCGTGAACGCAGACAAGAGCGCCTGCTTCTTTTGCGATGCCAAGGACTTCGCAGATGTCGCGGTCAGAAAGCTGGATGTTGTATGTGGTGAATATCTTGATGGAACGGTGTCCGACGGCGATCAGCGCGGTCAGATCGTCTACGACATTTTCCGCCTTCATGTCGTTCAGGATGATATGAAAAGCATAGTCAATCATCGCACCCGAACTTGCACGCCCGGCATAATCTTCAACCGCATGCGCAAGGCTTGGCGCCGCACTTTGGGGCGCGAAACTGATGACCGATGTCGTTCCGCCAAGGGCCGCCGATCGTGTTGCAGTTTCGAACGTGTCGGCATTCATCAGGCCCATGCCGGACATTTGTTCAATGTGCGCGTGTACATCGACGCCGCCGGGGGTCAGCACATAGCCTTCAGCGTCGATTTCCGCGCCAGTGGTCGCTGGCACATCTCCGATAGCTTTGATTTTGCCATCACCAACTTCAACATCGCCGATCCTGTCGCCATCAGACGACAGTATGCGTGCATTTCGAATGACCAGATTTGTATGTTCCACCATGCTGTATCTAGAGCAGGAGACGCGTGGATCGACAAGCAGGTCGTGAGGCTTGCGCTTCCCAAGGGTGACAGGCAGTGTGGCGCGGTCGAAAATAGGAAGGGCGCGGGCGATGTCGCCGATACTTGGGCTTTTGGAGCGTGGAGGCGCGGTGATCTGGGTCATCGCTGCCCTAAGCGTCGTGGGATTGGCGGTGATCCTGTGGAAGCTCTGGCAGTTGTCGATACTTGGGGCATGGGGCGGCGCGCGCGCCGAGGCGGCCGTTGAAGCCTTTCGGCTGGATGGCCACGTCGACGCAGGCCATGGCGGCGGATTGCGGATGCTGGTCGTACGCGCGGCGATGGAGGCCGTGACCGATACGCGGCTTGCGACGGAACAAGCCCGCGAAGAGACCGAACGCGTTGCGCGTCGTTCTCTTGCAGAGGCGCGTCGTGGGCTTCGGGTTCTCGAGGTGATTTCGACGATTGCGCCGCTGCTTGGGCTCTTGGGCACCGTTTTGGGCATGATTGCCGCGTTTCAGGCGCTTCAGACAAGTGGCGCGCAGGCAGACGCCTCGGTTCTGGCGGGTGGCATTTGGGAAGCCTTGTTGACGACGGCTGCCGGCATGGCAGTGGCGATCCCGGCGGCTCTTGCCCTGGCGTGGTTTGAGGCGGTGATTGATCGCGTTGCCAGCGATCTTGAGGACCTGCTTGTGCGCGTCTTTCTTGCGCAACCGGCGGGCTTGCAATCGGCTGCTGAATGAGCCTGACGCTTCAGCCCATACGACGTCGCCGTGTCATGAGCCTGACGCCGATGATCGACGTGGTTTTTCTGTTGCTGGTCTTCTTCATGCTGGCCGCGCGATTTGACCAGACGGCGGTGGTGCCTATCACGCTTGGTGGCGGCGGCGCCTACACCGGTCCTCCGCGACTGGTGGATGTGACGCCGAATGCTGTCCTTTTGAATGGCGTGCAAATCCCGCAATCCGAGCTTGCGCGCCGGGTCTTGATCCTGATGGATAACCCGACCGATATCGTGGTCTTCCGGGCGCGTGGTACTGCAGATGTGCAGCGAATAGTCGATGTCATGAGCGACTTGCGACAGGAAGGGCTGACTGCCCTGACGCTTGTCGAATGATCCGGTTGAGCGAACCGCGCCACCAACGCGTGGAGAATATCGTGCCAATGATCAATGTCGCTTTCTTGCTGTTGATTTTTTTCCTGATGACCGCCGTGATTGCACCTCTGGATCCGGTTCGGATCGATCCTCCCGAAGCGGACGGATCGGCGGAGGCGGCAGGGGATGTTGTTCTGTTCGTCGAACGCGAGGGGACGCTTTGGAGAGATGGCCAGCGCAGGACATCGCTTGGACCACTTTCGGGCCTGAGCGTTGAACTACGCGTTGCGCGCGATCTCGATGGCGCCATCCTGGCTCGTGTTCTGGCAGATGCGCAGCAGGCTGGTGCGATCACCGTTCAACTGGTGGTCGCGCGTCCCCGGGAATAACGTCGCACAAACAGCATAACATGGCGAATCGACGACAATTCATCTTTGAAAATGGAGAACGGGAAGATGGCTAAGGGCTATATCATGGGGCACATTACGGTCCAAGACGCGGATGGCTACAAGGAATATGTGGAAAAAGACACTCCAATTCTGACTGCTCTTGGAGGGCGTTTCGTCATCCGAGGCGGCCAATCGGAAACTGTCGAAGGCGAGAGCCTGATGCGCCACGTTCTGATCGAGTTTGACAGCTATGAGCTTGCAAAAAAGGCCTATCACGATCCTGAATATCAAGCCGTCGCTGAAATACGCCGACGAAACGCGGAGAGCGTGATCATCCTGGTTGAAGGCACGGACTGAGGCGTTCAACCCGCGGAATGTCGCGGGAGAGGTCACTTTTTGGTTGCGTATAACTCTACCTTAAGATGTAATTGTTGACTGTAGCTCTCCGTTAAGGGGCGTTGCTGTCGATCTTCTGCCACGTTGCGGGGCGTCGACCCGGAACGAAAGAGGCGGACGATGCGTGACGAAGCCTATAGTGAGTTGGACCTGCATTGCGGCCCGGTCGTGGTTGGCGTCGGCGCGTCAGCCGGTGGGCTGGACGCGTTTTGCACTCTGCTATCCGGGTTAAGGCCCGGCCACGGTCTTGCAATCGTTCTGGTACAGCACCTTGATCCCGACCATGAAAGCCTGCTGCCCGAGCTGTTGTCCAGGAAGATAGCCGCTCCGGTCCAGGTGGCCGAAGACGGAATGCGGGCGGAAAGCGGGTTAATCTATCTGATCCCGCCAGGGCAGCTTCTCACTCTGAAAGATGGCTGCCTTCGCCTTGAAGCCTATAGCAAGGCGCGCGGAATACGCCGTCCAATAGACGCTTTCTTCGAAAGTCTCGCGAAGGATGTAGGCGTCCAAGGTGTCGGGGTCATTCTCTCCGGCACCGGGTCCGATGGATCGACTGGCGTGCGCGCGATCAAAGAAGCGGGCGGTCTTGTCTTTGTACAGGACCCGAAGCAGGCCGACTACGACGGGATGCCCAAAAGCGCGATCGCCACGGGCGCCCAAGATCTGGTGCTGCCGACTGATGAAATGGTCGACGTGATCAACGACTACTTCTCGATCCGCACCGACCTGCAACCCAGCAAGCTTTCGGACGATGAATTCATCGAGCGTATCGCAAAGCACGTCTGCTACCGTACCGGGCATGACATACAGCACTACAAGAAATCGACGCTTCTGCGCCGACTGGCTGTACGGATGTCGGTTCTGGGGATTCCCAACCCGAACGATTACGTCAAAGAACTGATTGCCAACAAAGCAGAAGCGCCAAAGCTGTTCCGCGACCTTCTGATCAATGTTACCAGTTTCTTTCGCGACCCCGACGCCTTCGACGCTCTGGCCAAGACCGTCTTGCCGGACATCCTCGGCGGCAAGTGTGAGGGCGACGAAGTGCGTATCTGGGTGCCGGGGTGCTCCACGGGACAGGAAGCCTTTACGATCGCAATGCTGATCGCCGATGAGTTAGAGCGCACCAGCGCACAGCCTCGGGTGTCAATCTTCGCGACAGACATTGACGAAGACGCCATCAAAATCGCCCGCAAGGGGCGTTATCCGGCGTCTATTGCTGACGAGATCCCCCCAAGCTTTCTGACCACTTATTTCAATGCAACCGACGACGGGTTCGAGGTCTCACCGAAATTGCGTGAAATGGTACGATTCTCCAGCCAAAGCATCATCAAGGACCCGCCGTTCTCGCGCGTTGATCTGGTGTCGTGCCGTAATGTGGCCATCTATTTCGAACCGGATTTGCAGGACTTCGCGCTGTCTGTATTCCACTACGCTCTCAACGAAGGGGGGCATCTCTTTCTCGGTCCAAGCGAGATGCCACGCAACAACAACCAGCTTTTCGCCCCGAACAACAGCCGTCTGCGTCTCTATCGACGGAGCAAAGGCCCGGCGCAGCGATTGAACTTTCCGGCAACCTCCGCCTCACCCTATTGTGCGCGAACCGAACCCGAAGACGCCTTGCGACAGGCTTCGCGCGAACCCTATGCGCGCACTCTGATCGACAAGATCGCGCCGCCGTTTATTGTCGCCGACAAGGCGGGTAACCTGATTTATACTTCCGAACGCGCCGTTCCCTATTTCCGGATCAAGCCGGGGTCGACGCGTCTCGGTCTGACGCAGCTAATTGTTGCGGAACTTGAACCGGCGCTTCGGCGGCTACTTGCAAGTGCGGAACGGGACGGTGAGCGTTGTGAACAGGAGTATCGCGGCAAGTTTGCCGGGAAGGACGTACGCATCCTCCTGTCGCTCGAGTTTCTCGAGGATCGGTCGCGGTTGTTGGTGATCGAGGACCGTCTGGATCTGGTCGAGCACCGCGAGGTAGTTGTCGCTGGAGTCGGCTCCCTCGATGACAGCTACGTGCAAGGCATTGAAGCGGAACTCGAAAACGCACGCGAGACCATCCGAACGACAGTCGAGGAGCTTGAGACGTCCAACGAAGAGCTGAAAAGCTCAAACGAAGAAATGATGTCTATGAACGAGGAGTTGCAGTCGGGCAACGAGGAGCTTTCAACGACGAATGAGGAGCTGCAGAGCAAAGTCGCAGAACTGCGCGAGGCGAACGACGATCTTGCGAACTTGATGGGGTCTACGGATGTCATCACGCTATTTCTGGACGATGATCTGCGGCTGAGGTTCTTTACGCCGGGCAGTCAGTGCGTCTTTCGGTTCGTGGATGCCAACTGTGGAAGACGGATCGACGACATTGGTGGCGACATCGACACGGCGTACCTCCGAGCGCGGTGTCGTGAAGTTCTGACCAGCGGCGTTCCGATCAACGAAGAGGTCGAAACCAACAGTCGAGACCGTCGCTATGCCCTGAAAATATTGGGTTATTCCGGTGACGGAGCCTCAAGGCGGCGTGGCATCGTCTGCACGATGACCGGCATCACGGAACTCCGCCAGGCAGTCAGCGCTGCAGAAGCCGAACGGCGGGTATCCCAGCGCAGCCTCGCCGAAATAGAGCAGCTTTATTTTGTCAGCCCGCAGGCCATGGCGCTTACGTCACCGGACACGACATATCTGAGGGTCAACCGGCAAATGGCCGAAATCAACGGACGCGATGCAGCGGCACATTTCGGTGAGAAGATGAGGGACATTGTCCCGGATCTTGGCGAGCAGATCGATGCGGCCTTCAAGACCGTTCTGAGTGAGGGCGAACCGATTGTTGGTTTGCATATGGAAGGTGAGACGGCCGCGCACGCAGGTGATCGTCGGCTTTTTTCAACGGATTGGTATCCCGTGCGTATCGATGACGAGATCGTCGCTGTCGGCGTCAACTTCCGCGATATCACCGAGCAAACCGAAATGCAGGCTGAGTTGCGACGCATGATGCAAGAGCTTCAGCATCGGGTGAAAAACATGCTGTCGAACGTGCTTGCACTGGTTAGCCGCGCGCGACGCGAAGCCGGTGCCGATGTCAGCGTTCTTGATACGCTGGCTGCCCGGATCAGGGCTTTGTCTCAGACGCACAAGCTTCTGACAAAGGAGAACTGGCGCGCCGCGGATATCTATGCGCTGATCGAACCCGAGTTGACCCATGTCTATGGTGTTGAGCGGGTGAACCTTGCAGGGCCGCGCATCGAATTGAACGCCCGCGCGGCTGTCGCGCTTGGAATGGCGATCCACGAGCTTGCAACCAATGCGGTGAAATATGGCGCGTTCTCGCAGGGTGGGGGACGAGTGTCCCTGAGCTGGATGCGGATTGATGACGGGACAGCGGAACGGGTTGTTTTTCGAAGGATCGAAAGTGGCGGTCCCGCTGTGCCTTCGGGTTCGGGCAGTGGATTTGGAAGCCAGCTCATCGCGTCGACAATTACCGGCAGCCTCCATGGGTCGGTCGAAACTGATTGGCTCCCCGATGGATTGGTCGTCGAAATGACTGTCCCTTTTGAAACCCTTGGAAAAAAGAAAGAAGAAGTGGTTTATGACGTTTTCTGACTTATCCGTTCTCCACGTCGAGGACGAAATCATTGTCGCAATCGAAACTGCCAGCGTGCTCGCCGACCTTGGCTTTGGGTCGGTGCGGGTCGCTCATACACTCAAATCTGCGGAAAGCCTGGTGCTCGCAGAGCGCTTCGATGTGGCCTTGTTGGATGTAAACCTTGGTAACGGCGAGCGTACAATCGAGCTTGGCATCGCGCTGCGTGAGCGCGGAACACATGTCATCTTTGCTTCTGGCTACAACAAATGCGAGTTGGGCGAACGACTACAAAGCTTCGACTTTATCGAAAAGCCGCTGTCGCGGTCGGATATTGAGGAGGTCATTCACGACATTCTCACTGCCAGAATGTCAGCATGACGTTGGGCATAAAAAAACCGGCGAACCCAAGGTCCGCCGGTAGTAATGACGCCGACAGGGAGGAGTCGGCAATCAGAAAACTTACTTCGCAGTTGCTTTTTTCGCAGCCGCAGTCACGTCGTTTGTGGCTTTCTTGACAGCAGCAGTTGCTTCTTCGCTGAGGTCTTTGCCAGCGGCGAGCATCAGCTCAACTGTTTCCATCTGAACTTTTTTCGCGATCTCAGCGAAAGCAGCCATGGACTCGGTGCCCATCTCTGCTTGTGCGGAAGCGAAGTCTGTGATGGCTTTTGTGTAGTCAGCCGGGTCTTCTTTGGCAGTCGTTACGGTGCCGACTTTGCCAAGTGTGGATTTTGTCCAGCTTGCGGAAATCTCGGTCGACTTCTCAGCAGCTTCCAGAACGACTTTCGACATTTTGTCGGCGAAGTCGGCCTGCGATTTGAATGCGTCCTGCATGGAAGACATATCAACCGGGAAAGAACCCATCATGTCTTTCATCATCTTTGTGTAGTCGTTGGTAGCTTTAGCCATTGGTCTCTCTCCTGAGTTAGCGATGAGCGGGGAGACCCGCTTCTCTGCGTCTGCAAACTATATAGATGCTGCACCGCAGCATTGCAAGACAATATGCTGCGGCGCAGCAAAAATTATTGCTGATAAAAAACAAATACTTAGGGTTTTTTGGGCGTCTCTATCACGTATTTTCCGGGCGCCGGATACAGAATCGGGTGAGTCGACGATTCCCCCGGAACCCTTGCAGGCACCTGTTTTCCGGACTTGGGCGACAGCCATTTGTCCCAGAGAGGCCACCACGAGCCTTCGTGGAATTCAGCTGTTTCGTGCCATTCATCGGCATCGAGGTTCCAGTCGTCGTTCGTGTAATGCCCGTATTTCACTTTTGACGGGGGATTCACGATTCCCGCAATGTGACCGGATTCCGACAGAATGAACGTCTTGGAGCGGCTGCCCATTTGCTTGATCCCGGCATAGGATGTTGTCCAGGCTGCGATGTGGTCAGTTTCACAGGCAATGGCGCAAACAGGCACAGTGACGTCCTTGAGCATCACGGTTTCACCCAATACTTCGAACCCTTCGCGCGCAAAGCGGTTGTCCTGACAAAGCCCGCGCAGATACTCCATTGCCATACAACCCGGCAGGTTCGTTCCGTCACCATTCCAGAACAGAAGGTCGAATGCCGGAGGCGCCTCGCCCATCATGTAGCTCTTGATTGCGGGTCCGTAGATAAGATCATTCGAGCGCAGGAAGCTGAAGGTCTTGGACATAATCCTCTTGTCCAGCATTCCGTCAATCTCGACTTGCGCTTCGATCGAATCCACAAAGTCGTTGGACAAAAATACACCAACTTCGCCCTGATCTTCAAAATCTGTAAGGGCGGTGAACAACGTGGCGGACTTGATCGACTTGTCACCGCGCTTTTTCAAAAGTGCCAGCGTCAAGGACAGGGTTGTACCTGCGATGCAGTAGCCGACGGCGTTAACCTGTTTTTCGTTCGTGATGGTTTTGACCTGTTCGACGGCTTCCAGGTAGCCTTTCTCGATGTAGTCGCCCAGCCCCATATCGCGATAGCTTGCGTCAGGGTTCTTCCAGCTTACCACGAACAAAGTGTAGCCCTGTTCGACGATCCATTGAATAAGCGAATTCTTCGGCTTCAGGTCGAGAATATAGAACTTGTTGATCCAGGGCGGAAACAAGACCAGCGGAGTCTTGTGCACGGTCTCCGTTTTCGGCACGTATTGAATAAGCTCGAACAGCTCATTACGGTACACGACCGAGCCTTCCGCAGTGGCGATGTTTTCGCCGACTTTGAAAGCGTTCTTGTCGGCGAGCGTGACCAGCATCTCGCCGTCGCTGGCTTCGATATCGCGCACGAGGTTTTCAAGTCCATCGACCAAGGACTGACCATCGGTCTCGACCGCCTTTGTCAGAGCGGCCGGGTTCGTGCCAAGAAAGTTCGTCGGGCTCATCATGTCGACGATCTGGCGGGTGAAATACCGTGCGCGCTTTTTGTCCTTGTCGTCCAGACCTTCGAGTTTCTCGACCATTTCGCTCATGGCCTCGGCAGACATCAGGTATTGCTGCTTCACGTAATTGAAGAACGGGTGGTTCTCCCAAAGAGGGTCACTGAACCGGCGATCTTTGGGCGTACGGTCGTCCGCAGGCTCAAGCTTGCCATGCGCAAGCTTGTTTTGAGCGTCTATATAATGAGTCAGAGCTTTACCCCAGTAGCCGACCTGATGTTCGATCAGTTTCGAGGGGTGCGACATCATCTCCGCCATATAGGCTGTGGCGGCTTTCATATAGAGATCTTCGCCAGGGCCTTCGAGGCCCGGATGCTTTGGTTTCTTGGTCGCGAGCGCAGAAACAAGCCGTTGCGAAAGCTCTTCGATTCGGGCGAGATTCTCGTTCAGACGGTCCAGATTCGCCGGCGTTTCTGTTTCTTTTGTTGCCATTGGCGGTTTTCGAGCCTATTTTGCAGGTGCAGCATTTGTGCTGCGATTTAAGGACGTAAGTCTATCGCCGCAAGGCCCCAAGGGCAAAGCGACGAATTGGCCCGGCCAAGTTGAGGTGCCTGATGCGATATATGTTGACCTACGATTTGATGGAAACCCTCCGGAACACAAATCAATGGGCCGGTGCAAGCGCACAGGCAATCGCATCCTACCCGATGTGGGGCATGGTTCCAAACCCTGCTTTCAATCTGATGGCGGCCTGGGGTGAAGTCACCGAACGCAGCTTTTCGCGCATGGTCTCCAAGCCGGACTGGGGACTTGAAAGCGTCGTCGGCAAGGACGGCCGCGATCATATCGTTACCGTCACAAACGCGGTCGAGCGCCCTTTCGGCGATCTTATTCATTTCAAGGTTCAGGGACGCGCGCCGATGGCGCGTCGTATCCTTCTCGTGGCGCCGATGTCGGGTCACTACGCGACACTTCTGCGCTCGACCGTCCAGAGCCTTTTGCCCGATGCAGACGTCTGGATCACTGACTGGCACAACGCGCGGGACATTCCTGTCAGCGCCGGAAAATTCGATATCGAGGACTACACGCTTTATCTGTCGGACTTCATGGATCATCTCGGTCCCGATCTGCATGTGATCGCTGTATGCCAGCCCGCGCCACTAGCGCTTGCGGCAACGGCTTACCTTGCGGCTGAAAAGCCGAAAGCACAGCCGCGCACACTGACGCTGATTGGTGGGCCAATTGATCCTGACGCGAATGCCACGGACGTCACGGACTTTGGGCGTCGTGTGACCATGGGCCAGCTTGAACAGGTCATGCTTCAGCGCGTCGGGTTCAAATATGCAGGCGTGGGACGCATGGTCTATCCCGGCCTTTTGCAGCTTGCGTCCTTCGTTTCGATGAACGCCGAAACGCATTCCAAGGCGTTTTACGACCAGATCATGCGCGTCTCGAAGAACGAAGACGGTGACCGTGACAAGCACAACAGGTTTTACGACGAATATCTCGCGGTCATGGATATGACTGCCGAATTCTACATGTCGACGGTTGAGCGGATCTTCAAGAACCGCGAAATCGCCGAGAACGCATTTGTGGTGAACGGTCGTGCCGTCGATATCGGTTCCATTGACAATGTCGCGGTGAAAATCGTCGAGGGTGAAAAAGACGACATTTCAGCCCCCGGCCAGTGTCTGGCAGCGCTTGATCTGCTCACGGGGTTGCCAGACTCCAAGAAGGCGGCGCACCTTGAACCGGGCGCGGGTCACTATGGCATCTTCGCGGGCAAAAGCTGGCGCAGCAACATTCGCCCGCTTGTGCTGAACTTCATTGATGCAAATGCCAAGGCCGAGCCCGTAGGGAAGAAGAGCGCCTAAGGCGAATTCAGGTCCAGTTTACCGCAGCGCCGCCCGGAAGGGCGGCACGCGCGCGCATGGGAAAATCCATCGCATAGTTGTTGGCCCCGCAAAACGCACCGACCCATGCGTCGTCCATCAAAATGAAATCGAGCACTGACGCGAGGAATTCCGGGTCCTGAGCGCGGGCGCGTATGTCATCGATGCCAGCTCCGGTCGACCCCAGGAACACCGGCAACAACTCGTCATCGGTCGTAAGCCATACGAGGGCTTCGATCGCCAGAACTTCGGCGGAGTCACGCGCAAGCGGTGTCACAGACGTCTCCCGGAAAGGTTTTATTAACTCTTCTCAGAAAAGAGTGAACGGCAAAGGAACAAATGTAAATATTGGTGAGGCAACTCATGGCGAACCACTTATTGCTCGTGGACAGCTCTACGCCGGCACGCATGCTGACGTCTTCGCTTCTGAAAGCGCATCACTATGAGGTCACGGTTTGTGGAAATCTGACCGAAGCTGCGACCAAGGTCCGTGGTTTTGCGCCTGATGTGGTGATTGCCACATTGCGCGATCGCGAACCGGCCGGTCTGATGGAGGACCTGTACACGCACGGGATTATTGCGCGCTCGGATCAGGCGCCTTTGGTGCTTTTTCTTGATCCCGAGGCAACGCCCGAGCGCCGATTGGGGGCCTTGTCGGCAGGTGCGCGCGAAGTCATCGCGACGCCGTTGCCGGATCTTCTGTTCCTGGCGCGTCTGCGCGGAATATTGCGCGAAGCCCACGGTCTGCGCGAGGTCGAGCGGCGTCAATCCGCTGCGGCCAGCTTTTGGTTTGCCGAAAAGTCTTCGCCTTTTCAGGCGGCATCCAGCGTCGCCTTGGTTACCACCCAAGACGCCATGCACAGGGGTTTCACCCTACTGGCTGAAGCCTTTGGGTCACGTTTCAGACGACTGACATTGGACGAGGCTCTGGCAAGTGGCGGTGACTATGTCGCGCGCGATGTGTTTGTCCTGGATTGCGCAAATACGGCGGCGCGCCAGATGCTGTCGGCGCTGCCTGATTTACGGGCGCGCGACCATTCCCGCCACGCCGCGATCCTTGTGATGCACCCCACCGATGATTGTGATTCTGCGATCACCGCCCTAACCAGCGGCGCGTCCGATCTGGTTGGAACGGACGCTTTGGGCGATGAGGTCGTCCACCGTGTTCGGTCTTTGATGCGGCGGAAATCGGATGCTGATGACCTCAGACGCAATTCAGAAAGCAGTATGCGACTTGCAGCGACCGACCCTTTGACCGGTCTCTACAACCGCAGGTACGCGGACACATATCTGTCGGATGTCATTCGCAATTCCAGCGCAACGGGCGAGCCTTTTGCAGTTATGATGGCGGATATAGATCACTTCAAGACGGTGAATGACACGTATGGGCACGCCGTTGGCGACGCGATTCTGCGCCAGATCGCAAGTCGGGTCAGCGACAACCTGAGGTCGATAGATCTGGTGGCGCGTTTCGGTGGAGAGGAATTTCTGGTCGTGATGCCAGGAACCGATGCCGAACGCGCCGGGCCTGCCGCCAACAGGTTGAGGGCGCGGATTTGTGACGATCCGATTGTGCTGGAAGATGGCCGCGAAATCACCGTGACAGTCAGTGTCGGCGTGACGGTCGGGGGTGCGTCGCGGATTGGCGGGGCAGGGGCGGCCGCGTTGATTGACCCAATGTGCGAGAAGGACGTCATGGCGGACAAGCTGCTGCGTCTGGCGGATGGCGCGCTTTACTGCGCCAAAGCGTCGGGACGCAACCGAATAGAGGTGGCGCTCACTCCCTTCTGAGCCTTCGCAGATCACGGGCCAGCCGGTCGGCGTAGGCTGCCCGTTCTTCGGGGCTCAGTTTCTGAAGCTGATCGACCAGAAGCGCCTCGCCGATGTTCTGGCGTCTGAGCGCGATATCGCGTTGTTCGCGCAGGATCACCCGCACCGCCTCAGGATCAAAAGGATCGGCGTCCAATGCGCCAAGCAAGGCTTCGAACCGCGCGCGCAAGGCACTGCGGTTTTCCCGTAAACGCGCGTCGTCGCGTCGAATTTCCAAAGCCAGCGCGCGCCGGTCTTCGGGCTCGAGCGCACGAATGAACGGCGTACCGACCAAAGAACGCATCGGGCCGTCCAGCCGGTCGCCTTTGTCGCCAGAATTGGCGAAGAGAATACCGGCAATAATGCCGACAATCAGCATGTTGAACACCAGTGATACAGCCAGAAGCGGTTTTACCCAGCGTCGTTTCGGAGAGGTTTTGTCGCTCATCCGTCTGTCTCCAATTCGCTGAAGCCACTGAGTGCGACCGCCGGCAGGAAGGCAGAGACATCGAAGTCAGCACCGTCGGAAAACGCCAGCCTGTCGGTGAAGCCCGACGAAGGAACCTGAAACCCGATCCACACCCCGGCCAGCGTCGCGGCTGCGAGACCCGAAACCGGCACAAAAGCGGCAACGATCCTGGACCAGAGACTGACCGGTGCCAAGATCACGGCGGAGGCAGTGTTTTGCGCGGCAATCGCCGCGTCCGCATCGCCGACAAGGCGTGCGAGAAAATCAGGCGCAAGCTCCGGCGTCTCGGCGCGCGCGCTTTCAAACAAGGCTTCCAATGCGGTGTCGTTAGGTGATTTATCGGTCATCTTCATACCCCAGTTCGGCTCGCTTGCCCCGCAGTGCCGACCCGAGCGCGCGTTTGCCGCGCGCCACGAGACTTTCCACCGCTTCGACGCCGATGTCCATGATCTCGGCTATTTCCGGATTGCTCCGTTCTTCTATGTGCCGCAGGACAACTGCTTGCCGTTGTCTGTCGGGCAATGCGCCGAGTGCCGCATCCAGCGCGCCGCGCCGCGCCACATCTTTCATCTGTTCGACGACCGATTGCAGGTCGGCTGCAGGCTCGGCGATGGCGTCGATGTCGACATGCGGTTTTCGCGCCCGCAGTTTGTCGGTGCATAGGTTTACAAGAACCCGAAAGCACCATGTCGAAACCTTCGCTTCGCCCTGGCGCCATTCCGGAGCGATCTTCCAAAGACGCACCAGCGTTTCCTGCACTACATCTTCGGCTTCGGCGCGGTCCGAAAGGACGCGTGTCGCATGAGACAAAAGGCGCGGTGCAAGACGGTCGATCAGGACGCGTGCCGCGGTTCCATCGCCGTTCGCCACGGCAGCCAAAAGCGCTGAATCGGGCGCGGACTCGGAATTGGTGTTGGGCGGAGCGTTTTGCATGATCTGATGTCAGGCGTAACGCCGGATTGCCTGTCGAGCAATCCGGCGCGCCCTTGTGTAAGCGTTGTGTGGTCAGTTTCAGCCGCCCCGCTTGCCCATTTTGCCGCCGCGACGTTCGGCCATTCTCTCTTTGATGGCTTCGAATTCTTCGGCGCTGACGCCGCCCGAGCCGTCTGTATCGGCGCGTTCGATCATCCGTGCAGCCATGCGTCCGCCGCCTTCGCGGGCCTCCAGAACATCGCGGCTGAGGGAGCCGTCGCCGTCCGCATCGAGACGCGCAAACATCTCGCTTGCGCGCTCGCCTGCGCGCGCTTGGGCATGTGCGATGAATTCGGCCTCGGAGACTTGCCCGTCGCCGTTTGTGTCCATATCGGCAAAGCGATTGTCACGAGCCGCATCGAGATCTTCGAGCGTGATCTCGCCGTTTCCGTCTGCGTCGAGTGTTGCGAAATCCATCGGGCCGGGGCCTGCGCGGCGATCTTGCGCTTCTGCAACGCCGAAACCGGCCGTGATTGCGAGTGCGGCGAGGAGAATGCGTGTTGTATTCTTGTTCATGTTACCTGCTTCCTTAAAGCTTGTGTTTTGCTTTCGTGCTTTTCAAACGGACGAGGTGCTGAATTCCGTCGCACTTTTTTTGAATTTCGGAACAAAGACGCGACATCCCGCCGCAAGGACATTTCGCGTCGTTTCCTTTCTAAGCCCACTTCTTGAAATTGTCGGTTGTTAGATTTGTAATGACGCTGGCTGGAAGGTATGTGATGTATCCCGATCACCCAACGAACCTGACGCACGAAGCTGGAAATGACGGCAGCGAACGCGATGTGCGTGGCGCGATGCTGCGCGGCTGGAAGCGAACCTGTCCGAACTGTGGACGAGGTCCGTTGATGAAAAGCTATCTTGCAGTGCGCGACACATGCCCTGTGTGCGACCAGGAACTTTCACACCACCGGGCGGACGATGGGCCTGCCTATCTGACCATCCTTATCGTTGGGCATTTGATGGCGCCGGCATTGATCTGGGCCTTTACCGAGTTTCGACCCGACCCGATGGTTCTGGCGTCCACTTTTACGGTGGGCTGTGTTGGGCTTTCGCTCTATCTTTTGCCTCGGCTGAAGGGGGCGATTGTAGGATTGCAATGGGCAAAGCGACTTCATGGATTTGGGGCCTCTGTTTGAGGGCAGACCTGTGATTGATGACGTGCCGATCCGCGCGGCGTCGACCATCATTCTTGTGAGAGACGCGACGACTGACCCTGCTGTGCTGATGGGGCAGCGGGGCAAAGGTGCTGTTTTCATGCCCAAGAAGTTCGTTTTTCCAGGGGGTGCCGTGGATGAGGCCGACGAAGGTGACGATTTGGCAGAACCGCTTGATGCGCGGACGCGCGAACTGTTGGCGCTTCAGCCGGTGGGCGCAGAAGTCTCGCCCGAAGCCTTGGCGAGGGCCGCTATCCGCGAGTTGGCGGAAGAAACTGGACTGGCGTTCGAGCGGCCTTCGGCTTTGCGCTTCTTTTTGCGGGCGATCACACCGCCGGGGCGTCCGAGACGGTTTGATGCGCGGTTCTTTCTGGCTCCGGTGGAGGCTGTGTCGGGGGGAGCCGAGGCGGACTTCCGGGACAGTGACGAGCTATCCTTGCTGCACTGGGTCATGCTTCGGGATTTGCTCGATCTGGATATTGCGAATGTGACCGCCATGGTGCTTGAGCGTCTGGCCGAGCATTTGCCGTCTTTGGAAACACCCGAACGTGTGCCGTTGGTCAGGAACGACCGGATCGAGGACCGCGTGGTCTGGTTAGCGTGAACCGATCAGCGCAACAGCAGTGATCGAGATCGTCAGAAGTCCCATGCCGAACAATTCGCGCGCCGAGGGTCTTTCACGAAAGAATAGAACGCCCATCGCCAGCGAGACAACCAGTTCGATTTGCCCGACTGCAAAGACGTAGGCCGCGTTCTGGAGTGAGAAAGCGGCGAACCAGCACCAGCTTCCAATAAGCGAGAACACTCCCACAAGCGAGGATTTGCGCCAGCCTTTCAGGGTTTCGCTGATCTGGCCGGGTTCGCGCAATGCGAGCCAAAGGCCGAGGGCGAGGGCTTGGGCCGCGGTCACGAACGCCAGTGTCAGGCCTGCGACGAGAAAGGTGTTATCGCTGTCCATTGCAAGGACGGCACCGCGGTAGCCGACCGCCGACAGCGCGAAAAAGATGCCAGATAACAGACCGATGGCCGCGCCCTTGTTGAAGAAACTGCCGCCTTCCGGCGCCTTTGACAAAAGCAGCACGGCGACAAACCCAAGGACAATGAACAAAGCCCCCAACGGGTCGGTCCTGTCACCAAGGATGAGAAGTCCGGCGATGGCGGTGAGCATGACTTCGGTCTTCTTGAAGGTGATCCCGACGGCGAATGCGCGACGTTTGAACAGGGCGACTGTGCATATGGTGGCGAGGATTTGTGTGGCTCCGCCGGCCAGCGCGTAGGGCCAGAAACCTGTTTTGACGCCGGGAAGCGTGGCGGGCGTCAAGGCGACGTACGCCGACATGATTGCGATGACGACCGGCGCGGACCAAAGGAAGCGCGCCCATGTGGCGGCGGCAGGGCTGAGGGTGCTTCCTGCCAGCACTTTTTGCAGTGCAAACCGGAAGGTTTGCGAAAGGGCGGCGGCGATGGCGAGGATGACCCAGAGTTCCATCTGCGGACCTTGGGTGGAAAGTGCAGGAATGAAAAGGGTTTAGCTGCGCCGCCAGAGGGGGTGTGGCACCGGGTCTTTGCGGCGCAGGAAGTACTTAGCGAAAACCTGCGCGTAGGAGCGGTAGAAATAGCCGTCGTTCTGCTTGAGGTAGCGGTCAGGGTTCTGGCGGAAGAGGCCGGGGAGTTTGTACCACGGTGCGCGCGGGTGGGTGTGGTGCAGGACGTGATAGTTATTGTTGAGAAAGAGGATGGCGAGGGGCCCTTGGTCGTCGATGATGACAGTGCGACCGAGTGCGTGTTCGTGGGCCTGATGTTCGAGGAAGGTGCGGATGCGCAGGAGCGACAGGCCGAAGTAGATTGCGACGGCGTAGGCCCAGATGGACAGTGTCGCGATGCTGGCGAGCCAGAACAGCACGGGGATCATGGCGGGAAGGTGCCATGCCCAGCCTTTGAGGACGCGCGGATCGGTTGTGCGATTGCGCCAGTCGGCGCGCAGGAAACAGGCCGTTCCGAGGATGGGGCCGATGATAAGGCGACCAGCGAGGGTGTTATTGGCGGTGCGGATCATGCGTTCGACGCGGGACATCTTTTCCCAGTCGCCAGGGTCGATGTAGTTGCTCTCGGGGTCGTCGTAGGGGTCGGTCAGGCGGCTGTCGAGGTGGTGGTCGAGATGGGTGTCGCGGAAGCGGGCATAAGGCAGGATCAGGGTCAGTGCGGGCGCGACAAGGAGGGCGTTGAGGGTCGTGTTTTCAAACGGGTGCCCGTGGATTGCCTCGTGTTGCAGGGAGGAGAATTGCGCGATGGCGATGGCGGTAACGATCACCGCGAGCGGGGTTGAAAGCGAGGCGAGCCATGTGGTTGCCAAGGCCCAAACCGCGTAGGTGATCGCCAACAACACAAGCGTTGGCCATTCGGTTGATCCGGGTGTGGCGGACTGGAAAAGTGTTCGGCGTTCGTGGGTTCCCATACCTCCGGTTTTGCATATCACGGACGCGTGAACGATTTGGTTTGTGGTCAACATAAATTCAACTATGGTGAAATAATTCACCATATGTGGCGAAAATGGACAAAAGAGACCGCGCAAAACTGTTTAAACTCCGTCTTTCTGAAGCGATGGCCGAGAAGTCCGCGACTCAAAGCGGGCTGGCGCGGGTCGTGGGGGTCGATCGTTCGACGATTTCCCAGCTTTTGACGCGAGACAGTCCGAGGATGCCGAACGCGCAGGTGGTGGCGGAATGTGCCGCCGCATTGGGTGTTTCGGGCGACTGGCTGTTGGGGCTTTCCGACAAGCCCGAACGGGCTGCCGATCTTCTTGCCGCTTCGATGCAGGTGTCTCAGGCTCCTCGGGCGCTGATTGATGAACAGATTTTCGCGTGGCATCAGGAGGCGGCCGGCTACAAGATACGTCACGTTCCGGCGACGTTGCCTGATATGCTGAAGACCAGTGCGCTGCTTCGGTGGGAGTACAAGCCGCATCTGGGCAAATCGGTGGATCAGGCGATCGGGGCCAGCCGGGATAGACTGGACTGGATGCAGCAATCCTTGTCGGACTATGAGATCGCGATGCCGCTTTACGAGATGGAGTCGCTGGTGTCGTGTTCCGGATATTACCGGGGACTGCCGAAGTTCGTGCGCGATGAGCAGATGCGGTATCTGAAGCAGCTACATGAAGAGCTTTTCCCGTCTTTGAGGGTGTTTCTGTTCGATGCGCGGCGGGTCTATTCCGCGCCGCTGACGGTGTTCGGGCCTTTGGTGGCGGTCTTGTATGTCGGGCAGTACTACATGGCGTTTCGCGACCGCGAGCGGGTCAAGGTGCTGACCGAGCAATTCGACGGGCTGGTGCGCGAGGCCTATGTGTCAGAGCGGGACTGGCCCGGCCATCTTCAGGCGCTTTCGGCCTTGGGAAGCTGAACCTTGCGGGATTTCGGCACGAATTCCTGAGCGGCGAGTTGCGCCAGCACGCGTCTGGCATCGGACTTGGCCACAGGGTCTGTCTTGGAGGAGACATCAATCAAATAGCCGCCGTCTTCGCCTTGATCGACGCGCAGAACCTGTGCCGGACGGTGCGCGCATCCTTGCACGGCGTCGATGTCGAAGTCGTGCGTGACAACGGCGATGACGGCGTCATGAGGTGCTTCGCTTTGGGCGCGCTGGATGACCTTGCGCATTAGTTCCAGGCGCTCGGGGAGGCAGATCATGACCCAGTCGGCGCCCCGGACAGTGCCGGAAATCGTGGATTCGCGGGTCCAGTCGCGCTTGAGGTCGGGGACGCCTTCCGCAAGCTGGTCAGGGTCGAAGCCCGAAACTGCCCAGCCGATTTTGTGAAAGGCGGTCGCAATATCGCCGCCGCGCGTGCCAAGGCCAAGAACCGCTACTTTTCGGGTCATGGTGCCTCCTGCGTGGTTATTTGAAGTTGGGTCAGGTCGTAGCCGTTGAAGGCCAATATATCGCGCGCCGCTTTCAGGCGGTCGGCGGGAATGGTCGGTTCGCGGTTCAGGATCCAGCCGGAGCGGCCTGCAGGCGTGCCGACAACTGCGGTGCGATAGTCTGTGTCGACCCAAAGCACCCAGTAATCGGCGGCAAAGGGCACGCCATCGAGGCGAATTTTCAGACGACCGGGACCGTCGAGGCGGGCGGTGCCGCCGATTTGTTCCCGGCCATCGTCGGTGTCGCAGGCATTCAGGATATCCAGTGTGCCGTCGGGAGCCGCGGTGTAGGTGGCCGTGGTATTGCGGCAGCCGGACTGGAAGGGGACCGGGAAGCTGGCGATCTCGAACCAAGTGCCGGCGTATTTGGCGGGTTCGAACGTGGCCATCGACGAGATCGGCACGTCTGTGTCGCGGTATTCGGGCAAGGCGACGCAGGCCGCAAGGGCCAGGGGGAGGAGAACCGCTGCGCGCATCAGTTGATACACTGGGTGGCGCGACCGCCGTTTTCGGTCAGGATTTCGTGGCAGCCGAGGAAAGGCGTCGTCGGAGCACAGGTGCGCGAACGGGCAAGGCAGACGCTTTCGCAATCGGATGAAGCACGACACAGCTGGTTGGCGTCACTTGAGGGGCGGTAGCAAGTGAAAAGGATGCCGCCTGAGCGTGCGCCCCAGCGGCCCCCGGTGCGTTCGCAGGCGGCGCGTTGCTCGGCCAGTGGGTCGGGAACTCCGCCGGTTTCGCCGGAAGCACGCGGGCCGTCCTCCTGACACGCAAGAAGTGTCAGGGTGAGGCAGATCATCAAGAAACCGCGACCAAGCGCCAGCATTCGTCCTCCCCGAAACCCCCGTGTTGATGCGGACCTTAGGGAGGCAAATGAGGCCCGGCAACACGGGTCGTGGTTAATAGGGCATCGGGTAGCTGCGGTGTGCCTTGGATACCTCAGCTAGCAGGTCGTCGGGCAGCGTGACCGAGGGCGCCTTGAGGATATGGGCCAGTTGGTCTGTGGTGGTTGCGCCGAAGATCGGGATCGTCGGGAAGGGCCGCGTGCGGCACCATTGCAGCGCCATGTGCGTGAGGTCGATGTTGAATTTTTCGGCGATTGCGGCGTAGATTTCGACGGCTTCGGCCACGCGGGGGCTGTTGCGGCCGCCGACCGATTCGTTGATCGCCATGCGTGAGCCTGCGGGGATGTTGCCGCCGCGGTACTTGCCGGTGAGGAAGCCACAGGCCAGTGGCGAGAACGCCAGAAGCGTGACGTCTTCGTGGTGGCTGAGTTCGGCCATGTCGGTGTCGTAGAGGCGGCAGAGCAGCGAATATTCGTTCTGCATTGTGGCAACGCGCGGGCCGTCGATTTTGGCAGCGGCGTTGAGCCAGTTCATCGTGCCCCATGCGCTGTCGTTGGACAGGCCAAAGGCGCGCATTTTTCCCTCTTTTACGAGGTCATTCAGGACGTCCATGGTTTCGGCCATGTTGTCGAGGATTGCGTTTTGCGCGGGCTGTTTGCGGGGGTCGAAGTCCCAGTTCTGGCGGAACATGAACGAGCCGCGGTTGGGCCAGTGGAACTGGTAGAGGTCGACGTAGTCGGTCTGCAGGCGCTTCAGTGAGCTTTCGAGGGTCTCGCGTACGGTGGCGGCCGATATATCCTGACCGTGCCGCACGAAGCGGCTGTTTTCGCCCGAGTGTTTGGTGGCGATGACCATCTTGTCGCGCTTGCCGGATTTGGCGACCCAATTGCCGATGATCGTTTCGGTGACGCCGACGGTCTCTGCACGGACCGGGTTCACGGGATACATTTCCGCCGTATCGAGAAAGTCGATGCCGGCGTCGAGCGCCATGTCGATCTGGGTGTGAGCGTCGGATTCGGGGGTTTGTGTGCCGAAGGTCATGGTGCCGAGGCAATAGTCGCTGACCTCGATGCCGGTGCGGCCGAGTTGGATTCGGTTCATATTGGAAATCTCCTTCGTGTTAGGGAAAGGGATAGCGTTTGAACAGGGATTGGCAAGGCGAAGCGGGGGATTGAGAACAAAAGGCGAACATGATAAAAGCGGGGTATGCCTGCTGCTGTTTCCCATCTTCTGACCCGTCAGAGCCATCGTGGCCCCAAAGCGCCTGCTGTGAAGGTGCTGGAAGACGTGACGTTCGAGCGGGGGCGGGCGCATGAGATTTGCGGCAACGCGCGGCGCACGATGGCGTTTGCGGTGGGGCAGGCGATGGTGGGCAACATCCTTTGGATAAGGCCGTCGTGGGCGCCGGGGCGGCTCAATCCTGAAGGTTTCATGCGGTTTGTCGATCCCGGACGGATCATTATGGCGACGCCGAAACGGCCCGAGGATTTGCTGTGGTGCACGGAAGAAGCGTTGAGGGCAGGGGTTATTCCCTTGATCGTGGCGGACTTGCCGGGGCCGCCGGGACTGACGGCTGTGCGGCGCTTGCATCTGGCGGCCGAGACGGGGGCGGAATTGTCGGCTGCGCCGCCTTTGGGGCTGTTGTTGACGCCGGACAAGGGCGGGGCGCCGGGGGTGGAGACCCGCTGGTCGATGCGCGCAGCACACGTGGATACCAAGGCCGAAGCCTGGGTTCTGGACCGCGTGCGGGCGCGGACTTCGCCGGAGAAGAGGTTCTACATCAAGGGGTTGAAGGAAGGCTTCGCGCTGACCGACGGCCCTGTCAGCGACGCTTTGGCCAGATGAGCGCGAGCGTGGTCGTGGTGAAAAGCGCGACGGCGATCCAGCCAAAATACCAAAGCTGACCGGCCTGCACGTCCTCGGCATAAGACGCGGCGAAGCGCGATTTACCCATGCTGGCCATTGCGAACGCTATGCCTGTCAGGACCAAGGCCGCAAGCGCGGCTGTCCACCGAAACTGCGTCGCAAAGCGCAGGACAAGCGCAAGAACGGCACCGAGGGGGGCGCCGATCAGGGCAATCTGGGTGGACCAAAAGGGGTGCGCTCCCAATGACTGGGAAAGTCCGAAAATGGCGGCAAGGATCACTGCCAGAGCCGCCAGGGCGAATGGAAAAAGTTTATTAATCAATGCTTTAGCCCGCAATTCGTTGCGACGTTTTTATCTGCTCGACCACCACGATAGACACGACTTCCGATTCGGGGGAAGCCCGCCAAAATGGCGCGTCGTCGATATGTGACATCCTTGCCGGGTGCACGAAAGCCAAGGCGAGACAGCGAGCAAACGCGATACCACGGTTTTCTTAACACGAAGTGGAGACGCGGAACGGACGCACCCTGAGTGCTTCCGCGCCAGTCAGTCGGCATTGCGACTCTTGATGCCACTGCCTCCGTGCATCGTTTCAAGCTCGATGGCCTGACCGCGTATTCCGTCGGTGTTTGGGCGGTCGCCACCCTTGCCGAGGGAATTGGTGATGCCGTGGATATTGCCGCCTGCATTGACGCCATTCGGATTGGCGTTCGCGCCGTCCCCTGACCCACCCTGGCGTGAAAGTTGGGGTGGATCGTATCTGCCGGAGTGGCCTTGTTTTGCGGGGCCGCGAAGGCGATCGAGTCGGGGGACCATGAAAGCGGTGCGGTAGGGAGGGTGCGGCCCGGAGCGGATGCAAATGCATTTAGTTCCCGCCGGAATGAAGCGATGTTTTCAGCGTGGTTCGGCTGAGACTTCGCCGGGTTCGTGTCCCGGCAGCGGAGGCTTGCCGATGGGCACTGGCGTTTCTGCCAGTCGCCGAAAAACGCCGTGAGCCGACAGAACTTTGATGGGGATAGACCCTGACTTGGGGAATGCCGCAGCGACCGGCGGACCGGGATCGCGGCGGCGGGATTAAAGCGGTGGAAGTGGGGTGTTCAGGCGGACCGCCGTCACATTCAGGTCGCGCTTCAAGCCGCTGGAAACGCAAGGGATAAGGGAATTTAAATGTATGGAATATATGGGTTTTCAGCATTTTCTTGCCCCTTCCGGCAGGTCGAAAGACCGGGGTGAAAGGGCAACGTCTGTGTCACGTCGGTTCAACGTCGGTATCACGTCGGTGCGACCGTTCTGTGTGTTTTTTGACGCTTAACTTCGCCGTGCGATGCTGCTTGCGTGTCGATAAAACTGAGAGTGCATGCCCATGTCCCCGCCTGTCATCTGGACGTCCAAAAGGACCGGAACCAAAACCCGCCGCATGGCCGAGGCGCGTTTCCATCAACTGCTGTTTTATGCCAGCAACGAGAGCAACAATTTTCTGGAGGAAGCCCGGCGCGAGGTGCCGGAGGCGTGGCTGACGCTGGAGCTGGACATGGAAACAGCCGCGCCGAAAAAGAAAGTGTCGCTGTATCTGGATGAAGCGGTGGTCAAGATGTACCGGGCGATGGGCGCGGGGTATCAGGGGCGGATCAACCGGATTCTGGAAACGTGGATGCAGATGAAAATTGCCGAAAAGTCCGGAATGTATCGTGATCTTTTGGAGCAGCTTGAGGCGGATGGCATCGCGTGGCTTGAAGATCGCGAACCGGACGACGTGATGGCCGGTGGCAAGACCCTGGCCGAAAACTGGGCCTACAACGAGGGTCTGCGCGACGGTCTTTCGGTCATCGCGCGCACGTCAGGGGATGAGGCGACCGGGGGCAAACCCCCGGACGCCAGCGCATCAGATTAGAGCAGGGAAATGTTTTCAGCGTTCTCGCGGCCATCACGGCCGGAGGCGAGTTCATAACTGACCTTTTGGTCGTCGGCGAGGCCGGTCAGCCCCGAGCGCTCAACCGCGCTGATGTGAACAAATACGTCTTTTCCGCCTGCATCTGGCGCGATGAAGCCGTAGCCTTTGGTGGTATTGAACCATTTCACGGTGCCAGTGGCCATGCGTGAGGTCTCCGTCTAGTAGTGGCCGTCCGCGGGATGCGACGGCTGTGGCCAGGGTCTTGGAGTTCGAAACTGTGGCCGTAGTTGGAGACAGTGGGTCGAGTTAAAGAATAGCGCTTGTGATCATCCAGATTTTGCGCCGTGACGCAAGATTTTTTGCCCAAGCCGTGCGGCTGGTTTTGGTCGGGCGATTGCCGTGTCTGTCCGTGCGTGACACAAAGGCGTGTCTGATCAGGAGGTGATATGCTGGGTATCGGTGTTTTGATGGGAGTCGCGGGCACGGTCGCGATGGATGTCTGGGCGATTTTGCTGGAGCGGTTCTTCGGCATCGCACGCCCGAACTGGGGCGCTGTGGGACGTTGGGTCGTGGAAGCGTCGCGCGGGCGGGTGTTTCACGACTCGATCGGGGATGTGGCCGAGTTGCCGGGCGAAGCGCGCATCGGCTGGGCGTTTCATTACCTTGTGGGCGCGATCTATGGTTTGGCGTTCATCGCCTTGGCGGGCGCTGACTGGCTGAATGCGCCGACCTTCCCGGCTGTTTGGGTGTTTTCACTTTTGACGATCGGGTTTG
Source organism: Boseongicola aestuarii (assembly GCF_900184815.1). Classification (GTDB taxonomy): domain Bacteria; phylum Pseudomonadota; class Alphaproteobacteria; order Rhodobacterales; family Rhodobacteraceae; genus Boseongicola; species Boseongicola aestuarii. Next base: position 141,409 of record NZ_FXXQ01000007.1, on the reverse strand, counting down.
GGTGGTTCTTGCTTCAGCCGGGTCTTGGCTTGGGCTGGGCAGCATCGAAGACGGACGCACCATGGCGCGCGCGCGGACTTGGTCTGCTGGCGCATACGGTGTTCGGTCTTGGAATGTGGGGGGTTGCTTTGGCCGTTTAGGCCGGGTTCTTGGTGGGACGGCTGCGAACACCCGTCCCGAAGTTTTGCTAGCTTCGCTTATGCGAGCGAGAGGTTTACCGCCGACTCGCGGCCGTCACGGCCAGCTTCGATGTCGTAGGTAACTTTCTGGTCGTCAGCCAGGCCTGTAAGGCCGGAACGCTCGACTGCTGAAATGTGGACGAAAACGTCCTTGCCACCTGTTTCAGGTGCGATAAAGCCGAAGCCTTTTGTAGAGTTGAACCATTTCACGGTGCCATTAGCCATCGTGTTGTCTCCTAATAGTATGTGCCACCCACGAGATTGCGGTGACCCGGCTTAGTTGGTCTGGATCGAAAGACTGAAAGCCGTATTAGGGAAGACAGTGGTCGAAATAGAATAACGTCGCTGGGGGGCATATGGCGGGTGTGCGGTGAAATTGCAAGGAAATTCGTGAGGGTTGACCCCGGTGTGCTGGCGGGACCGGGGCGGCTGTGAGCTGGTTCGGAGATTTATCCGGGTTTCTGGGCGAGGCGTTGCCTGGAGCGAGGTGGAGCTGGAAAAGGCGCTTGGTGTGTCAGGTATCGGGCTGGCGAAGGACGGCCGTGATCTTGGACCGGCCGCGTAGCGTGGTCGCCGATCTTGCCATCAACCGGAGCCGTGAACATGGCCTCCAACTGGCACGTTTGTTTGCTGAGAGCTTCGCCGGTTGGAGGCGTCCCGTGTTGCGCAAGTCTGAGTTTGTTGATCCTGCGCTGGTGTCTTGGGTGGATTACCTTGTGAATTTCTTGTGCTTGATCCGTTTGGGTTCAAGCGCGTCGGGGCCGAGGCGGCGTTTTTTATCTTCCTCATAATCTTCGAAGTTGCCTTCGAACCATTCGACGTGGGCTTCGCCCTCGAAGGCCAGGATGTGCGTGCAGATGCGGTCAAGGAAGAAGCGGTCGTGGGAGATGACGACGGCGCAGCCTGCGAAATCGACCAGCGCATCTTCAAGCGCTCTTAACGTTTCCACATCAAGGTCGTTCGTAGGTTCATCGAGGAGAAGCACATTGCCACCGGTCTTCAGAAGTTTTGCCATGTGGACGCGGTTGCGTTCGCCGCCCGAGAGGCTGCCGACCTTTTTCTGCTGATCGCCGCCTTTGAAGTTGAAGGCCGAGCAGTAAGCGCGGGAGTTCATTTGCGCGTCACCCAGTTGGATGATCTCGCCGCCTGAGGAGATTTCCTCCCAGACAGTAGCGTTGGCGTCGAGCGCATCGCGGGATTGGTCGACATAGGAAAGGTCGACGGTGTCGCCGTATTCCACGGTGCCGCCATCGGGTTGTTCCTGACCGGTCAGCATGCGGAACAGCGTGGTTTTACCTGCACCGTTGGGGCCGATCACTCCGACAATGCCGCCGGGGGGCAGGCTGAACGAGAGGTTTTCGACCAGAAGTTTGTCGCCCATGGCTTTTTTCAGGTCGTTGACTTCGATAACTTTCGAGCCAAGACGCTGGCCGTTCGGGATGATGATCTGGGCGCGGGCGAGTTTTTCGCGTTCGGACTGGTTGGCGAGGTCGTTGTAGGCGTTGATCCGGGCCTTTTGCTTGGCCTGACGGGCTTTGGCGCCCTGCCGGATCCAGTCAAGTTCGCGTTCCAGCGTTTTCTGGCGGGATTTGTCTTCGCGGGCTTCCTGGGCAAGGCGTTTGGCTTTTTGTTCGAGCCAGGCTGAGTAGTTGCCTTCGTAAGGAATGCCACGGCCACGGTCCAATTCGAGGATCCAGCTTGTGATGTCGTCGAGGAAATAGCGGTCGTGGGTGACGATCAGGATGGTGCCTTTGTAGTCCATCAGGTGCTGTTGCAGCCAGGCGATGGTTTCGGCGTCGAGGTGGTTGGTGGGTTCGTCGAGGAGGAGCATATCGGGCGCTTCAAGCAGAAGCTTGCAGAGCGCGACGCGGCGGGCTTCACCGCCCGAGAGGGTCGATACATCTGCGTCATCGGGCGGGCAGCGCAAGGCCTCCATGGCGACGTCGATCTGGCTGTCGAGGTCCCAGAGGTTGTTGCTGTCGATATCGTCCTGAAGAGCGGCCATTTCGTCGGCGGTTTCATCCGAGTAGTTCATCGCCAGTTCGTTGAAGCGGTCGAGTTTGGCCTTTTTGGCCGCGACGCCGAGCATGACGTTTTCACGCACGTTCAGGCTTTCGACGAGGTGGGGTTCCTGCGGAAGATAGCCGACACGCGCGCCTTCGGCGGCCCAGGCTTCGCCGGTGAAGTCCTTGTCGATTCCGGCCATGATGCGCATGAGCGTCGATTTACCCGCGCCATTGGTGCCGACGACCCCGATTTTCACGCCGGGCAGGAAGCTGAGGCGGATGTTTTCAAAGAGTTTCTTGCCACCGGGGTAGGCTTTGGAAACGCCGTCCATGTGGTAGACATATTGATACGCGGCCATGAGGAACCCTTCGGTGTTGGTGGAGCATCAGGGGTTTAACGGCGCATGCGCGCAGGTGCAACGGGTTGCGCGTCCGTTGGCCGGAGGAGTTGGATATTTTTGAACAGAAGAAGCGCGGGGTGCGGTGACCGGGCAGCCGGGATCTGTGTGGGAAGGCTATGTTCTGGCGTGCGCTCCGGTGACTTAAAGGTAGTGAGTTTGACAAAGAGTTGACATTTGCGGCTGGTCGGGACGCTATGCCTTTCATGACCAGACCTTATCCCACACCCCGCTATACGCCCAGCAATTCACGTTATGACACGATGGAATACCGTCGACTGGGTCGGTCGGGGTTGAAGCTGCCGGCGATTTCGCTGGGGCTTTGGCATAATTTCGGGGACGACACGCCGCATGAGCTGAAGCGGGCCTTGTGTCGGGCGGCGTTTGACAACGGGATCACGCATTTTGATCTGGCAAACAATTATGGGCCCCCTCCGGGCTCGGCGGAAACGGCGTTTGGCGAGATACTTGCAACGGATTTTGCGGGGTATCGCGATGAGCTGATTATTTCGTCGAAGGCGGGATACAAGCAGTGGGACGGGCCTTACGGCGAGTTTGGCAGTCGGAAATTCATGATCGCGTCTTGTGACCAGTCCTTGAAGCGGATGGGGCTGGAGTATGTCGATATCTTTTATTCGCATCGGTATGATCCCGAGACACCGCTGGAAGAAACGATGGGGGCGCTGGATCAGATCGTGCGGTCCGGCAAGGCGCTTTATGCCGGGATTTCGTCCTATAATTCTGAGCGCAGCCGGGAGGCGGCGGCGATCCTGAAGGCTTTGGGCACGCCGTTTGTCATTCATCAGCCGTCTTATTCGATGCTGAACCGCTGGGTCGAGCGGGACGGGTTGTTGGACACGCTGGACGATGTCGGGGCGGGGTCGATAGCGTTTACGCCTTTGGCGCAGGGGCTTTTGACGAACAAGTATCTGAAGGGTGTTCCACAGGACAGTCGCGCTGCGCAGGGTAAGTCGTTGGACAAGGATTTGTTGAGCGATGAGGCGGTCAAGCGGTTGAATGGGTTGAATGATATTGCGGCGGCGCGGGGGCAGTCTCTGGCGCAGATGGCGTTGGCGTGGGTCTTGCGTGGAGGGCGTGTGACGTCGGCGTTGATCGGAGCTTCGAAGGTGTCTCAGATTGAGGATTGTGTCGGAGCATTGGGCGCGGCGGCGTTTACCGACGACGAATTGGCGGCGATTGATGCGCTTTGTTTTGAAGAGGGTGTGAACCTTTGGGCGCGCTCTTCGGAAGAGGTCTAGGCATCTTCTAACCAGGCCTTTCAGCGTTTGCACGCGGGGGACTGGTTGGATTTGGATATTTAGGAACAGAAGAAGGCAGGGCTGTCGGCCAGGTGTGGCCTACTGGCGGCGCTGTTCGTGGTCGAGACGCTTTTTGGCGATGCGCTCGTTTTCTTCGGCGCGCAGTTTGTCGGTGAGCGAGGCGCGCACGAAGTCGAGGTGGGCCTGAACGGCGTCGCGGGCGGCGTCGGGGTCGCGCTTTTGAAGGGCCGTGTTGATCGCGCGGTGCTGGTCGAGGAGGGCGGTGCGGGTGGTGCGCAACTCGAAGATGATCTGGCGGTTGTAGAACACGCCGGTTTGCAGGAGGTCATACATCGAGCGCATCATGTGCAGGAGCACGATGTTGTGGCTTGCCTCGATGATGGCGAGGTGGAAGTCGGCGTCGAGGCTGGCTTCGGCCTTGGCGTCGCGTTTTTCGTGGGCGGCTTCCATTTTCTTGAGAATCGTATCGACGACGGCGAGGTCGGTGTCGGAGGCAAGGCGCGCGGCGCGGTGAGCGGCGAGGCCTTCCATGTCGCGGCGAAAGTCGATGGCGTCGAAGACGGCCTCGGGGTGGCTTGAGAACAGGCGCGTGAGGGCCGGGGAAAACGCCGAGCCGAGGACGTCGGCGACGAAAATGCCCGAGTTTGCCCGCGCGACGAGGAGGCCGCTGTCCTGAAGTGAGGCGATGGCTTCGCGCAGCGAGGGCCGGGAGACGCCGAGGCGGTCGGCCAGTTCGCGTTCCGACGGCAGGCGTTCACCGGGGCGCAGGATGCCGCGCAGGATCAGGCCTTCGATCTGACCAATGACGGCGTGGGAGAGTTTTTCGGGTTCGATGCGTTCGAAGGGCATGGGTGTACTCACTGTTCGAGGCGAAGGTAGGGCCGTGCGCGCTGGGCTGCAAGGGAGGCGGTGACACGATAGGTATTGATCTGGGTCGGCAAACTCTGGCTTTGTGACGGCGAACGACGGGGGCGGTCCGATGATCAATCGCTGGGTGATTTTGTTCGTGCTGTTTTTCGCGCGCACGGTAATGGCGTTTCAGTATCAGTCGGTGGCGGCCTTGTCGCCGTTTGTGGCGGATAGTCTGGCGCTGACGGTTGCGGATATCGGCATTCTGATCGGTCTGTATCTGGGGCCGGGGATTTTGGTGGCGATTCCGGGCGGCACGTTTGCCGCGCGGTTCGGGGACAAGCGGGTGGTCGGAATCAGTCTGGTGCTGATGCTGATCGGAGCGGTCTTGTCGTTGCTTGCGCAGTCCTGGGAGGCGGCGGTGGTCGGGCGCGTTCTGGCCGGGGTCGGGGGCGTTGTGATCAACGTGGTGATGACCAAGCTGCTGGTGGACTGGTTTCTGGGGCGCGAGATCGGCACGGCGATGGGGGTTTTTATCGCTTCTTGGCCTGCGGGGATTGCTCTGGCGCTTTTGATCCTGCCGTTTTTGGCGTCGATGGGTGGGCTGGCGGTGGCGTCGTGGTTTGTTGTTGGTGTTGTGGCGTTGGCGCTTTTTCTATTCGTGTTGCTATACCGTGTGCCGCCGGGTGCGGCGGAGGGGCCGAGCGAGGTTCAGGTGGCGAGGTTCCCGGTTTTCGCGTTGTCGATGGCGGCTGCGATCTGGGCGTTCTACAATGCGGCTTTGGCGATGGTTTTTGCTTTTGGACCGCTTCTGCTGGATGCGCGCGGGCTTGATATCGTGACGGCAAGCGCGATCACGTCGGTCTTTATCACTGGCGTTGGCGTTGCGGTGCCGGTGGGGGGTATTTTGTCGGATTGGTCGGGGCGGCGGGATCTATTGATCGGGGCCAGCTTGGTCGGTGGCATCATCGCTTTGCTGGGCGGGTTGATGGTGCCGACGGGCGCTTTGACCGTTGTCTTTGCGGTAGGCGGGTTCGTGTTCGGACTGGGAGCCGGGTTGATCATGACGTTGCCGTCTCAGGTTCTGGCACCCGGGGCGCGGTCCTTTGGGATGGGGGCCTTTTTCACGGTGTATTATGCGCTGATGATGGTAGCGCCAGCCATTGCTGGCGGCATGGCCGAGCGGTCGGGTGAGGCAGGTGTGGCGTTTATACTGGGCGCAGTGATGCTGGTGATCTGCCTGGTGACGCTGGTGTTGTTCCGGCGCGCAGCGGCGCGGTTGGCGATGTGAAAACGGCGGCACGCGTGATGCGCACCGCCGTTTTACTGCTCGGTTTATGAGGTGTTCTTAGTTTGTCGGCGTGATCGTGATGTCGACCCGACGGTTCTGGGAACGGCCCGAGGCTGTCTGGTTCGTCGCGATCGGCTGGCTTTCACCGGCACCGATGGTGCGGATACGGCTGCCGGACACACCACCAGCGCGCAGCGTGTCAGCCACGGCAAAGGCGCGGCGTTCGCTGAGGCCCTGGTTATAGGCTGCGGTGCCGGTGTTGTCGGTGTGGCCGACGACGGTCACGATGGACTGTGGGTATTTGTTCAGGCTGTCGGCCAGAACAAACAGGTCCGAGCGCAGCGCGCCGTTCAGCGAGGCGCTGTCGGTGGCAAACAGGATGGCTTCGGGCATACGCACGATCAGTTCGCTGCCGGTGTTGATCACGTCGATCTGGCCGTTGTCGAAGTCCTGTTCCAGTTCGCGTGCCTGTGCATCCAGCGTCGAGCCGATGAGGGCTCCGGCACCGGCGCCGATGGCTGCGCCAACGGCTGCGTTACGAAGGCGGTCGCTGCCGCTTTCGCGGGTTCCGCCGAGAATCGCGCCAACGGCAGCGCCTGCAAGTGCGCCCTGACGGGTGCGGTCGCCGTCCGTTCCGGGGAACTGGCTTGGGTCGTTACAGGCGGTCAGTGCCAGAAGGCTGGCGGCTGCCACGATGGCGGGTTTTTTCATGTATCCCATGACAAATCCTTTGGTCATTTCACATCTCCAATGCCGCTATACACCATACTGGATGATGCGGAAGCGGCGATGCGCGAAGATATGCCTACGGCTGCGGTGATAGGCAATCGCGCGCGTGTGTTATCGGATATCAGGCGGTTTCGGCGGTCTCGAAGGCGAGCATGGCGCGCTTGACGGGCAAGCCCCAATGATAGCCGCCCAGCCCACCCGATTTACGCAGCGCGCGGTGACAGGGGATGAGCCATGAAACCGGATTGCGGCCCACCGCAGTGCCGACGGCGCGCACGGCTTTGGGATTGCCGATGGTTTTGGCGATGTCGGAATAGGTGGTGACGTGACCTGTGGGGATGCGCATCAAAGCTTCCCAGACTTTGATCTGGAAGGGCGCTCCGATGAGGTAAAGCTGTGCCGGTTCGCGGTTGGAGCCTTCGCGTGGGAAGGCCTGAACTGCGAAGGGGGCGATGGCCGCAGGGTCTTCGGTGAAGGTGGCATTGGGCCAGCGGCGCATGAGGTCGGTCATGGTGGCCTCGCGCCCCATTTCAGCGGAAAAGCCGATGCCGCAGATGCCTTTGTCCGTGCCCATGATCAGGGCCGGGCCGAAGGGGCTTTCGAACCAGCCCCAGAGGATGTTTAGGTCTGCGCCGGCTTTGGCGTAGTCGCCGGGGCTCATGGCTTCCCAGCGCAGAAACAGATCGTGCAGGCGGCCCGAGCCGGAGAGGCCCACGGCGTCGGCGGTCTCCAAGGTTGTGTGGCGCGTGGCCAGCAGGTCTTTGGCGTGATCCAGCATCAGCCATTGCTGGTAGCGTTTAGGAGACACCCCGGCCCAGCGCGAGAAGATGCGCTGGAAGTGCGCGGGCGACATGTGCATTTCGCCCGCGAGGTCTTCCAGCGACAGGTCGCGGCCGCCTGCGTCGATCAGGTCAATCGCGCGGCGCATAAGCTGGTAGTGATAGCCGGTGTCTTGGTCGGTCATGGGTGCGTCCTTTGCTTGTCGGTCAATGTAGGCAAAGGCGCGGGGTGGCGCGACCCGGATATTGCGGGAAAAACTTGCGAGCGGCGCGGGTTTCTGGGGTGCTGTTGCCGGTGCGGAGGTTTTTGTCGACTTCGCTGGCGCGGGCTTTTATGCCACGGGGCATGAACATTTTCGAACGATATCTTTCCCTGTGGATCGCGCTGGCCATGGCGGGCGGTGTGCTTATTGGAAGTACCGCCCCGTCGCTGGTCGAGGCGATCGCAATGGCCGAGGTGGCAAGTGTCAACCTTGTGGTCGCGGTGCTGATCTGGGCGATGGTCTACCCGATGATGGTGGGTGTCGATCCGGGCAGTCTGAGGAATGCGGTGAAGCAGCCGAAGGGTCTGGCGATCACGCTGTTGGTGAACTGGCTGATCAAGCCTTTTACCATGGCGGGTCTGGGGGTGTTGTTTTTCGAGGTCGTTTTTGCGGATTTCATCTCTCCGCAGGACGCGCAGCAATACATCGCGGGACTTATTCTGCTGGGGGCAGCGCCCTGCACGGCGATGGTGTTTGTCTGGTCGCAACTGACGCGCGGCGACGAAGGCTATACGCTTTTGCAGGTCTCGGTGAACGATGTGGTCATGGTGTTTGCCTTCGCGCCAATTGTTGCGCTGCTTTTGGGGGTTACGGATATAGTCGTGCCTTGGGGGACGCTGCTTTTGTCCGTCGTTCTGTTCGTTGCCCTGCCGCTTGCAGCGGGGGTCTGGACGCGACATCTTTTGGGGTCCGAGGCGCGGATCGAGGCTTTTCGCGAACGGATCAAGCCGTGGTCGGTTGTCGGGCTTATTGCGACTGTGGTGATCCTGTTCGGTCTTCAGGGGCAGGTCATTCTGGATCGCCCGCAGGTCATCTTGCTGATTGCGGTGCCGATACTTATCCAGTCCTACGGGATTTTCGCGCTGGCCTATGCGGCGGCGTTCATCTGGCGCGTGCCGCACAAGATCGCGGCCCCTTGTGCGCTTATCGGAACGTCGAACTTTTTCGAGTTGGCGGTGGCGGTGGCCATTAGTCTGTTCGGTCTGAATTCGGGGGCCGCGCTGGCGACGGTGGTCGGGGTTCTGGTCGAGGTGCCTGTGATGCTGTCGCTTGTCGCGTTTGCCAATCGCACGCGGGGGCGCTTTGAGCGCCGGAACTCGACTTAGGACGGGGATGGCGATCCGCCGATCCGGCGCAGCTGCGACAAACGCCTTGTCGCCCGGCCATTGATCCGCCAAAATCTCGTGTCATGGCAAAACAGCTTCCATACCCGGTGATCCACGAGATCTTTTCGCGGTTTCAGATCGCAGAGCCCGAGCCGAAGGGAGAGTTGGAGCATACCAATGCCTTTACGCTGGTGGTGGCTGTCGCTTTGTCGGCTCAGGCGACGGACGCAGGCGTAAACAAGGCAACGCGGGGATTGTTTGCGGTTGCCGATACGCCCGAGAAAATGTTGGCGCTGGGCGAGGAAGGCGTGATCGAGCACGTCAAGACGATCGGTTTGTTTCGCAACAAGGCGAAGAACGTCATCAAGCTTAGCCAGAAGCTGGTGGATGAGTTTGGCAGCGTGGTGCCGTCGTCGCGGGCGGCCTTGCAGTCATTGCCGGGGGTGGGGCGCAAGACGGCAAACGTGGTCTTGAACATGTGGTTCGGCCATCCCGCGCAGGCGGTCGACACGCATATTTTCAGGCTCGGCAACCGGTCTGGGATTGCTCCGGGCAAGGATGTGGATGCGGTCGAAAGAGCGATTGAGGATCACATTCCTGTGGAATTTCAACATCATGCACATCACTGGATGATCTTGCATGGGCGTTACACCTGTGTGGCGCGTAAACCCAAATGCAACGCGTGCCTGATACGCGATCTGTGTCAGTTTGAGGATAAGACGGAATGACGAAGCGGTTTGACGTGGTCGGGATCGGCAACGCGATGGTCGATGTATTGGCGCGGTGCAAGGATGATTTCCTTGGGGAAGTGGGTGTCGAAAAGGGCATCATGCAGTTGATCGACATGGAGCGCGCGGTGGACCTTTATGGCCGGGTCGGGCCTGCGCGCGAGGTGTCGGGCGGGTCGGCTGCGAACACGATTGCGGTTGTCGCGTCTTTGGGTGGATCGACCGCCTATGTGGGCAAGGTGAAGGACGACCAGTTGGGCGCGATTTTCGCGCATGATCTGCGCGCGCAGGGGGCGGTCTACGAAACCGCTTTGGCGACTGCAAAGCAGAAGGCCGAAACCGGGCGCTGCATTGTGTTGGTCACGCCGGACGGCGAGCGGTCGATGAACACCTATCTGGGCGTGACCGAGTTTCTGTCGCCGGACGATATTGATCCCGCTCAGATGGCGGATGCGGCGATGATCTATCTTGAGGGATACCGGTTTGACGGACCCGAAAGCCACGCTGCTTTTGCCAAGGCGATCGAGGCGACCAAGGGGGCCGGCGGCAAGGTGTCCTTGACGCTGTCGGATCCGTTCTGTGTGGAGCGCCACCGGGATGCGTTTCGCGAGATGTTGCGGGACCATGTGGATCTGCTGTTCGCGAACCGGGACGAGATATGTTCGATGTACGAGACAGACGATTTCGAGGCGGCTCTGGCGGCGGCGGCCGAAGAGATCGAGATCGTGGCCTGCACCGAAAGCGAGAAGGGCGCGCATATTCTGGCCGGGGGGCAGCGCTGGCACGCGCCAGCTAAACCGGTGAAAATTCAGGATGCGACCGGGGCGGGCGATGCTTTTGCGGGGGCGTTCCTTTGGGCGTATTCGAAGGGCTATCCTCTGGATTTATGCGGGCGAATGGGGTGCGCGGCGGCTTCCGAGGTGATCAGCCACATCGGGGCGCGGCCCGAGGCGGACTTGTTCGAGATTTTCCGTTCGGACGGGTTGGTCTGAGTGATTCATATCGTTTTCGATATCGGCAATGTGTTGATCCAATGGGACGAGCACGCGGCCTTTCGGGATGTTTTTGCGGATGTCGCCGAGATTGATCGTTTTTTTAGCGACGTCGGGTTTTATGCGTGGAATGCCGAGCAGGATCGGGGGCGGTCGCGGGCCGATGCTTTGGCCGCAGCGCCCGAACATGCTGAACTGCTTGATCGGATTTTCGAGCGGTTCGCTGACACTATTCAGCACAAGGTCGAAGGTAGCTGGGAAGTTTTGAACGACCTGAAGGCGCGGGGGCATCGGGTGTTCGGTTTGACGAACTGGGGTGCCGAGACCTGGCCGGTGGCCAACGATGTGCATGCCGAGTTGCGTGATGCTTTTGAAGATGTGGTGGTTTCGGGGCATGAAAAGCTGATCAAGCCGGATCGCCGGATTTATGAGGTTCTGACGGCGCGAAATGATCTGGTGCCGGGAGAGTGTCTGTTCATTGATGACAGTCCCAAGAACGTCGACGGCGCGCGGGAAGCAGGCTGGCAGGCTTTGCATTTCACTGGCGCGGACGCGCTGCGCGCGGAATTGGAGGCGTTGCGCCTTTTGTGATTCCGGATCGTTTCCGGGCTTCGGATTTGTTGACTGAAAGGCGGGCTTGGTATTGCGTTGGGGGATATTTCCAGCCCTAGGAGTGTGCCCATGACGATCCCACAAGCCAGACTTTGCCTGATGCTTGGACATGACGCGGAAGCGGCGGCGCAATTCTATGCGGCGACCTTTCCCGACAGCAGCGTCGGTCAAGTTCAGCGCGCGCCAAGTGACAATCCGTCGGGCAAGGCGGGCGATGTTCTTGTCGTCGAGTTCACGGTGCTTGGTATGCCTTGTATCGGGGTGAATGGCGGGCCTCACTTTCAGCATGGCGAGGCGTTTTCGTTTCAGATTTCGACGGACACTCAGGAAGAGACGGGCCGCTATTGGGACGCCATCGTCGGCAATGGTGGTGCGGAAAGCATGTGCGGCTGGTGCAGGGACAAGTGGGGCCTATCCTGGCAGATTACGCCGCGCGTATTGATCGAAGCGATGTCGGCAGGCGGGGCGGAAGCGAAGCGCGCGTTCGATGCAATGATGCAGATGAAGAAGATTGACGTCGCAAAGATCGAGGCCGCCCGGCGAGGGGCGGCCCTTTAGATCCGATCCCGCGCGGGGTCAGGGTTTTGCGGTTTCAGGTTCAGCGAACATCTTCTGGTTCAGCCGCCACAGGCCCCAGGCTGCCGGGATCGCGGCGAGGCCGCCGAGGGCATAGACCATGGGTTCGTCCGAGAAGGTTTCGAACACCTGTGTGTAGGCATGGATGCCGAGGAAGGTGATCGAAGCGTTGAACAGTCCACGGCGGTGGGTGGCGGCGGCAAGCCATGCGCCCGCGATCAGGAGAGCAGCCCAGACGACCGAGAAGACGTGCTCGGAGATGTGGAAGAACTGGGATTTCCAAAGCTTCATTGCGGCCTGATAGGCGCTCCAGTCGTTGTAATCCGCGTAATTGGGAGCATCGAAGCGGAAAAAGCTGCTGGTGACTTCGTCTCCCCAGAGCGAGCCGACGAGGAATGCGAGGTTGCCGACCACGGCTGCCATGATCGCAAGGATGCCTGCATGGCGACCAAAGCGGTCAGAGGTCTGGGTCATAGCCCATGCACCGATGGCGACAAGCGCGCCCATTTGCAGAATCGTCAGCGTCGGTTCAGGCGAATAGAACCCATAGGCCGCGTGGAAATAGGCGGTTCCCGTGTCGAGCATCTGGGCGAAAGGCACGATGGCAAGCGCTGTGACGAAGCGCACATTCACGAAGACGCCCGCAGCGGCGATCAGGGCCGCGGCATAGAAATAAAGCCCGGCGATCGGCAGGCCGGACATGTCATTGAGTTCGAGACCAAGGCCAAGGAGGTGCAGGGCGATACCAGAGAGTGTGATCGCTCCGGTTGAAAAGCGCAGAGCCTTGGGGGCCGCGCGGTAGGCCCATGCGGCGGTGGCCGCGAAAAGCGCGCCTCCGGCGATGAGGATGGGGCTGGCGCTGTCGGGGTAATTGGTCAAAAGCTCGATCGCGCCGCCTGCAAATAGCATGCCCGATCCGATCAGCGCGCCGGCGTGGCCGAGCAGGCGATAAAGCGCGTCGGCCTTGGCGAGAACCGCGACGCCTGCCGCGAGGAAAGCGGCGCCAAGCAGTGCGACCCCAAACGGGTCGGCGATCCAGAACACAAAGCCGAACGAGGCGGCGATGATGCCGGCGGTAAGGACGATATTTACGACCAGCGCCAGCATGGTGTCGCGCGAGCGCCGGGCAATTTCGGTTGCCTGGGCTTCGTTCAGAAGACCTTCGGCAAGGAGTTGGTTGGTATTGATCACATGAGTCATGATTCGGGCTCCTTGAACGATGTTCATAAAATTGATACGCGAATTGTGAACGACGTTCAAGCAATTTCTTAAAGGCAGTATTAAGGGGTGGTCGCACGATTGATTTTGCTCAAAAGGGGCCGTTTTATAACGGTGTAGGACGGTTTGCATGGGATTTGGACGCTTCTCGGGAGCAGACCATGACACCAGACAGACACCGTCATCAGGGCAGGGCGTAGTGGCAAAGCGGACGTACGATATCGTTTTGTGGGGAGCGACCGGGGCCACGGGGCGGCGTGCGGCGCATCATTTGGCGCGACGCTGCGCAGAGAGCGGGGTTGCTTTGGCGATTGGCGGGCGAAACCGCGGGAAACTGGAGCATGTACGTGACGGCTTGGCCGGTCGGGCCGGGGAAATCGCGATACTGGTTGGCGACAGTTTCGACACAGCATTCATGGATGAGATGAGCGCGCAGACGCGGGTGGTCGTGTCCACGGTTGGTCCCTTTGCTGTTTATGGCAGCGCGCTCGTGGCCGCCTGTGTGGCCAATGGCACGCATTACTGTGATCTGACGGGCGAGCCGCAATGGATGCGGGAAATGATCGATACGCATCAGGACCAAGCGCGTGAAACGGGGGCGCGGATCGTGCATGCCTGCGGGCATGACTCGATTCCGTCCGATCTTGGCGTGCAGCTTTTGCAGGCGAAGGCGCTGGATCATTGTGGTCAGCCGTGCCGTCGCATCACCACCCGGGTGACGCGCATGAAGGGCGGCTTCAGTGGCGGGACGGCGGGCAGTTTTCTGAACGCGATGCGGCTGCGCGAGACGGACCCTGATTTTGACCATCTGTCAGCGGACCCTTATGCGCTGTGCCCGACCGGCGAGAGGGAAGGTCCGGACGGGCCGGATCGCATGATGCCCTTAGAGGTCACATGGGACGCGGATTTGCAGGCCTGGGCTTATCCCTATTTCATGGGGCCAATGAACTCCAAGGTCGTGCGGCGCAGCAACGCGGTCATGGGTTACCCCTACGGCCGCGACTTTCGGTACACCGAGACCGCATTGAGCCGGGGAGGTGTCGGTGGTTGGCTGGCGGCGATGCGCAAGACGCTTTTCGGAAAGTTGTTTCTGATCGCGATGGCCATTCCCGCGACGCGTGGATTGCTGGAACGCCATGTGCTGCCGAAATCGGGCGAAGGGCCAAGCAAGGAGGTTCGCGAGTCCGGGTCTTATGAGATCATTCAGGTGGGAACATTGCGCGACGGAACGGTCTTGAAGCAGCGGATCACCGGGCAGGGCGATCCGGGTGTGCGCTCGACAACGATGATGCTGACGGAGGCGGCGCTGTGTCTGGCCGAGGACGAGATCGCCGTCGGCGGCGGTTTCTGGACGCCTGCCTCGGCGATGGGTCCGCTTTTGCTGGCGCGGATCACAGCGCACGCGGGCTTGAGTTTTGAAATCATCGCGGGGCGTGGTGCATGATCAGATGTCCTGACCTTTTTCCAGTAGCCGGTCGATTAGTTCCCGTTGAAGTGGCACGCTGTCGCCGCCACCAAAGCTGAGGGCGCCCCCCGTGAAAAGGCCGCCATAGGTCAGCGCCAGATTGACGGTCTGGCCAAGGCCCGAGATCAGTTGATCGCGGCGCAGGGGCGAAAGCGGGTGGATGTAGACGCCCCACAGCCGCCCGTTGGCGACCGCATAGCGCGCATCGAGTGCCGTATCGAAGTTGGCCTGCATGACGCGTTCGAGGTCTTCGGCGGACATGCCCTCGACCGCGCGGATCGGCACCATCGCACGCATCCGGTCGGCAACCGGATCGACAATGACCAGAATGGGCACGTCCTCAATCGTGAGTTCAACGCCGCTGCCCGAGGGTTGCGTATCGGGGTCGAGGGCCAGCAAGATGTCCAGCAGCCGGCCGGGTGTCATGTCGGGGCTGTTATCTTGCGCGCAGAGCGGGTTGGCGGTCAGAAACAGGGCAAGAACGAGGACGAGGCGGGTCATGGGCGGGCTCCTGGGCGTTAATCGTTGAAAAGAGCCTAACAAATGTGCTGTTCACGGGGCAAAGCACGCTTACGCGATCTTGACCGTGGCGGCGCAAACGTCAAAGAGTGGTCACATGCTTGCTTACATCATCCGGCGCGTTGCGCAGTCGATCCTCGTCCTGCTTGTGGTCGGACTTGTTGCCTTCTCCATGTTCCGCTTTGTTGGCGATCCCATCGACAACATGCTGGGGCAGGAACGCACGCAGGCCGACATCGACCGTTTGCGCATCGAGCTTGGGTTGGATCAGCCGTTCGTGGTGCAGTACTACAAGTTTCTCAGCACTGCGGTTCAGGGCAATTTCGGGGTGAGTTACCGGCAGGGCCGCCCTGTGTCGACGATCATCGCCGAGCGCGCGCCCGCGACGCTTGAACTGGCGGCGGTGTCAGGAATTCTGGCACTGACGATCGGGATCGGATTGGGTGTCTTCACCGCGATCCGGCGGGATGGCTGGGCGTCGAACATCATCATGTCAGTGTCGCTGATCGGGGTCAGTTTGCCGACCTTCCTGATCGGTATTCTGTTGATCTATTTGTTTTCTGTCGAGCTGGACATGTTGCCGAGTTTCGGGCGCGGGGAGGTCGTGGACCTTGGCTGGTGGACGACGGGCTTTTTGACGGAAAGCGGACTGAAAGCGCTGATCTTGCCGTCGATCACGTTGGGGCTGTACCAGATGACGCTGATCATGCGGCTTGTGCGATCCGAGATGCTGGAAGTGCTGCGGCAGGATTACATCCGGTTTGCGCGCGCACGCGGCTTGAAGGAACGGGCGGTGAATTTCCGTCATGCGCTGAAGAACACGATGGTGCCGGTAATCACGGTGACGGGTCTGCAGCTGGGGGCAATCATCGCTTTCGCGATCATCACCGAGACTGTTTTCCAGTGGCCGGGCGTCGGCCTGCTGTTCATCAACGCGATTCAGTTCGTCGATATTCCGGTGATGGCGGCCTATCTGATGCTGATTTCGGTGATGTTCGTGGGCATCAACCTGATTGTGGATTTGCTGTATTTCTGGGTGGACCCGCGGCTTCGGGCCGACCGGGCAGGCGGACACTGATGGGGGTGACGGCATGAGCGATATGGACGTGATCGAAGCGGCAAAGGCGGCCGAAAAGGGGCGCATTGCGCGGTTCCGTGAGAGCGATTTCTTTTGGAAGTTTCGCGCCTCTCCGGTTGCGATGGTCAGTTTCGCGGTGACGGTGATTCTGGTTCTGAGTGCAGTGTTCGCGCCTTTGATCGCACCGTATAACCCGTTCGACCCAGCGAGCCTCAACCTGATGAACGGCTTTTCGGCACCCGGCGTGCCGAATGCCTTCACCGGCGAGACGTTCTTTCTGGGTACCGACGATCAGGGGCGCGATGTGTTTTCGACGATCCTTTACGGGATGCGGATTTCGCTGTTCGTCGGATTTGCAGCGGTGAGTTTCGCGCTGGTCCTAGGGGTGACGCTTGGGTTGATCGCGGGCTATGTCGGGGGCTGGACCGAGACGATCATCATGCGGATTGCGGATGTGCAGCTGACGTTTCCGTCGATCCTTGTGGCCTTGCTGATTTTCGGTGTGGCCAAGGGGTTCACGCCGGTGGAATACCGCGATCAGATGGCGATCTGGGTGCTGATCATCGCGATCGGCCTGTCGGACTGGGTGCAGTTTGCGCGCGTCGTACGCGGCGCGACACTGGTCGAGCGCAACAAGGAATACGTGCAGGCCGCGCGACTGATCGGGCGCACGTCGCCGGCGATCATGCTGCGGCACATCCTGCCGAATGTCTTGTCGCCGGTTCTGGTGATCGCGACGATCTCGCTGGCCTTGGCGATCATCGCCGAGGCGACGCTGTCGTTCCTTGGCGTCGGTGCGCCGCCGACGCAGCCGTCCTTGGGCACGCTTATCCGCATCGGGCAGGGCTTTTTGTTCTCGGGCGAGTGGTGGATCCTGTTGTACCCTGCCGCGACCTTGCTGACGCTGGCTTTGGCGGTGAACCTGCTGGGCGACTGGCTGCGCGATGCGCTGAACCCGCGGCTGAAGTGATTGGCCACATGATTTGATAACCTCCCGTGTGGTTCACATCTGCCGAAGCGCGCGGGACACAAGGGTAGAAACCTGAAGGAAGAAGTCTTGTCCGAACCGGTCTTGTCCGTCCGCGATCTTGTCGTCGAAATCCCCACGCGCACGGGTGTTCTGAAACCTGTGGATCGGGTGTCTTACGACATCACGGAGGGGGAAATCCTGGGTGTCGTTGGCGAAAGCGGAGCAGGCAAGTCGATGACCGGGAACGCGGTGATCGGTCTTTTGGACCGGCCTGCGCGGATCTCGGGCGGTGAGATTTTGCTGAAGGGGCGGCGGATCGACAATCTGAACCGGGATCAGATGCGGCGAATTCGCGGCAAAGAGATCGGCATGGTCTTTCAGGATCCTTTGACGTCTCTGAACCCGCTTTTGCGGATTGGCGACCAGTTGACGGAAACGATGCTGGCGCATCTGGATATTTCGGCCGACGAGGCGCGGGATCGGTCGATTGCCGCCCTGGACGAAGTCGGGATTCCGGCGGCGGCCAGTCGCATCGACAGTTATCCGCACGAGTTTTCCGGCGGTATGCGGCAGCGGGTGGTGATCGCTCTGGCACTTTGCGCCGAGCCTGCACTGGTTATCGCTGACGAGCCGACGACGGCGTTGGATGTGTCGGTGCAGGCGCAGATCATCGCGCTTTTGAAGCGGTTGTGCCGCGATCGGGGCACAGCGGTGATGTTGGTCACGCATGATATGGGTGTCATCGCCGAGGCTGCCGACCGGGTGGCGGTGATGTATGCCGGGCGATTGGCCGAGCTTGGCGCTGTGCGCGAGGTCGTCCAGCGTCCGCGTCATCCTTACACCGAAGGGTTGATGGGCTCGACGCCTTTGGCCTCGCGTGGGCAGCGGCGCTTGCGGCAAATTCCGGGATCGATGCCACGATTGGGCAAATTGCCTGCGGGCTGTGCGTTTCATCCGCGTTGTCCGAAGGCGCAAGAGGCCTGTCGGGTCGATCCGGGTCCGGATTTGTCGGCGGATCAAGGGCGGGCGGCGTGCTGGTTCCCGGTTGAGCAGGTGGAGGTCGCGGAATGAAGGCGCTGGTTTCAGTCAAGAACCTCACGCGGATTTTCGATGTTTCCAAGCCCTGGCTGAACCGGGTGATCGAGCGCAAACCGAAAGCCATGCTGACGGCGGTGTCGGATGTGTCGTTCGATATCCCCGAGCGCGAGGTTTATGCACTGGTCGGCGAAAGCGGGTCGGGCAAGTCAACCATTGGCAAGATGATCGTGGGGCTGTTAACCCCCTCGTCGGGGTCGGTCGAAGTTAACGGGATCGATCTGTCGCGCGAGACGGATGCCGAAAAGATCGATCTGGTGCGGTCGGACATCCAGATGATCTTTCAGGATCCGTTTGCGTCGTTGAATCCGCGCTGGAAGGTGCGCGATATCATCGCCGAGCCGGTGGCCGCGCGCGGTGGCAACACGGAAGGGTTGTCGGAGAGGCTTTTGGAGCAGGTCGGCTTGTCGGCCGAAGATGCGGGCAAGTTTCCGCATGAATTTTCCGGTGGGCAGCGGCAGCGGATTTGCATTGCGCGCGCCTTGGCGAGCGAGCCGAAGCTGATCGTTTGCGATGAGCCGACGAGTGCTTTGGATGTTTCGGTGCAAGCGCAGGTTCTGAACCTGATGAGCGATCTGAAGGACGAATTCGGGCTGACCTATCTGTTCATCAGTCACGATCTGACGGTTGTGCAGCATATGGCCGACAAGATCGGCGTTCTGTATCTGGGGCGTCTGGTCGAGGAGGCGGATCCGGAGACATTGTTCACTCGCCCGGCGCATCCTTATTCTCAGATGCTTTTGGCGGCGGCTCCGAAGATGGATGGATTCGGCCGCGAGGTTGCGCCTCCGCAGGGCGAAATCCCGGACCCGATCAATCCGCCACCGGGTTGTGCGTTCAACCCGCGGTGTCCTTTGGCGATTCCTCTGTGCAAGCAGGAGCGGCCTGAGTTGCGCGATGTGAATGGGGCGCGTGTGGCCTGTCATCGCGCCGAGGAAGCTTTGGCGCGGATGCGGGACTCCGTTACAGCCTGATTTATTGGTGTTGCGCCGCGCCTTTGGCGCGTCGCGGCTGGGGGGCTCTGCCCCCCCGTCGACCTTCAGTCGCCTTCCCCCGTGGTATTAATGAAAGGATGAAGCCCTCTGGGTCTTGACCTTCCAGTTGCTGGAACCCTTATGTCAGAGTGGAACATTCAAACCCGGAGCGGATCCATGTCGACTGCATCGTTATTCAGAGTGCCCGTTGAAGGCATGTCCTGCGCGTCCTGTGTGGGGCGCGTGGAGGCGGCCGTTTTGCGCGTGCCGGGCGTCTTGGGCGCACGGGTGAATTTGGCAAGCGGCACGGTTGAGGCGGATCTTGGCGAGGGCGGGGCGTCGCAGGATGTTGTGTCCGCGTTGAAAGAGGCCGGCTATCCGGCGCGGGTCGAGACTTTGCGCGGGTCGGTCGAGGGTTTGAGTTGCGCGTCCTGTGTCGGCCGGCTGGAGCGGGCATTGGTGGCCGTGCCGGGTGTGGTCGAGGCGCGGGTGAATTTGGCGGATCGCTCGGCGGTGGTGGAGTATGGCGCGGGCACCGAGCGCGCGGCGATTTTGGCGGCGGCGCAGTCGGCGGGCTATCCGATTACCGCGGACGAGGACGCGTCGGGTCACGAAGATGCGGAAGATGCGGCTTTGACACGGTCGGTCTGGATTGCGTCCATTCTGGTGTTGCCGGTGTTTCTGATCGAGATGGGCGGGCATTTCATTCCCGGCGTTCATGCTTTGGTGGCCGAGACGATCGGGCATCAAGCAAGCCGGGTTTTGCAGTTCCTTTTGATCGGCGCCGTTCTTATGGGCCCCGGACGGGTGTTTTTCGCGCGCGGGGTGCCGTCGTTGCTGAAGGGCGCACCGGAGATGAATTCGCTGGTGGCTTTGGGCACGGGGGCGGCGTTTGTCTACTCGACGGTGGCGACCTTTATGCCCGGTGTTTTGCCGGGGAATGCCCGTGGCGTTTATTTCGAGGCGGCGGGTGTGATCGTCGTATTGATCCTTGTCGGGCGCTTGCTGGAAGCGCGCGCGAAGGGGCGCACGGGGGCGGCGGTGCGTGCTTTGGTCGGCCTCAGGCCGGACACAGCGCGGGTGCTGCGCGGGGGTGACGTCGTCGAGGTCCCGCTTGCATCGGTCGCGGTCGGCGATGTTGTGCAGTTGAAGCCGGGCGCGCGGGTGCCGGTGGACGGTGTGGTCGTGAAGGGCACAAGTTTTGTCGATGAGGCGATGTTGTCGGGCGAGCCAGTGCCCGTGGAAAAGGGCGCTGGCGACGCGGTGACGGGCGGCACGGTCAATGGTGCGGGGCTGTTGGAGGTGCGCGTAAACGAGGTTGGTGCGGATACGGTTTTGGCGCGCATCATCCGCATGGTGCAGGACGCGCAAGGGGCGAAACTGCCCGTGCAGGCGGTGATCGACCGGGTCACGGGAGTATTTGTACCTGTGGTTCTGGGGGTTGCCCTGCTGACGGTTGTGGTCTGGCTGGTCTTTGGGCCAGGCCTTGGCGAAGCGCTGGTGGCGGGTGTGTCTGTGCTGATCATTGCTTGTCCGTGCGCTATGGGACTGGCGACGCCAACCTCGATCATGGTGGGCACGGGACGCGGGGCCGAACTGGGGGTCTTGTTCCGCAAGGGGGCGGCGTTGCAGGCCTTGCGGGAGGTGGAGATCGTGGCCTTCGACAAGACCGGGACGTTGACCGAGGGGCGGCCCGAGGTGACGGATGTGGTGACCGTGGATGGCTTTGCGCGCGAAGCGATTCTGTCGGCGGCGGGTGCTGTCGAAGCCGGATCAGAGCATCCGATTGCGCAGGCGATCTTGCGGGCAGCGGGGGATGTTCCTGCCGCAGAAGATTTCAAGAGCGTTACCGGTGCGGGTGTGTCCGGGGCAGTTGATGGTGCGACGGTTCTTGTGGGTCGCGCGAAGTTGCTGGGCGATGCGGGGGTGGATGCAGCACCTATGGCGGCGGCGGCGGACCGACTGGCGCAAGAAGGCAAGACGGCGTTTTTCGTCGCGATCGGTGGCGCCCTGGCCGGGGTGATCGCGGTTGCGGACCCGGTTCGAAATGGGGCGGCCAAGGTCGTTTCCGATTTGCAGGCCATGGGGCTCAAGGTTGCGATGGTGTCGGGGGACCGGCGCGCAACGGCAGAGGTGATCGGCGCAAAACTGGGCGTTGATCTGGTCGAAGCGGACGCGACGCCGGACGACAAGGTCGAGATCATCGGACGTCTGGGGCCGCGCGTGGCCTTTGTCGGTGACGGGATCAACGACGCGCCCGCATTGGCGGCGGCCCATGTGGGGATCGCGATCGGCACTGGCACGGACGTGGCGGTCGAGACGGCGGATGTCGTCTTGATGTCGGGCGATCCGGCAGGCGTTGTGCGGGCCTTGGGTCTGAGCCGTGCCGCGATGCGCAATATCCATCAGAACCTCGGCTGGGCATTTGGCTATAACGTGCTGCTGATCCCGGTCGCAGCGGGTGTCTTGTATCCCGCGTTCGGTTTGGTTCTGTCACCGATGCTTGCAGCCGGCGCGATGGCGTTTTCAAGCATTGCGGTCGTGACGAATGCCTTGCGACTTCGCAAGTTCGGAGAAAGCTCATGAATATCGGACAGGCCGCCAAGGCGACCGGGCTTCCACCCAAGACGATCCGTTATTACGAGGATATCGATCTTGTGCGCCCGGGACGGGATGCCAATGGCTATCGCGCGTTTTGCGAGGCGGATCTGCACAAGCTGCGGTTTCTCGGGCGGACGCGGGCATTGGGGTTTTCGGTTGCCGATTGTCGCGCGTTGCTGGCGCTTTATGAGGACGACAGTCGCGCAAGCGCCGAAGTGAAGGCGATCGCCGCAAAGCATCTCGATGCCATAGCAGCCAAGATTGCCGACCTGAAGGCAATGGAGTCGACGCTGTCGCATCTGGTTGCAACCTGTGCAGGCGACGGGCGGCCCGATTGTCCGATTCTGGAGGATTTGGGCGGCTAGCGACCTTGCAAGGTAACGCCTCTTCAGCCTTTTGAACGGATCCGGCGCCGGGCCCGCCGCACCAGCCCCACAACCAGCGCAAGTGTCGCAAGCGTTGTCAGGCCTGCTTTTGCCATGCTGGCCTTGCTGGCGGCGTCCACCATCTCGACCGTGAGCGCATCGGGTCCGGCGCGCAACATCACCGCCACGCGCGCATTCTCGGTGTAATCCGCAACTGCCCCCAGAACACCCAGCAGGATGAAGCCGCCGACAAGCCAGCGCGGGCCTCTGCGCCATGACCAGATCAGACCCGCCGCAAGCGAGGCTGCAAGTAGCGCCGGATAAAGCAGATCGATGCGGTGCTGGGTCGTCAGGTAAAACACCGTCGTCTCGGCATCTATCGCGGCAAGAAACGCGCGGGCCTCGTCGACCGAATAGCCGCCGGGGCGCAGATCAAACGGGATCAGGCCGCCCGCGCCCTCGGCGATCCGCGGCAAAGACCACAGAACCATCACCAGATAAATCACCAGGGTCGCAGCAAACAGCGCGATATTGGCGGTTCGGTTCATGGTGTGTTGAGGCGCTCGAAGCGTGCTCCCAGCGTAGTCATCAGCGGCTCGAACACCGGAAAGGACGTGCGCACAGGGGCGGCGTCATCGACGGTGACGGGGTTTGCAGAAGCCATGCCGAGACAGAGAAACGACATCGCGATGCGGTGATCGAGACGCGCCTGCACGGTCGCGCCGCCGGGCACGCCGTGCGCGCCAAGCCCGGTGACTTCCCACCAGTCTTCGCCTTCTTCCACAGTGACTCCATTGGCGCGCAGGCCTTTGGCCATGGCGTCGATACGGTCGCTTTCCTTGACGCGCAGCTCCTTGACGCCGTGCATCGACGTCACGCCACTGGCAAAAGAGGCGACGACCGACAGGATCGGGTATTCGTCGATCATCGAAGCGGCACGCTCGGGTGGCACTTCGATGCCTTTCATGTCGGGTGAAAAACGCGCGCGCAGATCGGCGACAGGCTCGCCGCCCTCTTCGCGCATATTCTCATAGGTCAGGTCGGCGCCCATGTCGCGCAGGGTCTCGAACAGGCCCGCTCGGGTAGGGTTCAATCCGATATTCGGCACCAGAACATCCGAGCCTTCGACAATCAGCGCCGCACAGACCGGAAAGGCGGCAGAGGAGGGGTCGCGCGGCACGTCGATGGTCTGGGGCTGCAACTCGGGGTGCCCCTTGAGCGTGATGACGCGCCCCTCGGGCGTATCCACGACGCTCAGATCAGCCCCAAATCCGCGCAGCATTCGTTCACTGTGATCGCGCGTCGGTTCGGCCTCGATCACAACGGTTTCCCCCGGCGCATTGAGACCGGCCAGCAAGACGGCGGACTTCACCTGCGCCGACGGCATCGGCGTTTTGTAACGCACGGGCACGGGGCTTTCAGCGCCGACAACTGTCATCGGCAAACGCCCGCCGCGGCGACCATATGACTGCGCGCCGAACAACGCCATCGGGTCGGTCACACGCCCCATCGGGCGCGACCGCAACGAAGCATCCCCCGTGAATGTCGCAGTGATCGGCGTGGTGGCCATCGCGCCCATGATCAAACGCACGCCCGTGCCCGCATTGCCGCAATCGACAACGTCTTCAGGCTCGCGAAAGCCGCCGACACCGACACCATGAACGGACCAGTTCCCGGGGCCGTGCTCAATTACTTCGGCCCCGAAGGCGCGCATGGCGTCGGCGGTGCGCAAGACGTCCTCCCCGTCCAGCAGGCCGGTAATGCGAGTCTCTCCAACAGCCATCGCCCCCAGAATAAGCGAACGGTGACTGATCGACTTGTCACCGGGGACGTGCGCTTCCCCCTTCAGGGGCGCGGCTTTCATTGACCGCAATGGTTCCGGAGTTCCGTGGCCCGACATGGCTCTTTATCCTTCAAATAACCGCCACCTGTTAGCGCATGACGCCAAAGGGGTCCATCCGCCGCAACGCCTTCTTTTTGGCAAAAATATCCAAAAACCCGAGGAAGGCTTCGCAAGAAGCTGCACCGAGTAGAAAAGAATGTGCCGCAAGGCACGCAATCAGATGCGTTTGAAGGTCAGATAATGCGGCGTGCGGTCTTCGCGGATGGCTTTGGCCTCGTAACGGGTGCGAGTCCAGTCGGACCATGGGCGGCGCCAGTCCGGGGCGCGTTCGGCGGTCCAGAGAAAACCCGCTTTCGGCACTTCTTCCATCGCCTGACGCACATAATCCTCGATGTCCGTGGCAATGCGCAGTTCCGCACCGGGCTTCATCACGCGGTGAAGCGGTTGCAGATGCTCAGGCGTCACGAAGCGCCGGCGGTGGTGGCGCTTTTTGGGCCAGGGGTCGGGATAGAGCAGAAAGGCCTTGGCGATGCTTTCGGCGGGCAAAACATCGAAAAGATCGCGGGCGTCGCCGGGGTGAACGCGGACGTTGTCGACCTCGGCCTTGCGGATTTTCCCCAAGAGCATCGCAACACCGTTGATATAGGGTTCGGCGCCGATGATGCCGACGTCGCGGTGAAGCGCGGCCTGATGCACCATGTGTTCGCCACCGCCAAAGCCGATCTCCAGCCAGACCGGCCTGTCGCCAAAGAGCGCCTTCAGGTCGATCGGTTCGCGGTTCGGGTTCACATCCCAGTCAACCGCTCCGGGCGACAGATGTGCAAGGTCTTCGAGATAGCCTTTCTGGCTGTCGCGGAGGCCTTTGCCTTTGAAGCGGCCGTAAAAGTTGCGCCAGGGCGCGCCGGAGGGGTGTTGATCACTCATGGGCGGCGGGTGCCACCGCCCGAAGAAAAGGTCAAGTCAGTCGTACTGCACGACCTCGATTTCAATGCCGTCCGCATCGTTGAAGTAAAAACGGCGTCCGGGTTCGTAGTTGGCGTGGCTTTTGGTTTCGAACCCTTCCGCTTTGACGCGTTCTTCGACGGCATCGAGGTCATCCACGACAACTGCCCAGTGGTTGAAGCCACCCAGTGTGACATAGCTTTCGTCCTTGGGGCCCGGTGTTTCGGGGAAAGTGAACAGGGCGACATAGGTGTCATCATCGCCGCAGTGGACAGAATAGCCGGTTTGCATGCCAGCCCCTTCCCAGCGGATTTTCCAGCCGAACACGCGGCCCAGCCATGCGGCAGTGGCATGCGGGTCGGAGACAGTCATATTGATGTGTTCAAGTCGTGCTGCGGTCATGATTTCAGTCCTTCGGTTTTGAGTTCCAAGGGAAGGTTACGACCTCAAGTGAACTTGAAATCAAGCGCTATTTGAGAAAACTGTCCGCGCGCCTAAGGTGCAGAAGAAATTCAATTAATCTTTGATTTCGTCCGGGCGCACACCCCAGAGGCCGCGCTTTTCCACCCAGCCGCTTGAGCCACCTGCGCTGATGCGGCACCAGTCCAGACCGCAGGACATCAGCCGGGCGATGACACCCGATTCGGCCATCGCATTTACCGGACTTTCAGGGTCCGGTTTGATCAGCATCGGCGTCATGTCGCTTTCGATGATCACGTGGCGTACACCCGACAAAAGCGAATAGTGAACCCAGCCGCCGACACCGTCGCGGTCGCGCACCCGGCGCCAGTTTCCATACTCGGCCGTCAATTCAAGCGGCATGTTGCGACGTGTGAAAACCCAATCGATCCGGTGGCTGAGAGACGGGCCGCGGCGTACGTTGCCTTCTTCAGCTTTTAGCGACACGAACCGCGGCATCGGCAGGTTCGTCACGGGGCCGCGCTCGGTGGCGGCGGCGGAAAACGCCGTCACGAACGCAAGGCAGAGGCCCGCTGCAAGGCGAAGGATGTTCTGTCCGCTCGTCATTGTGCTCATCCTGTTTTCGGCGCGCTTTTGATAAGCGTCTCTTGTGCCTCAGGTCGTTCCTTGCCACTTTGCCAAAAAGCTGCGGCTGATGGAAGGTCAGAGATCAAAATGCCGGACAAACGTCTGAAAGTTGTCGTGACGCGTCGCCTGCCCGAAGTGGTCGAGGCGCGCTTGTCGGAATTGTTCGATGTGACATTGTCTGAAGGCGATGTGCAGATGACGCGCGAACAGTTGATCGACGCCGTGCGCAGGGCGGATGTTTTGGTACCGACGATCACCGACATCGTAGATGCCGGCGTTCTGGCGCAGGCTGGCGAAAACCTGAAGCTGATTGCGAATTTCGGCGCCGGGGTCGACAATATCGATGTGGCGACAGCGCGGCAGCGGGGCATTCATGTCACGAACACGCCCGGCGTTCTGACCGACGACACCGCCGATATGACCATGGCGCTCATTTTGGCGGTGACGCGGCGCATCCCGGAAGGCCTGGCCGTGATGCAAAAGGGCGATTGGAATGGCTGGTCGCCGACCGCGCTTCTTGGGGGGCGCGTCGGAGGGCGTCGTCTTGGCATTCTCGGCATGGGGCGGATCGGTCAGGCGGTGGCGCGACGCGCGGCGGCCTTCGGGATGGAAGTGCATTACAACAACCGGCGTCGGTTGCGCCCCGAGATCGAGGAAGACCTAGGGGTGCGCTATTGGGAGAGCCTCGATCAGATGGTCGCGCGGGTGGATATCCTGTCGATCAACTGTCCGCACACGCCTTCGACGTTCCATCTGATGAATGCGCGGCGTCTGGCTTTGATGAAGCCGACCGCGGTGATCGTGAACACCTCGCGCGGCGAAGTGATCGACGAGAACGCCTTGACGCGGATGCTGCGCTCGGGCGCGATTGCGGGCGCGGGGCTGGATGTGTTCGAGCATGGTCACGAGATCAATCCCCGTCTGCGCGAGTTACCCAATGTGGTTCTGTTGCCGCACATGGGGTCGGCCACCGTCGAGGGCCGCGTCGAGATGGGTGAGAAAGTCATCATCAATATCAAGACCTTCGACGATGGGCACCGGCCTCCTGATCTGGTCGTTCCGGCGATGCTGTGACGCAGGGGCGCTGGCCGCCGAAGGGGTTGACCGGGGCGGTGCGCGCCGCTTGCGCGGGCTCGGGGAGGCACGCCTGGTCGGGGACCTTGACCCGCGTCGAGGACGGCATTGCGTTTCACGTTTATGAATTTGCGGGCAAGGCGTGGTTTCTGGCGAAGCCGGTGATCTGGGATGAAACGCTTTGGCGTGTGGCGGGCTGGAAAAACCCCGCAAAACGGTCGGTGAGTTCTCATTTCCGCGGTCTTTGCGTGCGTGTCCCGGCGTTGTCGGTGCAGTCGTTGAAGGGGCAGGAGGTTGAAGCGCTGGGCGCCGGGATTCTGGCGTTTGCGGACCGGTCGTTTGAGGCCTTTGAACTGGGTTTCGACTTCAGTGTTCCGGCGTTGGTTTTGCGGGACGTGACCGGACGGGGTGCGGATGATTTTGTGGTCACCGAGATGATATGGCATCTGGCAGAAGGGCGGCATGCCGAGGCCTGTGCGATCGCGGCGGATGTCGTTGCCGGGCATCGAAGATCGGCGTTCAATATGAGAACTGCCGAAGGTGATGTGTTTGAGTTGGTTGAGAGGGCCGTGGCGCGTGGTGACTTCTAGGGTTCTGATTGCCGTCTTCTGTGTGATTGCGGCCTGTGGGCGGCCTTTGACGCAGTCTGAAACGGATTTCGCGCAATCGCTTTTCGGACCGACGTTGGATACCGGGAAGGTGCGTGTCTTGTCGTTGCCCTATTGGGCGAAGGATGCAGATGAAGCGCGCGTGATGCGCGGCACCGAGCGGGCCTGTGTGCGCACGCCACAACCGCGAGGGGCCCAGCCGCCTCAGGCATTTGCACTTGGCAATTCGATGCATTTTTCGGAGCGTTTGCAGGCGCGTGAAATGACGCTTTTCTGGCCAAAGGCCCTGCGGTTTCCCCAAGGGTTGGTCTTTGCGCATGAGTTGACCCATGTCTGGCAGTGGCAGAACCGCAGTTGGACGGAGTATTCGCCGTTTCGCGCGGCCGCCGAGAGCATTGCATTGCCGGACCCGTATTTTTCCGCGACCGGTGAGGCACCGGAGTTTTTTGCATTCGGGTTCGAGCAGCAGGCGGCGATAGTCGAGGATTACGTCTGTTTCACCGTCGCGAACCCGACCCATCCGCGTCGCGCCGTGTTGCGGGACTTGCTGGCACCGGTGTTTCCGGTGGAGGCTTTTGAGGCCTCAATCGATCGGGCGGGTCTGCTGCCGGAGGGTTGAGGGTTTTTTGAGGGGTTTTGCCCCTCACCCCAGGATATTTCGAAACAGAAGAAGCGGTCAGAACCACTGGCCCGACTCGATCAGGCCGAGGTCGAGGAGTTGCTGTGCGCGCCACTCAAAGGGCGTGGAATTGTGCCAGCGGAAGGTGTCGATGGCGTAGCGGCTGGCGGGATTGGTTTTGAGGGCTTTGGCGGCGCGGAATGACACGATGGCAGCCGTGAGGTTGTTGTGCCAGGGGCAGGCATAGGTGTTGCGTTCGGGGTCGGACCAGGTGTGATCGTCGTGCAGGGACAGGCCCGTTTCGGTGCGCACAAGCGCGATCCGGTCGATGCGGCGGCGCGGCTCGGGGATGTGGTCTTCGAAGCGCCAGCGCAGGCCACCGAAGACGTCGATCTGGCGATCCTTCGGGCTGCCGTCGGGGTGTGTTCGTGCGTGGGCGTAGTAGCCGGACCGGTCGAAGTGTGCGTCTTTCAGCGAGACTGCATCCGGGGCGGCGGCGAGGTCGCTGGCGTAGGCGTCGACGACATAGGTAAACATGCCGAAGCGGCGTTCTTCGGTATGAAAGGCGAGCATTTCGCCCACGGTGCGGGTTTCTGAAAAAGGATAGAACAGGAATTCGGCATTGTAGCCGTAATAGACCCAGGTTTTCCGGGGCAGAGCGGCGACGATGGGGTTCACGATCGACGGCGTGACGTTTGGACCGCGCGTGATGTGGTCGATGCGCAGCGTCGTGTGGGGGAGCGGGTCGGGAATACCCAGATCCACCGGCGCCACGACAATCACGGTGCGAAAGCCGATCTGCCGATTATGGTTCAGCGTTTCGAGGAGCGCGGCCTCGTCCTCGGCAATCACGATGGCGACCGGCCCTTCGGCGCGGCGGATCTCGGGGCTTTGAGTGGCGTCGGACAGGGAGGCAAAGCGCATGTCGGTTAGGGGCTCGTGGGGGGCAGGTCGCGGCACGATGGCACGGGGCCTTGGAGCTTGGCAAGGCGGGGTGGGCGGTGTAGGACGCCTGTTGATCCGGAATTCTCGTGAAAGTGCCTTGTGATATGACTGCGCCGAAGAAGTTATTTATCAAGACCTATGGTTGTCAGATGAATGTCTACGACAGCGAGCGCATGGCAGAGAGCCTTGGCGGGCAAGGGTATGTGGCGACGGATACGCCGGATGACGCCGATATGATCCTGCTCAACACCTGCCACATTCGCGAGAAGGCGGCGGAAAAGATCTATTCGGAACTGGGTCGGATGCGCCCCTTCAAAGAGGCCAACCCCGACTTGAAAATCGGTGTTGCGGGCTGTGTTGCGCAAGCCGAGGGTGCCGAGATCATGGCGCGTCAGCCCATGGTCGATCTGGTTGTCGGGCCGCAGTCCTATCACCGTCTGCCCGAGTTGGAGGCCAAGGTGCGGGACGGGCAAAAGGCGCTGGATACCGACTTTCCCGAAGAGGACAAGTTCGAGCATCTGGTTGCACGTCCAAAGGCCAAACGCGGGCCGACGGCGTTCTTGACGGTGCAGGAGGGCTGCGACAAGTTCTGCGCGTTTTGCGTGGTGCCCTATACGCGCGGGGCCGAGGTTTCGCGACCTGCCGAGCGGGTCATGGGCGAGGCACTCGATCTGGTGGAGCGCGGCGTGCGAGAGATCACGCTTTTGGGTCAGAACGTGAATGCCTATCACGGACATGCGCGTGGTCTTTCGGGCCTGATCCGTGATCTGGCGAAGGTAGACGGGTTGGAACGTATTCGCTTTACCACAAGCCATCCCAACGACATGGATGATGATCTGATTGCCGCCCACGGCGATTGCGACAAGCTGATGCCCTATCTGCATCTTCCGGTGCAATCGGGGTCGGACAAGATCTTGAAGGCGATGAACCGCAAGCATACCGCCGAGAGTTATGTGCGGTTGATTGAGCGTATTCGTGGCGTGCGGCCTGACCTTTTGTTGTCGGGCGATTTCATCGTCGGCTTTCCCGGTGAGACGGAAGCGGATTTTCAGGCGACGCTCGATCTGGTTGAGGCGGTTGGCTATGGGCAGGCTTATAGCTTCAAATACTCGCCGCGCCCCGGCACACCTGCGGCGGAGCGCGCTGAGGTGGATGCGGGCGAGGCCGACGAACGGCTGCAACGTTTGCAGGCCTTGCTGACGCGACAGCAAAAGGCGGCGCAGGATGAGATGGTCGGGCGTGAGGTGACGGTGCTGTTTGAGAAACCGGGGCGTTTGCGGGGTCAGATGGTTGGCAAGTCCGAGTATCTTCATGCGGTGCATGTGACCTCGGACAAGGTCGGGCGTGGTGATCTGGCGCGCGTTCGGATTGTCGAGAGCGTGCGCAATTCGCTGGCAGGCGAGGTCATCTGACCGGGGGGTTTCCAGCCCCGGCCTGATGGTTCAGCTCCCGAGCGTTTCTGCCAGCGTTGCAAGAATGCGGGTCCAGCCGCCTTCGTGATTGGCGCGGCTTTCTTCGGATGGAAAACGGACATGCGTCAGGCGGACGTCGGTGCCGCCTTCCGCGTCCTTGAAATCGAGCGTCACGATGCTGTTTTCTACGGGGGACATGGGGCTTTCCCATGTAAAGACGATCTGATTTGCGCGGTCGATTGTCTTGTATGTGCCGGCGTGGGGCATGTCCTTGTCGCCGACGCGCATCACGATAAGGAACCGGCCTCCGGCACGGGCGTCCGAAGTGGCTTCGGGCACCGACATATTGGGAGCGGGCATCATGAATTGCGCCAGCATCGCCGGGTCGAGCCAGGCATCAAATAGTTTCTCGCGAACCGCCGGGATCAGTCGGGACACTTCGAGTGTCAGTTCAGTGGCTTGATCAGTCATGTGCGTCATCCTTTGTCATCAGTTTCTCCAGTTTCTCCAGCCGCAGTGCCCAGATCGATTGCAGGTCTTTGAACCAGGTATCGATATGCGCGAGGCGGTCGGGATTAAGCTCGATCAGATGCTCCCGCCATTCGGTCCTTCGGCTGACGAGTTTGGCGCTTTCAAGCGTCTTGATGTGTTTGGACACGGAATTCAGGCTTACCTCGAAGTGGCGCGCCAGATCGGTGACCCGCATCGCGCCCTGCTGCGCCAGAAGCGTCAGGATTGCGCGCCGGGTCGGATCAGACGCCGCTTTCAGGAGAGCGGTCAGGTCTGTGTCGTCTATTCGTTCAACCATAAGGGTGAATAATGCGATTCGCCGCCTTCAGTCAACCATTTAGGTGAATGATGCAGTCTTAAGCGGAATCGCCCGAGAAATGCTATATTTCGTGACGTTCCCGTGAAATCTCGCATGATGTGCTTGCGCGCAGACGCGTCCCTTGGCAGCATGAACCAAGGCCGAGAGGATTTTTTTTTACGGAGTTCGAATATTTGACCATTGGTGCGCTGACCCCGCCGATCGTATCCGACGACGTCCCCGAGACGCGTCTAGAGTTCCCAGATAACCGCCTGTTGATTGAGCTTTTTGGTGAGTTCAATCGCAACCTCACCCAGATTGAAGCTGCTTTGGATGTGCAACTTGTGCATCAGGGTAATCAGCTTGTGGTGTTCGGCGAGGCGGCGTCTCAGGTCAAGGCCTCGGAGGTGTTGCATGCGCTTTATGCGCGGCTTGAAAGCGGTAAGGGCGTTGTGCCGGGCGACATCGATGCGGAAATTCGCATGGGCGGCTCTGCCAAGGGGACCGGCAATCGCGCGGGCGATCAGATGGAGTTGTTCCAGGGTGGGCGCGTCGAGATCAAGACGCGCAAGAAATTGGTCGAGCCGCGCACCGAGGCGCAAAAGGCCTATGTGCGAGCGCTCTACAAGAATGAATTGTCGTTTGGAATTGGCCCTGCCGGGACCGGCAAGACCTATTTGGCCGTGGCCGTCGGGGTGAACATGTTCATCGGCGGGCACGTGGACAAGATCATCCTCAGTCGTCCAGCCGTCGAAGCGGGCGAGCGTCTTGGTTTTCTGCCGGGTGACATGAAGGACAAGGTCGATCCGTTCATGCAGCCGCTGTACGACGCCTTGGGTGATTTCCTGCCGGGCAAGCAGGTGGCCAAGCTGATCGAGGACAAGCGCATCGAGATCGCGCCACTGGCCTTCATGCGGGGGCGAACGCTTTCGAATGCCTTTGTGGTGCTGGACGAGGCGCAAAACGCGACGACGATGCAGATGAAGATGTTCCTCACGCGGCTTGGCGAAGGCAGCCGGATGGTTGTCACCGGCGACCGCAGTCAGGTGGATTTGCCGCGTGGAGTGACCTCTGGGCTCTCGGATGCCGAGCGACTGCTGAAAAATGTGGACGCGATCTCGTTCAGTTATTTCACTTCCAAGGATGTCGTGCGCCACCCGCTTGTTGCCAAGATCATCGAAGCCTACGACGGCGACACTCCCGCGGGCTGAAAGGCGCGCCGAACCGGCGCATTCGATTTGTTTACGAAGACCAGCCGTCTGCGCGGTGCCTCTGGCGGGATTAGCGCGACCCAAAGAAACGAGCGCGCCATGTCTGCTCTTTGGGTCTGAAAAATCCCGGGGAAGACCGCCTTGGCGGTCTGGCGCGGTGCCCCTTTCTCGTTAACCTGATCCGATCAGAATGCCGGCTGCCAGTACCAACGCGCCGCCGAGGACCACCTGGAGTGCCGCGCGGAAGAATGGCGTTTCCATATAGCGGTTCTGGATCCAGGCGATAGCCCAGAGCTCGACGAATACGACGATGATCGCGATCGTTGTGGCAGTCCAGAAGTCCGTGATCAGGTAGGGTAGCGCATGCCCGAGGCCTCCGATCGTGGTCATGATACCCGACGCGAAGCCGCGTTTCAGCGGCGAGCCGCGCCCCGAAATCGCGCCGTCGTCAGAGGCGGCTTCGGTGAAGCCCATCGAGATGCCGGCGCCCACTGAAGCGGCGAGGCCGATGAGGAATGTGTTCCAGGTATCGCCGGTCGCAAAGGCGGCGGCGAAGATGGGAGCGAGGGTGGAGACCGAGCCGTCCATCAGTCCGGCGAGCCCCGGCTGAACCCATGTCAGAACGAATTGGCGATGTGCGGTGCGCGCTTCCTGATCTTGCGCATCGGTGTCGAGATGCCGGCTGACAAGATCATCGGCTTTTGCGACGTGGCCGGCTTCGGCGGCCGCGAGGCTGCCGAGAAGCTTGCGGGTGTCCGCGTCGGTGGTCCGCTGGGCGGCGACTTCGTAAAACCGCTGTGCGGAGGCTTCCATCATTTCGGCTTCGGCGCGGATGCGGTCGAGGCCGAGGTTCTCGATCAGCCAGACGGGTCGTCGGTTGAAGAAGCCCGAGACATGCTCGCGACGGATCAATGGGATGACGTCTCCGAAGCGCGCCTTGTGCAGGTCGATCAGTTGTTTGCGGTGCCCGTCTTCTTCGGTTGCCATGCCTTCGAAGATTGAGGCGGAGGCCGGGAAATCTGTACGCAGGTTCTCTGCGTAACTGCGGTAGATTCGTGCGTCATCCTCTTCCGAGGAAATGGCCAGCGCCAGGATTTCCTGTTCGGTGAGATCGGCGAAGCGTTTGCGGTATGCGAAGTGAAAACTCATTGCGACCCTATTGTCTTTAGAATGATTCTAATTTGGTGCGGATCACCCAATCTGACAAGAGGGTATTCGCATTTTTGCTCTGTGCCTAAGCCGTCGCGGCCTGCTTGCGTCTTGAATAAACTAAACTGAACAGTTTATATATTAAGAGACGCAAGGCAGAGAGTTTCATGAACGCCCCCGGAAGTGTCCTCAAACAAGGTCGAAAGTGGGATCAGGTGCTGGAAGGCGCCCGCACCGTTTTCATGCGCGACGGTTTTGAAGGCGCTAGTGTGGACGATATCGTGCGCGAGGCGGGCGTATCGAAGGCGACGCTTTACAGTTATTTTCCCGACAAACGGCTGTTGTTTCTCGAGGTAGCAAAGTCCGAGTGCAAGGCGCAGTCGGATGCTGCGATCCAGCAGATCGAGGGTTCCGGGGATGTCCGCGAGGCTTTGACGACGGCCGCCGGGCGCATGGTGCGGTTTTTCTTGTCCGATGTGGGGATGCAGGTCTTTCGTATCGTCGTCGGCGAGAGCCAGCGATTTCCGGAAATCGGACGCGAGTTCTATGCCTCGGGGCCGCAGATGGTCCGGGATATGTTGATAAGGTTCTTGAACCGCGCTGTATCGGAAGGCAAGTTGCAGATCGACGACGTCGCCTTGGCGGCGGACCAGTTTCCCGAACTTTGCAAGGCTGGTCTTCACATGCAGATGGTTCTGGGCCTGCGCGATGCGGTGAGCGAAGAAGAGATCGACCGGGTGATCGACGGCGCAGTCGAGATGTTCATGAGCCAGTACGGCGTAGCGCGTTAGGCGCGGCCCGACAGGTCAGTCGATCCGGCGCAGGTGAAGCTGGTTGCCGATTTTCTTCGTTTCAAAGCGTTTCAGACCTTCGACGAGGTCGCTCAGTTTCTTTTTGCCATAGGTCCGGGGATCGAAGTCCGGATTGTCGCGGACGATGTACTGGCCAAGCGGTCCGAGGGCGTACCAGTCGTCGTCGGACGGGATTTTGTCCATAGCATTGACGATGAGAGGGATCGCTGCCGTCGGGTTTTGCTTTTCGGGCACCGGCGCGCCTTTTTCGGGCGGACTGGTGTCGTCTGCGATGTTTTCGATCAGCACGAACCGATTGCAGACGTTGCGCAGGCTTTCGGGCGCTTTGGCTTCTCCGATGCCGATTACGTCCATGCCTTGCTCGCGGACGCGGTTGGCAAGGGCGGTGAAGTCGCTGTCGGAGGACACGAGGACGAAGCCGTCAAAGCGTCCGGTGTGGAGAATATCCATGGCGTCGATCACGAGGCCGATGTCGCTGGCGTTCTTGCCGACGGTATTGGCGCTTTCCTGATGAGCGACGAGACCGAGTTCGCGCACGGCTTTCGTCCAGGCGCTGAGGCGTCCGGAAGACCAGTCGCCGTAGACACGGCGCAGGGCCGGTTCGCCAAATGTGGTGACTTCTTTCAGGATTGCGTTGGCGTGTTTGGCCGGGATGTTATCGGCGTCGATCAGGACTGCGTAAAGTGGTCGGTCGCGGTCAGCCATTGTGGGGGCCTCTTTGTTTGCAGGGGAGGGGGCTGTCTGCCCCCGCACGGGCATTTGCCCGCGCCCCCCGAAGATTTCTGGACCCAAAGATGGATCAGGACAGCTCGCTTGCAGAAGTGATCACTTTTCCCAGCAGGCCATAGGCTTTGGCTTCTTTGGTGTCGAGCCAGAAGTCACGTTCCGTATCTTTCGCGATCTTGGCGGCGGTTTGGCCGGTGGCCTCGGCGAACAGTTTATGGAAGCGTTCGCGCATTTTCTCAATCTGGCCAGCCTGGATTTGCATGTCGGAGACTTGTCCGCCGATCCCGCCCGAAGGTTGGTGCAACAGGAAGCGGGTATTGGGCAGGCAGAAGCGATTTTCCGCAGCAGCGGCGACAAAGATCAGCGCACCCGCAGAGGCGACCCAGCCGGAGCCGATGGTCCGCACGGTCGGTTTG
Organism: Boseongicola aestuarii; assembly: GCF_900184815.1. Taxonomy (GTDB): domain Bacteria; phylum Pseudomonadota; class Alphaproteobacteria; order Rhodobacterales; family Rhodobacteraceae; genus Boseongicola; species Boseongicola aestuarii. The sequence goes on along the minus strand of NZ_FXXQ01000007.1, from coordinate 105,724 downwards.
ATGAATTTGATCATGTCGTGGACCATGTCACCGCTTTCGACGTGACCGCCGGGCGACGAAATATAGACATTGATCGGATCGTCATTGTCTTCGGCCAGAGCCAGAAGTTGCTTCACGACGCGTTCGGCAAGCTTGTGATTAATCTCGCCCGTGATGATCACGTTGCGGGATTTGAAGAACAATTGCTCGGCTTTGCCGCCGGGTTGGGATTTGTCGTCTTTTGAGTTGTCGTCGGCCATATTGGTGAGCATCGCGTTTCTTTCTGTGAGGCTTTCTTTGCGGGGAATGTCGGTGCTTGGGGCCGGAATGGCAAGGCGCGCGGGCGCGATTAATCCAGAAACTTGTGCAGGATCAGGGCATCGACCTTTCCATCGCTCGGATGGCGGAAAGCCTTGGGGATGCGGCCGATCTCGGTGAAGCCTGCGCGCTGCCAGATATCGAGGGCACGGGTGTTGTTGGCCAGAACGAAATTGAACTGCATGGCTTCAAATCCAAGCGCTTTCGCTTCGCTCAAGGCGTGGCTCAGCATCGCGCGGGCGACGCCTTTACCCGTTGCGTTGGCGGCGGTGACGAATCCGGCATTGCAGACGTGGTCGCCGCCGCCCATCTGGTTGGCGCGGATATAATAAGTGCCGCCGTCGGTAATATAAGGATGTGCCGCATACCAATAGGCAAGCGCGTTGGCGCGCGTGATGTCCGGGTCGATTGCATAGGTGTCGCCTGCGCGGAACACCGGCTCAAGCATCGCCCAGATGGCGTCGCTGTCGGCGGCGGTGGCGGGGCGCAACAAAGGCTCACTCATGGAAATGCGCCGCCAGAGTGGGGCATTCGGCGGTCCCTTGAATGACGTCGGCGACGGCAATCGCGGCTTCGATGGTGGGAAGGTTAATGATGCCGCGCCCCTCCAGCCGTTCCTGCACAACAACTTTGACAAGGACATGATCACAAAGCGAAACCGCCAGTTTCCGACCAACCATCTCACCCGTCAGCATCGCAAATGCCTCCGAAGACGGGTCGTCCAGCGCGAATTGAACCGAAGGTCGTCCATGCATGAACACTGGTTCAATACGTGCGACACTCACCTCAAGCCGCGCCTCCGGGCTCTCGAAAACCAGATCGGACTGCGCCAGTGCAGGCGCCGCCGACGCCCCCAGACAAAAGCAGAATGCTGACAAACATGCCTTTCTTTTTGGCGAAAACATCCCGGGGAGGTCCGGAGGGGCAGAGCCCCTCCGGTGGATCGCCGCCGACAGGCGGGGAAACATCAATACAGCACGACCGAGCGAATGGATTCACCTGCATGCATCAGATCGAAACCCTTGTTGATATCCTCAAGGCCCATGGTGTGCGTGATCATCGGGTCGATCTCGATCTTGCCGTCCATGTACCAATCGACGATCTTGGGAACATCGGTTCGCCCGCGCGCGCCGCCAAAAGCCGTGCCGCGCCAGACGCGTCCCGTCACCAACTGGAAAGGGCGCGTCGAGATTTCCGCACCCGCGGGAGCCACGCCGATGATGACGCTTTCGCCCCAGCCTTTATGAGCCGATTCCAGGGCCGCGCGCATGACCTGCACGTTCCCCGTGGCATCAAAGGTGTAGTCCGCGCCGCCTCCGGTCAATTCGACAAGGTGACCGACCAGATCGCCTTTCACCTCGGCGGGGTTCACGAAATCGGTCATCCCGAAGCGTTCCGCCATGGGTTTCTTGTCTGCGTTCAGGTCGACACCGACGATCTGGTCGCAACCGGCCATGCGCAGGCCCTGAATGACGTTCAGCCCGATACCCCCAAGCCCGAAGACGATGCAGCGTGATCCGATCTCGACCTTGGCCGTGTTGATGACCGCTCCGATGCCGGTGGTCACGCCGCAACCGATGTAGCAGATCTTGTCGAAAGGCGCGTCCTTGCGCACCTTGGCAAGCGCGATCTCGGGCAGAACCGTATGGTTCGAAAAAGTCGAACATCCCATGTAGTGCAGGATCGGCGTGCCATCCAGCATCGAGAACCGGCTGGTGCCGTCGGGCATCACGCCTGCGCCTTGTGTTGAGCGGATCGCCTGACAAAGGTTGGTTTTCGGGTGCAGACAATAGTCGCATTCGCGGCATTCCGGCGTGTAAAGCGGGATGACGTGATCGCCGGGTTGAAGGCTGGTGACGCCCGCGCCGACTTCAAGCACGACCCCGGCGCCTTCATGGCCGAGGATCGCCGGAAACATGCCCTCGGGGTCGGCCCCAGACAGGGTGAATTCATCCGTGTGGCAAATGCCGGTGGCCTTGATCTCGACCAGAACCTCGCCCGCCTTTGGCCCGTCAAGGTTCACTTCCATGATTTCCAGCGGTTTTCCCGCCTCAATCGCAACCGCCGCGCGCGTTCTCATGCCAAAATCCTCCCTTGGACTGTCGTTGGCTTGACCCTGCTGTACGATCTGCGCGAAATCAATGGGGCCGGGTGCGATTGGAAAGGTGTTTTTGGCATGATGTATCGATTAGGAGCTTTGCTGGCCTGTCTGGCGGCCTGCGGACCTTTGCCGGCTGAGGATGAGCCGGCGATCGTGACCGAGCCTGTCGAGGTCGAAGTCGAAGCCGAGGAGGCACCGCCCGTCCTCGAGCAATGTGATGCGGCCGACTATCGCCCGCTTATCGGAACGCCGCGTGCAGAGGCGGCGATGTCTCCGGGTGAGCGGCTGCGTGTTTTCAGTGTCAACGCCATCATCACGCAGGAATATCTGCCGCAACGCACGAATGTTGTGTTCGGCGATGACGGTCTGATCACGCGGGTCTATTGCGGTTAGGTCCGGTTATTTCTTGATGCGGTAGTCTTGGTGGCAGGCCGAACAGGCCGTGGCGAATGTGCGCATTGATGCCGCGATATCGCTGGCTGAGGATAGGGTCATGACGTCCAGCGCCTGACCCATTTCCGCAGTGCGCCGGGCGAATCCTGTAGGGTCGGTCCAGACGGCGGGCCGTGCTTCCGATTTCGGATCGGTCGCTTCGGGCGCAAAAAGCACTGGGATGCGATCGTTTTCCGTCTTGAGGGATATAAGTGCGGCCTTGGCCTTGGCGTCATCGAAAGGGGTGATCCCACGCGCCATTTTGCCAAGTTCCTTCAGATCGGCCGCCATTGTTTTCATACCTTCCATGCGCGCTTTCACCTGCGGGTCCTTGACGCCCGAGTGAGCAAGGGCGGCACTTGCGGCGAGACCGAGAACAATTGTCATGATGATCGCAGATCGCATCTTTATCTCCAGCTTTGGTCCCACGTTCCTAGTCGGTTTCTTGTCGAATGCGAAGGTCGGGAAGGACTCGACTCGCAGAGGTGTTGGGATATATCAACACTAAGAACAAACAGTGAACAAGTATGCTGCCCGCGCATGAAACACAGACGCATCCTGTCGCTTTGGTTCCCCCGGTTGGGGGCCGAGCGTTGTCTTCGGCTAGAGCGTGGCTTGCCACGGCGCCCTTTTGGGGTGGTCGGCGAGGAACGCAACGCGCAGGTTCTGGTCTCCTTGTCGGCCGAGGCCGAGGCGGCGGGTTTGCGCATCGGCCAGCCGCTCAGGGACGCACGCGCCATGTGTCCCGAGTTGGACACGCGGCTGCGCAACCGCGATCTGGACGCTGCATTTCTGGGCGTTTTGCGGCGCTGGGCCGGGAAGTTCAGCCCTTGGGTCTCGGAAGAGGCACCGGATGGTCTGATCGTGGATCTGACAGGGTGCGCGCATCTTTTCGGCGGTGAAGGCGCGCTGATCGGCGAGGTCGAAGCGGACTGCGCGCATCTGGGTATCAGTGTGCGGGTGGGTGTTGCCGACACGGTGGGCGCGGCCTGGGCCTTGGCGCGCTTTGCGGGTGGCACGGCGGATGCGGCGCGCACGGGCGACGACATCAATCAGGAGGCGCGGGCAACCCGGTCGTGCGCGGCCAGGCGGCGTCATTGGGTGAAGGGTGGGGCGGCGCCTGCAGTGGCGCCTGACATGGTGCGCAAGATGCAGATCGCGCCCCCCGGCGCGACGCGTTCTGCGCTGGCGCCTTTGCCGGTCGCGGCACTCCGGCTGGAGGAAGAAACCGTGGCGACGCTGGCGCGCCTTGGTTTGCGCCACATCGGGGATCTGGCGGGCCAGCCGCGCGCGGCATTGGGGCGCCGGTTCGGACGTCACCTGGTGCAGCGTCTCGATCAGGCGTTGGGCGTCGAACCTGAACCGGTCAATCCCGCCCGACCCGCGACGCGCTTTGCGGTGCGCCTGACCCTGCCCGAGCCGATCGGGTTGAGCGAAGACATCACGGCGGCGATTGACCGGCTGCTTGATCCTCTGGGGGAAAAGCTGTTGCGCGCGGGGCGTGGCGCGCGCCAGATACGGATGGAGTGTCATCGCAGCGACCACACGATGCAGGTGATCGAGGTCGGATTGGCGCGGCCCTCGGCGTCGGGGGATCGTATCCGGCCGCTTTTGATGATGAAGCTTGATGACATCGACGCAGGCTTTGGCATCGACATGATCCGGTTGGAAGCGCGTGCGACGGAACCGGTACACAGCCATCAACACCGCGGCCATGCAGAGGCGGCAAGCGATGGGGCGACGCGGCTTGGAAGCGGAGCGGCACTGGACGATCTGATCGGCCGGATCGGGGCGCGGATCGGACTTGAGAGCCTGACGCGCTTTCATCCGGGCGACAGTCATATCCCGGAAAAGACGGCTTTGATTGTCGCTGCCGCTTGGGCTGGTCCGGCGAAAAACTGGCCCCGCCCGGCCATGCTGCGCCCTTCGGAGATGTGGCGCCCCGAGATCGTGCTGGCGGCGGAAACTCCTGATCTGCCGCACCGCTTTCGCTGGCGGGGGCGCGATCTGGAACTCTGCGTCGCGCTTGGCCCGGAACGCATCGCGCCGGAATGGTGGCTTGATGAACCGGACTGGCGCACCGGGGTGCGCGATTATTGGCGCGTGACGACCCGCACGGGCGAACGGCTCTGGCTCTATTTTGGACACGGAGGAACGATGTCGCCGGGATGGTTCTGTCAGGGAAGCTTTGCCTGAGGACAGAATGATTTCTTTGCCTCCGGCGGGGATATTTCAGCCAAAAAGAAAGCCGCAATTTGAATCAAACTTTGCTTTTTTGGTTCAAGTATCCCGGGGGAGTTTGACAGGTGGTGCAAAAAAAAGGCGGAGCTTTCGCTCCGCCCTACTGTCCGGAGGAGACAGAATTATGGCAGCAGAACGCTGTCGATGACGTGGATCACGCCGTTCGATGCAATGATGTCCGCAGCGGTTACTGTGGCGTCGTTCACGGTCACACCGTCGGTGCCGTCGACATGCACGTCGCCGCCCTGAACGGTTGTCACGTTCAGGCGCTGACCGGCAAGCTGGTCAGATGTGATCGCGCCCGGCACGACGTGGTAAGTGAGGATCGAAACCAGCGTATCCTTGTTTTCCGGCTTCAGCAGATTTTCGACAGTGCCTTCAGGCAAAGCGGCGAAGGCAGCGTTGGTCGGGGCGAAGACGGTGAAAGGTCCGTCGCTTTTCAGCGTGTCGACAAGGCCTGCTGCGCCAACAGCGGCGACAAGTGTCGAGAAGTCGTCATTGCCTGCGGCGATGTCGACGATGTCCATTTCTTTGTCCATTGGCGCACATGCGGCGATGAATGCGATGGCGGCGGCGCCGAAGGTGGCTTTCAGAGCAAATCTACGGTTCATTGGGTATCCCTCAGTTTCGGTGATATCTTTTTACAAAAAATGGGAGGCTAATTTTCACCTCCCATTCGGTGTCAGTTCGAAGTGATCAGCCCTCTGGCAGCATCACCTTGTCGATGACGTGGATGACGCCGTTCGATGTTTCGATGTCGGCTGTCACGACGTTTGAGTCCTGAACCATGACACCGTTGTCGAGGTCGATCATGATCTCGCCACCCTGTACGGTGGCTGCCATCATGTCGTCGGTCAGGTCACCGGACATGACTTTGCCTGGAACGACGTGGAAGGTCAGGATGGCCGTCAGGGTGTCGATGTTCTCTGGCAGAAGGAGGCTTTCGACCGTGCCCTCTGGAAGTGCCGCGAAGGCTTCGTCGGTTGGTGCGAAGACTGTGAACGGGCCTTCGCCCTTCAGGGTGTCCACGAGGCCGGCTGCCTGAACGGCGGCGACGAGCGTCTGGAACGATCCGGCTTCGACTGCCGTGTCTACGATATCCTTGGAATGGCCGCCTGCGAAGGCTGGTACGGCGAGCAGAGTTGCTGCAACTGTTGTCATAAGTGTCTTACGAAGCATTGTGGTCTCCCGTTAAAAAAGGTGAATGTCTTTGTGACATCGAGGCTTCTACGGGGCGTGTTTCGCAGCGGATCACCAACAAAAATCCGCAAATGCCATTGACGGATCGCGGGCCGCGCCTAAGCCATCGCTTTTTGCGAAGTCCACTCACAGATCCGTTATTTGCCGTGATCGAAAAGCGGTAATTTGTAACCGTGTTTCAATACTATAGCCTTAAAGCACAGTGTCGTGAGGGTGATTGCCGAATGGTATTTGCTCGCGCATGTTATGGGCAGACGACGAACAAGAGGTAGAAACATGGCTGGACGGTATAAGAGTGATCTGAAGTGGTCGGATGTGACGCCGAAGCGGGACTATATGAACCGTCGGCAACTGATGGCCGGGGCGGGTGCTTTGGCGCTTGGCTCGATTGCGGGTCCGGCGATGGCGAGTCTGGGAGCGCGCAAGAGCAATTACGGCCGCGGGCTTGAGCTGAACACGTATGAAGACATCACCAGCTATAACAATTTTTATGAATTCGGCACCGGCAAGGACGACGCCAAGAATAATGCCGGGCGTCTGACGACGGACCCCTGGTCGATTACCGTGGACGGTATGGTCGACAAGCCCGGCAAGTATGATCTTGACGATCTGACCAGCGGGATATCCCTGGAAGAGCGCATCTATCGTTTCCGCTGTGTCGAGGCGTGGTCGATGGTGGTGCCCTGGGTCGGCTTCGAGTTGTCCGACCTTCTGGCGCGCGTGGGTGTACAGTCGTCGGCCAAATATGTCGCCTTTGAAACTTTGGTGCGGCCCGATGAAATGATCGGGCAGCGTCGTCCGGTGCTTGACTGGCCATATCGCGAGGGTTTGACCCTCAATGAGGCGATGCATCCGCTGACGATTATGGCGACCGGTCTGTATGATGAGCCGATTCCGAACCAGAACGGAGCGCCGATCCGCCTTGTTGTGCCGTGGAAGTATGGTTTCAAGTCGATCAAGTCGATCGTGCGGATCACGCTGACCGACACGCGTCCGCCGATCAGTTGGGAAATGGCGAACCCGCGGGAATACGGTTTCTTCAGTAACGTGAACCCGAATGTGGATCACCCGCGCTGGTCTCAAGCCACAGAGCGCAAGATCGGTGGCGGCTTGTTCTCCAAGCGTGTTCCGACCTTGATGTTCAATGGCTACGAAAGCGAAGTCGCCGGGCTTTATGCCGGTATGGATCTGACGAAGAATTTCTGATCGTGGCGCATAATCAAGACATTCAGTTGACGTCGACGCTGACCTGTCCCGAATGTGGTGGTGTCAGCAAGGGCGAGATGCCGACGGACGCATGTCAATTCTTTTATGACTGCCCGCATTGCAAAACCGTGCTTCGCCCGAAGGCGGGTGATTGCTGCGTCTGGTGTTCGTACGGCGACGTGCCGTGTCCACCGATACAAGAAGGAAAGGCGTGCTGTTCATGACTGCTGCGCAACGCATCAATATCGGCCTGTCCAAGGTGCCTGCGTGGCCTCTCTATATACTAGGGCTTATTCCGCCGGCTTGGTTTCTGTATCAGGGGCTCACGGGAGGCCTTGGGGCAGAGCCGATCAAGGCGCTTGAGCACAAGCTGGGTGAGTTCGCCTTGCAGGTTCTGATCGTTGTGCTGGCGGTGACGCCGCTGCGGACCTGGACGGGCATCAACCTGACCAAGTTTCGCCGCGCGCTGGGATTGCTGACGTTCTTTTATGTATTCCTGCATCTTCTGGTGTGGCTGGTTCTGGATGTGCAGATCCTGTCGCAGATTTGGGCGGACATCGTAAAGCGACCTTACATCACCATCGGCATGGTGGGTTTCGTGCTTATGATCCCGCTTGCAGTGACCTCGAACAATTTGTCGATCCGCAAGCTGGGTCCGAAGACCTGGCGGCGGTTGCACCAACTCACGTATGTCACGGCCGTTTTAGGTGCGGTGCATTTCGTGATGGTGGCCAAGGGCTTTCAGTT
>NZ_FXXQ01000007.1:0-92500 GCF_900184815.1 Boseongicola aestuarii | reverse complement strand
GGCAGACACACGGCGGGTGCTAACGTCCGTCGTGAAAAGGGAAACAACCCTGACCTACAGCTAAGGCCCCTAATTCATGGCTAAGTGGGAAAGCATGTGAGACGACCAAAACAACCAGGAAGTTGGCTTAGAAGCAGCCATCTTTTAAAGATAGCGTAACAGCTCACTGGTCTAAATAAGTTGTCTTGCGGCGAAGATGTAACGGGGCTCAAGCCATGAGCCGAAGCTTAGGATGTGCGATTTATCGTACGTGGTAGCGGAGCGTAGTGTGACATAATTCCATGTGTCCTTACCGTCTTTCGAGGCGGATTGGACACGCGGAGTTTTCTGTGAAGCCGGGGCGTGAGCCATCCGGTGGAGAGATCACTAGTGAGAATGATGACATGAGTAGCGACAAACAGGGTGAGAGACCCTGTCGCCGAAAGTCCAAGGGTTCCTGCTTAAAGCTAATCTGAGCAGGGTAAGCCGACCCCTAAGGCGAGGCCGAAAGGCGTAGTCGATGGGAACCAGGTTAATATTCCTGGGCCATGAGGTGGTGACGGATCTCGAAGGTAGTTCGTCCTTATTGGATTGAACGGGCTGCTAAGAGGTTCCTGGAAATAGCCCCTCTATAAGATCGTACCCTAAACCGACACAGGTGGACTGGTAGAGAATACCAAGGCGCTTGAGAGAACGATGTTGAAGGAACTCGGCAAAATACCTCCGTAAGTTCGCGAGAAGGAGGCCCGGGTTTTACGCAAGTGGAATCCGGGGGCACAAACCAGGGGGTGGCGACTGTTTACTAAAAACACAGGGCTCTGCGAAGTCGCAAGACGACGTATAGGGTCTGACGCCTGCCCGGTGCTGGAAGGTTAAAAGGAGGAGTGCAAGCTCTGAATTGAAGCCCCAGTAAACGGCGGCCGTAACTATAACGGTCCTAAGGTAGCGAAATTCCTTGTCGGGTAAGTTCCGACCTGCACGAATGGCGTAACGACTTCCCCGCTGTCTCCAACATCGACTCAGCGAAATTGAATTGCCTGTCAAGATGCAGGCTTCCCGCGGTTAGACGGAAAGACCCCGTGCACCTTTACTACAGCTTCACATTGGCATCAGGCCAAGCATGTGCAGGATAGGTGGTAGGCTTTGAAGCAGGAACGCTAGTTTCTGTGGAGCCATCCTTGAGATACCACCCTTGCTTTGCTTGATGTCTAACCGCGGACCGTTATCCGGTTCCGGGACCCTGTGTGGCGGGTAGTTTGACTGGGGCGGTCGCCTCCCAAAGAGTAACGGAGGCGTGCGAAGGTTGGCTCAGAGCGGTCGGAAATCGCTCGTTGAGTGCAATGGCAGAAGCCAGCCTGACTGCGAGACTGACAAGTCGAGCAGAGACGAAAGTCGGCCATAGTGATCCGGTGGTCCCGAGTGGAAGGGCCATCGCTCAACGGATAAAAGGTACGCCGGGGATAACAGGCTGATGGTGCCCAAGAGTCCATATCGACGGCACCGTTTGGCACCTCGATGTCGGCTCATCTCATCCTGGGGCTGGAGCAGGTCCCAAGGGTACGGCTGTTCGCCGTTTAAAGAGGTACGTGAGCTGGGTTTAGAACGTCGTGAGACAGTTCGGTCCCTATCTGCCGTGGGTGTAGGATACTTGAGAGGAGTTGCCCCTAGTACGAGAGGACCGGGGTGAACGATCCACTGGTGGACCAGTTGTCATGCCAATGGCAGTGCTGGGTAGCTATGATCGGAAAGGATAACCGCTGAAGGCATCTAAGCGGGAAGCCCCCCTCAAAACAAGGTATCCCTGAGGACCGAGGTAGACCACCTCGTCGATAGGCCGGAGATGTAAGCGCAGCAATGCGTTCAGTTGACCGGTACTAATTGTCCGATAGGCTTGATTTGATCCAGTAGTAGACTGGCTGTCATTCTGAAAAGAATGCAGACAAATCAAAAGCATACACTACACCGTATTAGTTGCGGGACTTGGATACGATGTGTTCTTTTCTTGATTTGGTGGTCATAGCGCGAGCAAAACACCCGATCCCATTCCGAACTCGGCCGTTAAGTGCCGTCGCGCCGATGGTACTGCGTCTTAAGACGTGGGAGAGTAGGTCACCGCCAAATCTAGTAAGGAACACATCTTGTATCTCTCGACGATGTATCAATAAAAACTGCCGCCCTTCGGGGCGGCATTTTTGTTTTTTGGACGACTTCGCCGCGAGTGTGTCGCCAAATGGCAGTTATCCGTTCTTTGTTCCGATCGCAGATCGTAAACGTTGGCCAGAATTTGGCTCTGCGTGATCTACATGGCGTCTTTATCGTCGATCGTCCGGTTATTAATTGCGCTTTGCTTGAAGTACGGGCCCAGATAGAGAACTCCGAGCCTTTTGGCCTCGTGATCGAGCGTCGTCCGTCAATCAACTGGAAGACTTCCGAAAACGAAAATGCTCATTTTCCACTGCCAGGCGCGTCAGATCTTTTGTTTTGATCGCTAACAATTCACCGTCGCCGTTTTCTGCGGCATCCCTCTCACCTCGGCGACACCCAAGAACCTTGACGGATCGTTCAGCTGTACCGCGCATTCAGTCCTGACGGCTGATTTGGCCTCCTTTTTTGGCACAAATCCGCGATCCAGGATTGAGATCCATTCATTTCGAGTCCTGGCGTCACGTGTGTGGTCGGGCTTTCACGGTCACATTCATGCGACGCGCAAAGCGTAGTGAAAATCGCCCGACTTTTTGGCGTTATGCCCTTGCAGCCCCCTGCGATGACAGTTAAGTCACATCCGTTGGCGCGGGGTGGAGCAGCCCGGTAGCTCGTCAGGCTCATAACCTGAAGGTCGTAGGTTCAAATCCTACCCCCGCAACCAATCCTCTGCATCAGGTCGTTCGGCGAAAGCCCGACGGCCTTTTTTGTTGTCCGGGTGTCTCGTAGAGTGCGGGAGGTTTGGTCCGACGTGACGCTCGCGGCAAACAGGATATGGGAGTGATCGAAATGACTTTGAACGCTGATTTTGCCACGCGTGTGGTGGTTAATTCTGCCGAAACAGCGTGGATTGCATCGCCGATGCCGGGTGTGGACCGACGAATGCTAGACAGGATCGGGGATGAAGTTGCGCGGGCAACCTCGATCGTGCGGTATGCTCCGGGCAGCAGGTTTTCGGCGCATACGCACACGGGCGGCGAGGAGTTCATCGTGCTGGAAGGTGTGTTTCAGGACGAACACGGCGACTATCCGGCCGGGACCTACGTCAGAAACCCGCCGACCACGTCGCATACGCCGGGATCGGAACAGGGGTGCACGATATTCGTGAAGCTCTGGCAGTTCGACATGGAGGACCGCAGGCAGTTCCGCAAGGCCATGGTCGACGAACTGTCTGACCCTGTGGATGGCGTAGCTGTGGCCGAGTTGCACCGGGATGCGCGTGAGGTCGTGACCTATTGCCATCTGGCACCCGAGACCGTGTTTGAAAGCGACGCGCCCGGTGGAATAGAGGTGCTTGTTCTTGCGGGGGCCGTGGTGGAAAGTGGCGAAAAGCTTGGGGAAGGGGCGTGGCTGAGACTGCCCGAAGGTCAGCGTTTAAGTATTGAATCTCAAACGGATGGCGCGCGGATTTGGATGAAGACGGGCCATCTTCGCTATGCCGCTGCGCCCGCGATCTGAGGCATTACTCCGCAATCGTCATGTCGGCAGCAAGGCTGTTTTCCAGAACTCGCCGGGCGTTTGGCAAGTCGTTGTCGAGGGCTTTGGTACGCGCGCCGTCTTCGGAGAATCCGAATTGCAGCCAGCGCTGGATGAGCCTTTGTTCAAGTTCATCGACCGGCACCGTCAGCATGACGGACAGTGTCCAGTGCTTTGACAGATCGCGCCAGCCGGGCTCGTTGAGCAAAAGATAGTTCCCCTCGACGATCACCGTCGTCATCTCGCGCGTCACAACCGAACTCGATCCTATCGACGCATCGCGGGAGCGATCGAATGTCGGGGCGATCACTTCGTCTTCGACCGCCAAGCGCGTAAGAAGTGATGTGAATCCGGCAAGGTCAAAGGTTTCCGGCGCACCCTTGCGCGCACGCAGGCCGCGCGCATCGAGCACCGAATTGTCCAGATGAAAACCGTCCATGGCAACCAGCCCGGTTGGCACCCCGCGCGCGTTCAGAACGCGCAGGAGGGTTGACGCGACGGTCGTCTTTCCCGAGGCCGGGGGGCCGACAACCGCGATCAGATTGCGTCGTTGCGGCTTGGGCAATGCCTCGGCCCGGTCCGCGATCGCTCCGGCAATATCCGATGGCGTTGTCATGGTGAAATCAGGCAGCGGCGGTTTGCTCGGGTTCTTTCGCGCCCGTCATGTACGCCACGGCATCTGACATCGAATGATCCTTGGGGTCGATGACGCAAAGGCGTTTGCCAAGACGGTGCACATGGATACGGTCCGCGACCTCGAAAACGTGTGGCATGTTGTGGCTGATCAGAATGATCGGGATACCACGCGATTTCACGTCCTGAATAAGCTCAAGCACCTTGCGGCTTTCCTTGACGCCGAGGGCCGCTGTGGGTTCATCAAGGATGATAACCTTCGAGCCGAAAGCCGCCGCACGCGCCACGGCGACGCCCTGTCGTTGGCCGCCAGACAGGGTTTCGACTGCCTGATTGATGTTCTGGATCGTCATCAAGCCAAGCTCGGTCAGCTTGTCACGGGCGAACTTTTCCATCGCGGCGCGGTCGAGTTTGCGCAGGTACTTGCCCATGAAACCCGGTTTGCGCAGCTCGCGACCCATGAACATATTGTCGGCGATCGACAGGGCGGGAGACATGGCAAGTGTCTGATAAACGGTCTCAATTCCGTGTTCACGCGCCTGTATTGGGCTGGTGAACTGGATCTTTTTGCCTTCCAGCCAGACGTCACCCGCATCCGGCACCACAGCGCCCGAGACGGCCTTGATAAGCGTGGATTTCCCTGCGCCGTTGTCGCCGATTACGGCGAGGATCTCGCCTGGGTAAAGGTCGAAGTCGCAGTGATCCAGTGCGGTGACCTTGCCATAGCGTTTGACCAGGTTTCTGCCTTTGAGAATAGCTTCCATTACGCTGATACCTTTCTGATCCACTGGTCAACCGCGACAGCGGCGATGATGAGAAGTCCGATGAGCAGGAACGTCCATTGTGCGTCCGCTCCCATCAGGCGCAGGCCAAGTGTGAACACACCGACGATCAGGGCTCCGAAGAGCGCGCCAAGGATTGAGCCGCGCCCGCCGAACAGTGAGATACCACCGATCACCACAGCGGTGATGCTTTCGATGTTGGCAAGCTGCCCCACGGTGGGTGAGATCGAGCCGATGCGTCCAACCATTGCCCATCCGGCAAAGGCGCAGATCAGTCCCGACAGAATATAGACGGACATCAGCGTGCCCTTGACGTTCACGCCCGACAGTTCGGCGGCGTCAGGGTCGTCGCCGACCGCGTAGACGTGGCGTCCCCATGCGGTGTGTTTCAGCGCGTATGACAGCGTGAAGACCAACGCGAGCATGAAGATCACGCCAAGTGTCAGGGTGGCTCCGCCGACCTGGAATTTGGTGCCAAAGACCTGCAACAACGGGGCTGTATCTTCGATATCCTGGCTGCGGATGGTCTGGTTGGCGGAATAAAGGAAGTTCGAGGCCAGAACGATCTGCCACATGCCCAGCGTCACGATGAAGGGGGGCAATTTCATATAGGCGACGAGCCATCCGTTCATGACTCCGCAGATCAGGCCGACAAGCAGGCCGCACAGGATCGCGAGTTCGACGGGAATGCCATATGAAAACACCATCTGGCCCATCACAACCGAAGACAGAACCATGATCGCACCCACCGAGAGGTCGATGCCAGCTGTCAGGATGACCAGACTTTGCGCGGCCGCGACGATGCCGACGATCTGCACCTGTTGCAGGATCAGGGTCATCGCAAAGGGCGAGAAGAAGCGTTGGCCGACCAGCATCCCGAACAGGATGATCGAGGCCACCAGAACGATCAGCGGGACAAGGGCCGGGTTGACGTGCAGAACATGCTGCAGCTTCCCGATCAGGCCTTTGCGCGTATCTTCGAATTCGGCGACCGTTTCGTTAAGATTGCTGGACGCGGATTCGTAGTCTGTGTTGGCTGATTGCTCGGACATAGTAGTGCCTCCCCAAGACGGCGCGCCGTCAGGCCATGTGATTTTGTTTGATGATGTCAGATTTCTTCCGGTCTGTCTGTAGCCGGAGTGGGAGGGCGCGACGGGCGCACCCTCCCGAGAGGTCTGTTAACCCCAGCAGAGCTCGAGGCCTTCTGCGGACGTGATCGACGGAACACCGTCAACCGGGTTGTCCGTGACAAGGGCGACGCCCGTGTCAAAGAAAGCTTTGCCTGGTGTCGGCTCGGGCTTGATGCCTTCGTCAGCCCACTTCTTGATGGCCTCGACACCCAGTGCCGCCATCAACAGTGGGTACTGCTGCGATGTCGCGCCAATTGCTCCGTCCGCTACGTTCTGAACGCCGGGGCAACCGCCGTCGACGGACACAACGATCACGTCACCGACTTTGCCGAAGTCTTTCAGCGTCTCGTGCGCACCAGCGGCAGCCGGTTCGTTGATTGTGTAGAGAACGTTGACGCCCGGATCCATGGTCAGAAGGTTTTCCATCGACTTGCGTCCGCCTTCTTCGTTGGCGTTGGTCACTTCGTTGTTCACGATACGTGGATCTGTTTCATCGCCCCATTTTGCAGGGTCGCCAAGGTCGATGCCAAAGCCCTGAAGGAAGCCCTGGTTGCGCAGAACGCCAACCGTCGGCTGCGACACGTTGATGTTCATCATGCCGATTTTCGCGGTCGATGTGTCACCGATTGTGCCCGCAGCCCACTTGCCGATCAGCTCGCCGGCCAGGAAGTTGTCGGTTGCGAACGTCGCGTCAGCCGCTTCGATCGGTGTCAGTGGTGTGTCAAGCGCGATAACCACGAGGCCAGCGTCGCGCGCCTGCTGAACGGCAGGGACGATGGACGAAGTGTCGGACGCAGTGATCAGGATGCCTTTTGCGCCGTCGAGGATGCAGGTTTCGATCGCTTGAACCTGTGTCTCGTGGTCGCCATCGATTTTACCGGCAAAGGATTTCAGCGTCATGCCAAGCTCTGCGGCTTTGGCCTCGGCGCCTTCCTTCATCTTCACGAAGAATGGGTTCGTGTCAGTCTTGGTAATCAAGCAAACGGTGGTCGAATGGCCGTCAGCCATCGCTCCGCCAGCCGCGGCAAAAGTTGCAAAGGCCGTGCCCAAAAGTAGCTTTTTCATGTTTCCTCCCAAAGGTTTTATATCCGCCGACTTGCGCCGGGATGCCCGTAAGTAACTTTGATTCGGTGCAAGGGTCAATAAATAAATAAAAGTGATTTATAAATTGACATAAGCGGCCTCTTGCGTAAGGAATCCGCCAAGGAGGCCTGCGTTGACGACCGAAGAAATCCAGATTCTTGATCCCGAAGGCGGAGCGAACCAATCCGGTTTGCGCGATCAGAATGCGCGAGTCGTTTTGTCCTTTGTGCGGCGCCACGGTGCGATGCCAAGCGCTGAGATCGCGCGTCGTTCGGGGTTGTCCGCGCAGACGGTTTCCAACATCACACGCGCGCTTGAGGCTGACGGTTTGCTGTGCCGAGGTCCGGCCATCAAGGGCAAGGTGGGCAAGCCTTCGGTGCCGGTTGCGCTGAACCCGAGCGGCGTGAATGCGCTGGGTCTGAACATCGGTCGCCGTTCGGCTGAGTTGGTGCTGGTTGATTTCGGGGGCGCGCCTCTGGAGACGGTCGCGACGTCCTATGCTTATCCGACGATTGAGACGGTCTTTGCATTTCTGAAGAACGGCATCGCACGGATTTTCGCCAAGCATCCGCCAGCCCGTCAAAGCGTTTCGGCCATCGGCGTTGCCAGTCCAAGCAAGCTTTGGGAGTGGCTGGAGGTCGTCAATGCACCGAAAGAGGAGATGCAGCGATGGCAGGATCTCGATTTGCAGGCTGCAATCACTGAACTGACAGGCTTTGAGACCTATCTTGAAAACGACGCCACGTCGGCTTGCGTCGCCGAGCATCTGATCGGTCGCGGCAACGAGTTCTCGGACTTCGCCTATTTCTTTATCGGAGCGTTTATCGGCGGCGGGCTGGTTCTGAATGGCAAGGTTTTTTCAGGCCGCACTGGAAACGCGGCGGCCTTCG
This sequence comes from Boseongicola aestuarii, assembly GCF_900184815.1. Taxonomy (GTDB): domain Bacteria; phylum Pseudomonadota; class Alphaproteobacteria; order Rhodobacterales; family Rhodobacteraceae; genus Boseongicola; species Boseongicola aestuarii. The sequence continues at coordinate 84,325 of NZ_FXXQ01000007.1, read as the reverse complement.
GACCGATGCCGGTGCCTGATGGATGTGGCGGCACAACCGAGCTTTTGAACGTCGCGTCCTTGCACGTGCTTGAAAAATCTCTGAGTGATGCGGGCATCGATCCGCTGCTTTTGCGTACGTATATCGACGATTGGGGGCGTTACGAGGACCATGTTGCGCCCTGGATCAAGACCACCAGTCAAAGTCTTGCGATTGCGGCGACGACAATCGCATCAGTTGTCGAGGTCGAGGTCATTCTGGTTGATGGCGCGATGCCGGCGGCGGTGTGCGAGCGGCTGACAGAGGCGACGCAAAAGGCCCTGGCGGCTTCTAAGCTGACCGTTGTTGTAAATCCGGTGATCGAACAAGCGCGCGTTGGACGTCGTGCGCGGTCCCTTGGGGCGGCCTTGTTGCCGATCCACGCGCGGTATTTTCTCGCTTAGATTTCGGGGCGTTCCAGCAGTTCCGCCAGCAGCGGGTTCGGAAAGCGCCGCTTCAGGGTGACCGCGTAGAAGGTCTCGCTGATGCCGGGCAGGCGGTCGGCTTCGACCAGTCGGCCACTGCTCAATTCGTCCTGCACGACAATCGGCGGCAGCACCGCAAGGCCGACACCGTCGCGCGCAAGCAGACGCATCATCGCCATGTCATCAACCTCGGCAGCGATCTGGGGGCGGATGCCAAGGCGGTCGGTCAGCGCGTCAAACCCGATCCGAACGCCGGTATCCGGGGGCGGCAGGATGACGGGTTGGGTTTCCAGCAGGCTTTTGAGGTCAAAAGGCGCAATCAGGCGATCGGGCGGACCGACAAGGCTGACCGGTTGTTCCGACAGCCGGTGCGACACGAAGTGTGTGACGGAATCGCGGGCCGGGGGCTGATTGATCAGGACAACATCGAGGTTGAGTGTTTCAAGCGCGCCGAGCAAATCCGCAGCACTGGCCGAGCGCAGGATGACTTCGACATCCCCACGCCCAAGGATGGGGCGCAGGAATTCAATGTGGAAGTTACGCGACAGCGTGGCCAGTGCGCCGATACGAATGGTTTGCCGGGTTTGCCCGGTTTCGCGCAGCGTCCCGACAAGTTCGCGTCCGGCCGCAAAGATCGTATCTGCGTGGTCCAGCGTGATGCGCCCCGCTTCGGTCAGGTGAAGCTGACGGCCGCGACGCTCGAACAGGGCATGGCCGAGGTGGTCTTCAAGCTGCTTGATCTGCACCGAAATCGCCGATTGCGAGAGGTTCATTCGTTCCGCCGTACGCGTGAGATTCCCGTCATGGGCCACGGCCCAGAAATACCGCAGATGATGATAATTGAAGTCCGCCATAACGTTCTATTAATACGAACGATAAGTAACAAACAATGAATTTTTTATTCCATTGGCGGGCTGTTAGGTGGTGCGCAAAGGTCCAATCCGACCAAACAGGAGACTTGCCTTGCTACTTGCCACTTTGCCGTTCCTTGCTCCCATTGCCCTTATTGCGGCCGCGGTTCTTGCGTTTCGCGGCCCCGCCATGCGTCCGACTGACACGCTGAAATCCATCGAGTATGCGACACTGGCAGCCTTTGGCGTGGCTGTCGTATCGGCGATTGCGCTGATCGCAGGCGGCGCAGGCACAAGTCCGGTTCTTGGCCTGTTCGGAATGGGACTGGCGGCGCGGCTGGATGCTGTCAGCGTGACGATGCTGTTGCTTGTGACCTTCGTGGGCTGGGTAGTGGTGCGGTTTTCGGCCACCTACATGGACGGTGAAGACCGGCAGGGGCCTTTCACGGGTTGGCTCTGCGCCGCCTTGGCGGCGGTCATGCTCTTGGTGATCTCGGGCAGTCTGTTGCAGCTTGGCGCCGCGTGGATTGCGACCAGTCTCTTTTTGCACCGGCTCTTGCTGCATTATCCCGACCGGGTCGCCGCACAGAGGGCAGGACGCAAGAAATGGGTGACTGCGCGGCTTGGTGACGTTGCCCTGGTAGCGGCGGTTATCCTGCTTTTGGCGACCTATGGCACCGGCAATATCGCGATCATTCTCGCCGAAGCACGGGCGTCCGGCGCAACTGGAACCGCACCCTGGATCGCCGCGCTTCTTGCGATTGCCGCCCTTTTGAAGTCGGCGCAGTTCCCGACGCATGGCTGGCTGACCGAGGTGATGGAAACACCGACACCCGTGTCGGCCCTGCTGCATGCAGGCGTCATCAACGCGGGTGGTTTTCTGTTGATCCGGCTTTCTGACGTGATGCTTTTGTCGCCGGCTGTTCTGGCGATCCTGGTGATGCTCGGCGGGTTCACCGCGCTTTTCGGCGGTCTTGTCATGCTGACCCAACCGGCGGTGAAGACGTCGCTGGCGTGGTCCACGGTCGGTCAGATGGGCTTTATGATATTTCAGTGCGGTCTGGCGCTTTTCCCGCTGGCGCTTTTGCACATCGTCGCGCATTCGCTTTACAAGGCGCACGCGTTTCTTGCCTCGGGGCAGGCGGTCGACGGCGTCGCCGCGATCCGTCGACCCGGACCGGTTGCGATCCCGAACGGCAAGGCCGTGGGACGCGCCTTTCTTCTGGCTCTGGTGATCTACGCGGTCGTCGGTCTGATCTTCGGTTTCAGCGGCAAATCTCCGCAAGCGATTGCGTTGGGCGCGATTCTGATCTTCGGGGTTGCCTACTTGTTGGCTCAGGGCCTTGCGGATGCGGCGCCCAGGGTTCTGACACAGCGCACGGCGGTTTACTCGGTCGCTGCAGCGACGGGCTATTTCGCTTTGCAAACATTCGTTGAGTGGCTGATGGCAGGCACCTTGCCGCAGACACCGGCACCCGGACCGCTGGAATGGGCGCTGATCGTGCTGGCATTGTTAAGCTTCGGAACGGTCGCGATTGCGCAAAGCATGTTTCCGCTCTGGGCCTATCACCCAGCGGCGGCAGGTCTGCGCGTGCACCTGTCCAACGGCCTTTATGCCAACGCGGTCTTCGACAAACTGCTTGGCGGATGGTCGGGCGAAGTCGGCACACACATAAAGGCACCCAAAGACAATGAGGTCTCGTCATGAAAAAATCCCCCAAGCTTCGCAGCAAGACGCTCGCTGCTGCCTGTGACCTCGCAGCACGCGCGATCCCGCCGGTCTGGCCACTGGCCTCGTCCGTGGCGGTGAACCCTTTCCTAGGCCAAACCGGCGAAATGCTGGCCGATGTCGGCGCGCGCCTTGGCCGGATTTCCGGAACAGCGGTAACGATGCCACGCGCCTGGTATGACGCCAAACTAACTGATGGGACGATCACGGACACAGATCTCGAGGACGCCATTGCCGCCTCGGGAGTTGAGGGTATGACTCCCGAAACCCTACGCGATGCGGCGAAAGCCGAATCCAACCCCGCGCCGGTCTTGCCGATGGTTTCGCATCTTGCGGCCGAGGTTTCGGGCATCGACTGGCCAGGCATTCTAAAAGAACGCTTCGGCGTCTGGGCCGCGGGGTATTTCGACGAAGGGCAGGCGCTTTGGGCAGCCCCGCGCGGGCGCGGCGCTTACTCGGCGTGGCGCGAAGTGGCGACCCATGATCTGACCCCGGAAATCACCGGCCTCAAAGGGTTTGCGCAATTCGTGAATGATGCGCCCGAGACGGCCGAAGCCGCGACAGCGCGCAGTGCCGCCCGGCTTGGGCTGAGCGAGGCTATGCTGCAAACCTATTTCCATCAGGCGCTGCTGGATTTCGGTGGCTGGTCGCAGGTCGCCCGCTACAAGCTTTGGGAGGCCGAACTGGCCGGGTCTGATGACGCGACCATTACAGATTTTCTGGCCATCCGGCTCATCTGGGAAGAAGCCCTGCTGACCCAATATGAAGCCGAGATTGAATCTCTCTGGGCAGAGACGCGGGCCGGACACGCCCGCCCCTTGCAGCCATGCGAGAGCATTGTAATCGACGCGCTTTTGCAGGAAGCGGCCGAGCGCGCGACCCAGCGTGACCTTGCCGAGACGTTCGCCGCGCCCTTGGCCGAAGCCAAGGTGTCGCGCCCCGCGCTACAGGCTGCGTTCTGCATCGACGTCCGTTCCGAGGTCTTTCGACGCGCGCTTGAAGCGACCTCGCCCAAGATACAAACGCTGGGTTTTGCAGGCTTCTTTGGTCTGACAGCAGCACACAGAGGGTTTGCCTCGGACGTCGTTGAAAAGCGTCTTCCGGTCTTGCTGAACCCCGGCATCACCAGTGTGTCCGGCGATGTTTCGGTTGCCGAGGCAGACCAGACAGCGCGGTTTCAGGCCCGTGCAAAACGCGCATGGGGTCGGTTCAAACTGGCCGCCGTTTCGTCCTTTGCCTTTGTAGAGGCCACCGGCCCGATCTATGCGGGCAAGCTGGTGAAGGACGCGCTGAACATGTCGCCAAACAGCCCGCCAAACGATCCGGCCCCAAGGCTGGACCCGGCGCTGGATTTGGAAACGCGCACCGTCGCAGCCAATACGGTCCTGCGGGCGATGTCTCTGACGCAGAATTTCGCGCGCCTGATCGTGATCGCCGGGCATGGGGCGAACGTGGTCAACAACCCCCATGCCAGTGGGCTGCATTGCGGTGCTTGTGGCGGGTATTCCGGTGAGGTGAATGCCCGCCTGCTGGCGGGGCTGCTGAATGAGCGCGATGTGCGCGAGGGTTTGGTCGCCCATGGCATCGACATCCCGGCCGATACGCATTTCGTTGGGGCGTTGCACGATACAACGACCGATACGGTGACGCTTTATAAGGACGACTACGCACATGCGCCGCACGCCAAGGATATCGCCCACGCAGTCGCCTGGTTCGAGCAGGCGGGCAAGGCCACCCGTGCCGAGCGGTCCCTGCGTTTGCCGCGTGCGGCGAGCGACGAAGACATCGCGCTTCGGGCGCGGGACTGGGCCGAAACGCGGCCTGAATGGGCGCTTGCTGGCTGCAAGGCCTTTGTCGCCGCACCCCGGGGCCGGACCGCGGGCAAAAGTCTGGAAGGGCGGGCGTTTCTACATGATTACGACTGGAAACAGGACACGAGCTTCGGCGTTCTTGAACTGATCATGACGGCGCCCGTGGTGGTCGCAAGCTGGATCAGCCTGCAATATTATGGCTCTACGGTTGCTCCGGCTTTGTTCGGGTCGGGCAACAAGTTGTTGCACAACGTCACGGGCGGGATCGGTGTGGTTGAAGGCAACGGCGGCATTATGCGGGCCGGACTGCCGCTGCAGTCGGTGCATGACGGCGAGAGATACGTCCATGAACCAGTGCGCCTGTCGGTTTGCATCGAAGCGCCACGCGAAGCGATGACCGACATTCTCAGGCGGCACGACGGAGTGAGGGCGTTATTCGACAATCGCTGGCTCTATCTTTTTGCGCTGGACGACGCTGGTCGGATGGCCTGGCGGTACGAGGGCAATCTGGAGTGGTCCGAAGTGCCGGTGCCGAGCTCTGCCGAACCTGTCTTGGACATAGCGGGTTAGGCCTTCGAATAATTTTACGCGCGTAAAATAATTTGACTTTTGCGCATTGCTTCATGTTCTGTTCCCCTCGGACGTAGGGGAGCAGACAATGAAGACGCAAACGCGGGTGGTGGTGATCGGCGGGGGTATTGCAGGCTGTTCCACGCTTTATCATCTGACGCAGGAAGGCTGGAGCGATGTCGTTCTGGTCGAGCGTAACGAGTTGACATCGGGCACGACCTGGCACTCGGCGGCGCAAGTGACAAATTTCGGGATGAACCAGACGATGGTGGGGCTCAAGACCCATTCCATCAATCTTTACAAAGACCTGGCCAATGATCCCGAGTATCCGATCAACTATCATCACGGTGATGGTGGCATTCGACTGGCCAATACCGAGGCCCAGATGGAGGGTTATCGCCATTTTGCGTCGATGGCGCGCGGCATGGATGTCGAATTCGAGGTGATCGACGCCGAAGAATGCGCGCGTCGTCATCCGCTGATTTCAACGGACAACCTGCTAGGTGGGCTTTGGGACGGCAACGACGGCGATATCGACCCCGCGCAATTGTGTCAGGCCTTGGCGCGCCGCGCGCGCAAAGCCGGGGCCGAGGTCTATCGCAACACCCCCGTTACGGGGCTGACGCAGCACAAGGACGATAGCTGGACGGTCCACACCGAGCACGGCGATATCGCTTGCGAAATCGTGGTTAATGCGGGTGGATACAGGGTCAACGAGGTCGGCGCGATGATGGGCGTGCAGCATCCCGTTGCGTCGATGGAGCACCAGTATTTCCTGACAGAAGAAATCCCCGCTATCCGCGACGCGGGCCACCGGATGCCGCTTCTCAGGTGTCCGATCAGCGATTATTACTGTCGGCAGGAAAAGAACGGCTTGCTGGTCGGGTTTTACGAACAGGGCTGCAAGACATGGGGCATGGACGGCATTGACCCGCACTTCGTCAATGCGCTTTGCCCGGACGATCTTGACCGCGTGACGGATGTGCTGGAAGGCGCATTCGCGCGGATGCCAGCCTTGATGGAGACGGGAATTCACACCGTCGTCAATGGCCCGATCACCTATACGATCGACGGTGCGCCTTTGGTTGGGCCAATCCCGGGAAAGAGAAATGCGTTTTGTATCATCGGCTTGCGCGCTGGTCTGGGCGAGGGCGGCGGACACGGCTGGCTCTTGGCGCAACAGATCGTCCACGGTGAAGCCTGTTATTATACTTGGGTCATCGACCCGCGTCGTTTTGCCGGGCACACCAACGTCGAACTGACGGCACTGAAGGCCATCGAGGACTATCAGAACGAGTTCCGGTTCCATTTCCCGAACGAGCATCGCCCCGCTGGTCGTATGGCAAAGACCACGCCGCTGACGTCGGTTCTGGCGGCGGAAGGCGCGGAATTCACCGTGGTGAACGGATGGGAGCGCGCGGAGTATTTCAAGCCGACGCCTGAGTTCCACGTGACGCATGGCTTCCGGTTCGACGAGACCTTCGACGTGGTTGCGGCTGAAATTGCGGCTGTGCAGAACGGGGTCGGATTAACCGAGGTTAACGGCTTCAACCGCTTTGAAATCACGGGCAACGACGCGCAGAGTTTCCTTGACCGGATGGTTTGCGGAACGCTTCCCAAGCGTTCGGGGCGTGTCGGTCTTGTCTATCTTCTCAATCATCACGGGATGCTGAAAGCCGAGGCGACGATTGCCAATATTCCCGCGTCGGAACGGGGGCCGGACCGCATCTGGTATGGCTCGGCGGCGGCGTCGGAGCTCCATGACATGGATTGGCTGACGCAGCATATCGGCCTGCAGGAAGACGTTCGGATCCGGTCGCTGACCAACGATCAGACCATACTTGTTCTGGCAGGTCCAAAGGCGCAGGCGGTGCTGCAATCGGTGTCGCGGGGCGACTGGTCGGATTTGGCCTTCCCGTGGCTGTCGGTGCGCGAGTGCTTCATTGGTTACGCTCCGGCGACCGTCATGTCGGTCAGCTTTTCCGGTGAACGGGCCTATGAAATCCACGTTCCGAACGCTTCGCTTTATGCGGCCTACACAGCGCTGCGGGAGGCGGGCAAGGCACATAAGCTGAAGCTGTTCGGCGCTCTTGCCGTTGAGTCTTTGCGCTTGGAAAAGGGATACCTGCACTGGAAGGCGGATATCCTGACCGAATTCGATCCGTTTGAAACAGGGCTGGATCGTTTCGTTAAGATGCAAAAGCCTTCGTTCGTCGGGAAGGACGCTTTGGCCAGGCGGGCTGATGCCGGGGCGAAGCGCAGGTTGGTCACCCTCATACTGGACACCACCGATGCACCCGCCCATGGTGGCGCTTCGGTTATCGTGGGCGGACAGGTCGTTGGCACCGTGACTTCGGGGGGGTGGGGGCACCGGGTTGGAAAGAACATCGCCTATGCTTTCGTGACGCCCGACTGCGCGGGTATCGGGCAGGGACTGCACGTCGATAGCCTTGGTGCGATGGTCGCAGCGAAGGTGGTTGCGCCTGCGCTTTATGATCCGGCAATGGAGCGTGTGCGCGGCTGACCAGAAAACGGCCGAATCGTGATTTTTTGACCCGTCCTGTGGAATGCAAGCGAAACCGACGCTGTTACCTGATGTCGCACGTGCGAAAACTCATATATTTCAGAGCTTTCCCGGCGTTCGGCATCTTGCAATTTGCCCAATAGCTGCTTCAATGGCGCTATGCTGGATGAAGATGTAAAAACCCAAGCTCGATCGCACACCAAGTGCGCGTCCTGCCCTGTTCGCCACCGGGCGGTGTGCGCGCGTGCGAATTCGGACGAGTTGACACTGTTGGATTCGGTGAAGTTCTACAAAACCTATCAAGCCGGGCAAACGATCGCGCTACGTGGTGATCCGCTGGAAGTCCTGTCGTCCGTTGTTTCCGGCACGGCGACGCTGTCGCAGTCGATGGAAGACGGGCGCACGCAGATCGTCGGGCTTTTGCTGCCATCGGATTTCATCGGTCGCCCCGGACGCGACACCGTGGCCCATGATGTAACCGCCGTGACTGAGGTCACCTTGTGCTGTTTCCGGCGCAAGCCCTTTGAGAACCTGCTGGTGAACATGCCGCATGTGCAAGTGCGCCTTCTGGAAATGACACTCGACGATCTGGACGCGGCGCGTGACTGGATGCTGCTTTTGGGCCGCAAGACCGCACGCGAAAAGATTGCGAGTTTCCTATTGTTGATTGCTCATCGTTCGGTGGCGAATGCCGAAAAGACCCTTGCCAACGAAGTGCGCATTGAGCTGCCATTGTCGCGCGAAACGATGGCAACCTATCTTGGTTTGACGATCGAGACGGTCAGCCGTCAGTTCACTGCGCTACGCAAGGATGGCCTGATCTCGCTGGACGGGACGCGGTCGGTGTTCGTACCCGATGTTGCGGCTTTGGCGGCAGAAGTCGGGGACGGCGAATAAACCTCATTTGACCTCTGTCAAAGCGGTCGGACCGCATGGGCACCATACTGTCTGCAACAACAGCGGACAGGAGAACTCCCATGTACAAGAATATTGCCGTTCCCGTTTCTTTCGACGAAGACAAAGACGTCACCAGCGCAATCGGCGTCGCAAAGGCGCTTGCCGATGACGCCGCACGCATAACGTTTATTCATGTTGTCGAAAACGTGCCAAGTTATGTGGTGGATCTTATCCCACAGACGACTATCGATGCGCGCCGCGAAGAAATCGACACGCGCATGAAGCAACTTACGGCCGGGGTCGAGAATGCAGCCGCCACGGTGGTTCATGGCTCGGCGGGTCGTGCAATCACGCAATGGGCTGCCGAGAACGACGCCGACTGCATTGTCATCGCCTCTCACCGCCCGGTCTTTTCGGACATGTTGCTGGGTTCGACCGCCGCCTGGGTGGTCCGGCACGCCGATTGTGCGGTTCATGTGGTGCGATAATTTCGCCTCTTGATCGAGATCAAAGCGGGCGGCGTGCTGGCCGCCTATCCGACAATGGCGAACAGATCTGCGTCGAACCAGACGCGAAATCCGGGACAGGACTATGCTGAACACATTCAAGCTTACGATACTGGGGCTGATTGCTCTGGTCGCGGCACTGGCCGCCAACTGGGGACAGGATCTGGCCTATCAGGTCCATGCCGTCCTTATCATGCTCATCTCTGCAGGGCTGTTTATTTCGATCCTGCGAAAATTCGACGAGCCGGCACCCGTTGTCGACACGTCGGGCTATATGGACGGTGTGATCCGCGCAGGCGTGATTGCGACGGGCTTTTGGGGGGTCGTTGGCTTCCTCGTCGGCGTCGTCATCGCCTTCCAGTTGGCCTTTCCGGTTCTGAATTTTGATTGGGCTCAACCCTATCTGAACTTTGGCCGCCTGCGTCCGCTGCACACAAGTGCGGTGATTTTTGCGTTTGGTGGCAACGCTTTGATCATGTCGTCGTTCTATATCGTGCAACGCACCTGCGGCGCGCGGCTTTGGGGCGGCAATCTGGCGTGGTTCGTGTTCTGGGGCTATCAGCTTTTCATCGTCCTGGCCGCAACCGGTTACGTTCTGGGCGCGACGCAATCCAAGGAATACGCCGAGCCTGAGTGGTATGTGGATATCTGGCTGACCATTGTCTGGGTCGCCTTTCTGCTGGTGTTCCTTGGCACGCTGTTCAAGCGTAAGGAAAAGCACATCTACGTCGCCAACTGGTTCCTGTTGTCTTTCATCATTACGGTTGCCATGCTGCACTTGGTGAACAACCTGTCGATCCCGGTCACGATCTGGGGCTCGAAATCGGTTCAGGTTTTCTCTGGCGTGCAGGATGCGATGACCCAGTGGTGGTATGGCCACAACGCAGTGGGCTTCTTTCTGACTGCGGGCTTCCTGGGCATGATGTATTACTTCGTGCCCAAGCAGGCTGGCCGCCCGGTCTTCAGCTATAAGCTGTCGATCATTCACTTCTGGGCGCTGATCTTCCTGTATATCTGGGCAGGTCCGCACCACCTTCACTACACCGCTCTGCCTGACTGGGCGTCGACGCTGGGTATGGTCTTTTCGATCATCCTGTGGATGCCAAGCTGGGGTGGGATGATCAACGGTCTGATGACCCTGCAAGGTGCATGGGACAAGCTTCGGACTGATCCGATTATCCGCATGATGGTGATCAGCCTTGCGTTCTACGGCATGTCGACCTTCGAGGGTCCGATGATGTCCATCCGCGCGGTGAACTCGCTGTCGCACTACACTGACTGGACCATCGGTCACGTCCACTCCGGCGCGCTTGGCTGGAACGGCATGATCACCTTTGGCGCGCTCTACTTCCTGACGCCAAAGCTTTGGGGTCGCGCGCAGATGTATTCAATGAGCGCCATCAACTGGCACTTCTGGCTCGCCACGATCGGTATCGTCCTTTACGCGGCATCGATGTGGGTCACGGGTATCATGGAAGGCCTGATGTGGCGTGAAGTGGATGCGCAAGGCTTCCTCGTGAACTCGTTCGCCGACACTGTCAGCGCCAAGTTCCCAATGTATGTGGTCCGTGGACTGGGAGGCGTGTTGTTCCTCGCCGGTGCCCTGATCATGGTCTGGAACATGTGGATGACCATCCGGGGAGGCGCAAAGGTCTCCGCCCCGGTTGGCGTCCCGGCAGAGTAAAGGAGCGAACAATATGTCCATACTCAGCAAACACACCATCCTTGAGAAAAGCCCGACCCTTCTTCTGGTCAGCTCTCTCTTGGTCGTCACTGTCGGTGGCATCGTCGAAATCGCGCCTCTGTTCTATCTTGAGAACACCATCGAGGACGTGGAAGGCATGCGGCCATACTCGCCGCTCGAACTGGCGGGGCGCGATGTCTACATCCGCGAGGGCTGCTATGTCTGCCACTCCCAGATGATCCGCCCGATGCGGGACGAGGTCGAACGCTATGGCCACTATTCACTGGCGGCCGAAAGCAAATACGACCACCCGCACCAGTGGGGCTCCAAGCGCACAGGGCCTGACCTTGCGCGCGTCGGAGGACGCTACTCGGACGCATGGCACGTGGATCACTTCACCGATCCGCAGTCAGTGGTGCCCGAAAGCGTGATGCCGAAATACGCATTCCTTCTGGATCGCAAGATTGACGGTGAGCACATCGACGATCTTCTCAGCACCCATCGTTTTGTCGGTGTGCCTTACACTGACGAGATGATCGCCTCGGCCCGCGCAGACTTCCGCGTTCAGGCTGATCCCGAAGGGGACTGGGATGGTCTGGTCGAGCGATATCCGGGCGCGGTGGTGTCCAACTTTGACGGTCAGGACGACCTGACCGAAATGGATGCGCTGATCGCCTACATGCAGATGCTTGGCACGCTGGTCGACTTTTCGACCTTCACGCCAGACGCAAGCCGCTAAGGGAGGATTGGACACATGGATACCTATTCTTTCCTGCGCGAACTTGCAGATAGCTGGGTTCTGCTGGCGATGGTGATCTTCTACGTCGGTGCCATTGCCTGGGCTTTCCGCCCCGGCAGCAAGGGCGTCCACGCCGATATCGCGGATATCCCGTTTCGCAATGAAACGCTTGCCGAAGATACCGACGGGCCACGCGCGGTCCGCGGTTCCAAAACCGCCCAAAACATGCCGGAGGCGCTCTGATGTCTGACAATTTACACCACGACGAAGTCACAGGCGTCGACACCACCGGCCACGATTGGGACGGTATCAAGGAACTGAACAACCCTTTGCCGCGCTGGTGGCTCTGGTGTTTCTATATCACCATTGTCTGGGGCATTCTTTATACGATCGCCTATCCGGCATGGCCTTTGGTTCAGGGCGCAACCGCAGGCGTGCTCGGGTTCTCAACGCGTGCCGAAGTCGCCGTGGATATCGCGGCCGTCGAAGCCCAGAACGCCGAAGTATCGGCGCAGCTTGCATCGGCGGACCTTTCAACTCTCGCGGTCACCGACCCTGCGCACCAGTATGGTGTGGCTGGTGGTGCGGCGGTGTTCCGTGCCAACTGCTCGCAGTGCCACGGCTCGGGCGCAGCAGGTGTTCAGGCGGCGGGTTATCCCAACCTTTTGGACGATGCATGGCTTTGGGGTGGCTCGCTTGAAGCAATTGAGTACACCGTGCGCCACGGCATCCGCAACGAGCAAGACTTCGATGCCCGCTGGTCCGAAATGCCCGCTTACGAGGAAGTCTTCACCGCGGAAGAGATCGCGGCGACGGCGGAATACGTCCTGTCGCTTTCCGGCTCTGACCATGACGCAGCCGCAGCCGCGGTCGGCATGGAAATCTTCGCAGGCGAATGTTCGTCCTGCCACGGAGACGCTGGCATGGGCGACCCGGAACTGGGCGCGCCGAACCTGACGGACGCGATCTGGCTCTATGGCGGATCGCGCGACAAGATCATCGAGACGATCACTTACTCGCGCTTTGGTGTGATGCCGGCATGGGGTCAGCGCCTCTCTGAGGCTGAAATCAAAGCGGTGACGCTTTACGTCCACCAGCTTGGTGGCGGCGAATAAGTCGCATTGCGCGACTTAAAGACACCGGACCGCGCCCAGGCACGGTCCGGCTGCCTCCGGTCCCGGACCTGTTCGCATCATTTTCGGGGCCGGAGCGCACTTTCATCCCGCACTTTGACACAGGTCAATGAGGGGTCAAGGACTCTATCTTAGGTAGAGACTGCGAACAGGAAAGTAATTGCAATGAGTGCGTCAGAAGACCAGCCGCTTTATGCGCCCCACGAACCCATATTCCCCCGCCGGGTGAAGGGGAAATTCCGTACGTTGAAGTGGTGGATTCTCGCCATCACGCTGGGCATCTACTACATCACACCCTTCTTGCGCTGGGACCGGGGGCCGAACCTGCCGGATCAGGCCGTGCTGATCGATATGGCAGGCCGGCGTTTCTATTTCTTCTGGATCGAGATCTGGCCGCACGAGTTCTACTTCGTTGCGGGCCTGTTGATCATGGCAGGGCTTGGCCTGTTTCTCTTTACCTCGGCGCTGGGCCGGGTCTGGTGCGGCTATACCTGCCCGCAAACGGTCTGGACCGATCTTTTCATTCTTGTTGAGCGCTGGATCGAAGGTGACCGCAATGCGAGGGTGCGCCTTTGGAAAGCCGACTGGGACGCCCGAAAGATACGTCTGCGCGTGACCAAATGGATCGTGTGGCTGCTGATCTCGATCGCAACGGGCGGGGCGTGGGTTTTCTACTTCGCCGATGCCCCGACACTGGCGGTGACTCTTGTCACCTTCGAAGCACCCTTCATTGCCTATTCCACAATTGGCGTTCTGACCGCGACCACGTTCATCTTCGGCGGCTTCATGCGCGAGCAGGTCTGCATCTACATGTGCCCCTGGCCGCGCATCCAGGCCGCGATGATGGACGACGACACGCTGACCGTCGCCTACCGCGACTGGCGCGGTGAGCCCCGCGGCAAAGACAACCTGCGCCGCGCCAAGGCCGCAGCCGCGACCGCCGAAAACGCCGAAACCATCACGGCGCAGGCCGGGCCGGGGGCTGCGCGCTATAAGGCGACACCCTATCCCAACAAACCGCTCAACACTCCGGCACCAACCCCGCACCTGAACGCTGACGGCATCGGCGACTGCATTGATTGCATGGCTTGCGTCAACGTCTGCCCCATGGGCATCGACATTCGCGACGGCCAGCAGATGGAGTGCATCACCTGCGCACTGTGTATCGACGCCTGCGACGAGGTGATGGAAAAGATCGGCAAGGATCGCGGGTTGATCGACTATCTTGCCCTGTCCGACGAAGGCCGCGAACGCGAGGGCAAGGCGCCACGCCCCATCTGGCAGCACGTTTTCCGGCTGCGCACGATGGTCTACACGGCGATCTGGAGCCTTGTCGGCATCGGCCTCGTCTGGGCGCTGTTCGTGCGCTCGGATATCTCGCTGACGGTGGAGCCTGTGCGCAATCCGCAGTTCGTCACCCTGTCCGATGGCTCGGTGCGCAACACCTATACGCTGCGTATCCGCAACCTCACCGGAGAGGACCGCGAATTCCGGGTCCTGCTGGACTCCGACGATATCCTGCGGATTGGCGTAGAAGAATCCAGCGGCATACCAAATCATGTTATCGTGCCGGCAAACGAAACACTGAGCGTGCGCACCTATGTGACCGCGCGTCCGCAAGACCCCGCCTCAACGCGGGACCGCACTGATCTGAGCCTCTGGGTCGAAGACGTCCTGACAGACGAACGCGCCGGAGAAGACACCGTGTTCAACGGGAAGGGAAGCTGATGTTTGGAAAACCACTTACAGGCTATCATGTCTTTGCGATATTCGCCGCGGGCTTTTCGGTCATCATTGCCGTGAACCTGACGCTGGCTTTTCAGGCGGTCGGGACATTTCCTGGGCTTGAGACCAAGAACTCGTATGTCGCCAGCCAGAAATTCGACGCCGACCGCGACGCACAACTTGCGCTGGGCTGGACGGTCGCGGCCGAGTTGCAGGGCAGCGATCTGGTGCTGAAAGTCGATGACGCGATCGGTCCTGTCGTGCCGGAAATTGTCTCGGCCACGCTGGGACGTGCGACGCATGTGGGCGATGACCAGACGCCGGCGTTTCTTCACGATGGTACAGCCTTCGTGGCCCCCGTTGGCAACCTTGAGCGCGGCAACTGGAACCTTCGCCTTGTAGCGCGTGCGGCGGACGGCACGCTCTTTCGTCAGCGCATCGTGATCTGGGTCGGCCTGTGACAACCGCTTGCCCAGCCTGCGCGGTTTCGCCTGCGGATTACCAGAAGGCGGGCAGCTCTGGTGCGCCTACGCATCAGCTCTATTTGCCGACGATCCACTGCGCGTCCTGCATCCGTACAGTTGAGAACACCCTCAACGCGCTCCCCGGCATCGACGCCGCCCGCGTGAACCTCTCACAGCGTCGCGTTGCGGTGACTGCCAGCTACGGCGCTGACCCCACCCCTTGGATCGAAGCCCTCGCCGGCGTCGGATTTGAGGCCCACGAAGCCGACCTTGCCGACACCACCGACACCCGCGACCGCGATATCCTGATGCGCCTCGGTGTTGCCGGGTTCGCGATGATGAACGTGATGTTGTTGTCCGTCGCGGTCTGGTCCGGGGCCGCCGACGCCACGCGCGATCTGTTCCACTGGATCAGCGGCGCTATCGCGATCCCCGCCGCCATGTTCTCGGCTCAACCGTTCTTCCAGAACGCCTGGTCCGCGCTGAAAGCACGCCGCGTCAACATGGACGTGCCGATCTCGCTGGCGATCCTGCTTGCGCTGGGACTGTCGGTCTATGAAACCAGTATGAGCGGCAAACACGCCTATTTCGACGCTGCATTATCCCTGACCTTTTTCCTGCTGGCAGGTCGTGTGCTGGACCAACGGATGCGCAAAGCCGCGCGATCCGCCGCCGAAGACCTTGCTGCGCTGGAACCACGCCGCGCCATCGTCCTGCGCGACGACTCCCGCGAAAGCGTGTCGGTTTCAGACCTCGCCATTGGTGACGACATCTGGCTTGCTGCCGGTGCGCGTGTGCCGGTGGAAGCCCGCCTTGCGACCGGCATGGTCGAGGTCGACCGAAGCCTCCTCACCGGGGAAAGCGATCCCATCGTCATCGCCGCAGGCGATACCCTCTATTCCGGCGACGTGACCCTGACCGGCCCGATTACCGCCACCGTCACAACCGTTGGCGAAGACACGATGCTTCGCTCGATCATGCAGCTTGTTGCCCGCGCGGAAGGGGCCAAAAGCCGCTATTCCGGTTTGGCGGACCGCGCCGCGCGCGCCTATGTGCCCATCGTCCACATCACCGCCTTTGCCGCCTTTGTCGTCTGGATGATCATGACTGGCGATTTCCGCCTGTCGATGAATGTCGCCGTGGCGACGCTTATCATCACATGCCCCTGCGCACTGGGCCTCGCCGTTCCGGCGGTGGCCGCCGCCGCCACCGGAGGCCTCTTCCGGCGTGGCCTTCTGGTGAAATCCGACACCGCGCTTGAACGACTCGCCAGCATCGACACGGTCGTTTTCGACAAGACGGGTACGCTGACGCGCCCGACACTCACAGCCCCCGACGCCCTGAACGCGGATGCACAGGCGGTCCTGAAGGCGCTGGCGATCCAGTCGGATCACCCGCTCTCCAAAAGCCTTGCCAAGACGCTTCGCGACATCGCGCCGGCGAAACTCTCGCATATCACCGAGATTGCGGGCACAGGCATCCAAGCCAACTACCAGGGTCAAACCGTGCGCCTTGGTCGCGGTGACTGGCTGGGCAGCGAGGCCGCCACCGCGTTCCAGTACGGCGAGACCTATCCCTTGCGTGTCACCGAACATCTTCTTCCCGGCGCCACCGAAGGCATCCGCGCGCTGGAGGACATGGGCCTAAATATCCACGTCCTGACCGGCGACAACGCCGCCAAAGCCGATGCGCTTGGCCGTGAGTTGGGCATTGAAACCGTGGTCGCCGACGTCGACCCACGGGAAAAGCTCGCCTATATCGAGGGCCTTCAGGCCAAGGGCCAACGCGTGCTGATGGTCGGCGATGGTCTGAACGACGTCGCAGCCCTCACCGCCGCCGACGCCGCGATCTCTCCGGGCACCGCGCTGGAAGCCAGCCGCTCGGCCGCCGATGTCGTGTTGGTTTCGGGCCGGATCGAAAGCGTCGCCGAAGCGGTGAAGGCCGCCAAACTGGCGCACCGCCTGATCGAACAGAACTTCGCCTTTGCCGCCGCCTATAACGTGGTCGCCATCCCGCTGGCGGTTTGCGGTTTCGCTTCGCCTCTGCTGGCCGCCCTTGCAATGTCCACCAGTTCGATCACAGTCACCCTCAATGCCCTGCGCGCGAGGTAGTCGATGAACATCCTTGTCATTCTCGTCCCCTGTTCGCTGATCCTCGGACTTGGCGCACTGCTCGCATTCGTCTGGACGATCCGTAACAATCAGTACGAAGATATGGAGGGCGACGCGCATCGGATCCTTCTGGATGAAACGCTGGATGACGCGCCTGCTCAGCCGAAATCGGACGTGACTTAGGCCCGACGAACCGGTTTCCCGTTTTGGACCAATCCGCCGCATTTCCCCCAAGGTCGTTCGCGTTTGCGAAAGAGTGAAACAGCCGAGCGCGTTTGGTTTTTAAAGCGCAACAATGAATGCCATCATTTTTGGCACGAAAAATAATGTAATTTCCATGACCTGACTGTAGTAGATCGAAGCTTCGCCGAAAGACGCGGGATTCCGCCTGCGGCATGCCAATTGCTGGGGCCACGACCATTTTCCTGCCACATTCTTGTCTACGGTCAGTCTTGATTTACCGAGTCACGGTGCATCCGCAGGCATCGCCGAACCGCGAAGCCGCACAGGATGGACCACCAATCCGAGTGCCGTCCCAAACGAAAACAACCGATGCGCGCCCCTTTGGGTTTTGCGCAAACGGGAGAGGATTGACATGAATACGACCGCATATTTCGACGAAGCATCCGCCGATACACCCGAAGGACTGACTGCTACGGTGTCCACCACCGACGTCGCGGGCGTTCCAAGCGAAGGCACCGGCCTTCTTGGCGCGGCCTTCGTGCCGGGAACGAAAATCTGGAATACGGACACGGCCCGCGCCGCCGCAGAAGCCGACCCGGACGCCACCTTCATCACCAGCGAAATCGCCTATGGCGCCAAGCAAAGCGATACCACAATCGCCGAGTTTCTGCGAGACGACGCGGCCTCGCTGATTGGAAACGGCAGCCTTGAGATGGGGCCCTCGGCGCTGACACTGATGGGCTTCATCTACATCCCCCCGGGCGTGCACGAAATCGCGGTCGTGTCGGACGACGGGTTCGAGCTCAAGCTGGGTGGTGTCGACTTTTCAGAGTTCGTTTTAACCCGGGCAACGGATGAAACGGCGCGCGTTGCCGAATTCGACGGCGGGCTTTATGCGATCGATTTGCTCTATTTCGACGCTGGCGGCGCTATGACGCTGTCGCTGGAAATCGACGGCCTGCCGGTCGATCAAAGCGCCTTCTATCAGTCCCCCGACGACTTCACAGATCCGCCTGCCGATGTGGCTTTGGTCCCGGTCGAGGATTATCACCCCTCGTTCTTCCTTGGAGAAATCAGCCTTGAGGTCGCCATCAACGGCACCGGCACAGAAGGCCGCGATATCATCGAAGGCAAAGGCGCGGACGATGTGATCGAGGGTCTTGGCGGTGACGATGAGCTTTACGGTGGCTACGGCGACGACATCCTGCGCGGTGGTGACGGCGATGACGTGCTGGATGGCGGGCGCGGCTCGGACGTGCTTGAAGGCGGTGCGGGTGACGACACGCTGATTTCGCGTTCTGACGCCGGTGTGCAGCGGATTGGCCAGCTTGCGATCGACATGCCGACGCGCGACGATCCCGACGGCGAGGTGGATGAAGATCTCCAGAAGCTGTCGGCGTATGCGGACGAGCCGCTGGTCGGTGATGATGTCCTGATCGGTGGGGAATGAGCCGACACCTTTCTGATCTCGCCTCAGATCAACGCTAAACTCGACATCATCCAGAAGCATATTCAGGCGGACGGCTCGATCAACTGGGCCGGCGTTGCGGGCGAGAACGATGAACTCCACGACCATTGGGTCGACAGTTTCGGCATCGACATCATCGCGGATTACAACGCCGAAGAAGACAGTATTGCTGTCATTGGCCACACGGCAAACGTCTATGTCGAACATGCGGACGTGATGGGCGATGAGGCACTGGAATCGATCATCACAGTAATATCAAACCAGCATGGAGGCGGCGGCGCGCACGATATGGACCTGATAGGGCAGATCATCGTCCACGGCGATCTGGTCAATAAGGAAGACATCAAGACGGACGCGAACGTCACTTACGGCATCGTCGACAGCTACGCCGATGTTGTGGAGGCGCTTGACCCGAAAGGCGACGAAAAGATCACCATAGTGGATGGCGTCGAATACAAAGGCTACGACACCAGAACCCCGTCAGAGGGCGCGACCAAAGCCACGAACAATGGCATGGGAACCGAGAACACCGGTGCGGTCACCGGCGACCCGGCAGGCGCTTTCGGGAATACCAACTTCTCCGAAGACATGCTGGAAAGCCCGCCCCACGACGAAGGCCCGACCCTGACCCGCGACCCCTTCAACCCGCTCGGCTTTGAGGACGCCCCGGACTACACGATTACCGGCAACGCAGGCGCGAACACACTCGGCCAACCCGAGGCGGACGCCCCGGAAGGCCTGCCCGGTGCGCTCGGGTTCTGGAGCTTCGCAGAAGGCGACGAAGGTGCCTATTCCGACGCACGTGGCGGAGGCGAGGTGAAAGCCTACACGCTCTATGAAAACCAGGCGCTGCTGAATACAGATGCCACGACGACAGGCCCCGACGGCTCGCCCGACGGCGCACTTTATTTCAATGGCGAAGACAATTTCGCCTTCCTCGACCATGACGCCTCGATGAACTTCAGTCAGGGCACAATCGCCATGTGGGTGCGCCCCGATGACCTTGGCGAGAAGTCGATGTTCGTCACCAAAGACCACTCCGGCACGGTCGACGGCGGGCACTTCCGTCTTGGTCACACAGCCGACGGCGGTCTGTTCCTGCGCATGGCGGAAGGCGACGGCGGCTCGAACAAGGCCTGGACGACCGGCGAAATTCTGACCGAAGGCGACTGGACCCATCTGGCCGTGTCCTTCACCGACGACGGCGTTACCGTCTATCTGAACGGCGACGCCGTCAGTGACCGGGCATGGTCTGCGGTCGAGGGCGACGTCGCGACACCGGGCGCATATAGTGAAGCATACCTGATCCAAAACGATGAGCCCTGGGTCTTTGGAGCAGACAGCTACAAGGCAAACCTTAACGACACGGCACAGGAATTTGCGCTGGACGACGAAGACCTGCGCCACGAATTCGAAGGCGGCATCGCGGACTTCGGCGTCTGGGGTGGCTTCACATCCGAAGATGCGCTGGACGCCGACCAGGTCGCCGACCTCTTTGAGAACGGCCCGGGCGCAGCCCTCACCAGTTCATCGGGCCCGGCTCCGATGCTTGCTGGAAATGATGTCATCTCTGGCATGGGCGGCAACGACACCATCGATGGCGGGGCCGGTGACGACACGCTCGACGGTGGCAGCGGCAACGACAATATTCAGGGCGGATACGGCGATGATCACGTGATCGGCGGCTCCGGCAACGACACTCTGAACGGTGGTCGCGGCAACGACCTTCTCGAAGGCGGCAGCGGCGACGATGTGCTGATTTCAGGCGGCGACGCGGGTGAACAACGTGCCGGTCAACTGGTGCTGGACGATCCCTCACGCCCCGATGGAAATTCCATCGACTACGAATATCTGAAACTCGTTGATTGGATCGACCAAGAGATCGAGGCCGACGACGTTCTGATCGGCGGGGAAGGGCGCGATACCTTCCAGTTCGAAACCTACATCAATGGTAAGAAGGACATCATACTCGAGCACGTCAACGACGACCGCACCATCGACTGGATGGGTGTCGCAGGCGAAAACACCTATATCCATGACCATTGGGTCGACGGTATCGGGATCGACGTGATCGGCGACTACAACGCCGACGAGGACAAGATCTCGATCAAGGGCCACACCACGCAGATAAAGGTCGACTACAAGACCATCGACACAGATGGCGACGGTGTGGCCGACGACGCGGTGTCGCTGATCACGCTTTACTCGCAACAGGGTGCGGGCGGCGGCGCGCATGACGAGGATTATCTCGGCTATATCGTGGTGCACGGCGACCGGGTCGAAGAAGGCGACATCGAAACCAACGCCAAGGTGGCCTATGGCATGGTAGAAACAGTGGACGAGTTGCATGAAGCGCTTGCCCCGACAGGCGACACAAAAAAGATCGATCTGGGTGGGGAAGACCTGCACCACGGATATGACACCCGAGATGTCGAAGGGGATCCGGTCGGCAACAGTCCTTGGGAGTATTCTTCGAACGACTGGTACAACAGCGGCGCATTGGATCTCGACAGCGCAATCCCTGACGGGCTTGAGGCACCGAACGTTCTGCTTGCTCACGAGGGGGGCGACCTCGACGCCGAAAACGGTCCCATCGAGATCCCGCACACCGATGCACAGGCAACTGGCGAGGGTACATGGTCTTTCACCTTCACGGCTGACGATCCCGGCAACGGCGAAAATCAGGCGCTTTTGTCCAAGGATCATTCAGGCTTTGGCGACGGCGGCCACATGAAAGCCTACATCACTGCAAGCGGCGTGCTGAAGGTGCGGTTTCAGGGCGAGGAAGGCGAAAAATACCTCTACGACAGCGGCACCAAGATCGCGGCGGGCGAAGAAAACCACGTCGCCTTCACCTTCGAGGCCGACGAGATCGGGCTTTATCTGAACGGCGAACTGCTCGATGCGGACACCGGCTTTCCGGAAGGCATGTCGGGCAATTCCGAAGACCTTGTTCTAGGGGCCTCGACCCGCACTCGGATGGGCGACAACGACAACCTTGACTGGGAATTCGCCGGTGAGATCGGCAATGTCCTTCTTCTGGACCGCGCCCTTGAAGAAGTTGAGATCACCTTCCTTGCCGAAAACGGTGGCAACCTTTCGGCGCTCGATCCGGTCTATGCCAAGGCGGCTGACACCGAGCGGGACGACGAGAACGAAGAGGACGACGCACCCGTCGACGAGGAAGAAGAAGCGCCCGAGGAGACCCCGGTCGCCGCACCCGCAGACGATGGCGTCGGCGCAATTCTGTCCAAGCTTTTCGATATACTGCTGTCGATCTTCGGACTGGGCGGGTCAGGTTCCCGACCGTCGGAATCCTACACGGAGGAATTGGAGGAAATCGAAATCCTGCTTACCGACTTCCTGCCGCCGCGCGGTTTGATGGAGGACGATGTGCCACAAGACGATGACGACGTGGATCCCGAGACGGATCTTCTGGACGCCGCCTGATCCCGATCCGACTCAACCCCGGGCCGCAAGGTCCGGTGGCCGGTGTCAGGTGTCGCGACCTTCAAGGCTGCTTTCCAGCCGCCGGATCGAGTCCAGCATGCCTTCGCGATTGGGATGCAGACGCTGAACCTCGCGCCACGCGGCCA
Organism: Boseongicola aestuarii; assembly: GCF_900184815.1. Taxonomy (GTDB): domain Bacteria; phylum Pseudomonadota; class Alphaproteobacteria; order Rhodobacterales; family Rhodobacteraceae; genus Boseongicola; species Boseongicola aestuarii. The sequence continues at coordinate 61,891 of NZ_FXXQ01000007.1, read as the reverse complement.
GCGCGCCCTCGGTTTGACCGATCTCTTCAAAGATGATCGCCAGCCCCGACATCGCTCCGAAATGACGGGGGTTCAACGCCAGAGTGCGACGGATATCTTCAAGCGCCAGCCCGTATTTCTGGTCCTGGAAATAAGCTGTGGCCCGCCCGTTGTATCCCTCGGCAAAGTCAGGCGCGTGATCAATCAGCGCCGAGAAATGATGCACCGCCGTCTTGAAGTCGCCCTCGGACATGGCCGTCATTCCACGCTCGAACAAAAGGTCCATGGCGTCCGAACCCGACTGCGACCAAAGCGCCTGAATGCGGTTCTCGATCTGGGCGGCCGAAACGGCGTCAGCCGTTTTCAGCCCTTCCAGCAAGGCTTCGATCTCGCCATCCTGCGCCTGCGCAGACGTCAGGAAAACCTGACTTGCGATTAGTGCCGCAACGGCACATTTGAGGTATGGAGCTAAACGTCGCATTACATCGGAAATACTAGCGTGTGACGCGGCAAATGCCAGCCCCGTCACGTCACGAAACCGGGAGAAGACCATGAGCGATATGATTGAACAGGCCGTCGCCAAGCTGAACGAGAAACTCGATGCAAGTGGCTTCGACGGAACCGCGAAGTTCGTTATTGAAGACGAGGGCGCGATCATGATGGACGCCAACGGCGCGCGCGCTGAAGACGCGGAAGCAGACGTGACGATGACGGCCGACGCCGACACGTTCAAATCTATCCTTGCCGGAGAACTGAACCCGACGGCAGCGTTCATGGGCGGTCGCCTGAAGGTCGATGGCGACATGGGTGCGGCGATGCGGCTTGGCTCGGTTCTGTCCTGAGCGACATCGCCCCATTCGATACGGCGCTTTCCGAAGGGCCCGAAGCCACGGCGATCTGGACGCGCGCGGCGGATGGCCTTCGCCTGCGCGCCGGTTACTGGTCGGCCAAAGACCCTCGGGGCAGTATCCTGCTGTTCACCGGACGGACGGAATATCTCGAGAAATACGGGCGCGTTGCGCGCGATCTGACCGACGCGGGCTATTCGATCCTGTCGATGGACTGGCGCGGGCAGGGCTTGTCGGACCGCGTGACCGATGATGCCCGGCTTGGCCACATCGACGACTTTGCCGACTACCAGATGGATGTCGCAGCCTTTGTGGCGATGGCGGAAGAAGTCGACCTGCCAAAACCTTGGTATCTGATTGGCCACTCAATGGGCGGTGCCATCGGCCTGCGCGCTTTGATCAATGGTTTACCCGTTGAAAAGGCAATCTTTTCCGCGCCCATGTGGGGGATCTTCGTTATCCCGAATCTGCGTCCCATCGCTCTGGTTCTGCCTGGCATCGCGCGCCTTTTCGGCAAGGAATTATATACCATACCGGGCACCAGTCCGCGCGGATACGTTGTCGATTCCAGTTTTGAAAACAACCTGTTGACAACCGATCGCGAGACCTGGGGATACATGGAACGCCAGGCAAGGGCCGAACCTGCGTTTTCGCTGGGTGGCCCAACGGTGCACTGGTTCGAAACGGCGATCGCCGAAGCCGCAGCCCTGCGCGCGGCCACTCTTCCAACGCTGCCCGTCAAGACCATCGCCGGAACCCGCGAAGGAGTGATCGATCGCAAGTCGCTGATCCTGATGCACGAAAAGTGGCCGTCGGGGTCGCTTGAATGGATCGAAGGCGGACGGCACGAATTGATGATGGAGGCGCCGGCAATACGCCAGCAGTTCTTTGCAAAGACGCTGGCGTTTCTCGGTGGCGACGACGCCTAGACTTTGATGCCGCTGAACGCGTCTTTCAGCGCCACGGACCAGGCGACACTCATCTCGCGGAAGACGGGATCGCGCTCGCCGATGCGGCGGGATTCCGAGATGCGGCAGGCGTCTTTCTCGATCACCACAAGGTCCAGAGGCATACCAACACTCAGGTTCGACCGCACGGTGGAATCCATGCTGAGAAGCACCGCTTTCTTGGCATCCGACAGCGACGTATCCGGCGTCACGACGCGGTCGAGAATCGGTTTACCGTATTTGTGCTCGCCGATCTGCACATAAGGGGTGTCGGGGGTGGCTTCGATGAAATTGCCCTCGGGATAGATCAGAAACATCCGCATCGCCCCGCCGACGCGCTGGCCGGCGACGACCATTGAGGCCGAGGCACTTGCAGCACTTCCGCCAAGGCGCCCAGCGACCTCCTGACTGGTGCGAGCCAGAGTTTGCCCAATGATTTCAGCGACCTGCAACATGCTCGGTGCCAATAGGATCGAAGTCTCCGGCGTGGCTTCGATGTCCATTGCGGCCTCGTCCAGACGCGCCAGGGTGGTCTGCGTGACCGAAAGGCTGCCCGCGGTCATGATCGCGATGACCCGCTCGCCGGGGGCTTCGAATGTAAACATCTTCTTGTAGGTCGAGATATTGTCCAAACCGGCATTCGTTCGTGTGTCGCTCAGGCAGACAATGCCCGCATTCAACAAAAGGCCCACGCAGTATGTCATGATCGTCGTGTCTTTCTGAATTGTCCGGTTTTCGTTTAGTCCTCGCGCGGCCTTGCCGCAAGGTGCATCCTGATCATCGGCTTACGGCAAATTAATAAGGGCGCGAACCCCACCCGGTTCGCGCCCTTGCCCCACCCAGCAGACGCAGCGGCCCCGTAGGTAACCGTCTTCTGCGTCCAGAGCATTCTTATGATTAGTCCAAATCACCGCCGTTATTGTGACCATCCGAATTGCCTGGATCGCCGCCTTCAGCGCCATTGCCGCGGCCCGAGTTCGGGTTCTTGCCCTTCTTGGAGCTGGCCTTACCCTTTGGCGAAGGATCGGAAGGTGTCGGATCCGATGAAGTTGGGTCAGACGGTTCCGGATCCGTGGGTCCAGAAGGAGTCGGACCTGTCGGTGTCGGGCCGGTTGGCGTCGGACCTGTCGGCGCCGGACCTGTGGTCGGCGTTGGGTCATTGCTGTCCGGTCCACCGGTCGGAACAGGCGTGCCGGTCGGAACGGGATCGCCAATCGAAACTGTCGTGATGCCGTTGCGTGCGACGTTTGTCGGCACCGGGGTCACGAAGCCAAAGACCTCGGTGACCACGCGACGGTTCGCGCGTTCGCGGTTCTGGGTTTCGATCGCAGGTGCGTCCTCGCCGAGCGAGACCATCGCTTCGAGACGGTCCTGCGAGATACCCTTCGCAACAAGGTAGGCCACGGCGGTCGTTGCACGACGCAGGCCAAGATCAATGTTGTATTCAGCACTGCCCACGCGGTCAGCATGACCGTAAACGCGGAATTTGACGTTGGCGTTGTCGATGATCCATGCCGCTTGCGCGTCAAGGCGGGCCATTGCCTCGGCATCCAGCGTATCTTCGTCAAATCCAAAATAAATCGTATGTGGCGCGTCGTTCTGAAACTGACGCGCGACAACAGAGAGGCTTTCTGCCTGAGGGACCTGCAAGACACTTGCAGACCTAGTGATTTCGGAAGGAGAACCGCAGCCGGTGAGAGCGGCTGCGGTTAAAATCACAGAAATAATGCGTGCAGGATAACCGTACATTCTCGAAAAACCTTAACTCGTTACTTTACAAACCACCGCGGGACACATGCGGCATGAGACATTTATAAGGCGAGAATGTGGCAAGAGTTTGACCGAAAATTCGATGATTGGCGCTGCAATGGCAATGGTGCCGGGGCAAGCTCAGGGACTGTTTCGCGAAACCGGTTCAATCACCGGATCTTGCTTAATTTCAGTTCAGGATTGAGGCGCAAAATGGGCGGCCAAAATGGAATCAGGCCGGCGTTTTACACCGGCCTGTTCGCGAAAGTTCAGATGTCTTTGTAATTCACCGTTTTGACGTCCGCGTCGGGCGCGGATTTCTCGCGGCGCACCAATAGCCGGTTCAGCGCGTTCACATAGGCCTTGGCGCTAGCGACGACCGTATCCGTGTCCGCCGATTGACCTGTCGCGATCCGACCCTCTTCCTCCATTCGCACCGACACGGTCGCCTGTGCGTCGGTGCCCTCGGTCACTGCGTGCACCTGATAAAGCTGCAACTTGACCTCATGAGGGAACAGCGCCTTCACCGCGTTGAACGTCGCATCCACCGGGCCATCGCCCTGTGCTGTTGTCTGCTTGTCAACGCCATCGATGGTCAGCGTCAAATCCGCCGACTGAGGGGCCTCGGTTCCGCAGATCACCCGCAGGAACTTCACCTGAATGCGGTCATGCGCATCGCCCGACTCCTGATCGCGCATCAGCGCCAGAAGATCATCCTCGAACACCTCTTTCTTGCGATCCGCCAGCGCCTTGAAGCGCACAAAGACGTCCTTCAACTGGTTATCGCCCAGCTCGAAACCCAACTCCTCAAGCTTCGAACGCAACGCCGCCCGCCCCGAGTGCTTGCCCATGACGATGTTCGTCGCCGACAGACCCACGTCCTCGGGGCGCATGATTTCGAAGGTTTCGGCGTTTTTCAGCATTCCGTCCTGATGGATGCCGCTTTCATGGGCAAAGGCGTTCTTGCCGACGATGGCCTTGTTATACTGCACCGCAAAACCCGAGACCGTCGCCACCCGCCGCGAAATATGCATCAGTTTGGTTGCATCCACGCCCGTGGTGAACGGCATGATGTCCTTTCGAACCCGCATCGCCATCACGACTTCTTCCAGGGCGGTGTTGCCCGCACGTTCGCCCAGACCGTTGATCGTGCATTCGATCTGGCGTGCGCCGCCTTCAACGGCCGCCAAAGCGTTCGCCGTCGCCATGCCAAGGTCATTGTGACAGTGCGTCGCAAAGATCACGTCGACCGCCCCCGGCACGGTTTCGATCAAACGCCGGATCAGATCGGCGCTTTCACGCGGCGCCGTATAGCCCACGGTGTCGGGAATGTTGATCGTCGAGGCACCGGCCTTGATCGCAATCTCAACCGTGCGGCAGAGATAATCCCATTCGGTCCGCGTCGCATCCATGGGTGACCACTGCACGTTGTCGCACAGATTGCGCGCGTGGGTGACAGTGTCATGGATACGCTCGGCCATTTCGTCCATGTCGAGGTTCGGAATGGCCCGGTGCAGGGGCGAGGTGCCGATAAATGTGTGGATTCGGGGCTGCGCGGCGTGCTGCACGGCCTCCCAACACCGGTCGATATCCTTGAAATTTGCGCGCGACAGCCCGCAGATCACCGCGTTTTTCGATCGCTTGGCGATCTCACTCACCGCCTGAAAGTCACCGTCCGAAGCAATCGGGAATCCGGCCTCGATGATGTCCACGCCCATCTCATCGAGCAGGGACGCGATCTCCAGCTTTTCGGCATGGCTCATGGTTGCGCCCGGCGATTGCTCGCCGTCACGCAGGGTCGTGTCGAAGATCAACACGTGGTTCTTGTCCGCAGGTTGCGAAACGGTCTTGGTATTCATGGGGTCTCTCACTTTTTCCTTAGCATTTCGTGGCGCGGGGTCACCTCTGAGCGGTCGCGCCTAAAGGCACGCTCAGAGGCGGCTAAGGAGGAGTAGCAAGCCAAGCGCGCGCGCAACTGCACGGTCGCTCACAGGGGTATGTGTGATCTTGCTCATGAGGCGAAACGATAGAATCGCGATTTCACGAAGTAAAGCCCCGCGCGTCGCGAAGGGTCATTTCTCTTCGAGCCGTGGTCCGTCCGGATAGAACGTCAGACCAAACCCTTCTGCCTTCAACAGGTGCGCCAGATAGCTGTCCTCGGGAATGCTGTCCCAGTTTCTGACCTCCATTTGACGGTGCTGAGCAGAACCATAGAGATGGATCGCATAGGGATTGCTACGTCGCACCCGCTGTCGCGCGCGGCGCCAGGTGTTCAGTACATGACGGGGATCAATTGGAGCATGCAGCGTGTTATCAAAGGCACGTCCCACCTCGCCGTGGCGCTTCAATAGCCAGGTCAACGCCAGGGGCCCAAGCGCTTTATAGGGCAGCTTTGCAACATCAATGGTTCCGTCCGCATTCGCCCTATCTCGGATGGCTTCACGAAAACGCCGGATCCACGGCAGATCGATGCTTGGCCGCTCAAACGCGTCACAAAGAGCGACCAGCGTCGGTGAGTGCGGCGGCAGGGCCAGTACACAATTGCTGATCATCCCCTGCGCCCACCCAAATAGATATCCACAATCACGCGGGAAGGGACGGCACAGATAAATGTCCGCATCGACCCAGTAAAAGTCCGTATCCCTAAGCAACCTATACCGAAACACGTCCGAAAACGGCGCATAGGACTGCCGCTCGTCATTCAGAAAGACCCGTTCACGCGGCAAAACCTGCGTCGCATCCCTGACCTCAACACCAGTCGGCACGCCCTCTACCGGATCATAACTATAGAGGACCGGCTCCATTCCAAGCCGCACAAACGACGTCAGACACAACTGCTCGATGACGCTGAGTCGCGGACCAATCCAAAGCGTCGCAGGCCGTGTCCGTCCACGGGCGGTCCGGCTCACGCTTCGCCGGTCTGCTCGGCTATCGACAACTCCTTGCGCGCCGCCACAGCCCCCTTCAGCCAGCCCGGATCCATCGTCGGCACTGACGACAGCAACAACTCGGTATATTCGGGATAGGGCGGCTGCATGATCTCGTCCTTCATACCCTGCTCGACGACCTTGCCCATCCACATCACGACGATCTCGTCGGAAATGGCCTGCACCGTCGCGATATCATGCGTGATAAAGATATAGGTAATGCCCAGTTCCTTCTGAAGCTTCATCAAAAGCTTCAGAATGCCTTCCTGCACCACCTGATCCAAAGCGGACGTCACCTCGTCGCAAATGATCACCTCAGGCTCTGCTGCCAGGGCACGCGCGATGCAAATCCGCTGCTTCTGCCCGCCCGACAATTCGCCGGGATAGCGGTCCAGGAAACTGTCATCCAACTCGATGAGATGCAGCAACTCCGACACCCGCGCATCCACGGCGCGACCTTTCAGCCCCAGATAGAACTCGACCGGACGCCCGATGATCTCGCGCACGGTGTGGCGCGGATTCATCGCGGTATCGGCCATCTGATAAATCATCTGGATTCGCTGCAACTGATCCTTCGAGCGCCCCTTCAACTCCGGCGGCAACGGTGTGCCGTTGAATAGAACCGCGCCCTCTTTCGGCGGCAACAAACCCGTCACAACCCGCGCCGTCGTCGACTTGCCCGACCCGCTCTCGCCCACAACCGCCACGGTCTTGCCACGCGGCACCGAAATCGACACGTCGTGCAAAACCGGCACCGTACCATAAGCCGCCGTTACGTTCTTGATCTCCAGAACGTAATCGTCGCTGGTTTCGGCAGGCTTCTGGATCGAGCGCACTGCCCAAAGCGACTTGGTATAGGCTTCCTTCGGGTTCGAGAGCATCTCCTGCGTCTCGGCCTCCTCGACTTCCTCGCCATAACGCAAGACCTTTATGCGATCCGCCATCTGCGCGACGACCGCCAGATCATGCGTGATATAGATCGCTGCCGTGTTGAAGCGGTCCACCGCCTCGCGCATCGCGGCCAGAACATTCACCTGCGTCGTCACATCCAAAGCCGTCGTCGGCTCGTCGAAAATGATCAGATCGGGGCGCGCCGACATGGCCATCGCGGTCATCGCGCGCTGCAACTGCCCGCCTGACACCTGATGGGGATAACGGAAACCGATGTTTTTCGGATCCGGCAAATCCATCGCCGCATAAAGCGACTTGGCGTCCTCCGCGGCTTCCGCCGCAGACCTCACTCCATGGGCAAGACTTGCCTCGATCGTCTGATCCAGCAAGCGATGCGCAGGATTGAAAGCAGCCGCCGCCGACTGCGCGACATAGGCAATCCGCGAGCCGCGCAATGCCTGCCGCTCGGCCTCCGAGATCTTCATCAAATCCTTGCCATCGAACCAGATCTCACCCGAGGTCAAACGAATACCCGGTCGCCCGAAGGCCATCGCCGCCAGGCCCAGGGTCGATTTACCCGCCCCGGACTCGCCGATTAGCCCAAGCACCTCACCGCGCTTCAACTCAAGACTGACGCCCTTGATGATCGGATGCCACTGCTCGTCGGAAAACCCGTCGATCACGATGTCTTTCATATGCAGCAAAAGGTCTTCGCTCATTATCGGCCCTCAAATATCCCGGGGGTCTGGGGGCAGCGCCCCCAGCCGGTCGGATCGCAAAAGCGATCCGAAACTTGCACCAGTCGTCATTCCTTCAACCCACTGGTCTTCATCAGGAACCAGTCGACCACGAAATTCACTGCAATCGTCAGCAGTGCGATTGCAGCCGCCGGCAATAGCGGCGTCAACCCGGCCTTAAAATCGTACTGCGCAAACTGAATAAGCGAAGCATTGTCGCGCACCATCGACCCCCAGTCTGCGGTCGGCGGCTGAATGCCCACGCCAAGAAAGCTCAAGGCAGCAATCGTCAGGAACACGAAGCTGAACCGCAACCCGAACTCTGCCACCAACGGCGGCATGATGTTCGGCAGGATCTCGCGCCGCATGATCCAGCCAAGTCCTTCCCCTCGCAACTTCGCAGCCTCGACATATTCCATCACGACCACATTCATCGCCACAGCGCGGGTCAAACGGAACACCCGCGTCGAATCCAGCAGCGCGATGATCATGATCAACGCCGGAATGGACGAGCCGAAAATCGACAATAGCATCAGCGCGAAAATCAATGACGGAATTGCCATCAGGACATCCACGAACCGGCTGATCACCTGATCCACCCAGCCCCGGCTGATCGCGGCCATCAGGGCAAACCCGCCCCCGATCAAAAACGCCAGACAGGTCGTCGCAAAGGCAATCCCCATCGTGTTGCGTGCGCCATAGATCATCCGGCTGAAAATATCGCGCCCGATCTGATCGGTGCCAAACACGTGACCGTCACCCCAGGGCATATACGCACCGAACGAACTATCAGCCTCGCCATATGGTGCCAGAACATCGGCGAATACCGCGACAAAAACATAAAAGGCGATCACGATCATCCCGAACCATGCGGTCAGAGGTGCCTTGCGCAGTTCGATCCAGACGCGTTCGCGGCGCGAGCGTCGCGCCCGAACCTGTCCGACTTCGTCCTTGGCGGAATATGTCTCTGGGGCATCGGTCATCTTGGGTGCAACAATCTTGGATTAGTGACGATGGAAATGATGTCGGCCAACAAGTTCAAGACGATGTAGGTCGCGGCAAAGATCAACGCGCAGGCCTGAACGACGGGAATGTCGCGCGTCGTCACCGCATCGACCATCAATTGCCCCACGCCGGGATAGACGAACACCACCTCGACCACGACCACGCCCACGACCAGATACGCCAGGTTGAAGGCTACGACGTTGGCGATTGGTGCCCATGCATTCGGCAGGGCGTGGGTCAGGATCACATTGCGCGGCGACAGTCCCTTGAGCCGCGCCATTTCAATATAGGGCGAGGCCAGAAGATTGATGATCGCGGCCCGCGTCATCCGCATCATATGCGCGACGATCACCAGCGTCAGCGTCATCGCAGGAAGGGCGCATTTATAGACCCTCTCCCAGAAGGGCGTGTCGGCGTTGATGTTGGCAAGGCTCGGAAAGATCGGGTTCAGCGAGGCAAGAAACAGGATCAGGATATAGGCGACAAGAAATTCCGGCATCGCGATCGTCGTCAGAGTGACGGCGTTCACGCCCCGGTCAAAGATCGACCCGCGATACAGGGCCGCCAGAATGCCCAGCGTCAGCGCAAGAGGCACCGCGATGATTGCTGTCATCGTCGCAAGAAACAGCGTGTTCTCAAGACGTGGCCCGACCAGATCAATCACCGGACGCGACCGGTCGATGCCCGATGAAGCACGGCCCGAGAAGGACGTCCCCAGATCACCCTGAGCAAGCGCCCCGATCCAGTCGAAATATCGCACATATGCTGGCTGGTCGAGCCCCAGTTCGCGCCGGAAGGCGGCCACGGTCTCTTCCGTCGCGGTTTGCCCAAGTACAGCTTCGGTGAAGTCTCCTGGCAAAAATTCAATTGAGCTGAAGATGATCACGGACACGAAGAACAGCGTCAGGACACCAAGCGCCAATCGCTGAAGCACCGTCGTCAAAATGGGGTGCATTGAAGTCTCCCTGGTGGTGCCGGATATCTTTCCGATCTCATGCGAAGATTAGGCGCAGCGGCGCGCAAATAGCAACTGTTTGAAACAATCAAATCCCGTCGCGCGGAATGTCGAACCGAAAATCCCTATCAAAACATAAGACTTCGCCCTCGTATGCCTCGATCCGCGCGCGGCCGTGCCACGTCGTGCCACTTGCCCAAAGCGACGCATGGCATCGCGTCTCGACCGTCCAGTCGTCCCGGCGCATTGTCTCGACCCAGTCGAACTGAGCTCGCGCCGACAAAGGGTCGTCGGGATGGATGCGCCATTCTTCCACGCAGATCGAGCCCGTTGCCAAACCATGCGTGTCATCGCGCATTTCGCCGTTGTCGGTGGTAACCTTTATGACCGAGGTTCCGTCTTCCAGCACATCGCTGTCCCGCGTCAACGACGGCGCGCGCAACGTGGTCGCCTTCCATGCCGGCGCGGCCTCCGGCGGCTCGAAGGTGAGTTCGTCGCCTTGCGCCGTCGGGCGCACCGGCAGGGCCAGAGCGCCGGCCGTCAAGGTCACGCGCCCCGCCTCGGGGCCGGGCCATATGAACGGCCAATAGGAGGTAGAAACCGCAACCCGCAGGCGATGCCCCGCTGGCAGGCGATAGGCGCATTGATCAAGCGTGATGCGCACGTCGATCTCGGCCCCCGGCACCAGATCTTCGGGCGCTGCATGTGAGGCGCGATGCCGCAAATTCAGAAAGCCGTGAGTGATCAAAGTCGCACTTCCATCGGGGCGCAAATCCACCAAGCGCACCGCAAGCTGACCGCTTTTTGCGGCAGGAGTAAGCCGCAAGGTCACCTCTGGTGCGCCGACGATATCCGTCACCTCCTGCAAGGCAGATCCATCGAAACAGGCCGACATCGCATCGTCGTCGCTTTGATCTCCGGGGAAATCCTCATCAAAGGTAAAAGGGAAATACTCGCCCGCACCAGCCCCGCAGTTCTGAGGTGAATCAAGTTCCGCCGAAAAGACCTCGGTCATGCCTAACGTGCCATCTCCAAACGGGAAATTCTGAACCGGCACCGGCTTGTCCACGGCAATCCAACGCCCTGGTCTGGTGTCCAGCCAGCGCTTTGGCGGCACTGAATCCATCAGCCAAAGGCGCTGGGCGGGATCATCTTCAACACTAGTTTCAGCTCCTTTCAACCAACGATCCCACCACCGCAGGGCCTCTTGCAGAAACCCGATCCGCGGCTCTGGCAAGGCAAAATGGGGATACTTGTGGATCCATGGTCCGACGATGGCTTTCACCGGCGCAGAAAGCCCAGCCACCAGTGCCGCCGGGGTATTGCGATAGCCGTCGTGCCAGCCACCGACTGACAGAACCGCCGCCTCAACGGCCCCGAAATCTTCGCAGATCGAGCCATGCTTCCAATAGGCATCGCGCCGCTGGTGCGTCAGCCACGGCTCCAGCAAGAAAGGCTGCGCGGCCAGCCGCTCTAACCACATTTCGCGCCAACGCTCACCGACAACCTCGGGGTCCGGCGGGCGCGAGGAATAGGCCAGCATCTGAGACGCCCAACCCAGATTCTCACCCAACATGCACCCGCCCTTGTAATGGATGTCATCCGCATAACGATCGACCGTCGAGCACAGGGAAATCACGGCTTTCAAGCCCTCAGGTCTTAACGCCGCGACCTGCAAAGCGTTAAAGCCACCCCAGGAAATCCCCATCATCCCCCAGTCACCCGTCGACCAGGGCTGAGATCGTACCCACGCCATGACGTGAACCGCATCCTGCCATTCCGTTAGCGTATATTCATCTTCCATTAACCCAGAAGACTCCCCGTTCCCGCGCATATCGACGCGAATGCAGGCGTATCCATGCCCGGCGAAATAGGGGTGGGTCAGCTCATCACGCGCGATTGTCCCGTCGCGCTTGCGATAAGGCAGATGCTCCAGAATTGCCGGGACGGGGTTTGCGTCGGCGTCTTCGGGCAGCCAAATCCGCACCGACAATTCAACCCCATCCGGCATCGCGATGCGCTGATCCGGCCGTTCCACAACTTTTCTGGGAAAATCGCTACGATGCTTCATGAAGCCCCCCTCGGTCAGGACCACGTAAGCACGTGGCATCCGATCTGAAAAGTCCGCGTTGACGCCCGGCCTGCGGCGGCTACCTGATAGCCCATGAAGCGCGCACTTGTCATAGGGGCCTCCGGCGGGATCGGAACGGCCGTTACCTTGGAACTCAGGACCAAAGGCTATGACGTGACAGGTTTGTCTCGCCGCGCCGACGGTCTGGACGTCACGGATGAGGCCAGCATCGAAGCCGCGCTCGATCAACTGAAAGGCCCCTTCGACGTCATTTTTGTCGCCACGGGCGCATTGGAGCCCGGCGGCCACGCGCCGGAAAAAGCGGTCCGCGAGGTCTCGTCCGAAGCGATGGAGGCTGCCTTTCGCGTCAACGCCGTTGGTCCGATGCTCGTTTTGAAACATGGACTTAGACTGCTTCCGAAAGACGCACCTTCGGTTTTTGCGGCTCTGTCGGCGCGGGTTGGCTCGATCGGGGACAATGGGATCGGCGGTTGGCACAGCTATCGCGCGTCCAAGACCGCGCTGAACCAGTTCATCCACGGCGCGGCCATTGAAATGAAGCGCACGCACAAGCAGGCGACTACGGTTTGCCTGCATCCCGGCACGGTCGAAACCGACTTTACCGCGAAATACGCAGGTCGGAACAAAACGGTTCCTGCGGCTGAAGCGGCGGCAAATCTGGTGCGGGTGATCGAAAGCCTCGGTCCCGCGCAGACCGGCCGATTCTTTGACTACGCCGGGCAGGAGATTCCTTGGTGAGCCGTCTGATCTTGGTCCTTGGGGACCAGCTTAGCCCGGACGTCGCCGCTCTGAAATCCGCCGATAAATCCAGCGATATCATCGTAATGGCCGAAGTGGCGGACGAGGCGGCCTATGTTCCGCATCACCCCAAGAAGATCGCCTTTCTGTTTGCGGCCATGCGCCATTTCGCACAGACCTTGCGCGACGATGGCTGGACCGTGGACTATACCCAGCTTGACGATGCGGCACCTCACGCATCGATCGGTGCGGCCCTTCTGGCAGCCGCCGAGCGTCACGGAACGTCGAAAGTCGTGGCGACGGAACCCGGCGAATGGCGTTTGATCAGTCATCTGAACGAGACTCCGCTTGAGGTGACGCAGAAGGAAGATGACCGTTTTGTCGCCACCCGCGCCGAGTTCGAGGCTTGGGCCGAAGGGCGCAAAGAGTTGCGGCTTGAGTGGTTTTACCGCGATATGCGTCGCAAGACCGGGCTGCTGATGGAAAGCGACAAGCCAGCGGGCGACAAGTGGAACTTCGACCACGATAACCGCAAGCCCGCGTCAGGAAGCGTAGATTTTTCGGGACCGATGCAGTTCACGCCGGATCAGATCACAAACGAGGTGCTTGATCTGGTCGAGGCACGGTTCCCCGAAAATTTCGGCACGCTGCGCCCGTTCTGGTTTGGCGTTACGACAACGGACGCGCGGCGTGCGCTGACGCATTTCATCAAGGGCGGGCTGGCGAAATTCGGGGATTATCAGGATGCGATGCTGCAGGACGAAAAATTCCTCTGGCACTCGATCCTGTCGATGTATCTGAACGCCGGTTTGCTGTCGCCGCTGGAAATTTGCCGTGCCGCCGAGCAAGCCTGGCTGGACGGCAATGCCCCTCTGAATGCGGTCGAAGGCTTCATCCGGCAGATCATCGGCTGGCGGGAGTTCGTGCGCGGCATCTATTTTCACGAGGGACCGGACTATACATCGCGCAACGCACTTGGTCATGGTCGGGCCTTGCCTGCGCTTTACTGGGGCGGTGAAACGAAGATGCTGTGCCTGTCGCAGGCTATCGATCAGACCCGCACCGAGGCTTATGCCCATCACATCCAACGCCTTATGGTGACAGGGAATTTCGCCCTATTGGCGGGCATAGATCCGCATGAGGTCCACGAGTGGTATCTTGCCGTATATGCCGATGCCTATGAATGGGTCGAAGCCCCGAACACGATCGGCATGAGCCAGTTCGCCGACGGCGGCGTGGTCGGCTCGAAGCCCTATGTGTCATCAGGAAATTACATCGACCGGATGTCGGACTATTGCAAAAGCTGCGCGTATTCCGTGAAGACCAAGACGGGCGAGGGGGCCTGTCCGTTCAATTTGCTTTACTGGCATTTCCTCGACCGGCATCGCAGCCGGTTTTCCGACAATCCCCGGATGGGCAACATGTACCGGACTTGGGACCGTATGAACGCAGACAAGCGCGAAACAATCCTCAGCGAAGCGGATGCGTTCTTGCGAGATCTGGAGAGCGGCAAGCCTGTTTGACGCGTTGGATTGGTATTTAAGAAAGGGTGAAGTCTAAACCGCTTAATTGCTATCTGTCAGCGCGCCATCTTCCCAGGATCCGCTGCGTTCTTCACCGCTTGCATAGCGTATCGTGCCGGTACCCTGACGTTTCCCTCGCACGAACATGCCTTCGTAAACATCCCCGTTTGCATAAGTCGCGACGCCCATCCCGTCGATTTCACCAGCGTTCCATTCACCTTCGTAAATGAAGCCGTCCGGCATGGTGATTTTGCCTTGGCCCTGTCTTTGACCTGCAACGAAAGCGCCCACGTAGACCGTACCATCCGAGTAGGTCGCAACCCCTTCGCCTTCGCGTTGCCCGTTGATCCAGCCGCCCTCATAGGTATAGCCGTCCGCGAAGGTCATTTTGCCCTGACCGTGCATTTTGGCGTCCATAAAGCCGCCCTCATAGACCAGCCCGTTCGCGTAGGTGGCGACGCCTTCGCCCTCGATCACCCCGGCGATCCAGGTGCCTTCGTAGGTGTTGCCGTCGGGGTAGACGATCTTGCCAGTGCCGTCCGCCAGATCGTCCTTGAATGTGCCGGTGTAAACTGACCCGTCGGGATAGGTGACCTGACCTTCGCCTTCGATCCGTCCATCAACCCAGCCGCCGGTGTAGACATAGCCGTCGGTGCCGGTAAATGTGCCCTGGCCCTGACGGCGGTCGGCTTCGAAAGTGCCTTCGTAGATATCTCCGTTCGCGTAGATCACCTGGCCCTGGCCTTGGCGTTTTCCGTCGACAAGGTCACCTTCGTAAACGTCACCGTTAGGTTGCGTTAACGACCCCGTGCCGTTGATCTGCCCGTTCGACCATTGGCCCACATAGACCAGTCCATCCGGCATCGTCAGCGTACCGCGACCATCGCGCGCGCCGCGCACAAGCTGGCCCTCATAGACCGCGCCGTCGGGGTACTGGATCGTGCCAGTGCCTTCGCGGATGCCCTTGTTCCACTGACCTTCATAGATATAGCCGTTCGGGCTTTCCATGCGGCCCTGACCATCGTGCAGCGCATCGACAAAGCCGCCTTCGTATTTCACGCCGTTCGCGTAATTGGCCACGCCCTGGCCGTTGATCTTGCCGTCGCTCCAGTCACCTTCGTAGGTACCGCCATCAGCAAAGACGATCTTTCCGCGCCCTTCGGGTTTGCCGGCCGCGAATTCACCTTCGTAAACCGATCCGTTAGGGAATTCAGCGCGTCCCTGACCGCGGATTTCGCCATCCTGCCACTCGCCGGAATAGACATACCCGTTGGGCAACCGGTAGGTGCCGGTGCCATGCTGTTTGCCGTCCCGGAACGTCCCTTCGTATACACCGCCATCGTCGTATTGCTTGGTGATTACCTGGCTGTCTTGCGCCCATGCGGCACCGCTCAGTGCAATCACTGCACATGTCGTCACCAGCTTTAGCCTCAGTCGTCTTGCCACGATCGGTTCCACTCTTTTTATGCGCTCGGTTCACTAAATCTAGTGGAGCGACCCGTCGCTCGCAACGCTTTTCCCACGCGCCAACCCTTTCCCTTCGGCACATCTCTGCTAAGACACGCTTTGGGCATGGAGACTGCGCATGACAAACCGCTTCCGTATCACGCTCGGGCAATTGAACCCGACAGTCGGAGATTTGGCTGGAAACAAGGCTAAGGCATTGGCTGCGTGGGAAGAAGGTCGTGCGGCGGGGGCCGACTTCGTGGCGCTGCCAGAGATGTTCATTACCGGGTACAACACTCAAGATCTTGTGATGAAACCGGCGTTTGCCCGCGATGCAATGGCGCATCTCGACGCCTTGAGGGCCGAAACTGCAGATGGTCCGGCGCTTGGAATTGGCGGTCCCTTGCTGCAGGGCGGCAAGTTATTCAATGCCTATCATGTCCTGAAGTCCGGGCGGCTGGTGCGTCAGGTCTTGAAGCATCACCTGCCCAATGAGACCGTCTTTGACGAGGTGCGTCTATATGAACCCGGCCCCATTTCAGGACCATATGATCTGGGAATTCTGCGTGTTGGAACACCCATTTGCGAGGACGCCTGGCACGAGGATGTGTCCGAAGCTCTGGGTGAAAGTGGCGCCGAGATTCTGCTCGTGCCGAACGGCTCCCCCTACTATCGAAACAAGTATGAAACGCGGCTTAACCAGATGGTGTCACGGGTGGTCGAAACCGGCCTGCCGTTAATCTACCTTAATATGACCGGCGGCCAGGATGATCAGGTATTTGACGGCGGAAGCTTCATTTTGAACCCCGGCGGGGCGCTTGCGATGCGCTTGCCTGCGTTCGACGAAACGATCGCGCACGTCGATTTCGAAGAGACCCCGGAAGGCTGGCGCGCGATGCCTGGCGCCATCGCACAGTTTCCGAACGAGTGGGAGCAGGATTACCGCGTGATGGTCGAATCCTTGCGGGATTATTTTCGCAAGACCGGCTTTACCAAAGCGCTGCTCGGACTGTCGGGTGGCATCGATTCCGCGATCGTCGCGACGATCGCCGCTGATGCGCTTGGACCCGAAAATGTCCGCTGCGTCATGCTGCCGTCGAAGTATACCTCGCAGGCATCGCTGGATGACGCGGGCGAAGTCGCGCGCCGTCTTGGAACACGGCTCGACACGGTCTCTATTAAGGATCCTGTACAGGCCGTTAACCATACTCTGGAGGGAGTCTTCGAAGGCACCGAACCTGGGCTGACGGAAGAGAACATCCAGTCGCGCCTTCGCGGCGTCATCTTGATGGCGATTTCGAACAAGCACGGCGAGATGTTGCTGACGACGGGCAACAAGTCTGAAGTCGCGGTCGGGTATGCCACGATTTATGGCGATATGGCGGGCGGCTATAATCCGATCAAGGATCTCTACAAGATGCGTGTCTTCGAGACGTGTCGTTGGCGCAATGCGAACCACCGCGACTGGATGAAAGGTCCGGCGGGCGAAGTCATCCCGCCGCGCGTGATCGACAAACCGCCGACCGCCGAATTGCGCGAAGACCAGAAAGACAGCGACAGTCTGCCGCCATACGACGTGCTGGACGTTGTCCTTGAGGAGTTGATCGACAACGAAGCCTCGGTCGCGGATATCGTGGCGAAAGGGTATGACAGGGCGATGGTGAAAAAGATCGAACACCTCGTCTATCTCGCCGAATATAAACGCTTTCAATCCGCGCCCGGAGCACGACTTACAATGCGGTCGTTTTGGCTCGACCGTCGCTATCCGATCGTCAACCGTTGGCGCGATCCAAGCTGAGAACACGCGTTCACAAAGGTTAATTCCTGCGAACGCTTTGTTAATCGACTCCTACCTGAGCGCGCGGTCGCACCGACGCAATACCGACGCGATACCGACGTTGTACCGACATCTGGATTCCGACGGAAACACTGGCCATTAAATTGCTCAATTACGCGCTCTAAAGCTTTGTAACTGTGCAATCTTTCAGAAGTTTTGTGGTGATTTCCCGGTCGCAAAGACGCGTTGCCTCGGTCATGACCGCAGCGCTCGCCGCAGCCACGCCCCACCGCAAGCATTCCTCGACGGGTTCGTTGCCAGCAAGCGCCAAAGTAAAGGCGCCGACGAAGCTGTCGCCGGCACCGACTTTCGAGATCACTGGCACGGTTGGCCCGACCGAATGCCAGCTACCATCTTCGCTTGCCAACACCGAACCATCAGCCCCGCGGGCCACGATGATGATCCGCGCGACACCCGCCCGCACCAGAGATTGCGCGAAGTCAGCGGTGTCTTCACGGGTCGGCAAAGGACGCCCCGCCAGCTCTTCTCCTTCCGGGCCATCCATGCGTAAGACGTGCAGTGCTTCACGTGGTTTTTCAGCCAGATGGAACAGCGCCGGTCCCGAGGTGTCCACGATGAGCCTGGCCGCACGTCCCTTGACGTGGCTTGCCAGAATCGAAGGGAAATCCTTTGCAACGCCAGGGGGTTGGCTGCCGGAGAGAACCACCAGCGAGTCTTCACCGGTTGCCTGATCGACTGAGTTCAAGGCCCGCGGAACATCATCCTCGCGCCAGACCGGACCGGGCATCACAAAGCGGTATTGTTCGCCGGTTGCCTGATCGATCACGCTCATGGATTGCCGGGTTTCTCCGGGGCCTTGAAAGGCCACCGTCGGCACGCCTTCCAGTGCCAGCAACTGCAGAAGATGGGCGCCAGTCGCCCCGCCGATCGCAACAAGCGCGGTCGCTTGCCCGCCGAGCAATTTCACTGCACGCGCCACGTTGATCCCGCCGCCGCCGGGGTCAATCTGAGGGTCTGTGCACCGCAGTTTCGGACCCGGCTCAATGTGCGGTGCGGTCGTGCAGAAGTCGACCGTCGGGTTCAGGGTGATCGTCAGAATATGCGATTTCATGTGCGGGGCCCTCGCAGACTTTTCGAGGGTCGTTGATGCCGCGTTAGCGCAATCATCGCAAGCCCAAAACGCGTTCTCCGCGTCCGGACGGTTGGTTAACGAAATTCATCACCTATGAAGGTAGACTGGCGAGGAGATATCAAAAACCTGCGTACTCAGGTCCACCATTCATCAATCGACGCGATATCCTCATCCGACCAGCCAAAGTGATGCGCCAGTTCATGCACGTAAACATGCGCAACCAGTGCCGCCAGGCTGACGTCGCCGCGTTCGATCCATTCATCGAGAATGGCGCGGCGAAAGAGCCAGATGGCATCCGGCTTCACGGTTTGATCCGACACTGACTTTTCGGTCAACGGCACGCCGTCATAAAGCCCGGTCAGAGTAAACGGGTCGGCGATTTCGAGGTCCGTCAGCATCGCGTCACTTGCAAGATCCTCGATCTGCAAAACGACTTTTTCGGCCTCGGCTTTGAACGCCACAGGCAAGGTCGCCATCGCCGCGCGTGCAAGCGCCTCGATTTCAGCCAGATCTGGGGGAAGGTCATTGTGATTGCTCATGCCTTCCATATGGACAAAACCGGCTCTGTATGAAAGAGCGTCGCCCGATCAGGAGACACTCATGACCGTTACCCGCTTCGCCCCATCACCGACCGGTTACCTGCACGTAGGCAACTTGCGCGCGGCTCTTTTCAACTGGGTTATTGCCCGCAAGGCCGGCGGCGAGTTCATTTTGCGTTTGGACGATACCGACCCCGAGCGTTCGAAAGTAGAATACGCTGACGCCATCCGCGAAGATCTCGAGTGGCTCGGGCTGACGTGGGACCGCGAAGAACGCCAGTCCGCGCGCCTTGATCGTTATACGCAAGCGGCTGACGAACTGCGCGCGATGGGTCGTTTCTATGAGGCTTGGGAGACCCCGACCGAGCTGGACCTGAAACGCAAAAAGCTGCTCAATATGGGCCGCCCGCCTGTCTATGACCGAGCCGCTTTGTCCCTGAGCGAGGAGGAGAAAACCGCGCTTCGCAACGAGCGTGGCGCGGGTGTCTGGCGCTTTAAGCTGGACCAGGAGCGTATCGACTGGACGGATGGCATTCTGGGCGATGTGTCGATTGATGCGGCCTCGGTCAGTGACCCGGTTTTGATCCGTCATGATGGTCAGTTTCTCTATACGCTGGCGTCGGTTGTCGATGACATCGACATGGGCATCACACATGTGGTGCGTGGTTCCGATCACGTAACGAACACCGCAACGCAGATTCAGATGATCCGCGCGCTGGGCGGACAAGTTCCTGAATTTGCTCACCATTCCTTGCTTACAGGCCCATCGGGCGAGGCGCTTTCCAAGCGTCTTGGCACGCTTGCGCTGCGCGATTTGCGCGCCCGTGGCATCGAGCCGATGGCGATCCTGAGCCTGATGGCGCGGATCGGTTCAGCCGACCCGGTTGAGCTGCGCAGCAGTCACGAAGATCTGATAGACGGGTTTGATATCGGCCGGTTCGGCTCGGCGCCGACCAAGTTTGACGTAGAAGATTTGGTGCCGATGACGGCCAGCGTAGTGCATGGCCTGGAGGCGTCCGACGTGGACGATGTGTTACAGCAGGCCGGAGTTCCGAACGACCTGCGCACAGCCTATTGGTCGGTGGTGCGCGGCAATACCGCGACGCGCTCCGAAGCGGGCGCCTGGTGGCCGGTATTCGCGGGCGCGGTGAAAGCCGACGTTGCGGACGAAGACCGCGCCTTCGTCGCCACGGCCTTCGAAATGCTGGGCGATCCGCCCTACAACGCGACGACATGGAGCGACTGGACCAACGCTGTGAAGGCCGAAACCGGTCGAAAGGGCCGCGGCTTGTTCATGCCTTTGCGCCTTGCGATCACCGGTCAGGCGCATGGTCCCGAGATGGCGGACGTCATGCCGCTTTTGCTCAAAAAACCGGCTCTGGACTGAAAAAACCCAAACGGCTCCGAAATTTCGAGGTTGGCCTTGCCGTCAAAACCGGCATAGCTGAGCTATGAGCGAACGCGCTGTATTCCTTCAAGGCAATCTCTTCCGTCACATCACGGTGATGTCGTTGACCTCGTCAGTCGGGCTGATGGCGGTGTTTCTGGTCGATTTCGTCGACATGGTTTTCATCTCAATGCTGGGCAAAGCGGAACTGGCGGCAGCCGTCGGCTATGCCGGTGCGATCCTGTTCTTCACCTCGTCGTTCGGGATCGGCATGGCAATTTCAGCCGGTGCTTTGGTCGCGCGCGCCCTCGGATCCGGCGACGAAGCCCTGGCGCAACAGCGTGCCACCAACGCCTTGATCTATGGGGTTGTTTTCGGGGCGGTTTTTGCCTTTGTTGTCTGGCTCAATCTGGAAGGGCTCGCCCGACTCATGGGGGCCAGCGGCGAGACGCTGGACCTGGCCGTGTCCTATCTTTCGATTATCATTCCCAGCCTGCCACTGCTGTTGATGGGCATGGTGGGCGGCGCTATTTTGCGCGCGCACGGAGACGCCAAGCGCGCCATGATGGCGACGGTCTGGGGCGGACTTGTGAACGCTGTTCTCGACCCGATTCTGATTTTCGGGCTGGACCTTGAACTAACGGGTGCGGCCCTTGCCAGCGTCGCCGCGCGCGTGGCGATCGCCTTCTTCGGACTTCTGCCGATCATCCTTTACTATGGCGGTTTCCGGCGTCCGACGTTGCGCGGCCTTTCCGCCGATTTGCCCCCGGTCGCAACGATAGCCGCGCCTGCCATCCTGACGCAGCTGGCCACACCGATAGGGCAGGCCTATGTGACGCGCTCGATGGCGGAGTTCGGCGAGGCGGCGGTTGCTGGCATGGCGATTGTCGCCCGGATGACCCCGGTGGCTTTCGGCGTTTTGTTTGCGCTTTCCGGCGCGGTTGGTCCGATCATCGGGCAGAACTTCGGCGCCCGTCAGAACGACCGTGTGCGGGGCGCGTTTCGCGACGCCATGATCTTTACCGCGCTTGTCGTGGTGTTCGTGGCTGCTGTTCTGTTCTTTCTGCGCGGTTCCATCGTGTCGCTCTTTGACGCCGAAGGCATCACGAAGGAACTGGTGTTCCTGTTCTGCGGCCCCTTGGCGCTGGCCTTCTTCTTCAATGGCGTGATTTTCGTCGGCAATGCGGCGTTCAACAACCTTGGTCATCCTTTCTATTCGACCTGGATCAACTGGGGGCGGCACACGCTTGGGACGATCCCGTTCGTCCTGCTTGGGGGGTATTATTTCGGCGCACAGGGCATCCTGATCGGTCAGACTGTGGGAGGAATCATCTTTGCTTGCGTGACCTTGCTTCTGGTTAGAAAAGTCCTGTCCAGCGAAGCGCCAAGCGAAAAGGCAGCCGATCCTTTCGCCCGGCAGGCGCGGCTGTTCCAATTGTTCCACCACCGCCGCTGAGACGCCTGACTCGGATCCGCCAGATCGCGATGACTTGAAAGGCAGGTCTTGCCAGAACACGCAAAGAGACGTAACGATCAGATCAGACGCGACGGGAGAATTCGGGATTCGTCCCGGTGCCGAAGGAGCAACCGCCCCGGTAAACTCTCAGGCAAACAGGACCGCCGCGCCGATAAAACTCTGGAGAGTCCCCGATTATATCGGGGCGCCGAAGGGATAACGATCTCAGGCGAAAGGACAGAGGGGGCGCCGACGGGCAAGGCTTTTTGCCCGGCAGGTGCTTGGCGCGAAAACGCCGGCAGTTAACGGGGACCCGATGTCGGATTTGAAGCGCACAGAACTCTATGATTTTCATGTATCTCAAGGTGCCAAAATGGTGCCGTTTGCAGGCTATGAAATGCCGGTTCAATACCCCGCCGGGGTGATGAAAGAGCATTTGCACACGCGCGATGCGGCCGGTTTGTTCGATGTCAGTCACATGGGTCAGGTCATTTTGCGCGCGAAGTCCGGACGTGTCGAAGACGCCGCGCTGGCGTTGGAGACACTGGTTCCCGTGTCACTTTTGGCGCTGTCCGAAGGACGTCAGCGTTACGCACTTTTCACCAACGAGGACGGCGGCATCCTTGACGACCTGATGGTCGCCAATCGCGGCGATCATCTGTTTTTGGTGGTGAATGCAGCCTGCAAGGACTCCGATATAGAGCATCTTCGCGCGCATTTGTCCGAAACTTGCGACATCCAGCAAATTACCGATCGTGCGCTGGTGGCGCTTCAGGGCCCCAAGGCAGAGGCGGCGCTGGCAAGCCTCGTTCCCGGCGTTGCAGCGATGAAGTTCATGGACGTCGCCTCCTTCGATTGGGACGGCAGCACGCTTTGGGTGTCGCGATCGGGATATACCGGTGAGGACGGCTACGAGATCTCGTTGCCGTCCGTCGATGCGGCACGGTTCTGCGAGCGTTTGGTGGCCCTTGATGCGGTCGAGCCTATCGGCCTCGGCGCACGGGATGCGCTGCGGCTTGAGGCCGGACTTTGCCTTTATGGCTCGGACATCGACACGACAACGTCGCCAGTTGAAGGGGCTCTGGAATGGGCGATCCAGAAGGCGCGGCGCCGCGGTGGCGAGCGGGAAGGTGGATTTCCCGGTGCGGATCGTATCCTGAAAGAGTTGGAACACGGCGCGTCTCGGCGGCGTGTCGGATTGTTGCCTGAAGGGCGCGCGCCGATGCGGGCCGGCACCGAGATTTTTGCCGGAGATCAGAAGGTTGGCCATGTGACGTCCGGGGCGTTTGGCCCGACGCTGCAAGCGCCTGTGTCGATGGGATACGTCGACAGTGCCTATTCGACGACCGGCACCGTGCTTGAAGGTGAAGTGCGCGGCAAAAGACTGCCTCTAAGGGTTGCAGACATGCCGTTTAGGCAATCAAATTACAAACGTTAACGAACCTATGAGGGACCAATGAAATATACTGAAGATCACGAATGGCTGCGCGTTGATGGTGACGTGGTAGTCGTTGGAATCACCGAACACGCCTCGACCCAGCTTGGGGATGTGGTGTTTGTGGAATTGCCGGAACCCGAAACGCAGGTCGCCACGGGTGACGAGATCTGCGTTATCGAAAGCGTCAAGGCGGCTTCTGATATCGTGGCGCCGGTGGACGGCGAAATCGTCGAAGTGAATGACGCGCTGGTGGATAATCCGGGTCTGGTCAACGAAGATCCCATGGGGGAAGCCTGGTTCTTCAAGATGAAGGTCGAAGACATGAGCCAGTTGGACGCGCTTATGGATGAAGACGCTTACAACGACATGATCGACTGACCGCCGGTCTTTGATTTTCCGTTTAATTTCAGCCGCCTCGTCACGCTGTGGAGAGAGATATGACTTTTAATCCAACCGACTATCTTCCCTACGATTTCGCCAACCGACGCCATATCGGACCGTCGAGCAGCGAAATGGAGGACATGCTGAAGGTGCTGGACGTGCCGTCGCTGGACGCGCTGATCGACCAGACTGTGCCCAAGGATATCCGGCAGGCCCAGCCTCTGAAATTCGGAAAACCCAAGTCGGAACGCGAGTTGCTCTGGCACATGCGGCAGGTCGCGGAAAAGAACAAGATCTTCACCACGATGATCGGACAGGGATATTACGGCACGGTCACGCCCCCGGCGATCCAACGGAATATCCTTGAGAATCCGGCATGGTATACGGCCTACACACCCTACCAGCCCGAGATCAGTCAAGGGCGTCTGGAAGCCTTGCTGAACTACCAGACGATGATCAGCGATCTGACCGGACTTGAGATCGCCAACGCCTCGCTTCTGGACGAGGCGACAGCTGCCGCCGAGGCCATGACAATGGCGGAACGCACGGCCAAGTCAAAATCCAAGACCTTCTTCATCGACGAAAACTGCCATCCCCAGAACATCGACGTGATGAAAACGCGCGCCGCGCCCCTGGGGATCGAGGTCATCGTCGGTGCCCCTGAGGACATGGTCGCGGATGACGTATTTGCGGCCGTGTTCCAGTATCCCGGCACCTACGGTCATGTGCGCGATTTCACCGACCAGATGACGGCCTTGCATGAAGCCAAGGCGTTGGGGATCGTAATTGCCGATCCGCTGGCGTTGACGCTGCTGAAAGAGCCGGGCGCGATGGGCGCGGATATTGCTGTCGGTTCGACGCAGCGGTTCGGCGTTCCGATGGGGTATGGTGGCCCGCACGCGGCCTATATGGCCTGTACGGATGCGTTGAAGCGTTCGATGCCGGGGCGCCTTGTCGGTGTGTCGATCGATGCGCGCGGCAACAAGGCCTACCGGCTTTCCCTGCAAACCCGCGAACAACATATTCGCCGCGAGAAAGCCACCTCGAACGTGTGCACCGCGCAAGCGCTGCTCGCTGTGATGGCCTCGTTCTATGCTGTGTTTCATGGCCCCGATGGTCTGAAGGCAATTGCTCAACGTATCCACCGGAAGACCGAACGTCTGGTGATGGGGCTTGAGGCTGGCGGCTATGTCGTTGAACCCAAACTGTTTTTTGACACGATTACGGTCGAGGTCGGGGCGCTTCAGGGTGTCATCATGGAAGCTGGCCGCAAAGAACGGATCAACTTCCGCAAAGTGGGTAAGACCAAGATCGGCATTTCGGTTGACGAGACGATCCGCCCCGCCGTTCTGGAGGGTGTCTGGCGCGCGTTCGGACTGTCTTTGAACCGCGACGATTTCGAAGCGGGATATACGCGGCTTCCGATTGAGTATCATCGCACCAGTGATTTCCTGACCCATCCGACGTTCCATCACAACCGTGCGGAAACTGAGATGATGCGCTATATGCGGCGTCTAGCGGATCGCGATCTGGCATTGGATCGTGCGATGATCCCGCTAGGATCCTGTACGATGAAGCTGAATTCCGCGGCTGAGATGATGCCTGTAACCTGGCCGGAGTTCTCGAACATTCATCCGTTTGCGCCGCTTGAGCAGGTCGAGGGATATTCGGAACTGATAGAGGACTTGTCGCAAAAGCTCTGTGTGATCACCGGATACGATGCGATGTCCATGCAGCCCAATTCGGGCGCACAGGGGGAATACGCCGGGCTATTGACGATCATGGCATATCACCGGTCACGCGGGGACGATCAGCGCAACGTCTGCCTTATCCCGGTCTCGGCGCATGGCACAAACCCGGCCAGTGCTCAGATGTGCGGGATGGAGGTTGTTGTTGTTCAATCCGCCGTAAACGGAGACATCGATCTGGATGATTTCCGCGCCAAAGCCGACAAAGCCGGCGATCGCTTGGCAGCGTGCATGATTACATATCCGTCAACGCACGGTGTGTTCGAGGAGACCGTTCGGGCGGTTTGCGAGATCACGCATGATCGCGGTGGTCAGGTCTATCTCGATGGGGCTAATCTCAATGCGATGGTCGGTCTGTCGAAACCCGGCGAAATCGGTTCGGACGTAAGCCACCTCAATCTGCACAAGACTTTTTGCATTCCGCATGGCGGCGGTGGACCGGGCATGGGGCCGATTGGCGTGAAGTCGCATCTGGCGCCGTTCCTGCCCGGCCATTCCGTGACTGGCGGTCGCGAGGGACCAGTCAGTGCTGCACCTTACGGTTCTCCGGGCATCCTGATGATCCCTTGGGCCTATATTCTGATGATGGGCGGCGAAGGTCTGACACAGGCGACAAAAGTCGCCATCCTGAATGCAAACTACATCGCCAAGCGGCTGGAGGGTGCCTTTGACGTCCTGTTTCGAGGCAGCAAGGGTCGCGTGGCACATGAGTGTATTCTAGATACGCGTCCTTTTGCGGAAAGTGCCGGGGTGACGGTAGATGATATTGCAAAGCGTCTGATCGATAACGGCTTTCATGCGCCGACGATGAGTTGGCCCGTTGCCGGGACATTGATGATCGAGCCGACGGAATCCGAGACTAAGGCCGAGCTGGATCGTTTCTGCGATGCGATGCTTTCGATTCGCGAGGAAATTAGCGCGATCGAAGCAGGCGAGATCGATCCGAAGAACAATCCCTTGAAGAACGCGCCTCATACGGTTGAGGATTTGGTGGGTGATTGGGATCGCCCCTATTCACGCGAACAGGGGTGTTATCCGAAAGGTGCGTTCCGCGTGGACAAGTATTGGCCGCCTGTAAATCGCGTGGACAACGTATGGGGCGACCGTCACTTGGTGTGCACATGTCCGCCGCTGGAAGAATATCTTGAAGCTGCCGAGTAGGGTTTAAGCACCGAAGCCTGCGCCCTTTTTTTGGGGGGCGCAGGCAGGGCTAGCGGATGTCGCGCAGTGCCATCACGGTTCCGATGAACACAGCCAGAAGCGTCAGCGAACCAAAGGCCGAGTACACACCCAGCGTCTGCAACGCGCTTAGCCCGTGCAAGACTGCGACCCAAAGGCTTACCAGAACGGCGACGGGAAGTGTGAAAATGATTGAGCCGATTGCCATGGTGTACACCGGTGGTTTACCGACCTTTTGGCCGAGTTGGGCTCATAGCACCCTGTCATAATCCCAAAGTCAACATCTGGTTGTCAGAAGCTTAGAATGGGCCACTTTTTGTGGGCGCAAGCGTGGCAATGGGAGTATCTCGGACGTTCCGCAAAAGCTCTATAAAGCCCGAAACCTGATGCTTGCAGGTGCGTTCGCCCTTTTCTGCGGTGCCGAGTTGCGCCTCACCCACGGTACCATCCGGGTTCAGATCCGATGCGATCCATCCATAGGAAATGGGGCCGATCGGCGGGATGAGGGTGTCTTCGGCGGTTGAGGGGAAGTCGATTGCCTTACTCATGTCGACCGTCTCGGGACGGAAATGCAGCATAAGCGACGTTTCACGATCTCCACCATGGATGCCAAAAGCCTCTTCGCGGTCAGAAAAATGACCTGCCGGGGCGCCGAAATTTCCCCACTGACATTTGATCGCCAGCATCCCGCAAAGAACGCGAAGTTCACGCGACAGAATTGAAATCAAATCGAGATTTCCGCCGTGGCTATTGACGATAACGATCTTTCGAACCCCTGCGCGCGCAACGGATTGACCGATCTCGCGCCAAGCACCGAGAGCTGTTTCGGCCGTATAGGTCAGCGTGCCACAGGCGTGCAGATGTTCGTTTGATTTGCCGACGGCCTGAACCGGCAAGATCCGAATATCGAGGTCTTCGGGGCATTGGCTTCGGAGTTCGTTCAACATGCCTTCGGCAATCATCGTGTCTGTACCAACTGGCAGGTGCGGTCCATGCTGTTCAATGGCCGCCGTCGGGAGAATTGCGATTACGTTCTCAGGATCGAGGCCTTCAAACTCGGTTGTTCGGAAATCGGCCCAGTCGAAACGGCGCATCATGAGGTCTCCTTCGGGGCATAGGTCGCGTTCAGGCGGGATTGAAGGTAATCGGCTGCGCGGATGGGCGCATACTTGGGATCGCCGGTTCCGGGCAAAGCGGTGACGATTGTATCGGGATTGGCTTCGACGAAAAACGCGATCGAGTGGCGCATGTTTTTTGGTGGCAGGACACGATGCGGGGTCGAGACGTAGATATCGTTGGACCAGCGCATCATGCAGTCGCCGATGTTGACGATATAGGCGTTCTCGACGTTTGGAACGTCGATCCAATTGCCTCCGCGCGGTCGTACCTGAAGGCCGGGTTCTCCGTCGGTCATCAGAAGCGTGATCGCGCCATAGTCGGTGTGAGCACCGGCCCCGATTTCGTCTCTTGCGCCACTGGCGGGTGGATAGCGCAGCATGCGAAGGGCGCTGAGCGGGTCTTTGAACAGGGCATCGAAGTGGTCCGAGGGAAGGCCCAGGTCCTCTGCGATGATCGACAGAACGGCGAGACCCTGGGCCTGTGCAGCATCATAGTAGCCGAGGAGACGCTCGCGGAAGTCGGGGAGATCCGGCCATTGGTTGAGGCCGCGGAAGGGCTCATCGTTCAGAACGCGAGGATCGTCGGGCGAAAGATCTAGGCCAATATTGAAGGTTTCTTTCGTGTCTATCGCGGCTTCGGTTTCATCGAGGCTCTCGTCGCCTTTTGCGCCCCAGCCTCGATAGTGCGGGTTATTTAAGATCGAAACACTTCGCTTTTGTTCAGGCGGCAGGTCAAAGAATTTATGCGCGAGTTCAAATATTTCCGAGCGAAGTTGGCGTGGAACTTCCGGGTTTTTCAAGATGAGAAAGCCGGGGTCCCGGAAGGCAGTGCCGATATCTTTAGCCAGCGCTTGGCGGTCAATATGCACACGCTTCCAGTCGATAATCGGTATCATGCGGGCACCGTTCGCGTTTGCGCAGACCCGACTAAGCGATCCATCTTTCTGGCGACACGGGCAAGGTGTTTTTTGCGCGAAGCTTCTGTGGAAGAATCCATGAGGTAATGCGATGCAAATGTCTTTTTGTGCGGTTTCGCGCAGAGGAGGCCGATGCCGCGCAGAATGGTACGTTTGCCGGGTGCTCCGACAATTTGTGTGAGCCACCAGCTTGCGCCGCATGTGGTGAACACACCAAGCCGCGAGATGTGCTGTAGACCGGGGCGTATCGTGGCGTTTTCGGCGTCGGGCATCATGAAGGCGACGTCCGGTAAAAGGACGCGATCCAGCCAGCCTTTCAGGATCGCCGGAAGACCATACCACCATGTCGGATAAACGAAGATTAACGTATCGCACCAGCGGATATCTGCGACATCACTTTCGACAGGCGTGCAGTTTTCCGGGCAGGTTTCGTATCCTTCATGTTCGGCGGCGCTTAGGACCGGATCAAAGCCTTTCGCATAGAGGTCAATAACGCGGATTTCGGCGTCAACACCTCTTAATTTCTCGACGACGACATCCTTGACGGCGGCAGTGAAGCTGGTCGGACGAGGATGGCAGTAGACGACAAGGGCGCGCATTACAGGTCCTTCATTTCGCGACGGACTTTCTCGATAAAACCTGCGCGTTTCGCGTCTGATGCGCGGTTCATATCGTAAAGCGCAAGGTAGCGCATTCTGGTCGGTCTTGTCACATGCCAGACTGCTCGCTTGATGCACATTCGAGGTGGATCGCCTGCGAGCGTCGCGCGGATGCGCGTTCCGCCGTAGGTCGATACGGCTGCGAGTTTCCTGATGTGCGTGAGGTTTGGAAGGACCTTTCCATCAACCAGCTTGAACGAGACACCAGGCAAGAAGACTCTGTCGAGAAATCCTTTGAGAATAGCGGGATAGCCAAAGTTCCAGACCGGAAAGCAAAGGATCAGCGCATCGGCTTTGCGCAGACGTTCGACATAGTCTTTGACGGGCTCGATGTTTTGCGGCTCGTCGTGATAACCGTGCCGTTCCGCAGGCGTCAGGATCGGATTGAAGCCTTCCTTGTAAAGGTCGCAGTCGTCCACGTGCCAGCCCCGGTCGCTGAGCGTTTCAACCACTGTCGTATGCAATGCGGCAGCAAAACTATCGTCGCAGGGGTGGGCATAGAGAACCAATGCGCGGGTCATTCTGCACCCCGAAAAAGGCCCAAAAGGGCATGTCGGCAGAACGTCGGTATTACGTCGGTATCACGTCGGTGCATGCGTTCGCGGCTTTATGCTTTGGTTAATGGTTGCAGTCTCGGATGGGCGTACATTTCGTTGAACGCCCAGTCCGGATCGTCCCACGAGATCATTTTTCCGGGGTTCAAAAGACCCTTTGGATCGGATTCTTTCTTGAAATTGAGCTGTCTGTCATCGACCGTTTGGCGACCGCCTTCTTCAAGCGTGTAACGGTGCGGGTTGAAAATCATCGCGCCCGCGTCCTCATGAAGTTTAATGATCTCATTGAGGCGTTCTTCAGTGGTGAATTTCACCAGACTGAGACCGGCAAAAATCACGCGGCCGCTTTCCCGCATCACTTCGAGATGCTGCAGGACCTCGGGCGAAAAGTCATCGCGCATCTTTTCGACAAGCTTGAGGGAATTCGGATGGCCGTAGCGGACCTGAAGGTAGGTGATGGACGGATCGACCTTGAGGGCGCGTAAAGTGGTGTGGTTCCAGCCATATTCGAAAACAGGGCCGGGGCCGCGCTCCCAATTGTGATCGTCATTGCGGTAAATGATGGTGGCTTCGGGGCGTCTGCCAGCAAAGGTCAGAAAGCCGTCCATCGAGTGCGGTGCAACCATCAAGCCGACCAGGTTGGTACCGGGTTGGACATGGGGTTTGACCCGTTGAAAGTAGTCGTGCGCGATCGGCGCTTCGAAAACTGTCGCGAGTTTGATGAGAATGCCGTCTTGATTGGCAAGGTCTTCACTGAAGCGCGCGGCGTCCATGAAATCGTGGAAAGTGACGAACATTTCGACCCAGTCATAGGCGGGCGCGAGGGGCATTTCGACTTCGGTAATGATGCCGTTGGTGCCGTAGGCATGGCTGACGCGCGCCAGTTCTTCGCCGGTGAATTCGACGATGCGAGGTTCGGCCTCCATCGTAACGACGCGTAGGCGAATGATGTTTCCAAGGTCGCGCAGCGCGCCCCAAGTGCAGGACCCCACGCCGCCTGACCCACCCGCTATGAAGCCGCCGATGGTGGCGGTCGCCCAGGTCGACGAGAACATGCGGAGCTCTTGGCCGGAGTGCTCACGGGTCGCCGCATCGACATCTTTCAGTAGGACGCCCGGTTCGCAGATGACGCGTCCGGGGTGTATTTCGCGCACTTTGTCCATGTGGCGCAGATGCATGACGCAGCCGCCTTCAAGGGGCATGGCTTGGCCGTAATTTCCGGTGCCCGCGCCGCGTGTCGTCACGGGAACGTCGTGTTCGTAGCAGACCTTCAGGATTTCGATGACTTCAGCCTCGTCCTTGGGACGAACGACGAAATCGGCTGTCACGTGGTCGAGGCGATTTTTCAGGACCGGGGAGTACCAGAAGAAATCCCGGCTGGCGGCTTTGATTGCGACGTCTTTTTCCTCAACGTCGAGATGGGCAAGGGCGGCCTTGGCGGCGGCTATGTTGGCTTGCATCAGGTGGTCTCCATCAAGTGGTCGAGGTCTTTGTATTCGGGGAGGGTGGTGTCGATTTTTACGCCGTTCCTCAGCACCATCCGGTCGGATTGCGGCCGGGAGTAGAGTTCGGTCCAGTCGCGGGCATTGCAGATCACGAGATCGGCGGCAGCGCCGGGCGTTAACGAAGATGAATCGATGCCCATGGCTTTGGAAGGGTTGTCGGTGAAGGCTTTTGGCCAGTCGAATTCGGAGTGGTCGAGGTGGCCGATGCGGGTGGCTTGGCGCATGACTTCGATCATGTCCAGATCGCCAAATGCATAGAAGGGATCGCGGGTATTGTCGGAGGCGAAACTGACGTTGATGCCGCGCGCCTTCATTTCGTGGACCAGCGTTATGCCGCGCCCGCGGGGGGTGCGACCTGAGTGACGATCCTGAAGATAGAGGTTGCACATCGGCAGGCTGACGATGTTCAAGCCAGCCTTGGCAACAAGGTCTAATGTCTCCATTGCACGGGCTTCGTTCTGAGTAGAAAGCGAACAGCAATGGCCGACGGTGACCGGTTTATCCCAGCCGGTTTCAAGCACGGTTTCGGCAATCAGTCGAAGGGTTTCGCTGTCGGGATCCATGGTTTCGTCACTGTGGAAGTCTACCTCGAGATCGCGATTTCCGGCGAGCGTAAAGAAGTCTGTAAGTCGTTGTTTCACATCGGGAACAGGGTAGGTGACCATGCCAAGGACACCACCGTGTTCGGCGACGATGTCGGCTGTTGAAGCGTAGTCAGCGGCGAGGTTTTCGAAGCTATCGCAACCAACGAGGCTGGCGGCTTGAAGGTCGATTTTTCCAGCCCATTTCGCGCGCAACTGGCTGAAGACGGGCCAGGAGATGCTGTCTTGCGGCGGAATAGAATCAATATGTGTGCGGATCGCCTTGGTGCCGTGGGCATAGGCACATTTCAGAGCGAATTCCATGCGCGTGGCGACGTCTGTTGCGGACCAGTTTGCGGCCCTGTCGTCGCCGACTGCTGTCAGGGCGCCGAGGAAAGTTCCGTCCAGGTTGGAGGCGCGGGGCCAGATGTGGCCCTTGTCGAGATGCGTGTGCATATCGGCAAAACAGGGAAGCACCATAGCGCGTCCCATGTCGATCTGAAGACCGCCGGTATCAGAGATTTTGCCGTCTTTGATATGAAGGTAGGTGGCTACCAAGTCCTCCGGGCGGCCGATAAAGCAGCCCGGAACGGTAATATTCATTAATGTGAAAGCCCGTGCGTTCGGAATTTCCTGCATCAGACTTCCCGTTTGATGGCGCTTTCATGCCATTTACGCAATGCCATGTGGCTGATGAAGCTGAGTGTCGCATAGATGAAGACGCCGGTTATGGCGATCAGGAAGAGGGCTGCGAACATCCGGGGGATGTTGAGGCGGTAGCCGGCTTCGAGGATGCGGAAGGCGAGGCCGGAACCGATTCCGCCGGTGCCCGCGACGTATTCCGCAACGACCGCGCCTATAAGACTAAGGCCTCCGGCGATGCGCAGACCGCCGAGGAAGTAGGGGAGCGCGGAGGGCAATTGCAGGAACCGAAGGCGTTGCCAGCGCGAGGCGCCATAGACTTTGAAGAGGTCGCGCAGGTTATGGTCGGCCGAGTTCAGGCCCATTGTGGTGTTCGACAGGATCGGGAAGAAGGCGACGATCCAGGCGCAGATCAGAAGGCCCGCGAGGCGGCTGTCGACGTAAATGAAGATTAACGGCGCGATCGAGACTACGGGTGTCACCTGAAGAATGACGGCGTAGGGAAAGAAGCTCATTTCGATCCAACGGGACTGGGTGAAGAGCACGGCAAGGCCGACGCCTCCGACAACGGCGATGGCGAGGGCTCCGAGCGTGATCTGAAGCGTGACGAGCAGGCTGTCAAAGAGGATTGCCCAGTCTTCTACAAGCGCCTGCAACACCCGTCCGGGCCCGGGCAGGATGTAGTGAGGCAGTTCATTCCAAACGACAATTCGGTCCCAAAGCCAGATCGAGAGCGCGATGACGAGGATCGGCAAAACCCAGCGGCCAACCTTTTCGTTGCGACGCCGACGCGCACGGAGTGCTTCTTCCTCGTCGATCTGGGGAAGCTCGGCGATGGGGTCTGCGATGGTCATATGTGTTCTTCCATTGCGTCGCGCAGGGCGTCAGATGTGGCCCGGCAATGGGCAACGTATTCAGAGGATGTGCGGAATTCCTCGCTGCGCGGGTAAGGTTCGTTGACGTGCAGTTCGTGGATGACGCGGCCCGGACGGGCGGCCATGACGACGATACGGTCCGACAGAAAGACGCTTTCAAAGACCGAATGTGTAACGAAGACGACGGTGCAGCCGATCTTGGATTTCAGTTCGAGAAGGTCGTTGTTCAGCTTGAAACGGGTGATCTCATCGAGAGCGGCGAAGGGTTCGTCCATCAGGATGATACGGGGATGCGTGACCAGCGCGCGGGCGATGGAGACGCGCATTTTCATGCCTCCCGAAAGCTCACGTGGGTACGCGTCGTGAAAGTTTTCGAGGCCGACGAGTTCGAGGGCTTCGGCGATATCTCCGGCCACCGAGGCGCGGGATTTGCCTTGCAGGCGGAACGGCAGCCAGACGTTATCGGCAACCGTTGCCCACGGCATGAGCGAGGGTTCCTGAAACACCACCGACAAGGCGCCGGGGGTCTTGTCGACCTGCCAGCGAATTGAGCCGGACGTGGGATGGATGAGGTCTGCGATCAGACGCAAGGCGGTGGACTTGCCACACCCCGACGGTCCTAGGAGCGATATGAAATCGCCGTTGCGAATGTCGAGAGACATGCCTTTCAGCGCGACGACATCACGCCCGAATACCTTGTCGATATTCTTGAGCGAAAGGATCGGCGCGCGGGCGGCAAAAGGCACCACCCCGGACGAATCCGGGGCGGTTTTAGTGGTTGCAGTCATCAATTACTCATGAGGCTGGCTTTAACCCCAAGGGCGACGCCGGTATTTGAAAACTCGGTACTGTAGATGCTTGCGATATCGAGGCCGGCTTCAACGACGCCGACTTCAACCATCTTGTTGTAGAAGCCTTCAATGGTCTCGGCAGTCATCGCACCGATGCCGGCTTCAAGCGCGTCGCCGGAGTCGACGATCCCGTATTCCTTCATCTTTTCAATGGAGAATGCGATCTGCTCGTCCGACATGTCGGTGTTGTCGGCTTGAATCAACGCATTTGCCGCCGAT
The DNA here is from genome assembly GCF_900184815.1 of Boseongicola aestuarii. Classification (GTDB taxonomy): domain Bacteria; phylum Pseudomonadota; class Alphaproteobacteria; order Rhodobacterales; family Rhodobacteraceae; genus Boseongicola; species Boseongicola aestuarii. Next base: position 27,075 of record NZ_FXXQ01000007.1, on the reverse strand, counting down.
GGATCACCGTAGAGGTAGTTGGCCCAGCCGATGGCAGAACCTTCGACGAAACACTTAACGACTTCGGGGCTTTCATCGATGGTGGATTGCATGGTTTCGACCGTGGTGGCGTAGGTCGTGAAGCCCGCGTCAGCCAAAAGCCAGATGTCCGGTGCGAAACCGCCTTCACGTTCGATGGCGAAGGGTTCGGACGTGATATAGCCCTGCTGCGCCGAGTTTTCATTGGCGATGAACGGGGCCGGATTGAAGGTGTAAGGCACACGCTTTTCGGCATCAAAACCGTAGTCGGCCATCATCCACTGATAGAAGCTTTGAAAGCCGTTATCTCCGATGATGAGTGTTTCGAGGTTCTTCAGGTCTTCGAAGCTGGACGCCTTGCCGGGGTGGCTAAGCAGCACCTGTGGTTCTTTTTGGAAGTGGGCCGCGACCACTTTCATCGGGATACCTTCCTTGGCGGCCGAGAAGGCCTGCAGCAGGTTGCCACCCATGTGGAAGTCGATCTTTCCGGCCAGCATTTGGGCTCGGTTGTTCACTTGTGGACCACCCGGCGCGATGGTGACGGACAGGCCGCAGGCTTCGTATGTGCCGTCGGCGATGGCCTGATAGTAGCCGCCGTGTTCAGCTTGGGCGACCCAGTTTGTGCCGAAAGTCACTTCGGTCAGATGGCCGCCTGCGAATGCAGTCGAGCCGGCGAGCGCAGCGATTGTCGCTGTGGCGATTTTGAGTTTCATGGGATTCCTCACCTCCAGGTTTTTATCTTTAGCCATTTGTGAGGAGACGCAGCGGGCGTCCAATTTGCATGCCGCCGCGACGGCCCCCCTCGGGCGTCTTCGCACAATCATTACTCACCTATGCGCGATTCGCCCATCCTTTGAGCATCGGGCGGGTGCAAAGTTTTGAGCTTGCGCCGGTTTTTGCGACGTTGCAGCCTTGCGGAATGAGAGAATTGAACCCCAAGACAATCGCGCCGCCTTTTGCTCGATACGCCCATGGCGTCGAGGTGCCGGCGGGGTATGCGCTGGTTTTCACCTCCGGGCAACTGGGAGTGTCCGAAGGCGGATCGGTGCCCGAGGACGCGGACGCGCAGGCAACTATCTGTTTCGGCAATATTGATGCAATACTGGGCGAAGCGGGCGCGACGCGGGCGGACGTGGTAAGGATCAATGCCTTTGTGACGGATCGAAAATATATGGCTGGATATATGGCGGCGCGGGATCGCTGGCTGGCGGATGTCTCGCGGCTTCCGGCGTCGACGTTAGTGATTGTGAACGGCTTTACGCGGGCCGAGTTCAAGGTTGAGATCGAAGTGATCGCAGCCGTGCCTGCGGCGCGTGCATGAGGGTGCGGGGATTCAGATTTGGCTGAGGGCTGGCCCGTGGCGCGGCCCGGTCGGCGGATCGGACTTTTGGGAGGGTCATTTGATCCGCCCCATGCCGGGCATCGCCATATCACGCTTGAGGCGCTGAAGCGGTTCCAGCTTGATGAGGTCTGGTGGCTGGTGTCGCCCGGTAACCCTTTGAAAGAAAGGGGGCCTGCGCCCCTGGAGGAACGGATGACTGCGGCGCGTTTGGTGATGGATCATCCACGCGTTCGCATCACTGACCTGGAGACGCGGCTGGGAACGCGCTATACGGCGGCGACGCTGGATGCTTTGCAGCGGCGGTATCCGGGCGTGTCATTTGTGTGGCTGATGGGAGCGGACAATCTGGCGCGGTTTCATCGCTGGGACCGCTGGCGGACGATTTTCGAGACGGTGCCTCTGGGAATTTTGGCGCGACCGGGGGATCGGATTTCGGCGCGGATGTCGCCTGCTGCGCGACAATTTCGCTCGGCGAAGCTCAGGGCTCGGGAGGCTGGGGTTCTGGCGGATTGCGAAGCGCCGGCGTGGTGCTTTGTCAATGTGCCGATGAAGCCGATTTCGTCGACGGCGCTGAGGGCGGCGCGGGCGGCACTCGCGACAAATTGAGGGGAAGTGGTCACAAAATCGCCTTGGACGCGCGCCAAAACACTTGTGTGAACGTCGTGGTCGCCGGATAACTTGGGTATGATGAATTCCCCCTCTCGCCGTGCAGTTCTTGCAGGAATGGGCGCTGTCGCGGGTCATGCCGCTTTGGCCGAAGCGCCTTTGACGACCGAACGCCCATTGCCGCGTGGAGTCGTGGTACCCCGCGAGGGGCGAACGAACGCGCTTGTGGCGAATTCAGGCGTCAACGGGGCGGTGACATTCGCGCTGGCGGACGCCGAAACCGGCGAGATGCTGGATATGCGGCAACAGGGACGTCCGATGCCACCTGCCAGCACATTAAAAGCGGTGACGTCGATTTACGCACTGGACCGCCTTGGGCGTGATTTTCAATTTGAAACCAAGGTATTGGCGGACGGTAAGATCGTAGATGGTGAGCTGCGCGGCGACCTTTGGCTGGTGGGTGGCGGTGATCCGACGCTGACCAGTGACGGCTTGGCTGACCTTGCAAAAGCCGTCGCCGAGGCCGGGATTTCGCGGATTTCGGGAACGTTTTTCGTCTGGGCGGACGCGCTGCCGCGCTCGGATCGGATCGATTCCGATCAGCCTGACGTCGTGGCGTATAATCCGTCCTATGGCGGACTGAATTTGAACTTCAACCGCGTGCATTTCGAGTGGATCCCCGATGGCGACGAGATCGAGATCACGATGCAGGCACGGGCTTTGCGGTTTTCGCCGGAGACGAACGTGGCGCGGATGCGTATGGTCGATCGGCCGGGGCCGGTTTACGAATACAAGAAAGGTCTGCAGGCCGATTACTGGAGCGTGGCGCGCGATTCACTTGGGAAAAAACCGGGGGCCAGATGGCTGCCAGTGCGGTTTCCCGCGCTCTATGCAGGAGATGCCTTCAGGGCGGTTGCGCGCCTTCAGGGGTTGAAGCTGCCGTTCCCGGAGGTGGCACAAAACCCTGCTGTCGGACGTGTTATTGCTTCGACGTCAAGCGAGAAACTGGAAGACGTACTGACCGGAATGATGCGCTATTCGACGAACCTGACGGCCGAGGCCGTAGGCATGGCGGCGAGTCTGGTGAATGGCGTGCCACTGGCGAACCTGATCGGGTCCGGATCGCGGATGGCGGGCTGGGCTCAGATGCGTTTTGGCACCCGGCGAATGACGTTTCGCGATCATTCTGGCCTTGGGTATGACTCGGAGATCAACGCACAGGACATGGTCGATATCTTGCGGCAGGGGCAGGACTGCGAAGGTCTGATGAAGTCCCTCGCCATCGCGGACCCCGGACGCACGGACGGCAAGCCAATGGAGGGCGTTTCGGCGGTCGCCAAGACGGGAACGCTGAATTTCGTCAGTTCGCTTGTCGGATATATCTATACCAAGAGTGGCCGAAAACTGGTGTTTGCGATCTTTACCGCTGACAAGCAGCGTCGGGATTCCATTCCGACGGAACTGCGGGAGCGCCCGCCGGGTTCGAGAAGCTGGGCCAACCGTTCACGTCGTTTGCAAAAAGGTCTGCTGGCCGAGTGGGCCGAACAATTCGAACGCGCTTAAACCGTCATGTGGCGTGCGCGGGCGCCGCGCTCGATGGCAGCGGCGGCAAGGCGGTCAATGTTCAACTGGTGGCGCATTTCTTCGAGAAGTTGAAGTTCGCTCTCCAGAACCCTGCCGTCTGCGACGGCCACGTCACATGCCATGGCATAGGCAGTTTCGAATAGGCGCTCGGGAAGCGTCGTGCGCACCACTTCCCATAAAATGTCGAGACCGTCTTCGTCTGCATAGAGATCGAACACGCCGTTCGAGATGTCTTTCAGCCGAGACATGTCGAAGTCCGCAAACGCCGGCAGGTGATTGATGATGCGCTCGATCGTCACAAGTTCGGACGTACCGATCCTCTCGTCAGAGGCAGAGATCGCGATCATGAGGGCCACAAGCGTGTCGGCGGGCGAGTAGTCGTTTGGATGCAGGGACAAAAGCCATTCCTTTTTCGGATTTCCCACTGAATTTATTGACGACACAGGCCGCCCGCAATAGGTAGCGGTGCTTGCGTCGCGGGTTCGTGGCGATTGGGTGAAGGAAAATTGAGATGACGGCTCTTGAAGATGCGGCAATGACCTCGAAGGCCTGGCCTTTCGAAGAGGCGCGTCGTCTTTTGAAACGCTATGAGAAGGCGCCACCCGAGAAGGGTTATGTTCTGTTTGAGACGGGTTACGGCCCGTCCGGGCTGCCGCATATCGGGACATTCGGTGAGGTTCTGCGCACAACCATGGTGCGGCGCGCGTTTGAAGTGCTGTCGGATATTCCGACACGTCTGATCTGTTTTTCCGATGACATGGATGGCTTGCGCAAAGTCCCGGATAATGTGCCGAACCCGGAAATGCTGGCGCAGCATTTGCAAAAGCCTCTGACGCGGGTGCCGGACCCTTTTGGTGAGTTCGAGAGCTTTGGGCACCACAACAACGCCATGTTGCGGCGATTTCTGGACACCTTCGGTTTCGACTACGAGTTTTATTCCGCAGCCGAGTTTTATGCGTCAGGGCAATTCGATGAAACGCTGCTGAAGGCCTGCGAGAAGTACGACGAATTGATGGCCGTGATGCTGAAAAGCCTGCGTGACGAGCGGCAGCAAACCTATTCGATTTTCCTGCCGATTTCGCCGACCACGGGCCGGGTTTTGTACGTTCCGATGAAGGAAGTGAACGCCAAGGACGGTACGATCACCTTCGATGACGAGGACGGAACCGAGACGACATTGCCGGTCACGGGCGGCAACGTGAAGTTGCAGTGGAAGCCGGATTTCGGAGCGCGCTGGGCGGCATTGGGCGTGGATTTCGAGCCTTACGGTAAAGAGCATGCACCGAATACGCCAATCTATTCAAGCATTTGCCGCGTTCTTGGGGGCAGGGCGCCCGAGGTGTTTACCTATGAGCTTTTCTTGGACGAGATCGGCCAGAAGATTTCCAAGTCGATGGGCAACGGGATTTCGATCGATGAGTGGCTGACCTATGCCTCATCTGAAAGCCTGTCGTATTTCATGTATCAAAAGCCAAAGACGGCGAAGCGGCTGTTTTTCGACGTGATCCCGAAGGCGGTGGACGAGTATCATCAGCAGTTGCGCGCCTATGCGGATCAGGACGTGACAGCGCGTCTGGCAAATCCGGTTTACCATATTCATGGGGACGATGTTCCGACCTCGACCATGGTTGTGCCTTTTGCGATGCTTTTGAATCTGGCGTCTGTTTCGGGGGCCAAGGACAAGGGTGCGCTTTGGGGCTTTATCCAAAGGTATGCGCCCGAGGCGACGCCGGAAACTCATGCGGATCTGGATGCGGCTGCAGGCTTTGCCGTGCGGTATTTCAATGATTTCGTGGCCCCGACACGGGAGTTCCGTGTACCAAGCGATATCGAACGTGCCGCGCTTGTTGATTTGCGCGGTCGCTTGTCGGAATGGGACGGCGGCCTCGATGCCGAAGCGTTGCAGTCGATGGTGTTTTCAGTAGGCAAGGATCATGGTTTCGAGCCGCTGCGGGATTGGTTCAAGGCGCTTTATGAAGTGCTTTTGGGCGCGTCACAGGGGCCTCGGTTTGGTGGTTTCATTGCTCTCTACGGGGTGCCCGAAACGATCGACTTGCTGGACCGTGCTTTGGCTGGTGAATTCGCTTAGCGCAGAAAATTAGAACCAAATCGTTCTTTCTTTCGTAATGATTATTGAGATCATGCGAACAGGAGGACGATATGCGTCGATTGGTTTTTGCGATTGCGTTTTGGATTGGCTGGTCCGGGTCGCTGTTTGCAGCAGAGGTCTTGCCGTCCGAACCCGCGATTGAAGGCACGATCCAAAGTCAGATCGAAGCATTTCAGGCGGATGATTTCGAAGGTGCCTTTACGTTCGCGTCGCCCAATATCCAGACCATGTTCCGCAGCCCGGACAATTTCGGCTCGATGGTCAGGAATGGATACCCGATGGTTTGGCGCCCCGACGAGTTGAGGTTCCTCGAACTGCGCGAGATCGCAGGAAACCTTTGGCAAAAAGTAATGATCCGAGACGCAGCGGGGACGGTGCATATCCTTGATTATCAAATGATTAAGACGCCTGACGGCTGGCGTATCAACGGCGTGCAGCTGCTCAGAGCCCCCGACGTCGGTGCCTGACGCGTTGAGCGTACGTATGGTTTATGGCGGGTTAATACTCGCCGGGTAAACCCAATGCCCGATGCCGGGGACTGTCCCGGCCTATTCACAAAAGTCGCGTTTGGTCTTTCCGGCGGAAGGTCCGCTTCCGCATTCTGCGTGGTTTTTGTCGTTTTGAAAGGGCGCGAGAATGAACAAAGCGATCACCGATTGTTTGCACCTGATGTCGTGTTTGCGGCGAATACATTCAACAGTATCGGTCAAAACACTATTAATCCCGTTACGTTACAGTTCGATCAGTTGTCGGTCGCCTCGACCTGAACGCTGGATGTCTCTGGGTATTTGCCGTTTGGCGGACGTGCGCGCGAAGTTGTGTCAGTGGTTGCCGAAGGTGCAATTGAGAACGTGGGGGCAAGCGCCGTCCATGCGATGCCCAACGTGACGACAGAGGTCGGCCCCGGGGGCGGTGACGTTGCATTGACATGGCCCGAACCGGTGAAGGGACGCGTGCAGGTGACCGCGCGCGTGGATCGCCCGATCTGAATTCTGAAGTTTTGCAGGGGGCCGGATTGCCGGCCCCTTTTACGTATTAGGACTTGTTGAGCCCTTCGGCTGTTCCTCCTGGTGGTGTTAATGAGTGTAAATCACCTGCTGTCAGCCTGAATGCTTTGCCAAATCCACCGTTCAGATACCCTTGAAGCGGCGCCAGTCTGATGAAGTGAAAGTCGGTGAAGTCGATATAGAGTTTGGCTTTTGGTTGGTGGGCAAGATAGCGCTCAACGCGGTCCTGTGTCTTGTCGACGCAGGCCGCGCGCACCGACAGCGTGAGACGGGGATGCGTCAGTGGGTCACCGCGCGGGCCGGGTTCTCCGAGGAGAAGCGAGGCGGAGTCGTGCTTGCGTAAACATCTGGTATGCAGAGATAGATCTGAAACAAGCGTGAGAGGGCAACCGTCGTCGTCCGTTGCAATCGCGACGCGTGTCACCAATGGATTGCCATCTTCCAGAACGCCGAGCGCGCCGAAGTACGCGCCATCGATGATGGTTCGTGCCAGGGTGCGCGCTTCGGTATCGGTGGGTCGGATTGGGTCAATCGCCATGGTTTCAGGTCCGACGCGCGATGCAGTCGATTTCGACCAGCGCATCAACGGCCAGAGCGGTGACGCCGATTGTGGTTCGGGCGGGTCTTCGGTCGACCGGGAAGTATTTCTGGTAAGCTTCGTTAAAGGCCGCATAGTCGCGCTTGAATTCGGTCAGATAGCAGCGACATTGCACGACGTGGCTTAGATCGAGATCAAGCTCACCCAATATGAGAGCGAGGTTGTCCATCACGCGATTGGTCTGGGCCACGATCCCGGAAGGCAAGGCTGCATCGGGTGCGCTTGGATCGGTGGGCATCTGACCCGTCAGGATGACCCAGCCATCGGTTTCCACGGCATGACTGAACGGAGCGACGGGACGCGGTCCATTTGAGAAGAGGTGAAATTCGGGCGGCATGGTGTCGATCTCCTTTGGCTCATCGAGCGTATCAATACACCAGCGTCAGGCGTGTCGGCTAGGCGATTGGGGCAGCCAGACAGTCGCGAAAACGCGCGATTTCCGGTGCCGCGCCGTCGAGCGAGAAGGCGACCGTTTTATCCCCCAGAAATGCGGTCACGGTTGTATTGAACTGCAAGCCATTCAATACATTGCCAAATCCCCGGTCGCGCACGGTCAGCGTATTGCCGTCAATGCTTTGGCGATCGGTGGTAATTGTCAGCCCGTTCGCGCCACTGAACTGAAGTCCGAAAACCCGTGAGGTGTCCCAGGTTGCGGTGCGAGTGACCGCAATGGCGTAGGGCTCGGCTTTGCTGGGGTCATACGTCAACTCGATCGCGCCTTGGGGTGTAGCCGTGCTGACGGTGCAGACTGGCACCGTGCTGAATTCCCAGGCAAAAGCGGGCGTCGTGAGGACAAGGAGGGCGATAAGGTAACGCATGGGGAAGGACATAGAGCGTGCGTACGGTCTGTCAGCCTTCCATTTCCGCGACGTCGAAATCGACGTGAATATGGTTACCGTCCGGGTCATGGAAGTTAACCTGAACGATCGGTATGCCGGGAACCGTCGCGAGGCGGTGGTCGATATCCTTGCTGTCGAGCAGGGCGCGGAACTCGGAGAGGCCAGTGGCGCGGAAGGCGAAGTGCTCCAGCGTCAAATTGGATTGCGCGGCAATCGGGGCGTTGACTTCGACCAGGTGGATGAGACCTTGATCGCCAAGGTAGAGCCACGCACCGGGGAAATCGAAATCGGCGCGCTTTCCGGGGTGGAGGCCGAGGACTTCGCCGTAAAATGAAATCATTTCAGCGAGCTGGGCGGTGCGGAGGTTGACGTGGTCAAACGATGTGAGCGGCATGGCGGACCTTTTGGTTTGGTTGGTACGAGCGTCTCGCAGTAAGGTCTGAATTGCAAGGATTTGAGAGGCGGGATGACGCGCGAGGAGTTTAATACGTTCTGTGGTGGGCTGGCTGCTACAAGTCATGTGGTGCAATGGGGCAATGCGGATGTGTGGAAGGTCGGCGGCAAGGTTTTCGCGCTGTGCGGTTGGTACGAAGGCGGGCCGGCGTTTACGTTTAAGGTTGGTGACATCGCATTTGAAGTGCTGGGGGATGCACCTGGGATACGACCCGCGCCCTATCTGGCGTCGCGGGGGATGAAGTGGGTGCAAGTCTATGAGGAGGGAGCGCTCAGCGAGGAGTCGCTTCGCGAGCATATTGTGGCGAGTTACGAGATGGCGGTGGGGAAGTTGACGAGGAAGGTTAGGGCCGAGTTGGGGGTGTAAAGCCCTAGTGAAACTCCCGGCGGACGATAAAAAGATAGTAATGAATGGAGCAAATTAATCGAAGCGGAAAATACAGGAAACCTGACGAGGCCGCCGCAACGAACCAAAGGATTGCAGCCCAAAAACACAATTTACAAGGAGGGCATCAAGTGCTTGATCTTGCCGCTATGGCGAAAACTATCCGAGCATTGGCGTGAACACGGAACGTCGACAGCGTCTTGCTAGCGGTCCTCAAGGTTAGAATATGAATTGAAGAAGTTACCTGTGAGCGGCTTGGAGCCGTAAACCGCAAATACATCGAAGAAGATATCGAGATATGGGCCCCGAGGGATGTGCTAAAATTCCTGCTTTCTGAGATTGATGCAAATGCGCCAGGGAGTTCACCCTATCTGTTTTGCGGGAGCGAATTGAAGTTCAGAATCCTACAAGTTCTGCGTCGGATTTTCAGCATTTTGAGTATCAAACGATTGGCACTCAAACCGGGATCGATATTTGGCCCTAAACAAAATATAGCATAATCCTTCTCGCTACCTTCATGCAAACTACAAAGATCGGGGGGAGTGTTGATCTTGAAGGGGCATTGCGGGCGGTTTCGCGTGCAACGGAATTGCTATTTGAGATTTCCGAAGGTGATCTATTATTGGTAGGTCCGCTTGAGACGCTAACATCCGATTGTAAATGCGGACGACCATTCTTCAAAAATGCCGATTTGATTGGTGAAGGGGCAATTCTTGCATGCCCTCGCAGGACTTGCATGGAGAGCTTTCAAGTAGTTTCGACTGAAGGAGAAATAGTTCTCGAAAGGCGGTTTGTTTCATTTGTTTGTAGCTGTGAAGAGAGAATTGAAATCCCGACGCGCTACTTGGATAACCTCACTGGGTTGCAGAGGCTGGGTTGCACTTGCAAGTGCGGTCGGAAAGGTTTCATTCGCCACGAAGGAGTGAAGGTATTCATTAAGGCGGTAAAAATCACCGCCCCCGCCTCTTCACATTTCCCCCACGTTGTCCGGCCCTACCAGCCGTACTCCGCCCTTTGCCTTTCTCGCTCTCCGCCACCGCCTGCTCTACCGCGCTTTGCCGCGCTAGCGGATCATCCGCGATCGTCAATTCGACCGTCTCCAACCGCTTCACCTCGTCCCGCAGCCTTGCGGCTTCTTCGAACTCAAGGTTCTCGGCCGCTTTGCGCATATCCTGTCGCAAGCCGTCCAGCACCGCTTGCAGGTTCGCGCCAACCAGCGGTTTGTCGACCTTGGCCGTCACGCGGTTCATGTCGACGTCGCCCTTGTAGAGCCCGGCCAGAACATCCTCGACGTTCTTTTTCACGGTCTCGGGCGTGATGCCGTGCTTTTCGTTGTAAGCGATCTGTTTGGCGCGGCGGCGGTCGGTTTCGCCTAAAGCCCGCTCCATCGAGCCGGTGATGCGATCGGCATACATGATGACGCGACCCTCGGCGTTGCGCGCAGCGCGGCCGATGGTCTGGATGAGCGAGGTCTCCGAGCGCAGGAAACCTTCCTTGTCGGCGTCAAGGATCGCAACGAGGCCACATTCGGGGATGTCGAGGCCTTCGCGCAAGAGGTTGATGCCGATCAGCACGTCGAAGGCGCCGAGGCGGAGATCACGAAGGATTTCAATGCGTTCCAGCGTGTCGATATCGCTGTGCATATAGCGGACTTTGATGCCCTGCTCGTGCATGTATTCGGTCAGGTCCTCGGCCATGCGCTTGGTCAGCGTCGTGACCAGCGTGCGGAAGCCGTCGGCTGTGACTTTGCGCACCTCGTCGAGAAGGTCGTCGACCTGCATGTCCACGGGGCGTATTTCGACCATCGGGTCGAGAAGGCCGGTGGGGCGGATAACCTGTTCGGTGAAGACACCGCCGGCCTGTTCCAATTCCCAGGCGGAAGGAGTGGCCGAGACGAAGATGGATTGCGGCCGCATGGCGTCCCATTCCTCGAATTTGAGGGGGCGGTTGTCCATGCAGGAGGGCAGGCGGAAGCCATGTTCGGCCAGCGTGAATTTCCGGCGGTAGTCACCCTTGTACATGCCGCCGATTTGCGGGACCGAGACGTGGCTTTCGTCGGCGAAGACAATAGCGTTGTCGGGGATGAATTCGAACAGGGTGGGAGGTGGTTCACCCGGGGCGCGGCCTGTCAGGTAGCGCGAGTAATTTTCGATACCGTTGCAGTGACCGGTAGCTTCAAGCATCTCAACGTCGAAGTTGGTGCGCTGTTCAAGGCGCTGGGCTTCGAGGAGTTTGCCTTCGTCGACGAGTTGGGCGAGGCGGATTTTGAGTTCGGCCTTGATGCTTTCAATGGCCTGTTTCAGCGTCGGTTTGGGTGTCACGTAGTGCGAGTTTGCATAGACGCGAACCTTGTCCATCGCGCCGGTTTTCTCGCCTGTTAGGCTGTCGAACTCGACGATGCTTTCCAGTTCTTCGCCGAAGAACGAGAGACGCCATGCCCGGCTTTCGAGGTGGGCGGGCCAGATTTCGAGGCTGTCGCCACGTACGCGGAAGGTGCCGCGCTGGAAGGCCTGGTCGTTGCGCTTGTATTGCTGCGCGATGAGGTCGGCCATGACTTTGCGCTGGTCATAGTCGCGACCCGTGATGAGTTCCTGGGTCATTGAGCCGTAGGTTTCGACGGAACCAATACCGTAAATGCACGAAACCGAGGCCACGATGATTACATCGTCGCGTTCCAGCAGGGCGCGGGTGGCCGAGTGGCGCATCCGGTCGATCTGGTCGTTAATCTGGCTCTCTTTTTCGATGTAGGTGTCGGATCGGGCGACGTAAGCTTCGGGTTGGTAATAGTCGTAAAAGCTCACAAAGTATTCGACGGCGTTGTCGGGAAAGAAGCCTTTGAATTCGCCGTAAAGCTGCGCGGCCAGTGTCTTGTTGGGGGCAAGGATGATCGCGGGGCGTTGGGTTTCGGCGATGACCTTGGCCATCGTGTAGGTTTTGCCCGTGCCGGTTGCACCAAGAAGAACCTGGTTTTGCTCACCTTCGTTAATGCCTTTGGACAGCTCAACAATTGCCGTCGGTTGGTCACCCGCGGGTTTGAATTCGCTGCGCATAACAAGAGGCCGTCCGCCCTCGAGTTTCTCGCGGGTCAGGGCGGCGGAAGCTGAACTGTGCAGAATTGGGTCAGCGGACATGCGTGATTCCTTTCGGTCCGTCAGACTTGGTCTTCTTTTGTTCACGTTCAAGGTGTTCTTTGCGTCTGTCCGTATGCTCCTGACATTTTCCAAGTTGCGGTTGTAAACAGGGCGTTATTCGAAAATACAACCATAAGTAGTTTTAATCCTTTATGACCCACGTTTATCGTGTATTCTAATCCTACTAAGCAGCAGATCGAGCTGTCGGCCGGGGTTGCGACTTACCCACCCCTCGCTCCCCGTGCCCTGGTCGGCACCTCAGCTGATGCTTTCCCTTGCACGACAGGTGCGTTTCGCGCGATATATCGAGCAACGAAAAGGGACCACATCATGACAGCACGCATCTTCAAACCGGCGAAATCGGCCATGTCTTCGGGCCAGGCAAAAACGCGTGAGTGGGTGCTGGAATATGTGAATGATACTGCGCGCGAAGTTGACCCACTAATGGGCTGGACTTCGTCGAACGATACCCAGTCGCAAATCCGCATGCGGTTCGCGACGAAAGAAGCCGCTCTGGAATACGCCAAGGACAACGGGATCGGCGCAGTTGTCGTCGAGCCAAAACCGCGTAAACCCAATATTCGCGCTGGTGGATATGGTGAGAACTTTGCGACCAACCGCCGAGGGGCTTGGACGCACTAGGAGTCAGGTCGCGGTCGCACGCTTTAGCAGGAATTCAATCATGCCTTCCATGCGCTCGCGCGGGACAGCAGAAATGCGGTTCTCAAGCCCGAGCAGTACGATGCCGTGGACGGACGAGAACAGCGCGCGGGTCATGAGGTCGATTTCCCCGGGTTCGGGGTCGGGATGAAGCTCGGACAAGGGTTGCGCAATGATCGCGAACAGCCGACCGAGTTCTTGCATATACCATTCCGGCACGTCGCGGTCTGTTGACATCTCGACGTCGAACAGCGCGCGCCAAAGGTTCGGGTTCGCACTGGCAAACTCAAGGTAGGCGATCGCCATTGCGACAAGGCGTTCGGTCGGAGGCGCATCTGCGACTTTGGCGACGGCGTCCGAGACGTGTTTGCCAAGGCGGCCAAACGTGCGTCCGTTAACCGCCAGCGTAAGGCCAGTCATATCGTCGAACACATTGTAAATTGCACCGACCGCGCATCCGGCTTCTTTCGCCAACGTGCGGGCGCGAAGCGAGGCAAGCCCGTCAGCGCGGACTTGAGCTTCGGCAAGCCCAATCAGGCTTTCGCGCAGAGCCTCTCGCCGTTTGGTTGTGTCGTGTGCCATCGAATCCCTACCTGAACAGTGTTCAATGAACTAGCCTGCGAGCCGTTCTTCTGCAACAGGCTTGCCAAGATCGAAAGGGCACGCCAATAACGCGGTCAGCGGTCCCATAGCTCAACTGGATAGAGCAGCTGACTTCTAATCAGCAGGTTGAGGGTTCGAGTCCTTCTGGGATCGCCACGAATTTCATCTAAACTACTGAAATAAATAATTTATCTTACAATTTTTACGCAGCGATCCCCCATTTGTTCCCCCAGGCGACATTCAATGTAGGCTGGTTCAGGGGCTCTCACACTGAGTCGCGTGACATCTCCATGATGGCTTTCCTTAGTTCTATCCACTCTCTTGTCCGCAATCCATGTTTGTAAGCAGGATTCGCCTCCCCAGAGCCATGCCCACCTCGTGCGCCATGCATTCTGCAAACAGACCAACCTCGAACCGCAGGGCTATTGCAGGGAAGTCCCGAGCGCTTTGAATGTGCGGTACATCTCGGAGCGTCATGAGCGCTTTGCATGGGGTTATCGTCACTTCTTGCCATGACCTCCCCCCTCGTGGCTGACTGAGCCAACAATCGCCTGACCGCCCTCATTCACTGTTACGCGCTCGACCCGCACGGTTTGCTGGGCCTTTGCACGGTACTTCTTCAGCCCGTCCATCTGCGCAAGGAACGTGCGGCTTAGCCGTGTCATTGACCTCTCGTAGCCTTCGCGCACGTCTGCGCATGCCGCATGCAGACCTTTCTGAGACATGGAACACAAAGCAAAATGTGTTGCCGTCATTTGAGTGACCAGCATCGCCTCAACTGCGTCCCTGGGCTCTAGCTCGACGGCCATAGCTGGCATCAGGTCAATGTACTCCATGGCCTTCTGGCCAAAAGCGTTGAGCGCAAGGTTAAGCAGCAGGTCCGCCGCTTCCCTTGTCTTCATTCCATACAGCCTCTGTATTTGGTCCTCATCGGCAGGATGAATGGTTACGTTGCTATCGCCTTTTGTTACCAGCTTGGGAGCGGTGCGTTTTGCTGTGACAATCTCATGCTTGGCCTCTTTGCCCATCTTCTGCCTCCAAGGTTATTGGCGTTCGTAGCCGTTGTGTGTTCATGATATGTTCTATCACACACTTGCACAGAAACGAACCGATATGCCGGACCGACGCGGGCGCAGAGCCAGTCTGGAAGACATCTTGCCGGAGGATAGGAGGGCATGGGCAAAGGAGATATGGGCGAACCGGTCTGATGTGGCCAAGCTCAGCTCCGGTGCCTGGATGCTCAGAGAGGCAGCGAAGGAGCTCGGGCTCAGCGAGGAAGCTGTCGATGAGGTTTTGCGGCCTTAATGCTTGAATACAGCACAGCCTCGTCACCCAGAATCTTTGAATTGTGGATGCGTGAATTTGGCTTCCCCCACCGGTCAGTGGAGATGAGTTCCGGGGATTTGAGTACCCCCCCCTAGACAAATCTTCAGGGTCACTTCGTTAATGACCCGCCGCCCTGTTCCGTTTGCACTGGGATGTTATTCAAAAGGGGGTACGGGTCTCACAGCGACGAATTGATCGCAAAGCAGACATTCGTACACCGCGCAGCGAATGGCTGTTTTGAGCCCGAACCGGACCTACCTCTACAAGGCACGTGCGGAAACCACGGTGACCATGACAGGAACCCTGTAGGTTGTTCCATCACGGAACTTCTCGCTGACGGATTGCGAAATCGCTTTTGCAACGGTCTCCACGGTTTCGTCAGTCTGGCTCTTTATCAGCATCCGAGCGCCAACGGTTGCAGTCAGAAAGATTTCGAACAAATCCTCAGGCTTTTCCAAAACCCATTCCGCCTCTACGGTTTGGTGTTCGATCATTTCGAGAGCCGCCGCCCCCATCATCGCGTTTGCTTGCGCGGGGTCTGCAAATGCAAACAGGTCGGGTTGAGGTGGCGCAGCAGAGAAATCAGCGTGAGCCTTCAGAGCACCGAATACCGTTCTAAAGGCAGGTGATGCCGGGGGCGCGGTCCAGGTTGCCATGACAAACTCACCGTTTAGCTTCAGCACTCGCCGAACCTCATTCAGCGCTCTAGGTTGGTCGGGAATGTGCATCATGCCGAAATTGCAGACGACTTTGTCGAACTCCGCATCATCGAAGGGCAAGGCCATTGCATCGCCGGTGATAATCTCGGCGTCGGGTGCGGTCCGTCGCGCGTTTGCGATCATTTCAGGGGAGAAGTCCAATCCGGCAACAATGGCGCCAGCCTCCGCGATCATGGCCGTCAATGTCCCCTGACCACAACACAGGTCAAGTACGCGATCGCCGGACGCGATGTGGTCTGCGACGATCAGATTACCCACCTTGTTCGTGATGGGGACAAAATGATTGATGTAGGCCTCGACGATCCCGCCGTTTGTCCATCCCTCCTTTTCGCGCGAGCCGAATTCTTCGAAATCGGACATGACTTATCTCCCCCTTTTTTTTGGCGAAAGGTTATCATGGCTAACATCAGGTGTCAGCTTTGGTCCGCTAAGCCGTCATCCAACGATTCAAGTCAGATGACTGCTTTGAGCCCAAAGTGCAGGATGCTGCGCCGCGTTCTAGGGGCCGCGATACGCACAAAGCAGCCATTGGCTTTGGCAAAAGCGGCTCATAGCCGCCGTTGGCCGCCCCTCCACATCGCTGCAGTGCGGCCCTTTCTTCCGGACATTCGCTGCGTCGGCAGGACCTGATGATAGGCGGACTAACAGTTTGCGGACAAAGCGCCAATTCATGGCTTTTGGATCGGTGCTGTAAGTACATTAAGCATCTGTTGAGGCGCTTCATGATTTCTTGTCAGTTGATGGTGGGTTACTTTTTACGTTATTGATTGCCTTATGGGAAATGTTAATTTGTGTAGGGCCAGCGGCAAAACAGCGTGTTGGCATATTAAAACATCAGGAGACACAATCATGAACGCATTCCAAAAAACCCTAGCCGCCGCCACTCTTGGCCTCAGCGCAATCGCAACCAGTGCTGCCGCCGATGACTTGGCCGCTGTACATGCCTTCTACGATATTTTCACCAATCCAGGTCCTGAAAGCAACGCGGCATTCCTTGCTGCGACGTCCGAGGATTGGAAGAGCTACGCCGATTATTCCGGCAATTACGAAGTCCGTGAAGATCTGTTGCCCCGCTCGGCTGGCATCGTAGCGTTCATGCCGGATCTTGAATTTACAATTGAGGCCATTCATCAGGACGGCGACTTTGTGATCGTCAGAAGCCGTTCAATCGCAACGCCAGCGGGCCCGTTCTTGGGCATTGATCCCGAAGGCCGCAACTTTGACGTCATGAACATCGACATCCACGAATTGAAGGATGGCAAGCTTGTAAACCTCTGGCACATCGAAGACTGGGCTACGGCAATGCGGCAGATGTCCGGCCAGTAAAAAATCGTACGACTGAAAGTCAAAGATTACGATATCTAAGCCCCGAGTTGGCAACGCTATTATCGACCAACTCGGGGACGTATCGCTCCAACTCTCTCTAAATGACAATTTGCTGCGCTGCAGTAGTTCGTAAAGAGGTCTACTCGCAGACCTTCGCTTTCCACCCGAGCTGTTTTTCGATGCCGTCGCGAACAGTGCAAAGCGGCCGTTCTTGCGAAACGGCCAATGGCGGGTTTGTCCCGCATTGCAGTCATTAGTGCTCGACGCAGCGAACGTCCGCTCTGAGCCCAAAGCCGTCACTAATAGTTATCGTTCTGAGCGTCTGCTTTGGCGAACACACTGTTGGCGCCAGCGCGATCCAATTGAGATTTTTCCTACACCGGCGCTACGGTCTTTCCGGCATTCCGGATTTGGCGAAGAGATCAAGGACAAAACTTAGGTCGTTCGGGTTGGAAAAAGGCAAGTAACGCCGCGCGGTGGTGAGGGTATAGAACGGGTTCGTTTCTCTTAGCTGGTCCATCGCATGTCGAGCATCGCCGGGTCGCCCTATGGCGGCATAGGCGGCCGCAGCCCAAGCCAGAGCGTTTGAATGACCTGGCATTTGAGTCATCATCTGCTCCAGGACCGGCAAAGCTTCTTCGATCCGCCTAAGCATGAATAGGGCACGACCGTGGAAACCAATGAAGACTGGCGAGAAATGGGGGTTCATAACATTCGCCAGCTCGATCTCGACCAGCGCCGCTTCAGCTTCGCCGCAGAATGACAGAACATAAGCAAAAAAACCGCGGAACTGGGCATTAGAGGGGTTGAGTCTAACCGAGCTTTGCATAGCAGAAATTGCGCGGTCATGGGCACGGTTGTGCCAAAGCTCAGAGATCCCGAGCATTGCATGCGCCCAAGGATCGCGCGGGTCAATCGCCACGGCAGTACGAGCCGCTTCGTAGGCGGTCCGAAATGTTGTCCCTGGATTCTCCGTCCAGAAGTTGTTGCCTTCAATAACAAAACTGAAAGCCAGGATCGCGTGAGCACGGGCGAATTTCGGGTCGAGCTCAAGCGCTTTCAGGGCCTCGTCCCGTGCAATCACCGCGTCATTGGGATCTATGCGCAGGCAGTGTTCGGTGGCCTTCAGGACATGGTCATATGCGCCACTCTCGGCCACGACCCGTTTGTAGCGCTGTTGCGCAATCTGGCCTACGAGCGTGTTTACTATTACCGTCGTGATCTCATCCTGCACCGCGAATATATCAGCAAGCTCGCGATCGTAGCGTTCGGCCCAAATCTGATTGCTCTGAGCGGGGTCGATTAACTTAGCCGTAACCCGCACCCGATTGCCAACCCTGCGGACGGAACCCTCGACGATATACTGTACGCCGAGTTCTCCGGCGACATCGGCTGCAGGGGTGGTCTCGTCACGGTAGAAGAATGAGGAGTGGCGGGCTATCACGAAAAGCTCTTCGTAGCGGCTGAGTTCTGTAATGATGTCGTCTGTTATGCCGTCAGAGAAATATGCTTGCGCAGGGTCGCCGGACATGTTCGCAAACGGTAATACGGCGATCGATGGCTTTTGGGAGCGTTTCAGAGCGCCGGGTCTAGCGGACCCGACCGGGGCCTCGAAACGGAAACCGCGGCGCGGGATGGTCTTGATAATCCGCTGTGCGGTCCCGTCGTCGTCCAGCGCGGCACGGGCCGCGTTGATACGAGATGAGATAGCGCTGTCCGACACAATACGCCCGGCCCAAACATTTTCGATCAGATCGTCGCGGGTGATGACCGTTCCGGGGTGCGATGCAAGGTGTGCAATTAGGTCTAGGACCTGCGGTTCAACCTGCACTGGGGCGCCATCTCGGCGCAATTCACCACGCCCGGGATCGAGCTGGAAATCCAAAAAAGATATGATGCCAAGCTCGCTCATCCGTAACTTCCATCACTCTGGTGACGGATTGGCAAGACGTTTGGACGAATTCACAAGGTCTTCTGGACGCTCCCCGAAAGTTTCTTAGCCCAAGACATGTGAGCTTTGTTCATCGCCGCAACGAAGCGGCTTTTACAAAGGAACGCGTAAATGACACGCCAAGATTATATCTTCAAGCACGCCGCCGAAATCGTTAACCAAAAAGCACGTACCGCCCAAACGCTGCAATCGCAGGAAGCAAGGCGACTTTGTATTGCTGCAGTCGCCGTTTTCAGAAATGCGCTGTTCAACATCAGAAGCTTCGCGACGCGCACCAAGCAATGCAAAAGTTGAGTTTCGATGGAATGAAATCCTATTCACTGAACTATTTGGCGCAGATATTCGATTGCCGCATTGATCCCGTTAGAGGTCATTGGTGGTTCGCACAGCGAATGTCCGGTTCCCGCCCTTCGTGACGGCGCGGGATTTCAAGCGCACCAGATTTCGCACTTGCAGCGAAAGCTCACTTTGTTCGCATAACGGTCATTGATGGAGTCCGCGGCGAATGACTGCTTCGAGCCCAGAGCGGACTTTCAGATTTTAAATCATTTTGACAGCAGAGATTGCCAAGGCAACCGCCACATACGACCTCGGCCCATCTTGGTCGCCATCAAGGTATGCGCGTCTTACGGCATCCTTAATTTTTGCCCTCAGGTCAGTCGGTCTTTTCGAATAATAGGCTGGTATGGGACCGTCTTTGCCATCGAAGGGTGCCCAATAGTCGGCAAAAGATTTGAATTCAGTTCGGATTAATAACTCATCTGCTCGAATACCTGAAAAGCCCGCCGACAGGGCGACCTGCGTCAATTGTCCTGGTTGCCGAAGCGGTCTTGTAAAATTCTTCTTTCGCAGAACTCCCGCCTCCTCGTCCAGAACTGCAGCGGTATCGAGGAACATGCGATTGAATACCAAGCCGCCCCTTGCATCCCAAACGGCTGCTGCAAAGCGGCCGCCGGGCTTAAGCACTCTGAATAGCTCTTCAAAAGCTCGAACTGTGTCAGGAACAAAATCCAGAACAAGCTGAGAATACGCTTGCTCAAAATGGCAGTCTGCGAATGGAAGCTTCGTGAGATCCGCTACATCGAAATCCGCACGGTGGTCAGATACATTCTGCCGGCAGTACGCAATGTAGGCGTTTGAAATGTCGACACCTACGATCATCGCCTGCGATGTCCTACTCAGCAACTCAGAAGTCAAAGACCCCGTTCCGCAACCCGCATCAAGAATCGGACCGCGGTCATCAATTTTTGAGAATGCCAGGAATTTTGGGGCAAGAAGTCTGCTGAAGCGGCCCATTTGCAGCTCGTAGCCTGCACCACTTGCAGTTGCGAAATCTGTTGATTTACTTACGATGAGTCGCTCACCTATCCGCCAACACAGACGGTCAGCCAGGCAAAGCTTAACACACTCGCCCAAGAGCACCTAAGCTTGTCTGCATCTTTCCGCAGAGCGGTCGTTCAGGCAGAGTGCAGCGAATGACGGCTCTGAGCCCATTGCGGACAAGAGAAAATCAGACCAACAACGCAACGTCGTTGGAATTATTAGGGCGTTTACTATCGGTCAGAAGTTCGAAGTTTAGGATGATCCAAATTGAGTTCAGGAAAAGATGAAGTCGAGGATGTCTTCTGCCTGCCCATAGCTTTCCGGTTCCGCAGGAAAGCTTTGAGGAGCGTTCTCCATAGGGATTACCGGGAGGCCGGTTGCTTCATCAAATTCGGGAATTTCGCCAGTGTCTACTGGTGGGGTTGTATCTGGGGGTCCCATAGCTTCGGGCTCTGGTTGAACGGGTAGCTCAGAAGGTTTTCCGCCTTCGGGAAGTCCAGATAGTTTTTCAGTTGCCATGCCTCTGCCTTCGGCATTTGCGATAGCCTTAAGTATTGCGTCTGCTTTCATTACAATTGGCCTCAGATTGTTGTTTGGATTTTTCTATATCTTAATCCATCGATTGTGGCGAAAGTTGGGCAGCGCAAATGAGGATTGCGGTTTCGGCGAACGCCCGCTTCGTCCGCGTAGCGGTCATTAACGAAGGCTGCAGCAAACGACGGCTTTGCGCCCAAAGCAGACTGAATTTCTCATGACAAACAATGAATGCTCAATTGCTCATTTTGGGCCGTATTTTCGACAGTTTCATATGCCATATTTTATATGTAACGATTTTTTAATTCTAGGTGCCCGTATGAGTATAATGACGTCCGTAGTCAGATCCGATAAGAGCTTCTCTTGCCAAGATGGTACTTCAGAAACTCTCACTGACCCAGTTCACCCAGTATTCGCTATTGAGCAGATGCGTTCGCGTTTGCACGACTTCTCGGACACTGAACTTGAAACACTGGAAGATGAGTTGGATTTTTACGCGTTCACAGGGATAGCTGGCGCTTATGTGAAACAACTTCTTCAATGTAACTGACGGGGGTTCCCCGACCCTGCCAAATTCCTCATCGTCCGCATTGCAGACCTTTGAGCTTGTCGCAGTGAATGACGGCTTCGAGCCCTAAGCGATCGGTTAATTAAACAGTTTACTATTTCGCTGGACCGCAGTTCTAAGTCCGCGATCTTCAGCCCCATCTCAAGAATTTTGGGATACTTCAATGTTGTGCTAGATTCGCTGCAGTCGAGATCGGAATTGATCTCGTGTATATGGGGGACAAATCAATGAAAATACTTAAGAGAGCCGCGGCCTTAGTGATGGTTTGCCTGTTTGCCACGCAAGCATTTCCAGGAGGTCACGCTTTATCAACAGAAGAAGTTCTGAATAAGCACCTGACCTCCTTCGGCGCGGGCGATGTAGATGCAATTATGGAGGATTACACTGAAGACAGTGTCATTATTCTTCAATCCGGTGTTCTTGCTGGACCTGATGCCATACGTGGTCTGTTCGATGCGCTGGTCGCTGAGTTCTCAAAGCCGGGAATGACATTCTCACTCGACGCAACACACATAAATGAAGATGTCGCATTCATCGTTTGGCATGCTGAAACAGCCGATAACGTATACGAATACGCGACGGACACCTTTGTGATTAAGGACGGAAAAATCCGTACGCAGACAGTCGCATTCGCTGCTTCAGCCAAGTAGGTAGACAGCGCTGAGAAGCAGTAATGAATTCTGCTGCAACGGCTGCTTTGTCCGCGTAGCAGTCATTCGTGCACGTCGCAGCGAACGGCCGCTCAGAGCCCAAAGCGGAACAAGAGAAATCTGAAAGGATTCAGCTGCGAACCAGCAAAACGCCAAGTGGATGTCGTTATCTTGCGACAGACATCAAGTAAGAAACTATGTGAGCAACATCATCTCTGCTCCAGTCGCCCTGCCACCTCATTCTAGTGCCCGGAACCGTCAACATCGGCTCAGCCACAAATGAAAAAAGAAGCTCTTCGGTCCAAGTCCCGCCCACTTTTTTCAATGCGTCGCTGTATTGAGCGTCATCTCTGGAGGCGACTTGTCGTCCGTAGATATTCACCAGCGAATGTCCCATTTCAGGCTGCGTAACAACCTCTGCCTCAGATTCGACTTTGTGACATCCACCGCACCTTGTGATTGTCAATTCTCGCCCAAGATTTGGATCGGCTTTCGACATCCGCTCCTTATCTAAAGGTATCGGTCTAGGCCCGGCTCCTGCCTTCAACAATGCTTCCGCGATGGCGGCATCACGGTCTGGCGAGGAGAAACGCACCTTGAATGTACCCAAATGCAGGGCGTTCACATTTCCATGCCCGCCTTTAGGGCTACGGCTGGCAACAGCGGTAGCTTCAATGTCTGCGCCTGCCGCAATCAAAGCTTGTAATGCTTCCAAACGCTGTTCGAGTGCAGCGATCATAAGCGATGTGTATCCGTCTGCATTACGAGCATCAGTGTCCGCTCCCGCCGTCAAAAGAATTTCGACGACCCCTACATGCCCGCGGCTTGTGGCGGCGTGCAAAGCCGTTCCCAATGCCGAGCTGGACATATTCAAATCCGCTCCTTTTGAAATCAGCAACTCTACCGCTTCAGCCTGTCCACTGAAGGCGGCCATCTGGAGAGGCGTTGCAAATTCTAGGGCGTTCACGTCGGCTCCATCTTTCAGAAGATTTTCGAGAGCGGCGATGTCACCATTGCGTGCCGCATCGTGAAGTGGACCGCCAATGACCATTGATGCCGGTGCAAGAACTATGGCTGTCAGTATTGCCAGAAAGACTCTTGGATTGTGCATGCATCTCCCCCCAAAGTGCCGCCGCTATGCTACGTAACCTACCAAATCTGTGCATCAATGTAAAAACGGCCAGATGGTTAAGTCACATTTGCGACGCTGTAACTCATAAATTTCTGGAAGGAAAAAAGTGCCAGATTCATCTTGTCGACGATCCACCATCGCAATTTCGGCTTTGTCCGCATAGCGGTCATTGATGGAGGCCGCAGCGAATGACAGTTAGGAGCCCAAGGCGGACCTCCTATTGACCCATATCAAAGGATATCTTGCGTACTTTGTTAGAACTTCGCGAAACAGCCATTTGGGAGCGCGCGTTGAAACTGAATGCAGACAATGAAGAGCTAAAGCCTCAAAGGTTCTTTCTTATTGTCGCAATCGTGGCTTCGCTTTCAGGCGCAACTTTTGCGAAAGCAGATGAAACGCCATCGGGTGTCGCTGGCCAGACATGGGACTATGTCGCCTTGGGAGGCTCCATAGGAGCCCAGTGGATGAAGCACTACGGAGCTCTCATCGAGTCTGATTTATCGGTTGAGATTGTCTACTACGACCATTCTTTCCCATTCCAAAAAGTTTCGGCGTTACGGGAAAAAGTAACTGGCGAGCCAAACATTCGGGAGGACATAGTAAACGCTGAGGTTATTACCATCGGAGTTGGATTCGCTGACATGAGGCCGGCGATCACGCTATGGGGATCAGAGAGGAAGACCCCAGACTCCGAGGGAATGAATGGAGCGATACACGAGTTTTGCCTTGCCTACGACGCAATGTTATCTGAGGTGGTGTCGCTGGCTGCCCCGACGACCATTGTGCAGATTATGGACTTCTACTTTCCATACGTGGAGGCACATCGGGACATGGGGATTTACGAAAGCACAAAGCAGGACTGGAAACGCTTCAATGAGTGCATCGCCACCGCGGGGAGTCGGCACGGTGTCGCTGTGGCGCAAGTTCACAAAGCATTCAATGGGCCGCTCGGAGACGATGATCCCGCTAAAAAAGGCTATCTGGATTCCGGCGGTAAGCACTCCAGCGAAGAGGGAATGCAGGTCATAGCTGAGGAATTTCGACGTCTGGGGTATTTGCGAGAGCCAGAATAAGTACTCAGTTCGTCCCGGTTTGCCACCACCCCAGTGCAGCGGCTGCTTAGTCCGCATAGCAGTCATTCGCTGTGAGGCGCATCAAGGTCCGCTTTGCGGACAAACCGGTCTTTTGACCTTTTGACCAAAAATCATCTTTTCGAAAGAGTCTCATTATCAATGGCCAAGAGGTCCAATAAACCGGATGTCGAAAACCCGAGATTCTTCGAGACACCAATCGATGCTGCATTTTCTGCTAGAATGCCCGTCTCGTACTGTAAAAGACCGTGCCGTTTCGCCATTGAAACCATTGCCGTTGCTCCAAGAAACTTGGCAATACCGCGACCGCGCCAATCAATGTTGGTAGAGAGAAACCCCCACCATGCTTTGCCTTGTTCTGATCGCGCGCGAGTTGCCTGAACGATGGCCGCAGCAAACCCAATCACCCTTCCATCTGAAGTCTTTGCAAAGAGGCAAACCGCAGGTCCCGCGTCACCACGCAAGAATGCTGACGCCGGCAACAGAATGCCACAGGATTGGGTTAGATCATCGAGTTTGTCATACTCCTCGGCAGATGTTGTGACCCCAATCTCGTGTACAGAAAGTTCTGTGGGCAAAGCGTTTTGGCGCAAGAAATCACTAGCCGCGGCGACGCCCGCCTCATCCGCGCTCCAACGTTCCTGAACTTCCACCAAAAGGCCTGCACTCTTTATCTCGGCGATACGTGCCGTTGCGATTTCTGGTGTAAGTTGGGGAGATGGTCCAAGCCCCTGGAGTCTAGCGAGCGCAATTTGAGCCGCTACATCCTCTACTCGATTTTTTAGAAGCCCGACAGCACGGCCATGAAAGCAGTAGCTCGGATCGTCTTGGACGATCTGCCACAACAAATCGGCCCTTCGTTCGAGCCCCTGTTGCTCTAACGTGCCAAAATACCTGTTCTGGCTAAACATAGTGATGAATTACACAAATCGACCGTGCTGTCACCATGCTACAAATCGAGGACGAACGTCGAAGTGGCCAATAGTATAGTCCCAATCTTTGCAATTCTCCCAAAGATATTGATTTAGTCAGCCGCAGACCCGCAATAACTGGACGGCACTTGTGCTCGAAGACGTAATTCGCTGCGACAAGCTCAAAGGTCAGCAATGCGGACAAAGCAGTCAGCCAATGGCAATCAACGTATCGTTTCGAAATCTGCTCTACCAGTTCCCGCTGCGGCTCAGACTGGCGCGGTGCAGGGTCATGGCTGCATCCGTGCTAAGCGGCAACCAACCGGCCGCAGAGATGTCGTGCTCGATAAGCCCGATGTCCCGAAGATCGCCGCTCTTTAGATGACGCAGATATGTGATCTGCTTGCGGCGCGCCTGCCATTCGATAAGGCACTTGCGGGCCTTACGCATGAACCGGTGAGGCGCGGAAGAGATTTGGGTGTTCGGCTGGGTCGTATTGGTGGTGAAAGTCGTCATCTGAATGCTCCTTGTTGAGTCGTTTCGAGATGACCAAAAATTGGCGGAACTGTTGGGGAAGCGGGTAGTGCAGATCATGAAGCGCGTCCGGTACACATTATGAACTGGATTGCTTTCGGTTGAACTGCCACCCTGTTGCAAAGGAGACAGTCCCATGAGTTCCAAGCCCTACGGAATAATCTGCCCAATCACGCGCGCCTGCGATGTGCTGGAGCCTCGATGGACTATCCCAATTCTCTCAGAGCTCTGGGCCGGTGCGACAAAATTCAACGAGCTTCGTCGCGGTATCGGAAGTATTTCTCCCGCACTCTTGTCCAAGCGCCTGAAAGAGCTTGAAGACCACGGCCTCATTGAGCGCATCGAAGATCCGGCAACAGGCGCCGTGGACTACGTCAGAACACAAATGGCGGTCGATTTGGAACCAGCGTTGAATAGCCTGGCAGTCTGGGCTCAGAAATACATCGAGGCCGAGATTGCCTGCGAGGTCAATCTGTCGTCACTGACTTGGAAGATGAGAAGATATATTCTCACAGAAGAGCTTCCGAACAGACGGGTCGTCATCCGGTTCCATTTCCAAGACGAAGACCTAGACTACGACACATACTGGATCGTCGCGAGTCCCGGCGAGCCGGTGCAGCTTTGCACATCCATTCCGGGATTTGACGTGGATCTCTGGGTGGAAACCACGGTGCCTTCACTCAGCGCCATAATTCTTGCGCGTTCCACCGTCGCCCGAGAAGTCGAGGCGGATCGCATGTTCGTCTCTGGGGATGCGCTTCTAGCCCGGACGATGCAGCGTTGGCTTCATGTCACCGACTACCTGCCCGAAGGCGGGCCGCTGGAATTTTCAAGTGAAACCAATAAGACGCATGCTGCTGGCTAAACGGTCTGGGAAAACCTACCAAAAGCCGTCCGCTTTGGGCTCTGAGCCGTCATTCGCTGCGCTGTGCACCAGTGACCGCTTTGGACGGTAGCTAGCCGCGTTATTAGTCCCGTCAGTCGCGTTCTGCTCGGAGGGTGTCCAAACTGTCCAAATGTCCATTTGGCCGGAGAGCGTTCTGGACAAATGGACAGATTGGACAGGGTCTGACTAGAAGTGCGGATCGGGCGTTAGCCGGTAGTGACCGCGACCGCCTTTCTCAATCTCTCCACCTTCGGCCATACGCTGCAACGTCTTGGCGCAGAGATCGTAGTCGAGGTCACCATGCTCTGCGATCTCCTTGGGATGGATCATCCCGTCTTTCAGTGCACACCTGATGGCCTTGCGGGTTTCACTTCCGAAGGCGTCGCAAGGACGACCCAGGTCAGACCAGCGACACGTGCCGGGGTCAAAGTCCATTGCACACTCAAACTCGGCCAGATCGCGCCCACGTCCGTAGAGGACCTTTCCCTCTCCCGTTGAGCTCAGGATGATCGTGCTGTCTGCCGCACCCGTAAGACCGGTTGAGCCTGAGACGGTGTCAAAGGGGTCCTCCGCATCCATCTTGCGAACGTGGTGCACGATGAGAATGGCAATTCCGGTGTCGCTGGCCAGGGAATGAAGCCCGCGAAGGGCGGCATAGTCAGATTGATACTGGCTATCCTTGCCGCCGGACGCGGGTCGTACCGTCGCCAGCGTGTCCACGATCAAGAGGCGTGCATCAGGCGTGCTCCTGATCCAGTCCTCAAAGGCCGTGAGGCCTCCTTGATCCA
>NZ_FXXQ01000050.1 GCF_900184815.1 Boseongicola aestuarii | reverse complement strand
GGCTTCGGGAGATCGCCTCGATGGATCGCTCAGCCTGCGCCGAGGGACTGGCTGCAATGCCTGGCCTGACGGTGCCGCCTCGGTTGCGTGCCGAGACCCTGCGTCGACTGCTGGCCTATGAGATACAGGCAAGGGCACTGGGCGGGCTGACGGCTGGTGAGCGACGCATGCTGCGGGCAGTCGCTTCCGGTAAGCCCGTTGGTGACGTCTCCGCGCAGGCGTCCCCAGGCACCCATCTTGTCCGCGAGTGGAAGGGTCGCACATACCGCGTTGAGGTCACCGATAATGGTTATGTGCTGGACGGCACACCTTACGCATCGCTCTCAGCCGTCGCCAAACGGATCACAGGAACAGCCTGGTCTGGCCCGCGGTTCTTCGGGCTTTCCGGAAAGCGCTCGGCATGACGAAAACTCGCTGTGCAATTTACACCCGCAAGTCGAGCGAGGAGGGATTGGACCAGGACTTCAACTCGCTCGATGCACAAAGAGAGGCTTGCGCGGCCTACGTCGCCAGCCAGTGCCATGAAGGATGGGTCCCGGTTAAGGACCGCTACGACGACGGCGGCATCTCGGGAGGCCACCTCGATCGCCCTGCATTGAAAAGGTTGATGAACGATATCGCGGCAGGTCGTGTCGACCGGATCGTTGTCTACAAGATCGACCGGTTGACGCGGTCGCTGACCGACTTCGCGAAACTTGTGGACCGGCTGGATGGGGCAGGGGCGTCGTTTGTCTCTGTCACACAGGCCTTCAATACCGCGACCAGCATGGGACGGCTGACGCTCAATGTGCTGCTCAGCTTCGCGCAGTTTGAACGCGAGGTGACGGCCGAGCGTATCCGCGACAAGATCGCGGCCTCTAAGAAGAAGGGGCTTTGGATGGGAGGCAATGTACCTCTTGGCTACGAACCAGTCGACCGGATCTTGCGGATTGCCCCGGAGGAAGCCGAGGCCGTGCGGATGCTCTACGATCTCTATGAGGAACTTGGCACGGTTACGGCCGTCACAAAAGCGGCCGCTGAGCTCGGAATGCGATCGAAGCTTCGGACGGGCCGGGATGGGGCGCAACGCGGCGGGTCGATAATGGGCCCGGGTCAGATCCACCACGTGCTGTCGAACCCGGTCTATGCCGGACGCATTCGTCACAAGGAGCAGGTGCACGAGGGGCAGCACGAAGCGATCATTGAACCGGCGCGTTGGGAGTGCGTTCAGCTGCGCTTAATGGACCGGTCAGCAAAGCCAAGGAACAAACCAGCTCGTGCACATCCATCGCCTCTAGCGGGCAAGCTCTTCGATGAGACTGGCGATCGACTGACCCCCTCGCATGCATCAAAGGGCAGCAAGCGGTATCGCTATTACGTCTCCCAACGTCTCGTAACCGGAACGGGCAACGCTAATGATGGCACGGGATGGCGGCTGCCGGCAGAGCGGCTGGAACGCGATCTGGGGCGATCGGTATCGACGCATTTGATCGGCTGCATCGAGCGCGGCGGCATTGCATCCACGGACGCGCATTCTATCCGTCGGTATCAGGACGCCGTCAGAACGCTGGGCGCCAAAATCCTCCAGTGCATCCGGTCGGCAAGGCTCCGCGAAGGCATCTTTGCCATCGACCTCGACTCTGCCGAGATCGCGAAAGCGCTGGCCGTCAAAGACAAGTATCTTGCACCCCAGATGTTCAACCTTCAATTGCCCTTCACGCAACGCCGCCGTGGTGTCGAGCTGCGTATGATCCTCGGCGCGCCGCAGCCGACAAGAGACGAGGTTCTGATTGCCAACATCGCGCGGGCAGAGCAATGGCGCCAGGCGCTTCGCAATGGTGATAGCCTCGTGACGATAGCAGCACGAGATGGGATGACGGTGAAGTACCTCAGCGAAATGCTGCGTTTTGCGTTCGTGTCGCCGAAGCTCGTCCGCTCGATCCTTGAGGGCAACCAGCCACCTGCGCTGACGACGAACTGG
>NZ_FXXQ01000030.1 GCF_900184815.1 Boseongicola aestuarii | reverse complement strand
GGCGGGGAGATCAGGTCACCGTCAGTGACGCTCTGTTCGTGCGAGAAGTCCAGTGGTTCATGAGAGACGGCTACACTCCAAAGCGGACATTGGTGCGAGGTGCAGCGAATGACGGCTTGGAGCCCAATGTGTCACATGCTGCAAGGGTCCCGAACGTCTGGTTCTCAGAAGCGATGCCTGCGCGGGGTGACGCTTCAGCTTGCCGCTCGGTGACAGCGCGCACGCATTCAACTACGCTCTCTCTTGGGAAGGGGGCAAATCATGCAGAATGAACGATCGATAGCGAGCTTCATTGTACTGACGTTCGCAATATCCTGGGCGTTCTTCATTCCAACTTTTCTTACATGGATTGGAGTAACGACACCGATTGGCGGTGACGGATACAATGGGTTCGCGAGTTTCGCTTCTACCTTTGGTCCACTGATCGCCGCGCTATTTTTGCTTGGCCGAAAGGGGGGGTGGCAAGCGGCCTGGGCGTTGATCAAGAGTGGTTTCGATTTTCGCATGAAACCACTTGTTCTCGTCGCCGCATTCTTGCTGCCAATCGCACTCGCTGGGTTGGCGGTGGCTCTGGTTTCTGTGAGCGGTATAGACGAATTGCCCGGAAGCATGGTTCCTCAAGACTTGGGATACCCGGCAATAATCTGGCTAATTCCGGCCTTTCTATCGATGATGGTATTTGGAGGCGGCCAAGAGGAATTCGGCTGGCGCGGCTATGCACAACGTCCAATGCAGACGCGCTTGGGATTTGTCTGGGGAAGCCTTTTGCTCGGCGCGATCTGGGGGCTGTGGCATTTGCCTCTCTGGATCATGCCTGGAGACCCGCACATCTACATCCCGTTCACGGTGTTCGTGATCTTCACCATGGCGTTCTCAGTCCAGATGCTTTGGTTGTTTGAGCTCTCGGGCTACAGGCTCTCCGTGCCATGGATTATGCACGGCGTTCAGAACACAGTGCTTGTGGTTCTGCCCGTCTACCGCCTCGATGCCGACGGCCCACAAACTGGGCTCTATCTTTACGTCGTGCTGAATATCGTTGTAGCCGCTTTGATGACGTTTGCTCGGAAGCGACGCTGATACGGGCTCACCAGAAGCGGACCTTCCAAGGATTGCTCGCGACGGCAGCTTCGTCCCGCGAAGCAGTCATTCAGCAAAAGCGCAGAGAATGACTGTTTTGAGCCCATTTCGATCATCTGGGGCGCCACCATGAATGTCCCCCAAGGAGAGGGGGAGAAACCCTCAACTCGGAGTTAGAAGGCACAATCCTGCTTGCTCAGAGGTCGTCTAGCGGTTTCCGGGCTACGTCATGTTGGTGAACCGGTGTTTCGCAAAGGCAGTACTTCATGGAATTTGCCGCTCGCAGTGAACTCGGGAAGTGCTTCGCCTGTCCCCACGGAGACATCATCCAGCCCGTTGTCGCGAAAAACCCGTTTCACGGACGCGATTACCTCTTGAAAGACAGGCCCTTCCGCCGCGCCCTCGGCCAGTTGTATGCGAAGCTCGAAATCCCGCTCGCCGGTCTGGACCAGCTGGATACGCTGAGCCTGATCGTGCTCAAGATCGAAGACAAGCGGAGACAGCGTCACTTCGCCAACACGAACAAGCGTCGCCTGACGTCCCTCTACCTGAATACTGCGAAACGGCGACCCGCAGCCGCACGGGGCCTCGTCGAACCGGACACAGTCGCCGAGATCATAGCGGATAAACGGCTGAACTTCATTGGCTAGGACAGTCAGCAGAACGGTCGTCGATAACGTGCCGTCCGGCACAGGCTGCATCGCTTCGTCGACTGCTTCGAGGATGACCCAGTCCTCGTTCACATGCTTCCGCCCGTGACTACACTCGAACGAAAGCGCCAGGCACTCAGTGCACCCATAAGGATCGGCAATTCCGTATTTCAGCGATGGGAAGGCCCCCCTGACCATTTCGCGCAGATCATCTGTCAGTGTTTCGCCTCCGCTGGTAAAAAGCACAGGGTCAATCCGCAGCCGCCCAGCCTGCTTTTCCCGTGCCAGAATGGCCAGCACGCTGGGGTAAGTCACGATCCAGGCGACGTTCCCAATCGCATTCAGTCTGTCAACGAGTTGATCAATCGGTTGCTCGGCTTCAACGAAGGTTACCCCAAACCCCTTCGCCAATTTTGGGTTCAACCGTTGCACAAGCTTATTGAACCCGTTTCCAGCGAAGTGACCATTCCCACCAGTGATCGTTACCCTGTCGCCAATCTTGCGGACGTCTCGCACAAGCTTCCGATGATATCGTTCAAAGCGTGCCAGCATGATGCCAAAAGCATATTCCACGAACGATTCAGACAACACGATGACCGCAGGTTCACCCGATGTCCCGGATGTCTGAAAAACGGCAACATCGTCGATTGGCACACCCACCTTTCCAAGGTCCCTCAAATGTTCGCGCGCCTTGTCGAGCGGAAGGGAACGGATTGTAAGCCAGTCATCGAACTCCGCCATAAGCTCTGGTTTGCGAGTCACCGGTAAGTCGCCGAGTTCGATTTCGTCTGATGGTGGCAGAACTTCATAAAGTCGACGAAACAGTGGGGAGTCGCGTCGCACCCTTTCCACAAGCCGCCGTAGATTGCGAAGTTGTTTTGTTTCAACTCGCCTGCGTCCGCCCCAACCTGTCCACAGACCGCCGACCATATACCCCAATGCTCTGGGAAGACTGAAATGCATACCGATTGCCCAATCTCATCAAAGTTGTCCCGCTTCGAGGACCTTTTTCATTGGAGATCACACTGTCGCGTTCCGCCAAATGACGAATGTCAAACACGATTGTCGCGCAGGCATTTGGCGACGCCGCCAAAAGGCAAGCGGACACATGGGCATTGGCACCGAAGGTCGGCTCCGTCCGCAAGGCGGTCATTGGTGTAAAGCGCAGCGAATGACCGCTCAGAGCCCAAAGCGGGCATGGCCTAAAAATGAGGACCATTGAGAAATATCGACGGTAGTGCCTATCCGGTCCAGCAACATTAGAGCCGTAGAGCGCGCAGCGCGCACCCAGCCCCTTTAGGTTTTATGAGTTTCTCTAGAAACAGCGTCGGATAGTCATTGCAGTATACGCAGCCGCTATCTGGTTGTCAGAATCTGGGTGGGCGGAGGGTCATGCAGATCATCAAATAGTTTCTCAAAAGCAATGGCTTAATGCTAGTCATGGTCCAAACCAGATTTCAACGGGGTTCATTTCGGCATCGATGACAAACGAAGTCATTCTACTGACCAGCGTACTAGGACATATTGCCCTTCAGTTGTCGTTCGTGGCTCGGGCGCTTCTACGCCCGCATCGCGAGGCATCTTCGCGTGCGGCCTGGGTACTCGTCATCCTTACTATTCCTACGATTGGAATGATCGCCTACGTGCTCTTTGGTGAAACGAGCATTGGGCGGAAACGTCTTGAGAAATACCACCTGATTACTGGTCGCGTACGCAAGGAAGCGGCGGCAGACCTGTTCGAGGGTCAGTTCGACGAAGTGGAGGGAAGGTATAGGCACCTCTTTAGCTTGGGGCAGTCAGTCAACGGTCTTGGTCCGTTGGGTGGCAGTCGAGGACGGCTCATGGAAGACACCAACGAAGCGTTTCGTTGTTTGGTGGCCGACATCGACGCCGCACAAGAGTCGGTTCATCTGCTATTCTACATCTGGCTCGACGACACGAACGGACTCAAGGTCGCGGAAGCTGCGCAAAGAGCGGCCCGCCGCGGAGTAACCGTTCGCGTGATGGCCGACGATATTGGTTCTCGGAAGTTCATTCGGTCGACACATTGGCAGGCCATGAAGGAGGCCGGCGTCAAAACAGAGCGAGCGCTCCCGGTTAGCCGACTGATACTGCACCCAGTCCGTGGAAGGGTCGATCTTCGAAACCACCGCAAGATTGCAGTAGTAGACAATGCTGTCGCCTATTGTGGCAGTCCAAATTGTGCTGATCCGGAATTCCGGATCAAACCTAGTTTCGCGCCTTGGGTAGACCAGATGGTCAGATTTGAAGGTCCGGTAGCTATCCAGACACAATATCTGTTTGTCGAGGACTGGATGGCGCATACCGACGAGGATATCCTAGATTATGTCCGCGAAATTTCTTTGCCTAAGGGAGGCGGAAGTATCGTTACACAGGCGATCGGTACGGGGCCGACGATCCGGAACTCGGCAATGCCGGAAGTCTTCGAGGTCCTCATTCATGCGGCCCGGGAAAAACTCTTGATCACGACGCCCTATTACGTCCCATCCGATGCGATGCATGACGCTCTTTGCCTGACAGCGCGGCGAGGCGTGCGAACGGTATTAATGCTACCGGCAAGAAATGATTCCTGGATTGTTGCAGCAGCCAGCCGGAGCTACTACCGAGATTTGACCGAAGCGGGGGTTCAGATCTACGAGTATCCGAATGGCCTTTTGCATGCGAAGATCCTTACCCTCGACGGAGAGGTGGCGTTGATTGGATCCGCCAATCTCGACCGTCGGAGTTTCGAATTGAACTACGAGAACAATGTACTTCTGCAGGACCGCGAGCTCACTTCAAGCCTCGAAGCAAGACAAGAAAGCTACATTGCGGCATCGCGGCTAATTGGGACGGAAGAGATTGCAGGGTGGAGCCGCCCTCGAAAACTTTGGAACAACGCTGTGGGTATGTTGGGTCCAGTACTGTGATGGAATCCTAACGCACCACGTACACGGACATAGGGGCGTGGGAAGCGACGTAACCCGCATTCGATGAAAAGATGTGATCTTTAAGACCGGGCAAGTGGCTCGCCATCACTATCAGATCACAATCAGCTTCTTTGGCGGCTTTTATGATATCCGCGCCAACATTCAAATGCAGGTCGCCGCGCAGTGCGACATGGTCGTTGGCTTTGATGTGATATTGCTTGGCTTGAGCGGCCACGAAGTCTTTGAGGCGCACTGCCATCCGGTCACCTTCGGTACGTACAGACATGGTCGGAACAGCGTCCACGACATCGACATAGACTACTTCAGCGTGGTTCGCCTGTGCAGTTTGACCCGCGAGATTGAGCGCCTTTGAGAGCCTTTCGACGTTATCTAAATCAACGGGAACAAGGATTTTTGTATACATTGGACTTCCCTTTCTAGCGTTTGGTGATGCTAGCAATACTGGCCCTAGCGAACGTTGATCCCTGTCAATTGGGCGGGAGCACGTCCGCTTCGTCCGCATAGCAGACCTTCGCTGTGAGGCGCATCAAGGTCCGCTTTGCGGACATAGCAGCCTTCGCCCTGAAGCAATGTTGTCGTTCATTGCCCTGGCGCCAGAGTTTTTTGGATATGCAGCCGGAGCCCAGGTAATGTCTCAACATTTTTCAAAAGCCGCATTCTTGCAAAGTATCTTGGGTCGTAACGCCAACAAGCGAAAGATGTAGCTGCCTGAGCTTTGGCAAACAAAGCTTGCTCAATTGGGGCTGAGGGTCTACGTCGAACGAGTTAAGTTATCTTTTTCGAGAATCTGCTCCTTACGGCTCAGTGTCGCGATCTAGCACTGACATAGCCGACCTGCCACATTCCGTGGGCAGCAATAAGGAGATCTACGATGGCCAATGGCACCGTAAAATGGTTCAATTCTGCAAAAGGTTTTGGGTTTATAGCCCCTGAAGGCGGCAGCAAGGATGTGTTTGTGCACATCTCAGCGGTCGAGCAAGCTGGTCTGACCGGCTTGAATGACGATCAAAAAGTTACCTTCGATATTGAGTCCGGCCGCGATGGTCGCGAAAACGCAGCCAATCTAGCATTGGCTTGAGGCCGTTCCCTGTAGGGGACCAATCTGACAGACACTGGCGGGCGGATCGGAGACGATGCGCCCGATTTCGAAGTCCGATGCGGGGGCTTAAGCTATTCGTACTCAGTGTATTGTGCAGCGCCTTTCAATTTCGTTCGGAATCACGCCAGACGATCGCGAAGAGAGCGCCACCAATGCTTTGCATCATTTTATCATGTGCGGGTTGGAATCCCAATGGGCTGATCCGGAGACTGCTCGAGAGGTCGCCGCATCGATGCGGCGTGCGCGCGCCCTGATCCCTGCACCATTCAAATGTGAGCCAAAAGATAAATGAAGAAGACTGATCGAGATCGACTAGACGTGCGCCTCAAGAACGCGTCTGAAGCCAAACAGAATAGGCTTGAGAGTTTCCAAAAAGCAGCGGATGACCCGGAGAGACTGGTAAAGCGCGCCAGAAGAGATGAAGCAGCCGCCGCCCGCGACGCTAAGCAACAGGCCAAGGCGGCATCGTTGCTGCAGGAAAAAGAAGAGCGCGAGCGCCAGCAAGCTGAGGATGCCAAGCGCGAGGAAAAGCAAGCCGCCGTACGAGAAGCGGCCCTTGAAGCGGAACTTGCCGAGACTGCCAAACAAGCCCTGGCGCAAACGGCAAACCGGGAAGCGGAGCGCAAGGCAGAACGGGACCGACGCTATGCTGCGAGGCGAAACCGGAAACGCTGACCAGATCCAAGTAGTTGCTTTTGGTCAAGCAAAGTTCGTCAATTTGGGCTCAAAACAGTCACTCGCTGCGCTTTACCTGAATGATTACAATGCGGGACGAACTTGTCATTCATGCAACCTGCACAAGAGATCTGCGTGATGCGGTCGTTCTGTTGAAATACCGGGCTGCCGTAACCATGTAATAAGCACGGTCCGGAACCGCCGGACCTAATTGACGCAACTGTCTCGAAGGCCAGTCGCTCAGATCTTTTTCGAAAATCGTGCCTTTTGCCAAACCGCTCAAGCCAGTGACTTGGCCATCACGATCGATCTTCGAAACCACCACCGCGAAAGGACAACTTATGGGCGTTTCGTCCCCAAAAAAGCAGTTTGATTTGAAAGAGTTTCTGGCCACGCCGGGCAAGCCCCGGCCTTCGCGAAACACTTGGAAGCGGACTGCAATGCCGCCTTCGAAGCCGGTTTCGCCCCACTAGCCCGCATCATCTGCGAATTCGTGATGGGAAAAGGCAACAAAACACGTGGGAACAGGGAAGTAAAAAAGCCAAAGCAGGAGAAGCCTAGGACGCTGGCAACAGCCAATTCCGGTGCAAAAACGCCGGTCTCTTTGGGCGAGAGAAAAGGCAAATAAGCCGACATGCGGGGAGCAAGGGCCGTTCGACCGCTCAACGGCTGTTTTGGGCTCGGAGCAGCCATTCGCTGCAGGAGGCACCAACGACTGCTAAGCGGACCAAGCGGACCTTCTCAAGTTGCGATTGAAGGTCCGCTGGCGATTTTCTTTTTTGTTGCCAATCTCAACCCAAAAGCAAAATATCGGAACCGCCCGCACTGCGGCGCAAGGCGTGCACATCTTCCAACTGTGCGTCATTCGCCCAAGCCAATGCAGCGGCCTTGTTTGGAAAGCTCAAGAGTGCTGCCGTATCTGGCTTGTCTGGAGCTCCGTCCAAAACGGTGAAGTCTTTGGTGGCACTTTCCACTTTTCCGCCGTGTTTCGCGAGCGCTGCTCCTGCCACTTCGCGATATTGTCCAAGTGCCGCGGGGTCGTTCACGGTCAGCTTTGCGTATGCGTAAATCATGATGACATCCTTTTGTTCTCTGACATCAGAAAGTAATCCGTTGCTATGCATGCGAAAACGCGTGATTTTGCATAAGTTACATGCGAAAACGCTCGTATGGCATTGATTTGGGATGACTTGCGAACAGTCCTGATGTTGGTGCGCCATCAAACACTTGCTGGCGCCGCCAATGCGTTGGAGGTGAACTACACAACAGTAGCACGCCGCGTTCGACGGGCAGAGAGTACACTCGGTCAGATCCTTTTCGAGCGCTTGGCAGATGGGTATCAGCCGACCGAGATCGCCAAAGTGGTTGCATCCCACGCCGAAAAAATGGAGACGTCTGAATTCGATCTGCGGCGCTATCTACAAGGCGCGGACACCGAGCTGTCCGGAACTTTCACGATTACTGCGCCTCAGCTTCTGATTTCGAGTTTTCTAGCGCCCGTGTTGGATGACTTTGACCAAGCGCACCCAAATATCGAACTGCGCGTTCTGGCGACCAATGACATCCTGGACTTAACCCGGCTTGAGGCCGACCTCGCCATTCGTATCAGCAGAAATCCGGGGGATACCCTGAAGGGCCTAAGACTGCTTGAACAGGAGACAGCCAGTTTTGCGAGCCCGCGTCTGGCTGATCATATCCGATCCCATCCCACTGAAATGATCGATTGGATTGTTTATGATGCTTTCCCGAACGTACCCAAAGGCACCAGCCCCATGTTCCCAAACAATCGCGTGCGTTTCCGCTTCGACGATATGGTCGCTATGCTGGGAGCCGCGCAGGCAGGACTTGGTGTCCTACGCGTGCCGTTGTTTCTTGGGCGCACTACTTCAGGATTAGAGATAGTTCCAGTGCTTCCACCGCAACCATACTCTGATATTTGGGTGGTGGGACACCCGGACGTCTGGACGTCAAAAAAGGCACAGGCTTTTCGTGAGGTGCTGATTGCTCATAGTAAGTGGTCACGTAGTATCTTCACTAGCCAAGCAGACTGATCAACGTCCCTAGAGCAGCCTTTGGCCGCAGTGCAGAGCTTCGGGACTTTGGGCTCGTGTCGGGCTTTCGCTGCTTTGCCTACCAATGGCCGCTGCACACAGTACGATGCACTTTTAATTTTCTGACGGGCATCTTAATCGCTTGGCGTCATATCGAATGGCACGATACACTTTACGGCCCCACTCTGAATATACCTTTGGACCGGGGTGGAAGCCGTCGGGGCTCATCTGCGCGATATCAGGCTCAAAATCCATCTCGACAAATCTGCATCCTGTACGATCCGCCACTAGTTTGCGCAGTGCACAATCAAATCGCCTCGCCTGCGCGCCCAACACCCATCTGAGCGGTTGCGGCAGTAGCGGAAAATATCGAATGGGGGGAATGCCCGATACGCAGATCACCTCGGCCTGAAACTTAGACTCTGCAAGTTCCAGCAAGGTTGAAAATTGCCGCAGCCAAACTGCTAGAGGCACGCGCGTTGTGATATCGTTGACGCCAAGTGAAACCGAAACGATGTCAAACTTTTGATTTGGGCTCTCTCGTAAACGGGCGATCGTATCTGCAGTTGTTGCACCGGTTTTGGCATCAACTGCCCAATA
This sequence comes from Boseongicola aestuarii, assembly GCF_900184815.1. Classification (GTDB taxonomy): domain Bacteria; phylum Pseudomonadota; class Alphaproteobacteria; order Rhodobacterales; family Rhodobacteraceae; genus Boseongicola; species Boseongicola aestuarii. Next base: position 2,273 of record NZ_FXXQ01000030.1, on the reverse strand, counting down.
GACCGTGTTTGTTTGCGATAGCCTTTTGCGCATTTGGCCCGCTAGCGCTTCTTCCTGATGCGACGTGCCCACACCCACAGCAGAACTATCGCCTATGATCAACAAGCTCATGTTTGGTCCTCGCCCGCTGACGCCACGGCGATGACCGGCTGGATCAGCCAAGCGCAACGCGGATCGTCGCACAAAGGCACCTTGAATAACCAGCACCGGAAATAACAGAATTTGGGCCGCGACGTCCAACATCTCAGGCTCCACCACAACAGAGTTCACTTGCGTCTCTATGCGACGCGATATTTTTGTGAGTCTCTGAATTCTTCAAATTCCTCTCCTTTCGCGAAAGGAGGCTATCAGGCCAGTTATTCTAGACCCGCTTGCACAAAGACCGATTGACGAAAATCAATGGCATTTGTGCTTTGCCAAACGCAGAAATTTGGGGGCCGAACGAGAGCATCTTTGCGCCTGGTTGAATGACAGCCTTGGCCTAGACCGGCCGACCGCTGAATTCGAGAGCGGGGTCCGCTTTGGGCTCAAAAGAGTCATTCGCTGCAGTGTTCACCAATGACTGCCTTGCGGGACGGAACGGACGTTGAAATTTCTCGATTGGCCAAGAACTTGACAGTTAATTGAACCAAACGAAGTAGGCGAAAAAACCCCTCTCAAAGATGTCGAACATAGTCTCGGCGGTCTGAGCTGAGACCATCTCACCTTTCTCAAGGTAGGGAATTACCGCCGCCCCTTGTGCGATCATTACCGGGTCAAACGTTCCCGGATCTTCGAACATGAGCCGCACGTTGACGCCTTTATCTAAGAAACGCCAATGGGCAATTAACTTGCGACCCTCAAGTACATCTTCGGCTGTTTCAAGAAACCTGTGCCAACCTTCAACAACCTCCTGACTAACTCGCATTCTTGGAAACCTTGGAGTTTGTCTGGGGGAAGGCAACCACTCGTACTTGTCGTCGCTTTCTTGGAGCACGCGCCGCCAGTTCTCTCTGCTTAGATCAATCATCGTCAATAGATGTATACGAGAATTTTCCATCCGGCTTTCGTCGACGATTGGCCAATCGAAACGGTGAATGAACGCAACGATGTCGGCAATGCCCCCATATTCCAAGAAATTCTCCGCCCGGCGATACTCCGTTCCGTATTCTTCGTCCCATTTCGCCCATTCGCGACCTTGGGGCGTGCGTTCCCAAGTCTCGCGACTGGGCTTGTTTGGGTCACCCCAACGATAGGACCTAGTGGCCTCCCAGTAGCTAGTAGGGGGCTCATGCTGTTCCAAAAATATCAAGGCGTCTGTGGCTGACCTGCGAATGTCAGAGGACTTCAGTTCGGAGTCTGGAAATAGGAAGTGGAATGTTTCGTCAAAGGTTTGGTGCCAATCGTGCGCCAGCAGAAATTCGGTCATTGCTCTCAAAAGATGAGTATAGCCACGGAGCCAAGGAGCATCGCTTTGGTCAAGATCAAACAAAAGACCGTCGGCAGGAGCTCTCATTTGAGAAACCGCTGAGAACAGAGTGACTAAGTGCTCATTCGGCCCAACCTGACCATCACCATCCAAGTCGAGTGAAACGGCGCCAAAGTCCAATGCAAAGTCAAATTCTTCAGGGCCAATGCCCGCGAGAGTCATGTCAGCCAAGGAAAGGTCGTCACCAAATCTTTCTAGGAGATCGCGCAACCCACTATATGTTACCGGCTGTGGGTCTGGGTTTGCAGGCACCGGAACTCTCAGGAATGGAAGATCCGCAAGGTCCATCCACATCCCGGTTGAAAAGGCATTACCCAGACCAAACGCATGGAACCCATTTCCCAATCGCTCGATTGCGTATAGGAATTGAGCAGTTCCGAGCGCAAACTTGGCTTTTTGAGAATTCTCAACTCGAACCCAGTTCTCGGCGAGCACCAGTGCATCTTTTGTGCGACCTACTTCGAGTAGATCGCCAAACTCTTCCTCGGTTCCTGCTGCCGCCGGAGCACTGACGAAAAACGCCATGACGAAAATCGCTGCCGCGTGTCGACCAAGATTCATAGACATAAAACCCTTTCCGTGAGACCTAAATCGGCTGTAGCATAGATCAAAACGCCGTAGTTGACGTGGCTCAATCCCCCTTCATTCGATCACTGAAATCCATTTAGAATGGGTCCACTAATGGGATGTACCGGCTGCTTCACCCAGCAGGTTAGGCTTGGCCTATACTGCAAAAAGGAGAAGTAGCATGGCGAAGAATGACTTTGATGAGCTGATGTCAGTTGGCGTTGATATCGGCAAAGAC
>NZ_FXXQ01000029.1 GCF_900184815.1 Boseongicola aestuarii | reverse complement strand
GGCGGGGAGATCAGGTCACCGTCAGTGACGCTCTGTTCGTGCGAGAAGTCCAGTGGTTCATGAGAGACGGCTACACTCCAAAGCGGACATTGGTGCGAGGTGCAGCGAATGACGGCTTGGAGCCCAAAGCGGTCGTCTGTGTGCGGCGCTAAGGAGGCACGAGAGCTCATTCAAATCCAACACATGCGTTGAGTTGCATATTTTGGTTTGTTCTGAACGAGCGGGCGCGTATGGAGGAGTAAATAATTTCTGGAGTGTTCGCATGCCATCACCAACTCATTTGCGCCAAAGCCAATCCTTTTCTGCTGTTCGTCTTAGTGCGACCGCTTTGTTCGCCATTGCACTTATCTTGCTGATCCCGGCCGGAGCCGAGGCACAGATGCACGGCCAGGGCGCCGGGGCTGGAATGCACGGGCACGGCGCTGACGGGACTGGACATGATGAAGTCGTCATGCCGGGCCTGAGGGGGCGAAATGCCACGGCTGCCGAGAGTGCAGAGCTGGCGGTAATGTTTCGCAACTTCGAGACAATCTCCAGAGAAGTGACCAATCTAGGCGACGGTATCCGGACGGTGACACGCTCTTCAGACCAGGACGTGATGGATATCCTGACCAGTCATGTCGTTGGAATGATTGGGAGAGTTGACGCGGGGGATGATCCTGAGATTTTCATCCAGAGCCCAACGCTCGACATTTTCTTCGAGCGCGGGGACCAGATTGATACAAGTATCGACGTCACTGACGAGGGGATAATCGTCGTGCAGACGTCAACAGATCCCGAACTGGTGGAAGCCCTGCAACTCCATGCAGCCGAAGTCACCGCGATGGCAGACAGGGGAATGCAGGCAGTTCATGAGATGATGATGTCTCGCCCGGTAAACTGAACGCTTGGGAGTAACAATCAATTGGATTGTCTGTCAGGTCCCACAAAGCAGCTATTCGTCGCTGCCGTAGCGAATGGCTGGTTAGAGCCCAAAGCCGACAATGGGAAGCCGCGCAATTTTGGGTACTGTTTCGCTGCAGGCTCGAGTTAGGCGCTTGAGCAATTGCGTATATCGCGCGCGCGTCCGATACTGTCGCCAAGTCCATTTGAAAGGGTGCAACAATGGTTTCTGAGCGAGATTTTGGAACGACCGGATGGCGTGTCTCGTCAATTGGGTTTGGAGCGTGGGCAATTGGCGGATCGTGGGGCGATGTATCTGAAGCGGACGCCAGGGACACATTGGCGGCGGCGCTGGACGCGGGTGTAACCTTTATCGACACCGCGGACGTGTACGGTGATGGTCGCTCGGAAAGGATTGTTCGGGACGTCCTTGCCTCACGACAGGGACAACGCCCAATTGTTGCAACCAAAGCAGGTCGCCGGCTCGATCCACATGTCGAGGAGGGCTATACGCCCGAAGCGATAGAAGCGTTTGTCGACCGCAGCCTCGCTAACCTGGGGATTGAGTGCATCGATCTTCTTCAGCTGCACTGCCCGCCGACGGAGGTCTATTATCGGCCGGAACTATTTGATGGTCTAGATCGGCTGGTCGAGAAGGGTAAGGTTAAGCACATCGGAGTGTCTGTCGAAAAGGTCGAAGAGGCCTTGAAGGCAATCGAGTATCCGAACGTCAAATCGGTACAAATCATCTACAACATCTTCCGGCAACGCCCGCAGGAGCTATTTTTCCGTGAGGCCAAGGCCAAGCAAATCGCGGTCATCGTTCGCGTCCCACTCGCAAGTGGACTTCTAACTGGAAAAATGACGAATGAAACGACATTTGCTGCCGACGACCACCGAACATTCAACCGGCATGGCGAGGCCTTTGATGTTGGCGAAACGTTTGCAGGCGTGCCCTTTGAAGTAGCCCTCGAAGCTGTTGACCGACTGCGCCCTCTTGTACCGGAAGGGGCAACCATGGCGCAATTCGCTTTGCGGTGGATCTTGATGAATGACGCAGTCAGTGTTGTGATCCCTGGTGCCCGGACACCATCACAAGCAGCCTCCAATGCTGGTGCGGACGCACTTTCCCGTCTCGATTCAGATATTCTCGCTGAGGTTGACAAAGTCTATGACGACCTTGTCAGGAAACACGTGCACCAGCGCTGGTGAGCAAGGGGCGGGACGACGCAAAGAAGCAACGACAGTTCGTACGAACTTAACAAATATATCGAAGTGCTTGGACACCCGCGGAGATTGTCGCAAAGGCTCGTGCGCGAGGCACAGCGGCCGAGCAGTTCACAGTTCCGCTTCCGACGGTCGTGCTGCAATTCCCGTTTGATGAAGAAGTCGTCACGTCGGTGATCCCGACTCCGCAAGACAGGGGAAAAATGGAATAGGTCATCAAATGGTTTAAGACACCAATCCCGGTTGAATTCTGGAGCGAACTGGAGTTTTGGGGGGCTCATTCACAAAGCCGCGCCGACGCCAGCAGACCGAGCTTGATGCCCTTTGGAATTACGTCCTGTCTTGCACGAATGCCAAAAACCTTTTTTGGGATTCAATGGTCGTACTGAACTTTTTTACTCCTTCGATACGCCATTGCGACGGGCCACGAAATCGACGAGATGCGGCACGTAGTCCTCAGGGCCATCGCCGCCTGCCGATAGAGCCAGAGCGAAGCTGTTCTTGATTGCGTTACCGATGGGATTGGCCAGTCCCACATCATCAGCCATGGCCTCAAGGTAGCGCATATCTTTCAACGCGTTCGTTAGTGTGAACTTATGGGCCTCGCGATTTCCATCCACGGCGTAGCCCATAAATGTCTGGTAGAATCCGCAATCCATGCGGCTACCTCTGATCACGGAGTCGAACTGGCCGGTTGAAAGTCCCACCTTGTTCGATAGCGCCAGTGCCTCCGAATAAAGTGCCGCATAGCCAAGCGACAAAAAGTTGTTCAGAAGTTTCATCTTATGCCCAGCGCCGGAAGGCCCAACGTGAACAACCGATTTCGCCCAGGCGGACAGAACAGGCTCTAGCCTCTCGAACACTTCGTCCCCGGCGCCAACCATCGCCGCGAGTTCGCCTGCCTCGGCTTGCACAGGTGTGCCTCCTAAGGGCGCGTCAGCCATATGCCCACCTGCATTCTCGATTTTTCGGGCCAGAGCCGCGGTAGAGGTCGGGTCCGATGTCGAACAGTCGATAATGATGGTGCCGTTGGCCAAGGACGGCAAGAGCCCTTCAACGATGGCCTCCACCTGTGGTGATCCCGGCGCACAAATGTGAATGACCGATGATGCAACGGCAAGTTCTGCGAGCGTTTGAACCTCGGTAGCTCCACGTTTCACGAGATCTTCGATTGGGTCCCGGTTTCGATGGGCAATTACGGCCAACGAGTATCCAGCATTAAGAAGATTCTTGGCCATGCCGTGGCCCATCAGCCCGACTCCAACAAACCCAACTTTTTCCATTTTCATCAGGACCCTCCATTCTGATCTTCGCAGACTATCTTGACATTAGTACGTGACAATCGACAACAACACCAAGAAGCTAAGCAGGCGTTGTGAAGCTGCCAATGCCGGTTTGGTCCCGCACAGCGGTCATTCCTACCGAGTGCAGCCAAGGTCCGTTTCGAGCCCAACTCAGAAGCGACGATTCTTTGCTGCGCGCTCGCAGAACCCCCGTCATACAATCGCCGCAAAGATCTTTGCCGTGCTGCAGCGGAAGTTCCGGCCGTTCGAATCTAGCATGGCGATTTGTCGCCCCCCAAAGGTTCGGTCGTAGGCCGAGTTGTATGTTTCTGCTTCCGTAGTCGGGAAAGCGTCATGCAAGGCTCTGGCTCAAATCCCGCGCGGAGCTCAGAACCGCGATGCGTGCTTTGGCGAGAGCATCGTGGCCCAGCCTTTCGTGCGGCCCGGAGACCGCAAGCGCCCCGTGAAACTGCCCGTTTGCGTCTATGACCGGTGCGGCGACGGCCGATATATGTGGATTGCGTTCACCCTGCGAAACGCAACTTCCATCAGTGCCCAGGCGTGACTTTGCCTTGCTGTCGCCCAGATAAAAGGCCGCCAGAACATGTCCCGCCGCTCCGGAATGCATGGTCAGACGCGCGCCTTCGTCGAGGTGGTGGCGCACGGGATCGGGTGAATTCTCGCGATAGAGGCATAACCGTTCATCTTGGTCGGGAACATAGAACGATGCCGTCTCGCCGGTCTCTCTAACTAGTTGGCGCAGCACCGGGCGGACGGATTCGCCCAATTCGAAGTTGCGGCGGTAAAGAGCGCCAAGCCGCCAAAGGGCTGGTCCAAGACGAAAACGCCGGTTAGGATCTCGCTTCAGAAAGCCATATCGTTCCAACGAAGCCGCAAGCCTGCTCACATTGCTCTTGTAAAGGCCTGTTTCTACAGAAATTTCCGTCAGGGTCATTGCCGGCCGATCTTTCGTGAATGCCTCGAGAATTGATAGCGCCTTCTCGACGGATTCGACACGTGGCTGCTTCATTTGTTCCATTCTGCGCAACATCTTTTCCCATTTGTTGCATTCAGTGCGCCGCCTGTCTACCCAAAAGACATCGAATATGCCGATGGGACCACATGCGACCACTTTCCAATATCCGAGTTCTCGATTTGACAAACGTGCTGGCTGGCCCGTTTGCCTGTCATCATCTGGCCCATCTGGGCGCCGAGGTGATTAAGGTCGAGGCTGCAGGGCGCGGCGATCTCGCCCGCCAGCTTGGTGCCGATCCCGATCTCAACGCCAAGGGCATGGGCGTTTCCTTCCTTGCGCAAAATGCCGGCAAGAAGTCCACCACCGTCAATCTCAAGCACCCAAAGGGGAAGGCACTGTTTCTGCGGTTGGTCGAGAGCGCCGATGTCGTGGTCGAGAATTTCCGGCCCGGCGTGATGGACCGGTTGGGCGTCGGTTATGATGTGCTGAAGACCGTGAATCCGACCCTGATCTATTGCGCGATATCCGGTTTTGGCCAGGACGGACCCTGGGTGCACCGCCCGGCCTACGACCAGATCATCCAAGGCGCATCGGGGATCATGTCGATTACCGGAGGCACGGACAGCGCGCCCCTACGAGTTGGCTATCCGGTGGCCGACACAGTTGGCGGAGTTACTGCCGCCTTCGCCATAGCCGCGGCATTGAACAGCAATCCGCGCGGTGCGTTCATCGATGTCTCGATGCTGGAATCTGTGCTGGCGACCATGGGCTGGGTGGTCTCGAACTTCCTGATCGCCGGTGTCGAGCCTGTGGCGAATGGCAACGAGAACGTCACCTCAGCCCCGTCCGGTGCCTTCGACGCCGGCGGCGGGATGATCAATATCGCCGCAAACAAGGATGAGCAGTGGGCTCTTCTGACAGATCACCTAGGGCTCGCCGCGCTGCGCGCCCGACCGGAATACGCAACGCGCGAGGATCGCAAGAACAACCGGCGGGCTCTTAAGGCGGAACTCGAGGCCGTGTTGAAAACCCGGCCCGCGCGCGATTGGGCAAAGGAGTTAAACCGGCTCGGTGTTCCTTCAGGCGCGGTTCTGACCGTACCGGAAGTTTTGCAGATGCCGCAGGTCGCGGATCGCGGCTTTCTTAGCACCTTTAAAAACGTTCCTGGAGTTGGGCGCGACATCCAGGTTGCGACGACGGGGATCAAGATCGATGGCAACACTCCGACGGTGGAAACCCCGCCGCCGCAGCTTGGCGAGCACAATGATGCGATCTGGACCGAACTGGGGCTTCCCCAGGCCGAATTGCGCGAATTGAAAGAGGACGGGGTGATATGAGCGGTTCTGGCAAAGACGTATCTGACTGGTGGGCCACTGACATCATCGACATGACGCCCGGCCAGATCCGATTCCGTGGGTATCAGATCGAGGACCTGATCGGTAATGTATCTTTCCCGCAGATGATCTGGTTGATGACGCGTGGCGATCTTCCGACCGAAGGGCAGGCATCGCTGCTGGAATGCGCGCTGGTCGCCGCAGTCGATCACGGGCCCCAGGCACCGTCCATCGCGGCGGCGCGGATGGCGGTGACCTGCGGGCTGGGTCTAAACGGCGCGATGGCGTCGGCCGTCAACTTCCTCGACGACATACACGGCGGCGCCGGCGAGCAAGCGGTGGAGCTCTACGGCTGGATCGACAACGCCATTCAGCAGGGCCTGCCGCTGGAAGATGCGGCAGCGCAGATGATCGACCGCTGGCAAGCAGAGCGTACCAAGTACGTTCCAGGCTTCGGCCACAGGTTCCACAAGCCCGAGGATCCACGCGCGCCCCGGCTGCTGGGGCTGGTGGATGACGCGGCCAGCGCCAGCACGGTCAGCGGGCGCTTCGCCGGAATCGGACGCGCCGTTCAGAAGGTGCTCAATTCCCGCAAAGGTAAGCCGGTTCCAATGAATATCGATGGCGCGACCGCCGTGATCTACGCCGAGCTCGGCTTTGCTGGACCGCTGGCGCGCGGGCTCTTCTGCCTGTCGCGCTCTGTCGGGGTCATTTCGCATGCCTGGGAACAGATGAACCAAGGGGGACGGAACAAGGGGCCGACCCCGCCTTCCTACCGATGGACCTATACCGGTCCGAACCCGATCGGACGGCCACAACGGGCCGTTCGATAAGCCCGAACACCCCGGGACAACAGCTTATCAATGGAGGAACTCAAATGCTGACACTCAAGAAAACACGCCGAGGAGTCGTAGGACTTCTGGCGGCTTCGACAATGGCACTGGGGCTCGCGGCCCCTAGCCTCGCCGACGGGCACCAAGTGCTCGACAGCCTGCACTTCCTGATCCCCGGCGGCGCCGGAGGCGGCTGGGACGGGACCGCGCGTGGCACGGGTGAGGCGCTGACGAACTCGGGCCTCGTGGGCACCGCGTCTTATGAGAACATGTCCGGCGGCGGCGGCGGCAAGGCGATCGGCTATCTGATCGAGAACGCCGAAAGCAACCACGGCACGCTGATGGTCAACTCGACCCCGATCGTGATCCGCTCCTTGACGGGTGTTTTCCCGCACAACTTCCGCGACCTGACGCTGGTGGCCGGCACCATCGGCGACTATGCGGCGATGGTCGTGGGCAAGGACAGCCCGATCAACTCGATGGCCGACCTGCTGGCGGCCTATGACGCCGATCCCGGTGCGACCGCCATCGGCGGCGGCTCGGTTCCCGGCGGCATGGACCACTTGGTGGCCGCGATGGTGATGGAAGCGGCCGGCAAGGATGCGCTGGGCGTGAAATACATCCCCTATGACGCGGGCGGCAAGGCGATGGCTGCTCTGCTCTCGGGTGAGATCGCGGCACTCTCGACCGGCTTCTCCGAGGCTGTCGACCTGGCCAATGCCGGCGAAGTGAAGATCATCGGCGTGACCTCTGCCGAGCGAGTGTCGGCCGCGCCCGATGCGATGACTATGACCGAGCAGGGCATCGACACCACCTTCGTCAACTGGCGTGGCTTTTTCGGCGCCCCGGGCCTGCCCGAGGACAAGGTGACGATGTACCAGGATGCCATCGCGAAGATGTACGAGACGCCCGAGTGGGAAGACGTGCGCGCGCGCAATGGTTGGGTCAACATCCACAACCCGGGCGATGAGTTTAAATCCTTCCTCGAAGACCAGGAAAAGGTCATCGGCGAACTGATGAAGAAACTGGGCTTCCTGTAAAAGCCTGACACGGCAGAGCGGGTGTCCGCTCTGCCATTTTCCTTGAGGAGGGGATCATGGCCTTAGACCGTTGGATTGCGCTCATTTTGTTGGGCATTTGCATGGCCTATGGCTATGCCGCCTGGTTCACGATGGACGCGGGCCTTGCGCCCTTTATGCAGCGCAACCCGATCTGGCCCAGCACCTTCCCGAAGGTTCTGTCGATCCTTGGCATCGCCTTTTCCCTGATCATCCTGCTAGGGCTGGAAAAGAGTGTGCTGAAAGAGGCAGAGATAGATTATCGACGGTTGGGTGAGTATCACCTTGGTCAGGCCGTGATGTTGCTCGCCCTTATGGTGATCTACGCGCTGTGTTTGCGTCCCTTGGGTTTCCTCATCTCCACTTCCGGATTTCTCATCCTCGGCTCATTCATTCTGGGAGAACGCAAATGGCACATCATGGGGCTGGTTGCTCTGATCGCCACGTTGGTCGTCTGGTATCTCGTCCAAGAGGTTCTCGGCATCTACATGCGCCCACTCCCCGGTTTTTTAGGAGGCTGATATGCTCGAAGGACTTCTGATCGGCCTGGAAACGGCATTCTCCATTAAAAATCTGTTGATGGTCATTGGCGGCTGTCTGATCGGGACATTCATTGGAATGTTGCCAGGTCTCGGGCCAATGTCGATCATCGCCATTATGATCCCGGTCGCCATATCCATGGGCGATCCCTCTGCCGCGCTGATCTTGCTGGCGGGCGTGTATTACGGGGCCATCTTCGGCGGGTCGACCTCGTCGATCCTGCTCAACGCGCCCGGTGTTGCAGGCACCGTAGCCTCTAGTTTTGATGGCTACCCTATGGCACGACAGGGCAAGGCGGGCAAAGCCCTGACCATCGCCGCCATCGCCAGTTTTGCGGGTGGCACCATGGGTGCGATCCTTCTGATGGTCTTCGCTCCGGCGCTGTCCTCTGTCGCGCTGCTGTTTCACTCTGCCGAGTATTTCGCGCTGATGGTTGTGGGGCTCTCCGCCATTGCGGCGTTTGCAGGCACCGGTCAGGTCGCCAAAGCGATGCTGATGACGCTGCTGGGTCTGATCATGGCCACGGTTGGGGAGGGCGCGCTGTTCAATCTGCCCCGTTTCACAATGGGGATCATGGATCTGCAATCGGGCTTTGGCTTTATCACGTTGGCCATGGCCATGTTCGCCCTGCCCGAAGCCCTGTTCCTTGTTCTGAAACCCAAGGACCTGAAAGGCGACGAGGGCGAAATCAAGGATTTGCGCATCACTCGCGCCGAGGCAAAAGCGATTGCTCCGGTTATCGGACGCCAGTCGCTTCAGGGTTTCTTTATCGGCGTGCTGCCGGGTGCAGGTGCCACTATCGCCAGTTTTCTGGGCTACGCCGTGGAGCGCAACATCGCCCCGAAAGCAGAACAGGACGAATTTGGCAAAGGCTCGATCAAAGGCCTCGCCGCCCCGGAAACCGCCAACAACGCCGCCTGCACCGGATCGTTTGTGCCGCTGCTGACGCTTGGCATCCCCGGATCAGGCACCACGGCCATCTTGTTGGGCGCATTGATCGCCCTGAACGTCACACCGGGTCCGCGCCTGATGATCGACGACCCGCAGATTTTCTGGGCCGTGATCATGTCCATGTTCATCGGCAATCTGGTGCTGTTGATCCTCAACCTGCCGCTGATCCCCTATATCGCCAAAGTCTTGTCGGTCCCGCGCAATTATCTGATCCCGTTTATCCTGTTTTTCACCCTGATGGGCGCCTATATCGGCCAGAACAACGCAACTGAATTGTTGATGCTGGTCGGGTTTGGTGTTTGCGCCACGGCGCTGAAATTCGCCGACTACCCACTGGCCCCACTGCTGATTGGCTTCATCCTCGGCGGCATGATGGAGGACAACTTCTCGCGCTCGATGCAGCTTTACGACGGCGTCTCGTTCATCTGGGAACGCCCGATGACACTGGGCCTTCTGGTGATCGCCGCAATCCTCGTGGTCCTGCCCAGCTATCGCGCCCGCCGGGCCAAGGCCCGGCAAGAGGGCGTGGCCGAGGGAGATTAATCGTGCAGCGGGAGTGTCCCGCTTCTCAGTTCTTCTTTGATCGACCGCAGCGACGGTGCGGATTGAGTTCTACGTCTTGGACGCGGTCGAATGACCGAAATGAGAATTTCCGTTGCGTCGCCGAGTTCATGTTACTGCAAGCGCGAACGTCGCATTCTGCTTTCTGCAATTACATTCGCGGCAAGTGCATCAGGCAGCTCGTACCGCTCCCCGATGGTCGATCACCGGCTGCAACGAAAGGAGAGTTTGAATTTTGCACCTCAGACAGGCTTTGAATGACAGGTCTAGCGAGATCGACTGCAACGCAGCGATAAATGTGCCGCATCTGCGAGCAGATGCTGCGTCAGCAAACGCTCGGAAGGGCAACGGCGGCAGAGTCCGCACTGCTGCCATTGATAAAAATCGCAGCGAATGGCGGGTTTGAGCCCAAAGCGGACGCACAGTACCTACTCACCCACCGTTAATGAGCGGGCTTAAATCTCGTCGAATTCTAAACGTCGCCCCAAAACGACACCACACTGAAATTTTGCTAAGCAGGGTTCTCTATGTCACTGCGAGCACCAACATCAAAATCAACTCGATGAACAAAGAATTAGATGCAAACAGCGCGTATGCAGCAGATTATACACAATGCGGCATCAATCGAGGCCACAAATTTGCTGACGTCGGATGTTCTGGTACAATTAGCTTGTGCGGGAAATGTTTGCCCGGGCTTTTTTGTAATAAGTTCTGACTGGACGCTTTTTCGATTTGCGACAGTCGTTGTGTAAGAGGTTCCCTATGTCCAGTGAACGCGTGACTTCGAAAGCGACTTTGTTTCCGCCTCTGGTGCGACCTGAGCCAGCATCGAAGCACGCCGCCAGAAAGCGGTTCTCGCAAAATCCCATAATTGACGCCCTGTGTTTATTCACGGTCAGGCATGTAAAGCCTCCAATCGTCAATCCATATGTGACGGCAGCAATAGGTATTGCGATAATTACTGCGGCTATGGGGGTGTTTCTTTGACCCTCAGAAACCTACCCTTAGAGGAAAAATCACCTAGCGAGAAGCTATGGCTTTTGGCTGGCGAACTGCTTCGGGACGAAGGTATCGAAGAAGTTAATGCTGGACATATGGCGACCCTAATGGGGCAAGCCCTGACTTGCACCGCCATCTACAGCACGATCGATCCGCTTGACTCAAGAACCATCGAGCATGTTGTAGAACGCGCCGTCGAAGCAGCGCTCAATGCACACGGACACTTCTTGGAACAGGTAAGACACTTTTAATTCTGTCGAATTGCGCTCACCGGCCCGGCAAAGTGTGCTTTCAAGAGCCGCATCGTCCCGCAAAGTGGTCATTGGTGCACGGCGCAGCGAATAGCGGGTTTAGTACATTCTTCGACGACGGGTATCGAAGCTTGAAACTGCGATAGCCTGCTCTTCCTGCGTGTCAACAAAACCGTCGTCGCGTGGTGCCATGAAAGAGTAAGTCTGGCCATCATGTCCAAAAGATTACAATCACTGATGACAATCGAAACACAAGTCTGCTTCGTCAGCGCGGTCTATCAATCTTAGCGTTGGATCGAGCGAAGATACTCCGCTAGGGCAAACAAGCGCGTTGGGGTCGGCGTCTTACTACCATCACCAGTGTCTAAAAAGACGAGTGGGCCGGCCTGAAGCTCTTGACCAAACTCCGGCATGACGAGATCCCCAATGCGTGCACGCGAATAGCCGTCAATTGTTGACATCACGTCTACGATTGGAAAGTCGCCACCATTTTGTTGTGTAATCAGCGTCAGATCGGGGGCAGGTGCCTCCAGCTGATCTGATATTGGCCCGTCCCCTCGACCGCTATCGCCATGACAACTCGTACAATTCTCTTTGTAAAGCTGCTCACCCGCGTATTTGGGAGATGGAGTACAGGCAACCACTGCGAGCCCCACGCCTAGAGCTGCTAGCGGGATATAGGCTTTCATCATGGTTGTTCCTTTTCCGCCACTAGTCCTTTGACGTTAGTACGTGCTGTCTCGTGTTTCACGCATTTTGTGCTGCACGTGCATAGTTCTTCTGGTTGGCCATGATGTATCGCTTGGCCAAATTTGCCTATGGGCGCCGCTGCACACTGTATATCTCCTGCCAGCTAGATGGAGAAACATAAGAGAACGATTTTGCCAGGCAGCTTGGAACGGCGGCTCCGTCCCGCACAGCGGTCATTGGTGCCAGCTGCAGCCAAGGTCCGCTTAGAGCCCAAGGCGGACCACAAAGATCCACTATTATCGTCGCCCGGTCGCAACCCACGCTGTCGCTACATATGAGCGCGGACCGTCGACTTCGCCATCCAGATAGGTATCTCGAACGGCATCCTTGATC
>NZ_FXXQ01000028.1 GCF_900184815.1 Boseongicola aestuarii | reverse complement strand
CGTCGCTGCTGACCGATGACCCAAATGAAATGCCGGCGATCTGGTGCCTTTTTTCAATTGGGATCGTGCTTGTAAGCCTCAGTCCGCAGATCCGAGGGAAGTTGCTTGGTTCTGCAAGGCGCGGCTTCCCGCAAAGCAGTCATTCGTTGTGAGGCGCATCAAGGTCCGCTTTGCGGGACGGAGCGGACATCCCTTACGCTAAGAGAAATTCGAACCCTTTGCCAAATCTGGCCATTCAATTCTAAATCGCTTTTGTCGGCGGAGCTGCGAAAGAGCAGAAGTTGCAAAATGAAAAGTCGGTACGACTACGCAATTGCGGGAGCAGCTACCATTCTCAAGAAATATGCGCTGTGGCAAGCTCAACGCACCGCAAGTCCTTCCTTGTCAAAGAAATGAAGTCTTTCTCTCGGGAAGACGAGGCCTACTCTTTCGCCTGACTTCAATTGCGTTTCGCCGGAAACACGCACGGTCATTTGCCCCATTGGTCCGCAATCCAGGATCACAAAGCAATCTGCCCCAAGGTATTCGACCACATCGATCGTTCCATCAAGCGCGCCTTCACCCGCCTCAGCTATCTCCACATGCTCAGGACGGATGCCCAGGTGCAGTGCGTCGCGATCTCCACGGTAGTCGCCGTCACGACCGCCTTCGAGGCTGTAGGAATGACCGCTTGTCCTGCAAGGGATGACATTCATTTTCGGAGAACCGATGAACTGTGCGACGAACAGATTGCCCGGTCGCTCATAAAGCTCTCGCGGTGTTCCCACCTGCGCGATCTTGCCGAAGTCCAGCACAACGATCTTGTCGGCGAGGGTCATGGCCTCAACCTGATCATGCGTGACATAGATCATCGTGGCACCTAGTGATTCGTGCAGTTTTGCGATTTCATAGCGCATCTCGACGCGCAAGGACGCATCGAGGTTCGACAAGGGTTCGTCAAACAGGAACGCCGTAGGATCGCGCACAATCGAGCGGCCTATCGCAACCCGCTGACGTTGGCCGCCAGACAGATCCTTCGGACGGCGGTCGAGGTAATCCTCCAGTTTCAGAACACTTGCGGCGTGGTCAACTTTCTCATTGATCTCGGACTTGGGTGCGCCTGCTGTCTTGAGAGAAAAACCCATGTTCTCGCGCACACTCATGTGCGGATAGAGCGCGTAACTTTGAAAAACCATCGACAGGCCGCGCTTGGCAGGAGGATCAGGGGTCACGTCGCGCCCATCGATGAGAATTGCCCCTCGCGAGGTTTCTTCAAGACCGCCGATCATACGAAGAAGGGTGGACTTGCCGCAACCCGATGGACCGACGAAAATAACGAATTCGCCATCTTCGATATCAAGATCGACCCCCTTGATGACCTGCACTTCTCCGTACCATTTTTCCACGGCCTTAAGCTTGATCGCGCCCATTACGAGGCTCCTTCTGAGCGTGTTGGCGAGGCCCAGCCAAGCCAGACGGCCGCGGTCCAGGTAAACGTACCACCGCCCGCAGCGTCACCGGTCATCGGGTCGAAATATTCCGCGAAGCCGTGTTCCCGGATGAGGTCTGCCGTTGTTTTGCGAAGCGCATCTGCGCGGTCAGTCAGTCCGCGCTCTTCAAGGCCGATGCCAATAAGCACGTTAATGATCGCCCAGGTCGGGCCCCGCCAATAACGCTTTGCATCGAACCGCTCCGAGCTTGGGTCGTGGCTAGGAACCGGATACTTGCAAAGGGAGGCGATCCGGTCGTATTGCGCCTCCATACCGGGATGGTCAATTCCGGCGTACCAGTTGAGAAATGAAGCGTTTGACACGCAGCCCGCCCACTGGCCCGAGCGAACATCGCGCGCATCGTAACTTGCAAGCTCCGGGTTCCAGAGTGTTTCGGCACCCACCACAAGCACTTCAATCGCGGCTTCGATGCTGCTGACGTCTTCTCCGAGCACCTGCCCGAGAATTGCCAGGTCCCGCTGCGCCCTAAGCAGTATGAACGTCATCGTGGGATCAGCGACACGGAACGGGTTTTGTTCCAGCATTGCCGCCTCGTCCCACCCCAGCCGACGGCCAAGCTGAACAAGCCAGATATATCGATCATAGTCATATTTCGTTGGCCGCATAGCAGGGTCCACGTGCGAGGTATCGCGGCGCTTGTACTCGCCGACCCCGGTCGGATCGATGCCGGCCATAGCGCCGTCCCAATCAGGCGTGTTGTCGCGTCCGGCTTCCCAGGGATGCGTTATGCAGACAGCCCCCCTGTCCAGACGCCAATCCATGAACCATTGATGCCAAGCGACCATTTTGGGAAACAGTCTTTTCAGGGCCGACAGGCTGCCTTCGGGGTCCATGTCGTAGATGCGCCGCGCGAAGCTGGCGGCGACGGGAGGCTGACTGATCCCTGACGATGCCACAGGACCGGTCGCTCCCCAAACGTCCGGTCCGGGGAAGTATCCCGGATCGGGGCGGTGAAACAGGATATGCGGAACCATGCCGTTGTCCCATTGTCCGGTAAACAGCGTCTCAATCTCGTCCCAGGCCCGTGTGACGTCGAAAGTGGCAAACCCCCAAGCCGCAAAGGCGCTGTCCCAGTTCCACTGGTATGGATAAAGGCCAGCGGTGGGCACGGTGTACCCTCCGCGATCGTTGCCGCGCAAAATCGAGCGCGCCTGTTCGTCCATATCTGGCATGTTATGGGTGGTCATCCTTTAACGCTCCCTGCAGTGAGGCCTTTGGTCATAAATTTCTCCAGCCCAAGAAACAGAACCATGACAGGTACGGTCGCGATTACGGCGCCTGCCATGAGGTGTTCTCGGGGGATTTCTGAGCTGTTCAGCATGGCGACGCCACGAGTCAGTGTGAATTTCGAGGGGTCATCCAGCAGCATGAAAGCAAGCAGGAACTCGTTCCATGCGATCATGAACACATACAAGCTGACAGATGCGAGAGCTGGCAGCGCAAGCGGTAGCGTGATTTTCCAAATCACTTGGAGGCGGTTCAGGCCGTCCATCAAACCTGCTTCTTCAACCTCTGCCGGAAGCCCCCGGAAGTAACCCTGCAGCATATATAGAGCCACTGGGATCGTTGTGACCGGATAGATCAAGATGATGCCGATGACTGTATTGCGCAGCCCGGTGACCGAGAAAGCAATATATATCGGCAGCGCCAACACGATCATAGGCACCATGTAGATAAGCAGGATTGATCGGGAAAAGGCTTTTTGTCCCCGAAACCTCAGGCGGGCCACAGCGTATGCACCCGGAATTGAAAAGGCCAGTGTGATAAACACGGTCAGGACAGAGACGTAAAAGCTCGTCCACATATAGGTACCGAAATTAAAATCTCGGAACAGTTCGTGATAGCTGCGGAATAACGCCCAGCCTTTGTCGATTTCCAGTGAGAAATCGAGAGGGTTTTGGAGAAGAGCTGACTGCGATTTCAGCGACGTCATCACCATCACGTAGAACGGGATAAGTACGATGGCGGTAAAGAAGATGTATCCGAACCCCGTCAGGAATCTGATCCATGCTTCTTCCATTTCGTGTCGGGTCAGTGGACCAAGCGGCACTTCATTCATGATCGCGTTCATCGACCAGCCCATCACAAGAGCAAGCCCGACAGCTGCTACTCCTTCGGAAACAGAATTGCTCTCCATGACTATTGGTCCGAAACCGACAAGAGTGAGAGCAAAGACCAAAACGGCGATGATGGCGATCTTGATCCGCTTCTCCTGTTCCAACGCGGCGAGTAATCCCGACACAGCGCCCAATATCAATGAGACGATCAGTGCAGGGCGAAAGGGATCGCCGGTGGCGAAAGACATGGTGATCGATACCGTCGTCGCCAGTATGAAGAGCCAGAGGGCGCCGATTATCGGCCCGGTGACATAGCCAAAGCGCAGGAAACTCATAGTCCTTCCTCCCGGCTTATAAATCGGAAGAAGAAAAAGCTGAATGCCAGCAGGCAGCCAAAGATGATGACGGCCACGGCCGCGCCTGCGCCGATATTTGAGATCGCAAAGGCCTGCTCGTAGACGTTTACCGTGAGAGTCCGTGTGCCCGCATTACCGCCTGTCAAAAGGAAGATGTCATCGAACTTGTTGAAGGTCCAGATGAAGCGCAGCAGGAACAGTACCGAAAGAATGCCAAGCAGCATCGGCAGGCTCAGATACCAGAACTTTTGGAAAGGCGATGCACCGTCCATGTCTGCAGCCTCATACATGTCGGTGTCGATGGACTGCATCCGCGCCAGAATAAACAAGAAGCTCAAGGGGAAGTAGCGCCAGATCTCGAAGACGGTCACCATGATCAGCGCCAGTGGGCGCTGGCCGAAGAAATTGATGGCCTCGTTTGTTACGCCCATTTGTAACAAAAGCGCGTTGGCCGAACCCGAGAATGGATCGAAGAGGTTCACCCAAGTAAAGGCAACCGCGATGACCGGAGCCACGTAAGGAAAAAGGTAAAGTCCACGCAGGATACCCTGACCGCGAAAGCTTTTGTTCAAGAGCAGTGCTGCGAAAAGTCCGAAAAGCAGCGCGCCGATAGTGCCGACAACCGTATAAAAGAGCGTCACCCACATCACCGTCCAGAATTCGTCGCCGTCAAAGACCCGCGCGAAGTTATCGAGCGTGAATTCCGAGTTCGTTAGAATTGAATCCGCTTCACCGCGCACTTCCGGTTCAGTACCCTCGGCGGCGTCTTCGGCAGCGTCTTGATCTACACCGTCGGCCAGCATGACGGGCACAGAGAGGCGTTCATTGTAACCCGGCTCCAACGTGCCAAGGTCGCAGGTGAATTCCCTGCCGTCCAGAACGCAGCCGGCGGGCAGATCACCCGTTACGATCAGGCCTTCCGGCCACGCATCGCGAATAGTTACATCGGTGATTTCGACGTCCTGACTTGAGTTTCGCAGACGGTATTCGATACGCATCTGATCACCGGAACCGCGCAGGCTCTCACGAAGCACGGGCGCTGGTGGGCGCAGGTCGGCAAGTCCGATGGGTTTGAAGCTGATCCAGAAGATCGAAAGCAGCGGTAGGATCACTACCAGTGAGACAATGGTGATCGTCGGCAATAATAGGGACCACGCAAGGCGGGCTTCACGCTTTGCCAGCGGGCCCTGCCCCTTTGGGGGAATTGCAACGCTCATCGCGTCCTCCGGTCAGCAGAAATGTCAGAAGAATCTGCCCGCCCCGGCAAGTGCGCCGGGACAGGCATCGGGAGATACTCCTTACTCGATCGCGCCGAGCTGCTCGTTCATTGCAGCCACGGCTGCCGCAGCATCGATTTCACCGTCGATATATTGACGCACGACGCGGTTGATGACCTGGCTGTTGATCATCTTGGATGCGAGACCCAACTGACCTTCTGCCACGCCCCAACGTTGGGCAACGTCCAGACCACCAACGATCTCGTCGATCATGGACTGCGCATAGAGTTCGCCGAGGGGGGCTTTGCGGTCCACGCCAACTGGCAGCATAGCCCAGGCCTCTGAGAACTTCGCAGGCTCGTCCGCAGTACCACGACGCACGGGGAACTTGCCTTCAGGTGCAATAGACAGCGTCTGAGTATAGCCCTCGTCCATCGAGAACTTCACGAAATCCATTGCAAGATCAGTGTCGGCATCATTGGTGATCCCGAAATAACGCACGTCGCCCCACGCAGCCCCGTCCGGGTTCGATGGACCAGAGAAATTGGTGACAATACCGGTCTTCGAGGCCAGCTCGGACGAGGTTGGGTCATCGTTGATCGTTGGTGGAGCGCTGTCCCGCAGACCTGCGAGTTCATCAAGGATGAATGGCGACCAGATAATCATGGCCGCTTGTCCCGCGAAATAGAGCTCGCGCGATTGCTGCCAGAAAAGCTCGCCCGGAGGAGAGGCTTCTGCGATTGCCTTATAGAACTCAAGCACTTCTGTGGTCGCTGCCAGATCGAGATCAGCCGCGCCATTCACGTCCACCGGTGACACACCGTTGGCGAGAAACACATGCTCGAGAACCTGAGACATGAAGTTCTCGTCCACTTTCGTTGCGGCGACGAAGCCATACATCTCTGGTGGATTGTGAAGAGCTTCAAGGGCTGCAATGACGTTTGCGTACGAGGTCGGCGGCTCGAGGCCCGCCTCCGCGAACTTGTCAGCGCGGTAGACTATCATCTGCGTCCAGCCGTCCACCGGCACGGACGCGACGCCGCCATCCACGGCAGCCATTGCAAGCGGACCGGGTGCAAAAGTGCCTTCGCCAAGTCCTTCGACGACCTCGGTCGCCGCATCCGTGTCGAGAATGCCAGCTTCAGCCCAAGGGAGCGCATATTGAAGTGGGTGGTAGATCACATCTGGCAAGTCACCTGCGGCAAATGCCGCGGTGGCGCGGGTGCCAAGATCGGACTCCGTGACTGGAATTACTTCGACGGCAGTTCCCGTCGCAGCCTCGAACTGTGCCGCCATTTCCTGCTGTTTGGCCAGCCGTTCAGGCTGCTCTTCGGTCGTCCAGAAGCGGATCGTGTCCGCGCTTACCATGTTGGCTGACATGGCAAGCGCTAACGCCGCGCTGGCGAGAAGTTTGGTTTTGGTCTGAAATATCATATTGGTTCCTCCCATTGGACATCAGATTCTTGATTGGCTTTTAAGACGCGACGCCAATTCGGCGGACGTCAGGCGAGGGGGCCCATCCGACCCCCGCTCAACGAGTGTGGCCGGAGCCAACTCGCGAAGTTCTTCCGGCGCCGTACCCCGGATGCGTTTGATTAGCAGGCTCGCAAGGCGCTCGCCTGCATGACGACTGTTCACCGCAAATGTCGTCAGGCCCGGATCGGCATAGGCGCCTTCGGGCACGCCATCATAAGCGATCACTGAAACATGCTCTCCAATCCGCAAGCCGCGAGTCTGCGCCGCCCGGTAGGCCCCAAGCGCGGCGCGGTCGACTGCAAAGGTTATCGCGGTTGGTGGTTCAGGAAGAGCTAACAAGGCGCTTGTCGACGCGTCACCGCTTCGCTGCGTTAACGAAGGCGCGCCGATCAGGTCGGGATCAAATGGAATGCCAGCGGCCTGCAAACCCTCGCGATACCCTTGGGTCCGCAGCTTAGTATACGTGTATTCGATCCCTCCGGGAACATGTGCAATGCGGGTATGGCCAAGACTTGCAAGCCGAGTCGTCGCAGCTCTCATCGCATCTTCGCCCTTAATGTCGTACCAAGCACACCCGGTAGGATCTTCTGTTCGGCCAAACATGATGAACGGCACGTTTCGAGCGCGCAAAGCCGCCACGCGTTCGTCCTGAAGCATCGTGCGCGGAAGAATAAACCCGTCCGCCTTGTGCTCTTCGACAAGCCGCAAAAGAGTCTCGCGTACGCCTGTGGCGGTTTCGGCTGTGGCGATAGTGACCGTCCAGTTTTCCGCGCTGGCGGCCTGTGTGACACCCGCGATGAAATTGGCGAGGAACGGCCGCGCACTGTCTTCACTGTCTATCTGCAATACGAGGCCAAGCGAGCGCACTCGGCCTGTTCGGATAGCCTGCGCATGTGCAAGTGGTCGATAGCCAAGCCGCTCGGCCGCTCGGCTTATCCGCAATCGGGTCGCCTCGGCAATGTCCGGATAGCCGTTAAGCGCGCGACTGACAGTGCTTTTGGTTACTCCGAGGTCATTCGCAACGTCCGCAATAGTCACCCGAGAACGGTTTGCCACTGGCCTAAATTCGCTCTTGGTTGCGCTGACATTCTGCACGATTTGTCCTCCCCTATAATCAATTCGAACTTCCGAAACCGGTTTCGGCAAGGGTTTTTTGCGAAACACGCCCTTGTCGCGCCGGGGGAGCCTAGTTCTTCTAGGGTTTTCTGATGCTTTGAGCGGGACAGACGGAGGGTGGTTCTTGGCGTATGAGCTACCGGATTGGTTCAGCGTGGCCGCTAATCTGAAATCGATTCGGGAAGTCAGCTGACAAGGTCTCATCGCACAATTGACTGCCAACAATATCTTGGTCTTGGTTCTTCTTTCAAAGATTCAAGCCTTTGAGACAGGAACCTAACTGCTGCGAAGGAGACCATCTGTCTCACCAGTTCATAGAATGACCTTAAGCTTTTCGGTTCAAGTCCGTGGCCATGACTCACACCTCTGATCAAGCCACTCCCGAATCTTTGAGCAAGGCGGGATCAAGATAATGCGCGCACTGGCAACGCACTCTATCGCCGGCTGAAAGAGCATTGCGGCTGACCCTTACGAGCGGATATTACTTTGCGATCGCTCAACCAAGCGATGTGCTTAGCTTTTCGCATTCGAGTTCCAGCATGTAATCGTGGGATGTGCATAAGAGCTGCGCCACACGCCTATCAGTGGGCTACAAGATTAGCTCAGGTGGCTTCCAGTCTAATCTCCCACTCATAGCTAAGACGGCTACTAGAACCCGGTGGACTTCAAGAAATTGGCAGTCGAACGGCCGAAAAAAAAGCCGTCAGCTTTGGGCTCAGTGATGCCATTCGCTGCAGTCCGTTCGGATGTCTGCTTTGGGCTCAGAGCTGCCATTCGCTGCTGTTAGAACCAATGACTGCTGTGCGGGACAAAGCGGCCGTTCGCAGAGATTGCATGAACGTTTGTTTAGTGAAGCGCCTTGTGTAGCTATGAATGGCGAACGCGCTCCATGGTGAGCTTCGCTTATTCAACGATTCCGCCCACAATATCGCGAGCGGGCGGAACTTCTTTGACCATCGATACGCCTTGTCCAGCCCACATTGAGACAGCCTCGACATCTACTGGTACCGCAAAACGTCGTAGAAGCACTCGGACCTTAGTCTGGTGAATCTATGCTTTTTGAATACAGCGCTATTGGATGGTGATGTCGTCTCTAAAAGCCATCGCGTTCGTTTTGGTAAGAATGTTCAATGTAAACATGGCGGCGCTTCTGTGCCGAAATTCGAGCATGGGCAACCAAATGCGCCACCGCCAGCCGCAGATGGACTCCCACAAAATCTTCATGTCCGAAGACATTTAGATTCTGCTGAGCCGCCAATCGGCAAAAAGCCGCGCCTGTTTCGAGAACGGCTGCGTGTCGTGGCCCGCGAACAGGCCGTCCTGAGTGACAAGCACGGTCTGCCAGCCGCGGGCGACGGCACCGAGGATATCGGTGTGAAGCGTATCACCGCACATCGCGATGCGGTCCGGCCTCAGAGACGGTAGCGACGCCTCGATCAGCTCATAGACCTCTGGGAACGGCTTTCCAAAAAACTGGACACGGTCGGGGAACAGATCGGCAATCTGATGGCCAAAATGTCCGGGCTCGACAGAGAATCCGTCGTCGCGGGGGGCGGCCAGATCGGCGTTTCCAATCAGCAGATTGCGCGGACGTCGCTGCATGGACGACATTAGCAGGTTTTGCCGTGCGGTCGTCCAGTCTGCTGTCGATAGAAACAGGAACTGGTCAACCTCGTCGTAAACGTCGGAATTGTCTTTCAGGCGCGTCACCTGCACAGGCAGATCGGTCAATGGATCGGTGTCCGCCGCAATAACGCCCCAACGCCCCGAGCCCAGATGTTGAAGGGCTGCTTCGCGACTGGTGATGATTTCTTCATCCTTCATTCGCAAGCCGAGGCGCTTGAACTTCGCGATGGCGCCGCTGCGGTCGTAGCTGGCAGCATTTGTCAAAATACGAATCTCGCAGCCACGTTCGCGCAATTGGTCCAGCCGTGTGTCCGCACCGGGGATCATCGTTTCGCCAACGTTCAACACGCCGAAAGCGTCGAAGACGAAGGCATCAACTTGATCGGCGATGTCCATTAGGGACTGGATTACAAGCGATCCGTCCCGTGGCATGACATGCGGAAACCGCGCACGGACTTCCTGATAGCGATCAAAAATCGATTGTGTTGTTAGCATGAGTTCCCGCTTCGGATTCTGATCGGTCCTTGGGGTACCTTAGTGAAAAACAACAAAAGAAAAAGTAAAAACAACAAAGCAACACAAAATCCGAGGAGCGATTGTTCATGTTGTCCCAAATTTATAAGGCATTTGGATGATCTCAAAAAAAATCTGCGGATTACGGATCGAAAAAAATGTTGTTTTGTTGTTATTCGCCTACTAGCATTACAGACGACTCGGGGGGTTTGATGTCATCAAAAAAGCAGCGACGACGTGAAGCGATCTCCGCTCTGGTGTTGGAGCAAGGTGCGGTGACTGTGGGGTCTCTGGCTGAGCGCTTCGATGTGTCAATGCAAACGATCCGCCGCGATGTGGACGCGCTGTGCGAGGGCGACATGCTGCACCGCGTTCATGGTCGCATCGAGTTGAGCGAAGAATTTCTGAACACACCATTTGATCAACGTGCGGGCACGAATCTGATGGGCAAACGCGCCATCGGCGAGGCGGCTGCAGAGCTGATCCCTGACGGCGCCACCCTGTTCATTTCCATTGGCTCGACCCCTCTCAGCGTGGCGCAGGCGTTGCGGCGCCGTAAAGGACTGACCGTGATCACCAACAACCTGAGTGTCGCGATGGCGCTGAGCGAGGAAGTGTCGAACCGGATCATGCTACCCGGCGGCGAGGTGCGTTTGCCGGACCGTGATATCTTGGGCAACGACGTTCTGGACTACTTCGGGCGCTTCAGGGCCGATTTCGCGGTGTTCGGAGCCGCGGGAATTGCAGAAGACGGCGGGTTGCTGGAATTTCATACGACTGAAGTGCGTGTGACGCAAAAGATCTGCGAGAACGCGCGACAGTCCTTTCTGGTCATTGATGGGTCTAAATTCGGGCGTCAGGCCCCCGCGTTGGGCGGCAATATTGCCGACATTGACCAGGTCATCGTCGACCGACGGCCGGGCGATCGTTTCGCGCCGCTGCTCACTAACATCAAAGATCGACTGCTTGTGGCTGAAGGACAACCAAGATGACAACATCACCGTTTGTGAAACTCGACGGCGTGGCAAAGCGTTGGAACGGCCAGTTGGGCGTCGAAGGCATCACGCTGGATATCCCCGAGGGCAGCTTTACCGCGCTCTTGGGGCCGTCGGGGTGCGGGAAATCCACGACACTGCGGCTGTTGGCGGGGTTGGAGTTGCCGGACGAAGGTAAGATCCTGATCGACACTAAGGACGTGACGACAAGCGCAGCATCGGACCGGAACCTGTCGATGGTGTTCCAGTCCTACGCGCTTTTCCCGCATTTGTCCGTGGCCGAAAACGTCGTTTTCGGGCTGAAGGTCCGTCGTGTCCCGAAGAAAGAGCGGCTCGAAAAGTTGCATCGTGCGCTCGAGATCACCGGACTGTTGGGTCTTGAGGATCGAAAACCCGGAGAGTTGTCCGGCGGCCAGCGTCAGCGCGTTGCCTTAGCCCGCGCCATCGTGGCGGGGCAGCGGCTGTGCCTGATGGATGAACCGCTGTCAAACCTCGATGCAAAATTGCGCAACGCCGTGCGCAAGGACATCAAGAAACTGCAACGCGAGTTAGGCATAACGGTCGTCTACGTCACCCACGACCAGACAGAAGCGATGAGCATGGCCGACACGGTTGTGTTGATGAAGGACGGGCATATCCAACAAGTCGGGTCGCCCGAGGACCTTTACAGCAGACCCAACAACACCTTCGTTGCCGAGTTTGTTGGCGCGCCACCGATGGCGCTGTTCCAGTCGTCTGTTTTGGAAGGGTTCGGCGAGGACAAGACCATCGGGATAAGAGCCGAAAACATTCAGATCGTGCCGAGAGGCGAAGGACGGATGCGCTGCACCGTCAACGAAAGCGAATTTTTGGGGGCCGAGACGCTAATCGGGTTGGACCATGCGGGTGCAGAGGGGCTTTGCGTTCTCAAACCTGGTCTCTCGCTGATGGCAGAAGGAAACGAGATCGACATCATGTTTAGCGACGAAAATCTGCACGTCTTTGACGCTGTGGGCCAAAGGATGGTGGGGTGAAACCACCTGCCGAAACGATAACGAACCAAAACTAAGGGAGAGAGACATGAAACTATTTTCAACAACGGGAATTGGGCTGGCCACTGCGATGGCAGTTGGTCTGACAGCTCCGGCAAATGCCGAAACCGAACTGACAATGTATTACCCGATTGCCGTAGGGGGCGCATTGACCGAAGTGGTCGACGGAATTGTCGCCAATTTCGAGGCTGCCAACCCAGACATCAAAGTGAACGCGATCTATTCGGGCAACTACGATGACACGCGTGTGCGTGCCTTGTCCGCACTTGCATCCGGTGAACCTGCACAGCTGGCGGTGATGTTTTCCATCGACGCCTACGATCTGATTGAACAGGACTTGATCCTTCCGTTCGAAGAAGTCGCAACATCCGACGCCGACAAAGAATGGCTTGGCAGCTTCTATCCTGCTCTGATGGCCAACGGCCTTATCGAAGGCCAAACATGGGGCATCCCGTTCCAGCGTTCAACGATCGTGGCCTATTACAACAAGGACATGTTCCGCGCCGCCGGTCTTGATCCAGAAGCCCCGCCCACAACATGGGACGAGATGATCGAGATGGGCAAGGCGCTCACCACCGACGATACATACGGTCTGATGATCCCGTCGACTGGCTACCCATATTGGATGTTTCAGGCCCTTGCGATCCAGAACGGCAAAGAGGTGATGTCAGGTGATGGTCTAACCACATACTTCGATGAACCGACTGTTGTTGAAACACTGGAGTTCTGGAAATCGCTGTCGACAGAACATGGCATCATGCCGACGGGCACCGTTGAATGGGGGACATTGCGTCAGGCGTTCCTAGAAGGTCAGACCGCGATGATGTGGCATTCGACCGGCAACCTGACGGCGGTAAAGAATGGGGCCAGCTTCGACTTCGGTGTGGCCGAGCTTCCAGGCAATGTGCGTCTTGGCTCACCTACCGGTGGCGGTAACTTCTACCTGTTCAAGGACACGACGGAAGAAGAACGTGCTGCCGCGCTGAAGCTGATGCAGTTCATGACATCCCCTGAACAAGCGGCCGAATGGTCCATAGGCACAGGCTATATGGGCGTGTCGCCCGCAGCCTACGAGACCGAGGCGCTTAAGGCTTACACGGCTGAATTTCCGCCCGCCCTTGTGGCGCGCAACCAGCTGGAAAACGCAGTTGCTGAATTCTCGACCTTCGAGACAGCCCGTGTGCGCGATGGTCTGAACAATGCGATCCAATCCGCATTGACCGGTGCCAAAGAACCGGCCGAGGCGCTCGCCGAGGCGCAAGCCGCCGCAGTGCGCCTTCTGAGCGACTACCAGTAACCCTCGGGGCCGGCGCACTTGTGTGTGCCGGCCCTACCGTTCCCACGCACCGGAGACGCTCAATGTCAGCCCACGCCAACCTTGAACGCCGCAGACAGGCCATTTATGGCTGGCTTTTGCTGTCACCAGCGGCAATTCTGCTGACGCTGTTTGCGTTTTATCCTTCGGTCGCGACGCTATGGTCGAGCTTGTTTTCTCGCGGCACCCGCCGCAACCCCACCGAATTCGTCGGAACAGAAAACTATGCCGAACTGTTCGCCGATCCGACGTTCTGGATCGTGGTCAAGAATAACCTGCTTTATGCAGGCGTCACGATCCCCGTGTCGATCTTCATCGCGCTGTCGATGGCACTTTGGGCGAATGGCAAGATCCGCGCACGCGGGTTCGTGCGCACAGCCTATTTCACGCCGACCGTACTGCCGATGATCGCCGCCGCGAACCTGTGGCTGTTCTTCTACACTCCCGGCTTAGGAGTATTGGACCAGATCGGCAGCCTGTTCGGCCTGCCGTCCGTAAATTGGCTGGGCCAACCGGAAACAGCACTTTGGGCCATTATCATCGTGACGATCTGGAAAGAAGCGGGGTTTTTCATGATCTTCTACCTCGCCGCGTTGCAGACGATCCCAGAGGACCTGAAGGAAGCCGCCGACATCGAGGGTGCCAGCCGCTGGACCTATACCCGCCGCATCGTGTTGCCGTTGTTGATGCCGACGACGCTGTTCATCGCCGTGAACGCGATGATCAATTCGGTCAAGCTGATCGACCATTTGTTTATCCTGACCAAGGGCGGGCCGTCTGATGCGTCCAAGTTGATCCTGTATTACATCTATGAGATGGCATTTGCCTTCTTTGACGCTCCAAGTGCGGCGGCCATGACGATGATGGTAATCGCGGTATTGGGGATCGTAGCGGCCGTGCAGTTCCTCTACCTCGACAAAAGGACGCATTACCAATGAAGAGCCTGACCAAATTCATGGACAGCTTCGGCGCGATCCTTTTGGCGATCATCTGGATTTCGCCCCTGCTGTTCGCCTTTTGGGCCGCGACGCATTCAACGTCGGATGCCGTCAACCTGAACTTGTTCTCGCCTTGGACGCTAGAGAATTTCCGCGTCGCTTGGGCCGGTGCCCCATGGCTAAAGTATTTCATCAACACCTTCATGTTGGTGACGGTGATCCTGATCGGGCAGTTCGTACTAACGACCTTGGCAGGCTTTGCGTTTGCGCAGTTGCAATTCCCCGGCAAGGACTACGTGTTCATTCTGGTGCTGATGCAGCTGTTCATATTGCCCGAAGTCCTGATCGTGGAAAACTACGCCATGATCTCTAGGCTTGGGTTGTTCGATACGATCCTTGGAGTCGGTATGCCCTATATGGCCAGCGCATTCGGCATTTTCCTGATGCGGCAGGCGTTTAAGGGTGTCCCGATTGAATTGCACGAGGCCGCGCGGATCGAAGGCTGTGGTTTGCTGGGCATCTTGTGGCGGGTCTATGTGCCGCTGGCAAAGCCCACATACCTTGCCTATGCACTGGTGTCTGTGTCGACCCACTGGAACAACTTCCTTTGGCCGCTGATCGTCACCAACTCGCCCGAGACACGGCCCCTCACGGTGGGTCTATCGATCTTTGGGGCGCCCGAAAACGGTGTTGATATCAGCATCATTTCCGCCGCGACGCTGATGTCCGTCGCGCCCTTGCTGATCGCCTTCCTGATCTTTCAGCGCCAATTCGTGCAAGCCTTCCTGCGCGCAGGGATCAAGTGACGACGATCCTGCAAATCTCCGACACGCATATCGTCTCGGAGGGAGCGTTGGTGTCGGGACGGCTTGATACGTCTGACGCTTTGGCGCGGCTGGTGGCACGGATCACCGGCATCCGCGACCAGATCGGGCCGATTGACGCACTATTGGTCAGTGGTGATTTAAGCGATGACGGCAGCGCCGAAAGCTATGAACGGTTCAAATCGCTTATCGCACCATTGGGGTTGCCGACCTTTGTCATCACCGGCAACCACGACGCACGAGACCCAATGCGGGCCGCATTTGCCAAGGACCTTCCGGCCAACGGCCCTTTGAACTGGGCTCGACCTGTCGGTGATATCTATATGATCGGGCTTGATACGCTTGCCGAAGGACAGGGAGCGGGAAAACTATCGTCCGACAGTCTGTCTTTCCTGCAAAAC
>NZ_FXXQ01000027.1 GCF_900184815.1 Boseongicola aestuarii | reverse complement strand
CGATGGTCGCGCGTTGGGGGATGGACCCCGAGATCGGCCCGATTGACTTGCGCAACTCCGAGGAAAGCCCGTTTCTTGGGCGCAAGATCGCGCAGCCAGTGGCCTTTGCCGACGATACCGCTGGTCACGTCGATCAGGCCGTAATGACGATCTTGCAGGATGCCGCGACGCGCGCGCAGACATTGATCGAACAGCATCAAGATCGCATAGCCATTTTGATTGCGCGGCTGGAAGCAGAGGAAACGCTGGACGCCTCAGCTATTCGCGATTGCCTCGACCCCGGCAACGTAACGCCATTGCGCAAGCCTCGGCGCAATGGGAACGGCGACGCCGGCGATTGAGCGCTGCGCCATTGAGACAAGTCAAGTCCGGCCCTCCGATTTGTGGAAGACTCGGCAGGGCCGGAACCCGTCGTAGGAGGCTGATGCAATGGCCCATAAGGAAATCCTGTTTCACGCTGAAGCACGCCAGAAAGTCTTGCGCGGCACCAAGGCACTTGCGGATGCGGTGCGTGTCACGCTTGGACCGCGCTCGAAATCCGTGCTGATGCAAAAGCGGTTTGGATCGCCGGTTGTCTGTGATGATGGTGTGACCATCGCCAAAGAGGTCGTGCTGAAGGATCCGGCAGAGAACCTCGGTGCACAGATTTTGCGGCAGGCTGCCGAAAAAACCGGCGATGCCGTCGGCGACGGCACCAGCACGGCAACGCTGCTGGCGCATGAAATCTTTGCTGACGGGACGCGCAACATTGTGGCAGGGGCCAGCGGGGTAGAGATCAAACGCGGCCTCGAACGTGGGCTTTCAGCAGCAAAGAAGGCGCTGGCCGAGCTTTCACAGCCCGTCCGCACGCGCACCGAAAAGGCGCAGGTCGCTGCGATTTCTGCGCATAACGATATGGTCGTGGGTGAATTGATCGCCGAAGCGATGGAAAAGGTCGGCGACGACGGCATTGTGTCGCTCGAAGAGTCCCGGACGACCGAAACCACCCTGGACGTCGTCGAAGGCATGCAGTTTGACCGCGGCTATATCTCGCCTTACTTCGTCACCGATCCCGAAAAGATGGAAGCGGTGCTGGAAGATGTTCAGATCCTGATCTGCGACCGGAAGATCACCAACCTGAAGGATCTGGTCTCGCTGCTGGAGAACATCGCGCGAAGCGGCAAGCCGATCATGTTGATTGCCGAAGATATCACTGGAGAGGCGCTTGCGACCCTTGTGGTGAACCAGCTGCGCGGGGTGTTCCGGGCCATCGCCGTCAAGGCACCGGGGTTTGGCGACCGGCGCAAGGCGATGTTGGAGGATATAGCGATCCTGACGGATGCCCAGGTGGTCTCCGAAGATCTGGGCGTCAAACTTGAAAATGTGGATATGAGCCAACTCGGTCGCGCGGCAAGGGTCGTGTCGGACGCCGATACAACCACCATTATCGGCGGTGAGGGCAAGAAAGACGCGATTGCAGCGCGGATTGCCCAGATCAAGGTCCAAATCGAACGAACAACCAGCGATTATGATCGCGAGAAGCTGCAGGAAAGGTTGGCAAGGTTGTCCGGTGGCGTTGCGGTCATTCGTGCGGGTGCGCCGTCAGAGGCGGAAATGCAAAGCAGGAAAGAGGCTTTGGATGACGCAATCAACGCCACCAAAGCCGCCGTCGCCGAAGGGATCGTGCCGGGTGGCGGGCTAGCGTTGCTGCGCTGCACAAAAGCCATTGAAGCGGAGGAAGCATCTGCGACGGGCGACGAACGCACGGGGCTGCGGATCCTCAGACGCGCTCTTGGTATGCCAACCCGGCAGATCGCAGAAAACTCTGCCGTGGATGGCGGCGTGGTCGTCGCCGAGATGTTGAAAGGCAAAGGCGCGTATGGGTTTGATGCGGCGACAAATTCATACGTGGACCTGATCGAGGCTGGCATCATCGACCCGACAAAGGTCGTGCGGATTGCCTTGGAGAACGCGGTATCGGTCGCCAGCGTGTTGCTGCTGACCGAAGCGACAATGACCGAGGTTTCTGATGAGGACGACCAGGCAGCGATGCGCCCGGAGCTTGGGTTGGGCTAAAAAGGGAGAGTGCTTTGACGACAGAGTCTACCTATATCACCTTCCAGGGGATTGCGCCTTCGGATGCGATTACCGCCAAGGTAGAAGAACGGATCGCGAAGCTTGAGGCCATGTGTCCCGAGCTGCACAAATGTCATGTCTGGGTGCGTGCGCCCAACAAGAAACACAAAGCCACCCAGTATTTGATCGACATCTCGGCAGAACTGCCCGGACAGACGCTGGCGGTTACCCGGCATCCGGGCGACGACAATGCCCACACCGATGTCTACGTCGCCATCCGGGATGCCTTCAACGCGATGGAGCGCAAGCTGCGCAAATGGAGCGACACCCACAAGGGGCGGCCAGAGACACATGTCCAGCCGCTTCAGGGCCGTATCGCGATGTTGAACGAATTTACCGGCTATGGACACATCGAAACGTCCCAAGCGTGTTCTGCTGGGTTCAGGTCACAATGCCGACCCGTAGAGATCGGCCTATTCGGTTCTGCATTATGATCGAAAAGGTGTCGATGGCATTTGGTCGCTGACGGATGCGCTACCGAACACGGGCTGCCTGGCGCCCGCTGCAGAATGGTCGTCCTTCAGGTTCCGCCGGGGGCTGTTCTCGAGATCATGCAGATGCCTCATACAGAAGCGTTACGTCACTACTATTCAAGAGACCCGCTGATTTCGGGGCTGTGATTGATAACTGTCAATCCTGGCGTCCGGGCGATCTGTTACGGCTTGTGGGTCCGCACAATTGCAGTTGCTGAGTGGTCTTCGTCAATAGGTTTGCCAGCGGGCATGACGGTCAATCACCAGAATTGGAGCGGATAATGCCAACGGTACCAACGGACTCACACCATACCTCCGCTGCTTGGGAGAATGGCAATAACGAAGTGCAAAAGCCTTTGTCCGAAGTCATTATCGGGATGCGAGATCCACAATCTGCCAGCCAATTGATGTCGCATGGAATGGCGCTCGCCAACGCCTTTGATGGCGATGTGGTCTTGTTGCATGCACTTCAGTCGCACAGCAATAGCGCCGGTCCCGTTGATCCGGTTGAGTGGGACATCCATCGCCGCGATATCGAAGCCCTACTTGGGGCATGTGCGAATAGATATGAGAAACCTGACCGACCCATTGCTACCCATGTTCTTGAAGGAAGTTGTCTTGAGCAAATAGGCGCATTTATTCAGGCGCGCCGTAAAGAAGTCATTGTGGTTCTAGGTGAGGGTCAGTCCTTGCCGCACGAGGACGGCAAATTCGCGCAGGCGGTTTTGACGTCAAGTCAGGCTTCAATCCTCAGGGTGCCGTCGCGCAGCGCGCATCGCAAAAGGAGCGGATACGCCCGAATTCTTGTTCCGATTGATGGGTCCAGTCGCGCAGAAAGCGTGCTGTCGTGCGCTGTGCGTCTGGCAAGTGCCGAGAAATCGGAAATGATCCTTTGCTTTGTCACGCCGCCACCCGGAGTGGCGGATATCGGTGTCGGCGACGATGAAGCCGCCGCCCTGCGCAAGCAGGTCACGGACCGCAACATGAGAATCGGCAAGTCCTATCTGGACGGCATCACCGACCGTTTATCGGGCGCAGGGGTCGTGATCTCGACCCGGACTGTTGTGGGCGAAGACGCAAGGCGATCCTTGTTGCAGGTTGCAAAGGAACAGATGGCGGACCTGATCATCATCGCCTCGCATGGTCAAAGCGGCCATTGCGATGTGCCCGCAGGTGACGTGGCCAGCTTCATCCTCAAACGCTCGGGTATCCCTGTGCTGATGCTCCGTCAGAGGATGAAGCCGGCAGAAGAGCACGCCTATAGCGGAACCACATCAGAGGGTGTGCGTAAACCGGCAGGTCTGAAGCCGTGAAAAACGAGGAACGAGCGGGCGAGAGGGGGGCACGCGGTCTCCGTCTCGGACAGAGTGTCGGGCAAGGGCGCCCAGACATCCTGCCGGTCTATGCCGCGCTGCCAAAGCTGTCTGCGTGGCTCAAACGCGTGCGTGATTACTGTCAGGACCCACCGCAAGACCATATTCGCGCTGCGGATTGGTTGCTTGACAACGACTATCAGGTCGCGCGCGCCATTAGGCAGGTGCAGGAATATCTGCCGCCTGACTATTGTCGACAACTGCCAGCTCTGGATGCCCCGCGCGGCGCGCGTTTTCCACGATCCTATGCTCTCGCTCAGACCGTTTATGAAGCTTTGAGCCCACCACTCTCGCTGGATGGATTGGTGGCCTTGATCACTGAATTCCAGACCCAAACCGCCCTGACCAATGCCGAGCTTTGGGCCTTTCCGTCGATGCTGCGTCTTGCTTGTCTGGAGGCGCTTGTTGCGGCTTTCGGAGAGCTGAACAACAGCCTTGAAGTCAGCACCATCGCCGCCCGGCACGCCGATAGCGTACCGGCGGCAGAGACCACGGACCGCATTGCGCAGGCGTTGTCCAATCTTGTGGCCTTGCAAACGATCAAATGGGAAGACTTCGTTGACCACGTCAGCCTTGCCGAGGCCGCTTTGCGCGGCGATCCGGCGGGTATCTACGGTGAAATGACGTTCGAGGCGCGTAACCGATATCGGACTGTGCTGGAGCATTTGGCGGCCCGGACCGAGGCTTCGGAAACTGACATCGCACTGGCTGCTATCCGGCTCGCGCAGGACGCCACAGATGATCCCATTGCGTCGCATGTGGGGTTCTGGCTTGTCGACAATGGCGTCGGGAATCTTGAGGCGGCCATTGGGTATCGCGCGACGCTGAAAGAGAGGTTACGACGCGCGCTTGGTCAAATGCTGGGGTCTCTCTACGGCGCTGGACTGATTGCGGGTGTTGTCTTGGCGCTTTTCCTGCCGCTCTGGTACATGGGCCGCTTTGAGCCCAGCCCATGGCAATGGCTTGCCGGGCTGGCGATTGCGTTGCTGCCAGCGACGATCCTCAGCGTCACGGTCGTTCACTGGGCTATCACCCGGGTGACACGACCTGTTCCCTTGACTGAACGTGATTTCTCTGACGGCATACCGGACGATTTGGCGACGGCTGTCGTGGTGCCGATCATTCTGCGCGAGGCGGATGAAGTCCCCGGCATTCTTGAAAAAATCGAAATCCGGCAAATGGCGAACCCCGACCCAAATCTGCGCTACGTTATCCTGTCTGATCTGGCAGATGCCGCCACGCAGACGGCGCCAGGCGATGCAGAGATCGAGGAAGCCCTGCGCGACGGCGTGGCGCGGCTGAATGCCCATCATGGGCAGCAATCGGACGCACCGTTCGTACTGTTGCACCGACGCAGGCGTTTCAACGAGGCCGAGGCTTGTTGGATGGGATGGGAGCGCAAGCGCGGCAAGCTGGAAGAGTTCAATACGCTAGTGCTGACTGGCGAAAGTGAGGCATTCGCTGTCGTGGCCGGGGACGCGGGACGGCTTGTCGGCACCCGTTACGCCATCGTTCTGGATGCTGATACCGAATTGCCGCCCGCCACCGCCTCGCGTCTCGTCGGCATCATTGCGCATCCGCTGAACCATCCACGGATCGATGCAGAGACTGGGCAGGTTACCGGAGGCTATTCCATCCTCCAGCCACGTGTCGAAATTCTGCCGAAACCAGGTCAGCGGACCCATTTTTCGCATCTTTATGGTGGTGATACAGCAATCGATATCTATTCGCGCGCTGTCTCTGATGTGTATCAGGACCTGTTCGGCACGGGCATCTTTGTCGGCAAAGGCATCTATGACATCCCGACGATGCACAAGATCATGGCGGACCGGGTGCCGGACAACAGCATCCTCAGCCACGATCTTTTCGAAGGCGTGCACGGGCGGGTTGGTCTGGCCAGCAACGTTGTGGTTTACGAAGATTTGCCGACAACTTACCCAGCATATGCCATGCGTATGCATCGCTGGATTCGCGGGGACTGGCAGCTCTTGCGGTGGCTGGGAAACCGGGTGCCGATGCGGGACGGATCACGCGCAAAGACGCCGCTTGACATGTTGGATCGCTGGAAGATTGCGGACAATCTGCGCCGCAGCCTCTTACCGCCTGCGATGCTGGCTTTCTTTGTCGGAGGATGGGCGGTCCTACCCGGCAGCGCGCTGATATGGACGCTTTTGGCAGTTGCACCGACGGGTGCCTACTTGATCGGCGAGGTCGTCAACATCGCAACTGGTGGGGTGCGACGCAATCTCCTTCGCAGAGCCGCTGATCGGTTTGCGATGCAAGGCGGAAGGTGGTTCTTGTCCATCACATTTCTTGTCAGTGACACGCTGATCTGCATCGATGCGATTTCACGCACGCTCTATCGGCTTTTTGTCAGCAAGAAGCATCTACTTGAGTGGACATCGGCAGCACATTCCGCCGCCGCGCTTTCTGGACGAGGTGTGCGCTCGACAACATGGCAGAGCATTTGGCCGTCATCTGCTCTGGCGATCATTCTGGGAGCCGACCTTGCGCTGTATGACCCTGCAGCGCTTCTGCCGGCCTTGCCGATCCTTACGCTTTGGCTGCTTGCACCCGAAATTGCAGTATGGACGGCACGCAGGCGGACGTTTCGGGGCGAGGTCCCGACAGAGGCGGACCGCCGGTATCTGACACAGATCGCGCGGCGCACCTGGTATTTCTTTGAGGCCTTCGTCGGCCCGGATGACAACTGGCTGCCGCCTGACAACTTTCAGGACGAGGCCGCCCCCTTGGTGGCGCACCGGACGTCCCCAACCAATATCGGCTTGTACCTCGTGTCGGCCTTGTCCGCGCTTGAACTGGGCTTTGTTTCGCGG
Source organism: Boseongicola aestuarii (assembly GCF_900184815.1). Lineage (GTDB taxonomy): Bacteria > Pseudomonadota > Alphaproteobacteria > Rhodobacterales > Rhodobacteraceae > Boseongicola > Boseongicola aestuarii. The sequence continues at coordinate 11,602 of NZ_FXXQ01000027.1, read as the reverse complement.
GCAGAACTTGCCGCACGGGCCAACAACACGCTGCAAACGCTGGACCGGATGAAGACGCACCGCGGTCATATTCTGAACTGGGTCGATACCCGTTCGCTGCAAACGCTGGACCCTGAATATGTCTCGACTGTCGACAGTGGCAATCTGGCCATGTCGCTGATTGCTCTTAAGCAGGGGTGTCTTGCGTCCTGTAACCATCCACCTGTCGATGCGCGCAGCTTTGACGGTCTGATGGTCACGGTCGAACTTTTGACGACGACAGTGCGCCGGTTGCCAAATTGTGACCGCGCGGCTCTGGATGCGGCAGAGCAGGAAATCAGACAGGCGGTACAGGATTTGCACCACGATCCCGCATCAATAGTTGGTGCGCATGCCGAGCTGTACTCGGCGCTTTGGCCGCGGCTGGAAACAATTGTACAGGCTGCGATAGAGGAGGCGCGCGAAGTGTCGCACGAGGCGCTGCAGGATGTCAGCGTCTGGGTCGAGCGAACCAATCACCATTTGCAGGCAATGCAACGCGATCAGGAACGTCTTGCACCCTGGTTGGCGCATTTCGCCGATGTGCCTGACCCGATGCAATCTTTCTCAGAACATTCCTTGGAGACCTTGCTGAAGCACCCGCCTGGTTATCAAGACGACTTGCATGAAGCAATATGCGAACACCTGTCATGGGTTGACCTCGACGCTGCATCGCGGGACTGGCTGACAATGCTTGACGACACCGTCACGCGGGGTGCGACTGCGCAAAAGCAACTGCGTGATGCTCTTGTTGCGGTCGCCGACCACGCCGACCGTCTGGCTTACGCGATGGATTTCGGATTTCTCTACAACACCAGATCACGGCTGTTCTGGATTGGCTATAATCTGAGCAGCGGCCAGATGGATCACAACCACTATGACTTGTTGGCGACAGAGGCGCGGTTGGCCAGCCTGTTTGCGATTGCCAAAGCCGATGCACCACCAGAGCATTGGTTCGCGTTGAGCCGACCGATCACGCAGCTGAACGGAAGGCCGTCGATATTGTCGTGGAACGGCTCGATGTTCGAATATCTGATGCCGCCGCTCTTGCTGCCCAGCCACCGGGACACGCTGCTGGGCGAAAGCGAGCTGATGGCGGTTGAGTTTCAGCAAAGCTATGCCGCCGAACGAGGTGTCCCCTGGGGCATCTCGGAGTCGGCATTCGGTGCAACCGACGCAGAGGGCAATTACCAATACAGGGCATTCGGCGTGCCGGGTCTAGGGATCAGGCGTGGTCTGTCCGAAGACCTCGTCGTGGCACCCTATGCAACCGCGCTGGCGCTTGGCGCTCGCCCCCGCGCGGCAACTGACAACCTGCGAGAGCTGCAAAACAGGGGCGCGCTGACCTGCTATGGCTTCATCGAAGCACTGGATTTCACACCAAGCCGCACCTCCGAAAGCCAGCCGGCGCTTCCGATCCGTACGTTCATGGCGCACCATCAGGGCATGATAATGGCGGCCATCAGTAATGTCCTGACGGATGACATTCTGGTTGATTATGTCGGTCGGGAAAAGCCGATCGCGGCGGTCAGTCTTGTCTTGCAGGAGCGGGTGCCATGGGATGCGCCGCTCGAAAGCGGACGTGCCGATGAATTGTGGGAGGACGAACCCGAAACGGCCCGTCTACCGGCCCTGTCCCCATGGGTTCCATCGCAGGATGCGGCGGTGCCACAGATGCACTTCCTCGGCAATGGACGCATGTCCACGCGTCTCTCAAGCGGTGGGAGCGGCGGGCTACGCTGGCGGCACTATGCGCTGACCCGCTGGCGACCTGACCCAACCCACGATGGGTTCGGTACCTGGACTTATGTGAAAGACGCTGAGAGCGGGCGGCTATGGTCCGTCGGTCGCTTGCCCGCTGGCGCGTCATGCGAAGAAACCAAGATCGTGTTTCATCAGCACATGGTTGAAATGCTGCAACGCCAGGAAGGGATCGCTATCCGCACCGATGTCATGGTGGCACCTTATGACGATGTCGAAATCCGGCGCATGACGATCATCAATGAAACGGACCGTCCGCGTACAATCGACCTGACAACATACGCAGAGGTCGTGCTGGCTCCACCACAAGACGACGAAACGCATCCCGCGTTCAGTAAGCTGTTCGTTCATAGCGAATACCTGCCCAACGAAAGGGCACTGTTGTTCCAACGCCGACCGCGCAGGCCAGAGGACACGCCGCCTCTCCTGTTGCATCAACTGGTGTCCGACGATCCAGGCATCGTGCTGGCGGGCTTTGATACGGACCGCCTGACGTTTCTGGGGCGCCACGGCAGCGCCGAGACACCGGCGGGCCTTGACGCGGAGTTGGGCGGGCGGACAGGTTGGACGCTGGACCCCGTGATGGCGTTGCAGGCGCGGGTATTACTGGGGCCGATGGAAATCAAGCAATGCGCTTTTCTGACGGTTTCCGGCAGCTCCAGAGAAAAGGCTCTTGGCATTGCTCGACGCTACCCATTTTTAATGGTCGAACGGGCATTCCGCGACTCCGGGCTGGAAGCGGCGCGCGTGGTTCAGGCGGCCGATCTGGAACCGGCGCATCTGCCGGAGCTGCAAGTGCTTTCGTCATTCCTCGCGCAACCTGGGCATACGCTTCGCAGCGCTGCCGACATGTCCGGCCCTCCTTGGCAGGGCCAACCCGACCTTTGGCGCTTTGGGATTTCCGGTGATCTGCCGATCTTGTTGCTTTTTTTGGATCGTCCCGAAGATACCGGCCTTCTTGATACGGTCGTACGTGCGCAAAACCTCTGGAAGCGAGGCGGATTGGACACGGATATCGTCATTATCCGTGATGTTGCCTCGGGTTATGAAGATCCCTTGCGTGAACACATTCTGTCGATCCTGCGCAACACCCACGCCGAAGGATCGCTTGGGCGCAAAGGGGGCGTACATCTGCTTGCCTCCGATCAGATGAACGGGATCGTAAGGCAGGGCCTGCAATCAGCGGCGCATGTCGTCATTCACGGTACACACAAGTCGCTTGTCGATGTCGTTGATGGTGCATTGGAGGACCGCGTATTGCCGCCACGGTTCGATCCCTCGACGCCCGCGGATTATCAACACTCCCCGCGCTTACCCCGCCCTGAAAACCTGACTTTCGACAACGGATTTGGCGGGTTTGATGAGGCAGACCGCGCCTATGTCGTTCATTTGGGCCCCAATCAGCCGACACCGGCGCCATGGTGCAATGTCTTGGCCAATGATCAGTTCGGGACGCTGGTCAGCGAGGCGGGCCTGGGCTTCACCTGGGCGGTGAACAGTGGCGAGCATCGGCTCACACCATGGTCGAATGACCCGGTAAGGAATGCGCCGGGCGAAGTGCTCTATCTCAGGGATGAGGCCACGACAGAAGTCTGGACACCCACGCCGTCGCCACGCGCACCAGGGGCCGACTGTCAGATAGTGCACGGTACCGGCTATACGACATGGCGTCAGTGCAGCCATGATCTGGAACAGGAATTAACGGTTTTTGTACCTGTCGATGCGCCTGTGAAACTAGTGCGCCTGAGACTGCATAACAGATCAGACGCGCCCCGACGCCTCACCGCCACCTACTATGCCGAATGGCTGCTGGGGGCGATGCTCTCTACGAGCAAGCCGCACATCGCCTGCTCGTATGATCCAGCGCTAAAAGCTATTCTGGCGCAGAACCGCTGGAATCCCGAATTCGCAGAGCGTGTCGCCTTCCTGACGGCCTCGACCGGCCCCCACAGCGTGACCGGGGACCGTCATGCCTTCCTTGGCCAGTTCAGTGACGTGTCGCTGCCGGACGCGATGTGCCGATGGGATCTGGGTGGTCGATTTACCCCCGGTGGGGACGCTTGCGCCGCCTATCAGGTGCATTTGAAGATTGCACCGGGTGCCACCGAAGACGTGGTTTTCGTCCTTGGAGAGGGGTCCGATCAGACCGAGGCGACCGCTCTTGTCCATAGGTGGAGGGACGCAGTACACGTCGATGAGGCGTTCAGGCATCTGAAACACGCATGGGATGCAAGGCTCGGAGCCTTGCAGATCAAAACTCCCGATCTGGCGATGAACCTGATGGTCAACCAATGGCTGCCCTATCAAAACCTGTCCTGCCGGATCATGGCGCGCGCCGGGTTTTATCAGGCGGGCGGGGCGTATGGTTTTCGCGATCAGTTGCAGGACATGCTTGGCGTGCTGCACTTCGATCCCGACCGTGTAAGGCTTCACATCCTGCGGGCCGCCGCGCATCAGTTTGAAGAGGGCGATGTGCTACATTGGTGGCACCCGCCGGAGGGGCGCGGTGTCAGAACCGGCTTTTCGGACGACCTTTTGTGGCTCCCTTATGTGACCGCGCGATACGTAGAGGCGACGGGAGACACATCGGTGCTCTCAGAGCGTGTGGCCTTTCTGTCCGCCCCCGAACTGCATGAGGATGAAAGCGACCGCTACGCCCGTTTTGATACCGGGACGGACGGGACTGTTCTGGATCACTGCGCGCGGGCGATTGATCGCAGCATGCGCACCGGAGCGCACGGGCTGCCCTTGATGGGCAGTGGAGACTGGAATGACGGCATGGATCGCATCGCTGCGGGCGGCAAGGGCGAGAGTGTTTGGCTAGCATGGTTCCTGATCGCGACGATCAGTGCTTTTGCACCGCTCGCACAGGCGGCGGACGAGGCTGCAATGACGAAGCGCTGGTTGGGCCATGTCGAAAAACTCCGCGCGGCAATCGCAGCGAATGCCTGGGACGGCGCGTGGTACATACGCGCTTTTGATGATGACGGGGTGCCATGGGGGTCGCAGACCAACGATGAATGCCGCATCGACCTGATCGCCCAGGCATGGAGCGTGCTGTGTGGCGATGAACCGGACGAAAGGGCTCTGCAGGCTTTGCGATCTGCTTGTGACATGCTTGTGGATCCCGATCAGCGCCTCATACGGCTCTTAACGCCGCCTTTCGACAAGACCGAGCGGGATCCGGGGTATATTCAGGCCTATCCCCCCGGCATTCGCGAAAATGGCGGGCAGTATACGCACGCGGCAACTTGGCTTGGTGTTGCGATGGCCGCTGTGAAAGACGGTGATCGCGCGTGGCAGGTTTTCGACCTGATCAATCCTATTCGGCGAAGCGATACAGCGGCCACTGCCGCGCATTATAGACGTGAACCCTATGTCCTGACCGGTGATGTGTCCGGCGCTGGCGATCTGACCGGTGTTGGAGGCTGGTCTTGGTATACGGGTGCCGCAGGCTGGGCATGGCAGCTTGCCGTACATGGCATTCTTGGTGTGCGGATCAGGCATGGCAAAGTCACTGTCGATCCGTGTTTGCCGACCGACTGGGGCGGTGCGGACGCCAACTTGAACAGCAAGGCGGGGCAAATGACTATTCAGATCAAGGACCCCGGCCGTGTCGGTTGCGGCGTGGCCAGTTGCACGGTTGACGGCAAGCCGCACACCCACACTGACATTGCATTCCCGGGCGAGGGCAAAATGCGCAACGTTGTGGTGGTATTGGGCAGTTGACCAGCAGTTCAGGGCGTTGAGCAACGCGATGAATGGCACTGCGTCCGGCACCCTACTTGTCGAATGCCGCCAGCTGCCGCTTGTTACAATAAGCGTCCAGAACTGCCGCATAGGCGGGATCCTTGCTGGCCACATACAGCGTGGCTTCCAGCATGCCGGTCTTGGACCCACAGTCAAACCGGAGGCCCGGAATGCGGAAACCGGCCAGACCCACGCGGTCAATACCGCGGGCAATGGCATCGGTCAGTTGAATCTCTCCGTCTGCGCCAAGTGTCTGGGTCTGCAAGTCGGAAAAAATTGACGCATCCAGAATATAGCGGCCGACCACGGCCATCCGTGATGGTGCCTGACCCGTGGGCGGCTTTTCGACAACAGCATCTGCATACAGGATCTGGCCATCTTCCGATGCTACCGACAAGATACCATAGCGACTTGTCAGTTCGGCAGGTACCTTCATCGCACCCACCAGATGACCCGCCGCGCAATCGGCATATTGCGCGATCATGCTGCTCAGACAGCCCGGCGTGCCGAGAATCAGATCATCAGGCAGAATGACGGCGACTGGTCCGGGAAGAACGTGATCCTTGGCGCAAAGCACGGCATGACCCAGTCCCAACGGTTCGTCCTGCATCACGAACACTAACTCGCAGGCCTTCTCATCAAGGGCGGCTTCTTCCAGTTCTTGCGCCAGCCGCGCCTTGCCGTGAGCCTTCAACGCCGCCCGCAGGTCTTCATCGTCCATCACATAGTGCTTGATGGCGGCTTTCGTTGGATGGCTCACGAAGACCATCCGTTCGACCCGGGCTTCGCGGGCTTCGTTGATTGCGTATTGGATCAATGGCTTGTCTATCACCGGCAAGAGCTCCTTTGGCGTACCCTTGGTCGCGGGCAGAAACCGCGTACCAAGACCTGCAACTGGAAAAATCGCGGTTCTGACCTCTTGCTTGGGCATCATCTTCCTTTCGCCTGATGGGCTCTCTTGCACTGGTAAACCTTAAAGCCGCAGCCCGGTTTCACTGTCAAAAATCTTGGCCTTGTCCATGTCCACCTCGAAGCGAAAGCTGCAGCCCGGAGCGCGCGCATCCTCGGGTCTGACCCGTGCAATCAGGTCCTGACCGCCCACGCTGAAAACGATCATCGTGTCGGGGCCGGTGGGTTCCACGACGTCCACCTCCCGTTCAAAGACAAAGCGGTTTGGCCCCGGCAATTCGGTGCCGGCCGCAAAGATCGTTTCGGGCCGCAACCCCAGAACAACCTTGCGACCAGCATCGTCTCCAAGCCGAGCCGCTGCCGCAGCGGGTATGGGGAAGCGCAGACCACCTTCGTGTTCTCGCTCGGGCACCACAAACAGCCCTTCATCCCAGACCAACCGTCCCGGCACCATGTTCATCGGCGGAGAGCCCATAAAGCCCGCAACAAAGAGATCGGCTGGATTTTCGTAGATGGTCGCGGGATCAGCAAACTGTCGTATGCTGCCATCGTCCATCACGGCAATACGGGTGGCGAGCGTCATGGCCTCGATCTGGTCATGCGTTACATAGACGACGGTCTTGCCCAATCTCTGGTGCAATTTCTTGATCTCGGTCCGCATTTCGATGCGCAGTTTTGCGTCCAGATTGGACAAAGGCTCGTCAAATAGGAACACCGCGGGCTTTCGCACCAGAGCTCGACCCATCGCCACCCGTTGCCGCTGTCCGCCGGACAACTGACCGGGCTTGCGTTCCAGCAGCTGATCGATTTGCAAAAGCCGCGCAAATTCATCCACCGCCGCCTCTTGGTCAGGCTTAGGAATGTTCCGGGTCTGCATTCCGAAGGTGATGTTGTGACGCACGGTCTTGGTCGGGTAGAGCGCGTAGGACTGAAACACCATGGCGATATCACGGTCGCGGGGCGGTGTATCATCCACCTGCGCACCACCGATGTGGATATGGCCCGAAGACAGTGTTTCCAGCCCGGCGATAAGGTTGAGCAGCGTAGACTTGCCACAGCCGGATGGCCCGACCAGCACGACGAACTCTCCCGGTTCAATGTTAAGGTCGATCTTGCGAATGACCTCATTCGCGCCAAAGAACTTCTGCACCTGCTCAAGCCTGATACCTGCCGCCATAACGTTATCCTTTCACCGCGCCGGCAGAAAGGCCGCGCACGAAATACGCCCCCGCCACGACATAGACGACAAGCGTTGGCAGAGCCGCGATGATCGCCGCAGCCATGTCCACGTTGTATTCCTTGACGCCGGTCGAGGTGTTGACGAGGTTGTTCAAAGCCACTGTCACTGGGTTGCTGTCACCTACCGTAAAGGCCACGCCAAACAGGAAATCGTTCCAGATCTGCGTGAACTGCCAGATCACCGTCACGACGATAGCCGGGATGGACATAGGCAGCACGATTCCAAAGAAGATACGAAAGAACCCAGCCCCGTCGATCTTCGCTGCCTGCAAGATACCGTCCGACACCCCGATAAAGAAGTTTCGAAAGAACAGGGTCGTGAAGGCTAGACCATAGACGGAATGCACCAGGATCAGACCGGGCACCGTACCGGCCAAGCCAAATTGGCCAAGGGTCCGCGCCATCGGCAGCAAGACAACCTGAAAAGGGATGAAAGCCCCGAACAGGATCAGCGCAAAGATGACGTCGGCCCCCCGAAACCGCCATTTGGTCAGCGCGTACCCGTTCAGCGCCCCCAGCATGGTCGAAATCAACACCGCAGGTACGGTCATCAGAACCGAATTCCAGACATAAGGCTGCAGCCCGTTGCATCGGACCCCGACACAAGCGGAATTCCAGGCCTTGCCCCAGGCATCAAGACGCACCTCTTGTGGTAGCGATAAAAGAGAGCCCGCGCGGATCTCCTCCAGCGATTTCAGTGAGGTAGCGATCATGACGACAAGGGGGATTAGATAGTAGATGCAGAAGACCCCCAACACCACGAACAAGACCAGGCGCATCATTCGATGCCTCAGGCCTTTTGCGCGCACGATGCCCCCGGTTGCGCGCGCACTCATTCCCGTGTGCCCCGCAGTTCAGAGTAGAGATAGGGTACGATGATCGCGACGATGGTCATCAGCATCATCGTGGCGCTTGCGGCCGCCACCCCCAGTTCGCTGCGTTGAAACGCAAACGCGTACATGAAGGTGGCCGGCATGTCGGTAGCAAACCCCGGGCCGCCACCGGTCAGTGCGATGACCAGATCGAAGCTTTTGATCGCGAGATGCGCCAGGATGATGATTGTCGATAAAAACACTGGGCGCAGCATCGGCATCACGATGCCGGAATAGACCCGGACGGGTCCGGCCCCGTCGATTGCCGCCGCCTTGAGGATTTCGTCATCCACCGATCTGAGGCCTGCCAGAAACAGCGCCATCGCATAGCCCGAGGATTGCCAGACAGCCGCGATGACGACCGTGTAGATCGCGTAATCTGAATTCACCAACCAATCGAAGGTGAAATCCTCAAATCCTGCTTGCCGCACCAGTCGCTCGACCCCCAGACCGGGGTTCAGGATCCATTTCCAGACCGTTCCGGTGACGATGAAGGACAAGGCCATCGGATACAGAAAGATCGTTCGGATCATCCCTTCGCCACGGATTCTCTGATCAAGCAGGATGGCCAGAAGAATTCCAATCGCCATGGAAATCGCGATAAAGAGCGTAGAGAAAACAAACAGATTGCGCAGTGCTACCGACCAGCGCGGCGTCGCCCACAAGCGGTCGTATTGTTGCAGCCCCTCGAACGCATAGTTCGGCATGACGCCCGACTTGGTAAACGAAATATAGATGGACCAGGCGATGAAGCCATAAACAAAGAACAGGCTGGCCGCAAAAAGTGGCGAGACCACGATCATCGGCAACCGACGCTCCAGCGCGCGCGAAATCATGAGGGTCAAGGGGATGCGTTCGTTCATCGGATGTAACCGCAGCCGAAGGCAAAAACGGCCCCCGGCTGCATTTCACTGGCTACTGTGCGCGCAGAACTGCGTCGGCCAGACGGTCGGCTGCATCGCGCGAACTCATGTCCGAATTGAAGAACTCCGTCACCAGATCAAGGAATTCACCCCGGACCGAACGCGGAATCGCCATCTCATGTGCCATTGAGGGTACAAGGGCGTTGCTTTCGATCGCGGCGATAAGATCCGAGTGCGACCGCTGTGCGCATTCGTCGAATGCGTCAAGTGATACATCGGTGCGTGCCGGAATTGATCCCTTGGCCAGATTGAAGGTCTCCTGAAAGTCCGGTGACATGATCAAGCTGGCAAGCAACTGCTGTCCCGCCAGATTGTCCTCGCCCGCCACGTTGAAGAACGTGAAGCTGTCAGAGTTCAGTACAAAGCCGTTACCTGGTGTTGGCGCACACAAGAAGTCCTCGCCCGGCACCTTGCCTGCGGCCAGAAACTCACCCTTTGCCCAGTCACCCATGATCTGAAAACCGGCCTCGCCCCGCATCACCATCGCGGTAGCAAGGTTCCAGTCGCGGCCCGAGAAGTTCGGATCGACATAGCCGCGCAGCTTGCGCAACTGGTCGAACGCTGCAACCATCGTATCGCTTTTCAGTGCGTCCTGATCAAGGTCAACAAGAGCGCTGCGGTAGAAATCCGGCCCCCCGATACCCAGTACTACATCCTCGAAAAGGGTCGCATCCTGCCAAGGCTGTCCGCCATGCGCAAGCGGCGTGATCCCGGCCTCCAAGAGTTTGTCAGCCGCCGCATTGAATTCATCCCAGGTGGTTGGCATGTCCCTAACGCCGGCCGTTTCAAGCGCCTCAGGGCTGGCCCAGAACCAATCAACCCGATGGATATTCACGGGTGCCGCGACATATTCGCCCTCGTACTTCATGATCTCGGCAAGGGCGGGCGGTAAAACTGCATCCCAACCCTCTGATTGCGCGACTTCGTTCACGTCGTTCAGCGCACCTTCGTTGGCCCATTCCTGGATGCCCGGCCCTTTCAACTGCACGGCTGTCGGCGGGTTACCCGCCACAACGCGGGCACGCAGCGCTGTCATTGCAGCGTCGCCACCACCCCCGGCGATGGGCGAGTCGATCCATGTGCCACCGCCCGCCTCGAAAGCGTCTTTGAGTTCGCCAACGGCCTTGGCCTCGCCACCTGATGTCCACCAGTGCAGCACTTCCGCTGTACCCTGTGCGCTCGCCGCAGTGCACCACGACGCGCCTGCAATTGTAGCCGCTAGGGCGATACGGTTGAAACTTTGCATGAATTCTCCTCCTCTAGTGTTGCATTGTCAGACCACCCGTGCCCCGCGCGTTTCGCAGAACGACAGCCACAAGCTTCAAGCGCCGCTATCAGTGACGGTCGCTCGTATTGCTGTGGGATGAGTCTATTCAGTGAAAGGCAATTGGGATTGAGGAATATCAAGGGCAAACCTTGTGACAATGCCGCGCCGAAGACGTGGAATGGATTTGGACGTCGCATTGCTTTGGACCATGAATACAAACCGGACACACACTGAGAAATTTCAGCGCGCCTTCACGAGAGCAAGCCGCAACGCTTAAGTGCTGCGTCTCACGAGCAAGAACCACTGGACTTCTGTCGCCGCCAGAGCGTCAGTGTCCCGTGTCGCGACGCGCTTGTGTCGGGGGTCTCTGCCCGGATCACCGGGCTTGTGTCGGTGCGGGCACCGGATGGTCCGGCGCCCTCCAGCGAAGGAGACCGACATGCTCGACAATCAGACGAATACCGAAGATGGGGCGCTGAAAGCCCGGAAGACTAAGACGCCGCCAAATGTTACCAAATTGGCGCGCCTGGAAGCCATGCTGCGCCGCCCGCGGGGCGCAACGCAAGAACAGCTGGAGAACAGTCTGGAGTGGCAGCCGCATACCATCCGGGCTGCGATCTCGCGGCTGCGCAAAAGCGGGGCAGAGGTTCTGCTTGATCGAAGCCGCAGAACTCCGACCTACCGCATCAGCGGCGACCGAACATGAGCCAGCCTCGTTTTGACAATCTTTCCGGAAGGCTTCGGGAGATCGCCTCGATGGATCGCTCAGCCTGCGCCGAGGGACTGGCTGCAATGCCTGGCCTGACGGTGCCGCCTCGGTTGCGTGCCGAGACCCTGCGTCGACTGCTGGCCTATGAGATACA
>NZ_FXXQ01000026.1 GCF_900184815.1 Boseongicola aestuarii | reverse complement strand
CGATCCGCGGAACCCATCAGGGCCAGCGGTCAGATGCACCGCGCAAACAGGCCGGACACAAGACCGCTTCTGACCAGAAACCACTCGCAAAAAACGTCTTGCTTTGCAGGAGCCATCCACACAGGACAAAGGAGACGGTCAATTAGTCTGGCTTCCGAGTTTTCCGTTGAGCAGAATGGCGTCGATCGAGTGCCTCAGGTTACCTGTCGTGTCCTCGGCAACGGCAAAGTCGAGGTAGTGGTGACCGGCATCAAGTCCACCCAGCGTGATCTTTAGTCGACCATATCTTGGGCCTTCGCCGGCACCAAACATGTCGTGTGTGAACGTGCCAATTATCTTGTCATCAAGTGACACGACGCTCGTCTCATTTCCTGCTCGAGCAAAGGTCAATTGAGCGTCCAACAGCGGCTCACCAAGCCAAAAGTTGACCCGGATGGTTTGCACAGCAAGATCGTCCCAATGCATAGCCGACGGCGCTTGCAGTCGCATCGGGAAGGTCTCGGCAGCACAGTCTACGCCTGCGGTACATTCAAATTCGGATATGCCCGCCCATCCCTCTCGTTGAAATTCAACTCTGTTGCCATCCAGTTTCCCTATGACAAATACAATTCCGTCTTCATCTGGCTGCAGTGCCGGGCCGCTACTTTCGGCAAAAGCGCAAGTGGCAGCGACGAGCAGGGTCACGAGCGTCAAACCAATATTAGCAGCACAGGAAGCCACCGTTGTTCCATATATGCCTCTCATGACATGAAGCTCCATTCTTGGTCGTCTCAAGGCAATACTAGCAACTTGGCTACCACCAACATTGACGCAAATCAGTCAGGCGGGGGGTCCCGGCGACATTGCCGGGTGTGTAGCGCAGTCAGCCGAGCCATACATCCAAGAAGAGCATAACGACTAATCCGATTGCGAGACCCAACGAAGCCTTGTTCTGATGCCCATTCCGGTGTGTCTCTGGAATAATCTCGTGGCTTATTACATAGAGCATCGCCCCCGCCGCAAATGCCAACCCCCAAGGAAGGAACGGCTCGGAAAACGAGATCAACGCCGCTCCGACCGCTCCGCCAACGGGCTCGACCAACCCAGTCAATGCGGCAATGCCCCAGGATTTAACGCGGCCGTAGCCCTCGCCGAGGAGCGCCACTGCGACGGCAAGTCATTCCGGCAGATTCTGCAGCCCAATACCCAAGGCCAGCGGCATTCCGCCAGAAAACCCATGCGCACCAAAGCCCACCCCAACAGCCATACCCTCCGGGAAGTTGTGGATCGTGATGGCTATGACGAAGAGCCATATCTGGCGGAGCGCGACCGCATCCGGCCCTTCGCGTCCTGTATTGAAGTGTTCGTGCGGCAGGGTCTCGTTCAGTCCCGCAACCAACGCCATTCCGGCGAGTATCCCAATGACAGCGATTCCAGCGGGGATAGCACCCTCGCCATACATCTCACCCGCAGATTCGATTGCGGGAATGATGAGTGAGAAGAATGATGCTGACAGCATGACGCCAGCAGCGAAGCCAAGTGACATGTCACGGGTACCGCGACTTGGCACTTTGCCAAAAAGAATCGGAACCGCTCCGAGCGCGGTCATGAGACCGGCAATCAAACTGCCCAGAAAACCGAGCGTGATTGGTGTGAGAGATTCCATAAGAGACGCTCCGACACCCAGCGGTTTGCAAAGTCTATGCCGGGCGTGTCGGGCTGAATGCGATCAACTCTCGTGGGCGCCGCGAAGTTCCCGAATAGCCAATTGGACGGCCCGCCATTGCTTGGCCTCGTCCGCATCGCCAGCGTCCTCGTGCTTTTTGGCACGCTGTGCCGCCTCAGCCTCGGCCTTATTTCCGTGAGCCCTGTAAAGCGCATGCGCATACTCCGTCACTTTGGAGGTATCCATAGCCTATCTCCCAATGAGTCTGTCACCTCGGAACCGGTGCAACCGTCCGGCTCGCTCCTTGAGCCAACCACGTTCAGAAGTCAGGCGATATGATCCCTGTCAATTGGGCCGGAGCACTTCCGCTCTGGGCTCGAAGCCGTCATTCGCCGCAAGATGAACTAACGACTGCTATGCGGACTTTGCTGCCCTTCGCCGCGACCGCAAGATCTCAGGGTTCGCGAGCGCAGCATTTGGCACTAAGGGCGGAAAGCTGTCATTCGCTGCCAAAGCAAACCGATCAAACCACAATGTTGAAAGCAGACATCCACATTCACTTGAAACAGAGATTTTCCCTGTGACGCCGCAAGGCGGTTTTGAGCTCATAGTGCCCATGAATCGAGGCTGAGATTTAGCTTTTCGCATTCAGGGGAAACTGTTCAACAATCGTTTATCGGTATTCGTTAAACCGATGGCGATGAGAGCAATGCGTAACAGTTGCTGGAGCTCTCGATCTGCAACCTGAATTTACGTTTTAAACGATCAGAGCTGTGCCGGCACATGCCTTGCAGTCAATTCGCCCGCGCACTGATGTTGTTGGCGACAAGTTCGCGGTTATACCTAAGGCTCTAGCGTGGCACCAAAATCGACGATAGGCGCGACGGCCTGAAGAAACTCTGGCGTGCCGCAAGCAAAGCGCAATTTCGACGACAGATCCGTATTCTTCCAGTCTACGGTGCTGCGAATGCCGATTTGGTCCAATATGGGCAGTGCAGCCATGAGATCCCAAGACGATTCACCGATGCCAAGATACCCATCGACCTGGCCAAGGGCCACTTCGATAAGCGACAGCGTCGCCGAACCACAGCAGCGAAACGACATGCCGGCATCTTCCAAGACGAAACGCAAAGTCTCAAGTCGAAGCTCAACCGGGATGACCGGGTGAAACCCGACGCCACAAGAGGCGCGGGAACTATCAAGGCCGCTGCGCTGCGCCAGCCTTTCTCCATTCAGGGTGCTCGCCAGTCCTATGCCACCCACAAGTATCTGCGACCTCAGGGGCGCGAAGATGACGCCGAAGGTTGGTTGCCCAGCCTCATAGAGTCCAATTGATATTGCCCATTGATCGCCACCGCGGACAAAATTGAACGTGCCGTCAATCGGATCAACGACCCACGTGCGACCGCTTGTGCCTTGGTGCGCGGCCCCTTCTTCGCCGAAAATGCCATCTTCAGGAAACGCCTTGGCAAGCCCTTCGGTTAAAAAGCGTTCGACGTCCTGATCGGCGGCGGTCACCAGATCAAGGTGTCCTTTTGACTCCACCGGCACGGTGCTTAGTGCCTCGAAGTGGCGCAGGGCGACGGCCCCGGCGTCGCGCGCAAGTTGTTCAACAGCAGCGACGCTGGATTTCTCAAGTGGCGGGGTCAAAGTGCGACATACCGGGTATGAACGGTCATGGCAGCGGCCTCCTCTATCCGATGAATGAAGTATGCAAATGGCTCGTCCACATCTGATGGCTCCGGTGCGTTATGGGCCAATTTCAACGCGTGTTGGAAGGAAGGCCCGCCGCTGACCGCACACCAGATACCGTTCCAGAGCGTCTGGTACGGACGGTGAATATGGCCCGACAAGATCCTGACCGGACCGGAGTATTGGGCAATAAGCTTTTCAAATTTCGAATGCCCGTCTTTCAACGCCATTTGATCAAGCTTTGTGATCGTTGACGGAAACGCGGGGTGGTGCATCAGGATCAGTGTCAGTCGCTCTGTCGGACTAGCCAGCCGTTCAGCAAGCCAATCGATTTGGCTGTCATCAAGGCCGCCGGTGACCTGACCTTCGATCAGCGTATCAAGCGCAATAATCCGCAGATCACCGCAGGACGCTTCGTAATCCAGTTTTGACCCTGGCCCGAAAGGAAGCGAATCTTCAAAGGCAGCTCTGAAGCCCTGACGCGCATCGTGGTTTCCCGGAACCGCGAAAATCGGAACTTTGATGGGCGACAAAATATCTTTCACAAGGACATAGTCTTCCGCCGAGCCGCCGTCCGCCAGATCGCCCGTGATCATCACCGCATCAATGCAGGGTGAGAAATTGGCAATATCGGCGATAACCTTGCGTGTGGCCTGGACAATATCGGGACGCACCAGCGAAGTTTCCGGCGCGTCCGCGAAGATATGAAAATCGGATGTGTGCGCTATTAGCAATATAGGGGTTCCACTGTGTGTTCTGGCATTGGACGCATCGTTATTTGATGCCAGCGCGCATGAAATTGGCGACGAACTGACGTTGGAAAATTATAAAGGCAATGATTAGTGGGGCGGTGGTCATCAGCGTTGCTGCATTCACCAGCGACCATTCCACACCGCTATCTACCGTGGCAAAAACGCTTAGGCCGACGGTCAAGGGGCGCACCTCTGGGGAATTTGTAACGATCAAAGGCCACAGGAAGTTGTTCCAATGGAAGCTGATCGAAACCAGCGAATAGGCCAGATAAACCGGCCACGCCAACGGCACATAGACATTCCACAAAACGCGCCATGCACCCGCGCCCTCGATTTGGGCCGCTTCATCCAGCGACTTCGGCACTGTTAGGAAAGTCTGGCGCAGCAGGAAAATGCCGAACGCCGAAGTTAGATAAGGCAGGGCGATCCCGATTATCGTGTCTGTCAACCCAACTCGTGAAAGCGTCAAATAATTCTCAACGATCAAAATCTCCGGCGAGATCAAAAGCTGCACCATGATCAGCGCAAACAGAAAGCCCGCCCAGCGGAATTTGTAGCGCACAAAGGCATAGGCAACCAGCGTGCACAATATCAGGTTTGCGACCAGAACAATGGTGATCAGGATCATCGTATTTGCAAAGTAGAGCGAAAACGGTGCGGACTGCCAAGCCTCGATGAAGTTTTCAAATGTCCATGGCGCGCCTAGCTGGAAGTTGGCTGAATATTTTTCGTCGTGGAACGCAGTCCAGACGGAATATATGAACGGTAGTGCCCAAAGTGCAGCGAACACGACGCCCATTGTTGATAACAGAATTCTGTTCAGCCCGCGGTTCATTGGTAATGCGCCTTTCTGTTCAAAACCCAGTATTGAACGATGGCCAGCAGCCCAAGCAGGCCGACCATCAAAACGGTCAGGGTTGCACCATAGGCGAAGTCTCTTTGGCGGAAGGTCACTTCGTAAATGTAGTAAAGTAAGAGCGCGCTGGAATTGTTAGGACCGCCTTCGGTCATAACAATGACGTGGTCCACAAGCCGGAACGCATTGATCAGCGCATTGACCGCCACAAAAATCGTTGTGGGTCGCAAAAGTGGCATCACGACATCCCAGAAAACCCTCAATGCGCTTGCGCCCTCAAGCTTGGCCGCGTCCTTCAGGTTTGTTGGCACAGACTGCAAAGCGGCCAGATAGAATATCATGAACAGCCCGGCTTCTTTCCACACGGCGACAAACATCATGGACGCCAGCGCTGTGTCTGTGCGGCCAAGGAAGTTGATCGATGGCATCCCAAACACTTCGAGGATCTGGGAGGCAAGGCCAATGCCGGGTGCATAGAAGAACAGCCAGATATTGGCGACCGCAATCATCGGCAACATCGTCGGCATGAAGAACGAAAGCCGCATCAAGGTTGTTCCCGGAAGCCTTGAATTCACCAAAAGCGCCATGCCGATCGAAAGGCCGATCGCCAGCGGGATGGTGCCAAGCGCGTAGATCGTGCTGTTGATCAGAATTTGTGCCAGGCGGTCGTCTTCCATTAACGCCTGATAGTTTTCGATCCCTGAAAAACGCGAAGGGCGACGCGAACTGCTATTGTTCCAAAAGGAATTTATCAGTGCTTGAATGGCAGGATAATGGGTGAACGCGACCAGCAGCGAACACGGAATGACCAACATGATCACTGCCAGTCGAATTGACAATCGGTTGTTCATTGCGTGTCACCTTGCTGCGAGTGCGTTCGAAAAGGCAGGTGAGCCCTGCGCAAACACGGTGGCTGCGCAGAGCGTATTTTTCAGATTGCCTTACTGGTAGTCGCCAAGAACCTTGTCCGCGCCCTCTTGGGCTTTGGACAACGCCTCTGCTGGCTCGGCGTTTCCGGTCACGACGCTTTCGATCGCATCAACCAGATACTGTGTGACCTTGGCGCGCTGGAACGTCGCGAATTCACGTTCAGCATAAGCAAGTTGGTCCAGTGCTACCAAAGCCTGTGGCAGGCGTTCGGCATAGGCCTTCATCTCTGGCGTTTCCCATGTATCAGGACGCGGAGCGACATAGCCAGTCGCAATGCTCCATTTGGCCGCACTGTCGGGAGATGTCATGAACTTGATAAAGTCCAGCGCGGCTTCACGCTCTTCTTCTGTCGTGTCCTGGAACACGTAGAAGTTGCCGCCACCGATTGGTGCACCCGGCCCATCACCACCCGGAAGGAAGCCAACGCCCCAGTCGAATTCCGCGTTCTCCTCGATGAAGGCAAGGTTGCCTGTCGAGGTCCACATCGAAGCGGTTTGACCTTCAAGAAATGCCTTTGGCGTATCACCCCAAGTGATCCCACCCGGCGCCATAACTTCTTCTTGAGCCAGCCTCAGAAGAAATTCTAGCGATGCCAAAGTCGCGGGCGTGTCCATCCGCGCCTCAATACCGGTTTCTGTGGTCAATACATCGCCTTTAGAGACGACCAGACCACCGAAAAGCCACGCTCCTCCGAGACCAAGCGTCGGGATGCGTGTGCCCCAGCGGGTCACGTTTCCGTTGTCGTCCTTCACCGTTAGCGCCTTACCAACCTCGATCATCTCGTCCCAGGTCTTTGGTGGTGCTTCAGGATCAAGTCCAGCTTCGCGGAATGCGTCTTTGTTATAGTAGTAAACCGGCGTCGAGCGCTGAAACGGGATGGCGTAGGTTTTGCCTTCAAACTGAGCGTCCGACATGAATGCGGGATAGAAGCCAGAAATCCATTCCTTGTCTTCTTCCGAATTCGCGATGTCCGAAATTGGTAGGATCACGTCTTCTTCGATCAACGTGAAAAGGTCGATCGACAGAAGAACGGCCACCTGTGGCGGTTGGCCTGCGTTGGCTGCGGTCAGCGCCTTGGTTGTCGTTTCTTCGTAGTTGCCCGCATAGACCGCTTTCACAGTGTGCTGTGGATTAGCCGCCGCCCATTCGTCTGTTAGGGCTTGGATCGTCTCCACTGCCGGAGCGTTCACACCCACCGGAAAGTAGAACTCAAGATCGGCTGCAGACACTGAAGCCACACCGGTCAGGGTCAACGCCGTTGCGCCCAGCAGTGTCGCGTAGGATTTCAATCTAGTCATGTCTTCTCCTCCTTTTATTTCGTGAAATGCCGGCGGTTGAATCCCCAGTCGATTATGATGATGTTAAAACTCGTTCGCCTGTACGTTTCGAAAATAGATGCGCCGCACTTTGCGTCCAGCCGACGGTGATCTTTTCTTCCAGAGATGGCAGGGTATCGCCGGAGTGAGATAGGATGAAACTCGCACCAGATTTCGACGTCAGATGCAGCAACGAGACGCTGCCCTCATATTCTATGCTGGTGATCCGGCACGAGGCGGAATAGTCCGCGCCACCAGCAGGGAACTGCATGCTTTCCGGACGCACGCCAATCAAAAGATCGGCTGGGTCATTGCCATATGACGCGGCCACTCCATCTGGAAGACTAACGTCTGCGACCGCTAACAGGTTCATCGGCGGCGTGCCGATGAAACGTGCGGAAAACACCGTGGCTGGCACATCATAAAGCTCTTTCGGGGTACCCACTTGTTCGACCCGGCCTGCATTCATCAACACGACAGTGTCGGACATCGACAGGGCTTCACTTTGGTCGTGGGTTACATAAACGACGGTAATGCCAAGGGATTTGTTCAGAGCTTTGATTTCGCTGCGAATTTCAGTGCGCAGCTTTGCATCAAGATTGGACAACGGTTCGTCCATTAAAACCAATGGGCGCTCTGACACAAGAACGCGCGCAAGCGCGACGCGCTGTTGTTGCCCACCAGATAGCTGCGCGGGCTTTCGATCCAAAAGCGGGCCAAGTGACATCAACTCTGCCACGCGTTCAAGAGAGGCTTCCCGTACCGGTTTCGCAACCTTTCGAACCTTCAGGCCGTAGGCGATATTTTCTGCGACCGTCATGTGGGGAAATAGAGCATAGTTCTGAAAGACCATGCCTATATTGCGCTGGTCGGCAGGCACCTTGGTGACGTCCTTACCGTCGATCAGGATGCTTCCACCGCTGACTTCGTCCAAGCCTGACACCAGCCGAAGTGCTGTACTTTTTCCGCACCCTGATGGTCCCAAGAGTGTCAGGAAACCACCGGGCTCAATATCAAAATCAATGCCAGTCAGAACCTCTGTGGGCCCCCAACTTTTCTTTAGCCCCTTAACACTCAGTGACGCGCCAGTGCTTTTCATACCAGCACCAGCTCTAGATTGGCGTCTTCAAGTTGTGCGAGGATTTCATCGTCGACCTCCTGGTTTGTAACGATGCCAGAAATCTGGTCGAACCGGGCAGTTTGCATAAAGGCGTTTGGCTTAAACTTGCTTGTGTCGGCCACCACATACCGGCGACGTGTGTTGGATATGACTTCTTTTTGCATCTGCGCATAGGCTTCGCTGGCGACACTGATTGAGCGCCTGTCGACGTCAATCGCCGAGCAGCACAAGAAGGCGATGTCGAATGAGAGCGACCGCAGCGCTGAAATCGCCAAAGTGCCTGTAAATGAATCATTCACTGGCTGGTAAGAGCCGCCAATCATGTAGAATTGCGCAATTCTTTGGGCTTGCAACACGTTCGCGACCCCGAGCGACGTCGTGACATAGGTGCAAGTTGGTTTTTTGTGGGCAACGGCTGCAATGGCGTGCGCGGTCGTTCCTGCGTCAAGAAAAACCACTTCGTCGTCCGCCAGCAACTCGATAGAAGCCTGTCCAATACGTCGTTTTTCCTCGGCACCAACCGACTTTCGCTCTTCGTTCGGAAGGTCGACTATGACGCTGGAATTTGTCAGCACACCCCCATGGGTACGCACAACAGAGCCTTCTTCATCAAGGGCTTTTAAATCACGCCGAATAGTCGCCTCGGAAACGCTGAACAGATCACTCAGATCTCGACTGCCCATCGAGCCGTTAGCGCGAACAAGTTCTGCGATTTTTCGACGCCGTACGGCAGCAAGGTCAAATTGTTCCGACATATCCACCCCCCCGTGAAGTCATCGCAAAGGCTTTAAAAAAGCCAATTATCGTCACCAACGACCAAGATCGTTCATAAACCATCAAAAACGATCATTCAAGTTTTTTTGATATGCGTACCGTCATGCGTCGAATGAAGATCAACGTGCCAGTCTAGCCGGGCCATTTGGTCTTTAGATTCTTGAGGGGAAGATCACAGGCGCAAGGCAAAACTGTTCTGCAGGAAACCGCAAACGTTACGTATGCCTCAAACCCTCACTTAGTGTCGCATAAAGACATTTAGTTGGTCCACCCGGCGCAAAGACGTCGGGCGAAATCCGCAATTATCTGGTTCCAGTTTCTTCCGAGTCGTCACAATTCCCCAAGACAACATTCGCTAGAAACGTCAGAAAACAGTCATTGAAACTTGTGAATTGAAAGACCAGTTAGTCTGCCGGTTTCAATGGGTCTCTCCAAAATGCTGCGCAATCGATGAATGTCCTCTCTGAGGAAGCTGCTCCGCGGAGATCTGGAGCATGGTGATTGTCCGGTTTGGGCCGTTCGCAACAGGCCGGATTTTCTGCTCATGCGAAATGCTGCGGGACAGCATTTGGTAAAGAGGGCTCAATGCCGTCATTCGCTGCGCTTTGTACCAATGACCGCTACGCGGACGAACCCGCCATTGATCATATCCGGCTCAGTGTTAAGCTTTTGGCTCATTTGCAGTCGGGAAGGGCTCGGTATGAATGAAGTATTCGGGTCGCCAAATCAGAAACAGATGCAGATCAAAGGGGAGCACCTGGCCCGGTTGCTTTCCCGCGATCCGCGGTATTGTTCACATGGCCGCGGCGTTCAGATCGTCGACCATGGCCCGCAAGCTGTCGACCTCGTCGAGTCGCTAGCGCAATTGATTGGTGCAAGCGGATGCGAGATGGTCCCGAAAGAGCTCTGCGATGAATTCCGGAGCGAACTGGAAGCCCGTGGCCTCCGAACGGATGTGATCGGGCACTTCATCGGCAACAGCGACGCAATCAATAAGGCGCGAACGGCGCTGGCGACCAAACCGCTTCCCGCGGACCTGTCAGTCTTGATCATCGACTCGAATTCCCCGGGTGAATTAGTGCGGGATTTTGCAAAGGTGTCCATGCTTCATGGGGTCTTGCCACCAATCGGATCGGTAATGCGAGGCATCAGCCGGCCCGGCTTCGGGATGGTTGCCAAGGACAGGAGTGGTCGCCCCGTCGCGACCGCTGGCGCCGTAAAAAGCCGACATCCCGATCATCCGATGGCGGACATGGTTCAGTGGGGACAACTCGCCACGGTGCCGGACCGTCAAGGTGAGGGAATTGCCCGAGCGCTGGGGGCGCTCGCCATCCTTGAGGCCACGAGCCGACTGGGTGCGCGGCGTTTTCGGACAGGTGTCACTGCCAGAAATACCGCTTCTGCCCGGCTTTGCACGTCGCTCGGGGTATGTGACAGCGACTACGTGATTGTGGCGGCCATGGACCCGGATAACTTCTCTGATGCCCGCGTAACGAAATAATTTTCCTCGGGCGATCAACAGATTGCAGACGCTGGCGATCAAGGCTCAGAGCTGCCATTCGCTGCGGCGTGCACCAATGACTTCTATGCGGACGAACCAGCCTGATGCATATGCAGCGAAATTATCGAAGACACAAACCGGCCTTTCGCCGCGATGAGCCTCCCCATCTGAATTGGTCCACCGTTATGTTTAGGAAACGGAGGACAGAGAATGGCGAACAAACGACACAAGCCAGAGGAAATAGTTCAGAAGTTGCGGCAGGTTGATGTGCTTGTTGGACAAGGGATGGCACGCGTGGATGCGATCCGCGAAGTGCGCATTACCGAACAGACCTATTACCGTTGGCGCAAGCAATATGGCGGTATGGGAACCGACCAGCTGAAGGAACTCAAGCGGCTTCAGAAAGAGAATGAACGGCTGCGCAAGGCCGTGTCTGATCTTACTCTGGACAAACTCATCCTGAAGGAAGCTGCCCGGGGAAACTTCTGAGCCCCGCCCGTCGGCGCGCTTGCATTGATCTGATCCGAAGTCAGATCAATGTATCAGAACGCCGTATCTGCCGGGCATTGGGGCAGCATAGATCAACACAAAGATATCATCCGCACGGCCGGGAAGATGAAGATCGGCTTGTCGCGGACATGATTGAATTGGCCAGGCAATACGGCAGCTACGGCTACCGTCGCGTGGCGGCATTGCTGAGAGACGCGGGCTGGCAGGTCAGTGATGGCCGTGTCGAGCGGCTGTGGAAACGGGAGGGGCTCAAGGTGCCACCGAAACAACCGAAGAAGTCGAGGCTCTGGTTAAACGACGGGTCATGCATCCGGCTTCGGCCGGAGTATCGGAACCATGTCTGGAGCTATGACTTCGTCCATTGCCGGACCGATGATGGCAAAGCGTTCCGCACATTGAATATCCTCGATGAGTTCAGCCGGGAATGTCTGACGATCCGGGTGAAGCGTAGGCTGAACTCGACGGACGTCATCGACGCCCTGACGGACCTGTTCATCCTGCGCGGGCCACCAGCATTTGTCCGCAGCGACAATGGCCCTGAGTTCGTTGCGAAGGATGTCCGGGCCTGGATTGAGGCCGTAGGCGCGAGAACAGCATTTATCGAGCCGGGCAGCCCATGGGAGAATGGCTACGTCGAGAGCTTCAATGCTCGGTTCCGGGACGAACTGCTGAACCGGGAGATCTTCTACTCGCTCAAAGAAGCCCAGATCATCATCGAAGGCTGGAGAAAACACTACAACACGAAACGGCCTCACAGCGCCTTGGGATATCGGCCTCCGGCTCCGGAAACCATCATGTCAATAGACCGACGACCAGTCATGCACTAACAATCAAGTTGGACCAGTCAGATCAGGCTAGGCACTGGCAGCACAAACTTCTAACATATGAAAAGCAGCATGTATACTGTCCGAAAGAACAGGGCCACCATCGGTTAAGACAGCCGCCCTGCTAGGTGCAACAGATTTGAGCTACATCAAGGGGAAATATCAGGTTGGGCGCATAGATAGTTTAGTATTGGACGACCAATACCCAACAAAGGAATACATAAAGGAATACATCATGACTAATAAGCTAGGCTCAATTTTCGTTGCTCTAGGTGCCACTGCGCTAGTCACTGCTTGCTCAAGCTCTCCCACACCCTTTGAGGCTTTGGATGGAAAAGCTAATGCTATGGCCGACAGGCTTCTCGCGCTTGATATTACCCCAGCTGAAAGTATGCCTGAAGCCGGTACGGCAACCTTTAATGGGTTTATTGGTATAGGATCAGGAACCGAGGAGGAACTGGCAGCCTTGGCCGAAGATGAGCTGCCGGAGGGCGCAATTCTTGGTGAGCTTACGCTGGAAGCAACCTTCGCAGATGGTTTTGTCGATGGAACAGCATCCAACTTTCTAGGCGAGAATTCAGAGACTTTCGGCGGTGAATTAACTATTATCCAGGACGTTGTTGACTTTGAACCGGCAGAGTTTGAAGGAACCATCGATGGAACTCTTACGAATGGCGGTGATGAGTATTTGGTTGATCTAGATTCATTTGGCATTTTTCTCGGACTTGCCGATGGACAGCCAGAGGGTTTAGCTGGCCTCGCAACTGGGACTATTCAGGAGAACGCGCTTGAGCCAGAGCTCGCTGTAGGCGCATTTATCGCAGAAATAGAGTAATTCACGACCATTTCTTAACACTTGGAAGGGCTGCTGTCGAAAGGTGGTGGCCCTTTGCATTTGTCGCTCACGAACTCGTCCAATTGACCAGCATCAAGGAAACATATCAGATTTGATATACAATGGGCGGTGTTAACGAGTGGTTTGGTAATCTGTTCGCATCGTCCAAATGTCCAAACTCAACACCCCGCTGCATCTATCCCCTTGTGGCGGGGTCTTTTTGTCTGTTGATCTGAGTTGGGTGCAAAACCAAAGAATACCTTCGTTCAAGGAATCGACCCCCCTAGCCTTCACTCAGAATATCCAAAAAATGTGGGTGGTTAACGTAGGTGGTAAACGTGGGTGGTAAGCGTCTTAAATTATCGCCTAATCGTCATATAAATAAGGGATATATGGATATTGGCGGAGGAGGTGTCCGCCGCAATGGCCCGATAAAGCCCTGTTATAAAGCAGCTATATTTCCGGATGTAATTTCTACCCACCATCCCCTACGCCATCCAAAATACGCTGCGCGGCGGCAGTTTTGCTCCTTGCTGCCTTACTCCAATCACCGCATGATTCCGCCCGATCGCATCAGGCAGGATCACCATGACACGATTGCAAATCGCAGCCGTGGAGCGCCGCCTCGAAGAACACGCCGCAGAAATCGGTGCGTCGCCTCCAGAAGGTCGGATAATCATCGCTCAAGACGGAGTTCCAAGTATAGGCATCATCGCCTGAGTTGAACAGTACGCCCCGCGCGGCGCGAGCCTCGACGCAATCTTTCGGAAATGAATTTCAGGCCTCCCTTTAGGCTCGAAACTGCCATTCGCTGCGGCGTGCACCAATGACCGAGTTGCGGACATAGCTGCCGTTTTGCTTCTGATGTAAAAGGGTCGAGTTGGTTACCAAAGAACTGAGGACACACGTAAGTCATGTTAGTTTCGTTCAACATCAATGGGGCGTAACCGGGCGATCTGTGCTATCCTTCACTTTCAGGCCCGCCCCAAAAACGGGCCAATCAAAAAAGGGAGGAATCAACCATGTCATTATTTGACAAATTGTCCGCGGCGACCGAAGCGCGCGACGTTGCGGCATATGCTGATCTGATGGCTGACGATTTCACATTTGTTCGGCACCAGAACGGGACATCAATGAACAAGGCCGAGACCACGGAGATGCTCAAGAAAATGATGGCGAACGGTGGCACGATGGGTACTCGGCGGAAAATTTACGAGAATGATGACATCCTCGTCTTGCACTCAATCAACGACTATCCCGATGGAACCCGTGAAGCTGTACTGGCCGCATACACACTCCGCGGTGGAAAGATAACTCGCCTCGAAACTGGCGCGACACCGCTCTAGAACGCACACGGCCGCCTTCGAACGCTCTGTCTTAACCTGATCTGATCCGTTCAGTATTTGGCGGACCCCAAAAGGCCTTGCCGACCTTGTTGCCTCCTTCGACTTAGAGCGGGCAACTGACGAGTTCAGTCGAGCATGGACCTTTTTCGGCTGGTTCGAGCGTCCGCTTTGCGGGACAATTCGGACTTCGCGAATAAGCAAGACCTATCTACCCGCGCAATCGGTCTGGAACAGGGTTTGCTTCGTCGGCTTGATCCCAAGCATGAGCCAAAATCGACCAGCGGCCCTCGGACTTTACAAGTAGATAGCCGCTGATGTCGTGATTGATGTCAGAGCCGTCCTCCAAAAGCTCTGACATCGCAAGGACAACCGCGATATTGCCGAAGCGAAGGATCTCCATGCCGCGCGTATGTTCTTCAAAGCTGGCGAGGTTCTTTCTGGCAATCGTCTCCATACGCTCGATGAACTCTCCAAGCGTGCGGGCTTGAGCGGGACGGACAGAACCGCACAACAAAGCCCCTTGCAGGAAATCTGTGCGAAATCTGTCCCAATCAGGTTCAGTTCCTTCGCTCCAACGCATTGGCTCAAAGTGCTCGGCGATCAGGTTGCGAATAGCTTCCTCGTCAGACATCGACTTACTCCTTTGTATCAGCCCACGGCCCATATCATGATCAACGTGCAATCGCTCTGGCATCGAGCCTTTCGACCATCGTGAACATGTATGGTCACCGCACGGTTGGCCTTGTAGTCACTCGAACGCCTGCTCTGCGGACACAGAAGACACCTAGCGTGTGTTCTTGTGGGGAAGCAGAAGAGCATAGAGCGCCCGATTGATCGGTGCGTGCACGCCAGCTTTAGCTGATAGTCGCGCAACCGCGCCAGATATCCACTCGATTTCAAGTGGACGCCCTAGTTCCAAATCAATTGCAGTCGACGCTCGCATCGCTCCAGGAAGCTCTTGTGTCCTCTCCCACATCTTAGTCTCAATATCCTTATCGAGGGCAATCCCCAAAGCCCTGCCCGTGGCGGCGGTCTCAGAAAGAACTTGCTGATACAGTGTGCCAAGCTCGGGAATGCTCACGATGTCACCAACGGTGCACCGACCGGCTGCAGTCACGCCTGACAAGGCCGAAAAAAGGACGAATTTAGACCAGACATCGCGTTCTATATCGCCAGTTTCAGGCGCCGACACTCCAGCCTCGGTCATAGCCCTTCTAAGAGCGTCAATGCGGCTCGATGGCCGATTGCCTCTCTCGGCAAAGACAAACAGGTTGAAATCTCCAGTCTGAGTAATCACACCCGGCGAAGAGATTGTTGTCGAAACCTGTGCCATCCCATTGGCGACGTTACCCTCAGGGAGGATTTGAGCCAGACGGTCCGAAGCCTCAACACCGTTCAAGAATGGCACGACAACGGTTTTCGGACCCAGCATGGGCTTGCACGCGCGTGCAGCCGCTTCCAAATCATCCCCTTTTACTCCGAAGATGATCACGTCTACCTGCCCTACCTCCGAACAGTCTTCAGTGGCGATCCATGGATGAACCACTTCCTTTCCGGACGGACTTTCAAGACAAATCCCCTTGTCCCTAATGGCGCCGAGATGGGACCCACGAGCTATTGTAGCAATCTGGTGACCATTCATTCCCAGCTTTACGGCCAAGAATCCGCCAATTCCTCCTGTTGCCATTGTTGCGATTTTCATGACCGCTTCTCCTCTAATATTCTACTACAGCATGTCTTCTTCACATGAGGCCTTCCATGAATTTGCCTCGGCGGGGACAAACTCAGGCATTCTAAAGCACTATTTGTTTGCCAGTTTCTCGAATGCCTTCTTGAGGCGTAAATAGGACTTCTCCGGCCAGTCAGACTCAAACTGATAGAATTCATCGAATGATGGAATTTCTGGATTGAGCGGGACCCAAGGCTGTTTGCTTTTGACGAATATCTGCGCTTGTGGTGGACACCGTGATGGATCGTTCAGTGTCCCAACCCGCACCCAACGAAGTGCGCCGCCACGGATAAGATAGTTACTGAAGACGGCAACTCCGCACTCGCCGCATCGCGTGATGATCTGGCCTTTCCCACTTGGTGTGGGGAGCAAGTGCTCGGTCGTAGATCCCTCGTATTCGATCTGGTCCGCCTCAATGAACGCGTTCATGACATAAGCTGAACCAGTTTGCTTCTGGCATTCGCGACAATGACAACAATGCACAAACATTGGCTCTGAAGTCATCCGATAGGTCAAAGCGCCACAACCGCAGCCGCCCTCTAACATCTCTTCCCTCCCTCATAGCAGTGTTTGTTTACTTTACACTGCGAGGCTCGACACGACCAAGATCAAAGCTTTCTGCGCAGTTTCAGAACTCAAAAGGCTGGCCATGGGGCAGGTGCGTTCCTCTGAATTTAGGCGTCTGAGCGTCCGCTTTGGGCTGATAGTGTTGAAAAACTCCGAAATTCAGATATCGCGATTTTCGGGCACAAGCCCTTCATACTAAAAACTCAGGTGAGATCGTTCGTGAGGCGAAGAGAGCTGGCACGTGAGCGGCGAAAGGCCAATTTGGCCGAACCTCTCCCCACCAAAAGCTCGTCGGCGTGTACGGCGAAAAATGTCGTTGACCAGAGCCAAAAACGGAGTTTTTCAACACAATGGGCTCGTTCCAGCCGTTAGCTGCGCTCGACGTCGAGGTCCGCTACGCGGGACAGAGCGGACGCAACGCAGTCTCTGCTTCAAACCAACAGGTTACTGCGCGATAATGGCAGCACCGTCTCACCAGGTGGCGAGCTATAGATGGTTCAAAGTCTTACGTTTCTTATGCTAGTGCTTTTGCCCTCAGCAATTATCGCGGGTCTGATTATCGCAGGCATCCGTCGAAAGTCGGTATTCTTCATTGGACTTGCGGCGGTAGTATCCATTTTGCCCCTGCTCTACTTCATCTTTTTTTACGCAATCTGGTTCTTGGGCCATTGACCAACTGACTGCTTCGAGCTCAATGCAGTTATTCGCTACGTCGAGCACGAATGACCGAGTTGCGGACGAAGCGGCCATCGCTAGCTGGCGGACAGAACCTTAACTTGAGCTTGGGCTTGGTCGCGCGGCGAGCCGTTGAGCAAGCCAGTCACCAAAGGCTCGAAGGCGTGCATCATTGCTGAGAGCATCAGGATATACCAGATACATGGACGTGTCTTGCTTATGCACATATGGATGGATTTGCACCAGTCGCCCTGCTGCAACCTCCGTTTCCATAAGATGAATGTCGTCCAACGCGACTCCGTTTCCGGCGAGCGCGAGATCCAGCGCTCTTGCCTTGTTGTCGTATTCTATGAATGTCAGATTATTTCCTGGGTCATGACCCTGACTAGTGAACCACTCGATCCAGTGCCGACTCCGATTAATGACCGACCCGAGGGGCAGACTTGAGATGTCATCGAGCGAAAGCGGCACAGTCTTTCTTTCAATGAAAGAAGGCGCGGCAAATGCTGCAACCATATTGTGGGCAAGGTGAACCTTGACGACACCTTCCCAACTGCCGTCTCCATACCGAATTGCCGCATCGAAATCGTCCTTGGCAAGATCGACAACTTCTGAGTTCATTGTTGGCCTTATGCGGATGCCTGGAAACTCTGCGTGGAACTCAGCGAGGATTGGTAGGACCATACGATTGCCAAAAAACGGCGCGACCGAAATTGAGAGAACCCCCTCTAGTGCGTCGTCGCGAACGCCGGAGACAGCTGTTGCGATCATGTTCAATGCCCTGGTGAGGTCTGGAGCCAGCGCTTTTCCTTTTGGTGTCAACTTCACTTTTCGGGGCATCCGCTGAAACAGCAAAGCACCGATATCCTCCTCCAGTGCCTTTATCTGGTGACTGACTGCTGCATGTGTGACGTGTAGCTCTTCTGCCGCCTCTTTGAAACTCAGATGCCTGGCCGCCGCCTCAAAAGCGCGGAGCTGGTTCAGGTTTGGCAAACGGCGCGACATCGATTTCTCATATGTAAGAAATTCTAACTCATAAAGTGAGAAACCATCGTTTGTTGTCAACTCTGCCTAGGTTCATTCTGGTTTTAGAAACAGATGAAACGCTGAAAGGAAGTTCAAAATGACACGCCAAAGCTCCCCAACACCACTTTCTGAGTTCGACCTTATGATGATCCGTGCAGGTGGCCGAACCGAGGCAGAACTTGAAGCCCTGGCCAAAAACGGCTTTGGATTTAGCGCCCGCGGCAAGGTTTGCGCGTTTCTCGCCGACATGCTGTACCGCGCGGTTGTTGTGCTGGAAGCCGGCGCACATCGTTCCGCAGAATCCTCCCATCGCCGGCTTGTTGCCTAGGCGACGGCTCCGGAGAAACGCATTATTTGGAAGTTAATCAAGGGGTCGGCATCGCGCTGCCCCTTCGATATTGTAGCCTAATCAGGCTGCCAAACTGCCTTAATGCAACTTCCGCTAATGGGATGTACCGGCTGCTTCACCCAGCAGGTTAGGCTTGGCCTATACTGCAAAAAGGAGAAGTAGCATGGCGAAGAATGACTTTGATGAGCTGATGTCAGTTGGCGTTGATATCGGCAAAGAC
>NZ_FXXQ01000043.1 GCF_900184815.1 Boseongicola aestuarii | reverse complement strand
TCCCGTCAGCTTCAGCTCAATCTCACGCAGCAGCTTCAATACATCTTCGTCCGAATGCCGTTTCCGTGCCATTCCATATTCCCCTCTCAAGACCAATGTAGTGGCCCAGTTTTAGGGGGGAAGGACAGTGTCAGTCACGCTTCGCTGGCGACAGAAGTCCAGAGAAGATTACCGTGATATCGCCTTGCCATTTGGTTCGAAGCGATCCGAAAGCGGACCTTCGTACCCATCGCAGCGAACGACGGCTTTGAGCCCAAAGCGGACCTTACCTGTCCGCAGGGTTTGGAGCTACTTTTTGTGGCAGATAAGAAGTTGGCTGGACTTCTAGCAGTTCTACGAGCCAGCCCAGAATACCAAGGGCCATTGCGGATTACGGACCTAGACGAAGCTAAGCCGCCCTTCTGCCTGTAATCTCTGGAATGCTTCGTATGTCCACCGGATTCCGTCCAAAGGTGAAATTGACGGATACGCTCCGAGGTGCTCGCGGATCGGTGCGTCACTAAGGTCAGCAGGTACCGGCAACGGGGTGCCTGTCGTACTGACTTGGTGTTCAGGGATCAGATCAGAAAGTATCTCAATGCCTTCCTCAACCGTCATGCAGGTTCCGTTGAGGTCAAAAACTCTTGCGTCAAATCCATCTTTGCACATCACGGCAATGAAGGCCGCCGCAGCTTCACCAGCATAGAGCCAGCTCAATGGCCCACCATATGATACTTGAAAATGTTGACCGATGGCTGCATGTGCCAGCCCAACGCTAAATTCCGAAGTCATGCCTTGGTCGCGTCCGACACCATAAACGATGTTGGGACGAATTCCGACCGAGGGCACGCCCCAGTCGAGCCAATAGACCTGAGCCGT
The DNA here is from genome assembly GCF_900184815.1 of Boseongicola aestuarii. GTDB lineage: Bacteria > Pseudomonadota > Alphaproteobacteria > Rhodobacterales > Rhodobacteraceae > Boseongicola > Boseongicola aestuarii. The sequence goes on along the minus strand of NZ_FXXQ01000043.1, from coordinate 2,608 downwards.
ATATTCATTAGCGAGTTTATAGGCACCGTACAACGTGGCGATCGTCGGACCACCTGGCGGCATACCATGAATTGCAGAAGAGCTGGCATATGCAAGTCTTTTCAACCCATTGTCCCGCGCAGCTTCGAGCACATTGATCGTGCCCTCTACATTCACCCGGGCACCCATTGCCGGGGCAGATTTACAAAACGGGATCATAAGGCCCGCAAGATGGATTATCCCTGTGATCTCGTGACGCTTACAAACGTCGTTGAGACACTCATAATCTGATATGTCACCGGTTTCCCATTCTACGCCTTGCGCGGCATCATCGCCGATCAGCAGTGAAAGACGCCTTCGGTCATCACGAAGATCGAAGGCTACGACCTCAACGCCAGACTGTTCGAGTATGGCGACAGTCCAAGACCCGATACAACCACCCGCTCCGGTCACCAGAACAGATCCGGTTATGCGTTTTGGGTCGACCAAGAAGGGTTCGGTGAGGGACATAATATTCTTCCAACCAAGCCAAATTCACTTTCAGTATGACCGGAGTTCTTATTTTAGTCGACAACCAGTGAATTGTCCGCGCTTGCTTCTTTAGAAGTTCGCTACGTAACGCCCGAATGACTGAGCTCGGGAACCAACATCTTCAATAGCATTTTGCATTCGACGGCTAACCTGGTGATGTCCCACAGGTGTCCAGCGGTTCATTTTACAATAAAACTCAATGTCTTCATCGGAATCCTTAGGATTGCAAATCCGTGTACACCGGTTCGGTTCCGGTAGTCGCCTCCATTTGATTCAAACAATAACCGCCCACTCCCACGCAATCTAGTTCAGCCGACCGTAGAATGTCATTCTGGCGCTCTCGGATAGCTTCACACCGGGCTCTGCGTTGTAGGCCAGAACTGCGAGCATCCGCGCGGTATCGCTCTTATTCGGGGTGACGCGGTGCATAGCGTTTCGTCCACGGAACAAAACCAGGGTTGCCGGTTCCATCGTAAGAACTTGTGGCTGGATGGCCCCGCGAAGCAGGGCGTCCACACCCTCATAGTTCATTTCACCAGCGTCCGCGTCCCGCAGCCCCTTAACGTATTCAAACCGGCTGCCGGCACCGGGTTTCTGGATAAGCAAGGTGATCGCGAAGCTCGAATTGTCGAAGTGCCAACCGAGTTCCTGATCGCGATTGGCGTAGTGCACGTTGATCGATGACAGGCTGTCAGCATAAGGGTGCAACTCGGACTGGCCGGTCGTCGTAGCGACAAAACCCCGAAAGGTCGGGTGATCATATAGAACGCGCAGAGGGGACGTCGCACCGATCATGTCATCACAAACACACCCTTTGGATGACAGGACCTGGCGGTTTGCGGGATGATCGTCCGGATACGCCGGATTGCGTGGTGTGAGATAGACCGAGTGACTCTGGGCGCAGAAGTAGGCGCGGTCCTGTTCGGCCGAAGCCTCGGCGCGCATCAATTCCAGAGCCTCAGGGCGGATAAAACCCTCAAGCACCAAAATGCCCTCGCTATCAAGCTTTGAGCGACACGCGGCGCCATAACCACTTTGGGTGACAGGATGCGTGTTCAGGTCAACAATGTCGTCAAGAGTCATCACAAGGTCCAACAGGAGGTCTTTCATGAAACGTTAGTCTCAATTCATGGCGAATTGGAAGGCGGGCTATGTGACTAAAACCGACTGAGAAAACCTACCTCCGAACCTTCGCCGGCAAATAGCTTCTGCGTTCTACATCCGGAAATTTGTCACCGCTGCGCACGTAATTGGAGTTCTGCGCCAAAGTGCCCGGCGTGAAATCCCACACCTGAGGGCGACCTGTCTGAAGCGCCGTGTTTACTACGGTGCGGGCCGTTTGATTGGCGTGCTTATCGATCGCCAGTGCGTCCAGATCCCATATCTCATGCGCCTTCGCCAAAAGTCTCGCCATATCATTTGATGCGGCCGGATCGGACGCAAGATCATTAAGCTCAAAAGGATCGTCGCTCAGATTGAACAGCATCGTCGGATAGGCGCGTGACAGCACAAGTTTCAGATCCCCGTCTCGCAGCATCACTCTGGGCGCATCTGTCCCTCCGTCCAGATGCTCGACCATAACTGGGTCGTGCTTGGAACCACCATGCAAGAGCGGCACAAGGCTTTGACCATTAAACGGAGTGCATATGGTGCCTGCAGGCGCGCCTGAGACATCAACAAGCGTGGGCAAAAGGTCCAAAAGCGAGACCGGCGTAGCAACCCGCCGTTGCGCGATCCCAAGACCGCCAACGATCAGCGGGACATGGATCGCCGGTTCAAAGAGCGTCTTTTTGAACCACATCCCGCGCTCGCCCATCATGTCACCATGATCGGAGGCAAAAATCACCAGAGTGTTCTCGCTGACGCCAGAATCCGACAACGCGTCCATCAGGCGCCCGAACATCGCGTCGATATGCGAGATCATTCCATAATACCCGCGTCTTGCGCGGGCTGTGGCGTGCACGTCTATGTTGAGCCTCCCCATCTGAATTGGTCCACCGTTATGTTTAGGAAACGGAGGACAGAGAATGGCAAACAAACGACACAAGCCAGAGGAAATAGTTCAGAAATTGCGGCAGGTTGATGTGCTTGTCGGCCA
>NZ_FXXQ01000009.1 GCF_900184815.1 Boseongicola aestuarii | reverse complement strand
CATACGCCTTGAAGTCACCGAAGTACTTCGTGATCGCAGCCGTCAGTGTCGTCTTGCCGTGGTCAACGTGACCGATCGTGCCAATGTTAACGTGCGGTTTGTTACGTTCAAACTTTGCCTTTGCCATGATGGCCTCTCCTTATCGTCTCGGGCGGCGGGGTGAACCCCGCCCTACAGGTTATGGGTAGGCCGGGGATGTCCCCGGCTCCCGGATTATGCGTACTTCGATTGAATCTCTTCCGAGATGTTCTGTGGAACAGCTTCGTAGTGGTCGAACTGCATCGTAAACTGCGCACGGCCCGAAGACATGGAGCGCAAGTTGTTGATATAGCCGAACATATTTGCCAGCGGCACCATTGCGGCGATCGCGATCGCGTTACCGCGTGGTTCCTGACCAGTCACCTGGCCACGACGCGATGTCAGGTCGCCGATGATGCTGCCGGTATAATCTTCCGGCGTCACAACTTCGACCTTCATGATCGGCTCGAGCATCTTCGCGCCCGCTTTTTTCATCGCTTCACGCATCCACTGACGCGCTGCGATTTCAAAGGCGAGAACACTGGAGTCCACGTCGTGGAACTTGCCGTCGATCAAAGCAACCTTGAAGTCGATGACCGGGAAGCCTGCCAAGGGACCAGAGTCCATGACCGACTTGACACCCTTTTCAACGCCCGGAATGTATTCCTTCGGCACTGCACCACCAACGATCCGGCTTTCGAACGAGTAACCCTCGCCCGGCTCGGTCGGCGTGATGATCATCTTCACTTCGGCGAACTGACCCGAACCACCCGACTGCTTCTTGTGGGTGTAAGTGTGCTCGGTTTCGCGAGAGATCGTCTCACGGTAAGCCACCTGAGGCGCACCGATATTCGCTTCGACTTTGAATTCGCGCTTCAGACGATCCACCAGAATGTCGAGGTGAAGTTCGCCCATACCCTTCATAATCGTCTGGCCCGACTCGATGTCGGTTTCAACGCGGAAGGATGGATCCTCGGCAGCAAGACGCTGCAGACCTGTCGACATCTTCTCCTGGTCAGCCTTTGTTTTCGGCTCGACCGCGATCTCGATAACCGGATCAGGGAACGTCATCGTTTCCAGAACAACTGGATCGGCCTTGTCACAAAGCGTGTCACCTGTCGTTGTGTTCTTCAGACCACCAAGCGCGATGATGTCACCAGCGAACGCTTCAGTGATCTCGTCACGGTTGTTCGAGTGCATCATCATCATGCGGCCAACACGCTCCATCGAACCTTTGGTCGAGTTGAGCATCGAGTCGCCCTTGGCAAGCTTGCCCGAATACACCCGCACGAATGTCAGCGTGCCGACAAACGGGTCGTTCATGATTTTGAATGCAAGCCCGGAGAACGCCATGTTGTCATCGGCACGGCGTGCGATGTTGCGCGTTTCCGTATCGTCGCCTGGCTTGAAGCCCATGTAGTCAACAACGTCGAGCGGGCTCGGCAGATAGTCGATAACCGCATTCAACAGAGGCTGAACGCCTTTGTTCTTGAACGCGGAACCACCAAGAACAGGCACGAACGACAACGACAAAGTTCCCTTGCGAAGCAGCTTGCGCAGGGTGGCGACGTCGGGCTCGGCCGCATCCATGAGGTAAGCTTCCATGGCGTCGTCGTCCATTTCGACAGCCGCCTCGATCATCTTGCCACGCCATTCGTCGGCCTGGGCTTTCAGGCTATCCCGGATCGGGCCTTTTTCCCAAGACGCGCCGAGGTCTTCACCCTTCCAGACCCACTCTTCCATGGTCACGAGGTCGATCAGGCCTTCCAGATCGTTCTCGGCACCAATTGGCAGAGCCACGGGCACGGCACGCGCGCCTGTGCGGTCTTCGATCATGCGAACACAGTTGAAATAGTCCGCGCCGATCTTGTCCATCTTGTTGACGAAAACGATACGTGGAACCTTATAGCGATCAGCCTGCCGCCAAACAGTTTCGGTCTGTGGCTCAACACCGGCGTTTGCGTCCAGAACGCAAACCGCGCCATCGAGAACCGCGAGCGAACGCTCGACTTCAATGGTGAAGTCAACGTGGCCGGGCGTGTCGATGATGTTCATCCGGTACTTGGTGTCGGACGTACCTTCGTTTGTCGGCTCTTCCTGACGCTGCCAGAACGTGGTGGTCGCAGCCGAGGTGATCGTGATGCCACGCTCTTGCTCCTGCTCCATCCAGTCCATGGTCGCAGCGCCATCGTGCACTTCGCCAATGTTGTGCGATTTGCCGGTGTAAAAAAGAATACGCTCGGAACACGTGGTCTTGCCGGCGTCGATATGCGCCATGATACCAAAGTTACGGTAGCGCTCGAGTGGATAATCGCGTGCCATTTGGGCTGCTCCTGAAAGTCTTTACCAGCGGTAGTGGCTGAACGCCTTGTTGGCGTCGGCCATCTTGTGGGTGTCTTCGCGCTTTTTCACCGCAGAGCCACGACCATTGACCGCATCCGCCAGCTCACCGGCCAGACGCTCTTCCATGGTGTTCTCGTTGCGGGACTTTGCCGCAGCGATCAGCCAGCGAATGGCCAGTGCTTCGCGGCGCTCGGGGCGCACTTCAACGGGAACCTGATATGTCGCACCACCAACACGGCGCGAGCGAACCTCGACCGATGGTTTGATGAGCTCGAGGCCCTCGTGGAACACTTCCAGCGGGGACTTCTTCAGGCGGTCTTCAACCCGGTCAAACGCGTTGTAGACGATGCGTTCAGCGACGGATTTCTTACCGTCGACCATCAGGTTGTTCATGAACTTTGTCAGAACCCGGTCACCATACTTGGCATCGGGCAGGACTTCGCGCTTTTCGGCGGCGTGACGACGAGACATCTCAGATTCCTCTTACTTCGGACGCTTGGCGCCGTATTTCGAACGACGCTGCTTGCGGTCTTTGACGCCCTGGGTATCCAGAACACCGCGCAGAATGTGGTAACGCACACCCGGAAGGTCTTTTACCCGGCCGCCACGGATCAGAACCACCGAGTGCTCCTGAAGGTTGTGGCTTTCGCCCGGGATGTAAGAAATGACCTCGAAACCGTTCGTCAGGCGCACTTTGGCAACCTTCCGCATGGCCGAGTTCGGCTTCTTTGGTGTCGTTGTATAAACGCGTGTGCAGACGCCACGTTTCTGAGGGCATCCCTCAAGGTGGAGCGACTTAGAGCGTTTTACTTTTGGCTGCCGGGGTTTCCGGATCAGCTGTTGGATCGTTGGCATTGGGCTTCGTTTCCCCGTGTTGCAACACTTGTCTGTTTCAATCCGCGCGTATCACGGACCATTTCAATCTGAGGCGCGCGCACCCCGGTTATTCACTCCGCCATCATGCGTCCACGACAACGAAAACTACCGCAGCGCTCCCAAAGCTAGGGGGCACGCGGTGGGTATCCAGAGGATCGGGACCATACGGACCGGATCGTGACCACTTACATCTGTTAAAGGCATGTCAGGCGATCAACCCGAGAGGCCAAGTGCGCGCTTACTAGCCAGAGTCGCGGATGCTGTCAACAGCACCCGGGGACCTTATCGCACACGAAGGCCCGGCGGTGCTTTCCGCGCCGTATTCCGCTCGCGCCAAAGGGTGAAAAGTCCAGTCGCCACAACGATCAAGGCACCGATCTGCGTCAACATATCCGGCCATTCGCTAAACACCAGCAAGCCAATGACCAAAGCGGCCAGCAAAGATGTATACCGAAACGGTGCAACCGCCCCGATCTCGCCGACGCGCATTGCCATGACCGAGAACAAATACCCCCCGATAATTGCCAGAACGGCAAAGACCATCAGTACCGAGTCGCGCCCGTCCATCGGTTGCCACTCGACAAAGGCCGCCCCGACAACCGAGAACGCCAGAACCCCCAGGACCGCCGCCAGCGCCACCAGCAACGACGGCACATCCCGTGACAGCTTGCGCGCCGCAAGGTCCCGAACGGTCACACAGACGACGGACAACAGGGCATAGACCGAATACAGCGTAAAGCCGTCACCCGTCGGCCGCACGATCAGCAATACACCACCAAACCCAATTCCGATCGCCAGAAACCGTCGCCAGCCCACGTGCTCACGCAGCACAAGGGCCGCCCCCAGCGCAACCGTCAAAGGCAACGCCTGCAAGATCGCTGTAACGTTGGCAATCGGCAGGTTGAACAGCGCGTTCAAAAAGAAATACGCCGCACCGATTTCCGCCAGACTTCGGATTGCGACCAGCTTTTTGTCCTGCGGCGATAATCTTCGCGCAAAGGCATTCGCCCGCCAGGCCATGACTCCAATCAGGACCGCGACCGCAACGCTTCTCACGAACAAAAGCTGAAAAAACGGAAGATCCTCGGACAACAACTTCATGAACGCATCGTTGACGGTAAAGGCCGTCATCGACCCCGTCATCAAAAGCGCCCCGCGAAGATTATCCGTCATAACCATAGCGCGAGCCTTAATCCGAATACGGAAACCCGGCCAGCGAATTGTCACCCAGACGGGCCCGCCCCAAAGACAAAGGGCCCCGCATTTCTGCGAGGCCCTTTCTCATTCTCTCAGTCGCGGTGCGATCAGTCGCGGCTCTCTGGCGTTGTGGCCAGATCGGCGTCGATTTCCGTAACGTCGATGTCTTCCATCACTGGTGCCGCCAAAGCCGCCGCGGCTTCCGCCTCGGCACGCGCTTCCTGAATGACCTTCAGGTCACGCTCGGCAGCGATCCGACGCATCTGCTGGGTTGCCCCACCCGTACCCGCCGGGATCAGACGACCCACGATGACGTTCTCTTTCAGACCGACCAGCGTGTCGCGCTTGCCCTGCACCGATGCTTCGGTGAGAACCCGCGTGGTTTCCTGGAACGACGCCGCCGAGATGAACGAACGTGTCTGCAAGGACGCCTTGGTGATCCCCAGAAGGATCGGCTCGCCCTGTGCGACGCGACGACCTTCTTTCGTGGCCTTCTCGTTTGCGGCATCGAACTCGGCTTTGTCGACGTGTTCGCCCTTCAAAAGCGTGGTTTCACCAGAATCCTGGATCTCCCACTTCTGAAGCATCTGCCGGACGATAACCTCGATGTGCTTGTCGTTGATCTTAACACCCTGAAGGCGATAAACGTCCTGCACCTCGTCGATCATGTAATCCGCCAGAGCCTCGACACCCATAATCGACAGGATGTCGTGCGGCGCGGGGTTGCCGTCCATGATGTAGTCACCCTTATGCACGAAGTCGCCTTCCTGCACCGGGATGTGCTTGCCTTTCGGCACCATGTATTCGACCGCTTCACCAGTCTCGTCAGCCGGTTCGATCGAAATCCGACGCTTGTTCTTGTAGTCGCGTCCAAATTTCACATAGCCGTCGATTTCGGCGATGATCGCGTGGTCCTTCGGACGATGTGCCTCGAACAGTTCGGCAACACGCGGCAGACCACCGGTGATGTCCTTCGTCTTGGCACCCTCGCGTGGAATACGCGCGATCACGTCACCGGCTTTCACGTCCGACCCTTCTTCAATCGACAAAATCGCGTCAACCGACATCGGATAGGTGATCGGATTGCCGGCTTCATTGCGCACAGGCTCGCCATCGGCACCCACAAGAATAACCTCAGGCTTCAGATCGCTGCCCTTCGGCGCAGAGCGCCAGTCGGTCACGATCTTCTGGGTCATGCCTGTCGCATCGTCGGTCTCGTCGCGCACCGAAATGCCCGAAATCAGATCGACGAACTTAACCGTACCGGCCTTCTCGGCGATGATCGGCAGGGTATAGGGATCCCACTCGAACAACTTGTCGCCGCGCGCCACCGTGTCACCCTCTTTCGGGAACACCTTGGTGCCGTACGTCAGTTTGTGGCTGGCCCGCTCAATGTCGTTCTCGTCGATGATGACAAGCTGCATGTTGCGGCCCATGACGATCTCTTCACCAGCCTCGTTGGCAAGCAGGTTCGCGTTCTTGAACATGATCTTGCCAGCCTGAGACGCCTCAAGGAATGACTGCTGACCACCCTGAGCAATACCGCCGATGTGGAATGTCCGCATCGTCAGCTGCGTGCCGGGTTCACCGATGGACTGAGCCGCGATGATACCGACAGCTTCGCCCTGGTTGACCAGCGTGCCGCGTGCAAGGTCACGACCGTAACACATTGCACAAACGCCCTCTTCCGCTTCACAGGTCAGAGGCGACCGCATCCGCATCGTCGGAACTTTGGCCTGCTCGACCAGATCGGCCTTACGCTCGTCGATCAGCTCGCCCTTGGTCACCAACACTTCGTCAGTGCCCGGAGCCAACACATCCTCAGCCGCAACACGGCCCAGAATACGCTCACCCAAAGTGGCAACAACTTCACCGTCGTTGATCGCAGGTTCAGCCGTGATGGCCAGTTCGGTGCCACAGTCGTGCATACGTACGATGCAATCCTGCGCCACGTCCACCAGACGACGCGTCAGATAGCCCGAGTTCGCCGTCTTCAACGCCGTATCCGCAAGGCCCTTACGAGCACCGTGGGTCGAGTTGAAGTACTCAAGAACCGTAAGGCCCTCTTTGAAGTTCGAGATGATCGGCGTTTCGATGATCTCGCCGGACGGCTTGGCCATAAGACCACGCATACCGCCAAGCTGCTTCATCTGAGCAGGCGAACCACGCGCACCGGAATGCGACATCATGTAAACGCTGTTCGGTTCCTTTTCGGCACCCGCATCGTCGATCTTGACCGAGGAAATCTCGCCCATCATCGCGTCAGCAACGTCATCCGAACACTTCGACCAGGCATCAACAACTTTGTTGTACTTCTCGCCCTGAGTGATCAGGCCGTCCATGTACTGTTGCTCGAATTCCTTGACCTGCTCGCGCACCGTATCAACGATGGTCCACTTGCTGTCAGGAATGACCATGTCGTCCTTACCGAACGAAATGCCAGCCTTGAACGCTTCGCGGAAACCCATGGTCATGATCTGGTCACAGAAGATAACCGACTCTTTCTGACCGCAATAACGGTAGACGGTGTCGATGACCTGCTGCACTTCTTTCTTGCGCAGCAAACGGTTAACCAGGCTGAACGGCGCTTTCGCATTCAGCGGCAACAAAGCCCCCAACATGACGCGGCCCGGAGTCGTGTCAAAACGAACGATCACTTCCTGACCTTCGTCGTCGATCTGTTTGACGCGCGCCTTGATCTTGGCGTGCAGATGAACCTCACCTGCATCCAAAGCGTGACGCACTTCGTCGGCATCGGCAAAGATCATGCCTTCGCCCTTCATGCCCTGACGCTCCATCGACACGTAGTAGAGACCCAGAATCATATCCTGCGAAGGAACGATGATCGGCGCGCCGTTGGCTGGCGACAGAACGTTGTTCGTCGACATCATCAGAACACGGGCTTCAAGCTGTGCTTCAAGCGACAACGGCACATGAACGGCCATCTGGTCACCGTCGAAGTCAGCGTTGAACGCCGAACACACAAGCGGGTGCAGCTGAATGGCTTTGCCTTCGATCAGCACAGGCTCGAACGCCTGAATACCAAGTCGGTGCAACGTCGGCGCACGGTTCAAAAGAACCGGATGCTCGCGAATAACCTCGTCGAGAATATCCCAAACTTCAGGACGCTCTTTCTCAACCAGTTTTTTCGCCTGCTTCACAGTCGACGACAGACCTTTGGCTTCAAGACGCGAATAGATGAACGGCTTGAATAGCTCCAAAGCCATCTTCTTAGGCAAACCGCACTGGTGCAGCTTGAGTTCCGGACCGGTCACAATGACCGAACGACCCGAGAAGTCCACGCGCTTACCCAAAAGGTTCTGACGGAAACGACCCTGCTTACCCTTCAGCATATCGGACAGCGACTTCAGCGGACGCTTGTTAGCCCCCGTGATGACGCGACCGCGACGGCCGTTGTCAAACAGCGCATCCACAGATTCCTGCAGCATCCGCTTTTCGTTCCGCACAATGATATCCGGCGCGCGAAGCTCGATCAGACGCTTAAGACGATTGTTCCGGTTGATCACTCGGCGATAGAGGTCGTTGAGGTCGGACGTCGCAAAACGACCGCCATCAAGTGGCACCAGCGGGCGAAGCTCTGGCGGGATCACAGGGATCACAGTCAGAACCATCCACTCCGGACGGTTGCCCGATTCAATGAACGACTCGACGATCTTCAGACGCTTGATGATCTTCTTGGGCTTCAATTCACCCGTCGCCTCGGCCAGATCAGCACGCAGCTGCTCAGCCTCGGACTCAAGGTCGATGTTCTGCAACATCTCGCGGATCGCTTCGGCACCAATGTTCGCGGTGAACGCGTCCATGCCATAGGCATCTTGCGCGTCCATGAACTCTTCTTCCGACATCAACTGGCCGTACTGCAGGTCCGTCAGGCCGGGTTCGATCACCACATAGTTCTCAAAGTAGAGAATACGCTCAAGATCGCGCAAAGTCATATCCAGCATAAGGCCGATGCGGCTTGGCAGCGACTTCAGGAACCAGATGTGCGCAACCGGAGCGGCCAGCTCAATATGGCCCATCCGCTCGCGACGCACCTTCTGAAGCGTCACTTCCACACCGCATTTCTCGCAGACAACGCCGCGATACTTCATGCGCTTATATTTACCGCAGAGACATTCGTAGTCTTTGATCGGGCCAAAGATACGGGCACAGAAAAGACCATCGCGCTCGGGCTTGAATGTCCGATAGTTGATCGTTTCCGGCTTTTTGATCTCACCGTAAGACCACGACAGGATCCGCTCGGGCGAGGCCAGCGAGATTTTGATCTCGTCGAACGTTTTGACCGGAGCAAGCGGGTTAAACGGGTTTGTTGTAAGTTCCTGGTTCATTTTAAATCCTTAAAGGCTGGCGTTTGAGAAAGACGTCGGGGCGGGCCGATTACTCGGCCGCGATCCCTCCTTCTTCGTCGTCCTCAATCGCATCCAGGAGTTCCATGTTGAGGCCGAGGCCCCGGACTTCTTTCACAAGCACGTTGAAGCTTTCGGGCACGCCCGCTTCAAAGTTGTCCTCGCCCTTGACGATCGACTCGTAGACCTTGGTACGGCCTGCAACGTCGTCCGACTTGACGGTGAGCATCTCCTGAAGCGTGTATGCCGCGCCGTAGGCTTCCAAAGCCCAGACTTCCATTTCCCCGAAACGCTGGCCACCGAACTGGGCTTTACCACCCAGAGGCTGCTGCGTGACAAGGCTGTAAGGGCCTGTGGAACGTGCGTGGATTTTGTCGTCCACAAGGTGGTGCAGTTTCAGCAGATACTTGATGCCGACAGTCACCTGACGTGCAAACTTCTCGCCCGTGCGACCGTCAAACAAGTCCGACTGACCGCTTTCGTTGAAGCCCGCCCGCATCAGAGCGTTGTTCACGTCAGCTTCTTTCGCACCGTCAAAGACCGGTGTGGCGATTGGAACACCGCGCGTGGCGTTGCCCGCAATCTCCAGCAAACGATCCTCGTCCAGATCCTTGATGCCTTCGTCGTAAACGTCGTCACCATAGGCGATCTTCATCGCGTCACGGACCGGAGTCATGTCACCGGAACGGCGATACTCCCCCAGAGCCTCGTCAATCTGGATACCCAGACCGCGCGACGCCCAACCCATGTGTGTTTCCAAGATCTGACCGACGTTCATACGCGACGGCACACCCAGCGGGTTCAGTACGAAATCAACCGGCGTGCCATCCGCAAGGAACGGCATGTCCTCCATCGGAACCACCTTCGAAATCACACCCTTGTTGCCGTGACGACCAGCCATCTTGTCGCCGGGCTGAAGCTTGCGCTTCACGGCTACAAAGACCTTGACCATCTTCATCACACCTGGCGGAAGATCGTCACCACGACGGACCTTCTCGACCTTGTCCTCGAAACGGTGATCCAAAGCACGCTTTTGCGCTTCGTACTGAGCGTTCAGAGCCTCGATCGCCTGCGCTTCTTTCTCGTCCGCGATGGCCAACTGCCACCACTGACCACGAGACAACTGCTCAAGCAGATCTTCGTCGATCTTCGACTTTGGCTTCACGCCTTTCGGACCCTTCACGGCAACTTTGCCAAGAAGGCTGTCCTTCAGACGCGAATAGATGTTGCGCTCAAGGATGCCCAATTCGTCGTCCCGGTCACGGGCCAGACGCTCGACTTCTTCACGCTCGATCTGCAATGCACGCTCGTCTTTTTCGACGCCGTGACGGTTGAAGACACGAACTTCAACAACCGTGCCAAAGTCACCCGGCGGCAGACGCAGCGACGTGTCCCGCACGTCGGATGCTTTCTCACCAAAGATGGCGCGCAGAAGCTTTTCTTCCGGCGTCATCGGGCTTTCGCCTTTCGGAGTGATCTTGCCAACCAGAATGTCAGCCGGTCCAACTTCCGCGCCGATGTAAACGATGCCAGCCTCGTCGAGGTTGCGCAGAGCTTCTTCACCGACGTTCGGAATATCGCGAGTGATCTCTTCCGGCCCAAGCTTCGTGTCACGTGCTGCGACTTCAAATTCCTCGATGTGGATCGAGGTGAAGACGTCATCGCGAACGATACGCTCGGAAATCAGGATCGAGTCCTCATAGTTGTAACCATTCCACGGCATGAAGGCGACGACGACGTTCTTACCAAGGGCCAATTCACCGATATCGGTGGACGGACCGTCCGCAATCACTTCGTTCTTGCCAACCGTGTCACCCACCTTCACCAGCGGACGCTGGTTGATGCAGGTGTTCTGGTTCGACCGCTGGAACTTACGCAGGCTGTAGATGTCCACACCCGGATCGCCCGGCTCAAGATCTTCCGTCGCGCGCACAACGATACGCTGCGCGTCGACCTGGTCGATGATGCCCGCACGCTTCGCCATGATGGCCGCGCCCGAATCCTTGGCCACGACTTCCTCGATGCCGGTTCCAACCAGAGGCGCTTCGGCCTGCAGAAGGGGAACCGCCTGACGTTGCATGTTCGAGCCCATAAGCGCCCGGTTCGCGTCGTCATTTTCGAGGAACGGAATAAGCGAGGCCGCAACCGACACAAGCTGCTTTGGCGAAACGTCAATAAGATCAACACTTTCGCGCTGCGACATCGTGTATTCGCCCGACCGCCGCGTATTCACGAGGTCGTTTACGAACTTGCCGTTCTCATCGAGGTTCGCGTTGGCCTGAGCCACCGTGTGCCGCATCTCTTCGGTTGCCGACAGATAGATAACCTCGTCGGTTACCTTGGTGTTTTCCACCTTGCGGTACGGCGTTTCGATAAAGCCATACTTGTTGACGCGGGCGAATGTCGCCAGCGAGTTGATCAGACCGATGTTCGGGCCTTCCGGTGTCTCAATCGGGCACATCCGACCATAGTGTGTCGGGTGCACGTCGCGCACTTCAAAGCCGGCACGTTCGCGGGTCAGACCGCCGGGCCCAAGCGCGGAAAGACGACGCTTGTGCGTGACTTCCGAAAGTGGGTTCGTCTGGTCCATGAATTGAGACAATTGCGACGATCCAAAGAACTCGCGCACCGCAGCAGCGGCAGGCTTGGCGTTGATCAGATCCTGCGGCATCACCGTGTCGATCTCGACCGACGACATACGCTCCTTGATCGCGCGCTCCATGCGCAACAGACCAACGCGATACTGGTTTTCCATCAATTCACCGACCGAGCGAACCCGGCGGTTTCCAAGGTGGTCAATATCGTCGATGTCGCCACGACCGTCACGCAGATCGACCAGCGCCTTGATACAGGCAACGATGTCTTCTTTGCGAAGCGTGCGCTGCGTGTCTTCGGCATCAAGCGCCAGACGCATGTTCATCTTCACGCGGCCAACAGCCGAAAGGTCGTACCGCTCGCTGTCGAAGAACAACGTGTCAAACAAAGCCGACGCCGCATCAACGGTTGGCGGCTCGCCTGGACGCATCACGCGGTAGATGTCCATCAACGCAGTGTCGCGTCCAAGGTTCTTGTCGGCAGCCAGCGTGTTGCGGATGTAAGGACCGACGTTGATGTTATCGATATCCAGCGTCGGAATCTCGGTCACACCGGCATCCATCAGTTCTTTCAGCGTACCGCCGCTGACTTCGCCTTCTTTGTCCAGCTCCCAAGTCAGCTCATCGCCAGCTTCAACATAGATCGCGCCGGTTTCTTCGTTGATGATGTCACAGGATACGAACCGGCCAACCAGATTGTCGAACGGAACCAGCAGTTCCTTGACCTTGCCGTCGTCGATCAACTGCTTCACGGCGCGCGGCGTAACTTTCTTGCCAGCTTCCGCAATCACTTCACCGGTCTTGGCGTCCACCAGATCAAACGCAGGACGCGTGCCACGCACACGATCCGGGAAGAACTTGGTCACCCAACCCTTGTTCTTTTTCAGCTTGAAGTTAACCGTATCGTAATAAGCATTCATGATACCTTCCTGATCAAGACCCAGCGCATAAAGCAGGGTCGTGACAGGCAGCTTGCGGCGACGGTCGATGCGCGCAAACACAAGATCTTTGGCGTCGAATTCGAAATCGAGCCAAGACCCACGGTAAGGAATGATCCGGCAGGCGAACAACAGCTTTCCGCTCGCATGCGTCTTGCCCTTGTCGTGGTCAAAGAACACGCCAGGCGAACGGTGCATCTGGGAAACGATCACGCGCTCGGTACCGTTCACGACAAATGTGCCGTTCGGCGTCATCAAAGGCATATCGCCCATGAACACGTCTTGTTCCTTGATGTCCTTGACCGACTTCGCGCCAGTGTCTTCGTCCACATCGAACACGATAAGGCGCAGCGTCACTTTCAGTGGCGCGCTATAGGTCATGTCGCGTTGCTGACATTCCTCAACATCGTACTTCGGCTTCTCAAGCTCGTACTTCACGAACTCAAGAACAGCTGTCTCGTTGAAATCCTTGATCGGGAAAACCGACTGGAAAACACCCATGATACCTTCGCCGTCCATCGGCTCGGGCTGGTCGCCGCTGCCAAGGAAAAGGTCATAGGAGGATTTTTGAACCTCGATGAGGTTCGGCATCTCAAGAACTTCACGAATTTTGCCGTAGTACTTGCGAAGACGTTTCTGGCCGAGATAGGTCGTTGCCATAGGATATGGATCTCCGTTTTTAATCGGCGCTGACACGGTTTGGGCGTCCGCAGCAGTGCCAGATCGGGACAGTTTTCGTTTCCATACCAGAGAGACCTCCCAAAGATCCCTCGCCCGAAACGTCAACTGCCCTATCAAAGCGCACCATTCCTGGAACGCTATGATAGAGCAATATCAATGACTTATGTGGTTTGTGACTGCGCGATCACCGAATCAAATTTCCGCCTGAGCGCACGAGATAGCAACCACAGCCGCGGCTTTCAACCACACAAAGGCGGTTAACAGCGATTTAACGCGTTATTTTATTGCCGCAAAACCGAGCACATCAGTCCTGCGTCTGCTATCGGGCGTCACCGGTTCCATCGCAACCGATGCGCGGATTTCAGTCTGCCCGCCTAATTGCGCTTTGGCAAGTCCGGGTAAAACCGCCCCCCGATTAATGCGATTCGGAAGATCGGAGAGCGGGACACGGCACAGCAGAGAATGACGGCTTTGAGCCCAAATCCGTCACGGGTCCGCATGCAGAAAATGTCCCGGCCCCTTTTTAAGTTGAGCCAGGACAAATGATGTGGACGAGGGCGCGAAATGGCACTCTTGCAAAGAACTTGGAAGTTCTCAGATGCTCTTAGACGTTATCGCATTTACCCTTTGCTTCAATGTAGGCGTATTTTCCGGAAGGATAAGTCTGCCGTCCGGCTGAACCCCGGCCGTCGTTATAAATCCTGAACGAATAGTCATGTTTGTAGCTCTCGTTAGTGTCTGTGTACTTTCCAGTAGCCCGCCACTTGTAGAGCGTGAAATTCTTCGTCCGAGAAACACGAACATCTTCAACCAAATACCAAGTGTCATCAAATTGCATGAGCAGTTCGCCAGGTGTCTTGGAATCAACTTGGAATACTGTCCCAAATATCTGCTTCACCAATTCAGCGTCGTTCCCCTTGCTCACAAATCGACCCGTAACACGATAACCCAGATGCTCGCATGTTATGACTTCTGCGAAGACAGTCCCCGGGATAATTGCGGAACACGAAACGACGGCTGCTGTAAGAATTTGTTTGATCATAACTATTTTCCTTTTTTGATAAATGAATCTCGAATTTGGCTTGCACGACGGGCTCGAGATCCGATGCCCGCAAAAAAGACAGCGGAGTGCTTAGCGCTCGGCTGCGAATATTCCTGTGAACTCTGAGGTTTCGAGATCGGACGTCACGGTTCCTTCGGCAAACCCGAACGCGTAGTCATATTCGTTGCCGATGAAGTCCCCGTCCAAAAAACCATCAAAGACGTAGGTGTCTGACGCGCCAGTAAGAGGGCCATCAATTCTCGCGCTATAGGTAAACTCTGTATTGATGTCCGCCGTGCGGTCTATTGCGCCATTTGAAATCGTCAAAGTTCCTGTGTACGGATTACTCGTCTCGTCGACGAAATTGGTGGCTGAACCTGCCACGCCACCGGGACCGTTGAAGTCTGCAATTAATTCTAAATCTCCCAACACCTCGAGACTTTCGTCGAGTGTTGCGATTGCAATCACGCCCTCGAAAGTTGCGGTTGTGCTTGCCGGCAGGGTGCTCGGATCCGTGTAGCCCTCTTCAAGATAAAGCAAGTTTGCACGGTCGGAAATTGATTGTCCCTGGTTATCGAATGCTTCGTAAGCGGTTGTTCCGCCTCCACATCCGGCCAACAGGATTGATGCAATGAAAAGACTACCAATTTTGCGTTTCATAATTTTTTTCCTATTCAGACAGTTCATTTGAACGCTGTTCATAAACAACACCTAGCGCAGACGTGAACAATGTTCACGAATTATTTGAACGTTGTTCAGAAACGGGGTCGATTGTGAAAATCCGGCAGCCAGAATTTCGTTCTAAACGAAGTATGGTCTCTAAGCGTCGAAGTGTGGGATTATCGGTTTCCAGTCCTGGACGCTGTCATCCTTGACAGAGAGGTTCGCTGCGGCATGCAAAATGCATCAACAGAGCTGGTTTATAGCTATCGCATATGAGAAATCGCGCAGCCGCGGTTGAGAGTGCTATGAACGGTCAGTTTGATCTGAGAACGAAAGATTGAGTTTTCTTATTCGACGCCTCGAAAGTCCGCAAATCCGCCATCCAAAACCTCTGAAATTTGGTCAAACCCACCGCAACAAAAAAGGGCCAGGCATCGCTGCCCGGCCCTCTCTCACGACTGTAACGTCGATTACTTGACTTCGACCTCGGCGCCAGCTGCTTCCAGCTTGGCTTTGATCTCGTCTGCTTCCGCTTTGTCGACGCCTTCTTTGACAGCTTTGCCGCCAGCTTCGACCAGGTCCTTGGCTTCTTTCAGGCCAAGACCCGTGATTGCGCGGACTTCCTTGATCACGTTGATCTTGGAGGCACCAGCAGCTTTGAGGATGACGTCGAATTCTGTCTGCTCTTCGCCAGCAGCAGCAGCGTCACCACCCGCAGGACCAGCCATCATGACAGCGCCGCCAGCAGCGGGCTCGATGCCGTATTCGTCCTTCAGGATCGTCTTCAGTTCTTGTGCTTCGAGAAGGGTAAGACCCACGATCTCTTCAGCAAGTTTTTTCAGATCAGCCATTTTAATGCTTTCCGTTTCCTAAGATGTGTTCCAACGCGCAGATTTCACCCCACGCGGGCACGAAGATTACGCCGCTTCGGCGCGCTCCTCGATGGTTGAGAGAATGCTCGCGATGTTCGAAGCAGGTGCGCCAATCGCGCCAGCGATGTTCGAAGCAGGTGCGCCAATGCAACCAACGATCGAAGCGATAAGCTCCTCACGCGACGGCATATCTGCAACAGCTTTGACACCGGCGGCGTCAAGAGCCGTGCCAGCCATCGTACCACCAAGGATTTCCAATTTCTTGTTGTCCTTGGCATACGCTTCCATAACCCGGGCAGCAGCCGTTGGGTCTTCGGAATAGGCCATTACGGTCATTCCCGTCAGAAGATCGCCAAGCGCTTCGCTTGGGGTTCCCTGAAGGGCGATTTTGGCGAGCCTGTTCTTGGCGACGCGAATGGAACCTTCTTCTGCACGCATACGCGAACGAAGGTCCTGCATCTCGGCAACCGTGATACCCGCGTAGTGGGCAACCACTACAACGCCAGAGCTTTCAAAGATTTGGCCGAGTTCCTCGACCACTTTCTCTTTCTGGGCTCTATCCACAGTTTCACTCCAATTTAGGAGGTTTGACCCTCCGGCTCAACACGGGGAGCAACTCATGCCACCCCCACGGGTCCTTACGGGTCCTTCAAAATCGCGCTTCAGATGACATCTGAAAACGGTATCTCGGTTCCCGTCTCAGGCAGGAATTATGAGCATGCGCTCACCCACCGTCTCGGACGAATGCACGAAAGGCCTGCAACGCAAGCCCACCGGACGCGCGGTCTCTAGAGGGATTCTTGTGGCTTGTGAAGGGGTAAATCCGATTGCCGTGCCGAAATCATACCAGAAGCGATGTCGCCGATATCTGCTGGGCACCGCTTACCCCGCCGACGAAAGCGGCCAGAACAGATCAGATGGAGTGCCTGAATGTCGATTGCGCCGCCCTTCGGGCGCCGCGGCGATGAGGGGGCTTTCTGCCCCCTCAAACTCCCCCGAGGATATTTTGCCAAAAAGAAAGTCGTGGATATTGGTGCCGTGATTTCCGCTCCGGAGCAGGCCCGAGAGAGCCTTGGTCAGGTCTTTTGCATTTTGACCAGAAGGTATCGGTTGCAGGCCCGAAAGACCTCGCTGCTGCGCCCTTCCGCCATAAGGCGCCGCTGAATGCTCTCGCGTCTGCGGCGGTTGACGGACACACGCCAAAGCGTCTCCAGCACGCGGCGGATCAGGGGTTTCTTCAAGGCAAGTTCCTCGTCGATGCGGACGAGCGCTTCGCCGAAAATCCTTAGGAAGCCGGACTCAATGTCAATGGAGGGTGCCACCTGATCTGTCAGATCCTCGCGCAGAAGAACGTCGAGCGGCAGGCTTTCGACCTGTGCCCAGAAGCGCGTGATCTCATGGCCGCCGCCCACGGCACGTGCCTCGCTCGGCCGATCCCCCGACCGAAAACAATCCGCCACGATGATGTGACCACCCGGAGCGAGCATTTCGACGCAGCGCGACAAGCCCTGCGCGAGCGGGATATATTGAAAGCTTTCGGAAAACAGGCAGAGATCGAATGGACCTTCACCACTGTAGTCTTCAAAGCGCATCTCGTGCACTTTGGCCTGCGGCGCATTTTCACGGCACCGCGCAGCCAGTCGCGACGAGGGAATGATGATGTCGACCTCGTGCCCGAGTTGGCCCAACCTTGCGGCGGTTTCTCCGGCACCGCCGCCGATGTCCAGAATACGCAATTTGCCTTTGGGCAACTGACCCAGCAGATGTGTGGTATAGGCTTCTTGCGCAGCACCCAGATTGGCGGCGCAGGGCTCAAGCTCGGCCCATAGTCCATAGTGAAGATGCTCGCTTCCCGTCAGCCATCGTGCCAGCGACAAACTGATGTCCAACCCGATGGCGCGCGTATCGATCTTATTTTTCAAACACTGATCCATTCTTGCGTTGTGTCACCTGAACAAAGCACTATCTGGCCGTGAAGCAAAAGGAGAAACCTATGAAAACCGCCAACCATTATCTCGAAGAGGCCAATGCCGTCGTCCCGAAGATCACGGCTGAAGAAGGCATTGCCAGACACGCTGCTGGCAAGACGACGTTCATCGACGTGCGGGACGGAACCGAGATCGCCTCATCGGGGACGATCGCGGGGGCATTGCGCATCCCGCGCGGCATGATGGAATTTCGCGCGGACGACGGCCATGCCCTGTTCGATCCGGCGCTGAGCAAAGACGCCGAAATCGTGTTGATCTGCGGCGCGGGCGGACAGGCGGCGCTGGCTGGCAAAACCCTGAAGGACATGGGCTATACAAACATTTCGAACGTTGGCGGATTTTCCGGTTGGAAAGCCGCGGGCGGTCCTGTCGAGGATTGATCTGAGCGCTTTTGCATTCTTTTGATGGGCCGCTTCGCGGCGGGTGGTCTCTATCGCCCCGGAGCGGCTTCCTTGCAGCGCTGCGCGCGCATGTCGGGGCGTGATTCTGGATATTTTTGCCAAAAAGAAAGCTCAGGCACGGAAGCTTTCGTAGGGGATATACCGAACGAGATCGCCGGGCCTAATGATTTGCGCCCCGTCGCCGAGTTCGACAAGACCTTCGGCCCAAGCCAGCCCCGAGATGCGGCCCGACCCTTCGGAATGAAACACATCGACCGCTCCGTCGGTCATACGGGCGCGCATGTATTCACGACGGCCGGGTTTCTTGGTCTTTGAGAAGGCCGCTGCGACCATGAAGCCCTGAGGTTCGCTCCAGCTTTCGCCGCCCATCAGTGCAAGGGCGGGGCGAGCGAAAATCAGCGTGCAGACAAGGGCGGCGACCGGATTTCCGGGCAGCGCGAAAACTGGCGTACTCTGCCACATTCCAAGCGCCAGCGGTCGTCCCGGTTTCAGCGCGATCCTCCAGTCATGGCGCACGCCTGCCTCACCCAGTGCGGCCGAGACGTGGTCTTCGTCCCCCGCCGATGCGCCGCCCGAGGTCAGGATCACGTCCACCTTTTGCGCCGCCGCGTCGAGAAGTGCAGTCAGTTTTGCGCGGTCATCGCCCACGTGGCCCAAGTCGACAGCCTCCATGCGCCAGTCGTCCAAAAGTGCCAGCAGCATCGGACGGTTTGCGTCATAGGTCCGGGCGGGATCGGGCGTCGATCCCGGGGCGACGATTTCATCGCCCGTGGACAGGACACCCACCCGAAGAGGCGTAAAAGTCGCCACCTCGCGCACCCCGGTCGCCGCCAGAAGCGCCAGTTGCGACGGCCCAAGGCGCGTGCCGGCCCGCACCGCAACAGCCGCCGCTTCGACGTCCTCGCCCGCCTTTCGCGTATTGGCACCCGGCTTGATCGGGCCCTCGAATGCGATCTCGAAACCATTGCTTGTCGTGTCTTCTTCAAGGACGACCGTATCCACGCCTTTCGGCAAAAGCGCGCCCGTCAGAATACGGATCGCAGACCCATGCGGCACCTCACCTTCAAAGGCCGCTCCCGCCGCGGCACGTTCCTTGATCAACGGCAAAAGCTGATCGCCGGACCCGGTCGCACTTTGGGCAAACCCATAGCCATCAACAGCGGAATTGGCGCCAGGCGGGTTTGCGCGCTGTGCTTTCGCATCCACCGCCAGCACTCTGCCCAACGCATCACTGCACATGACCGTCTCTATACGCGCAATGGGGCGCAAGTTCGCGCGAAGCCGCGACAGCGCCTCGTCCACCGGAGTCCAATCCACGCCGGGCGGCAAGGCGAAACAATCGTTCTTCAACCGAGGTGGCTGCAACCCGCCGGTCAGCGCGTCCGCCAAAGCTTGCTCGTGACCAACCCCCAAAATCCAACCCTCCTCGGGTTCATCAACGCTCAACATGCGCCCGAGGTCATCCCCGGCCAATCGCGACAGCGCACGCGCCAGAAGCCGCACCTGAGCACGATCCTTGATCGCGTCATCCTGCGCGGCCACCTCAGCCGCAAGAAGCGACGGCCAGACCTCGACCAGCGCCACCGGCTTTGCCAGCGATTGAAAAGGCCAAACCCGTAATTCGTCGCGGAACGCCGCGCGCAGTCTGGACAGGAACGCCATTCCGGTCATGACCTGCCCGCCAACCGCACCAGCGCCGCCCATCTGCCAACAGGTCAAACTGCCCTTGGCATGAGCCTCGACCCGGCGGCGATCTTTCAGACCATGATCCCGTGTCCGCTCGCGCCCCTTGCGTGGCAAATGCGCGATATCGGCTTGCGTTGGGTTGAACCAGAACGGCCCGACACCCGGCCACATCGCGTTGATCTGACCAGCAAGCTCAAACCGGTTGTTGCCGTCTGGCGAGTCCGTCAGATGCGCGGCGAACCAATCCCAAAGCGCCAGCGGATCCGCGCGCCCGACCAGCGCGCCGGCAAAACCCATCGGATAGCCAAACGGGAAATCAAAACCGATCATCACACGGCGCCCCAAGGCGCGCTCTGCGCGGATCAGATCACAAAGCCATGCGTAAGCGACCTCGCGGTTGCGCAGATACACCGGCTCCTGCTCCACTCCGCCCAAAACTGCCCCCGCCCAGATCGCATCCTTGCGCGGCTTCGCCCCGGTGTCGTTGCCGCCCGACCAATCCACGACGACAAAACTGTCCCAGACCGTCACAGCCCCAACTCCGCCACGATGAAATCCGCAATCGCGCCCGTATCGTCCAGATCGAAGCGCGGCAAATCGCCAAACCCGGCGCCACAGTCCGAGGCAATCGCCATCACGCCCGGCATCTCAGGCGCCAGCAAACTGGTCCCCGTCTCGGCGCGGTGCGCTTCTATCTTTGGATGCGCCGCTGACTTGAACCCCTCGACCAGCACCAGATCGACCGGCGACAGCTTCGACAACAATGCATCCAGATCGGGCTCATCCGCCCCGCGCAGTTCCGCCATCAACGCCCAGCGCTGCCGGGAGCTTAGCAAAACCTCACTCGCTCCGGCCTGCCTGTGGCGATGCGAATCCCTGCCCGGCTGGTCCACATCAAAAGCATGATGCGCGTGCTTTACCGTCGAAACTCTGATGCCGCGGCGCACGAATTCGCTCACCAGACGCTCCATCAGCCCGGTCTTACCCGAATTCTTCCAGCCTACGACGCCCCAGACCTTCATGATGCATACCCCTCGGCGCGCGCCAAATCCTCGGGCGTATTCACATTAAAGAAAGGATCGAAACGCGCCGTCGGAAAATCTGCCATCGCTGTGCCGTGGCTGTCGGTCCATTGCACCACCTTGCGCACCCCATCACGCAAGGCGGAGCGCAGATCATCGCGCAAGACAACAGGCCACAGCCCAAACGTCGGATGTCGCCCATTATCGGTGCGCGCCAAAGCAATCGGTTTGCCCTGAGCCTCGGCCGCCATCTGAAGCTGCGGCACAAGATCGCCGGGGAAGAACGGCGTGTCTGCGGCTGCCGTCACGATATGCTCGCCCCCTTTGGAGGCCGCCCAATCCATCCCGGCAAGAACCCCCGCCAACGGCCCCGCAAAACCGTCAACCTCGTCCGCCACAACCGGCAAACCAAACGCCGCAAACCGAGCCGCATCACCATTGGCGTTCAGGCAAAGCCCCGCCACCTGAGGCTCCAGCCGCTCAATCACCCGCCCCAAAAGCGTCACGCCATGAAGCTTCAACAACCCCTTGTCGCCGCCGCCCATCCGGGTTGCCTGCCCTCCGGCAAGGATCACGCCATAAGGTTGCTTCACGCGCCTCTCCATCCATTCAACCGCGCCCGAAACTCGCTCGCACCAAGACCCTCCGGCATCGCCGTGTCGGGAATAGCAATCATCGACATACCGGTGCGCAACACCGTCGCGCCCTTCGCCTTCTGGACTGCATCAATCGCCGCCCAACTGTATCGCCGCTCCGACACCTCATCGCGCATCTTGACCCCTAGCGCATCAAACCGCACTGAAATCTCGCCGGTCCGGTCCCAATGCGCACCAACGATCCGGTAAAACTGCCGCATTCGCGTGCGCTGCAAATAGGCGAACGCCGCCACCATCACGCCAGCCCCAAGGATACCCGCAACGACAAACGTCGGCGACAAGCCCGCCTGCCCGATTGCCCCCGCCAGCACCAATAGCCCCAGCCAGACCACCGCCCAGAACGCAGCGCGATGCACGAACTTCTGCGGAGGCACCGCACTCCTCCACCAGCCGGACATGGCGGCGGGCAACAGCCCGGTATCAAACCGATACCGAAGCTCGATCACATCTCGCGTCACGCCAGCATCCACGCTTCAATCCTCTCCAACAGATCGGACCGCACTTCAGCATTCTCCAAAGGCATCGCGAAATAGACCGCCCCCGAGGCCAACCCCAAGGCCGTTTGCCCCTCCAACACCCGATCAAACGCGCGCCAGGTAAAACGGCTGTCCACAACATCGGACACGATCCGCACACCGTCCGCATCAAACGTCCAGACCTGCGGCCCGTCCATCACCGGCGACGGATCGGACAAGCCGCCCACCAGCCGCGCCACCGACCGCCGCGCCAGCATATTCCAGGCACCTGCCCCGATCATCGCTGCGCCAAATCCAAGCAACAAAGACGGCTGCCCACCCGTGATCAGACGCGCCAAAACCATGACTACGATCAGCGTCAGCATCCCCGCCCCGATCATCGCCATCATCACCCGCCAACGCGCATACTGCACCTGCCAGCGATCCGCGTGTCCCGTCGCGATCATCGTCGCAATTTCAGCCCGCGCTTCGCCGGCGCCGTCGACCTCAAATCGAAAATGATCGCTCACAAAGATCCCTTCCGGCGAAGCTTGCGGTCCTCACCGGCCCCGCCCTTGGGGTCCGCATCCCGGACCAGACGTTCATTGCCCGACAAACACTGAAACCGCCGCCCGCGCATCCGCCCAATCAGCGTCAGACCAACCTGCCGTGCGATATCAACGCCCCAGGCCGTAAACCCCGACCGCGACGCCAGAACAGGTATCCCCATATGCGCGCATTTGATCACCATCTCCGAGGTCAAACGGCCCGTCGTGTACAGAATTTTATCCTCGCCCGTGACACCTTCCGACACCATCCACCCGGCAATCTTATCCACCGCATTATGCCGCCCGACGTCCTCCATATAGACCAAGGGTCGATCCTGCTGACACAAGACCGTGCCATGAATAGCCCCCGCCTCAAGATAAAGGGACGGCGTGCGATTGATCCGCTCGGCCAAGGCATAAAGCCACGAGGTCCGCACCAAAGCCGCAGGCAATTCCAAACCCTCAAGCCCCTCCATCATGTCGCCGAACACCGTGCCAACCGCACAGCCGCTGGTCCGCGTCTTCTTCTTCAGCTTTTCCTCATAGGTCGTCTGCCCATCGGTGCGCACCACGACCGTTTCCAGTTCCTCGTCGAAATCCACACCCGTCACGGCCTCGCCCGCCGCCAACATCCCCTGATTGTGCAGAAAGCCCAACGCCAGATACTCAGGGTAATCCCCGATCGTCATCGCCGTGACAATCTCGTGACCATTGAGGAAAATCGTCAAAGGCCGCTCCTCCACGACGCCAAGCTCTACCTCGGCCCCGGTCTCATCGACACCCGTCAACGCGCGCGTCAATCCAACTCGCCCCGGATCTGGCGCAATCAGATATTCATCGATGTCATCACGAAGCATGATTTGCCTCAGCCTTTGTCCTGCGATATGCGCGGCACAAGACTAGGACGCCTTTATGCCCTCCACCATACCAAAATCCCCGTTTGTCGCTGGCTTCTGGGCCGGTATGCCGTTTATCGCGGTGGGTTTTCCGTTTTCCGTCTTCTTCGGCATCGTGGCGACCGAAGCCGGCCTGAGCATCGCACAGGCGTCTGGCTTCTCGCTTGTTGTGGTCGCAGGCGCGTCGCAATTCACCGCGCTGCAACTGATGATCGAGGACGCCCCGGTCTGGAGCGTCGTCGCCGCCGCCCTAGCCGTGAACCTGCGCATGGCGATGTATTCGGCCAGTCTGCAACCGCATCTCGGCAGCGCACCTTTCTGGCACCGCGCTTTTGTAGCCTACCTCAATTACGACTCCAGCTACGCCATCTCGATGGCACGCTACGAACAAAACCCGCCATTGAACGTCCGCGAAAAAGTCCGCTTCTTCATTGGCACCGTCTCGCTGATGACACCGCTCTGGTTCCTCGGAACCTTTCTCGGAGCGATCTTCGGCAAAAGCATTCTCGTCGGGATCGATATCGACTTCGCTATGCCGATCCTGTTTCTGGCCCTTGTCGCGCCAATGGTCAAAACGCTGGCCCACCTCGCGGCCGCCGTGACTTCGATCATTGCCGCGCTGTTGCTGGCCTTCCTGCCCTCGGGCACTGGCCTTCTGGTCGCCGCCGCGCTTGCAATGATCGTCGGCGCCGAAATTGAACGCAGGCGCGGGCGATGAGTTATTCCGAAACACAAATCTGGGCAATCATCGTGATCATGGGGATCTGCACCTACATGATCCGCTTTTCGTTTCTTGGCCTCATTGGCAAACGGGACTTGCCGGAATGGATACTGCGGCACCTGCGCTATACGCCTGTCGCGGTGCTGCCGGGCCTTGTGGCCCCGCTCGTTCTGGCAACCGACGCGAATGGGCAAATGGACCCGACGCTGATTGCAGCGGCAGTCGCGACCAGTCTTATCGGATGGTGGCGCAAAGGCCTGTTTCCCGGCGCCATGGCCGGCATCGCAACCTTTTTCGCCCTGAATGCGCTGCTTTGAAACTCAGGGCCGCGGCTCGAAAATCACGTTGTGACTTGTGTCGGCAGTTGCGTCCGTTACCAAACTCTCACGCACGCCCTGCAAAGCCGCGAAATCTCCCGCCAGCGCATTCGGAAAATATCCGACGCCGACGCCTTCAAACCCCTCCACGCGCGACAATATCCGCGAAATGGCCAATGAACACTGAGCCTTCGGAACAGCGCCATAAGCCTTGACCGCAGCCAACAAGGCGGCCACCTGCGACGGCGACACATCCAGTTCCTGAACCCGGACCTCCCAGGCGGGGCGCGCATGATAATCGACATATGCCGCCAAAGCCCGATCAGTCATGCCGAACAAGACATCGTTGCGCTCGGGCACAAACGGCACTTTGAACGAGCCCGCGGGATCAAACATCACCCGCTCTGCGCCGCTTACCATCAAACCCGAATGCCCACCCGAGCCATTGCGCGTGCTGATTACCGTGAACAGCGTCACGCGCGGCGGCCCGGCGTGGGCATAACGTGCCTGCTTCACAACCGAATCCGGCGCCCATACGGGTTCCGCCGGCCCACCACAGGCGGCCAGCAGCAAAGGCAAACTTAAGACAATCAGCCAGCGGAGGATCATCGCCCTCACGCCCGACAGATCAAGTATTGAAGATCGCGAGGAAAATCAGAACGGCAATCGCAAAAATCACGACGTTCTTTGACCACTTCATGAAGCCTGCGAAAGTCTTCTCGTGATCTTCGATGTTCATGCTGCCGTGCTTGTGTTCAGCCATGGCGGTCTCTCCGGTTCCTGTTTGATACGGTGCTATCGCAATCTTTTGCCGGTGTCACGACCGAACCGCACGACCTATGGCCGCACCTCAGCCGTTGTCCAGCGCTTTGACCAGATCAAAACCGATGCGGCGCGCCGGTGTGGCATTATCCGGCTTTGGGTTGGCGCGCAGTACGACATTCAACTGGCTTACGTGCTGCACCAGTTGTATGCGCGCGCCCATACCGTCAGTGCCGTAAAACGTCACAATATCGGGATCGAAATACCCCAAACCCTCGATCCGCAAAATCCCCGCACCCGTGTCCGTCAGGCCCATCGCGACCTCTTGTTCGCCGTCGAGCTGTTCTTCGAAATTCTTGATGTAAAGGATCAGCCGCTCATAGGCCCATTCGGCCTCAGATTTCTGCGCGACGGGCTTCTTGGCAATCGCGTCCGGCAGAGGCGCATCTTCCGGGCCGGGACACGGCCCCTCGCCGGTATGCACCGCGCGCGCCAAACGCATTGCCGCGGCTTCGGCATGCTCTGCGGTAGTCTCGATCTTTTCATCCATCACACGTCTCCCCGCACCTGCCATGCCCAGACGCCATCCTCGCGCATCTCGCGTGTCACGCGACCATCATGCCAAAGATGCAGGCAATGTGCCATGGCCTCGACCAGAGCCAGCCCGTATTCGCCGCTCGGTATGTCGCGCTTGAACAGAGTGCGGAAACACTCCGCTGCTGTGTGCGGCTCAACCAGAAATGCTTCCAGCCGCTGCAACGCCCCGTGATGGTTCTGAATCAACTGATCCAGCCGCGTCTCGGTGCCGATGAATGGCAGCTTATGCCCAGGCAATACCAACTGCCCCGGGGTCGCGAAGGTCTGAAACCGCTCGCATGACTCCAGCCACTCTGCCAACGGATCGGCCTCCGGCTCCGTCGCATAGACCCCGATGTTGGGCGAGATCGACGGGATGATCTGATCCCCCGCCAGAACGACCTGCGAATCCTCGGACCAAAGCGTCAGATGCTCCGGCGCATGACCGTTGCCCTCCAGGACCAGCCATCCACGCCCCCCTAGCACCAACCGGCTATCGCCTGTGACACGCGTGTACCCAAGCGGTATCGGCGCGACCGCATCCGCAAAGTTGAAAGGTCGCTCATTGGCGCGGCTTGCCAGTATCTCGGCCGACATCCCCGCAGATTTCCAGAACGCCATCGTCTCTGGCGGCGGCACCGCTTGCTCGTCCAGCGTCAGCATCCGCGCCATCAGCCACGCCGTGCGCGACATCAGCAACTCGGCCCCATGCTCGGTGACGAACCAGCCCGCAAGCCCGACATGATCGGGATGATGATGCGTCACCAAAACCCGCGCGACGGGTTTGCCTGCCAATGGCCCCTCCAGCAACTTTTGCCAGATCGCCCGCGTACGCCGCGAATTGAAGCCGGTATCGACGATGGTCCAGCCATCATCGCCATCCAGAATATAGACGTTCACATGATCCAGAGCCATCGGCAGCGGCAAGCGCGCCCAGAGGATTCCATCAACCACCTCAGTGACTTCACCTTCAGGAGGCGGTGTCTCGAACGGATAACGTAGTTTTCGGGTCAGTTTTGCCATCAGGCAAGTAGGTCATCCACGCTCAGGTCGTAAAGCCCTTTATCCCCGACCCGCACCTGTGCGCAGAGCGCGTCATGTTCAGGCAACAACCGGTCGATATAGAACCGGGCCAAACCCGCCCGCGGCCCTTTTCCATCTTCCGCCAAAGCCGCCTTCAAATGCGCATCCGCGCCCAGGACCCGCGCAAAAGCGCGCAGGAACGGAACCGCCACTGCATTACGCGCGCCCTGATCCTGCGCGACCAACCACTCGGATGTCTCGCGCAGCGTCTCCGCCGCACTCCAGACCGGCTCACCAAGCTCGGGCAGGACCGCGCGCGCAGCCTCGGCATTCGCTTCGACCTCGTCCAGAAGCCTGAACGCCGCCTCGCCGCCGTCGGACAATTTACGCCCCACCAGATCCATCGCCTGAATACCGTTGGTACCTTCATAAATCGGCGTGATCCGCGCGTCGCGCACAAACTGCGCTGCGCCGGTTTCCTCGACAAACCCCATGCCACCGTGAATCTGCAGCCCCGTTCCCGAGACCTCAACCCCCACATCCGAACCAAAGGCTTTGGCAATCGGCGTCAGAAACGCCGCCCGCGCCATCCAGGCCTCGTCGCCTGTGGCCTTCTCCATGTCCAAAGCCACCGCGCAGGCATAGCAAATCGCCCGCGCCGCAAAGACGTCGGCCTTCATGCCCATCAACATCCGACGCACATCGGCGAACTCGATAATCGCCCCCGTGCCGCCGACAGCCCCCTGCTTGCGCTCCGAGGCAAAAGCCGCCGCCTTCTGATACGCCGCCTCGGCCACTCCGACCCCCTGAAAACCGACGGCAAGCCGAGCCGCGTTCATCATCGTGAACATCGCCGCCATCCCACCGTTCTCGGGACCGACAAGCCAGCCCGTCGCGCCGTCATAATTCATGACTGCCGTTGGCGATCCGTGCAGACCCATCTTGTGCTCAAGACTGACCACGTTCAGCGCATTGGCAGTTCCTAGCGTGCCATCCGGATTGGGAAGATACTTCGGAACCATGAACAGACTGATCCCCCGCGTTCCCGCAGCCGCATCCGGCAGTCGCGCCAGAACCAGATGACAGATGTTTTCCGAAAGATCATGGTCACCCCACGAGATGAAAATCTTCTGCCCGCTGATCGCAAAACTGCCGTCCCCATTCAGCTCGGCCTTGGTGCGCAACGCGCCGACGTCACTCCCCGCCTGCGGTTCGGTCAGGTTCATCGTGCCCGACCATTTGCCGGTCAACAGCTTGGGCATGTACAGCGCCTTGATCTCTTCCGAGGCGTGGGCTTCCAAAGCTTCGATCTGCCCCTGCGACAGCAACGGGAGCAACTGAAATGACAGACACGCGC
Source organism: Boseongicola aestuarii (assembly GCF_900184815.1). Taxonomy (GTDB): domain Bacteria; phylum Pseudomonadota; class Alphaproteobacteria; order Rhodobacterales; family Rhodobacteraceae; genus Boseongicola; species Boseongicola aestuarii. Next base: position 165,169 of record NZ_FXXQ01000009.1, on the reverse strand, counting down.
CCGACAGAAACTCATTCACCGCAAACTGAACCGTCTCCGGCAACCCCATGCCGCCACGTTCCGGCGACGCAGCCAGACCAACCCAGCCACCGTCACAAAACGCCGCATATGCCGCATCAAAACCGGGCGTGACACGCACAACACCGTCTTCCAGACGCGCACCCTGCAAATCCGAGGCCCTGTTCAAAGGCGCGACAACCTCGTCGCAAAGACGACCCGCTTCCCCAAGAACCGCAGAAACGGTCTCGGCGCCTGCATCTTCAAAACGTTTGGTTTCAGCAAGTTGATTATACCCGACAACCGCCGAAAGCACGAACTCAACATCTGAAACTGGCGAACGAAAGGACATCCCGACCTCATCTGTCAGCTTGGCAATTTCCCCCGGCGGCGCTAAGCCCACCCCCGAGGCTGCCCGCACATTGCGCGCAAGCACAGCAGCCCCACAACCTGAACGCAGCGTCACGAAAGCGGCAAATGAACGAAACGGTCGAAACACGCATCCTTGGCACAAGCCAGGCCGAGATTGCCGAGGCGGGTCAAAGACTTGCCGACGGCGAACTGGTCGCGTTCCCCACCGAAACCGTCTACGGCCTTGGAGCAGACGCAACGAACGACCTTGCCGTCGCAGGTATCTTCGCTGCCAAAGGCCGGCCAAGCTTCAACCCGCTGATCGCGCATGTCGCCGACCTTCGGGCCGCCGAAACACTCTGCGACTTCAATGAGGATGCACTCCGGCTTGCCGCCACCTTCTGGCCGGGCGCACTCACGCTGGTCCTGCCACTGAAGCCAAATACACGGGTCTCGAAGTTGGTCACGGCAGGCGGCGCGCATCTCGCCCTGCGCGTGCCATCAAGCCCCATCGCGACCGCGCTTCTGCAGGCCGCCAAAACACCCATCGCCGCACCGTCGGCGAACCCCTCCGGCAAGATTTCTCCCACCACCGCTGCACATGTCCTGAACGGACTTTCCGGTCGGATCGACGCCGTAATCGACGCAGGCCCCTGCCCGGTCGGTCTTGAAAGCACCATCGTGGGGTTTGACGAAGGCCCTGTCCTGCTGCGCGCAGGCGGTATTCCTGCCGAAGCCATCGAGGCATGCCTTGGAACCAAACTGCGAACGCACACGGAAAAAGGCATGCCAACAGCCCCGGGACAACTCGCTTCGCACTACGCACCGAAAAGCCGGGTTCGGCTGAATGCAACCAAGCCTGAAGCTGAGGAATTCCATATCGGCTTCGGGCCCATCGACGGTGACATTTCGCTGTCGCGAAACGGGGACCTTCAGGAAGCCGCCGCGCATCTGTTCGAAGCCCTTCACATTGCGGATGCCACAGGGCGCGCCATTTGCGTCGCCCCAGTTCCGAACACAGGCCTTGGGCGTGCGATAAACGACCGCCTCACCCGGGCCGCTGCGCCGCGCAACTGACTCTTTTATTGCGCCACCTCCGATGTCGCGGTGGCGGGGCTCCGCCCTGCTCGTCGCCGAAGGCTCCTCGCCCCCAGGATTTTTCTGACCCAAAGGACTGACGATGGGAAAGGATTGCCTTTTCAAGTGCGCAACACGGCGGCGCGCGACTGCTGGACAAGCGTCCACCGCTCATCACGGCGCCGACAATTTTATTCAAATTGTCTTTCTTTTTGGCTTAAATATCCAATTCTCTGCCGGTTGGTTCAGGTCCCCTTCAGAGATTCTCTGCCTGCATCATACCAAGAATGTGATACCCGCCATCGACGCGGATAATCTCGCCAGTGGTAAACGCTCCATGATCTGACGCCAAATACACCGCTGTGCCACCGACCGCTTCCAGAGTCGCGTTGGACCTCAAAGGCGCGTTCATTTCCGTGGTCTTGTAGGTCTTGCGCGCACCGCCAATCGCCGCCCCCGCTAGCGTCTTCATTGGCCCCGGTGAGATCGCATTCACACGAATACCCTCGGGCCCCAGATCGTTCGCCAGATACCGCACCGCCGATTCCAAAGCCGCCTTCGCAACCCCCATGACGTTGTAATTCGGCTGTACCCGGATCGACCCCATATACGTCAGCGTCATCATCGACCCGCCATTTGTCATCAACGGCCGCGCCCTGCGCGCCACGTCGACAAACGAATAGCAAGAAATATCCAGCGAGTTCCTGAAGTTCGCGCGACTGGTGTCGATGAAACGCCCCGTCAACTCGTTCTTGTCCGAATAGGCAATCGAATGCACCAGAAAGTCCAATGACCCCCAACGCTCCGACAGAACCTTGAACGCCGCGTCCATCGACGCGTCATCCGTCACATCCACATCCACCAGAATGTCCGACCCGACGCTCTCGGCCAAAGGCTGAAGGCGCTTGCCGAACGCCTCGCCCTGATATGAAAACGCCAGCTCGGCGCCTTCTTCCGCCAAAGCCTTCGCAATCCCCCAAGCGATCGAACGCTCGTTCGCGACGCCCATGACCAGCCCGCGTTTTCCTGTCATCAATCCCGGCATTCTATCACCCGTGGTATTTGCTCATCGCAAGTGTCGCATTCGTGCCGCCAAATCCAAAGCTGTTTGACAACACCGTATCGAGATCCGCATCCCGCGTCTCGGTCACGATCTCTTCAGGGCGCAGCGCGGGGTCCAGCTCGGTCACATTGATCGACGGCGCGATAAACCCGCCCTGCATCATGATCAGCGAATAGATCGCCTCGTGCACGCCCGTCGCGCCCAGCGAATGCCCGGTCATCGACTTAGTCGAGGAAATCGGCGCGTGATCGTCGCCGAACACGCGGCGTACCGCTTCGACCTCGGTGATGTCACCGACCGGCGTCGACGTCCCGTGCGCATTAATGTAATCGACCTTGCGATCCCCGATCGTCGAGATCGCCTGACGCATCGACCGCTCGCCGCCCTCGCCGGACGGCGCGACCATGTCGTAACCATCGGACGTCGCCCCATAGCCCGTCACTTCCGCGTAAATCTTGGCACCGCGCGCCTTGGCATGTTCCAGTTCTTCCAAAACAACCATGCCGCCACCGCCGCCAATGACGAAGCCATCGCGTGTCGCATCGAACGCCCGCGCGGCTTTCTCCGGCGTGTCGTTATACTTTGATGACATAGCGCCCATCGCGTCGAACAGGCAGGACAGCGTCCAGTCCAGTTCCTCACCGCCACCGGCAAAAACGACATCCTGCTTACCCATCTGGATCAGTTCGGCACCATTGCCGATGCAATGCGCCGACGTCGAACAGGCCGACGTAATGGAATAGTTCACGCCCTTGATCTTGAACGGCGTCGCAAGGCATGCCGACACGGTCGACGACATACAGCGCGTCACCATGAACGGCCCCATGCGCTTGGGCGCACCCTTATTGATCACGCAATCGAACGCCGTGAAAAAGTTCGAGGTCGACGGGCCACCCGATCCGGCGACCAGACCGGCACGCTCGTTCGAAACCTCCGCCTCTTTCAGCCCGGAATCCGCAATCGCCTGCTCCATCGACAGATAGGCATAAGCCGCCGTCGGCCCCATAAAGCGCAACTGACGCTTGTCGATATGATCGGCCAATTCGATCTGCGGCTTGCCGTGAATCTGACTGCGAAACCCATGCTCGGCATATTCCGGCGCGGCAACCACACCCGACTTGCCGGCGCGCAGACTCGCCTCGACCTCCGAGGCCGAATTTCCAATGGGTGAGACGATTCCGATCCCGGTAATAACGACGCGACGCATGTTCTCTCCTGCTTCAAGGCTCCTGCCTATCTAGGACAGGCGAGCGTGAAGGGGCAAGCAGATAGGAGAAGGGGGCACGAGACCAAAAATCGGTGAAGGCCTGCTTCAAGCCCGAATTAGCCAGTTTTTGCAGAATGCAGTCTTCAGTAACCTTAGGTGGCGAACAGCAAATACCTTCGCTTCGCCCCCTTCGACAGCCGAGTCGAACAAAGAGCCTTTCAATTCTGTCTCGATCCCATGACAGCCGGACTGAACCGGCCTCATTTCCGGACGCTCAATTCGACAAAGTACTTCCGTCTCCCAATGCACTCGATAGCCGCGTTGATGTATCTGTCAGCTTCAACCGCAAGTCTCCCGCAATTGATCGCTCCATATCCGCCATGGCTTCGGGATTGCGCTGCAAGAATCCCCAAAGCACATTACGACTTATCAGAAACAATCGTGACGGGACCACACACCGAACGGTTGCCGTGGAAGGCGCGCCAGTGGCAAGTGTCAATTCACCGACCAAAGCCCCGACTGAAATCGAGGCAATATGCTTGCCATTCCTTTCAATGTGGCAAAGGCCGCCCATGATCATCGCCACATCGACAACGGACTTTCCCTGCTCAGTAAGGATGGTTCCTTCGTCAGCATCCGTAAAACGCCCAAGCTTCAGCAACCTCCTGGCACTATCCTTTTTCAGGGACGGAACAATACGGCGGGCGACCTCGGCTTCCTCTTCGGTCAATCTTACGAAGCGATGGATGATATATATCCGCGTTATTCCGATCACGCTTATCACTGACCAGCAAATCTCGATCGTGACCGAAAAAGGGTTGAAGTCGCCCGTAAGACTGAAAAGAACAGCGAGGGAAGCCGCAAGATTGACCGATGGAAAGATGTAAACGTCGCCTTTAACCACGCCAAGTTGCAACGCAAGATACGCGCCGACATAGGCAAGCACCCCGGCCGTTCCCACTCCGTCGAGAAAATCAAGGCCGCCTATCAACTCATTGATATTAGGCAAAGATGCGACTCCCCGACCAGGGCGTTTGCCCCAAAACGCACTCCAAACAGGAATGCTCATGGCCAGACGTTAGGTCCGGGGATACTCACAAAGCAATATCAATAACTGTGCGGCGATGCCACCGAGCATCGAACCGATTCAAACTGCCTTTTTTCGTGCCAATGCCTGATCCGCACTCAGCTCTCGCTCAGCGCCACCTTCATGTCCTTGACCAGATAGATCGTCTCGCCATCCGCCTCGACACGTCCGTCCGCGACACCCATCGTCAGACGGCGGTTCTGGATGGCCTTGGTGAAATCCACATAATAGGTCAGCATCTTGCGATCGGGCCGCACCATCCCCGTCAGCTTCACCTCACCCACGCCCAGCGCATAGCCACGCCCCTGCCAGCCGCGCCAGCCAAGGTTGAAGCCCGTCAACTGCCACAAACCATCCAGACCCAGACAGCCCGGCATGATCGGGTTGCCGGGGAAATGACAGTCAAAGAACCAAAGGTCCGGCTTGATATCGAACTCGGCAACCACATGCCCCTTGCCGTGCTCTCCACCGTCCGCGGAAATGTCCGTGATCCGGTCCATCATCAACATCGGAGGCTCGGGCAATTGCGCGTTCCCGGGGCCGAAAAGCTCGCCGCGTGCGCATTTCAAAAGACCCTCGCGGTCGAATGAGGTTGGATAATCAGCCATGTCTGCACGTCCCGTCATGTTATCGTTGTTGCAGTTTGTCACATCGTCAGACGCCCATATCAAGGCCGATGAATGTGGCGCAAGTGCCCAGATGGGTGTGACATTCCTGTAAAACGTCGGTTTTCACATTGAAACCAAGACCCCAAGCACCCTATATTCTTCCAAACAAGGTGGTTTGAGACCGATGGATACCGACACACAGACACGCGTCACTGATTGGCTTGCAAAGGCCGACCTGCGCCCGACCCGCCAACGCCTCGCTTTGGCGTCGCTTCTGGTGGGTGACGGTCAAAACCGCCACGTCACCGCCGAAAGCCTCCACGCCGCCTCGCAATCCAGCGATGACGCCGTGTCGCTGGCTACAGTCTACAACACGCTGCGGGCTTTCTGCGACGCGGGCCTGGTGCGGGAAGTCACCGTGGACGGCTCGAAAAGCTACTTCGACACCCGCGTCGACGATCACCCGCATTTCTACTGGGAAGAAGACGCCCGCCTTACCGACGCGCCCGCCGACCAGCTTGAAATCCTGCGCCTGCCCGATGCCCCCGAAGGCACCGAGATCGCAAAAGTCGACGTCGTGATCCGCCTGCGCAAGCGCTAGGCCTCTATTCTAAATCGCAATTGAACTCGCCCGCGAACTGCTTTTCGCGCGTGTATCCCTGCGCGCAATCATCACGGCAATAGACAGACACCCCAAAACAAGTGCAAAGTCTCTGAACAACCGCCACCGCGAAAGCCACACTCAAGCTGGCCCGCGAAAAGAGCGAGGGAGGGACAGCCTTGGAGGCAATTACACTCACCTACCCGATGATGGTCGTTCTGGGCCTGCTTGCCTTCACAGTCATCCTCTTTGTCTCCGAAATCGTCCGGATAGACTTCGCCGCCATCCTCGTCATGGTACTCCTCGGCCTCATCAGCCAACTGCCGGGCCTGCACAATCTCGCTGACGTCAGTCAGTTGTTCAACGGCCTCGCCTCGAACGCGGTCGTGTCGATCATCGCCGTGATGATCATCGGCGCAGGACTCGACAAAACCGGCCTCATGAGCAAAGTCGCCGCTTTCATCCTCAAACACGGCGGCAGCACCGAAACCCGCGTCGTGCCGATCATCTCCGGTACCGTCGGCATCATCTCGTCCTTCATGCAGAACGTCGGCGCCGCAGCCCTGTTCCTGCCCGTGGTCAGCCGCATATCCGTGCGTACCGAACTGCCGCTCAGCCGGCTCCTCATGCCGATGGGCTTTTGCGCGATCCTTGGCGGCACCATGACCATGGTCGGCTCGTCTCCGCTGATCCTCCTCAACGACCTCATCCTGACGGCCAACCAAGCCCTGCCCGCCGCCGCGCAGATGGAACCCTTCGGCCTGTTCTCGGTCACCCCCGTCGGCATCGCTCTTGTGGCCACCGGCATCCTCTATTTCACCATCTTTGGCCGCTGGGTCCTGCCAAGCGGTCAAAAAGACGGCGAAGCCACCAGCGCGCAATCCACCAAGGAATACCTGCAAAGCCTCTACGGGCTGAAAACCGACATCTTCGAAATCACCATCCCCGAAGGTCACCGGGTCGCCGGACAAACCTTCGATGACCTCATCAAGCAGTACCATATCTACATCATCGGCAGCGCCTACCACGGCAAGACATGGTTCGCGCCCGTCATCCAGACCGAGATTACCACCCCTTGCCGCCTCGCCATTCTGGGCAACCGGAAAGACGTCGTTCATATGACCGAGGACATGGGCTTCACGCTCCACGCCAAACTCGACGTCTTCGCCGAGGACTACGCTCCGACAAAATCCGGGGTCGCCGAAATCGTCATTCCGCCCGGCTCGTCGGTTATTGGCAAATGCGCCCACGATCTGGTCTTCCGCAAGACCTATGGCGCCAGCATGCTGGCCATCCATCGCGGCGAAGAAACCCTCAGCCTCGTCGAATCCGAAGACCACACGCACACCCAGATCGGCGAAGTCCCCTTCCGCGCGGGCGACACTCTGGTCATCCTCACCACATGGGACGCACTGACGCGCCTCAGCCGCAACCGCGATTTCGTCGTCGTCACCACCGACTACCCGCAAGAAGAACTGCGCCCCACCAAGGTCGGCTGGGCTCTGTTGTTTTTCGTCATAGCCCTGTCCCTGATCCTGTTCACCGATCTGCGCCTGTCGCTGTGCCTGCTCACGGGTGCGGCAGGCATGATCCTCACCAAAGTCCTCGACATCGACGAAGCCTACGAAGCCGTCAGTTGGAGCACCGTGTTCCTCCTCGCCAGCCTTATCCCGCTGGGTCAGGCCGTCCAAAGCTCGGGCACCGCCGGTTGGATTGCGCAACAAATCCTGCTTTTGCTCGATGGCTGGCCGATCTGGTCGCTTCAGGCAGGCCTCGCCGTGCTCGCGACGATCTTCACGCTTATCATGTCCAACGTTGGCGCCACGGTGCTTCTGGTCCCGCTCGCCGTCTCCATCGCCATCGCCGCAGGCGGAGACCCCGCGATTTTCGCCCTCACCGTCGCGATTTCGACGTCCAATTCGTTCCTTATCCCGACCCATCAGGTGAACGCCCTCATCATGGGTCCAGCGGGCTACAAGGTGATCGACTTCGTTAAGAGCGGAGGCATCATGACCATCCTGTTCCTGGTCGTGTCGCTTTTCGTGATGAACGTGGTGTTCTGAAGCCCTGAAAGACCGCGCGGCGCGGTCTCGAACACTTAATCAAGGTTAACGTGCGCACCACATCTTGCGGTTCTATCTTAACGCACCGAACGGTCGCACCGACGTGATACCGACGTCATACCGACGTTGTACCGACGTTCAGCAGAACGCCTCAAACTCCTCATTTCATTAAATTAACCTTTGAGATCCGCGCGCGCAGCTACACCGGCTCGATCAACCCCGGTCCCGACGCCCGGTTCGAATTCACTGCCCGGTCGACGCGATGAAACGCCAAAGCATCCTCCGCCGGCGGATGCATCAAAGTCGCCGCCCCTTTTCCGGCCTCACCCAGCCACAATGGCCAATCCTCGGCGCGTAAAATCACTGGCATCCTATGATGGATCGACGACATCTTCTGGTTCGCGCCGGTCGTCACGATCGCGCAGGTTACCAGCGGCTCCTCGCCCTTGTCCCAAACCTGCCAAACCCCCGCAAAGGCTAGCATTTCGCCCTCGCTGGGATGGATATACCAAGGCAGCCGGTTACCCTCGCTGTCCTTTGTCCATTCATAAAACCCCGTCGCCGGAACAAGGCACCGACGCTCCCGGGCCGCCGTGCGAAACGCGGGCTTTTCGGCAATCGTTTCTGACCGGGCATTGATCAGCAAAGGCCCGTCTGTCGGCGTCTTGTACCAATGCGGCACAAACCCCCAGCGCATTGGCCTCAACCGCCGTACACCTTCGTCGGACGTGACGGTATGAACCTGCACGGTCGGACAGACATTATAGTTCGGAATATGGGGTAGATCGTTGGCCGGGGACGCCTCGAACAAGGCCGCCATCGCGTCATCTGGAAGGGTGATCGCAAACCGCCCACACATCCGAAAACGCCCTCCCGAAAGGCGCGGCGCGAAAGGCTAACCCCCCGCGCCGCAAAGCTTTTATTGCTTGGTAATCCGACCCTCAACCATCGGATTCGCCGGAGCGATCGCGGCCATATACTCGGCCAGAACATCTGCCAGGTCGGGCCCGAAGTCATAGGCATTCATCGCTTCGGTCGAGAACATCTTGTATCCATCGCCACCGTTGCGAACATAGTTGTTCGTCACAACGCCATAGGTCGCTGCAGGATCAATCGGCTCACCGCCAACCATCACTTCCACGATCCGGCTTCCGGGTTCCGCAGCAGAATTCCAGGTGAAGGTCATACCCGCCACCTGCGGGAAACGCCCCGCAACTTCCTCGACCTGGCTCACACCGTTTTCAAGCGCATCGATGATCACCTGGCCCGTGGTCTGGAACGTCGACAAGGTGTTCTGGAACGGCAGCACCGTCATCACTTCACCCATCGTCACTTCACCACCGTCAATCGACGCCCGGATACCGCCCGAGTTGGCGAAGGCAATCTGGATACCCTGATCCTTCACCCGCTCAAGCATCGCGTCCGCGACAAGGTTGCCCATTGGGCATTCCTCGACACGGCACACAGAACGGTCGCCCTCAATCGGCGCCGCCGCAGAGGCCACAACAGCGTTCCGGATTTCCTCCAGAGGGGCCGCCATTTCCTTCACACGCGCCTTGATCGTCTCGTCTTCAGACACGAAACGGTCCATCAGGATCGGCTCGCCGGTTGCGGATGAGATGACACCTTCATCGTCAAAAACAACCTTCAGTTCACCAAGGTATTTGCCGTACGCATAGGCCTGCACAACAGCCGTTTCGCCAACCATTGTCGGGTACGGACCGGCCGCGCGATCATTGACGTTCGACAAAAGCGTATTCGAGTGACCCCCAACGATCACATCAACACCGGTTGTGCCTTCAGCCACCCGAAGGTCCGTCTGATAGCCCGAATGCGACAGAACGACGATCTTGTTCACGCCCATTTCCGTCAGCATGTCGACCTCGGCCTGAACCGCCTCAACGGGATCGGTGAAGATTACATTCGGACCGGGGCTTGCCAGTTCATCCGTGTCCTGTGGTGTCAGACCGATCAGGCCGATCCGCTCACCGCCCTTGGCGACAATCGTCGACTTCTGGATCGCTCCGGCCAGCAAAGGCTCGCCCGAGATATCGGCGTTTGACATAAGGATCGGGAAGTTCGTTGCGTTCACGAACCCACGCAGAACTTCCGGGCCGTCGTCAAACTCGTGGTTGCCCACGGTCATCGCATCATAGCCCATGTTGTTCATCATCTCAGCAGCCGCAGCACCCTTATAGTACTGATAGAAAAGCGTGCCCTGAAACTGATCGCCGCCGTCAACAAGCAGCCAGTTGTCGGTGCGCTCTTTCGCGGTTTCGATCGCCGTCATCAGGCGCGCTGAGCCACCAAAGCAGCTTCCCGCCAGGTTATCTTCTTCGCCGCAGCCACTGTCGAACCGGCTGATTGGCTCGAACCGCGCGTGAAAATCGTTTGTGTGTAGAATCGTAAGGCTGAAATCAGCCATGGCAGCGCCGGCGCTAAGTGCCAGAATGGCTCCGCCGGACATGAATTTTTTGATCATCTTGGAAGACTCCCCTGTCGTAATCAATTTCAACACTGACCCTTTAGCGCGCCCGAGTCAAAAAAAGATGACACGACTTGACGTAAACTCGCTTGACCGAACGCGGCGCGCGCGCCACAGACGGGTCCATGCTCATTTTCAAGATATTCCGCCCATCCGAATGGCAATTGATGCATGTCAATGGCACAACGCAGGGCGCGCCGATTGACGTCACGGATGGCTACATCCATTTCTCAACCGCCGCCCAGATCACCGAGACTGCCGCCAAGCATTTTGCAGGCGCCGGCGACCTAATGGTTCTTGCACTTGATGCAGACCTACTTGGAGCGGACCTGAAATGGGAGCCATCGCGCGGCGGCCAACTGTTTCCTCATCTGTATCGTGAAATGCGGCTTTCGGACATCCTGTGGGCCCGCCCCTATCCCAAGGGCAAAGACGGCCATATCCTTCCCGAGGGCGTCGAATGAGCGGGTTAGAACGCATTGGTCTGGCCGCACTGCGCCGCATCGATCCCGAAACAGCCCACAGCCTCGCCCTGAGGGCCCTGAAATCCCCATTTGCGCCCAATATCACGCCTCCGACTTCGCCTGCACTGGCGACCAGCATCGCTGGCTTAAAGATGCCCAATCCGGTCGGGCTCGCAGCGGGCTTTGACAAAAACGCCGAGGTCATCGCCCCCTTGATGCGGTCGGGCTTTGGCTTTCTCGAAGTCGGCGCCGCCACGCCACGTCCGCAGCCGGGCAACCCGCGCCCGCGCCTGTTTCGCCTGTCCGAGGATCGCGCTGCAATAAATCGTTTTGGCTTTAACAATGAAGGCGTCGAGGCCATCACAGAGCGCCTCGCAAACCGCCCCCATGACATTCCGGTTGGCCTGAACCTTGGCGCCAATAAAGACAGCGCCGACAAGGCGCGCGACTTTGTCGAGGTGCTGCGTATCGCTGCACCCCACATCGATTTCGCCACCGTCAATGTCTCGTCGCCCAACACCGAGAAACTTCGCGACCTGCAAGGGGCCGACGCCCTGCGCGCCCTTCTTGCAGGCGTGATGGAGATCAAGGGCGACACGCCGGTCTTCCTCAAGATCGCGCCAGATCTCACAGATGGCGAAATCGCGGAAATCGCCCAGGTCGCCGCTGAAACACGCGTTGATGCGATCATCGCAACCAATACAACGCTTTCGCGCGAAGGCCTTCAAAGCGCACATAAAAATCAGGCCGGGGGTCTGTCGGGCCGGCCGCTTTTCGCCCCCTCAACCCGCGTTCTGGGCCGGCTTTATCTCGAAACCGGAGGTAAGATTCCCCTGATCGGCGTCGGTGGCATCGCCTCCGCCACCGATGCCTACGCCAAAATCCGCGCTGGCGCTTCAGCCGTCCAGCTTTACACAGCGATGGTGTATTTGGGCATGTCCCTGATCCCGCGCATCGTGCACGGCCTTGATGAACGCCTTGCGCACGATGACTTCAAACATATCAGCGAAGCCGTCGGCACGACGGCAAAGGACTACGCATGACGGTCACGATCTGGCACAATCCGCGCTGTACGAAGTCGCGCCAAACGCTTGCCCTGCTCGAAGCGAGGGACACTTCCGTCGAAGTGCGCCACTATCTGCAATCGCCCCCGACCGAGGCGGAGCTCCATTGGGCGCTGTCTCAGCTTGGTCTGCCGGCCAAAGACCTGCTGCGCAAAGGTGAGAAACTGTTCAAGGATCTTGGCCTGAAAGACGTGGCGGACGAAAACGTCCTCATCGCTGCGATGGCGACCCACCCGAGCCTGATTGAACGCCCCATTGTTTTCGCGAACGCAAAAGCACGCATCGGACGCCCCCCGGAGGCCGTGCTCGACATCCTCTAGACCCGCGCCGAACGTTCCAAGGCCGGATAGCGCACGGCCAGTGTGACACCGCGCGCAATGAACGAAATCAAAAGCGCCATCCAAAGCCCGTGGTTGCCGTAGGCCGGCACCAACGCCCAGGCCGCGACAGCATAAATCGCTGCGGAAACCACCATCATGTTGCGCATGTCGGCGGTGCGTGTCGCGCCGATGAATATGCCGTCCAGCATCCATGACGCCACGCCCAGCACCGGAGCCGCGATCATCCACGGCAGGTAAATGCGCGCCTCTGCTCGCACATCCTCGGAGGTCGTCATCAAATCGATTACTGCCGGACCGAACACCCAGACGCCAAGCGCGAAGAAGACCATCACGCCACCGCCCCAAATGCTTGTCACCACCGCTCCCCGCCTCAGCCGCGCCACGGATTTTGCGCCCATCGCCTGCCCCACCAAGGCCTCGGCGGCAAAAGCGAACCCGTCAAGCGCATAGGCAGTCACATGCAGAAACTGCAACAACACCTGATTGGCCGCCAAGGGCACATCGCCGAAATCCGCGCCCAGAAACAGGAACGACACGAAAATCGCCTGCAACAGCAACGACCGTATCAGGATATCACCGTTGACTGCCGCCATGCGGATCAATCGCGTCCGGTCCAGAACCCGGCCCCATTGCTTCCAGAAGGGCCGCAGAAACGCATCGCGGCAAAACCATAACCCGACGGCAAACCCGGACCACTCTGCCACGAACGTTGCGATGGCGACCCCGTTCACACCCCAACCGAACCCCAGCACAAAGACGAAATTCAGGATGATGTTCAGTCCGTTCATCCAAACCTGAATGACCAGCACCGCCTTGGTCTTCTCGGCTGCAATCAGCCAGCCTGTAATGCCATAAAGCGCAATGGCCGCCGGCGCCGACCAGACCCGGATCTCCATATAGCCGCGCGCCATGGCCTCGACCTCGGCCGACGCGGGCGACAGTTGAAACGCCCCGGCGAACAAAGCCGCCTGCAAGATGATGATCACCGCACCGCCCGTTAATCCGATCAGCAACGCGCGGCTCAAGAGCGCGTCCGCTTCCGCCTGATCATCGGCACCCAGCGCCTGCCCGGTCAGCCCGACCGTACCCATCCGCAAGAACCCAAACACCCAGTAGATCGCCGACAAAATGATCGCGCCGATGCCCACCGCGCCAATCGGAACCGGATCACCCAATTGGCCAACCACCGCTGTATCCACGATCCCCAATATCGGGATCGTCGCATTCGATACGACGATGGGGATCGCAATCGCCAGAACCCGCCGATGCGTGATCGGCCTGGCGACTTTTCCAGCATCCGCCATGCTCATCTAGGTGTCCGAAGGCATCAGGAAATGGCCCGTCGCTTGCGCAAACAAACGGCTGCGATTGTCCTGCCACGCCTCGACATGCACACTTGCATAGCGCCGTCCCGAGCGGTTCACACGCGCCCGCGCATAGGCATCCCGAGGCAAGCCCGACCGCAGATAATCGACCGTGAAATCAATCGTTTTCGGCAACCGAGGCAAACTGTGTGGCACCGATGCGTCGCCGCCCTCGATCTCTTGCCACAACTCCTGCCATCCAAGCTGGATGATCGCCGTTGTTTCCAGAAACGCCGCCGTGACGCCTCCATGAATTGCGGGAAGCGTCGGATTGCCAATGATCTGATCGTCAAAATTCAATACCGAGGTCAGCTCATCCCCGCGCCGATCAAAGGTGATATTCAAGAACCGGATATAGGGAACACCCGCAACCAAAGTCGCCAGCGCAGCATCCCGCCGCTTCTTGACGACCTGCATCGGTTCGGGTCGCCGCCTCATACGTCTGCCCCCGCGATCTCGACGGTAAACGCACCCGTCGCGGTGGCCACTGGATTGTCGCGATTATCATCCATCGCCACGGCGCGTACAAAGGCGACTGTGCGCGTCACATGATAACACTCGGCCCGTGCAACCAATGTCTGTCCGGGCGTCGCCGCGCGCATGTAGTCAATCCGCAAATCCAGCGTCGCCGTGCTGCCCGGATTGACCGGATGCGCCATCACCGCAGCCCCGCTGCACGTGTCCATTAGCGTTGAAATCGCCCCACCGTGGACAACACCGGTTGCCGGATCGCCAATCAGGCGTTTGTCATACGGCATCGACAGTTCCGCCGTGCCGGCGCCGATCTCGACAAAGGACATCCCCAATGCACGGGCATGCGGAATGCTTTCGATAAACTGTCGCGCCACCTGCGCCCTGAGATCGTCAGACACCAAATCTCTCCCAATCTGTCACTATCAATCAGCGCCGCGCTGTCGTTGCAAGCGTCGTCTTCATCATGGCCGTTGATCAACGCCGAAACCACCGTTAACCTGATCCAAGGGAGAGCCCATGGCTGGAGAACGCTTGAATTTCAAGGAAATGTGCGCACGTTTCGACGTTACGCCACGGACCTTGCGTTATTACGAATATATCGAGCTTCTTCAGCCGGAAAAAGAAGGCAGGTCCCGGTTTTACGGCACGCGCGAAATTGCCCGCATGACCCTCATTCTTCGCGGACGCCGCTGGGGCTTCAGTCTTGAAGAAATTCGCCAGTGGCTCCTGATCTACGAATCCGAGGGAACCGCGCCGCAATATCACGAATTCGTGCGGCTTGCAGATCGTCAGATCGAGGTTCTGGACGCTGAGTTCGCGACCTTGAAAAAGACCATCGAAGATCTGAAGCGTGCCCGCGCTGATGTTCTGAAATCGCTCGAATAAGGCGCTTTTCGGCACGCAGCAGCACTCAAACCGCGCGCTGATCCGCCGAACCGACTTGTGACGCAACGTATCCCTTACGTTCACGTCAACTTCACTTGCGAGACTCACTCCGGATTGTCATGTCAGCTACCAAATCAATTGGTCTGACCAACTATTGGAGAGATCCATGCCAGAACACTACCTAACCATTCGCCAGATGTGCGACGCCTACGACGTAACCCCCCGCACGCTCAGGTTCTATGAGGCCAAAGAGCTTTTGTCGCCTGTTCGCCAGGGCACACGCCGCCTGTATACACGCCGCGAACGCGCGCGCCTGAAACTGGTACTGCGCGGGAAACGCTTTGGTTTTAGCCTTGAAGACATACGTCAGTTGCTCGACCTCTACGATACATCCGGCCAGAACCTCGCGCAGATACAACGTGCGCATGAACTGGCCAAAGAGCGTCTGGGCGACATGATCCGCCAACGCGACGAACTGACAGTCGCCATCGACGATCTGCGCCAGCAGATGGACTGGGGCAGCGAAGTAATTGCCTCCTTGACGTCCACGTCAACCTCCGCCGCAGAATAGACACATCCGATACGAAGGACCGCCCGATGCCAACCTTTACACCCCCCGTCAAAGACATTCAGTTCCTGCTCCACGAAGTACTGAAGGTTTCTGAAAGCGACACCCCCGGCTACGACGAACTGGAAGCTGATTTCACCGGCGCCGTTCTTGAAGAAGCCGGCAAGATCGCCGCCAATGTTCTGCAACCCCTGAACACCGTCGGTGACGAAGAAGGCTGCACGCTGGAAAATGGCGTCGTGCGCACGCCCAAAGGCTTCAAAGAGGCCTTTGCCACCTTGGCGGAAGGTGGCTGGATGGGTCTGGACTGTGACCCCGAGTACGGTGGCCAAGGCATGCCTCACCTCTTGAACACCGCAACGGGCGAGATGTTCTCCTCCGCCAACATGGCCTTCCAGATGTATGTCGGCCTGACCCACGGCGCGGCCTCGGCGCTCCACGAACATGGTTCGGACGAACAAAAGGCCACCTATCTGCCCAAGCTCTATTCCGGCGAATGGACCGGCACGATGAACCTGACCGAACCGCACTGCGGCACGGATCTGGGCCTCATCCGCACGAAAGCCGAACCGCAGGACGACGGCAGCTACAAGATTTCCGGTCAGAAGATCTGGATTTCAGGCGGCGAGAACGACCTTGGCAAGAACATCGTCCACCTTGTGCTTGCGAAAATCCCGAACGGCCCAGACGGCGTCAAAGGCATCTCGCTCTTTGTCGTGCCCAAGTTCCTCGTGAACGAAGACGGCTCGCTTGGTGATCGCAACGCGGTGACCTGCGGAGGTTTGGAATCCAAGATGGGTATCCACGGCAACTCGACCTGCGTAATGAACTATGACGGCGCCACGGGCTGGCTTGTTGGTGAAATGCACAAAGGCATGCGCGCCATGTTCACCATGATGAACGAAGCCCGCCTGTCGGTCGCGCTTCAAGGCTACGCGCAAGCAGAAGTCGCCTATCAGAACGCGCTTGGATTTGCCCGCGACCGTCTGCAAGGTCGCGACGTGACCGGTACGAAAAACCCAAACGGCACGGCCGATCCGATCATCGTCCACCCGGACGTACGCCGGAACCTTCTCGACCAGAAGTCCATCGCTGAAGGTGGTCGGGCGCTGGTCTATTGGGGCGCGACCATGATCGACCGTTCGCAGCGCGCCGACGACAAAGATGCCGAAGCGATGATCTCGCTGTTGATTCCGGTGATGAAAGGCTTCCTGACCGATAAGGGCTTCGAAGCCACCGTTCTGGCCCAACAAACCCTCGGCGGCTCCGGCTTCACCAAGGAATGGGGCATGGAGCAGTTTGTGCGCGATGCCCGCATTGCGATGATCTACGAAGGCACGAACGGCATCCAGTCGCTTGACCTTGTGGGTCGCAAGCTCGGTCAGGACGGCGGCAAAGCCATCATGGCGTTCTTTGAAATGGTGAAATCCTTTATCAAGGAAAACGACGGCAACGACACGCTGAAAGCCCAGTTCCTCGATCCGCTGAAAGCGGCCTCGAAGGATCTGCAAACCGCTGCGATGTATTTCATGTCCGACGGCCTGAAGAACCCCAACAACGCGCTCGCCGGGTCGTATGACTTTATGCACCTCTTTGGTCATGTCGCCACCGGCCTGATGTGGGCGCAAATGGCGAAAGCTGCGCAAGACGCCCTGGCCAACGGCGCCACCGACACGGCCTTCTACACGGCCAAGATCGAAACCGGGCGCTTTTACATGGCGCGGCAACTGCCCATGACATCGACGCATCTTGCGCGTATTCAGTCCGGGGCCGACCCGGTAATGACGCTGGAGGCCGCAAACTTCTAAAACCGGAGCCGACATGCCCAAACGCCTTCGCCTGACCCGCCGCTTTCCTGTCGCCATGACCGAAGACGGCTATCGACGCCTCAAGAAGTTTTCCGCCGAGGCCGGGCTGGACGAAGGCGAGGCGCTCAGCTTCCTGTTTGAAAATTTCAACTCGGTGATGGACCACGACAACCTCTACACCCGCCTGAGATTGTTTAACGCTGAACTAGATTCGAGAAAGAGATAAAAAATGCGCTTTATCAAATCATTATCAGCGGCTCTTTTGATCGCATCTCCGGCAATTGCCTTTGACGGCGACGAACAGACCCGACTTGAACAAGCTCTCGCCGCCTATGCAAACAGCCTTGAAACCGCCGACTACAAAGCCGTCGTCGATGCTCTCCCGCCCGGGGTCATTGAACTTCTTTCCGAACAGGCCAAACTGTCGCCGGAAATCATCCGCACCTCGGTCACGGCGCAGTTGGTGACGATCATGCAAAGCGCGACCATCGAAAGCTTTGACATGGATGTCGACACCATGACCAGCGGCACTACCGGGGCCGGCACCAACTACGCCTTCCTGCCAACGACGACACGCATCGCCGTCGGCGACGCGCCAATCCAGCAAGCTAACACCCTGACCCTTGCCGTCGAAGACAACAACATGTGGCACCTGATGCGGATCGAGTTGGACCAGCATTACTTCATCTTCCGCGCAGCCTATCCCGACTTCGCCGACGTGCCCTTGCCGGAGATCGCCAAATGACGATGCACCTCCACTGCTTTGGCGAAAGTGGCAACAGTTACAAAGCGGCCCTCGCACTGGAACTGTCCGGCCTCGACTGGGAACCGGTCTGGGTCGACTTCTTCAACGGTGCCGCCCGCACGCCGGAATACGCCGCCCTGAATCCGATGGGCGAAGCGCCCGTCCTCGTCGACGGCGACACCCGCATCACGCAATCCGGGGTCATCCAGTCCTACATCACCGAGAAGACCGGAAAATTCGGCGGCACAACGCCTGAAGAAAACCGCGAAATCCTGCGCTGGGTGCTTTGGGACAACCACAAACTCTCCAGTCAGGCCGGAATGCTGCGATTCCTGATGAACTTTCTCGCCCCGGAAAAGCGCCCCGAACAGGTGATCGCCTTCACCCAAGGCCGCCTCAAAGCCGCCTATACAGTCCTCGACACCCATCTCACGTCACGTGACTTCATTGTCGGTCGCAACGTCACAAATGCGGATCTCTCGTGCTGTGGCTACCTCTACTACCCGGAACCCTTCGGTTTCGATCGCGCCGACTGGCCCAACATTGACCGCTGGCTTGACCGCCTTGCCGATACACCCGGATGGAAACATCCCTACGACTTGATGCCCGGATCCCCTGCGGATCGGGCCTGAACACAAGGATTTCGCCATGCGCGACGCATACATTTTCGACGCCGTTCGCTCCCCTCGCGGCAAAGGCCGTGCCAACGGCAGCCTGCACGAAGTGACACCCGCCAAGCTGTCCGCCCACATGCTGAACGCACTGAAATCGCGCAACAACCTTGAAGGCCATACCGTTGAAGACGTGATCTGGGGCAACGCAACCCAGGTCATGGAACAAGGCGGATGCCTTGCACGCACCGCGGTTCTCGCTTCGAACCTCGACGAACGTATCCCCGGTCTCTCGATCAACCGCTTCTGCGCCTCCGGCATGGAAGCCGTGAACCTCGCCGCCAATCAGGTCAAAGGTGGTGCCGGCGACGGTTACATCGCAGGAGGCGTCGAATGCATGAGCCGCGTCGCTATGGGTGCCGACGGTGCCGCAATCGCAGTCGATCCCTCCATCGCCATGAACACCTACTTCGTCCCGCAAGGCATCTCGGCCGACATCATCGCGACGGAATACGGCATCTCCCGTGATGATGCCGACGCACTCGCCGTCGCAAGCCAGGACCGCGCCGCCAAGGCGTGGCAGGAAAAACGGTTCGACCGCTCGATCATCGCCATCAAGGACATGAACGGCCTGCCTATCCTCGATCACGACGAATACATGCGCCCCGGCACCGACATGCAGGCGTTGGGTGCCTTGAAGCCGGCCTTCAAAGATCAGGGCGAAGTCATGCCCGGCTTCGACGCCGTCGCGATGATGAAGTATCCGCACCTTGAGAAGATCAACCACATCCACCACGCCGGAAACTCATCCGGCATCGTCGATGGTGCGGCAGGTGTTCTGATCGGCTCGAAAGAGTTCGGCCAAGCCCACGGCCTCAAGCCTCGCGCCGTCATCCGCGCCACGGCCAAAATCGGCACTGATCCCACGATCATGCTGACCGGCCCCGTGCCCGCGACCCAGAAAATCCTCGCCGACAGCGGAATCTCAATCAGCGATATCGATCTTTTCGAGGTGAACGAGGCCTTCTCGTCCGTCGTCCTGCGCTTCATGCAGGCCTTCGACGTCGACCATAGCAAGGTCAACGTGAACGGCGGCGCCATCGCCATGGGCCATCCACTCGGGGCTTCCGGCGCGATCATCATCGGCACCCTGCTGGATGAATTGGAACGCGCTGACAAAACGCTCGGTTTGGCCACTCTCTGCGTGGCCTCCGGAATGGGGGCCGCGACGATTATCGAACGGGTCTGACATCCGTCGGCGCCCGAGACCCTTGCAAGCCGGAAGTATTGCCAATCATGAAGCCCGAAACCGAAACTTTGAAAGAGTCTTTCAAAACGATCGAGTCCGCACTCGTGCTTGGCGAATTCGCTGTTCTTGCCGACCAATTTTCGATGCCCACTGTGGCCTACAGCCCTGCGCGTGTTGTGATCATAGATAACGAAGCACAGTTGGCGGAAATGTTCAGCAACGACAAAGACCTGCTCGTTTCCAATCAGGTCACCCAGTCGCATCACCAGAACTTCGACGAGGAACCAACGAAAGACCAACGCAAAGAGGTTTCGGACAAATTCACCAAGTCGCACAGCAAAGATGAGAGTTCTGTTTCCAATGACGTAAGGTTCTTCCGATCTTCGAAGACGACGGCGCGCAGAAATTCGAAATACTCGAGTTCCTCACCTTGCCCACGACGGTGGAAGATATCCGAACCCTGCTGCCTTCAAACGGCGACACCAAAAAAAGTTCAAGCCGCGCCCCTGTTTCTGGGACGGCGATCTAGAAAGACCCGAAAGGTTCAATACTATGTCTGATTTCACCTACGACCTCCACGACGACGGCGTCGCCGTCATCACTTGGGACGTTCCCGGCAAGTCGATGAACGTCCTGTCGCGCGAGGCCTTCGAGACCTTCGAAGCGGCGCTCGACAAGGGCCTGAACGACGGCGCCGTCAAAGGCATCGTGATCACCTCCGGCAAAGACACCTTCGCAGGCGGCATGGACCTGAACACATTGGCGACCATCCGCGCGGAAGGCGGCGAAAACCCAGCCCCCGCCCTGTTCGAATTTACGATGAACGGCCACCGCATCTTGCGCAAAGTTGAACGCGCGGGCATGGACCCCAAGACCAACAAGGGCGGCAAACCCATCGCTTGCGCCATCCCCGGCCTTTGCGCCGGCATCGGCACCGAGATCGCCCTCGCCTGCCACTACCGCGTCATGGCCGACACCCCGAAAGGCAGAATCGGCCTGCCGGAAATCCTTCTCGGCCTCTTCCCCGGGGCCGGCGGCACGACCCGCTATTCCCGTATGGTCGGCGCAATGGCTGCCGCTCCCGTCCTCCTTGAAGGCAAGATGCTGGACCCAAAGAAAGCCAAATCAGCGCAACTCATCGACGCGGTCGTCCCTGCCGAAGACCTGATGTCCGCCGCCAAGGAATGGGTGCTGAACGCCACCGACGCCGATATCGTCAAACCCTGGGACCAAAAAGGCTGGAAAATGCCCGGCGGCGCGCCCTACCACCCTGCCGGCTTCATGACCTTCGTCGGAGCCTCGGCGATGATCAACGGTAAGACCAAAGGCGTCTACCCGGCAGCCAAAGCCCTCCTCAGCTCGATCTATGAAGGCGCACTTGTCCCCTTCGACACCGCGCTCAAGATCGAAGCTCGCTGGTTCACCTCGATCCTGATGGACCCACGCTCCTCCGCAATGATCCGCTCGCTGTTCGTCAACAAACAGGCACTTGAGAAAGGCGCGAACCGCCCCGATGTCGCTGATGAAACCGTCCAGAAGGTCGGCATCCTCGGTGCAGGCATGATGGGCGCGGGCATCGCTTATGTCTCGGCCAATGCCGGGATCGAAGTCGTCCTCATAGACCGCGATCAGGACGCCGCCGACCGTGGCAAGGCCCATGCGGAAGGCATCCTCGAGAAAGGCATCCAACGCCGCAAGGTGACCGAAGAAAAGAAAGTAGAAGTCCTCAACCGCATCACTGCGACCACCGACCTCGACGCCCTGAAAGGCTGTGACCTTATCGTCGAAGCCGTCTTCGAGGACCCGAAAGTCAAAGCGGAAATGACAGCCAAAGTCGAACCGATCATCCCCGACACGGCGATCTTCGCGACCAACACCTCGACCCTGCCGATTACCGAGCTTGCCAAGGCCAGCGCGCGCCCCGAGCAATTTATCGGCATCCACTTCTTCTCACCGGTCGACAAGATGCTGCTCGTCGAGATCATCAAAGGTGCCAAGACCGGCGACCGCGCCGTGGCCAAGGCGCTCGACTTCGTGCGCCAGATTCGCAAGACGCCGATCGCCGTCAACGATGCGCGCTTCTTCTACGCCAATCGTTGCATCCTGCCCTATGGCCGCGAAGGTCTGCGCATGGTCGGCGAGGGCGTGGAACCTGCGCTGATCGAAAATGCAGCCAAACTCCTTGGCTTCCCTGTCGGCCCCTTGCAGCTTATCGACGACACAACGATTACCCTGAACGCCTCTATCGCCCGCGCGACCAAGGCCGCCATGGGCGACGCCTACTCGGATGCCTTCACCGATGAAATCCTGTTCTGGCTCGAAAGCGAAGGCCGTCTTGGACGCGGTGCCAAAGCCGGTCTGTATGCCTACGACGAAGCCGGCAAACGCACCGGCACGTGGGACGGCCTGCACGATAAATACCCGCTGCTCGAAGACCAACCTACCCTCACCGAGGTCCAGCACCGCCTATTGATGGCCCAAACCCTCGAAGCTGTCCGCTCTTTCGAAGACGGCGTGCTGACCGACATCCGCGAAGGCGACGTCGGCGCCATCCTCGGCTGGGGCTTCGCGCCTTGGTCCGGCGGTCCGTTCTCATGGCTCGACATGATCGGCGCTGCCAAAGCTGTCGAAATCTGCGACGCTCTGGCAGAAACCCACGGAATACGCTTTGAGACCCCCGCGCTGCTGCGCGACCTCGCGGAAACCGGCGAAACCTTCTATGGACGCTACGGCTCGGGCCACGCCGCGAAAGCCGCCTGAGGCAACAAAGCCACGCAAAAACGGTCGACCCGCTGCGGCTGGGTCGACCGCACATAAAATCGCTTGCTCCGAATCAACAATGCTCCTATCGGAGCGATGTCGCGAAGGTCTGTGCAGGAGAGATCGGTTCATCCCGGCGCCGAAGGAGCAACCCCCCGGAAACTCTCAGGCAAATGAACTGCACTATGGACTGACAATCTGGAAAGCGGCCTGACACATCAGGTCCACCGACGGAGAAAGCAAAAGACCTCTTTTGCGTAAACTCTCAGGTTCAGGGACAGAGGGGATCGCCGGTGCGGATATCCGCATCTGATCTGAATCTGTTTTGGGGGGAACCCTTATGAAGAAAATTGCTGTCATCGGCGCCGGTGTGACCGGTGTAACCACGGCCTATTCCCTGATGAACCGGGGATTTGACGTCACCGTCTTCGACCAGAACCGCTACGCTGCGATGGATACCTCCTTTGCGAACGGTGGCCAACTTTCCGCGTCGAACGCCGAGGTCTGGAACCGCTGGTCCACCGTCTTCAAGGGCATGAAATGGATGTTCAAACGCGGCGCTCCGCTCCTCGTCAATCCAAAGCCAAGCTGGCACAAATACTCATGGATGGCAGAATTCGTCGCCAACATCCCGCACTATCGCCAGAACACCATCGACACTGTGCGCCTTGCAATCGCCGCGCGCGAATTGCTGCGGACGACGGCTGCAAAAGAGGGTTTTGCCTTCGATATCGAAGAGCGCGGCATACTTCATATCTACAACACCAAGAAAGAATACGACCACGCCACCGAAGTGAACGCGCTTTTGGCGGAAGGCGGCCTCACCCGCGAAGCCGTCACGCCTGAAGACATCAAAAAGCTGGAGCCTGCGATCAAAAGCGACTTCTACGGCGGTTATTACACGGCGTCCGACGCAACCGGTGATATCCACCTCTACAGCCGGGGCCTGTCCGAAGCTTGTCGCAAAAAGGGCGTCAACTTCCACTTCAACGCCGATGTGACCGAGATCACCCAAAAGGATTGCGGCCACGTCGTGGCATGGAAAGACTCAAAGAAACTCCGCCACGAAGCGGCCTTTGACGGCATCGTCGTCTGCGCCGGCGTTGGCAGCCGCAAGTTCGGCAAAATCCTCGGCGACCGGATCAACGTCTACCCCGTAAAAGGCTATTCCATCACCGTGAAACTCGACGACGAGGAAAGCCAGGCTGCTGCCCCTTGGGTCAGCCTTCTCGATGACGAAGCCAAAGTCGTGACCAGCCGCCTCGGCAAAGACCGTTTCCGCGTTGCCGGAACAGCCGAATTCAACGGCTACAACTGGGATATCCGAGACGACCGCGTCAGACCGCTTGTGAAATGGGTCGAAGACGTCTTCCCGGACGTTCAAACCGAACACGCCGTCCCGTGGGCCGGACTGCGCCCGATGATGCCAAATATGGTGCCCATCGTCGCTCCCGGCAAACGCCCCGGCGTCTACTACAATACTGGCCACGGCCACCTCGGCTGGACACTCTCCGCCGCGACCGCCGAGATCATCGCCGACAAGATTCTCGCCGACTATCCGCAGTAATGGCGCTCCGCTCAACCCAGCGCCACCAAGCCAATAAACGAAAAAGGCCGCCCTGTTGGGGCGGCCTTTCCAATCTCGGCACTCAGAAGAACGATTAGTTCTGAGCGTAATATTCGATAACCAGGTTTGGTTCCATCTGAACCGGATAAGGCACATCACCCAGACCAGGCGTACGCACGAAGGACGCAGTCATCTTCGAGTGATCGACTTCCAGATAATCTGGAACGTCACGCTCGGGCAGGCCAGCGGCTTCAAGAACCAGAGCCATCTGCTTGGAACGCTCACGCACTTCGATCACGTCACCCTCTTTTACGCGGTAGGACGGGATGTTGACGCGCTTGCCGTTCACTGTCACGTGGCCGTGATTCACGAACTGGCGCGCTGCGAAAACGGTCGGTACGAACTTGGCACGGTAAACAACAGCGTCCAGACGACGCTCCAGAAGACCGATCAGGTTCTCGCCGGTGTCACCCTTCACACGGGCAGCTTCGACGTAGATGCGCTTGAACTGCTTTTCCGTCAGGTCGCCGTAGTAACCTTTCAGCTTCTGCTTGGCACGCAGCTGCAGACCAAAGTCGGACAACTTGCCCTTGCGGCGCTGACCGTGCTGGCCGGGGCCGTATTCGCGGCGGTTGACGGGGGATTTCGGACGACCCCAGATGTTTTCACCCATCCGGCGGTCAATTTTGTACTTGGCAGACGTGCGTTTGGTCACGGCTGATCTCCTTCTTAGAGCGTCCCCATCCGGGAACTATGAAGGGCGTTGTCCTCTGGCTTCGGGCTGTTCTTGCGATCCGCCGTGGCCTGACAGGGATCCTCTTGCGAGGGCCACCAACACCAATGAAGCCCGGCGTATAGGCCGGGGCATCACCCCTGTCAACATGCTAGAAATAACGGGCTGGCTCAGAATGGCCACGCAATCTGGAAGGTCCCCACAAGCTGCCCTTCAGGCTGCGCTTCAAACTCCTCGCCAAGCCAGGCAATGCCGTAAAACACATCCCACGGATCAGCCCCAAAATGCACCCCGGCCCGCACACGCTTGCGCAAAGGCGTCAGCTCATATCCAAGGTTTTCGGGCAGATAAATGCTGTCCACCACGCGCGCCACATCCGCTCCAAAAACAAAGCTGAACCCGTCATCGGTCCCAAGGCCCACCGGCACCCGATGCCCGGTCGTCACCGACCGAACCATCTGATCCCCGCGCCCCAAAGCCCCAAACGTCACATCAAAACCAGCCCGCACGAAATCCTCGGACCCCACCTGCGCCGCAACAAACGGTCGTACCCGCGCCGCCCCGAAATCCCAGACCCGCGCTACCTCACCACTGAAATCGAGCCGCGCCGTATCCTCTATCTGGAAATCCTCCAGCTCGGGCACCGTGAACCCCAAAACCTTGTGCGATTCCCGCTGCAAACCCAGCAAACCCGTCTGCGGCCCAACAACCACCAGATCGACGCCGCCCTGCACCTCCAAGGCCCCCGGCGTCGCGTACGTATGCACGCCAAACGCCAAAACCCCGGCGTGGCGGCGATCATCGGGATCGGGCGCATCCAAACTGGCCGGTGTCAGAATATCCGTGCGAAACCGGAACTCCAGCATCTCGCCAAACCGCTCCGGTGCCACCCCCGACCACTCCGGCCCGTAAAACGTCCCGAACTGCACCGAAGAACTCTGCCACCGGTCCAGAAACTCGCCGATCGAATCATTCGAGATCGCCAGGGACCAGCCAAGCCGCTCCCGCGCGTCCGCCGCGCTCAGACCAAGCCCAAGCCCCAGTAACGCCACACCACCGATCTGCCAGAACCGCAAAGCCGTCTCCTACCCGTTCTCACAGCGATTGAATCACGCCAACCTGGCCCCATCAACCCCAACGAACCCCGGAAATCCCCTTGCCGCGCGTCAAAACCACAGCCAAGCTGGCAGGCAAAGGAGACCACAATGTCCAAGACCCTCGCCCGCCTCGCAGTCCTGATCGCCGCGCTCACAGCCCTGTCGGGCTGCGTCCCGGTCGCAATCGGCGCGGTTGGCGCCGTCGCCATCGACTCGGCCTCCGAAGACCGCGGTCGCGACCTGTTCTGACCGCCTAAAGCAGGATCGCCAGAACCGACGCCAGTCCGGTCAGACCGATCAGCGTGCTTGAGATCATCTTGAGCTTGCCAAAGTCGCGCGCCTCGATCCCTTTGCCATAGCCCGTTGCGCGGATCTCGTCCGTCATGTCGCTCTTGAGGTTTGCCAGATCGTCCAGCGCCACCCCGCCAGCGAGCACGCCGAAGACTGTCACTGTCAGCGTCAGCACCATCAAAGGCGCCGAATAGGCCCCGTCGCCCAAATGCAGAACGCCCCCGATGATTGCAAAAACGAGGATCGTGGCCGTCATTATGGAAATGTAATTCGTCGTGCGTGAATGCACGATTGATTGGCGTAGTTCTGGTGACATGGTTGATTGCTCCCCTATTATTATGAGGAAAGCCTGCGCCTTTTACGCACCCCTGTCGAGAAAAACCGCGCTCAGACGTCCGCGCTGTCGCGGTTCCGGCGGATCGTGCGGACCATCAGTTTGTACATTAGGATCACACCACAGGTGTATCCAAGGATAAGGACCGCCCAACCAAGAGGCGTGAGGCTCCAGACAATTTCCACGTGCTTTTCCCTTTTAGGTTGCGTGCAGCGAGGGAGATGACAGGGAATTGTGGCATGGGTTTGGCGGTGTATTGCAACCGTAGGGTACCAAAAAGAGAAGAAAACCCCTGTCGGCGTTGAGTTATTGCGTGCTCACAGCAACGGCGCCAGCATTCGTCAAATCATCGATGACAAGAAAGGTCGTGATAATCGTCGGCACCAGCATCACGCAGATGCCAATTCCCAAGAAGCAGAATACTGAAAGCCGCATCGCGGGTCTGGAGTAGTCCGCGACAAGGTATTCAATACGGTAGATGTCGACCGCATTCTGTGGCATCGCGGCGAAAAGGTGCTTCCAAATACTACGCTGAGACGGCTCTCGGTGGTGCATGATCTGCAAGATTCGATCAATTGCTGGCTCGTCATTGTCCTTTAGAAGCTGATGTTCGCTTAGCTCTTCGCGGCTAAGCGCATTCTCCAGCAAAGCCGCCATGCTCTCGTTAAATCGTCTCGGAAAGCTTGCTTTATGGCCATGTGGATCGACGAGGGCCGGTTCCTCACGAGATGCCGCCAGAAATTTCTCCAAAGACAGTCGGAGGCTTCCAATGACTGAATTCGGACTTTGCGAGCGCAGCTTTGCCTCAAGAAATGCATCATAGCTCCGATAACCAGTGACCTGCTTCGGACTGAAAAGAGAGAATAGCCCAACCCCCAGCCCGATAATAATCAGTCCGAGATAAAAAATATCGAAGCGTGCAAGTGCCAGATAATCAATAACGGGATTCGAATGTCGGTTGTCGGAAAGTTCAAGAACAGGCTGAAGAGGTTCGTTGTGCAGGATTATGAACGCGACGAAAGGCGCAACTATCGTAAGCTTAGGCAAATTCCCGGAAGCAAGCCGCGCAAGGTTCGACCACTTTGTCAGTTCATTGAAACCTGTGGTTCGCACTCACCCATCCATCTTCAGCGCATTGATAAACGCTTCCTGCGGGATCTCGACCTTCCCGAACTGGCGCATCTTCTTTTTACCCGCCTTTTGTTTATCCAGCAATTTGCGCTTCCGGGACGCGTCGCCGCCGTAACACTTCGCTGTCACGTCTTTGCGCATCGCTGACAAGGTCTCGCGCGCGATCACGCGGCCGCCAATAGCCGCCTGGATCGGGATTTTGAACATGTGGCGCGGGATCAGCTCTTTCAGCTTTTCCACCATCGCCCGCCCCCGTGTCTCGGCCCGATCGCGGTGCACCATCATCGACAGCGCATCGACAGGCTCGTCGTTCACAAGGATGGACATTTTTACCAAAGCATCCGCCGCATAACCGATCATCTGGTAATCGAAAGACGCATATCCCTTGGTCACCGACTTCAGCCGGTCATAAAAATCGAACACCACCTCGTTCAGCGGCAGGTCATACACCACCATTGCCCGGCTGCCCGCATAGGTCAGATCCAACTGCACCCCGCGCCGGTCCTGACACAGCTTCAGGATATCCCCGAGATACTCGTCCGGCACCAGAATGGTCGCCTTGATGCGCGGCTCCTCGATGTGATCCACAAGGCTCATATCTGGCATATCCGCCGGGTTGTGCAGCTTGATCTTCGAGCCGTCGCGCATGAACACGTCATAAATAACGCTCGGTGCCGTGGTGATCAGATCAATGTCATACTCGCGCTCGATCCGGTCCCGGATCACCTCAAGATGCAACAGCCCAAGGAACCCGCAGCGAAACCCAAAGCCCAGCGCGGCTGAAGTTTCCATCTCATAGGTGAAAGACGCATCGTTCAACGCAAGTTTCTCGATCGCATCGCGCAAGTCTTCGAAGTCGTTCGAATCCACCGGAAACAGCCCGCAGAATACCACCGGAACCGATGGCGCAAATCCAGGCAAGGGCTTGGCACAAGGCTTCTTTTCATGAGTGATCGTATCGCCGACCTTGGTATCGCGCACCTGCTTGATCGAGGCCGTCAGAATACCGATCTCGCCCGGTCCAAGCTCTTTGATATCGACCATCTGCGGCTTCAGCACGGCCAGCTTGTCGATCCCGTATTTCGCGCCAGTCTGCATCATCTTGACCTGGTCACCCTTGCGGATCACCCCGTCAATCACC
This sequence comes from Boseongicola aestuarii, assembly GCF_900184815.1. Taxonomy (GTDB): domain Bacteria; phylum Pseudomonadota; class Alphaproteobacteria; order Rhodobacterales; family Rhodobacteraceae; genus Boseongicola; species Boseongicola aestuarii. The sequence continues at coordinate 136,003 of NZ_FXXQ01000009.1, read as the reverse complement.
CGGATCATCACGACGACACCCAGATAGGAATCATACCAGCTGTCCACCAGCATCGCCTTCAACGGTGCATCCCGGTCACCCTTGGGCGCAGGCAACCGCGCGACGATCGCCTCAAGCACTTCCGGAATACCCAGCCCCGTCTTGGCCGAAATCTGCACCGCGTCCGAAGCATCGATCCCGATCACATCCTCGATCTGCTCCGACACCCGCTGAACATCCGCTGCCGGCAGGTCGATCTTGTTCAGAACCGGCACGATCTCGTGGTCCGCATCAATCGCCTGATACACGTTCGCCAAGGTCTGCGCCTCGACGCCCTGCGACGCATCCACAACCAGCAAAGACCCTTCAACGGCCTGCATTGACCGCGAAACCTCATAGGCAAAGTCCACATGTCCGGGCGTGTCGATCAGGTTCAGAATATAGGTCTGCCCATCTTTTGCCGGATATTCGATGCGCACGGTGTTGGCCTTGATCGTGATCCCGCGCTCACGCTCAATGTCCATGCTGTCCAGCATCTGCGCTTTCATATCGCGCTCGGCAACAGTGCCCGTCAGCTGGATCAGGCGATCCGCCAAAGTGGATTTTCCGTGGTCAATATGCGCCACGATCGAGAAGTTCCGGATATGTGCGAGATCGGTCATACCGGTGATATGTAGGGGTTTGGAGAGGTTGGCAAGTGGCCGCGATCGCCTGCGGGCACCCTACTCCACCGTCACTTCCAAAATTGCCAGATCGTTCGGGCCCTCATGCGTCCAGACAGGAGTATAAAAGCGGTCACCCACCCAGATATTTCGCCCCCCGAATGCCAGATTTCGCGACCCCAACAGGCCCTCGGCATCCAACACCTCAACGCATTTCCCGCCACCCACAGGTGCCCGCCAGATTGCCGCGCGACTGTTGTTGTTGGATACGAAATAGACGTCCTTCCCGTCCGGTGAAACCGTCATATTGAACAACCGCCACCAATTCTCTCCGCAAGACGTCCCGCCCCGCAACCGCTTTTCCGACTTAGTCTGGACCGGGAAGACTTCTTTCGACTTGGCCAGTAAAACAAGGATCAAATCCGGGTTCGCCGTCGCCACGATCATCCCGACCTCTTCGTCTTCCGAAATCCCGGACACCAAAGGCGTCGTCTCTCCTGTTTGCGCATCAAAATGAAGAAATGCCTGCGCCTCACCCGGCGTCCCCCCGAGGTAATACACATCCCCTTCCGCATCGACGTGAAACGCATAAGACACCCGCGGCGAATGCCCGATGGCCAATACGCTCCCCGTCCTAAGATCAAGCCGCAACAGCGCGCCGTTGTCGTGTGCCATCAGATAAAGCATGTCTTCAAACTCGACATGCGCTCCCAGCCCCTTGATCCCCAACTCCTCCAGTAAAACACCACGACCGCCGACAATCTTTCCCTCTCGCGTTACCGTGTACGGCAACTGCGACGAGACGTCCTCAATCTGCTCGGTCGCAGGATCAAGCGCATAGAGATGCGCGCCGCGACGTCCCGCAGGCTTGGTCGCCGGCATAGTCGCGAAATATAACCGCCCGTCCGAAGCTTGCTCAAGGAATGTGTGGACCTTGTACTGTCCCTCACCCTCCAGCCAATTGCCCGCGGCTTCGGACACAGATTTGATGTCATTGACGAAACGCATTCGATCCGCCCCCGGATCAAGCGCAAAAATCGCGACATTTCCAAGCACTTCATCATGGTTGGACACCGCAATGAAAATCGTGCCGAACTCGGCTTGCCCCATGCCCGACCACACGGAATGCATCGCAAAGCCGGGCAACAAAGGCGTGCCGCCCTGGCGTCCGTCTTCTGTGAAGTGGATCAACCGCGCCTCTGTTTCGGCCACGACCGCAAAGGGCAAAACCGTCAGGGCAACGACCAGACCAAATCGGACCAGCCAGGCGGCAGCGTCGTACCCGGAACGCCCAAACTTCTCACCCAATGTTACGCCTCCTACACTCACCGACAGTTTGTCCGACGGCCTAAGCTCCACACATATCACAATTTTTCGCTGAAATGCATCAAAGCACAGATGACTAAGGAAAGGTGCTCAAGAACCGCGCCGCCTTGTCCGTCGCGTGCTCCACCCCAAGTAAACCAACCCGAACCGACGCACTAACCAAGGGCGTCCGCTCGCCTGCACAACGACTTGGTGCGCGTCGTCAAATACAATCGCCTTCAGCCCGGACGCCCCAAGATCAAGCCACAGATATCTCGTACCTCACGTTTCCGGCCATCGGTTCCGGAGCTTCAGACCGGCGACGTCGCAACGCCGGACAAACCTCAGTCCAGTTCTGTCCAGGGCCAGGGCTTTACCTGACTTGCAGCGGTCTGAAAGCGCGCGGCCTTGGCGATCCAGATACCCAAGTCCGTGCCGAACTCGGCAATGCGTTCATTCGGCTCCTTGTTATTGATCAGCATGATCACGAACTGCACCACGGTCATGAACCCAAGAACCGTTTGCGCGATGGAAATCATCAGCGCGATGATGATCATATAGACCAGTCGCAGGAACAGGTTCTCGTCCCCTGTCGGCTCAATCTGTTCGCCGTTCAGACGACCCTCAGTTTTGTCTTCGTCGGACTGTGCCATGTCGCACCCCTCAAATCGCCGGTTCGACCCACTATAAGACCGATCCGCCTTCCGCGTTAAGAGCTTGTTCACCTTTCTGACGTCAAACACCACATCTCGTGGTGTTGCCGGCGTGAATAGCAACGTGCACCGACGTGATACCAACGTTGCACCGACGCGATACCGACGTTGTAATTTGCCGGGATACCCCTTGTTTTCCTGGCCGCCCCATTTCGCACCGTTTCAGGGCGAGGCCGCCCACCGCGCGTTGCGAAAATCCGATACAGGCCCCAAACTTCGTGCTAGGCTTTCGCGCATGTTGCAGAAACAGAACCTTGCCATTGACGACATTCGCGTGCCGGTCAAACGGGCGAAAACACTTGATCCCGACAAGGTCGAAGCCCTTGCGACAGACATCCTGGAACACGGCCAGATCACCCCGATCCGCGTCCGCAAGGACGGCGATAAGTTCGTATTGATTGAAGGATATCATAGACTTGAAGCCATGCGCGCCTTGGGTGAAGAAGCGATCTCGGCCTACATCGTCCACGCGCGCTTGCACTGACTTACGGAGAGCTCCATGAAAATCGCAGTTATCGGCGCCGGTGGAATTGGCGGCTATCTTGGTGGACGGCTGTCGCAAACCGGCAACCAGGTCACCCTTGTGGCGCGCGGCGGTCATCTGAACGCGATCAGACAGAACGGACTGCGGATCGAAAGCCCCTTTGGCTGCGCACATCTCACCAGCATCGAAGCCACCGACAACATCGCCGCGATCGGCCCGGTCGACATCATTCTGGCAACCGTCAAATTGCCGGACCTCAATGACGTCGCACGTCAGTTTTCCTCAATGATTACAGAAACTACACGCATTATAACCCTGCAAAACGGTATTGATGCCAAGCCGATGATCGCACAGTTCACCAACGCAGACCGCATCGCTCAGGGTGTCATCTACCTTGCCGCCGATATTAAGGAACCCGGCACGATCATGACCCCCGGCGGCAAGCATCAAATGCTTGTGGATGATCTGAACGGCGACGCAACCATGGCCGCGCTCTTCGACGAAATCGACCGCGCCGAAGCCATCGACGTCACGCGCTCGCGGGATGCGGAAAAGGTTGTCTGGAGCAAATTCACGGCCCAGGCGTCAATCGCCGGCGTCACCGCGCTCACCCGGCTCCCCTTGGGCGGGGTCTTTGCCTCGCAGGAAGCAAAAGTCCTTTTGGCTCAGATGATTGACGAAGCCATCGCAGTTGCATCTGCCAAGGGCATCCAGCTTGATCCAGACCACCGCGAGACAGTTTTCCGGACATACGGCGCGCAGCCCGGCGCACAGTCGTCGTCGCTTTTGGTGGACATCGAGGCGGGCAAACCTACCGAACTTCAATGGCTCTCGGGCCGCGTGCACGCTTTGGGCAAGGAACTCGGAGTTCCAACGCCTGCGCATTCCGTTACCTGGAACGCTCTGGCCGCCGTCAAGGACGGGCCGGCAACGATCCGCGCCTGACCGCTAAACGCCCAGACACCACCGCATGATGGCCTTCTGGGCATGCAGCCGGTTTTCGGCTTCGTCGAAGATCACCGAGTTTGGTCCGTCCATCACAGCACTCGTCGCCTCTTCCTCGCGGTGAGCCGGAAGACAATGCATGAACAAGGCGTCCGTCTTGGCGTGTGACATCAACGCCTCGTTCACCTGGTAAGGGCGCAACTGGTTGTGGCGCCGCTCTTTCGTCGTCTGACTGTCATGCATCGACACCCAGGTGTCCGTCACCACCAGATCGGCACCGTCGACGGCTTCAACCGGATCACGGACGATCTCGACCTTGACGCCTTTCGAGCGCGCCAGCGCGACAAACTCGGCTTCAGGATCAAGCGTCGGAGGGCCCGCGAAAGTCAGGTCAAATCCGAACTGACCAGCCGCATGCGCGAAACTGGCAAAGACGTTGTTTCCGTCGCCTAACCATGTGACTTTCTTACCCTTAATCGGGCCGCGATGCTCTTCAAAGGTCAGAATATCGGCCATGATCTGGCAGGGATGGCTGCGGTTCGTCAGTCCGTTTATCACCGGCACGGTGGCATGGTCGGCAAGCTCGAGCAGGGCCTCTTCTTCGAATGTGCGGATCATTATCAGGTCCACGTACCGGCTGAGAACACGCGCCGTATCAGCGATCGTCTCGCCGCTGCCCAGTTGCATTTCCTTGCCCGACAGGACCATCACTTCCCCGCCCATCTGCCGCACGCCGACATCGAAAGAAACGCGCGTCCGGGTCGAAGGTTTTTCGAAAATCAACGCGACCATCCGCCCCTCGAGAGCAGGGTCATCGTCCTTTGCCCCTCGCGTGCGCCCTGCACGGGCGGATTTCATGTTTGCCGCTGATGTGAGGATAGACCGCAGCGCCTCTGGCGGGGTTTTGTGGATATCGAGAAAATGGCTCATGTCAGTATCGCTTTCGATGCCGGAGTTGGGGCTCTGCCCCTCGCGCTTCGCGGACTCCCCCGGGATATTTGGACCAAAAAGAAAGTCAGAGGCTTGCCGCCACCTGGTCAAGACGTCGTAGCGCCTCGGAGATATCCTCATCGGGGATATTCAGTGGCGGCAGGATGCGGATGGCGTTATCGCCAGCCGGGACGGTCAGGATTTGCGCGTCATAGCCAGCCTTTACGACGTCCGTATTGGGCACTTTGCATTTGAGGCCAAGCATGAGGCCCGCGCCGCGCACGGCCTCAAAGACATCCGGGTGATTTGCCACCAGACCTTCAAGCCCCTGCCGCATCGCACCGGATTTCCGGTTTACCTCGGCGAGAAAAGCGTCGTCTGCGACGATCTTCATAACGGCATTTCCAACCGCCATCGCAAGCGGATTGCCACCATAGGTCGACCCGTGGCTGCCCGCTGTCATGCCAACCGCAGCCGCTTCGGTCGCCAGCACGGCGCCGAGCGGGAAGCCGCCGCCAATTCCTTTTGCAACCATCATGATGTCAGGCGTGACACCGGACCACTCATGCGCAAAAAGCTTGCCCGTACGGCCCATGCCGCATTGCACCTCGTCAAAGATCAACAAGGCGCCGACAGCGTCACAGGCATCGCGCAGCCCCTTGAGGCACTGATCAGGCACGGGAATAATTCCTCCCTCGCCCTGGATGGGTTCGATGATGACGGCCGCTGTCTTGTCGTTCAACGCCGCACGCAGCCCCTCGTGGTCGCCGAATGCGACATGGGTGAAGCCCGGCAGTAACGGACCGAAGCCCTTGGTCATTTTTTCAGACCCGGCTGCTGCGATTCCCGCAGCCGAACGCCCGTGAAAAGACCCGGTGAAGGCGATGATCTCAAAGCGATCCTCGCCCTTCTCGAACCAGTGTTTCCGCGCCATTTTCACCGCCAACTCACAAGCCTCGGTGCCGGAGTTGGTAAAGAACACCGTATCCGCAAAAGTCGCATCAACGAGGCGGTCCGCCAACTCCTGCTGGCCCGGGATCTCATAGAGGTTCGAAGTATGCCAAAGCTTGCCCGCCTGCTCGGTCAGGGCCGCGACCAGATCGGGGTTTGCGTGCCCGAGTGAGTTCACCGCGATCCCGGCGCCAAGATCCAGAAATCGGCGGCCATCCTTCTCGATCAGCCAGGCGCCTTCGCCGGCTACAAAGGACATCGGCGCGCGGTTGTAAGTGGGCAGGATCGACGGGATCATCGGCTTGAACCTTTATTCAGAAGCCTGAGACGTGCCAGTGGCGGTCAGGCGTGTCAACATTTTGGAAGGCATGAAAGACTGGACGCACAGGTAAGTGCGGAAAAGCGACGCTTCAGCGTCGGCGTCGAAGCGCGGTATGTCCAGTCATCGTCATGGCGCCCGGATAGGCGATCCATGGCGTCTTGTCGAGCGTGATATTGGCGTAAAACCGGTGCATCCCTGCGTCAGGCCGCAAACTTTGCGCGGATCTCTGGGTTATTCATGCGTCACGCGCCTTGTGACCGCCTGCGCCGGTGCTTAATATAAGCCTTCAACAATCGAGGCCGAGGAAAAATCCATGTCGTGGACTGACGAGCGGGTAGAGACACTGAAAAAGATGTGGGGCGAAGGCCAGTCGGCCAGCCAGATCGCCAAAGAACTTGGTGGTGTGACCCGCAATGCCGTCATTGGAAAGGTGCATCGCCTTGGCCTTTCGAACCGCGCTGGCGCCTCATCGACCCCCGCGCCCGAACGCAAGGCGGCAAAAGCGGACACCTCCGCGCCCGCAGCCAAGCCGGCGGCGAAAGTCGCGCCGCAGGACAAGGTTATCGAGGTGACAGTCACGCCCAGAAAACCGATTGTCCCGGCGGGCCAACCGCTTCCGCCACAGCCCTCGGCAAACGAAATCAGCCCCGAAACGCTCGCCAATGTGCGCGAGGTCGAAAAGACCGCCAAGCGGATCGGTCTGATGGATTTGACTGAACGGACCTGCAAATGGCCAATCGGCGATCCCGCAACCGAGGACTTCTGGTTCTGCGGCCTGTCGGTGCAGCAGGGCAAGCCCTACTGCGAAGCACACGTCAGTGTCGCGTTCCAGCCCATGAGCAGCCGCCGCGACCGCCGCCGCTAGGCCAAGCAGCGTCAGACTGTTTAGTCAGCCGTTTACCAATGCTCGCTGATTGTCGTGATTTGAGAGCATCCGACCTGTTCCAAGCCCTGAGGGGTGCAGTACGAATTGGTAGAATGATGGTATTGACCCGGCTGGCAAATCGCTGGTCGCTACAGCAGATGGTATTGGCCGGTCTGGTTTGTCTCTTTGCAGGCCTTTGTGGCGCGCCCTGTCGTCAACCAATGGCTTGAACCCTCCGTAGGGTCAGAATCGCGGCAATAGGCCGATCTCATATTCGATGGCCTGGAAGCCGCAGCATTAATACCATCGCCGCCCTTCATGCCTTGTTAGAAGGGAATTCCTCGGGACGCTTACAAAGCGATCCACCGGAAACCGCTATCCCCTCAGAAGCCAAAAGGGAGATTGCGCAATCATCCGACGTCGACACCCGGGTCACCTTATACTGCTATCCGTCTCTTCATGGTGAACGCCTGATGGGAAGTGTGAACAGAACCCAGACTCTCATCGGCGGTCGGACATTCACTCTGCACATGGTTCACGACATAACGGACCATGCCATCCCGTTTCGAGGTATTTTCTGGATCGTCACAGGGGTTCCCGTCGGCATCACCTCCAGCTTTGAGGTCATTGCCTTTCACGCGGTCGCAAAATCGCGCCGGGCGGAAGAGATATTTGAGCAGCATGCCCGTTTTCTTGCCGAGCGCGATCCATTGACCAGAACGCTCAACAGATTTGGCTTCAGCAACAAGGTAAATCGCATGATCCAGGACTGCGATTTGGCGTGCCGCCGTGCTTGCCTTGTCCAGATCGACGCGAATAAATTCAAGGAAATCAATGATCAATACGGGCCCCCGTGGGCGATCTTGCCCTCAGTGCAATTGCCGAACTGATGAAAGCCGCGGACCTGCCCTTTAAAGCTTCAAGAAAGATCAGCGTTCCGGCTTCGGGGACGCTCGCAAGGCATGACCGGCGCTTTCGAACGCCGACTATGGGAAATCAACAGCACTCAGAACGCCGCTTGCGCTGGCGATATCGCGGCCGATGTTCAGCCAATCATCAACGCGCAAAGCGGTGTGTTCGAGGGCGTCGACGCCTTGGTCAGATAGCATCATCTGACACTTGGATTTCTGGCCCGCGCCGTTGTCAACGATCTCACAGCTTAGGCTTAGACATCAGCGCGTGCCTGAACCTCGGCAAAAGCCACCTCAAGTACACCGATTTGGTTAAGACGCTCACGACGATGGACAGGGAACGCAATCTCCCGGCCCGTTTTCTGGCGATGAGGTGACCGAAAGCGACCGGAACGCGTTCAATCTGGATGATTTGCCCCCCTCCTGAAGGCGATCCGCAAAATGGGCATGTTCTTTGCGCTCGATGATTTCGGTACCGGCAGCTCGTCGATATCAATCCGGAAACTCCTGCGCTGCACGGCTTTGAAAATCGACACGAACTTCGTGATTGGCCTCGTGAATGACCCGAAAGACTACGCCATTGTGCAGGCCCTCACCGATCTCGGCCACAACATGCAACGACAATCATCACCGAGGGTGTCGAAACCGGAAGCCAGCGTCCAATCCTGAGACGTATCAGCGTCGACATGCTTCAGGGCCACCCTATTGGCAAAGCCGCCCCGTCCATAAGATCACCCGCTACATTGGGAACTGGTCCGTCGCCGCGGCGCCACAAAGTTTCCCGACCCGCGCCATCGCAAGCTGAATCCGCCCCACGTATGCGGCACCTGCGTCGTTGAGCCTTCCAGATTCTCCCGCTATAGCGCAGCTATGACCCAAAACCCGCCAAACCTGCGCCCCGACCTTGCCCGCGCCCGCGTCCCCGATGCCGCGCGCCCCGGACAACCGACCATTGGCATGGTCTCCCTCGGCTGCCCCAAAGCCCTGGTCGACAGCGAACGCATCCTCACACGCCTGCGCGCAGAAGGCTACGCGATCAGCCCTGACTATTCCGGCGCGGACGCGGTCATCGTGAACACCTGCGGCTTCCTCGACAGCGCCAAGGCCGAAAGCCTCGACGCCATCGGCGAAGCACTGACCGAAAATGGCCGAGTCATCGTCACCGGTTGCCTCGGCGCCGAACCCGACTACATCACCGGCGCGCATCCCAAAGTGCTCGCCGTCACCGGCCCGCACCAATACGAACACGTCCTCGACGCCGTCCATAACGCCGTCCCGCCAAGCCCCGATCCCTTCATCGACTTGATGCCGGCCACAGGCATCAAACTCACGCCAAGGCACTACAGCTACCTGAAGATCTCCGAAGGCTGTAACCACAAATGCAAATTCTGCATCATCCCCGACATGCGCGGCCGCCTCTCCTCGCGCCCGCTGAAGGCGGTGATGCGCGAAGCCGAAAAGTTGGTCGAAAACGGCGTGAAGGAACTCCTCGTCATCAGTCAGGACACCTCCGCCTACGGCACCGACTGGAAAGACCGCGACACCAAAGCCCCGATTCTAGACCTTGCCCGCGACCTCGGCACCCTCGGCGTCTGGACCCGCTTCCACTACGTTTACCCCTACCCTCACGTGCGCGAGATGATCCCACTTATGGCAGAGCAGAAAATCCTGCCCTACCTCGACATACCCTTCCAACACGCACACCCCGACGTGCTGAAACGTATGGCCCGCCCCGCAGCATCCGCCCGCACACTGGACGAAATCCAAGCGTGGCGCGCCGACTGCCCGGACATCACTCTGCGCTCAACCTTCATCGTCGGCTACCCGGGCGAAACCGAAGCCGAATTCCAGACACTTCTGGACTGGCTCGACGAAGCAAAACTCGACCGCGTCGGCTGTTTCAAATACGAAAACGTCGACGGCGCGCGTTCAAACGCGCTGCCGGATCATGTCGCCGACGACATCAAGCAAGACCGCTGGAACCGCTTCATGGAAAAGGCCCAATCCATTTCCGCTGCCAAACTGGCCGCGAAAGTCGGCACCACCCTGCAAGTCATCGTGGATGACATCGACGAGGACGGCATCGCCACCTGCCGCACCATGGCAGACGCCCCCGAAATCGACGGCAACCTGTTTATCGACGAAAGCACGAATGACCTCGCACCCGGCGATCTCGTCACCGTCGAGATTGACGAAGCCAGCGAGTATGACCTCTGGGGTCAGCGCAATAGCTAACTTCTTTTTGGCAAAAATATCCAAAACAGAGGCCCGCAAGGGCCTCTAGAAAACTCAATGTGTCAAAGCTTCCACGCGCTGGATCATGGACACGTTGCGGCAATAGTCGGGAAAGCCCGGCACATCACGATCCAGCCGAGATTTGCAGCCGCCAGCGTCGCTGCAACCCATGCAAGCCACCAAAGCCTCGACGATTTCCGTCCCGTCGATCAAACCGGACTGACGCGCAAGATCAAGATCCGCGCCATTTCGCGTGGCCATACGCTCCAAAAGCTGCTCATGGTGGGCCGTCTTGGATGTTGTGCTCATCGGGTTTCTCCTGTCTGGTTGCCTCAAGCCTGCCTGACAGAAAACCCCACCGCTCTGATCCAGATCAAATTTCCGGCCTAGCCACCGATGGCGCGTCGTACGGTGTTGATCCGGTCCGCGTTCGGGGGATGGGTGCGCAGAAACCGGTCACCGGGGTCGGCGGATCGGGCAAAATACAAGACGCCCCGCAAAGGATCATACCCGGACCGCTGCGCGATGCGTGCGCCAAGAGAATCGGCTTCAAGCTCAAACCCCTTTGAATAGCGTCGGGCACCAATCGTCCCGCCTATGTTCTGCGCAGTCTCAACACCTGCCTGATCGAGCCCCGCCAAGGACCCGATCAGCGTGCCCAAAATCGCGCCTGCGGCCGCAGAATTCTGGATTTGCGGAATGTGCCCCTCGATATGGTGCGCCGCCTCATGGGACAAAGCAAAAGCCAACTCATCCCGGTTGCGCATCTCGGCAAACAGCGCAGGCGTGAATCCAATCAAAGGTCGCCCGTTTTCATCCAGCGTCTGATAGGCGTTCGGCGGCAATCCTTCACGATCATCAATGAAAATGCGGAAATCGCAGTTCGCGCGGGGCCGTAGCTCGCGGCAGGTGCGCTCGGCCACGGGCTCAACCTGACGCACCACGGCACGGAAATCGGCCAAAGACTGAGGCCCGCCCGTGCGCGACTGGCTGACCGGCGCCTCGGTCGGCCGCGAGACTCCGGAAGGCCCTTCGACCTGTATATCGCAGGCCGCCAGACCCAGAATCGCCACAAGAGAAATACACACCGACCGCATCACCGAAACTCCTCACTCAGCTGATAGGTTCACCTCTGGCACGATAACGAAAAGACCGCCACTCTCAAGCAGTTGCCCTTGCGAAGACCCGCCGATGCCGTCACGTTAGCGGCCATGTTTACCATCGAGCACGAATTCGACGCCACGGTCGTCACCCTTGTGGATGATGCCGCAGCACACCGTCAGGAAGACATCATCGTCACGGCGTTTGATGATTGCGTGACCATTGAACAACTCGATCCGCGCACCGACACCATGCAGAAGATAACGTTGTCGCTGGCACAGATCGCCGATCTGACAGCGTCGCTCAATCTTCCCGAAGGTGTGTACCTGCGCAACAAACCCGACGCGCCTAAATGATCCAGTCAACCGAGTTCCCGACATGAGCACCGCCTTTTTTTACGACGAGCAAAGCTTCTGGCATTCTGGTGGCAATTATTCCTTCTTGGCGCCCGTCGGCGGTTTGATACAACCGGCCGCCACGGGCGGCTTGCCCGAAAATCCCGAAACCAAGCGTCGCCTCGTCAACCTGATGAACGTCACGCGCCTGATGGACGATCTCACCGTCATGCGCGCTCCACCCGCAAGCCAGATCGACCTGATCCGGGTCCACACCGGCGATTTCCTCACGACCTTCAGGAAGACCTCGGACAAGGGCGGCGGTGAAACCGGCCTGCGCGCGCCCTACGGCCCCGGTGGCTACGAACTTGCCGCGCTTTCCGCAGGGCAGGCCAAAGCCGCGCTCTTTTCGGTCTTGGACGGCGAATTCACCAACGCCTACGCCCTCACGCGCCCGCCAGGTCACCACTGCCTTCGCGACTGGCAAAACGGCTTCTGTCTCCTCGCCAACATCGCGATCGCCGTCGAAGCCGCCATTGCCGACGGCAAAACAGGCCGCGTCGCAGTGCTTGACTGGGACGTCCACCACGGCAACGGCACCGAAGCCATCTTTTATGACCGCGACGACGTCCTGACGGTCTCTTTGCATCAGGAACGCAACTATCCCCTCGACACAGGTGATTTCAAAGACCGCGGCGAGGGCCACGGCGAAGGCACCAACCTCAACATTCCGCTGCCGCCCGGCGCAGGGCACAACACCTGGCTGGAAGCCATCGACCGCCTCGCGATCCCGGCGATTCAGTCCTTCAAGCCTGACGTGATCGTCATCGCCTGCGGCTTTGACGCCGCAGCCTTCGATCCTTTGGGGCGCATGCTTTGCTCGGTCGACACCTTCCGGCAAATGACCCGCCGCGTGCTCGACCTTGCCGGCGACATCTGCCAGGGCCGCCTCGTCATGGCGCATGAAGGCGGCTATTCCGAAATGTACGTCCCGTTTTGCGGCCACGCCACGTTGCAGGAAATGTCCGGGTCATCCATCGACGCTCCCGACCCCTTCGCGGAAACCCTCAGAGAACGCCAGCCTGGCAAGGCGTTCGAGGCCTTCGCAAGCGGCCTGATCGCAGAAATGGCCGACGCCCTACCCTGATCTGCGCGCCCCCTCTGGAAATCCGGGGCGTGCGCGAATACCTCTTGCCTCGAACCAAGGAGCCGACCCCATGCCAGAGGCAAATCCCGCCGCCGTGTCTTTCCTCGCTAACCGCCGCTCGCGGCCAGCGAAAACGCTGACGACACCGGTCCCGACAAGGCCCGAATTGCAGGACCTTCTGACCATCGCCGCCCGCACACCGGACCACGGCAAACTGGAACCCTGGCGCTTTATCGTGCTAGAAAAGGCCGCCCTGCAACGGCTTGCCGACACAGTCCCGGCCTATTGCACCGACATGGACCCCGAGAAAACCGACAAACTAGTCGCGCAATTCGCCAACGCCGATCTATCCGTCGCGGTGATCTCCAGTCCCAAACCCTCTGACAAAATCCCCGTGATCGAGCAAACGCTCTCTGCAGGGGCCGTCGCCATGAACCTGTTGTCTGCCGCCCTTGCGGCAGGCTGGGGCGCCAACTGGCTGTCTGGATGGATCAGCCACCAACCGGCTTGGCGCGAAAAACACCTGGGCCTCGCACCCCACGAATGGATCGCCGGATTCATCCACATCGGCACAGAACGCTTGGCGCCGCCAGAGCGCCCGCGCCCCGACCTTTCAACCATCGTCACATGGGTCGAGACATGATCTTTTCGTCCATCGCCGACGCAATTGCTCAACTGTCCGATCCGCGCTTCCGCAGCGTCCTGATCAAAGGCGTGGGCCTGACGCTCGGCCTGCTGGCCGCCACCTACGCCATTATCTTCTTCGCGATCCAACTACTCTTTCCCGAGAGCATTACCCTGCCCTTTATTGGCGAAATCACTTTCGTCGACACACTTCTGTCGTGGGCCTCGGTCGTTTTAATGCTCGGATTGTCTGTTTTCCTAATGGTGCCCGTTGCCTCCGCCTTCACGGGTCTGTTTCTCGAAGACGTGGCCGATGCCGTCGAGGACCGCCACTATCCGAACGTCGCAACTGCGCCGCGTGTCGGATTGCCCGAAGCCCTGCGCGAAGGCGCGAGCTTCCTCGCGGTCCTCATCCTCGCAAATATCGCAGCACTTGTGCTCTATTTCACGCCGCTCGCCCCCTTCGTTTTCTACGGGCTGAACGGTTTCCTTCTGGGGCGTGAATATTTCCGCCTGATCGCGGTGCGACGAATCGGACGCGCCGGCGCGAAAAAGGCTTTTCGCTCAAATCTAATGACGATCTGGTCAGCCGGTGCGCTGATGGCGGTACCGCTTACGATACCCGTTCTGAACCTGCTGGTGCCCGTCGTCGGAGCAGCAGCCTTCACGCATCTTTATCACCGGATCGACGCGCGAGCCTAACCCTCGCGGCGTTCCATCCGATTAAAAACGTCGAAATCCTCGACCGAAATGCCGCCCCAAAGGATCACGCTGGCGATCACCGCAAAGGCGATCGCAGCAATCCAGGTGGTCGTGACGAACTTCCGCTTCATCGAAAACGCGGAAGACGGCGCGCCCGCTGGCGTGCCTGCGACTTTTTCGCCCGCTTCAGCCTGCGATTCCACACGGATCGGCAGGACAATGAACAAGACCATGAACCAGATCACGGCAAAGAGAACGATCCCGGAAACAATCGACATCAGACCTGCTCCAATTCGATCAACGTGCCGTTGAAGTCCTTGGGGTGCAGAAACAGAACCGGCTTGCCATGCGCCCCGATTTTCGGCGCGCCGCCTCCGAGAACCCGCGCACCCTTTTCGATCAACTGCTTTGAGGCCGCATGAATGTCATCCACTTCGTAGCAGACATGATGAATGCCGCCCGATGGGTTCTTTTCAAGAAATCCGTTGATCGGGGAATCTTCTCCCAAAGGATAAAGCAGCTCGATCTTCGTATTGGGCAATTCGATAAAGACGACGGTCACACCGTGGTCCGGCTCTTCCTGAGGCGCGCCGACATTGGCCCCCAGCATGTCACGGTATTGCGCGGCGGCGGCCTCAAGATCCGGCACCGCAATCGCCACATGATTCAATCGTCCGATCATCGTTCGCTCCATTGGTTTGGGGCGCGTTATCGACTGTCCCACGACCCGCCACAAGTGACAGTCCGACGCATCTCGCTATCGGTTAGCAATTTATTAAGTTAAAGTCCCAATATTTGAACCCGGTCGGACAAGCGGCCCGGAGGTCATACGATGCCGGAATCCCTAGAAGACTTTCTAATCACACGCCCGCCAACGGCGGAACGCCCGTTATTGGGTCAAACCGTTCTGGTGGTGGAAGACAGCCGTTTTGCCTGCGAAGCTTTGCGCATGATCTGCCAGCGGTCCGGCGCTCGCATCCGCCGCGCAGACAGCCTGAAATCGGCTGCGCGCCACCTGCGTACGTATCGCCCCGGCATCATAATGATTGACGTTGGCCTGCCTGACGGCTCGGGACTCGATCTTGTGCGCGACCTTTCGGTCAATGAAGCGCGAATCGGCGTCATAATCGCCATGTCCGGGGACGACGCCAATGCGCAGCCCGCCATGCAAAGCGGCGCGGATGCCTTTATTTCCAAGCCGATCACTTCAGTCTCGGCGTTTCAGGCCGCAATCATCGCCGAGCTTCCCAAAGACGAGCGCCCCACTGCTTTGCGTCCTGTTTCAACGGATGAAATCGTGCCGGACCGAATTGCCTATCGCGACGATCTGGTTCTGGCCGCCGACCTGCTGACAACCGATCCGGACGCGGAAACGGTCGCCTACGTCACGTCCTTTCTCATTGGCCTCGGCAACAGCGCCAATGACCCCGATCTCGCAAGTATCGCCAGCAAGGTCGAAGACGCTAAGTCCCCCGGCCTACACGATTTACGTGCCATCATAGATAAGCGCCTGAACGCGGTGGTTTCCGTTTAGTCGCGCGTCGGATCCGCACTGACCAGAATCGGCGCGGTCAATGAGCGCAAGCTCTGTATTTGCAGTCCTTTGGCATCGAAATTTTCCGCCCGCAACCAGGCCTCGAACGCGGCGCACAACGCCGGCCACTCGCCATCGATTGTCGCGAACCACGCCGTATCCCGATTGCGACCCTTCACAACGCTTGCCTGTCGAAACACGCCTTCAAAACTCAGCCCAAATCGCTCCGCCGCCCGCCGAGACGGAATATTCGTCGCGTCGCACTTCCACTCAAACCGCCGATAGCCAGCCTCGAACGCCCATTTCATCAAAAGATAAACAGCTTCCGTCGCCTCTCGCGTGCGCTGAAGCCGTGGCGCAAACGTCAGCCATCCCGTCTCGATCGTCCCCGCTGCTGGCGTGATCCGCATCAGACTAAGCGTGCCGCCAAGCCGCCCGTCCGCCATCCGAACCGCGAAATGCAACGGATCAGCAAGGCCGCAGTTCGCCGCGACCCAAGCCCGATAGCCCGCCTCATCAAACGGCCCGACCGGCAAATAGGTCCACATCGCATTGCTCTCATCCTCCAGGTGCGCCTCCCGAAGACCTGCCACATGCTCAACCGACAAAGGCTCCAGCCGCACATACCGACCCGCAAGAACACGCCGTGTCGGCACATCCGGCGGCGTCCAGCCCGCCAACGGTCGATCATTCATCCCACTTCCCCACCAATTTCCCGGTTCAGTTCTTCTTAATCATGTTCTACCATTGTTCTCCACGCCGCGCACCAGATCGCACATTGCAAATCGCCAAGGGTCATCGCATCATGTTGGACATGACAAGCTCTCCGACACAAGACCTGTCCAGGTTCCTGGGCGACGATCGCTTCGGCTGCGTGATGGCCGATCCGCCCTGGCGGTTCACCAACCGCACCGGCAAAGTCGCGCCCGAGCACAAACGCCTGTCGCGCTATCCCACGATGACGCTTGACGAGATTTGCGATCTGCCCGTCGCCGAGCACATGGAAGATCGCGCGCACTGCTACATGTGGGTGCCAAACGCGCTTTTGCCGGACGGTCTGCGCGTTCTGAATGCCTGGGGTTTTGAGTATAAATCCAACATCATCTGGCACAAGATCCGCAAGGATGGCGGCTCGGATGGTCGAGGTGTCGGCTTTTACTTCCGCAATGTCACCGAGGTTCTGCTATTCGGCACGCGCGGCAAGAATGCCCGCACCCTTGCACCCGGTCGGCGTCAGGTGAACATGATGCAAACCCGCAAACGCGAACATTCCCGCAAACCGGATGAGCAATACGAACTGATCGAAGGCTGTTCCTGGGGTCCGTACCTCGAACTGTTCGGGCGCGGCGTGCGCGATGGCTGGACCGTTTGGGGCAATCAGGCCGACGCCGACTACAAGCCAAGCTGGAAAACCTACGCTCACAATTCCGGCGTCGCCGCCGAGTAATCAGCCCACCAGGCAGCTTTCCGGCAACCCTATCAATAACAGCGGACAGGGGTTACCGACCCCACGCTCAAGGCGTTCCTCCAGCTTGCGCCAATGCGTCGTCGACTGCCCGTATTTGCTGGCGACAAACGTCTGGGTAAACGCCTCCACAAACGATGCGCCATCTTCCATCATCCGCGCAACGGACCGCCGCTGCGCCGCCGTGCGTTCGGTGACGCCATAGGCTGCCAAATCCTCTTCTGAGGCAACGCCCGCACGATGCAAAAGGTCCCCAATCCGCCGTACAAACGCCGATTGCATCGACGCGCCGCGGGTCACAATGATCCCGACACTAACCGCCGACTGAACGTGAAGCCTTTGAAAACTCTCAAGATCCCGGTCGTAAAAGGGATCCTTGTTGTTCCACTCAATCTCCAACGCAAGCGTGCCCGCGTCAGCGCGCATCACATGATCCACCTCATGCCCGATCCCGACCCGCTGCACTCCGTCCACCGAAGTCGAGACCCGAAACGTGTGCTTCGGCCAGCCAAGATCATAGAGCCGATGCCGAAGACGTTGCGTGAAGACCGCTTCGCCACCGCCGCCGCTGATAAGCTCGGTCGTCTCAATCTGAAAGTCAGCCAGAGCCGCCACCAGTTCCGCCGTCTCTTCCGGGAAATCGACCGACAGTATCGCACTCGCATGGTTGCGCGTTCGAACGTCGAACCCCTTGGCGACAAGCGTCTCCAGCATCAATCCTCCGGCGGTAACACCCGAAGGCGCAACTCGCGCAACTGCTCATTCGTCGGAGCAGACGGCGCATCCATCATCAGATCTTCGGCGCGCTGGTTCATCGGGAACAGGATCACTTCGCGAATGTTCTGCTCATCTGCCAAAAGCATAACGATCCGGTCGATGCCCGCAGCACACCCCCCGTGCGGCGGCGCGCCAAAGCGGAACGCATTGACCATCCCGCCAAAGCGCTTTTTCACCTCGTCCTCGCCATATCCGGCAATCTCGAACGCCTTGAACATGATCTCGGGACGGTGGTTCCGGATCGCGCCAGAAACCAGTTCATAGCCGTTGCACGCCAGATCATACTGATAGCCCAGTACCTCCAGCGGGTCGCCATTCAACGCGTCCATACCGCCCTGCGGCATCGAGAACGGGTTGTGCTCGAAGTCGATCTCTCCGGTCTCGTCGTCCTTCTCATAGATCGGGAAGTCCACGATCCACGCAAAGGCAAATCGGTCCTTATCCGTCAGCCCAAGCTCATTGCCGATCTCAACCCGCGCTTTGCCGGCCACGGCCTCGAACGCCTTCGCCTTGCCGCCAAGGAAAAACGCCGCATCGCCGATGCCAAGGCCAAGCTGCTCACGGATTGCTTCGGTGCGCTCCGGTCCGATGTTCTTGGCCAGTGGTCCGGCAGCTTCCATACCCGCGCCTTGATCGCGCCAGAAGATATACCCCATCCCAGGCAAACCTTCCTTCTGCGCGAACGCATTCATCCGGTCACAGAACTTGCGGCTGCCACCCGTCGGTGCCGGAATAGCGCGGATTTCTGTGCCGTCCTGCTCCAAAATCTTCGCAAAAATCGCAAACCCAGACCCGCGAAAATGCTCGGACACATCCTGCATCTTGATCGGGTTGCGAAGGTCCGGTTTGTCGGTGCCATACCAAAGCGCCGCATCGCGATACGAGATCTGCGGCCATTCGCTGTCGACCGCACGACCGCCACCAAACTCCTCGAAAATACCCTGCAAAACCGGCTGGATCGTGTCGAACACGTCCTGCTGGCTTACGAACGACATTTCCAAATCAAGTTGGTAGAAATCCGTCGGCGAACGATCCGCGCGCGGATCTTCATCGCGGAAACACGGCGCAATCTGGAAGTATTTGTCAAAACCCGACACCATCAACAGCTGCTTGAACTGCTGCGGCGCCTGCGGCAGCGCGTAAAACTTGCCCGGATGCAGACGCGACGGTACCAGAAAGTCGCGCGCGCCCTCAGGCGACGAGGCCGTGATGATCGGCGTCTGGAACTCCCGGAAATCCAGCCCCCACATCCGTTTGCGGATGCTTGCCACGACGTCCGAGCGCAGCTTCATGTTGTTCTGCATCGCTTCACGGCGCAGATCGAGGAAGCGGTACTTCAGCCGCGTTTCTTCCGGGTATTCCTGATCGCCAAAGACGATCAAAGGCAATTCCTCAGACGCGCCGAGAACCTCAAGGTCGCGAACAAAGACTTCAACCTCACCCGTTGGGATCTTGGGGTTCACCAGCTCCGGGTCGCGCGCCTTCACGTTGCCATCAATGCGGATACACCACTCCGAGCGCACCTTCTCCATATCAGCGAAAACCGGGCTGTCGGGGTCGCACAGAACCTGCGTGATGCCATAGTGATCGCGAAGGTCGACAAACAGTATGCCTCCGTGGTCACGGATGCGGTGGACCCAGCCGGATAGACGGACAGTATCACTGACATGAGAGGCATTCAGTTCGGCGCAGGTGTGGCTGCGATAGGCGTGCATGAGGGATCCCTTCGGGGGCGCTTGCGGAAAGTTCGAGCCGATACACATGGAAGGACCGCCAAAGTCAAGCACCGGGGGCTGAAAACAAAGCGGCAAACGGGCACGCATACCCTTGCGCCCGCCGGACCAATCCCTATAACCCACGACAATTTGCGCGACCTAGGGGATGACCGATGCCTAAAAGAACCGACATCAAGTCGATCATGATTATCGGAGCAGGCCCAATCGTCATCGGACAAGCCTGTGAATTCGACTACTCCGGCGCTCAGGCCTGCAAGGCCCTTCGCGAAGAAGGCTTCCGCGTCATCCTTGTCAATTCCAACCCGGCCACCATCATGACCGACCCGGAACTTGCCGACGCCACCTACATCGAACCCATCACACCGGAAGTCGTTGCCAAGATCATCGCGAAAGAACGCCCCGACGCGCTCTTGCCGACAATGGGCGGTCAGACCGGCCTCAACACCTCGCTGGCGCTTGAAGAAATGGGCGTCCTCGAAAAATACGGTGTCGAGATGATCGGTGCGACGCGCGACGCCATCGAAATGGCCGAAGACCGCAAGCTGTTCCGCGAAGCCATGGAACGCATCGGCCTCGAAAACCCCAAAGCCACCATCATCTCAGCGCCCAAGAAAGCAAACGGTCGCTACGACATCCCAAAGGGCCTTGAAGAGGCGATGGCGGCCATCGACTACGTCGGCCTGCCCGCCATTATCCGCCCGGCCTTCACGCTTGGCGGCACCGGCGGCGGCATCGCCTACAACCGCGACGACTATTTCGAGATCTGCCGCCGTGGCCTTGAAGCCTCGCCCGTCGCGCAAATCCTCATCGACGAGTCCCTCCTCGGCTGGAAAGAATACGAAATGGAGGTCGTCCGCGACAAAGCCGACAACGCCATCATCGTCTGTTCCATCGAAAACGTGGACCCCATGGGCGTCCACACCGGCGACAGCATCACCGTCGCCCCGGCCCTGACGCTGACGGACAAAGAGTACCAGATGATGCGTTCGGCCAGCATCGCCGTCCTGCGCGAGATCGGCGTCGAAACCGGCGGTTCCAACGTCCAGTGGGCCGTTAACCCTGCCGACGGACGCATGGTAGTCATCGAAATGAACCCCCGCGTGTCGCGTTCCTCGGCGCTTGCCTCCAAGGCCACCGGCTTCCCGATCGCCAAGATCGCCGCGAAACTGGCCATCGGCTATACGCTCGATGAACTCGACAACGATATCACCAAAGTCACGCCCGCGTCCTTCGAGCCGACCATCGACTACGTAGTGACCAAAATCCCGCGCTTTGCGTTTGAGAAATTCCCCGGCTCGGAACCAAACCTCACCACAGCGATGAAATCAGTAGGCGAGGCCATGGCCATCGGCCGCACCTTCCACGAGTCGATGCAAAAGGCGCTCGCCTCGCTGGAAACCGGCCTGACGGGCTTCGACGACATCGCCATTCCCGGAGCACCTGATCGCGCCGCAATCATCAACGCGCTTTCCAAACAAACGCCCGACCGCATCCGCGTCATCGCTCAGGCCATGCGCGAAGGCCTGACAAACGACGACATCCAGGCCGTCACATCCTTCGATCCGTGGTTTCTCGCCCGTATCCGCGAGATCATCGGCACCGAAGCTCAAGTCAAAAAGGACGGTCTGCCGGTCACCGAACACGGACTGCGCGCCCTCAAGATGCTCGGCTTTACAGATGCGCGCCTCGCCAAATTGACGGGCCGCACGGAAACCAACGTCCGCAACGCCCGCCAAAACCTCGGCGTCACGGCCGTGTTTAAACGCATCGACACTTGCGCCGCCGAATTCGAGGCGCAGACCCCTTATATGTATTCGACCTACGAAAGCCCCGTCATGGGCGATGTCGAATGCGAAGCGCGCCCCTCAAATGCCAAGAAAGTCGTCATCCTCGGCGGCGGACCCAACCGCATCGGCCAAGGGATCGAGTTCGACTACTGCTGCTGTCATGCCTGTTTCGCCCTGTCCGATCAGGGCTATGAAACGATCATGATCAACTGCAATCCCGAGACCGTCTCGACCGACTACGACACCTCGGATCGCCTGTATTTCGAACCGCTGACCTTCGAACACGTCATGGAAATCCTGCGTGTCGAACAGGAAAACGGAACGCTTCACGGCGTCATCGTCCAGTTCGGCGGACAGACTCCGCTCAAACTCGCCAATGCGCTGAACGACGCGGGTATCCCGATCCTCGGGACCACGCCCGACGCCATCGACCTCGCCGAAGATCGCGAGCGTTTTCAGGACCTTGTGAACCGCCTAGGCCTCAAGCAACCCAACAACGCCATCGCATCGACCGACGAAGCGGCTATGCTGGCCGCCGAAAAAATCGGCTATCCACTGGTGATCCGCCCCTCGTATGTGCTGGGGGGCCGCGCCATGGAAATCGTGCGCGACACGCCACAGCTTGAACGCTATATCCGCGATGCCGTCGTCGTTTCCGGCGACAGCCCTGTCCTGCTCGACAGCTACCTTGGTGGCGCGGTCGAAGTTGACGTGGACGCGCTTGCAGACGGCGAAAACGTCCACGTCGCCGGTATCATGCAGCACATCGAAGAAGCCGGCGTCCACTCCGGTGACAGCGCATGTTCGCTTCCGCCGCACACTCTCTCGCAAGACATAATCGCGCGCCTGACCGAGCAAACCGTTGCCCTCGCAAGAGAACTCAAGGTCGTCGGTCTGATGAACGTGCAGTTCGCCATTAAGAAAGACGAGATCTACCTCATCGAGGTCAACCCGCGCGCCTCGCGCACCGTGCCGTTCGTGGCCAAAGCTACCGATTCCGCGATCGCTTCGATCGCCGCACGCCTCATGGCAGGTGAAAAACTGACCGATTTCCCCATCGCAGAACCGCACCAACCGGTTAGCGATGACGTCACGATCCCAATCGGTGATCCCATGCGGCTCGCCGATTTCCGCACACCGTGGTTCTCCGTCAAAGAGGCCGTTCTGCCGTTTGCCCGCTTCCCCGGCGTCGACACATTGCTCGGCCCCGAGATGCGCTCGACCGGCGAAGTCATGGGCTGGGACCGTTCCTTTGCCCGCGCATTTCTCAAGGCGCAGCTTGGCGCCGGCGTCGATCTGCCGACTTCCGGCACCGTGTTCTTCTCGATCAAGGACGACGATAAGACCGACGAACTTATCGACACCGCCCGTATGCTCACGGAACTTGGTCTGTCGATCCTTGCCACACGTGGCACTGCCGGTTTTCTCACCGAAAACGGGATCCCCTGTGACATCGTAAACAAGGCCTACGAAGGCGGTCGCACCATCGTCGATGTCATGAAGGATGGCGAGATCGCATTGGTGATGAACACTACCGAAGGCGCACAGGCAGTCGAGGACTCGCGCTCAATGCGCAATGTGGCATTGATGGACAAGATCCCCTACTACACCACGGCCGCTGCTGCCCATGCCGCAGCTCTGGCGATGGTTGCCCGTCGGGATGGCGAGATCGAAGTCCGCAGCTTGCAGGGCGCATAAAAGAGCTTCAAGAAACGTTACCGAGGCCTTAACGCCCGTTAACCTTTTGCCTTGGCTGTTGCGTAAGTCGTGCCATCCCAGAACGGGCGCACCGACGCGATACCGACGTCATACCGACGTTGCACCGACGTCGGGATTTCAGCCAATTCAACGCGTTAACTATCTTGCCGCCAAGGCCCGGCTCGATCGGTCGCACGGTCCCACAAGCCTTCGATAAACCCCAAGCGACCCAGCGTCACCCTTGCCTCCAACTGTCTGTTCCCGCTACGTAAACCAAAGTCAGGAAGGGGTCCCCATGTATACGCCCATCATCACAGGCAGCGGTGTCTTCACGCCGGCGAACGTCATTACCAACGACGAATTGGTCGCCAGTTTCAACGCCTATGTGGATCGTTTCAACTCCGCCCACCAAGACGAGATAGTCAAAGGAGAAATCGCCGCGAGGGTTCATTCCAACGCCGATTTCATCCGAGACGCCAGCGGCATCGAACAACGCTATGTCATTGATAAAACGGGCATCCTCGACCCGACCCGCATGTCTCCCCGTTTCGACGCCCGCCCCGACGAGGCACCGTCTCTCACAGCCGAGATGGGCGTCGACGCAATCCAAAAAGCCCTTACCCAAGCCCGCCGCGCCCCTTCCGATATTGACCTCATCTTGTGCGCCGCCTCGAACCACGAGCGTGCGTATCCTGCAATTGCCGTGGAAATTCAACAGCTTCTGGGTGCTGGCGGCTTCGCATATGACATGAACGTCGCCTGTTCCTCAGCCACATTCGGCCTGCAAACTGCAGCCGATATGGTGCGCACCGGTTCGGTCAAATGCGCCGTCGTCGTCAGCCCCGAGATCTGCTCCGCCCACCTTGAATGGCGCGACCGCGACTGCCATTTCATCTTCGGCGACGTTGCAACGGCTATCCTGATTGAGCGGGAATCTGATGGCATGACAGGTTTCCGCGTTCTCTCAACCCGTTGCGCAACGACCTTTTCGAACAATATCCGCAACAATAACGGCTATTTACGTCGTGCCCACGATCAGATGGAAGATCGCCGAGACATGCAGTTTATGCAGGAAGGCCGTAAAGTTTTCAAAGAAGTCCTGCCGTTGGTTTCACGCCACATCGCGGATCATCTCGACGCCGAGAAGCTTGAGGCCGGCGATCTGAAACGGCTCTGGCTTCATCAGGCCAACAAGACGATGAACGACTATATCGGCAAAAAAGTCCTCGGCCGCGAACCCGCCCTTGGCGAACAGCCCAATATTCTGCAGGACTATGCGAACACCTCTTCGGCGGGTTCGATCATCGCTTTCTCAAAGTATTCAGACGACCTGAACTCCGGCGACATGGGCCTCTTGTGTTCGTTCGGCGCAGGCTATTCCGTCGGGTCGGCTGTCCTGAAAAGGGTCTGAGACACGGTTAACGCGTCCGTCAGAACTCGTTAACGAATTTGGGTTATACAAGGCTTTGACACCTCTTGTTCAGATGCCCCGCCCGCGCTAGGCCGTTTGTATGGCAAAACTGTATTTTCACTATTCCACAATGAACGCGGGGAAATCGACGCTGCTTTTGCAGGCGTCGTACAATTACCGCGAACGTGGGATGCAAACCTATCTTTTGACTGCGGAAATTGACGGTCGCGCAGGTTCATCGATTATCGGCAGTCGGATCGGCATCAACGCCAAGGCCGACACTTACAATCCGCGCTCTGACTTGTTCAAGATGCTAAGCCGGAGACAGAAAAAAGGGCCTGTCGCATGCGTGTTTATCGACGAGGCGCAATTCCTGACCAAGGATCAGGTTTGGCAACTGGCGCGTGCCGTGGATGATCTGAAACTGCCAATCATGTGCTACGGGCTGCGTGTCGATTTCCGCGGCGAGCTTTTCCCCGGATCAGCCGCCCTTCTTGCTCTGGCTGATGAGATGCGCGAAGCTCGGACCATCTGCTTTTGTGGAAAAAAGGCAACGATGGTCGTGCGTCAGGACGAGGACGGCAACGCTATGGCGGAAGGCGAACAGGTGCAGATCGGCGGAAATGAAACCTATGTTTCGCTGTGCCGCAAACACTGGCGCGAGGCCGTCGGCGATCGTTTGACCAAGCCTTAACCCAGGCTATTCGGTGGCGTCTCGCTTGCAATCCATGCATTCAGATTCGCCACTGCCATAAGCCCCATGTCAATCCGGACCTCAAGCGCGGCCGTCCCTAAATGAGGAAATAAGGTAACGTTTTCAAGCGCTTTCAAGGCATCGGGCACGATCGGCTCGCGTTCGTAGACATCAAGCCCGGCGCCCGCAATCCGACCCGCTTGTAAAGCAGCGATCAGTGCCGCCTCGTCAATCACGTCCCCTCTGGCGATGTTCACAAGGACACTGTGAGGCTGCATTTTCGCAAGCAAATCCGCATTCACAAGGTGCCGTGTTTCGGGCGTAGCAGGAACGGCCAGAACAATGACGTCAGCCGTTGAACAGACTTCGGCCAATGTCTCAAGTTGCCGCGCCGGCACACCAAAATCCGACACCTTTGAGCGGTTGAAAAACACCACATCCATGTCGAAACCAAGCCCCGCACGCTTGGCAATTGCCTTGCCGATCCGACCCATCCCGACGATTCCGATCGTCTTGCCCGTAACATGCATGCCCAAAAGCTGGGTCGGATGCCAACCCTCCCATGTGCCTGCTCGCACGGATCGTTCACCTTCACCCGCACGTCTGCAGGTCATCAACATAAGCGTCATCGCAATATCGGCCGTCGCATCCGTGACAGCACCGGGCGTATTCGTCACCAACATCCCGGCTTCGCGCGCGGCGGCAACATTGATGTGGTTATACCCCACGCCAAAATTTGCGAGTATTTTGCATTTTGTATCAGACGCTTCGCGAATGACTTCGTCCGACAACGGATCCCCTAGGGTCGGCAAAATCGCATCATACTTGCCCAAAGCATCCGTCATCTCGCTCGGTGTCAAAGGCAGCGTTTCCCGCCGAACATCGACGTCGAAGCCCGCGTCGACGGCGGCGAGGACGGCGTCCGGGAGCGGGCGGGTAATCAGAAGCCTCTTCATCAGTACATCCGTGCGCCGACGGGCACGTCCATATCGGGTTTCAGCAAGACAACTTCACCGTCCTCATCCGGCACACCAAGTACCAAAACTTCCGACATGAACTTGCCGATCTGGCGGGGAGCAAAATTGACCACAGCCAACACCTTGCGCCCGGGCAGCGTCTCGACATCGTAGTGCCGCACGATCTGGGCCGAGCTTTTGCGCTCGCCAATCTCCGGACCGAAATCAAGATACAGCTTGATCGCAGGCTTGCGCGCCTCGGGAAACGGCTCGGCACGCAAGATTTCGCCAACCCGAATATCGACCTTCATGAAGTCCTCAAATTCAAGCGTCATACCCCAAGCTCCCGACTGCGGTCTGCGGCGGCCGCCACGGCGCGTTTCATCAAGGATGGAAACCCTGTTTCCGGATCCATCAACACCTCAAGTGCGGCCTGCGTCGTGCCGTTTGGGCTTGTCACGTTTATCCTCAGTTGCGTGGCGCTCTCGTCCGAGGACGCAGCCAAGGCTCCTGCTCCGGCAACTGTCGCCACGGCCAGTTCCATGGCCATTTCGTCCGACAGCCCTTGCTCCACACCCGCCGCTGCCAGCGCTTCGATCATGTGAAACACATAAGCCGGACCCGAGCCAGAGACGCCCGTGACCGCATCGATCTGATCTTCGCTCTCAAGCGCAACCGTTTTTCCGACCGCCGACAAAAGTGCCCGCGACAATTCAAGTCGCGCATCGCTGACATGCGCGTTGCGGCAATACGCCGTAATGCCCTGACCAATGGCAGCGGGCGTGTTTGGCATGGCGCGTACGACTGGCGTCTTGGCCCCGAACGCCTCCTCGAAGGCCGAGATCTTCGTGCCTGCGGCAATCGACAACAGCACGGTTTCGCCATTTCCATATGCCTTGATGGCCGGCAAAGCATCGCCCATCATTTGCGGCTTAACCGCTATGATTACAATCGACGGGTCCTTTGGAAGCACCCCGTTCACGTGCACGCCTCGCGCGGCGGCCCACATCGGAGCGTTAGGGTCAATCACATGAACACAGCTAGGGGGCAGCCCTCGGGTCAACCAGCCTTCCAGCATTGCGCCCCCCATCTTGCCACAACCAAGCAGAATCAATCCCCGCTGGGGCAAATCGCCGAAGTCCATGCACTCTCTCCCGTTTTGACCTTGAATACGGCAAAGGATCAGGCAGGAACAACCGCCTTTGAAGCCCCGCGCGCGGCACGTTCATTCTTCTTAAGTTCTTCAAGCACAAACTTTCCGAGAAACGCGCACCAAAAAAAACCGGGCCGCGCTGGCGACCCGGTCTCTTTGCTTGGTCCACTGGCCAGGGGGATTGACCGGTTTACACGTGAACCCAAGCAGTCTTGCCCCTGAAATCAGGCCGTGCCGTAGGCCTCGGCGATTGCCATGTTCATCGCCTCGGCGGGCGTCTCATCGCCCCATGCCACCAGTTGAAACGCCGGATAGAAGCGTTCGGCTGACAAGACGGCAGCACGGATCATGGTGTCGATTTGTTCAGGACCGGCCATCTGTCCACCTGCAAGAACGAGGCCATACCGCCACACCATGAGTTTTTGCGCTGCCCAATAGGAGAAAGCCCCCGCCCAGCACATGTCATTCGTCGCATTCAAAGTCTCATACAGCGCCCCCAGCTTCTCTTTCGGCGGGTCCATGTCGAACGTACAAATAAGCCGCAACGTCTCGTCATGAGACGACCACGCCAATGTGATGGAATACGTCCGCCACTGGCCTTCGACCGCCATTGCAATCTGATCGTCGGCGACGCGATCGAAGTCCCATTCGTGGTGTTCAGCCAGGTGTTCGACAATGTCGATTGGATGGAGTTCGTCTGTGGAAAAATATTGCTCGGAAAGTGACATTCGCGGCCTCATCTGCTCTGGCTGCGTGGCGTCTTCCGGCCACCACAGCTTGGTGCCTGCTCAAGGTACGGTGGATTAACCCACCATCCTTACGATATATGGTGTGCGCTATGGCAGAATCTGTAAAGGACTTTTTTGCGAAATAGCCGTGGATAAACCGCTATGCGGAGAATTTTCTGGGGATAACTCTGTCGAGGAATCAAAACGGGCGGCCAGGTGGCCACCCGTCATTCAAGGCATCCTCGATCCATCAAGACATGCCGAATGGAACGTTCAGGACTTGCCCGCACCTTCCAGTGCATCAAGCCGCGCCTTCAGCGCCTCGTTTTCTTCTCGCGCTTTTTGCGCCATGGCGCGCACGGCATCGAATTCTTCGCGGGTAACGAAATCGCGGTCGGCCAACCAGCGATCCACAAGCCCTTTCACGGCGGTTTCTGCCTCGTCGCGAGCCCCTTGAGCAACGCCCATGGCGTTCGTCATCAACTGCGATAAATCGTCTACAATCTTGTTGCGCGTCTGCATGGTGCCTCCGGGAAATGACTATGTGTCTCTATATGGGCAACACCTGCGCAATCGCAAGGTTGACGTCCCCGCCGTCCGCTGCCACTTCGTAAAAATCATGTTGCTCGCGATCCCGTTTCCAGACCTGTCACCAACGCTGATCGAAATCCCTCTGGGCCCGATCACCTTGCCTATTCGCTGGTATGCACTGGCCTATATCGCGGGGATCATCCTCGGGGTTTGGATGGCAGGCCGTGCTTTGGCCAGACCTACGATCTGGCAAAACGAAACACCCGCCATGACCAAAGAGCGGCTGGAAGATTTCACGACGTGGCTCATCATCGGCATCATTCTCGGAGGTCGGCTTGGCTACGTGCTGTTCTACGAACCTGTCTATTTCATTGAGAATCCTGGGGATATCTTGCGCGTCTGGACAGGTGGAATGGCCTTTCATGGCGGCTTCCTCGGCGTTCTTTTCGCGGGCCTGATCTTCGCGCGAAGACACAGCATTCCGATTCCCAAACTGGCCGACCTCGCCGCACTTTGCGCCCCGCCTGGCATTCTATTCGGACGTGTCGCTAACTTCATCAACGCCGAGCTTTGGGGCCGCCCGACAGACGCGCCATGGGCGGTGATTTTCCCCGGAGCGCGCGCTCAGGACTGCCCCGGCGTTGAGGGCGCTTGCGCCCGGCACCCATCGCAACTTTATGAAGCCGGATTGGAAGGCCTCGTGCTTGGAGTTGTCCTGATCTATCTTGCATTCGCACGCGGATGGCTAAAAACACCCGGCGCAATCTGTGGGCTTTTCCTCGCAGGCTATGGTGCCGCGCGCTTTTTCGTGGAGTTTTTTCGCGTCGCCGATGAACAATATATCACGCCGGAGAACCCTTTGGGCCGCGTGCTGTTTGTTGGCGATTTCGGACTGTCTATGGGTCAACTTTTGTCGACGCCGATGATCCTCGTGGGTCTGGTCTTCATTGTACTTGCCCGCCGCCGCGCATGACCCTGCTGGCCGACCGTCTTGCTCAGTTGATCCGGCAGAACGGGCCTTTGACCGTGGCTGATTACATGCGCCAGTGCTTGCTTGATCCGAACTTCGGATATTACACGACCCGCGAGCCCTTCGGCGCCCAAGGTGATTTTATCACCGCGCCCGAAATCAGCCAGATGTTCGGAGAGTTGATCGGCCTTGCACTGGCACAGACATGGCTCGATCAAGGTGCGCCAAACCCTTGCGCTCTTGTCGAACTTGGTCCCGGACGGGGCACGCTGATGTCCGATATCTTGCGTGCGACAAAGGGCGTGCCGGGATTTCTCGATGCTATCGATGTCCATCTGGTCGAAGCCTCACCAGCACTTCGCGCTATTCAAGAACAGACGATTACCACCAGGATTCACCATCACGATACGGTAGCGACGCTTCCGGACACGCCGATCCTGCTGGTCGCAAACGAGTTCTTTGATGCGCTGCCGGTGCGCCAATACGTCCGCAGCGGAAATGGCTGGAGAGAGCGCGTAATCGGCCTTGTCGATGGAGCACTGGCTTTTGGGCTTGCCGATCTTTCACACCCGCCCGTTTTGAAGCCGCGCCTGAGCGATACTACAGACGGTGACCTCATCGAGGTCTGCCCGTCAGCCGCTGCCATAGTCCGCGATATCGACTCGCGGATCGCGCAACATGGGGGCGTTGCCTATGTCATCGACTACGGCGACTGGCGGTCCTTGGGTGACACGCTCCAGGCGGTCCGCGCGCACAATAGGGAACCGATTCTTGAACGTCCCGGTTTAGCGGACCTGACAACCCACGTGGACTTCGAGGCCCTGTCGACTGCCGCAACGGGAACCAAAAAGTCACGTCTTTGCCCACAAGGTGTCTTCCTTGAAAGACTTGGCATCGCCGACCGCGCCCGCGCTCTTGCGCGGAACCTCGCAGGTGCGGCCCTCGATCAGCACATTGCCGCACATCGGCGCTTGACGCACCCCGACGAAATGGGAACCCTGTTCAAAGTGATGACCTTGTCGCCGATTGATGCCCCCCTCCCACCGGGAATGACCACGTGACGCTGGAAATACTGACATCGGATATGATCGCTCCAGTACAGCACGGGTTTTTTACCCGCCGTGGCGGCGCATCCTCCGGAGTATTCTCAGGCTTGAACTGTGGACAGGGCTCATCCGACCAGACCGAGATCGTGAGGATCAATCGAGCGCGCGTGGCCGCAGCGATGGGTGTCGAACCCGACCAATTAGCAACGGTCCATCAGATACACTCGGTAATTGTCGCGACGATCACCAATGCATCTGACACAAGAGGCATACAGGCGGACGCCATGGTCACGGCGACACCGGGACTGTGCCTGTCGGTTCTGACCGCGGACTGCCAGCCTGTCCTGTTCGCAGACACCAATGCGGGCGTCATCGGGGGGGCTCATGCTGGCTGGAAAGGCGCACTGAACGGCGTCTTGGAAGCCACTATAGAAGCCATGGTGGCACTCGGCGCAAGAACTGAGAATATCCGCGCAGCGATCGGGCCGTCTATCTCTCAGGCCGCATACGAAGTCGGCCCGGAGTTCTTTGAAACGTTCCTAGATGAAGCCCCCGAAAACAGCCGCTTCTTTGCGGGCGGAGATGGTAATCGGATGCACTTTGACCTGCCCGCCTATGGGCTGCACCGAATGCGCAAGGCAGGCTTGCGTGACGTCGAATGGATTCGGCATTGCACGTATGCCGATCCCGACCGCTTTTATTCCTATCGTCGCAGCGTTCACTCACAAGAAGCAGACTACGGTCGGCTGATCTCGGCGATCAGACTTTAACAATCGGTCCCAAACTACCCTGAATCTGCCACGCGATTGCCCCATTGCAGGCTGACACTGTTTTCAAATCAGCGGCGTCTGCGCATCGCTGACATAAGACGGAGACGGAACAATGAAAACCAAACCACGTTGGATGAAAAGCGTGATCGCAACTGCCGAGCAATGTGCCGTTTCGGTTTCATCGCGCGACCAGAAGATCACTGCCAAACCCAACCCTCGGCCAATACCATCCAAACACTCCTGACCCGGTTTGCGCCCAAAATGTGGCGCGGGCCTCGCACGACCCACAAATAACAAGACCGCTGCCAAAAGGTTGAAACATGAGCTATACACCGCCGACGCTGCCGCCATTTCCCGGAGAGACCCCTACACGCCGCGTCCACTCGGAAGCGCGCTGGACAGCCCGTCGGATCACCCGACCACGTTCGCAGTCCTTGTCGACCAAGCTCACGCGGCGCTTCGAGGTTGAGTGGCTGGCGGAAAACGGCATCCAGTCCGCGGTGCGCGTCGCGCCCGCGCTACCGGTCTTCGAGCAGGCCTTTGGTGCATTTGCACACGGCATTCTGGTTCAGACCACTCAAGGCCCTGTCGCCGTAGAAGATCTTGCTCCGGGTACGATGCTTGAATGCGCCGGCGGCCACACTGCACAGCTGTTATGGAAAGGCGCGATTACGCTTGTTCCCGGTGCGCCGTCCATGTCCGAATTGCCTGATCGCCTTTATCGGGTGATGCCAGATGCCTTCGGTCTTGGGCGTCCATCCCAAGATCAGACGTTTGGCCCCCACGCTCGCCGCTTCAACCGCGATCCGAAAGTGCGGGCAGCACTTGGTGCAGATACCGCTCTCGTGCCGCTCTCTGCCGCTGCCGACGGGATGTCCGTCATTGAAGTGAACCCGGTTGCTGCGACACGCGTTTACCATTTGGCTTGCGAGAAACACGAAACGATCTTCGCCGCCGGCATGGAGGTTGAAACCTATCACCCGGGGCCGGACGCGGCTCTGTCGCTATCAGACGAAATGATGCAGCATTTTCTGATGTTCTTTCCGTATATCCGCAATATTCGCGATTTCGGACGCCTGACGGCACCCAGAATATCGGCTGCGGAACTGGCGGCTATCGGCTAGGCCTTCTGGGCCAGTCGCTCTTCCAGAATATCAAACGGCACGCCCGGTGCGTCTTTCGCATCGCGGATCACCAGAGATGTCTTCACGCTTGCGACATTCGGTGCCGATGTGAGGGATTCCGTCAGGAATCTCTGAAATGTCGACAGGTCCGGCGCGACACACTTCAGGACGAAATCCACCTCTCCATTCAGCATGTGGCACTCACGCACCAGGGACCATCCCTTGCATAAATTCTCGAAGGCGACCAAGTCCGCCTCGGCCTGGCTTTGAAGACCGACCATGGCGAAAACCTGCACTTCAAACCCAAGCGAGCGCGCATCGACCGCCGCGTGATAGCCCTTGATAAAGCCCTGCTCTTCAAGCGTGCGCACACGTCGCAGACACGGCGGAGCGGAAATCCCGACACGCGACGCCAACTCGACATTGGTCATACGGCCATCGGCCTGAAGCTCGGCTAAGATCTTGCGATCAATTGGATCGAGTTTGACGCCGGGCATAGCCCCTCCTGATTTTCCATTATTTAGGCGCATACACGCCCTGTACGCAATAATATTTCAAAAGTGAGTAATTTTTTTAAAGGATACGGTCAAGGCGGTCAACTGTGTGCGATGCCTCTTTCGGTCTTCTGCCTGCACGTTTATATCGTTCGTGGTGCCATTCAAAGGGGATAGACATGGGCGATCAAAAGCACAGCCGCGTTCTGATTATCGGGTCCGGACCAGCGGGTTATACCGCTGCCGTATACGCCAGCCGCGCCATGTTGGAACCCGTTCTGGTACAGGGAATTCAGCCCGGCGGGCAATTGACGATTACGACCGAGGTCGAGAACTGGCCTGGCGACATCGAAGTGCAAGGGCCTGACCTTATGGTGCGCATGGAAGCGCATGCGAAAAGCGTTGGCACCGAGATTATTTCTGACCACATTCAGTCGCTTGACCTGTCAAAACGTCCCTTCACAGCCATCGGCGACAGTGGAACAACTTACAAGGCTGAAGCGATCATTCTGGCAACTGGCGCGCAGGCAAAATGGTTGGGCTTGCCGTCCGAGGAGCACTTCAAAGGCTTCGGCGTCTCGGCCTGCGCAACTTGCGACGGCTTCTTTTATCGTGGCCAGGAAGTTGCGGTGGTTGGTGGCGGCAACACAGCCGTAGAAGAAACGCTATTTCTCACGAACTTTGCTTCCAAGGTCACGCTCATTCATCGGCGGGATTCACTTCGCGCCGAGAAAATTCTTCAACACCGCCTATTCAAGAACCCGAAAATCGAGGTCATCTGGGATCACGAGATTGAAGAAGTCGTCGGTGCTAGCGACCCCCGCGGCGTTGAAGGCCTGCGCTTGAAACACGCGAAAACCGGCGAAATCAAAGAGATATCGGTTAGCGGCTTCTTCGTGGCGATTGGCCATGCGCCATCGTCCGAACTGGTAAAGGATCAATTGGAACTTCACAGCGGCGGGTATGTCGTGACAAAGCCGGACTCAACTGCCACGTCGATCCCCGGCGTTTACGCGGCGGGAGACATCACCGATCACGTTTACCGTCAGGCCGTTACATCCGCAGGCATGGGTTGCATGGCCGCGCTTGAAGTCGAGCGCTTCCTTGCCGAGCAAGGCGAAGACGAGACCGCCAACGCCGGCGAAAGCGTTCCTGCAGAGTAGCTTGGGTCAAAAGCAGGCGTCTTGGACCCTCGGCTTGTCATTCCGCTGATAAATTTTCGAAGATTAATGAAATCAAAACCGATTTGAAATTAATTGCTGACTTAACTTGAATTCGACGAACTCAAAGCGCTAGGTGCGCCCAGTCGGTTCTTTGGCAAAGCGAAAACATGCAAATCCCAAACCATGTCCCCGTACCCGAACTCTATGTTTCTTACGAAAGCGCGCAAAAGCTGAAGGCTGACGCAGGCGACATGCCTTCGTGGGACTTATCCCCCCGCCAGATTTGCGATCTTGAACTGCTAATGAATGGCGGTTTCAACCCGCTGAAGGGTTTCCTGAGCGAGGACGATTACAACAGTGTCGTCGACAACATGCGGCTTGCCGATGGCACGCTATGGCCCATGCCGATTACACTGGATGTCAGCCAGTCCTTTGCGGACAGTCTAGACGTCGGACAAGACATCGCCCTGCGCGATCAGGAAGGCGTCATTCTTGCTATTTTGTCGGTAAGTGATCGTTGGACGCCAGATAAATCTCGCGAGGCCGCGCAGGTTTTCGGCGCCGACGACAGCGCACATCCGGCTGTGAATTATCTGCATAACACTGCGGGGCCAGTCTATTTGGGCGGCGCGATCACGGGTATTCAACAGCCTGTTCACTATGACTTCAAAATGCGACGCGACACCCCGAACGAATTGCGCGCGTACTTCCGCAAACTCGGGTGGCGCCGCATTGTTGCTTTTCAGACCCGCAACCCCCTGCATCGCGCGCATCAAGAACTGACGTTCCGCGCCGCAAAGGAAGCACAGGCAAACCTTCTTATCCATCCGGTCGTCGGCCTGACAAAGCCCGGTGATGTGGATCATTTCACTCGTGTGCGGTGCTATGAGGCTGTGCTAGACAAATACCCGGCGGCCACAACGACGATGAGCCTTCTGAACCTGGCCATGCGAATGGCCGGGCCGCGTGAAGCGGTGTGGCATGGGCTGATCCGTCGCAATCATGGTTGCACCCACATGATCATCGGGCGCGACCACGCAGGCCCCGGAAAGAACTCGGCCGGCGCCGATTTCTATGGGCCCTACGACGCGCAAGACCTTTTCCGAACCCATGAGAGCGAAATCGGCATCGAAATGGTCGACTTCAAGCACATGGTCTATGTTCAGGAACGTGCACAATACGAAGCTGCCGACGAGGTGGCCGATGGCTCAACCGTTCTAAACATATCGGGGACCGAATTGCGCCGTCGCCTGCGCGAAGGTCTTGAGATTCCAGAGTGGTTCTCGTTCCCGGAGGTAGTCGAACAACTGCGCCGCCGCTATCCACCCCGCGCGCAGCAGGGCTTTACCGTCTTTTTCACCGGGCTGTCCGGTTCGGGAAAATCAACCGTGGCGAACGCGCTTATGGTCAAGCTGATGGAAATGGGTGGGCGCCCTGTGACGCTGTTGGACGGCGATATTGTGCGTAAGAACCTGTCGTCCGAGCTTGGCTTTTCCAAGGAGCATCGCGACCTCAACATCCGCCGCATTGGCTATGTCGCCAGTGAAATCACCAAGAACGGCGGTATCGCAATTTGCGCTCCGATTGCGCCCTATGAAACAACGCGCCGCGCGGTGCGCGAAGACGTCGAAACCTTCGGGGCCTTTGTTGAGGTGCATATCTCGACACGCCTTGAGGAATGCGAACGGCGCGACCGCAAGGGGCTCTATAAACTGGCCCGCGAAGGAAAAATTAAGGAATTCACCGGCATTTCAGACCCCTATGACGAGCCAGTGAACCCCGAACTTCGCCTGGATACCGAGAACTCTGAGGTCGACCACTGCGCCCATCAGGTTCTCTTGAAGCTTGAACAGATGGGCTTGGTGGCCGGCTAAATCGTCCCGTCGGGTGCAGTGATCGTGTCACGCACCATTTGCCAACAGTCTTCGGATGTTGCCACAATCAGACGGCCCTCTCGTTGAGTTGGGCGATACGGTTCACCGGTCAGCAGGCGCGCGATCCCGCCTGCTTCTTCGACAATCAGGCAACCCGCCGCGTGGTCCCAGGGGTTCAACACGGGCGAAACGCAGAAATCGACGATGCCGCGCGACAAAAGCCGGTACTCGTGCGCCGAGCATCGAAGGGCGTCGGTCTTGTGGAAATCAGCAAGTCGCGAAAACAGTCTCTGCCGTTCATCGCCATGAAAGAGATAGCTATGCACATAGCCCGTCGCCATGGCAGCTTTTGGCGCGCCGGCTTGTGAATATTGCAGGCGTGTTTCCGTCCCGTCGGCCTTTGCAAGACGCGCGCCCTGCCCGCGCGTTGCAATCGCCCAGTCATCACCGAGCGGATCGTAGATCATGCCCCAAACGGTTTCACCATTGTGGGAAATCGAGAGAATAACCGCGAAGGTCGCCAGTCCATTCGCAAAATTCCAAGTCCCATCCACGGGGTCAATAATCAGGCAGGTGCTGTGGTCGATTGCGTCCCGCACTTTGGCGTCTGCAGAAACAGCTTCTTCTCCAACCACGACCACATCCGGCAGGAGCGTGGCCGCAACCTCGGCCAGGCGACGCTCGGCTTCCCGGTCCGCGACCGTAACCAGATCGTCCATCCGTGACTTCGTTGCAATGTCCCCTTCGTTGAGGGATCTGAAACGCGGCAAGATTTCTTCGGCGGCGATCTGTCGGACTGCGGTAATCAGCTTTGACTCTGTCGTGGGCGACATGATCATGCCGCAAGCCCTCGCCCTTTCAACAAAGCTTCCGGCCCCGGCATCTTGCCGCGAAATGCTTCATAAAGCTCGGCTGCGTCTCTGGAGCCACCAGCGGAGAGGACATATTCCTCCAATCTTGCAGCAACGCCCGCGTCAAACGGGTCGCCCGCTTCGCGGAAGGCGTCGAAGGCATCGGCATCCATAACCTCGGACCACATATAGCTATAATATCCGCTGGAGTAGCCGTCGCCGGCAAACACATGCGCGAAATGCGGCGTTGCGTGACGCATCGCAATAGCGGACGGCATCCCTATACGGTCAAGGACTTCTGCCTGTCGCTGCATCGGATCAGTTGCCGGCTCGCCTTGATGAAAATCGAGGTCCACAAGCGCAGATGCAACGTATTCGACCGTCTGAAAACCCATGTCATAGGTTCCCGCAGCCAAAAGTCGCTCAAGCATCTCGCCAGGCATCGGCTCGCCCGTTTCAGCGTGAGTTGCAAATTCTGACAAGACTTCAGGGACTTCAAGCCAATGCTCAAAAAGTTGACTTGGCAGCTCGACGAAATCGCGCGCAACACTGGTGCCGGAGATCGTTTCGTAAGTGACGTCGCTCAGCATCTGGTGCAGGGCGTGCCCGAATTCGTGAAACAGCGTGCGCGCATCGTCGTAGCTGAGCAACGCAGGACGTCCTTGGGGCGGTTTTGCAAAATTGCAGACATTAATGACGACAGGCGCGACGTGCCCACCGAGTTTCCGTTGCGATCTAAGGGCCGAACACCACGCGCCGGACCGTTTCGAGCTTCGGGCGAAATAGTCGCCGATAAATACCGCCAAATGCTCGCCATTTCGAAGAATTTCCCACGCGCGCGAATCGGGATGATTGAGCGCAGCGTCTTTAAGCGGACGTGCTTCAATCCCAAAGAGGCGGTTCGCACACGCAAAGGCGGCCTCGATCATCCGGTCAAGCTGAAGGTATGGCTTCAGTTCACTTTCATCCAGATCGTGTTCTGCGGAACGGCGCTTTTCGCTGTAGTATCGCCAATCCCATGGCTGCAAATCGTCGTCAATTCCATCGGCTTGAAGCATTGCACGGAGGAGCTTTGCATCGAGCAAAGCGCTCTCGCGCGCGGGGGCCCAGACCTGCATCAACAAGTCCTGCGCAGCTTTTGGTTCCTTCGCCATTTCCGTCTCAAGCTTGAACGAGGCGAAATCCGCATACCCCAACAGATGCGCACGTTCAGAGCGCAGCCTCAACGTCTCGGCCACCCGCGCGCGATTGTCGGTCTCTCCGCCATTCGCGCAGCGTGACGTCCACGCGCGCCAAGCCCTTTCGCGCAACTCGCGTCGGGGGGAAAACTGCAAGAAGGGCACAATCAACGATCGAGACAATGTGATAACCGGACCGGATCGGTCTTTCTCAGAACCTGCAGCCGTTGCGGCATCTACCAGAAAATCGGGCAGTCCAATAAGGTCACTATCCGCAAGATCCATCACCCAACTGCGCTCTTCTGCAACAATGTTCTGTGTGAACTCAGTGCCAAGCGTCGCAAGTCGAGATTTCACTTCGGCCAGACGATCGCTTTCCGCCCCCTCAAGCCGTGCCCCTGCCCGAATGAAACTGCGGTGCGTCAGCATCAGGACGCGGTGCCGTTCTTCCGTCAACTCCAGCGAGTCCTTTGCTGCCCAGATGGCTTCGACGCGCTGAAAAAGTGCGCGATTGCGCGTAATTTCGGACGAGTACTCCGAAATTAGCGGCGAAAAACTGCGCTGAAGCGCCTCACGTTTTGGGTTCGCATCAGTCCCCGCGAGATTATAAAACACAGACAGCACGCGGCCCAGCGTCTCATCCGCCAGTTCAAGCGCTTCAATGGTGTTTTCAAAGCTGGGTTCATCCGGATTTTCAGCAATTGCCGCGATATTTGCGCGCGATTCTTTAAGTGCGGCCATCAAAGCCGGCTCGAAATCTTCGTCCGATATCACATCGAAGGGTGGCAAGGCGAAGGGTGTAGACCACTCGGCCAGAAGGGGGTTTGGCATTTTGACTCCTATCGGGTGTAGCCTGACGAATGGACATAATGATAGCTGTCACGCCGCGCCAGTGTTCTCACTTTTATTACCGCAAATCTTGCAGTCGTCCCGCCGATTGGCGCCAATGATCCGTGTTTCTGCAAAGAGAGCATCATAGATCAAAATCCGGCCCAAGAGCGTCTCGCCCGCGCCCGCAAGGAGCTTGATCGCCTCTACCGCCATCATGGATCCGATAACGCCCGGAAGCGGCCCCAGAACACCACCTTCGGCACAGGATGGTGCAAGACCTGCCGCCGGCGCCTCTGGGAAAACACAGGCATAGCAAGGCCCATCTCGCGACGGATCAAATAGGCTAATCTGTCCTTCCCATTGGGTAATAGCCGCCGAAATCAGCGGGACTGTCAAAGTGACCGCGGTTTCGTTGACCAGATACCGTGTTTCAGCATTGTCGGAGCCGTCCAAAATCAGATCGTATTCCGAAAAGAGATCCTGCGCGATTTCCGGCGTCAAGCGACGCTGATAGGGGCGTACTTCCACGAATGGGTTTTGCGCGCGCATGGCCTGCTCGGCGGAAAACACTTTCGGCATACCGATCCGCTCATCAGTGTGGATAACTTGGCGTTGCAAGTTGGAATTCTCGACCACGTCGTCATCAATCACGCCGATGGTGCCAACGCCAGCCGCGGCTAGGTATTGCAGCGCGGGGGAGCCCAGACCACCCGCGCCAACCACCAAGACACGTGCAGCCTTTAGCCGTTTCTGACCCGGACCCCCGATTTCGCGCAGGACAATATGGCGCGCGTTGCGCTCAAGTTCGGAACTGGTAGGGGCTTCTGTCGATTTCGGCTGATTTTCAAGGCGAACGCGGCTTCGGAGTTTCTTCAAGGCAATGGAATAAAGCCACGCGATACCCACAAGAAAACCGAGCGATACCCATTCGTTTATGGTCCCGCCCAGAGCGTCGCGCAAAGGGTGGCCATCCGGGAATACCGTGTGGACCAGCAGAACACCAACGTACAAAAGCACGATCATCAGGAACCGTGCATTGGTCGGCATACGTAGCATGTGTCCGATGCCCCAAAGCATTGCAGCCAATGCAAGAACCAGCGTCATCAGCTCTGCCCCGTCGAGCCAAAGCCACCTGAACCACGTAGCGTCTCGCTCAGAGTTTCAACGTTTTCGAAACGTGCCTGAACGACGGGAGCTATGACCATCTGCGCAATGCGATCACCATTCGAGATCCGGAAGTCGACCTGACCAAGGTTCACTAGAATAACTCCGACGGGCCCCCGATAATCGGCGTCTATCGTCCCCGGAGAGTTCACGAGACTAACGCCATGCGTCAGCGCCAAGCCCGAACGCGGACGTATCTGTGCCTCATAGCCTTCCGGCAAAGCCATCGAAAAGCCAGTAGGAACCAGCGCACGAGCGCCGGGTTCCAGAACGATTCCCCCCCGGCTTTTCAGTGGGAAATTTGCACGAATATCCGCTCCGGCCGCGTCTGCCGTTTCATAGCGCGGCAGGGCCACGTCAGCATCGAAGCCTTCAAGCCTCTGGATTTCCACGACGACATGCATATCACGTAAGTGCCTCGGCAATCCTTTGTGCCAAGCGACGTGCGACGTCATCTTTCGTGGCACGCGGCCAGCTTTCCGCACCGTTCGCATCAATGACGGTCACGGCATTCTCACTGCCACCCATGATTCCGGTTCCTTCAGAAACATCATTCGCCACAATCCAATCACACCCCTTACGCTCGCGTTTGCGCGTGGCATTTTCGACGATGTTATCTGTTTCAGCAGCAAACCCTACAACAAGTTCTGGGCGACCCTCGCTCATCTGCGAAACAGTCGCCAAAATATCCGGGTTTTCGGTTAGCGTCAGCGACGGAGGACCCTCGCCCTTCGCTTTCTTGATTTTTCCCGTCGCCGCTTCGCTCATCCGCCAATCCGCGACGGCGGCGGCAAAAACGCCGATGTCTGCGGGCAAGGCCGATGTCACCGCATTCAGCATCTCTTGCGCGGTTTCGACCTTTACGACGGTGACGCCCAATGGCGGCGGTGTGATTGCCGGACCGGTGATGAAGGTCACGCGCGCGCCCAAGCCCGCCAAAGCTGTTGCAATCGCATTACCCTGTTGGCCGGACGATCTGTTTGCGATGTATCGAACGGGATCAATCGGCTCGTGCGTCGGTCCCGAGGTGACAATTGCGTGGCGGCCCGCAAGAGGCCCATCTACCAGTAGCGCTTCGATCTGCGCGTAAATTTCCAACGGCTCGGCCATACGGCCCGGTCCGAATTCACCGCAGGCCATATCGCCTTCATTCGGGCCAATTCGGTGAATGCCGTCTGCTTGCAGAGTGGTGATGTTGCGCTGATTTGAAGGGTGAAGCCACATGCGCACGTTCATCGCGGGAGCGACGAGAACCGGCGTGTCGGTTGCGAGCAGAAGTGTGGAGGCCAGATCGTCGGCTTGTCCTGTTGCCATCTTCGCCATCAAATCCGCCGTGGCGGGCGCGACAACGACCAAATCAGCCGACCGACTAAGCTCGATGTGCCCCATCTCTGCTTCGTCTGTCAGATCGAACAGATCCGTATAAACCTTGTTTCCCGCCAGCGCCGAGACAGACAGCGGCGTCACGAATTGCTGGGCTGCGCGTGTCAGAACCGGTGTCACCTGGCCGCCCTCACGTTTGATCTGGCGGATCAGCTCCAGCGATTTATAGGCCGCTATGCCGCCACCGACGATCAGAAGAATACGTTTGCCTTGTACCATCTGCGCACTCCGCGTTTTGCCGGCCAAGTGATACGGGGGCGCGTTGAAAGGAGCAAGTCATGACGCAATCGATAAAAAAGGGGCCGGCAATGAGCCGGCCCATAAACGAGGAAATCGTCAGATGTCAGACAAAGAACTCGAAAACTTCCTTGGATTGAGCTTCAAGGTTCTTGCGCATTTTGCCGAAAGCCGCGGCTTCAAGCTGTCGTACGCGCTCTTTTGAGAGTCCGAGTTCGTCGCCGAGGCTTTCCAGCGTGCGAGGCGTGTCGCGAAGCTTGCGCTCGCGGACAATGAACCGTTCGCGTTCGTTCAGAGCCGACATCGCCTCAACCAGCCAGGTGCGCAGCGTTTCAATGTCTTTCTTATGCTCGACGCGCGCAGACTGCTGCGCATCTTCATCTTCAAGTGTTTCAATCCACTCGCGGCCTTCGTCATCCGAGGACTGGGTGGCGTTCAGCGAGAAATCTGAGCCGGCCAGACGGCCTTCCATCATCTCGACATCATGCAGCGGGACGCCGACTTCGGTTGAAATCATCTTCCGCATCTCATGGCGATCAAGCGCCTCGCCACGGGCGGCGGCTTCACGCTCCAAGCGGGCCTGAACGCGGCGCATGTTGAAGAACAACGACTTTTGCGAGCTTGTCGACCCGGTTCGCACCATGGACCAGTTCCGCATGACATGGTCCTGAATCGACGCTTTTATCCACCATACCGCATAGGTGGAAAAGCGAACGCCACGGTCAGGATCGAACTTTTCGGCGGCCTTCATCAAGCCAAGGTTGGCTTCCTGGATGAGATCGTTCATCGGCGCGCCATAGCGTCGGAATTTTGACGCCATCGAAATCGCGAGCCGCATGTAGGCCGTGATCAGCCGATGAAGGGCTTCTTCGTCGCGCTGGTCGCGCCACGCATAAGCAAGCTTCAGCTCGGTTTCGGCGTCCAGCAATTCAGCCTTCATCGCCTTACGTGAGAATGATTGATCGTTGAACCCGTCCAGCGCCATTCCAGTTCTCCCAGTATGCCGGTCACAACATGATGACCTGGTCTATTTGTCTCTATTTACGGCTCGATTTGCGGGTCGGATCACTTTTGGACTGAAATTGTTTGCAGGCCCTGAACAATTTGCATCGAAATTCGTCACTGGATTTTACGGGTAATTAACCAAACCACGGTCATATCGACGGCGGTCCTATTGATGATTGCCCGCTCCTATACCGTTGCCTTTGAAGGCATCGAAGTCCGCACAGTCGAGGTTCAATGTGCGCTGTCGCCCGGTGTTCCCTCATTTTCGATCGTCGGCCTTCCAAGCAAGGCCGTGACGGAAGCACGCGAGCGGGTGCGCGCCGCGCTGACCAGTCTCTCGATTGCACTTCCCCCAAAGCGCATCACCGTGAATTTGTCACCGGCCGACATGCCAAAGGAAGGGTCCTATTTCGATTTGCCGATCGCACTGGCACTTCTTGCGGCCATCGGCGTGATCCCGAACGACCAGGTCGAAGGACTGGTGGCGCTTGGCGAGCTTTCTCTGGACGGCGGTCTTGTCCAGGTCGCTGGGGCCCTGCCCGCAGCGCTGGCGGCAGCAGAAGCGGGTCGCGCGCTTATGTGCCCGAAGGCATCCGGTCCCGAAGCGGCCTGGGTTGGCGATGCCGCTGTCTATGCGCCCTCTACCCTTTCCGAGGCCATCGCTCATCTCAGCGGCAGTCGCCCGCTGGCTGTCGCCAAACCCGGCGAGATCACCGCCGGACCTGCACCGTTGGATTTGAGTGATGTCCTCGGTCAGGAGCGCGCCAAACGTGCGCTGGAAATCTCCGCCGCGGGTCGCCATCATCTGTTGTTGGTCGGCACACCGGGATCAGGGAAATCGATGCTGGCGGCAAGGCTACCCGGCATTCTACCCGCGCTCAGCCCCTCCGAGGCCCTTGAAACCTCCATGGTCCACTCTCGCGCAGGCATGATTGATGCCGGCGGCATTTCCAGACAACGCCCCTATCGTTCGCCGCACCATACAGCATCGATGGCCGCGATTGTCGGGGGCGGGAAAGGCGCACTTCCAGGAGAGATCAGCCTTGCGCACAATGGCGTGCTTTTCTTGGACGAGTTGCCTGAATTCCCCGGCAGCGTGCTGGAAACACTTCGCCAGCCCATCGAAACCGGCGATGTAACCGTCGCGCGTGCCAACGCGCATGTTAAGTATCCATGCAAATTTCTGCTGATCGCTGCCGCCAACCCCTGCAAATGCGGATACCTGCCTGATCCCGCGCGCGCCTGTGCCCGTGTGCCAGTCTGTGGCGAGGACTACCTTGGTCGTATCTCGGGACCATTGATGGATCGTTTCGATCTGCGGGTCGAAGTGCCACCAGTCTCATTCACGGATCTCGGTCGAGATGTGCCGACGGGCGAACCGTCCGAAGTCGTGGCTGCGCGGGTTGCTGCGGCACGGATGCGGCAGACTGCACGCTACGCCAACACGGATTTGCGCGTGAATGCCGATCTCAGCGGTGACTGGCTTGATGCAGTGGCAAAGCCGGAGAAGGAAGGTCAGGAATTCCTGCAACAGGCCGCTGAAAAGCTGGGCTTGTCAGCGCGCGGGTATCACCGGGTGCTGCGCGTCGCCCGAACCATTGCCGACCTTGCGGACGCAGGCGACGTGTCGCGCAAACACGTCGCTGAAGCCGTGGCTTTCCGGCTTGTCGGGCAACCGATCTAGGGTCCGAGTTCAGCTTCTTCGCGCTTCGATCGCATCCCAGATTGCGCCGGCAACGTTGATACCATCAAACCGCTCAAGCTCCTGGATACCGGTTGGAGAAGTTACGTTGATCTCGGTCAGGTAATTGCCGATGACATCGATACCAACGAAGATCTGACCCTTTTCCCGCAGTAGCGGACCAATGGCAGCGCAGATTTCACGGTCACGCGTTGTCAGTTCAATCTTCTCGGCGCGACCGCCGACATGGAGATTTGATCGCGTTTCGCCCTCGGCGGG
Organism: Boseongicola aestuarii; assembly: GCF_900184815.1. Classification (GTDB taxonomy): domain Bacteria; phylum Pseudomonadota; class Alphaproteobacteria; order Rhodobacterales; family Rhodobacteraceae; genus Boseongicola; species Boseongicola aestuarii. The sequence goes on along the minus strand of NZ_FXXQ01000009.1, from coordinate 91,272 downwards.
CACGCGGTTGATCGCACCGATCGGTTCCCCATCGACCAGGATAACCCGCTTGTCCCCGTTTGAGACGTCCGGGACGAATTTCTGAGCGATCAGCGGCTCGTTGTTCATGCTGGTGAATAATTCGTGCAGGCTGACAAGGTTTCGGTCATAGGGTTCAAGTCGGAAAACTCCTGCGCCACCGTTGCCATAGAGCGGCTTCAAAATCATATCGCCGTGCCGATCCCTGAACTCGCGAATCGTGCGCAAATCTCTGGCAATCGTGGTGGGTGGCGTGAGATCCGCGAAATTCAGAACAAGGAGCTTCTCGGGATAATTCCGCACCCAGAACGGATCATTCACGACCTGTGTTGAGGCGGGAAGACGCTCGAGTATGTGAGTCGTCGTTATATAGCCCATATCGAACGGTGGGTCCTGACGAAGCCAAACAACATCGAAATCTGCCAGATCGACAGTCTGTTCCGGCCCAAGTTCCGCGTGATTTCCAACTTGTCGCCGCACCGTCAGTGGATGCCCGCGCGCAGTGACTCGCCCCTCATCGAGCGACAAGGCGTCGGGCGTATAATAGAAGAGCTCGGCGCCACGCGCTTGAGCCTCTTCCGCCAGACGGAAGGTGGAATCTGCATTTATGTCTATCGGACCGATTGGGTCCATCTGGATTGCGACGCGCATGGGAAGGCTTTCTCTGTGACCGTTGCGCCGCCTTCTTGACCGATCCGAGCACACACTGCAACGCACAGTCACTCTGCGCTCAGAGCGAGACGTTCTCTATGATCTCGCTCTCGCCGGATTCATTCACCAATGCCACGTCAATGCGGATTTCGGCGCCATTGCCCAACGGTATCGATGCGCAGAATTCCTCGGCTGCGCGTGCGATGCGCTGCATTTGTCGATCACTGAGACGCATTGCGGCCGTCGCAAAGTCACGGGCTTTCTTCACTTCAACGAAGACGAAAAGCGCACCCATCTGAAAGATAAGATCGACCTCTCCCGATTTGCTCCGCCACCGCCGTTTCACGACCTTCGCGCCGGCGTCACAGTAGACCCGTTCAATGCAATCTTCTGCAGCCAATCCGTTCATATAGTTGGTAAGTCTGCGCGCCTGAGCACTCATCAGGTTCCCCTTTGAGACACTGATTAGAGGCGTTATGACAAATTTCGGTTAATCCGGGGCCTGAAGTTCAAGACCAAGCTGATAGAGATCGCGTTTGGACAGTCCAAAGCGTTCGGCCACATCATTTGCCGCCGCCTTCAGTTTCTGCGTTTTCATCGCTTCGATCATCGCAAGCCGGACCTGCTCGGGATCGGCATCGGTCGTCCCTTTCGCAATGCAAACCACGATCTCGCCCTTTGGCACGACACCGTCGAAGTGTTCCACCAGAGTTCTCAATGTACCGCGTCTGACTTCCTCAAATCGCTTCGTCAACTCGCGACAAACGGCCGCTTCGCGGTCCGGCCCCAAAACATCCGATGCGGCTTCCAGCAAGGCCGAGACGCGCCGCGGGCTTTCAAAGAGAATCAACGTTCCGGCAACGTCGCGGAAGCTATCGAGAAACGCGCGACGCGCGGATTTGGCCGTCGGTGCAAAACCCGCGAAGACAAAGCAATCGCTGGGTAATCCGCTGAGGGACAACGCCGCCAGCGCTGCGGATGGTCCGGGCGCGGTTGTGACGGCAAGCCCGGCGTCAGCCATAGCGCGACCAAGCGAGTACCCAGGGTCCGCCACCAACGGCGTACCCGCATCTGACGCGTAGGCCACGGATTTGCCTTCCCGCACGGCTTCCAGCAATCGCGGGCGCATCGCTGCCCCGTTGTGATCGTGATAGGCCAGCACACGTCGTGCGCCGAGAGGCACTCCATGAATTTCCATCAGGCGGCGCAGAGTACGCGTGTCTTCTGCCACCAAGACATCTGCGGACATAAGAATATCAAGCGCACGTAGCGTGATGTCACGGGCATTTCCTATCGGCGTCGCCACGAAATAGAGCCCCGGCGAAAGCGGCACTTTCTGCCCGTTCCCTACCATGTGAGCCTCTGCGATTTACTTGATCGCCGTTTCTGCATAGGGTCGCGCACAATATTTCCACCGTTTTGGAGAACCTGTTCCATGGTCGCTTTTTTGGCTCTTCGCCGCAAGTTACTCTCCGGCTTTGTCGGGCTTTTGGCAATCGGCGCACTGATGGCCTGCGATGCCTCGCTTGGTTCAGGTCCGCTGATCAATACGTCGCGTCCGGTTCCGGTCGCGTTGCTTGTCCCAAAATCCTCGGGAACAGCAGCCGACTTGGCACAATCCCTTGAAAACGCAGCACGTCTTGCGGCCAGTGATCTTCAAAGCGTCCAGATTGATCTGCGCGTTTATGACACCGCCGGCACAGCTGAAGGCGCAGCATTGGCCGCAAATCAGGCCGTTGGCGATGGCGCGCGCATCATCGTGGGCCCGCTGTTCGGACAAGCCGCGTCGGCCGCGGGTCAGGCGGTCGCCGCGCGGGGCGTCAATGTGCTGACGTTCTCGAACAATCCGGCCATTGCGGGCGGCAACGTCTTCCTTCTTGGAAACACGTTCCAGACGTCAGCCGATCGCCTTGTGCGGTATGCGGCGTCGCAAGCAAAGGGCGATATCTACATTGTGCATGCCGATGACGGTGCCGAGATCACCGGCCGGGATTCCATTCAACGTGCGATCGCCGCAAACGGTGCCCGCCTTGCCGGAACGTCGTCGTTTCCTCTGTCTCAACAAGGTGTAATTTCCGAGATTCCGAACATTTCGCGCGCCTACCGGGAATCCGGTGCATCGTCGATCTTCGTGACTTCCGGCACGTCCGGCGCGTTGCCTTTTCTGGCGGAACTACTTCCGGAAAACGGAATTGATACCGAAGTCGCGCAGTTTATCGGATTGCAGCGACTGGATATCCCGACAAGCGCGCTTTCGCTGAAGGGTTTGCAGGGGGCCTGGTTTGCACTTCCTTCTCCGGACCAGACAGCGCGGTTCAATGCAAGGTATCAGGCCGCATTCGGGTCGCTACCCTCGCCGGTTGCAGGGCTGGCCTATGACGGCGTTGCAGCAATCGGAGCGCTTGTCGCCCAAGGCAACAGTGACGCTCTGACGCCTTCTGCGCTGACACAAGGTGCGGGTTTTGCTGGCGTATACGGTCCTTTCCGGTTCTTTCCGAACGGCACAAACGAACGCGGCCTCGCGGTCGCTCAAATCCAGAATAATCAGGTGATTGTCATTGACCCCGCCCCCAGAAGCTTTGGAGGCGCCGGTCTCTGACCAAGCGCCAGCGCCCGATGTAATGGCGCGAGACGACCTGATTGCGCCCGCTTCGGAGATCTTCAACGAGGCGGCTGTGCTAGCAAAGATCTCCAAGGCGCTTGAAGAGCGCGCCGATGGGGCGACCGTGCGTCAAGTCACTGTCACGACACTGAAGGCAGAAATATCCCACGGCCGCACCCTGATCGAAGATGCGTTCGAGCGCGCGCCCCTTGCTGCGCGGCCTGCGGTGGTGTCTTATGCCTATCTGACCGATGGTGTGATCCGGACGGTCCTGCATGTTGCGCAGACCTATCTTCATCCAAACCCCAACCCCACCGAAGGAGAGCGGATCGCCGTAATGGCGGTCGGAGGATACGGGCGTGGGGAAATGGCGCCATATTCGGACGTCGATCTCTTGTTTCTGAACCCATGGAAAATAACACCTTGGGCCGAGAGCCTGATCGAAAGCATGCTTTATATGTGCTGGGACCTTCACCTGAAGGTCGGCCATTCCAGCCGCACAGTGAAAGACTGCATTCGGCTTGGCCGGGAAGACTATACGATCCGTACTGCTCTGCTGGAGCACAGGTTCCTCGCTGGTGACCCGGGCATCGCCGATAAGCTTGCCAAGAAGCTCAAGTCGGATCTGTTCAAGAACACTGCCTCGGACTTCATTGAGGCCAAGCTTGCCGAACGCGGAGAACGTCACCGCAAACAGGGCGGTCAGCGGTATATGGTCGAGCCGAACGTCAAGGAGGGCAAAGGCGGGCTGCGTGATCTTCAGACACTGTTCTGGATCGGCAAATACATCCACGGCGTCCAGGATGCGGCTGACCTGGTGAAGGTCGGCTTGCTGCGCCAAGACGAATACGATGACTTCTTAGCGGCTGAAACTTTCCTGATGGCGATCCGCAATCATCTCCATATCGCTGCCGGGCGTGCGATGGATCAACTGACATTCGATATGCAAGTCGAGGTGGCCAGGCGGATGGGCTATGTCGATAAAGCCGGCCGTCGGGCGGTGGAAATCTTCATGCAGGATTACTTTCGCCATGCCACGACCGTTGGCGAACTGACGCGGATTTTCCTAACCGCGCTGGAAGCCAAGCACGTCAAACAAGCCCCCTCACTGGTCAATCTGTTTCGCCGTCGGCGAAAGGTGAACCCGCAATACTCGATCAAACAAAACCGCCTTACGGTCACGCGTTTGAAACCATTTCTGGCGGACAATCTGAACCTGCTGCGCATCTTCGACGAGGCGCTGCGAACGGGTTATCTCTTGCATCCCGATGCCATGCGGCTGATCTCGGCCAACCTGCATCTGATCGACGACACAATGCGGGCGTCGCCGGAAGCGAACCGGATATTCCTGGATATGCTGTTGAAGCGCGGCAATCCCGAGCGGGCTTTGCGGCGAATGAACGAACTTGGCGTACTGGCGGCATTTGTGCCCGAGTTTGCCCCGGTCGTCGCGATGATGCAGTTCAATATGTATCACAGCTATACGGTGGATGAGCATACGATCCAGTGCATCTCGACGCTGGCTCAGATCGAACGCGGCGAATTGGTCGAGGAATTGCCGGTCGTCAGCGGCATCCTCAAGCGCGGCGTGAACCGCAAGGTGCTTTATCTGGCCATGTTCCTGCATGATATCGGCAAGGGCCGGCAAGAGGATCATTCAGTCCTTGGCGCAAAGATTGCGCGGCGCGTTGCGCCTCGTCTGGGGCTCAAAGCGGACGAGGTGGAAACCGTCGAATGGCTCGTGCGCTATCATCTCTTGATGTCCGACATGGCTCAGAAACGGGATATTTCCGAACCGCGGACCGTGCGGGATTTTGCCAAGGGCGTGAAAACGCAAAAGCGACTGGATCTGCTGACGGTGGTGACGGTCTGCGACATTCGCGGGGTCGGCCCAGGTGTCTGGAACAACTGGAAGGCACAACTCATTCGCGCGCTGTACCGGCAGACGTCCTCGGCGCTTGAGCATGGCCTTGAGGCGGTGAACCGTGAGGCGGCCGAAAAAGAGGCCAAGTCCGCACTTCGCGCCGCTCTGGGCGACTGGGATACCAAGTCGCTTCGCATTGAAACTTCGCGCCACTACGGCCCCTATTGGCAAGGGTTGCCAAGCGAGGCGCATGTGGTGTTCGCAAATCTTCTGAAGGATATCGCCGACGACGAAATTCGTATCGACATCAAGCCTGACGAAGATCGCGACGCCACGCGGGTGTGTTTCGCGCTGGCGGATCATCCCGGCATCTTCTCGCGGCTTGCAGGGGCCTTGGCACTTGTCGGCGCAAACGTCGTCGATGCGCGTACCTACACTTCCTCGGATGGTTATGCGACGGCGGCATTCTGGATTCAGGACGCCGATGGCGCGCAATATGAATCCGCGCGTCTGCCTCGCTTGCAGGCGATGATCTCGAAGACCTTCAAGGGCGAGGTCTTGCCGCGCAAGTCGCTGATCGATCGCGATAAGCTGAAAAAGCGCGAAAAGGCCTTCAATGTTCCGACCTCAATCACTTTCGACAATGAAGGCTCGGATATCTACACCATCATCGAGGTCGACACACGCGACCGCACCGGGTTGCTCTATGATCTGACACGCACGCTGGCGGAAGCGAACGTCTATATTGCCAGCGCCGTGATCGCGACCTACGGAGAGCAGGTCGTCGATACCTTCTACGTCAAGGATATGTTCGGATTGAAGTATCATGCCCTCAGCAAGCAGAAGTCCTTGGAGATGAAGTTGCGCAATGCGATCCTCGAAGGCACGAAACGGGCACTCGACAAATGAGCCTGCGCAATGACTGGTCGGTAGGACGGTGAAACCCATTCGCCTCATCTCCGGGGTGCTGACGGTCGGCTTCTGGACCTTGCTCAGCCGAATTTTCGGGTTTGTCCGCGATATTCTGATTGCTGCATGGCTTGGCACGGGGCCTGTCGCCGAGGCGTTTCTGGTCGCTTTTTCGCTGCCGAATATGTTCCGTCGGTTCTTTGCCGAAGGCGCTTTCAACATGGCCTTCGTGCCACTTTTCTCGAAAAGACTCGAAGCCGATGACGGTGCGGAACCCTTTGCGCGCGACGCATTCGCCGGACTGGCCGCGATCTTGGTGGTGTTCACCGTATTGGCGACGGTTTTCATGCCATGGCTGGTTTTGGCGATGGCATCTGGATTTGCGGGAGACGAGCGGTTTGACATCGCTGTGACGCTTGGTCGGATCGTTTTCGTCTATATCCTGTTCATTTCGCTTGCGGCGCTCTTGTCGGGGGTTCTGAACGCCAGCGGTCACTTCATCGCGGCGGCGGCGGCACCGGTTTTGCTGAACATCATTCTGATCGCGGCGCTGATGGCCGCCGAAACAGGAGTGATCACGGCGAATGTGATCGAGGCGTCGGACGGACGCGGTATCCACGGAACGCTACTCTCTTTCGGCGTCGTGTTGGCGGGGATCGCGCAACTGGCCTTCGTGTGGGTCGCTGCGCGCCGCGCTGGATTCGATCTGCGACCCAAGTGGCCCGTCTGGACGCCCGAGTTGAAGCGACTCGCGATCATCGCGGCCCCCGCCGCACTGGCGGGCGGTGTGGTTCAGATCAACCTCATCGTAGGCCGCCAAGTTGCCAGTTTCTTTGATGGAGCAATCGCCTGGCTATCTTATGCGGACCGACTTTATCAGCTTCCGCTTGGCGTCGTCGGCATCGCCATTGGGATCGTCCTTTTGCCGGATCTGTCGCGACGCCTTCAGGCCGAAGACACGACGGGCGGTCAGTACGCCTTCAGCCGAGCTGCCGAGATGTCTTTGGCTCTTTCTGTTCCCGCAGCAGTTGCCCTGTTCGTCATCCCTGTGACGCTGGTTGGCATCCTGTTCGAGCGTGGCGCCTTTGGTCCGGATGACACGGGCGCGACCGCTCTGGCGACAGCCGTTTATGGGTTGGGCCTGCCGGCTTTCGTGATGCAGAAAGTCCTGCAGCCGCTTTATTTCGCGCGCGAGGATACAAAACGTCCGTTTTATTTCGCGGCCGTCGCCATGGTTGTGAACGCGGTGCTGGCCATTGGATTGGCCCCTGTCATCGGCTTTATCGCGGCCGCTATTGCCACCACGGTTGCGGGCTGGTCGATGTTTGCCTTGTTGTGGTGGAAAAGTCGCTCGATGGGCGTTGCAAGCCAGTTGGATGCGCGCGCGAGAGCGCGGATCGGACGGATCGTGCTGGCAGCCATTGTGATGGGGCTTGGGCTTTGGAGCCTTGAGCAGTTCATCACACCCGAGATGCTGATCGGGGGTCTTCAGTTTGCAATTCTGGGTTTTCTGGTCCTGTTCGGCATGGGGCTTTATGCTCTGGCGGGATTCGGTTTGGGCGCATTCAAGCCCGGAGACCTGAAAGCGGTCTTTCGCCGTCAGCGCTGACGTATCCGCGCAAAAAGGCGACGCAAGCCGCCGCGTGCAACGAAGGGCGCGACCAGAAAGCCGATGACGAACCCTGCAGCCTCGGCGATCCAGTCGCTTGAGCCGCCAAAAAAGACGCCGAAGAACAACTGAATTCCCAAGAGCAACCCGATGAGGGTGAACGCCTGATACTGGTTCTGCCCGGTCTGGCCGTAGCTGACCCAAAGAATGAACGTGTAGGTCCCGATCAGTCCGTAAACCGCCGGATACCCGCCCACCAGAGGACGTGGATCACCGCTCACGCCTGCAAAGATAAAGGCCCCGAAAATGGCCGAGATAAAAAACGTCGCAATGACCGCGAAGCCTCCGAGGACTTCTCCGACAAGCTTACCAAGGGCAAGAAGAAACACGAGAACGAACAGGACATGCGTGAAGCCAAGGTGGATAAAGGGATAGGTGACAAAGCGCACCAACTCGGGCGTGGTCCACATCTTTTGCTGGACGATGAACTCAAGCAGTGGCGCGAAAAAGCCATAGCTTTGGATCGCCTCGACACGCCAACCGGCGCCTGCGTCTCCTCCGATAATCCCACGCGTCCCGGCGCTGAGCAGCACCTCGACTGCAAAGATCGCCAGAGCCAGAGCTACAACGACGGGAGGAAGGGGGTTTACGACCGGCGGAAGGGGCTGAGGATCATCGCTCACGGGGTGTTTGCCTTTCTTGACGGGACTGTTCCCTCTCGGTAAGCCGCGTGGACGCGAAAATCCACCTCTTGAAAGGGTACAACATGACGAATGCGGCGTTCACCCCGCGCGTCTTCTCAGGCATCCAGCCTTCGGGCCGCCTGACGCTTGGAAATTACCTCGGCGCATTGAAGCGTTTTGTGGATATTCAGAATGAAGGCAAATACGAGTGCGTATATTGTCTTGTCGACCTGCACGCGATCACGGTCTGGCAGGAGCCAAATAAGCTGCGCGACAACACGCGTGAGCTTGCGGCGTTTTTCATTGCCGCTGGGATCGATCCGGAGAAGTCGATCCTGTTCAATCAAAGTCAGGTTCCGGCGCATGCGCAACTGGCGTGGATTTTCAACACCGTCGCCCGTATGGGGTGGATGGGACGCATGACCCAGTGGAAAGACAAAGCTGGCAAGAACAGCGAGAATGCGTCGCTTGGTCTGTTTGCTTATCCTGCGCTGATGGCGGCCGATATTCTTCTCTATCACGCGACACACGTGCCTGTAGGTGATGACCAAAAGCAGCACCTGGAGTTGACGCGCGATGTCGCCGCAAAATTCAACCATGACTACGGTGTGGATTTCTTTCCGATTACCGAACCGGTGATCAAAGGTCCGGCGACCCGCGTGATGTCGCTGCGCGATGGCACCAAGAAGATGTCGAAGTCCGATCCGAGCGACATGAGCCGGATCAACATGAGCGATGACGCGGACACACTTGCGCAGAAGTTCCGCAAAGCGAGGACCGACCCAGAGCCTTTGCCGGGAACCTATGCCGAGCTGAAAGATCGCCCTTCTGCGCGCAACCTGGTCGATATCTTCGCGGCGCTGTCCGAGCGCAGTCATGACGATGTGATAGCCGAGGTTGAGGGCATGCAGTGGGGGACGTTCAAGCCGTTGCTGGCTGATCTCGCAGTCGAGAAACTGTCGCCCATTTCCGGTGAAATGAAGCGTCTCATGGCCGATCCCGCCGAGATCGACCGTATCTTGGGTAGAGGGGCGGAACGGGCGGATGCGATAGCGTCGCCGATCCTGCAGAAAACCTATGATCTTGTTGGAATGGTGTCGTCGCGCAGCTAGGTTGCGCGATGGCTTTACGCTGGCCTGACACCTCGTTAGACCTGTGCAGTCAGATGTGGAGAGTGTGATGGCGAACGATCTTTTCAATTCCTTCATGACCGGCCCCGATGAGAACGGGCGTTTCGGGGATTTCGGCGGGCGTTTCGTGTCAGAGACATTGATGCCGCTGATTCTTGAGTTGGAAGCGCAGTACGAGCACGCCAAGACCGACCAGAGTTTCTGGGACGAAATGAATTTCCTTTGGACGCATTATGTCGGTCGTCCCTCGCCGCTTTATCACGCGGAACGTCTGAGCGAGCATCTTGGCGGTGCCAAGGTCTACATGAAGCGCGACGAGTTGAACCATACGGGCGCGCACAAGATCAACAACGTGCTGGGCCAGATCATTTTGGCACGGCGCATGGGCAAAACGCGCATTATCGCGGAAACCGGTGCGGGGCAGCATGGCGTTGCAACGGCGACTGTTTGTGCGAAATTTGGCCTGAAGTGCGTGGTTTACATGGGCGCACACGATGTCGAGCGTCAGGCCCCGAACGTATTCCGCATGAGGCTTTTGGGCGCAGAGGTCGTGCCGGTCACTTCGGGACGCGGAACGTTGAAAGACGCCATGAACGACGCGCTACGCGATTGGGTAACCAATGTACACGACACGTTCTATTGCATCGGAACGGTCGCGGGGCCGCATCCTTACCCTGCGATGGTGCGAGATTTTCAGGCGATCATCGGCAAGGAAACCAAAGAACAGATGATGGCTGCCGAGGGCCGTCTGCCGGATACGATCATCGCCGCAATCGGTGGTGGGTCGAATGCGATGGGGCTGTTTTACCCATTCCTGGACGACAAGGATGTGTCGATCATCGGCGTTGAAGCAGGTGGCAAGGGCGTGAATGCGAAGATGGAGCACTGCGCGTCGTTGACTGGCGGACGTCCCGGTGTTTTGCACGGGAACCGGACATATCTGTTGCAGGATGATGACGGGCAAATCCTTGAAGGGTTCTCGATTTCCGCCGGTCTCGATTATCCCGGAATTGGTCCCGAGCACTCGTGGCTGCATGAGATCGGGCGGGCGAAGTACGTAGCGATTACTGACGCGGAAGCCTTGGAGGCTTTCAAGCTTTGCTGTGAGATGGAAGGGATTATCCCGGCGTTGGAGCCAAGCCACGCGCTTGCGCATGTCATGAAAATTGCGCCGGAATTGCCGAAGGACCACATCATTTGCATGAATATGTGCGGGCGAGGCGACAAGGATATCTTCACCGTCGCCAAGGCGCTTGGGGTCGAGATGAACTTGGGCGCCTAGCGTCCGGGTAAAGTCAGTTTTCCTCGTAGGCGTGCTCCATCAGCACGTCCAGCGGGACAATATCCAGAGTTTTCGAGTGTGTCGCTTCGAGGCAAATCCGTGGGCCTGCGCCCTCTTCGGCGGCTTGTAGAAAACGTGACGCGCAAAGGCACCAGCGGTCGCCGGGTTTTAGTCCGGGAAACATGAACTCGGGGCGTGGTGTTGAAAGGTCGTTGCCGAGGTATTTCGAGAACGCCAGAAATTCCGCCGTCAGAATCGCGCAAACCGTGTGTTGGCCCGTATCTTCGGCGCAGGTGTTGCAGGCCCCGTCACGGAAAAAGCCTGTAACCGGATTGGTTGAGCAGGACTTCAGAGGTTCCCCAAGAACGTTGATCGCCGGGTCTTTTTTCATTGGCAGGCTCCCTTGAGGGAGGATCTAGCACGGCTTAAACGCCGGTCCAGTTCACCCAGCGTCCGTGAAAATCTGCGCGGGCGATTTCCTTCGTCTCGCCGCCTGGCCACATCGTCAAAGTGACAACAGCTCCAAGGCCGCCGTCTGCTTCCATTCCCAGATGAGCGAAGGGCATCAGCGGCGTTGCGGTCGCCCCGGCCCTTGCGAGGGCTGTGGTGACTTTTGCTTTTGTCGCTGCAGGAAAATATTGGGCGGCAATTGTGTGAAATACCACGCGACCCAAGCCGGAAGGGGCGTCAAGGACGTCAGTTAGCCAGTCCCCCGCATCAGCCTGGTCGATCTGCGCCGGAGCCGTCATGGCAAGATCAATCGCCGCGCTTGTGCGCTCAAGGCGATCCGGTTGATCGGGCCAAAGGTAGGCCAGAAGGCGGAGGCGGTCTTGCGGGCGGGTTGGATCGAGCGGGTTCAAGTCAACGCCGCGCCGGGACGCGACCGTTGGCAGCGCGGTCGGAGGTGTCGGACCTGTCCAGTCGGGACAAAGGCGCACTTTGGCTTCGGGGGGGCCAATTTCAGCGTTTGGAAGTTGCAGGTGGAACTGATCGGCAAAGAGATTGAGACCCCCGCTAGCTCCTAGTTCGAGAACCTCGATAGGCCTATTGAACCGAGCCTCGACAACGGCGAGTGCCGGAAGAAGAACCGCAGAGCGGCGCACTTCATTGGTTTGCGGCGCGCTTTCCAACCAGTTCAGGATGCGATCCGGGAACGCCTCCAGCGTTCGGTTGATCTCGTGCCAAAGATCGTCGTCATCGACCGTGTGAGGTGGATAGACGGTGTCCAGCGCCAGCCCTTCGATCCGCAAGGCATGAAGTGCCCCGGCCAATCGCAAGGGCACGTTGTCGCTTTGCGGGCGTGGGTCGCCGGTCCAGCCGAACACACGGTCGGCGACGGGCGTACCCGGCGTCAGGCGTTCCGCGAAGAGCAGCATCAGACGCTCCATGAATGGCGAGCCGAGTTTGGCGCAGGCGACCGACTGCGCGCGAAACGCACGCGGGATGTCGTACGTCACCGGAATCTATCGACCAGGCGCTGAAGAGGTGATTTGGCGTCTTCTGCGGGCGCGGGGTCCGCTGTCGCCGGTTTCGGTTTCGCGGCTGCGGGTTTCACGGTTGTGGAAGACCTTGGCGGGTTCAGACGAAGGGCGACTGCGTTCTGGAACCGGCCCGCATCACTTTCGGCAAGGTGCGGCGCACCATCGGAAATGCCACGCAACATGTCGTCCAGCCAATCCTGATCTGCCTTCGCGAAGTCCTTCAGAACATACCCCGGAACGGCGTCCTTGTGCCCGGGATGCCCGACACCCATGCGCACGCGCTGATATTCTGGCGTGATGTGCTGATGCAGTGACCTGAGGCCATTGTGACCAGCGTGGCCGCCGCCTTGCTTTACCTTCAGCTTGCCGGGCGCGAGATCAATCTCGTCGTGGAAAACGGTGATATCGGCAGGCGTCAGTTTGTAAAAGCGCATGGCCTCGCCAACCGATTGCCCGGAGAGGTTCATGAAGGTTTCGGGTTTGAGAAGGATGACTTTCTCACTGCCCAATTTGCCTTCCGAGACCGCGCCCTGAAACTTGCCACGCCAGGGCGCGAAGCCGTGATCGGACGCAATGCGATCCAGCGCCATAAACCCGATGTTATGGCGATTTTGGGCGTATTTCGCGCCTGGATTTCCAAGGCCAACAAAGAGCTTCATTGCGGCCAGACCCTAGCGATCTGCTTTCAGGGCCGCAAGTTCAGCGCGCAAGGCACGCACCTCTTCAAGGATCGCCGCGCTTTCGTTTTTCATGGCTTCGCGTTCGTCATGTGCGTTTTCGGCGTTTTCGGACTGCATGGCGTCGACGATCACACCGATGAACAGGTTCAAAACGGCGAAAGCAGTCAGAATAATGAACGGCACGAACAAGAGCCAAGCCATGGGAAAAATCTCCATGACGGGGCGCACGATGCCCATAGACCAGCTTTCCAGTGTCATGACCTGAAACAGCGTATAGGCCGAGGCCCCCAGCGAACCGAACCATTCAGGAAAAGCTTCGCCCAGCAGCTTGGTGGATATCACGCTGAACACGAAGAAAATCAGTCCAAGCAGTGCTACGATCGATCCCATGCCGGGAAGCGCGGTCAAGAGGCCCGCCACCACGCGCCGCATCTGTGGCACCGCTGAAACCAGTCGCAGCACACGAAGAATACGGAACGCACGAAGCGCCGAAAGCGCGCCGGTTGTCGGGACGATGGCGATTGCAACTACCAGAAAATCGAAGATCCGCCAGGGATCACGCCAGAATCCCCGGAAATCATGGAACATCCGTAAAATGATCTCGACAACAAAAATCCCCAGAACGATCTTGTCCAGCGCCAAGATCAACGGACCGGCAAAGGCCATGATGGTCGGGCTTGTTTCAAGGGCCAGTATGATCGCGTTAAAGATGATCAACGCCATGATGACAGGTTCAAACAGGCGGTGATTCAGCAGACGGGAAAGAGCGGTGTTCACGATAGCCTCGGGTCTTAGGGTCACACGGCAAGATGTGGTCTAATCCTGCCCAGACAAGTGACTATCGCCCGACACTATAAAATTCTCGTCTCTGGTCAGGTCCAAAGCCCAGCCAGCCCCGCATGACGGCCTCGAGATGCGCCACAACGCGCGCGCGCTGGGTTTCACGATTGATCGCGGCGGCAATCGCTGCGATGCCAACATAGGCTTCCAGATCCGCCGAAATCTTCTCGCTCGAGACAAGCGCCTCTCCGGTGCGGGCGTCAAACACGCTGAGTACGAAGCGTATGTTGTGAACCGCCGCGGGCGCGCGGGCGACAGCGGCTGGTGTAACCCCGTGGAACGTCAGAACGCGGGCGGTCATCGTGACTGCCCGGTTACCACGCAGTGAGCGTGTGCCCCGTGTCAGACCTTCGTCGAGAACCGCCGCCACCTGGGCACGGCGGTCTCCGAACGGTTCGCCATGCCAGACGATATCGGCTTGGGGGGCAAAAGTATTGTCGTTGGACACGGTTAGTGTGTCGGGCACCACTGTCACCACATCGACGACGCGCCAGGCCTTGGTCACATCACTACCGGGCGGGTCGTCATAGGCGACTTCCCAGGTTCCGGCACATCCAGCCAGAAGCATCAGCGTAAGCGCGACTGCAAAAGAGCGCCTGTTGGTCATAAAGTCCCGTGTCGTCCTTTCCATGCCTGGTGTCAGGCACGTCCGTAAGGTCTCGCCGCTCCTTATTGTCATAGAAATTGGCAATTTAAAGGCAATGTGCGCCGATTGTTTCCCGATAGTAACAGGATCAGGCGCGCAAATCCTTGGGAGATCCCATCACGACATAGGAAGTAATCGCCGTAACTTGCGGCAGTGTGCCCAAAACTTCGGTATGAAATATCTTGTAGGCTGCAAGGTCAGCGGCCTCGACGCGCAAAAGGTATTCAACCGTGCCCGTGACGTTGTGGCATTCGATCACCTCGTTTGCGCGCGATATCGCCTGTTCGAAGGCTTCCTGACTGGCTTTGGTGTGATTTGACAGACCAACCATGATGTAGGCCGTGAAGCCAATTCCGAGGCGCATCGGATCGACCTGAACGCGATAGCCGGTGATCACGCCGGATCGCTCAAGCTCTTGAACGCGTCTGAGGCACGCCGAGGGGGACAGCCCGATACGATCGGAAAGCTCGAGATTCGAAAGCCGCGCGTTGCGCCCAAGTTCGCGCAATATTTTCTGGTTTATGGCATCCATGGCCACCCATTATTGCGCAAACTCCAGCCGGACAAGCAATTACGCAATTTCATGCGATCGGTATTCGTCAATAGTTGCGCCATGTGGACCGAAACGCTTCTCGCCCTGATAACTTTCGCCTTTGTGACCTCCATCACGCCGGGCCCGAACAACCTTATGCTCATGGCATCAGGGGCGAATTTCGGGTTTCAACGCACGATTCCGCATATGCTGGGGGTCGCGCTTGGGTTCGTGTTCATGGCGTTCCTGATGGGCCTTGGGCTTGCCCAGGCGTTTGAAAGGTGGCCTTGGCTGCGGGACGTGCTGACCGTGGTCAGTGTCGTTTACATGCTTTGGCTGGCATGGAAAATTGCGAACGCCGCCGCGCCAAAAGCAGGAGTCGAGGCGGGAACGCCGATCACTTTTCTGCAGGCCGCCGGGTTTCAGTGGGTGAATCCTAAGGCATGGTCGATGGCGCTGACCTCGGTGACACTTTATGCGCCGAACGACAGTGCCTTGGCGATGTTGTTCGTGGCGGGTGTGTTTGGAGCGGTGAATTTGCCGTCCGTAAGCGTCTGGTGCCTGCTGGGCCGAGAAATGCGGCGCATCCTTACCAATCCTTTACGGTTGCGCCTGTTTAACTGGGCCATGGCGGGGGTTTTGGTTGCTTCGCTCTATCCCGCGGTGATGTAGGACCTGCGAAAAAGTCTCGCGCTGGAGCGCGGCGTGTGGCAGACTTTCAGGCAGCAGAGCGTGGGGCAATCACGCCGCGAGGCAGAAACATAATAGGAAGCACCATGAAACGTATTGCGTTAATTGCTGTGATTTTGAGTGGTTTTGCAGGGGCCGCACAGGCGAATCTGATCAAGAACGCCTGTATGGGATCGGATCGGGCGGACGGGAATTACGCGCTTTGCGGGTGTATTCAGGATGCCGCAAACCGGACTCTGACGCGCAGCGATCAACGACTTGCAGCAACGTTTTTCAACAATCCGCAGCGCGCGCAGGAAATCAGACAGTCCAACCGACGTTCGCACGAGGTTTTTTGGGAGCGGTACCGGAATTTTGGCAACGCCGCCGAGACGTTCTGTCGGAGTTAAGGCGCAAGGGACGCGATCAGACCGTCTGATGCGCGTTCGATCAGGTCTAATGCGCCTTCGAAATCGCGCGTGAAATACGGATCCGGGACAGCGGTTTGGCCGGTTTCAGGGGCATAATCGAGGAACAGACGAAGCGTGGCGTGGGCTTTTTCAGGCTGAATTCGCTTCAAATCCGCGAGATTATCCTCGTCCATCGCCAGAATCAGGTCGAAATCCTGAAAATCCTGAGAGTGAACCTGTCGCGCGCTTAGAGATGATAGGTCGTAATTGCGCAATGCAGCGGCAGCGATCGCGGGGCCGTAAGGGGGTTTGCCTATGTGCCAGCCCGCAGTGCCAGCGCTGTCAATCTTCAGGTGCGGTGCCTTGGCGCGCAGGACCGCCTCGGCTGTGGGAGAGCGGCAGATATTTCCAAGGCAAACAAAGAGTATGCGGCGCATCGCGGGCTTTCTTGCTGTGTCCCGCGACGTTAGCATTCGGGGAAGACATGAGGAAGCAAATGAAGATCGTGATCCTTACAGGGGCTGGTGTGTCGGCGGAAAGCGGTCTTGGCACGTTTCGCGACAAGGACGGGCTTTGGACGCAGTATGACCTGTCGGACGTCGCAACACCCGAAGGGTTTGAGCGCGATCCGGTCAAGGTCCATGATTTCTACAATGCCCGCCGCGCGAATGCGGCCCAAGCAGACCCGAACGCAGCGCATTTTGCCTTGGCGCGACTGGCGGAGAGACATTCTGGCGAAGTCGTATTGATCACTCAGAACGTCGATGGATTGCATGAACTTGCCGGACAAGAGGCGATTCACATGCACGGGGCGCTTTCACGGGCGAAATGCGCGGTTTGCGACGCGAAATGGGATGCGCCCCTGCGTATGACGGCAACGGATCCCTGCCCGTCATGTTCGAAGCCGGCGACGCGCCCGGATATCGTCTGGTTTGGGGAGTTTCCTGAATATATGGATGAAATCGAAGCGCATCTGATCAGCGCAGACCTGTTTGTTGCCATCGGAACCAGCGGTCAGGTCTATCCGGCTGCGGGATTTGTCGCCAAGGCCGCGCGGGCCGGTGCAGCAACGCTTGAGATAAATCTCGAGCCGTCGGATGTTTCGGGGCTGTTCGACGATCATCGGCATGGTTCGGCCAGCGAAATCGTCCCGATCTGGGTCGATGAGGTGCTTGGCCCGCCGGATTCCTCAGGCTAAACGCGAAAAACCCCGCCGCTGAGGACGGGGCATTCCGGCAATTTCACAAAAAGCGGATCAGGCCGTGGCTTGCGCTTTGGCGATCGCCTTTTTGACCTTCAGCGCGTTTGCGGAAAGGTCTGCGTCTTTGGCTTTATCCAGAAACGCGTCCAGCCCACCACGGTGGTCGACGGTACGCAGCGCAGATGTCGAAACCCGCAGGCGCACGGTGCGGCCGAGTGTTTCGGACATCAGCGCTGTCTCGGTCAGGTTCGGCAGGAACCGACGGCGCGTTTTGTTGTTGGCGTGGCTGACATTGTTGCCAGACATCGGGCCCTTTCCGGTCAATTCGCAGCGGCGCGACATGGGCTTTCCCTCAATCTCTTGTCTCAGTCAAGAAGACCCCGCGAGGGCCTTCACAATACACACGGACAGCGCCATCGGCCCTGCCCAAGAATCCGTTTGCGGTGGATAGGAGGAAACCGCGCGGGCGTCAAGCCACTGTGACGCAAAGAAAGCCCCGTTAGTCGGTGTCCGCGTCAAGCTGTTGAAGCACATCTGCGGCGGCGGAACCGGGGGCGCGGCGGCCCGAGGCGACGTCTTCGGCTAGGCGCGCCATGGCGGCTTCGGCGTTCGGGTCCTCGGCAAGGCGGCGCAGAAGGCCTTGACGGACTTCGTCGGCGAACCACCCGCGCGCCTGTTCGGCGCGTCTGAGGGCCCAAAAGCCTGTTTTCTTACGATATTCGGCGAGATTTTGCATTTCGGCCCATGCTTCGGAGAGGCCGGTTTCGTCGAGGGCGGAAACGGTCATTGCCTTGGGGAAAACTTCGGGATCGCCTTCGCGCTTGCGCATCAGGCGGAGGGCGCCTGCGTAGTCGGCAGCGGTGCGTATGGCGGTTGATTTCAGGTCTCCATCGGCCTTGTTGACCAAAATGAGGTCGGCGATTTCCATGATTCCACGTTTCACGCCCTGCAATTCGTCGCCGCCAGCAGGCGCCAGCAGTAGCACAAAGAGGTCCGACATCTCGGCCACGATCGTCTCGGACTGGCCGACGCCGACCGTTTCGATGAGAACGATGTCAAAGCCTGCGGCCTCGCAGAGCGCCACAGCGTCCCGTGTACGGCGTGCGACGCCCCCAAGGTGGGTTTGGCTGGGTGAGGGGCGGATAAAGGCGTTGGGCTGGCGTGAGAGGCGTTCCATGCGGGTCTTGTCGCCGAGGATCGAGCCGCCGGTGCGGGTTGAGGACGGATCGACGGCAAGGACGGCGACCTTGTGGCCCGCGTCTGTCAGTTGGCAGCCCAAGGCTTCGATAAAGGTCGACTTGCCGACGCCAGGGGTCCCGGAGAGGCCGATGCGCATGGCTTGTTTGCCGGAACCTGCGAGAGCTTCGAGGAGGGCGTCCGCTTCGCCGCGATGATCTCTTCGGGCGCTTTCTACAAGCGTGATGGCGCGCGCCAAGGCGCGGCGGTCGCCGGTCTTGACGGCTTGGGCCAGTCGGTCGGTGTCTGTCAGGCGCGGGTCGGTCATTTGGCGCGACTTTGGCGCGGCGCGCGCGGGGTGTCCAGTGGGGCTTTCGGTTGCGCGTTGGCCTTGCGATAAGCGGAGCATGACGAGCGCTTTGCCCATAGACCACGTGCTGCCGGAACTGATGGCGGCGTTAACCACGAAGGGCCATGCCGTGCTGCAGGCGCCACCGGGGGCTGGCAAGACGACGCGGGTGCCCTTGGCGATGCTGGAAGCCGGGTTGGTGACCGGGCGTATTCTGATGCTGGAGCCGCGTCGGCTGGCAGCGCGGGCGGCTGCGGAGCGGATGGCTTTGAGTTTGGGTGAGCGCGTGGGCGAGACGGTTGGATACCGTATTCGGGGCGAGGCGAAGGTGTCCCGCGCGACCCGGATCGAGGTCGTGACTGAGGGTATTTTGACCCGGATGATCCAGGGAGATGCGGGTCTTGAGGGTGTCGGAGCGGTGATTTTCGATGAGTTCCACGAGCGATCCCTGAATGCGGACTTGGGGCTGGCTCTGGCGCTGGACATTCGCGAGGGGCTGCGGGACGAACTTATTTTGCTGGTGATGTCGGCGACTTTGGACGCCGGCCCGGTGGCCGCGTTGATGGGTGATGCGCCGGTTGTGACCTCGGCGGGGCAGAGCTTTCCGGTGGAGACGCGGTGGTTGGACAAGCCAACGCCGAAGGAGCAACGGTTGGAGGCTGCGGCGGCGGCGTTGATTACGCGCGCAGCGGGCGAGACGGACGGCGGGATCTTGGCGTTTTTGCCAGGGGAACGCGAGATAAGGCAGGTTGCGTCGGCCTTGGCGGGGCGGTTGTCGGGCGTCGAGGTTTTGCCGCTTTACGGGTCACTGCCGTTCAAGGAGCAACAGCGGGCTTTGAGGCCTTCGGGCGGGCGGAAGGTGGTGCTGGCAACGGCGATTGCGGAAACGTCGTTAACCATCCCGGACATAACTGTTGTGGTGGACGCAGGCCGGGCGCGGCGGGCGCGGTATGATCCGGGATCGGGAATGTCGCGGCTTGTAACAGAGCGGGTGACGCGAGCGGAGGCGGATCAGCGGCGCGGGCGGGCCGGGCGTGTGGCGGCTGGAGTGTGCTACCGGCTTTGGACGAAGGGCGAGGAAGGGGCTTTGGCGGCGTTTCCTCCTGCCGAGATCGAGACGGCGGATTTGGCCGGATTGGCGCTTGAGTTGGCGGATTGGGGGACTGCGGATGTGCCGTTCTTGACGCCACCGCCGAAGGGCGCGATGGCGGAGGCCGAGGCGCTTTTGACTGGCTTGGGGGCGCTGGATCAGGGGCGGATTACCGAGCATGGGCGGGCCTTGGCGAAGATGCCTTTGCATCCGCGATTGGCGCATATGATCGCCGTGGCCGGAGCGGATGCTGCTGATTTGGCTGCTCTTTTGGGGGATCGCGATCCTCTGCGCGGGGTGGGCGTGGACCTTGGGTTGAGGCTTCGGGCGATGAGGGACGGCAGACGAGAGCCGGGGTTGGAGCGCATTCGGTCGGAAGCGAAACGGTTGCGGTCACGGGCCGGGACCACGAGGCGGCGCGATCCAGCGGAACAGGCGGCTTTGGCGTTTCCGGATCGGGTCGGATTGCGGCGACCGGGGGAGGATCCGCGCTGGCTTTTGTCGGGGGGCAGGGGCGCGAAGATGGATGCGGGGGATGACTTGGCGGGATCGCGACTTTTGGTGGTGACGGATACGGATGGCCATCCGCGTGAGGCGATGATCCGGACGGCTTTGCCGATTTCCGAAAGCGCGTTACGTGACGTTATGGGGGATCAGATCGAAACCGTGGAGGCCGTCGAATGGTCGCGTCGGAAGGGGCGTGTGGTTGCGCGGATTGAGGAGCGGCTGGGCGCAATCGCTTTGACATCAAGGGCTTGGACGGAGGCGCCGGAGGCTCTGATTGCCGCCGCGATGTTGGAGGGTGTGCGGCAGTTGGGATTTTCATTTTCGCCTGCGGCGGAACGGTTTCGCGCACGAGTCGAGATGGTACGGACGGCGGGGTTCGAACTGCCCGGTATGGACGATGCGGCGCTGATAGAGGATTTGGAGGACTGGCTGCTGCCGCATTTGGGGCGGGTGAAAAATGCCAATGATTGGAAGGGGTTCGACCTTTTGCCCGCGCTGAGGGCGCGGCTGGATTGGGGGCAAATGCAGGTTCTGGATCGGGAAACGCCGGCGCATTTCGAGACTCCGCTGGGACGGAAAATTCCGATTGATTACGGGCAGGAAGCGCCGGAGATTTCGCTGCGATTGCAGGAGATGTTCGGAGTGACGCGGCATCCGACGGTGGCGGGACGACCCTTGCGGGTGACGCTTTTGTCGCCGGGGCAGAAGGCGGTGCAGACGACGATGGACATCCCCGGTTTCTGGGTAAGTTCTTATGAAGACGTCAGAAAAGACATGCGGGGGCGGTATCCGAAACATCCCTGGCCAGAGGACCCTACAGTTGCAGATCCGACTTTGCGGGCGAAACCGCGCAGGTCTTAACGCAGGGTGCGCGAGAAAGGTGTTGCGCGGGCGTTTTGGCGAAGATTAACAGGAAAATCATGGCGTTAACCGGCAATTTGGTGACGTCGGTATCGCGTCGGTATGACGTCGGTATCACGTCGGTGCGACCGTACGCACGTGAAGTCATTTGCGCCCAATACGCACCGCGCGTTCATAAAGATGAACAGGTTCTTAGGGTTTGTGCAGTTTTGCGTGAAGGTCTCGGGTCAAGGTGCTGGTGGCGCAAACGAAAACGCCCCGGTGTGAACCGGGGCGCCTTTGTCGTGATTTATTAACTACGATATGGACGCGATTAGCGCAGATCGAAACAGCATTCTTCGCGGAGACGCGTGGAGGTGCTGAACTCGCCACCCATTGTTCCCCGTTCACTGTACCGGCGATACCACCAGCCAAAGTTTGCCCTGATCGCCAAAGAAGGCGCCCAGCATATCAAGTCCACCCGATATACCATCGCCACTGATGTCGACGACGCCCGCCATGCGGCTTCCCACAACTGTTCCGGTGATTGAGCCGATGTAATCGCCGCCAACCTCGACGCTGCCATATTCACCAGACATCAGGCCGACGAGACCGCCACTTGCGAAGTCGACACCAATCGTCAGAGCGCCTTAGAGTCCGGACTCTTCTTTGCCTGCGTAGGCGTAGCCCTGATAGCGTGTGATACCATTCAGAACCTCGGCTGGGGCTTCAATGCCATATTGGCCGTCGCCCGAGACGTTTTCGTTTCCGAAATAAACTTAGTTGCTGTCAGACCAGTAGTAGTAAAGATCGGCGAATTCCGTTCCTGTTGAACAGTAATCGTAGTCCACGTCACAGTCGGCGAAACCTGCGGATATTTCGTCGCTCGGGGCATCGGTGATCGATGTTTCGCCATCGGCGATGACGGGATCATAGATGGCGGCTGCCGAGAGTATTTCAGTAAGCGTTGCTTCTTGTTCTGCTGTCGTACAAGCGGCCAGCAAAACGACGCCGCCGAGGGTGAAGAGTTAAGTGAATTTGGACAAAGATCTTCTCCGGTTGGTTGTGTCTGAAACCGGATTAGACGTTGAGCTTTGGCGGGATTTGGCGCGGGGCGCGTCTTATTCAAGGTCAACCTATCGTCAAGCGATTTTGTTAGACTTATTTTGAATCAGATACTTAGACGGTCACCAACGTTTCAGGGCGTCTTCGTCGGTATCTTTGGCGTCGACCCACGTCTGGCCGTCCGCACCAAGTTCCTTTTTCCAGAACGGCGCGCGGGACTTGAGGTAGTCCATGAGGAATTCTGCGGCCTGAAAAGCGTCCGAGCGGTGACGGGATGCGGTGGCGACCATCATGATTTGCTCGCCGGGCTTCAATTGCCCGAAGCGGTGGATGACCAAGGCGTCGGTGAGGGACCAGCGGGTGACGGCCTCTGCCCGTATGGCTTCTAGGGCTTTTTCGGTCATGCCGGGGTAGTGTTCGATCTCCATCTCGGTGAGCGTGCCGCCTTCGTCGCGCACGAGGCCTGAAAAGGTGACGATGGCCCCTGCCCCGGTGGCGGTCTTGGTGAAGGCCTGGACCTCGGCGCCCATATCGAAGGGCTGGGACTGGACGCGGGTTGTCATCAGCCACCCGTCATGGGCGGGAAGAAAGCGACTTCGCGGGCATCTTTCAGAGAGGCGTCAAGGTCGGTCAGTTCCTGATCGACGGCGACGCGAACCGATTTCATGTCCGAAAATGCAAGCGCGTGGGCATCGCTTTTGGCCGCGAGTTCGGTGACAAGATCGGCGACGGTTTCGGCGTTTGTTTCGACGCGTTCTTTCGGCGCTCCAATGCGCTCGCGCAGCCATGCGAAGTAGAGGACATCGATCATGGCTTGTCTCGAAGGTAGGGCAGCGATTTTTTCAGGTAGTCGTAGCCGGTGATGATGGTCAGCGCGGCAGCGGCCCACAGCAGGCCGACGCCGATCCACCATGTGTACCAGTAGGTTTTACTGATGAGGCGGATGTGCACGGGGTCGTCGCCGCCCATCATGATTTCGGAAACCACGTCGCGGTCCATACCGACGGTGCGTTCGATCCACATGTGCTGAAAGATGCCCGTGGCGAAAAGGACGGCGATGGCGACCATCTGCGCCGTGGTCTTCCATTTGGCGAGGTTGGTGACTTTGAGCGTGCCAGCGGTGTCGCCGAGGAATTCGCGCAGGCCCGAGACGAAAACCTCGCGGAACATGATGATGGTGGCAGGCAGCAGGATCCAGGGGTCCATGCCGGCGTATCCCGTAATGACGAGGAGTGCGATCACGACCATGGCCTTGTCGGCGATGGGATCGAGCATGGCACCAAGTTTGGTTTCCTGTTTCCAAGCGCGGGCGAGATAGCCATCGATCCAGTCCGTGAGGGCTGCGGTGACGAAGAGGAACAGGGCAAACCAGTCGGCGTAAGGTCGGGTGAAATAGAGGAACATGATCACAAGGCCCGGGGCTGCGATCAGGCGAAGAAGCGTCAGGATATTTGGCAGGTTCCATGTCATGTCACTGGCTTACTGCCCCAACGCGGAAAGGGAAAGTGCCGTTAGGGTAGTGTTGCGAGAAAGCAAAAAGCGGCGCACGGTGGAGTCATATGCGAGTCACAAAGCCAATATATGCCCAGCCCATGAACATTTTGTTGGGCAGACAGTTGGGTTACACACGGTCCGAATATCTTTCGGATCTTGCGGTGCATATCCTTGGGATGGTGGTGGTTCTGACTTGTGTGCCGGTGTTGATCGTTTTGGCGATACTGTCAGACGGGGGGCCGGCGACGATTGTGGGGATGGGTCTTTACGGGTTGAGCTTTGCGGCGATGATCCTGTGTTCCGCCGTTTACAACATCTTCCCGCATCCGGACTGGGAGTGGCTGTTCAAGCGGCTGGATCATTCGGCTATTTATCTCAAGATCGCCGGGACGTTTACCGGGTTTGCGATGCTGGCGGGTCAGGGGGTTTTGGTGGTCGGCGCTTTGTGGGCGGCGGCAGCGGCGGGGATATCATTGAAGATGTTCTGCCCGTTCCGGTTTCGGCGCACGTCCATTGCCTTGTATCTCGGGATGGGCTGGTGCGCGGGGTTGGTGGCGTTCGGAATATTCGCTGCATTGCCGCCGATGACGGGTATTCTGATTGCGGCGGGTGGTTTGCTTTATACGGTAGGGATTGGCTTTTATCTGGCAAGGCGCGTGCCGTTTCACATGACGATCTGGCACGGGTTCGTGCTGGTCGCGAGTGTGACGATGTATGCCGCGGCCGTGGTTGCGGTCGTCGCTTAACTGCCGTGGAAATGATCGTAGATCGTTTCGGCGATTGCGTCCGAGATGCCGTCGACGGCTTTCAGATCATTCAGGTTTGCGCGGCCCACGGCCTTGGCTGAGCCGAAGTGTGCGAGAAGCGCGCGTTTGCGGGTAGCGCCTACGCCGGGAACCTCATCGAGCGGGGTGGCGCCGACGGCTTTCGAGCGCTTGGCGCGGTGGGCTCCAATGGCGAAGCGGTGGGCTTCGTCGCGCATGCGCTGGATGAAGTAGAGCACCGGGTCGCCGCGCTGAAGCGCGAAGGGGCGTAAACCGGTGCGGTGGAATTCCTCTTTGCCGTGGTCACGATCGACGCCCTTGGCGACGCCGACCATGGGGACGTCTTCGACGCCCAACTCGGCCATGATTTGCCGCACGGCGCTGACCTGCCCTGCCCCGCCATCAATCAACAGGAGATCGGGCCAGTTTTCGGTCTGACGGTCGGGGTCGTCTTTCAGAAGGCGCTTGAAGCGGCGTGTCAGGACCTCTTTCATCATGCCGAAGTCGTCGCCGGGCGTGATGGTCGTGTCCTTGATATTGAACTTGCGATACTGGCTTTTGATGAAACCGTCCGGGCCGGCGACGATCATCGCTCCGACTGCGTGCGCGCCCTGAATGTGGGAGTTGTCGTAGACTTCGACGCGCTGGGGCGGACCGTCGAGGTCAAACGCATCGGCGAGACCGGTGAGGAGTTTCGCCTGTGTCGCGGTTTCGGACATTTTGCGCGCGAGGCTTTCGCGGGCATTTCTGAGCGCACCTGCGACCAGCTCTTTCTTCTCGCCGCGCTGGGGAACGAGGATTTCGACTTTGCGCCCAGCTTTTTGGGCAAGGGCTTCGGCCATCAGGTCGCTGTCTTCAATGGCGTCTGAGAGCAGGATTTGGCGGGGAACGTCCTTGTTGTCGTAGAACTGGCCGACGAAGGCCTGCATGATTTCGCGCGCGTCGGCGCCAGCCCCGGTTCGGGGGTAGTAGTCGCGGTTGCCCCAGTTCTGGTTGGCGCGGATGAAGAAGACCTGAACGCAGGCCTGCCCGCCTTCGACGTGAAGGGCGATAACGTCGGCTTCGGACACGCCTGCCGGGTTCACGGACTGGCTACCTTGTACGAAGGTCAATGCGCGCAAGCGGTCGCGCAACGCGGCCGCGCGTTCGAATTCCATAGCTTCGGAGGCATTCTGCATTTCGGCGGCAAGGGTTTCCTGCACTGCGGTTGTGCGACCGCGCAGGAATTGCTGGGCGTCTTTGACGAGGCTTGCGTAGTCGCCTTCGGAAATGAGGCCGACGCAGGGACCGGCGCACCGCTTGATCTGGTATTGTAGACACGGGCGTGTGCGGGCCTCGAAGGTGGCATCGGTGCAGTTTCGCAAGAGGAAGACTTTTTGCAACTGGTTCAGCACGCGATTGACTGCACCGGCGCTGGCAAAGGGGCCGAAGTAGTCGCCCTTTTCCTTTTTCGCGCCACGGTGTTTCTTGATTGCCGGAAAGTCGTGTTCGCGCGAGATCAGGATGTTCGGGAAGGATTTGTCGTCCCGAAGAAGGACGTTGTAGCGGGGCTTTAGCTGCTTGATGAGGTTCTGTTCAAGGAGGAGCGCTTCGGTCTCGGTGCGCGTGGTGAGGAACATCATTGAAGCAGTGTCGCGGATCATCCGGGCGATGCGCGGGCTGTGGCCTGTGGGGCGGGCGTAGCTGGAGACGCGGGCCTTGAGATTGCGCGCCTTGCCGACGTAAAGCACCGCGCCCTTTTCATCGAGCATGCGATACACGCCGGGCGAGCCGTCAATGGTCTT
This sequence comes from Boseongicola aestuarii, assembly GCF_900184815.1. Lineage (GTDB taxonomy): Bacteria > Pseudomonadota > Alphaproteobacteria > Rhodobacterales > Rhodobacteraceae > Boseongicola > Boseongicola aestuarii. The sequence continues at coordinate 64,996 of NZ_FXXQ01000009.1, read as the reverse complement.
GAGGTAACCCTGGATCACCTCGTGACCTGCCGGTTTGGGTTTACGGTTGGTATCTGACATCACCATTCGCTCTTAAACGATTCTCGGACGTGCTGCACCGCCGCAAGGGCAGGAGCAAGAGAAAAGGCGTCCACTTAATCTGTGGATAACCTTAGGGACAAGTTGTGAGCGATCCGAAATTTCCGTTTGAAATTGAGCCATTCTAGGGAGTGCCTAATTTTTAGGCAGAATTGCATCTGGTTGAAATTAAACACTATTTTTTTGTGGATGGCGCAACTCACTGAAAACATTACCATTTTCTTAACAGAAATGTAACAGGACCGCGAGCGGTGCAAAACTTCCGTGCCGGCATCGGTTCCGGCGCTATTCGACGCCCTGCACATCGGGTGTCAGCCAACCGAGATGTTGACCTCCATCGACACAAATGAGCTGCCCGGTGACCGCTGGCGCGTCAATGAAATAGTCGAGCGCCTGCGTGATCCCCGAAGGGTCGGCGCCGCGTTCCAGGATGGTGGAAGCGCGCTGTGCGGCGAAGTGTTCTCGGCTTTGACGTGCGCCTTGCATCGTCGGACCGGGACCGATCGCGTTGACGCGCACCTTGGGGCCGAGCGCCTGCGCCGAGGTCTGGGTCAGAGCCCAGAGGCCCATCTTGGCGATGGTGTACGTCATGAATTCGGGCGTCAGTTTGCGCACGCGCTGGTCGATCAGATTGACGACGAGGGCCTGGGCGGTGGCGTCGTTCCATTCGCCTGCGATTTCGGGTTCGGGGGCCTGGGCGGCGAAGTGCTGGGTCAGCACGAAAGGGGCGCGCAGGTTGGATTCAAGGTGCCGGTCCCAGCTGTCGCGGGTGGCGGTTTGGATGTTATCGTATTCAAAGATGGACGCGGAATTGACGAGGAGGGTCAGTGGTTTGCCGAGGGCCGCGGCGGCTTGGGGGACGAGGCGCTGCATGTCGGTCTCGATTGTGAGGTCGGCCTGTAGCGTGACGGCGTTCTGGCCCATGGCGCGAATCTGCGTCGCGACGTCTTCGGCGGCTTCAGCCGAACCGTTGTAGTGCACGGCTACGTCGAAGCCGCGTTTTGCGAGGGAGAGCGCCATGGCGCGTCCGAGCCGTTTTCCGGCGCCTGTGACGAGGGCAGCTTGGGTCAATGTATAAGCATCCAGATATAGCCAAAGTAGGCGGCGCAAAGTGCTGCCCCCCAGCGGCGGGTCATGTTGCGGGTGTTTGAAAAGACGAAGGGCGCAATCAGGAGCGAGGCGCCGAGCATCACCCAGAGGTCGAAGGTCAGGAAGGACGTATCGACAGGGATATCCCCGAAGATGCTGGCGACGCCGATGATGCCCAGAAGGTTGAACATGTTCGATCCGATGACGTTGCCAAGTGCGACGTCTGCCTGACGCCGGATCGCGGCCATGACGGTGGTCGCCAGTTCGGGAAGCGAGGTGCCGAGCGCGACGAGAGTGAGGCCGATGACACTGTCGGAGACGCCGAAGTTCTTGGCGATGATCAGCGAGGCATCGACGAAGATGTCCGCGCCCAGTGGCAGACCGATGAGGCCGAGGACCAGAAAGATGCCGATCTTCCACCACGGCATATCGGGGTCGACGCCTTCGAGGTCCTCTTCCATCGCCGCCAGCGAGCGGCGGTGGGCCAGTGCTTCGCGCGCCTGATCCCCAAGGATCAGCGCCAAGAGCGTCAGAAGGATGACGCCGTGGACCCATGTAAACGGGCCAACAAAGGCCATGGCGATGAAGATGACGCTGGCCAGCAGCATGGTGACATAGCTTTTGCGGGTATTGCAGTCGGCGGTGTCCAGCGTTGAAATGATCGCGGGCACGCCGAGGACTAGCAGGATATTGGCGGTGTTCGAGCCGACGACGTTACCAAGGGCAAGGCCTGCGGCGTCGTACTTGATTGCCTCGATCGAGATCAGCAGTTCGGGGGCCGACGTCCCGAAGGCGACGATCGTCAGACTGACGATCAGTGCAGGCAGGCCAAGGCGCAGCGAGGAATTGACGGCTCCGCGCACCAGAAGGTCACCTGCGAGAAGCAGGATCAACAGTCCGATCGCCGCGAAAAGAAATTCCATGCGTCAGGCTTTCCCGCAGGGGCAAGGACTTTTGCCTATGCGATGGCGACCGCAATGTCTGCATTTGTCGCTGGCCAGACGGTTCTTCCACGGCAGGATCCAGCGGAGTTTTCCAAACATGCCTAGGACGGCGATGACGACGAGGAAGAGTGTGACGATCTTGAGTATCATGCTGGCGCTCAGAGTCCGAAGCGCGCGTATGCGAGGCGATCTTCAACAGCACTGAGGGCGTCGTCGGTGACCTGTGCACCTAGGCGGCCGAGCAGCGGCTTTTTCTGTTGATAGACGCGGAATTTCACCTTGTCGCCGAACACCTCTTTCATTTTCGGAACGACGTGGCCCACACCGTCGATGAGGCCTGTTTCAAGGCCGCTGTCTCCGACCCAGATGTCACCGGCGAAGAGTTCGATCGCGGTGTTCAGACGCGCACCGCGGCGGGTTTTGACGTGGTCAATGAAGCCCAGGTGGATATGTTCCTGAAGGGCTTTGAGGCGTTTGACGTCATCGGGGTTTTCGGGGCGGAACGGGTCGAGCATGGATTTGGATTTACCTGCCGTATAGACCCTGCGTTCGATGCCGTAGCGTTGGATCAGGTCGGTGAAGCCGAAGCCAGCAGAGATCACGCCGATGGAACCGATGACCGAGTGGCGGTCGACCCAGATCTCATCGGCGGCCGCTGCGATGTAATAGCCGCCCGACGCCGCGACGTCTTCGACGAAGGCGTAGGTCTTGACCTTCTTTTCCTCGGCCAGACGGCGGATGCGGGCGGCGATGAGCGAGGATTGCGTTGGGCTGCCACCCGGAGAATTGATCAGGAGCGCCACGGCGTCGGGTTTGCCTTTGGTGAAGGCCTTTTCGATCATGCTGGCGAGGCTGGCGTCATTCAGAGCCGCCCCGCGCGCCTGAGCGGCGATGATCCCCTGCAGGCGGAGCACCGAGACCGTGGGCGACGATTTCATGAAGGGGATAAATCTTTTCATGAAAGGCGATGTAGGACGTCCGATGGGCGGCAACAAGTGACGATGGTGTGTTGAGTGGGTTAATGTGGCAACTTCGGACGCCGCTGGTGGGGGGGCATCCCCCCCGGCTGACGCCTCCCCCCCGGGATATTTGGACCAAGAAGAAGCGGCTATTTTTGGCTATTAGTCAGGTAGATGCGTCAGGCTTTGAGGCGGTAGCCGGTGCGGAAGATCCACCAGACGATGGCAAGGCCGAGGGCTGTGAAGGCCGTGATGGCGATAAGGCTGGCAACGACCGGGACATCGGATGTGCCGAAGAAGGACCAGCGGAAGCCCGAGACGAGGTAGAGCACCGGATTGAACAGCGAGATCGTTTGCCAGATCGGAGGCAGCATGGTGATCGAATAGAATGAGCCGCCGAGGAAGACCAGAGGTGTGACCACCAGAAGCGGGACGAGGTTCAGTTGTTCGAAGCTTTTCGCCCAGATGCCGATGATGAAGCCCATGAGCGAGAACGACACGCAGGTAAGCATGAGGAAGGCGAGCATCCAGAACGGGTGTTGGATCGATATGTCGACGAAAAAGAACGAGGTGCCGAGGATTATGGAGCCAATGAGCATGGCTTTGGTGGCGGCGGCGCCGACGTAGCCGATCACGATTTCCAGAGACGAGATCGGGGCCGAAAGGATTTCATAGATCGTGCCGATGAATTTCGGGAAATAGATGCCGAAGCTGGCGTTTTGCAGGCTTTGCGTGAGGACCGACAGCATGATGAGGCCGGGTACGATGAACGCGCCGTAGCTGACGCCTTCGACCTCGTCGATGCGGCTGCCGATGGCGGCTCCGAAAACGACGAAATAGAGTGAGGTCGACAGGACCGGCGAGACGATCGACTGGATGATTGACCGGAAGAAGCGCGCCATTTCAAAGCGGTAAATTGCGCGGATGCCGTTCCAGTTCATGTCGGTCACGTTCATGGAGTAGCCTCCTGCACGAGGGTAACGAAGATGTCTTCGAGCGAGCTTTGGTTGGTCTGGATGTCCTTCAGGCCGAGGCCCGCGGCCTGAAGATCCTTGAGAAGCGAGGTGATGCCGGTGCGTTCACCACGAGTGTTATAGGCGTACACAAGGGCTGCGCCGTCATCGACGCGGGTCAGATCGTAGCTCGCGAGGCTATCGGGAATTTGGGCGATTGTTTCGGTGAGTTCGATGCGCATTTCCTTGCGGCCCATGCGCGAGATCAGGTCTTTCTTGTCCTCGACGAGGAGGATTTCGCCCTTGTTGATGATGCCGACGCGGTCGGCGATGGCCTCGGCTTCTTCGATGTAGTGGGTTGTCAGGATGATCGTCACGCCGTCCTGCCGCAAGCGGTCGACCAGCGCCCACATGTCTTTTCTGAGTTCCACGTCGACGCCTGCGGTCGGTTCATCGAGGAACAGAACGCGGGGTTCGTGGGCAAGTGCCTTGGCGATGAGGACGCGGCGTTTCATGCCGCCCGAGAGCGCGGAGATGCGGGAGTCTTTCTTGTCCCAGAGCGAAAGGTCGCGCAGGATGCTTTCAAGTAGCGCATCGTTGCGGGATTTGCCGAAGAGGCCGCGCGAGAAGCGCACCGTATTGATCACGAATTCGAAGGGTTCGAGGTTGATTTCCTGCGGGACGAGGCCGATGAGTTTGCGCGCTGCGCGGAAGTCGGTGACGACATCGTGGCCGCCGACGCGGATCTGGCCGGAGGTGGGCACGGAGAGGCCGCAGATCGTCGAGATCAGCGTGGTCTTGCCAGCGCCGTTCGGCCCGAGCAGCGCCAGGATTTCGCCCTCTTCGATTTTGAGGCTGGTGTCTTTCAGAGCCTCGAAGCCGCCCAGATAGACTTTCGTGACATTTTCGACTTCGACGATTGTGGACATGGTGTTGCTTCCTCTTCGGCTGACCCTAGCGGGGAAAGCCTGCGGGTAACATGGCGGAAATTTGAACAGGTCTCATACAGGAATGTTGGAATTCCACGCAATGACCAAAAAAAACCGGCGCGAGGGGGCGCGCCGGTTTTCACAGTGACCCGAGGGTGGGCTCAGTTGGCTTTTTGTGCCGCCAGTGCCGCCGCGTATTCAGGGCCGAGCGCTGAGATACCTTTAAGGATATCAACAGCATAGGCCAACTGGTAATCCAGTTCACGCAAGTTGGCCGAAGCTTCGGCCTTGGCGCGATCCTCTTCGATCAGGCGGCGTTCTTCTTCGGTCAGACTGTCATTGCCGAGGCTGCCGCGCAGATCCGCTTCGGAACGGGCACCGCGCTGAGGCGTGTCCTCTTCTTCTACTTCGCGCTGCGGGGGCTGGGCGACGATGATGTCTGGCGAAACGCCCAGCGCCTGGATCGAGCGACCCGACGGCGTGTAGTAGCGCGCGGTTGTCAGGCGCATCGCACCTTCGCCCCGAAGCGGCATGACCGTCTGGACCGAGCCTTTGCCGAAGCTTTTGGTGCCGACGACGATGGCGCGGCGATGGTCCTGAAGCGCGCCTGCGACGATCTCGGAAGCCGAGGCAGAGCCGCCGTTGATCAGCACGACCATGGGTTTGCCTTTGGCCAGATCGCCTTCCTGTGCGTTGAAGCGATCACCGTCTTGCGGGTCGCGGCCACGGGTTGAGACGATTTCACCGGCGTCAAGGAAGGCGTCGGAGACCATCACGGCCTGATTGAGAAGGCCGCCCGGATTGTTGCGCAGGTCGATGACGAACCCGTTCACGTTGTCAAAGCCGCCGAGTTCGTCGACGCGCTCTTGGAGTTGTTCGGCCATGGATGGGTAGGTCTGGTCGCTGAAGGTCGACAGGCGCAGCACGATGGTTTCGCCGACGATGCGTGAGCGCACGGCTGTCAGAGTGATGATGTCGCGGATGATCGATACGTCGAAGGGTTCAGGCGAGCCTTCGCGCACCACGGTGATGATGATCTCGCTGCCAACGGGGCCGCGCATCATTTCTACGGCCTGATCGAGGCCGAGGCCAAGCACGCTTTCGCCGTCAACGTGGGTTATGAAGTCGCCCGCTTCGATTCCGGCCTGATCGGCGGGGGTGTCGTCAATGGGCGAGACGACTTTCACAAAGCCCTCTTCCTGGGTGACTTCGATACCGAGGCCGCCAAATTCGCCACGGGTCTGCACGCGCATGTCGGCGGCATCATCGGGCGACAGGAACGACGAGTGCGGATCGAGCGATGTGAGCATACCGTTGATGGCAGCTTCGATCAGCTCGGCCTCGTCGACTTCTTCGACGTATTGCGCGCGGATCCGCTCGAAAATGTCGCCAAACAGGTCAAGTTGCTCGTAAACGCTGGCTTTTCGGTCGGCTTCCTGAGCAAGAAGCGGTCCGGCGACTTGCGTCGTGACAACAGCGCCAAGCATGACGCCGGTTACGGACGCTAGAAAGAATCTTTTCATTTCAGTTCCTTAATCTGTCTGACCAGTGAACCGGGACCCAGGGTCAACGGCTTCGCGGCCTTGTCTTAACTCAATATAAAGCGTTTCGCGCCCAAGTTGACCACCGCCTTGTTCCGTTTCGATCAATTTCTCTTGTTCACGTGCAAAATCACCGCCCATAAAGCCGATTGGTTCGCTTTCAGCGAGGATTTGACCGCGGGTGACGAAGAGGTCGTCGGCTCCGGCGAGGATCAGGAGTTCTCCGGCGCGGGGTTCCAGGATGACGACGCTTCCGAAGTCGGGAAGGTTTCCTGCGAAGCGCACGGTCGCCGGGGCGGGTGTTGTTACGATGGCGCCTGCTTCTGTCGCCAGCACCCAACCGGGGCGGCGCACACCGGCGGCGTCGGCTTCGTTGAAGCCGAGCAGGATGCGGCCCGCGACGGGGAGGCTCCAGCTTGTGTCTGCCGGGGTCGTCACAGGCGGTTCGCCCGCAAAATTGTCGGCAAAGGCGGCCAGCGTTTCGGAGGAATTGATTAGCGCCTCCATGGTCGCGGCATCGGTCGAGGCCGCTTCGGGCAGGTCGGTGCGGTTCGACACGGCTTGGGACAAGGCGAGGCGCGCGGCGCGGATACCGGCGAGGCCGTCTTCGAGTTGTTGTTTTCCGGCGGTTTGAAGCGCGATGATGTCCTGCACGCCGGATAAGTCGCGGGCAACGACTTGTGCGCGGCCGTTAAGCGCCGGGACAAGTTCGCTGGCGAGCATTCCCGTACGAATGGCAGGGAGCGGTCCATCGGGGTGGAGGATTTGGGCCGCACCGCCGCTGCGTTCGATGCTTTGAAGGGCCGTGAGGAGTTGCATCAGTTCGGCATCGCGAGTGGCGAGGTCTGAGCGGATCGCGCGCTCTTCAAGGGCGGCACGGCGGAGGCCTTCGCGCATGGCGGTGAGGCCTCGCTCGTAGGCTTGTACGGTTGCGGTCAGTGCCGCAATGCGGTCGCGCGACCCTTCGGCCTCGGAGAGCGCGAGGGCGGCCTGGTTCAGAAAATCGGATGCCTCGCGGGCGATGTCGCCGGGTGACCCTTGGGCATGGGCCGCAGGTGCGATCAGGAGGGTCAGGCAGAGCGCGAGGTGCTTCATCGGTCGATCAGGCTTTTCCCGGTCATTTCGGGCGGCAGGTCGAGGCCGAGGAGGTCGAGGAGGGTCGGTGCGAGGTCAGCGAGGCGACCATCGTGGAGGGTTGCGCCTTTGGGGGCGCCGACCACAGCGACGGGCACGGGGTTCGTCGTATGGGCCGTGTGGGGGCCGCCGGTTTCGGGGTCGACCATGGTTTCGCAGTTGCCGTGGTCTGCGGTTACGATCATCGCGCCTACGGCTTTTTCCAGCGCGGTCAGAACACGCGCGAGGCCTTGATCCACAGCTTCGCAGGCGGCCATGGCGGCTTTAAGATCCCCGGTGTGACCGACCATGTCGGGGTTGGCGTAGTTTACGATTATGAGGTCATAGCCGTCTTCAATGGCTTTGACGAAGTGGTCGGTGACTTCGACCGAGGACATCTCGGGCTGCATGTCATAGGTCGCGACTTTGGGCGACTTCGGCATGAAGCGGTCTTCGCCGTCTTCGGGTGTTTCCTTGCCGCCATTGAGGAAGAAGGTGACGTGCGGGTATTTTTCGGTCTCGGCGAGGCGGAATTGTTTGAGGCCGTGTTTGGCGGCCCATTCGCCCAGCGTGTTAACCAGTTTCTGCTTGGGGAAGACGGTGGTCATGAAAGCGTTGTGGGCTTCGGAATAGTCGACCATGCCGAGGCGAGCGGTCAGGTTCGGGCGCGGCCCGGTGTCGAAGGCGTCGAAGTTGGGATCGCCGATCGCGCTGAGAATTTCGCGGGCGCGGTCGGCGCGGAAGTTCAGGCACCAGAAGCCGTCGCCGTCGTGCATACCGTCGTAACCGGCAATGACTGTGGGCAGGATGAATTCGTCAACGGTATTGGCGGCGTATGAGGTTTCGATGGCCGCAATAGGAGTGTCGGACTGGACCCCCTGCCCTTTGACCATGGCATCGAAGGCTTTACTGACACGGTCCCATCGGGTGTCGCGGTCCATGGCGTAATAGCGGCCATTGACGGTGGCGATGAAGGCGTTGGTGGGGAGGTTTTCGCCAAGGGTTTTCATGTAACCGAGCGCTGATTGCGGTGGGACGTCGCGCCCGTCGGTGACGGCGTGGATCGCGACGGGGACGCCCCGGTCCGAGAGCGCTTTGGCGGAGGCGATGACATGAGTAAGGTGGCCGTGGACACCGCCGTCGGAAACCACGCCCATGAGGTGCGCGGTGCCGTTGGTTTTCAGGAGTGCGTCCGCGAAGTCCGCAATTTCCGATTTTTCGAAGAAGCTGCCGTCTTCGATGGCGAGGTCGATCTGGCCCAGATCCATCGCTACCACGCGGCCTGCGCCGATGTTGGTGTGGCCGACTTCCGAGTTACCCATCTGCCCGCTGGGCAGGCCGACGTCGGGGCCGTGGGTGATAAGCTGCGCGTTCGGGCAGGTCGCCATGATGTGGTCGAAGGTCGGCGTGTCTGCCAGCGCGGGAGCGTTTGCAGAGGTGTCGGGGTTGATTCCCCAGCCGTCGAGGATGCAAAGGACGACTGGTTTCGGGATGCTCATGCCATGACTCATTTTTCTGATTTCGGCATAGCATACAGAAAGTGGCGGGCGAGGAAAACCTGCCTCGGATATCTAAGAGTCGTCTTCTTCACCGTACTCGGTTTCAACAACGCCCGCATCATAGCCTTGGGTTTCCAGCCAGCGGCGGAATACGGAGGTGTAGCCGTGCGTGACAAAGACGCGTTCGGCTTCGGTGGCTTTGATCGCATTGTTCAGGCCGTTCCAGTCGGCGTGGTCGGACATCACGAAACCGCGGTCGGCAGAGCGGCGGCGGCGCACGCCCCGGAGTGCCATCCAACCGCTGGCGAAGGCGGTGGAGGACGGGCGGAATTTGTTCGCCCATGTGCTGTTCATCGCGGATGGGACGGTGAGGATGAAGGCGCCTGGGTGGTCGTTGGGGTTCACGTCAGGTGTGACGCGGATGGTTTCCGGCAAGGTGATGCCCTGGGCGCGCAGAACCTCGTTTGTGTTCTCGATCGCGCCGTGAGTCAGGATCGGGCCAATGTTGGTGTCGAGGCTGGCAAGAATGCGTTGAGCTTTGCCCAGCGCATAGGCGCCGCAGATCGAGAAACGCCCATCGGCCGCGTTTCTGGCCCACCATGCGTTGATCTCGGCGGCAACGGCTTTGGGGGCATCCCAGTTGAAGACGGGAAGGCCGAAGGTGCATTCCGAGATGAAAGTGTGGCATTTGACTGGTTCGAAGGGTTCGGAGACGCCATCTGAGACGACTTTGTAGTCGCCAGAGACGACCCAGACTTCTCCGCCAACTTCGACGCGGATTTGGGCGGAACCGGGAACGTGGCCTGCCGGGTGAAAGCTGACGCGGGCGTCGCCGATCTGGTGAATTTCGCCGTAGGGCGTGGTGTCGAGAGCGATGTCGCCAAGGCGGTGGCGCATAACGGGGGCGGCGGTTTCGGTGGCAAGGTAGCGGTTCATTCCGCTGCGCGCATGGTCGGCGTGGCCGTGCGTAATGAGAGCGCGATCCACGGAGCGCCATGGGTCGATATAGAAGTCTCCAGCCGGGCAATAGACACCGGATTTCGTGAAGGTCAAAACGGGAAGTTTGCTCATGAAAGGCAAGATAGCCTGTGAATTGTGCCTGAACAGCGGGCATTTGTTCAAAATAGGTCACAGGACGCGCGCAGGGACAAAGACTGACCCTTTAACTTTCCGTGCACTGTGACCATACTTGTTGGCAACAAGGGGATTAATGTTGGAAAAACCTATATATTTCAATGAAATGGGTATGGATGGTGCGGTGCGTCCACCCTATGCGGGCCTGGATACATGGGCGGCGAATATGCCCGAGGAGTTCCGCAATACCAAGCAATCCGAGGCCGAGGCTTTGTTTCGCCGGATCGGCATCACGTTTGCGGTCTATGGCGAGGGCGGCGACCCGGATCGCCTCATTCCCTTTGACATGTTTCCGCGGATTTTTGCTGCGGACGAATGGCGCAAACTGGATCTTGGCGTCAAGCAGCGTGCCAAGGCCCTGAACGCGTTCCTTCTGGACGTCTATGGACGCGGAGAGATCGTGAAGGCGGGGAAAATTCCGGGGCGTCTGGTCTATCAGAACGAAGCATATGAAAAGGCGGTCGTCGGGATCAAACCTCCGCGCGGCGTGTACAGCCATATCGTCGGCGTCGATCTGGTGCGTACCGGGCCGGATGAATTTTTCGTGCTGGAAGACAATTGCCGCACCCCGTCGGGCGTGTCTTACATGCTGGAAAACCGCGAGATCATGATGCGGATGTTCCCACAGCTTTTCCGTCAGAACCGGATTGCGCCGGTCGAGAATTATCCCGCCCTGCTGCGGCGCACGCTTGACAGCGTCGCACCCGAGAAATGCGAGGGCGCGCCGACTGTGGCGATCCTGACGCCGGGGCATTTCAATTCGGCCTATTACGAGCACAGCTTTCTGGCCGACATGATGGGTGTCGCCCTGGTCGAAGGACAGGATTTGTTCGTCAAAGGCGACTTTTGCTACATGCGCACGACGGAAGGTCCAAAGAAGGTTGATGTGATTTACCGGCGGATCGACGACGCCTATATCGACCCGCTTTGCTTCCGCCCGGATTCCATGCTGGGCGTTCCGGGGCTGATGAATGTCTATCGCTCGGGCGGTGTGGCGATTGCCAGCGCGCCTGGCGCGGGCGTTGCCGATGACAAGGCGATTTATACTTTCGTGCCCGAGATGATCCGCTTTTATCTGGGCGAGGAGCCAATCCTGAACAACGTGCCGACATGGCAGTGCGGCAAGCCTGACGACCTGAAGTACGTCCTTGAGAATCTGAAAGATCTGGTGGTGAAGGAAGTGCATGGCTCGGGTGGCTATGGGATGCTGGTCGGGCCGCGCTCGACCAAGGAGCAGATCGATATCTTTTATGCGAAAATCGTGGAAAACCCCGGAAATTACATCGCACAACCGACGCTGGCGCTGTCGACTTGTCCAACATTCGTCGAGGAAGGGATCGCGCCGCGGCATGTGGATTTGCGGCCCTATTGCCTTGTCGGTGAGAACATCGAGCTGGTGCCGGGGGGCCTGACACGCGTGGCGTTGACCGAGGGGTCTTTGGTGGTGAATTCCAGTCAGGGCGGCGGCGTCAAGGATACATGGGTGATGGCAGAATGACACTTTTAGCACGTCACGCCGAGAACCTTTTCTGGATTGGCCGTTTTGTCGAGCGGGCCGAAACCGTGGCCCGTTTGCTTGAAGTCGGATCGCGCAATTCGCTGCTTCCCAACAGTTCGGGCGGGTTTCGAAACGAATGGGAATCGGTCTTGCAGGCCAGTGGAACAGCAGGTCAGTTCGAAGCGAAATACGCCGCCGACATGCGCGAACGCAATGTCGAGAGCTTTCTGTTTTTCGACGCCGACAACCCGTCGTCGGTTGCGTCCTGTATCGGCAGCGCGCGCGAGAACGCACGGATTGTGCGCACCGCACTGACCAGTCAGACTTGGGATGCGTTGAACACCGCCTATCAGGAAATGCAGGAGCTGAAACGGACCGAGCGTTCGAAGCTTTCGACGAATGACCTTATCGACTGGACGCTGCGGACCGGCGCCTTGATCCGGGGCACGATCGAAGACACGCAGTTGCGGATCGATGGCTATGATTTCCTGAACATCGGACACTACCTTGAGCGCGCCGACAGCACCGCACGGCTTTTGGACGTGAAGTATTTTGTTTTGTTGCCGCAGGTGGATTTTGTCGGCACGGGTCTGGACAATTACCAGTGGCGCACGATCCTGCGCGCGCTGTCCGCGCACCGGGCCTTCAACTGGGCTTATGGCGGCGAGATCACGGCGGCGAAGATCGCCGATTTCCTGATCCTGAACCGTAGGGCGCCGCGCTCGCTTATTACCTGCGCCGAGGAAGCTTGCTGGCATCTGGACCGTTTGGCGCGTGGCTATGAGCAGACGACCGAGGCGCAGACGCAGGCGCGCAATCTGGTCGCCAAGCTGAGTGGGATCGGAGTCGAGGATATCTTTGACGAAGGATTGCACGAGTTCCTGACGCGTTCGATCGGTGAGATCTCGCAGCTTTCAGCGGTGATCAGCGAAGTCTATCTGATTGGGGAGGCACGCTGATGCGATTGCAGGTGAACCATCGCACGAGCTATACATTCGATCCGCCGATGCGGGGAGTCGCGCAGTCGTTGCGGCTTTGGCCATCTCTTTTCGACGGTCAGGCGGTGCTGGATTGGCATGTCGATATCGAGGGTGCGATCCGGGGTGCGAACTTTCGCGACGGCGCGGGTGATCTGATTGAAACGGCGACGTTTCTGGGATCGGTCGAGACGGTCGTGATTGATGTCAGGGGCACGGTTGAAACCACCGATCTGTCTGGCGTTCTGCGGGGGCACCGAGAGAAGGTTCCGCCGCTGGCCTATGTTCGGCGCGGGCCGTTCACCTACGCAAGCAATGCCATTCGCGAGTTGGCGCAGAAGGCCGTCGCGGGGGCGGGCAATCCTCTGGGACAGGCGCATGCACTGGCCGAGGCTGTCGGCGAGGCCATTGCCTATACTCCGGGCGAGACGGATGCCAAGACCACCGCGTCGGAAGCGTTGGAAGCCGGGCGCGGCGTGTGTCAGGACCACGCGCACACGCTGGTGGCGGCGGCGATCTGTCTGGATATCCCGGCGCGCTATGTGACGGGTTATCTTCACGCGGAAGGCGGGATTGCTGAAGCCAGCCACGCCTGGGCCGAGATTTACGTTCCCGACCTGGGATGGGTCGGGTTCGACGCGTCGAACCAAGTCTGTCCGGACGAACGCTATATTCGGCTGGGGTCAGGATTTGATTCGATTGATGCCGCGCCGATCCGGGGCGTTTCTCAGGGAAGGGGCACGGAATCCATGAGCGTCGACGTGACTGTTCTTGATGCAAATCAACAGTAGGTAATTTCTGATCGAAGGAAACCGTCTGGGGGTTTTCGGCTCACTTTCTGTTTGATCATATGATCAATAATGGGCTTTTGATTTCAAGCGCCTAGCGGCAATTTTTGGTTAGGTGACGGCGTTGCGCGCATTCCGCGTGCAGTAAAATTGCCACAAGATTTGGCGTTTTGAATAAAGGCAGGCGCAAGAAGACGCGATCTGTGTATATTGAAAGTGACAGTATTAATATCGTTCGATTGACAAAGTTTTTTCTCCCTGCTGCGCGAATTATTTGTACTGCGCGGCAACAAGTTCCTCCCTGACTGGATGGCCGTGCTTGCACGGCCTTTTTTTGTCTGTGCCCGATTGGGGTTCAGTTGATCTCTTCCAGTCCTTCCGGTTGCCCCACAACGACGAACCGCAGATTTTCCGGCTGATAGAGCCGGGCAGCGACGCGTTTGATATCGTCGAGTGTGACTGCTTCGATATTTTCGTTGCGGCTGGTGATATAATCCGGGGTCAAGTCGATGGTCTGCATACCCACAAGGATTCGCGCGATGGGGCCGTTGCCGTCAAAGCGTAGCGGATACGCGCCGGTCAGGTACGTTTTTGCCTCGTCCAGTTCCTGTTCGGTCACGCCGTTTGCGGCGATATTGGCCCATTCGTCCTTAACGACGCCAATCGCTTCGGCAACGCGATCGTTGGCTGAAGCGAACCGACCAAGCAACATATCCGCATCGTCGAAATTGACCAGATATGAGCCTATGCCATAGGTGAGACCACGCTTGACGCGGACCTCTTCAGACAGCCTTGACTGCAAACCGCCGCCGCCGAAGATCTCGTTGGCGACAAAGGCCGCGAAGAAGTCGGGATCATTGCGCGCGATACCAGGCTGGCCAAAAAAGGCGACTGATTGCGGGGTATCGAAGGGCACGATGGTCACGCCGCCGGAGATGTTCACCGCGGCGGGACCGGGAAGGGGCGCGGCTTTTTCCGGCAGGTCCCCGAGAAGGCGGTCCAGCAGGAGGCCAAGCTCGCTTGCGGAGATATCGCCCGACGCACCGACATAGACGCGTTCGCGGGCGGCGACGGCACGGAAGGCCTCGACGATATCATCGCGGGTCAGGGCGGCGACGCTTTCAAGCGAGCCGTCGCTGCTGCTGCCATAGGGGTGGTCGCCATACACCATGTCGTCAAAGGTTCGGTTGGCGATCCAGTTTGGATCGGTGAGGTCCGAGCGAATGCCGGACAATAGTTGCGCGCGGACGCGCTCGACAGCGTCTTCGTCAAAGCGCGGGTTGACCAGCGCCTGACGCAGCAACTCGACGGCCTCGTCGCGGTTTTCGGTCAGCATCCGAACCGACACGCTGAGGGCGTCGTCCTGAACGGAGAATTCGAAACTTGCCGCCAGTCCGTCGCGGGCTTCGGCAAAGGCAGCCGCGTCCAGTTCGCCCGCGCCTTCCTCGATCAGACCCGTCATCAGTTTGGTGACGCCGCGCTTGCCCTCAGGATCAAGGGAGGACCCGCCCAGAAAGCGGATTTCAAGCGAAACGAAGGGGATCGAGTTTTCCTGTACAAGCCAGGCTTCGATCCCGCCGGGCGAGGTGACTTCCTGAATTTCAACGGCGGCTTTCAGGGGCGCGGCCAAGGCGATTGTCATCATCGCTGCGAGAACAACACGGATCATTGCATCAACTCCTCGGACCCTTCGGTCATGAGCCAGCCGGTCACTGCGTTCCGGCGTTCGAATATCTTTTCGGCGGCGGCCATGATATCTTCGGCCGTGACATCGGCTAGGATTTGCGGCCAAGCCTGGATGTCCTCGATGGTCAGCCCGCTGGTCAGCCCGGCGCCATAGGTGCGCGCCAGCGACGACAGGTTGTCCTGTTCGTAAATCTCGGAGGCGCGGATCTGCACGCGGATGCGTTCAAGGTCTTCCATGTTCACACCGGCTTCCAGAAAGTCGGCCACGGCTTGATCCATGGCTGCTTCGGCTTCGGCAAGGCTGACACCTTCGCTTGGCACCACAACAAGACCGAAGGTTGTGTCGTCCAGCGAAAGGCCGCTGTAGAACGCCGCTGAGTAGATCGCGACCTGCGTTTCGAATTGCAATTTGTCGGCAAAGAAAGACGTGGTGGACGACCCGCCCAGAAGCTCGGCCAGAAGGGTCAGGGCTGCGGCTTCTTCCTGTGCACCTGCGTCGCGTTCGGGGGCGAGATAGGTGCGAACCACATAAGCCTGGCCGATGCGCGGATCAGCATAGCTGAGGCGGCGTTCGGCAAGTTGCGGTGGCTCGGTGACACGGTTGCGGGGCTTTACGTTGGGGTTCGGGGGGATCACGCCATAATACTGTTCAGCGAGGCGGCGGACCTCGTCGGGTTCGACGTCGCCTGCGACGATCAGGATCGCGTTGTTGGGGCCGTAGTGCTGTTCGTAAAAGGACACGGCGTCTTTCAACGTCAGGGCTTCTGCTTCGTGCTTCCAGCCGATGATCGGAATGCCATAGGGGTGGCTCAGGAACTGCGCGGCGCGGCGTTGTTCGCCAAAGAGCGCGCCGGGGTCGTTTTCGGTGCGCTGGTTGCGTTCTTCGATGACGACGTCGCGCTCGGTTGCGATGTCTTCTTCGACAAGGGCGAGGCCATCCATACGGCTGGCTTCCATGCGCATCATCAATTCAAGGCGGTCCGAGGCGACACGCTGGAAGTAGGCGGTATAATCATAAGACGTGAAAGCGTTGTCGCTGCCGCCGTTTCTGGCCACGGTGGCGGAAAATTCACCGGATTCCAGTTCGTCGGTGGCTTTGAACATCAGGTGTTCGAGGTAGTGCGCAATGCCGGAAACGCCGCGCGGTTCATCCGCCGAGCCGACACGATACCACATCATATGCACGACGGCGGGCGCGCGGTGGTCTTCCAGAACCACGACGTCCAGACCGTTTTCCAGTAAAAAAGACGTGACCTCGGCCGCTTTTGCAGGGCCCGCAAGGGCAACGACGAGGGGAATGATGACCGCGATGAACCGACGCATGGTCTCTCCTTTTGGTGTGTCTGACACAGAAATGAGTGCGATTGGCGGCCGCTTCAAGTTGCACCAACAGACTTGTGAGGGGCAGGCGTGTTACTGGACCGGGTCCGGCGGCACGGACGAGGTACGAATTCCCGCGCGGCGCAGGCGTTCAAGTTCGGCAAACTGGTCGAGCGACAGCGGCTCGTAGGCCTCGAAATAGGTGTTGACGTTGAACAGGCGTTCCAGCGGCAAGCCGTCGTTGTTTTGGCGAAAGCGCAGGTCAGCCGCTGCAAGCGACGCCCGTATATCGGCAGAAACGCCATAGCGGCCGGTGTAGCGGACCAGTGCGCCGTCGTTCGAGGCGCGCGACAAGACAGACGGGTTACCACCGAGCGCCGCGATGGCTTCGCCGCGCGGGTTCGGGTCGGTGCGGTTTGTTCCGCCGGGTGTGGGTGCGGGCAGCGCTGCGAGGTCCTCTGGGATCACGAGAGGTGCGGTTGGCAGCACGGCGAATTCGTCGGGGCCATCGCTGGGAGACTGCGCGATGTTCAAGAGGTTCGGCTGGCCATCATTGCCGCAGGCGGCAAGGGTCAGGACTGCGCAAATCATCAATGAACGGGTCAGCATGTTCTGGGTTCCTTGGCTCGTCAAGGTTTTCTATCCCGCTTTCGCGTCGGCGTCACGGTCCTTTGGCGGATCTCCCGCCAGAAGGATCAGGCCGATCGCGCCCACGAAGATCGAGATATCGGCGACGTTGAAGGACCATGGGTTTTCAAACCCGCAGCAGGACATATTGAGGAAGTCCGCAACCGCGCCATAGATCACCCGGTCGATGACATTGCCAATGGCGCCACCGATAACGAGGCCCGCTGAAATCTGGACCCAAGCACCGGGGCGGTCGCGGCGCATCCAGATCACGATCCACGCCGTGATGGCGAGGGCCAGCGCAATCAAAACCCAGCGCATCGCGTCCCCTGCTCCGGCAAAGAGGCCGAAGTTAATGCCTTCGTTCCATGCCATGCGCAGCGTCAGATAAGGGGGCGCGACAAGGATGGTGCCGACGGTTTTCAGGTTCAGGAACTGGACGACCCAGATCTTGATGATCTGGTCGATCACGAAAACCGCAATGGCGGTTCGGGTCATTGGAGCAAGGCTTCGCATCAATGACGGAAGTGTCGCATGCCGGTGAAGACCATCGCAAGACCTGCGTTGTCGGCCGCGGCGATGACTTCGTCGTCGCGCATTGAGCCACCCGGCTGGATGATCGCCGTTGCGCCTGCGTTTGCAGCGGCCAGAAGGCCGTCGGCGAAGGGGAAGAACGCGTCTGATGCCACGACCGAGCCGATGGCGGGGCTTTGGGCCGCGCCAATGTCTTGCCCCATGCGACCGGCTTTCAGGGCGGCGATGGTCGAACTGTCGATGCGGCTCATCTGTCCGGCACCGATGCCAACGGTACCGCCGTTTGCGGCATAGACGATCGCGTTGGATTTCACGTGCTTGGCGACGGTCCAGGCAAAGCGCAGGTCGGTCATTTCGGCGTCGGTGGGTGCGCGTTTGGTGACGACTTTGAGGTCCTCGCGCGCGACGAAGCCGTTGTCGTCGTCCTGAACCAGCCAGCCTCCAGCGACTTGACGCACTGCGAGACGCGCCGCGTGGGGATCGGGGAGGCCACCGGTGGTGAGGAGGCGAAGGTTCTTTTTGTTCGCGAAGATCGCCTTGGCCTCGTCCGTTGCGTCGGGGGCTATGACGACTTCGGTGAAGATTTGTGTGATCGCGGTGGCCGTTTCGGCGTCAAGAGTGCCGTTCAGGGCGACGATCCCGCCGAAAGCGCTGGTGCGGTCGCAGTCGAACGCGCGGCCAAAGGCCTGTGCCAGTGTTTTGCCGCGGGCGACGCCACTTGGGTTAGCGTGTTTGATGATCGCAACGGCTGGGCCATCTTCCGGGGCAAATTCCGCGACCAAGCGGAATGCGGCGTCAGTGTCGTTGATGTTGTTGTAGGAGAGTTCCTTGCCCTGATGCTGTTTGGCCGTGGCGACACCAGCGACGTCGGAACCGTCGGTGTAGAAGGCTGCCGCTTGGTGGGGGTTTTCGCCGTAGCGCAAGGGTTGAGCCAAGGTGCCGGCGAAGGCACGGCGGCGCGGTGTCGCCTCGTTCAGTGCTTCGGCCATCCATGTGGAAACGGCCGCGTCGTAGGCTCCGGTTCGCGCGTAGGCCGTCGCGGCGAGGCGCTGGCGGAAGGTGTAGGTGGTTCCGTTGTTGGCCTTCAGTTCGGCGAGGACGGCGTTGTAATCGGCCACATCGACGACCACGTTGACGAACTTGTGGTTTTTGGCAGCTGCGCGGATCATTGCTGGGCCGCCGATGTCGATGTTTTCGATGGCCGTGTCGTAGTCGGCGCCAGCAGCGACGGTTTCCTCGAACGGGTAGAGGTTCACAACGAGGAGGTCGATCGGGCCGATGCCATGTTCGTCCATCGAAGCCACATGGCCCGGGTCATCGCGCAGCGCCAGAAGGCCGCCGTGGACGGCGGGGTGCAGGGTCTTGACGCGACCGTCCATCATTTCGGGGAAACCTGTGAGGTCAGCGACATCTTTCACGTCGAGGCCCGCGGCGCGCAAAGCTTTGGCTGTACCGCCGGTTGAAACAAGCGCGACCCCTTGGGCTGCAAGGTTTTTCGCGAAATCTTCCAAACCTGTCTTGTCGGAAACCGACAACAGGGCCCGGCGTACCGGCTGCACGTCACTCATCGTTGAATTCTTCTTTTCTGTCTCAATCCACCGCCATCACGTCGTCCATCGCATAGTCGCGGATGGCCGACGGGGTCTCTTGCGCTTTGGCAAGCGACCAGTTCACGCGGGTGGCATACTCCATCGCGGCGCCAGATAGAACAATCTGTTTGGTCGCACGTGGAGAAAGTCTCGATTTTTCGAGGTAGACGCTTTGTTCAAGGGACAGAGATGCTTCGCCGTTTGCGCGGAAAACCCATATTTCACCGCTTTTTAGCGCCATCGAGACGGCTGTGCCGTTCATATCGAGAGTGGCGTCAACGTCGGGGTGCAGATGGAAGCGCACCGAGAATGGAATGCCGCGGAGTTTCGATTTGTCGAAGGCAAGGTCGAAGCGTCTGCGGTCGGAGGCGTCGAAGGCGATGAGAGTGTCTTCGCCGTTCAGGGAGCGACCATCGTCACTGAGGTGAAGCGTACGCACGTGGGTCAGGCCGTGGCTGGACAGGTAGCCGTCGTGGCCGACCACAAGGCGCGTGCCGCCGTCGACGTCATCGCGTTCGAAGCGAACTTCGCGGGGCGTGTCGACGAGGAATTCCGAGGCGTGGTCGGACATTTTCCCAGCCGAGCCGAGGCGGGACGACGACAGACCTTCGATGCCCAAGGTCGAGTGGCTGGGTGTTGCCCGGCCTGCGCGGCGCCAGCTTTTGCCGAACGTCGCGCCGGAGCCGCAGTTGACGATGACCGGGCGGCGGCCCGAGGTGAGTTCAAATGCAAGTGTCGAGGCGTGGCCATTGGCCGAAGCGTCGGCGCGTGGCGGGCGGGCGGCGTCGGCGATGACGCTGGTGCGGCCGTGGCTGATGCGCGCGTAGCCCATCGCGAGGCCTTCGTTGGGGAAGGCTTTGACACCCGAGGAGGCCAGCGAGCGGTCGAGGCGACCTTCGAGGCCGCGACCTCCGCCGTGGAAACGCGCGAGGCCGCCGTCTGCGTGGCGCAGCGCGCGCAGGACAGGGGCGACCGCTTCGATGGCAGTGATATGGGCGGCGCCGGGGGACTGGCCCATGTCTTGCAATGCGGCCGCAGCCCAGTTCAGCAGCGTGAAGACCTCAAGCAGTTCTTCGGGATTGCGGGTTGAGAGGCCACCGTCGGGGTCGATCTCGCGGGCACATTCCTGGGCAAGGGCGCGGGTGGCGTGGCCGACGTGGGCGTCCATTCCGTCAAGAGCGAGGCCAGCGTAGATCAGGCCGGTGAGGGCTTCGAAACGTGGCAGGCCGGGGGATGCGGCTTTCCAGCGACGGCTGAGGAATATCGTCTGAGCGGCGAGGGACCGGAAGTAAGCCTCGCTGACGCCGCGTTCCTGACCGTTCAGCAGGAGGATCGCGTGGTTGATCCAGCGGATCAGGCGGCGGCCGGTCAGATCGGGTGTCCAGCCGGGGCCAGCGCCGCGCCCGTTTTGCGCGATCCAGGCGTGGGTCCATGCTTGTGCGCGTTTGGTGGCGTGGTGGTCGCCGACAGCGGCCAGATCGTCGAGCCATGTGAAGCCGTGGATTTCGGATTCGAACCCTTCGTCCGGCATAGGAAGGTCCCAGATTGCCGTGTCGGGGGCTTCGACGAGGAAGCCCGCAAACAGAAAATTGCCCCCTGTTATCTGGCGGCCACGGGCAAAAGAGCCGATCGTGCGGGGTTCAGGCGTGGTGGAAAAAGCCGCTGCCGGGCGCGAGAAGGAGGCAACTCGCGCGTGCAAACGGTTCATAAAGCGCGTCTTGCGCGCGGTCCATGTCATGTCTTTGGACAACGTGGTCGCCCTGCCTCTGTCGTTCGATTTTTTCGAACTTACGCTTAAAGTTTAACCGCAAACGGACTTGCACGTCATCGAAAAATTTGGCGTCAGGCGGGTTTTCGCAGCAATGCGGTAAAGAAACCATCAATACCGCCTTGGTCCGGCCAGAAATCGGGGCGCAGGCGGAGGCCTCCGCCGGGAGCTTTCCATGCGGGGTCCACGCCTGTCGGGAGGGTGTCGGAGACGGTGATGTCCGGATGGCGTTTCAGAGCGGATTCCAGTTGGGCTTCGCCTTCTTCGGGCAAGAGCGAGCAAGTGCAATAAACCAGACGACCGCCCGGTTTCAGCCATGTGAGCGCGCGGTCGATCAGGGCTGCCTGCAACGGGAGAAGCGTTTCCAGCTCGGTGCCGTCCTTGGCGAACCCGAGGTCGGGGTGACGGCGCAGGGTGCCGGTCGCGGTGCAGGGCGCGTCAAGGAGGATTGCTTCGAAGGCGGTCTCGGGGGTCCATTCGAGCGCGTCGGCGACCACGAGATGCGCCGTCATGTCGACGCGGGCGAGGTTTTCGCGAAGGCGCACGACGCGGTTGTCCGAGATGTCGAGAGCGGTGACGTCCGCGCCGGCGTTGATCAGTTGCATGGTCTTGCCGCCGGGGGCGGCGCAGAGGTCGAGGACACGCTCGCCGGGTTTCGCGTCGAGCAGGAGAGCAGGAAGTGAGGCGCCTGCGTCCTGTACCCACCACTCGCCGGCGTCAAAGCCTTCAAGCACGGAGACCTGCCCGGCATTTGCAAGGCGCAAGTTGCCCGTCGGGAGCAGGCTCGCGCCAAGCTTTTCAGCCCAACCCGCGGGATCGCTTTTGACGGTAATATCGAGAGGTGGCGTTTGGGCGTGGGCGATTTCCATCGCAGCCACCGCGTCCTTCTTATATCTCGCGATGAGGCGTTTGCGCAGCCATTTGGCGGTCATTGGCGGGGGAAGCGCGTTCCAATCGGTTTCGGTGCGGCCAACATTGCGCAAAACCGCATTGACGAGGCCCGCCTTGCTTTTCTTGACGATCGACACGGCAGCGTTGACGGCGGCGTGGCTGGGGGCGCCCGTGACGTTGATTTCGTAAAGCGCCAGACGCATGGCGTTCAGGACAGGGTCTTCAGGCTTCATACGAAGATGCGGGCCAAGCAAACGATCCGAGCGGTTGGCCCAGCGCAGGGCCTCGGTGGCGAGCCGCAGGGCGCGGGCGCGGTCTTCGGGGGGGAGGCCCTGAAGCACTTCGTCCAGCCGATGCGGCGTGTGCAGCGGCAGATGGTCTTCCGTCACCTGCGTCATAAGCGCGACAGCGCGCCGTCTGGGTTCCAACCCTGCTTGCGTCATTCCGCCCGCCCCGACTTGTCCAAAGTTGCCGCCCGCGTATATCAAAGGAAACGCCGCAACAAGGAAGCCTTTCACCATGTCGGATGAAACCAAGCCCCTGCCCCCCGAAGCCAAGCGCGCATTGGAAGAAGCCGAAGCGCGCCGCAAGGCCGCCAAGGCCGAGGCGTTGCCCACCGAATTGGGCGGGCGCGACGGGCCGGAGCCGGTGCGCTATGGCGATTGGGAGAAGAAGGGGATTGCAGTCGACTTTTAGCCGTTCGACCGCAGGGGTGGCTTATTCGATACGAAGTGCCGCCGAGTCGCCGCGGCCCATGTCAGACGTGAACCGCACGGTGTTTCCGCGAACTTCGACAAGCTGGCAATTGTCGGGGTCGAGCGCTTTGCCGCTGAGGTAGAGGTCGCGGCAGAAAAAGCCGTTTTGCCAATCCCACTTGCCCGTCACGTCTTGACCGAACGCACGACCGACGATTTGACCGCTGTCGCTGACTTGCAGGCGAATGCCGAACCGCTTGAGGTCGCGATCCTTCACAAGCTTGACGAAGTTCGCCTCGTCTTCGACGCGCTGAAAGCCTTCGGCAAGCGCGGACGTTGCAAGCAGGCCGAAAACTGCGGCAGAGAGCGAAAGCGTTTTGAACAGGCGGCTCATTTGGTGGTTCCCCATCATGTTTCACATGATACGAAACAGGATCGGGATTGGATCAATTCAATCCGAGAACATCCAGCATATCGTACTCGCCAGGGTCCCTCCCCTGCCCCCAAAGCGCGGCTCTTAGAGCGCCTCGGGCGAAAATGCTTCGGTCCGTCGCGATGTGACGCAAGACGATCCGCTCGCCCGGCGCGGCGAAAATCACGTCGTGTTCGCCCGCGATATCGCCACCGCGAATGGCGTGGAAACCGATGTTCCCGCGCTTGCGGGCGCCTGAGATCCCGTCGCGACCCCGGTCCGACACGTCCTCAAGCGCGACACCGCGCCCGGCGGCGGCGGCTTCGCCCAGCATCAGGGCCGTGCCTGAAGGCGCATCAACCTTGTGGTGATGATGGGCTTCGACGATCTCGATGTCGAAATCCTCATCGAGAGCCTCGGCCACTTTTTTCGTCAGGAGCGTGAGCAAGTTTACTCCAAGGGTCATGTTTCCAGCGCGGATGATCGTGGCGTGGCGCGCCGCCGCGGCGATTTTGGCAAGCTCGGCCTCGTCCATGCCGGTGGTGCCGATGACATGCACGATGCGCGCCTGCGCGGCGATTGCGGCATGGGCGACGGTGGCGACGGGTGCGGTGAAATCGATCACCGCCTGCGCGCTGGCAAAGGCCTCAAGCGGATCATCGCCAACCGTGATACCCATTTCAGCGCCGCCCATCGCGACACCGATATCCTGACCGATCCAGGCATGGCCCGGACGTTCGAGAACGCCGATCAGGCGCATTGCGTCGCTGTCGCTGACAGCCTTGATCAGCGTCTGCCCCATGCGGCCCGCCGCGCCAGTGATCACAATTCCGGGTAGATCGTGCATCGTTGTGTCTCCTTTGTCGCCCTTCCATACGACCTAGAGCCGCGCGAGAAAAGCGCGGCTTGCGAGACGCCGCGCGAACGACTAGATCCGACGCATGGCAAAGCCTCGTTACAATGACGGTTCAGGACCGACCCAACGCCAGCTTCGGGTGGCGGAACTGGTGCGTCGTCGGTTGAGCGATGTGCTCAATCAGGGCGACATTCATGACCCTGATCTGGGGCGCATGTCGATCACCGTGGGCGAAGTGCGGTGTTCGACCGATCTGAAGGTCGCCACGGCCTATATCCTGCCGCTTGGCGGTGGGGACCGTGAGGCCGCGTTGCTGGCGTTGCGCAAGAACCGCTCGGAAATTCGCCGCGTCGTCGCGAAGGGGCTGTCCCTGAAGTTTGCGCCCGAAATCCGCTTTGAGATCGACGAAACCTTTGACCGGCTGGACGACACGCGCCGGATTTTTGCAGATGACAATGTTCGCCGCGATCTGGACAGCGATTAGTCTGGCGCTTTTGACGGCGGGCGCGGCATCGGCTGGCGGGTGTGGCACCGTCGACTTTGAGGGCACATCTTTCAGCGTTTGCGAAGCGACCCCCGGCGATGACATCCGGCTTTATCTGCGTGACGAAGCGGGCGATATTCTGGGCACATTCGACCGTCTGGGGGCCGAGGCCGCACGCGAGGGGCGTGAGATCGTCTTTGCGATGAACGGCGGCATGTACCACGCCGATCGCCGCCCGGTCGGGCTTTATGTCGAGGACGGTGTCGAAGAAGCCGGACTGGTGACACGCGCGGGACCTGGAAATTTCGGGCTGCTTCCGAATGGTGTGCTGTGTATCCAAGGCGACGCGGTTCTGGTGATGGAAAGCCGCGCTTTCGAGGCGGCGGCGCCGGAGTGTGCCTTTGCCTCGCAATCGGGACCG
This sequence comes from Boseongicola aestuarii, assembly GCF_900184815.1. Classification (GTDB taxonomy): domain Bacteria; phylum Pseudomonadota; class Alphaproteobacteria; order Rhodobacterales; family Rhodobacteraceae; genus Boseongicola; species Boseongicola aestuarii. The sequence continues at coordinate 40,211 of NZ_FXXQ01000009.1, read as the reverse complement.
ATGCTGGTGATCGACGGCGCATTGCATCCGCGCTTTTTGCCCGACAGCACGTCACAGTTCATTCGCAATGGCGTTGGTGTGCGCGGGGATGGCGCCTTTTTTGCGGTTATTTCGGATACCCCCGTGACGTTCCACCATTTCGCGCGGTTTTTTCGCGATGTGCTGGAGACGCCGAACGCGCTGTTCATGGACGGCAAGGTTTCGCGGCTTTTTGCGCCTGATTTCGGGCGCCGCGATATCGGGTTTCCGTTCGGGCCGATGCTGGCGGTGACGCGCGCCGCTGATTGACGCCCCAGCCCGCAGGCGGTAGCAGGCGTTTTTTGACGGATACCAAAGGCGGAACCTGACGTGGCGCGACGCAAAAAGGGACGGGATATCTCGGGATGGGTCGTTGTGGACAAGCCTGCCGGCATGTCATCGACCAATGCCGTAGGCAAGGTGCGCTGGGCGTTCAACGCCAACAAGGCGGGACATGCCGGCACGTTGGATCCGGAAGCGACGGGCATTCTGGCGGTGGCTTTGGGCGAGGCCACAAAGACAGTGCCATTTGTGACCGACGCCCAGAAAGCTTATGAATTCACGGTCAAATTCGGTGAGGCGACCAACACGGACGACACCGAGGGCGAGGTCATTGTGACTTCGGACACACGGCCAAGCGACGCCGAGATCGAAGCCGCTTTGCCCGCATTTGTCGGAGAGATCATGCAGGTCCCCCCACAGTTCTCAGCGGTCAAAATCGATGGGCAGCGGGCCTACGCGATGGCGCGCGCGGGCGAGGAAGTCGACATCGCGGCACGTCCGCTTTTTGTCGAGCGACTTGAGATGATCGCGCGGGCAGACGCTGACCACGCGACCTTTGAGATGGAGTGCGGCAAGGGCGGATATGTGCGCTCGATCGCGCGCGATCTGGGTGCGGCGCTGGGGTGTTTCGGGCATGTGCTGACATTGCGGCGCATCTGGTCGGGGCCTTTTACGCTGGAGGACGCCGTGCCGCTGGACCGGATCAACGACATGGCCCGCACGCAGGAACTGGACGAGGTCCTGTTGCCGCTTGAAGTCGGTTTGGCCGATCTGCCCGAATGCCGGGTATCCGCGGAAGGTGCCACGCGCCTTGCAAACGGCAATCCCGGCACGGTGATTTCAAGTGAAGCGGACTTCGGCGAAATGGCCTGGGCGTCGTTTCAGGGACGGCCCGTAGCTGTCGGGGTGTATCGGTCGGGCGAATTGGCTCCGACGCGCGTTTTCCGGTTGTGAGTCTGATCGTCCGCAGGCATTCGCACGCCGGCACCCGAAGCAGTGCCGTCTACTCCCCTTGCGAGAAGTATCGCTACGCGCTGACGCGGGAATGGGACGCGGGCGGGCGGCGGTTGGTGTTCGTGATGCTCAATCCCTCGAAGGCGACAGAACTGGCCAATGACCCGACGGTCGAGCGCTGCGAACGGCGCGCGCGCCGGCTTGGTTATGGTGCGATGCGGGTCTGCAATATTTTTGCCTGGCGCGAGACACATCCCGATTTGCTTAAAAAAGCGCGTGATCCGAACGGTCCCGACAACGATACGCAACTTCAGGAAGCGGCAATCTGGGCAGATGATGTCCTTTGTGCCTGGGGTGTGCATGGCGCGTATCTGGCGCGCGGTGCGGTGGTGGCTGGCACCATGGCAAGTCATGATGCGACGCTCTTGTGCCTTGGACAAACCAAGGACGGGCATCCGCGCCATCCGCTTTATGTCAGCTATGCGCAGGAACCGATCCCGTGGTCCCCGCCTATGCAGCCACGATCTGCTGAGAGGCGACAAGTTTGATGTTGCGCGGGCCTGCATCCACAGCGCCCACCAGAATGGCGGCGACATGTCCGTCGACAAGCACAAGCGCATCCGAGCCGTCCGGTGTCGACGAGATGGATACAGCTGTTTTGGCGAGGCGATCCTGGGGGACGAAGACTTCGATACATTCCCTGGCGGTGTCGAAATTGTGGAAGGCAAGTGGCCTTGCGTCAGGTCCGTTTTCAGGATTTGACAGATCGCGCCGCGCGTCGATTTTGAATGCCGCTTCCTCGTAGGAGATTTCGCTTTCATCGACGTCCAGAAGGTCCGACAGGAGATAGGTCTGCGGCCCGTTGCGCGGGTGAACAAAGCGCACGAAGACGCCCGCCAAAGGTATGACATCCAGTCCTTCGAAGAAAACCGTCAGTGTTTCTGCGCCGTCCGTGAACATCATCGCGGCCATTCCCGGTGCGCGCCAGTGGGCGAAATCAATGTCGGGATACCGCAGATCGACCTCGCAGATATCAAGGTTCGGCCGAAAATCGGGTATGAGGAATTCCGCCACATCCGGCAGTACGGAGTGAACGACCGGGGTCATACCATCTTCGGGTGAAACCCCAGTTTCTTTTGCGCCGCGATCTGTGGTGTGACGGTCGGGATCAGAAGCCCCTTCCCCGCCCGCATCCATGCGCATCTCGCGCGGCGCGATTAAATCCGGGTCATCGTGCGATACCACTGCTAGTCCGGGCTGATTGCGCCATTCAAGACGCCTTCGACGCGCACGCAAGATGGCCAGAATGACCACAAAACACATCCATCCCAGTATCCAAAATTCCGTCTGCACGGCGCACCCCGACATTGATCATCGCGGTCACATTCGCAAACCGGCCTTACCATAACCTTTCTCGCGGCAGGCGAAGTGCAGAGAATTTTCTTTAAATCAGACTGTGGGCGCGAGGCTTGGGGTGCGCAGGTCGACATCGGTTGGCAGCACAACGCCGCCGGTGGTGCCCATGTCGATCAGCATCAGGACGTTGTCATTAAGTCCAACCTGATAGGTGATCTCGCCGCCGATATCGACCGCGGTCACGGTCACCTCAGGGTCGGTCAGAACCACCGGATCGTAGTACAGCACAAGTTGATCCACGGCTGGATCAAAGTCATGCACCGTGGGAGGGTTGCCTGTCGCCCAGATGCCCGACACAAAAGTGTCGGATGCGCCGTCTGCGCGCGTCGTCGCGAACTCGCCCCAAGCATCGTCGCCCGCGCCCATGACGATGAAATCCTCGCCCTCCCAGCCTTCAAGGCGGTCGCTCTCATCCGCATCGGTGGCGGGCGCATTGAGGTAATTGCCGGCGAGGCCGATCAACGTGTCGTTTCCGGGGCCGCCCTCAAGCTCGTCGACGCCAAGGTTGCCGGTCAGGAAATCCTTGCCCGGACCGCCCCTCAGAGTGTCATTGCCGCCGTCACCTTGCAGAAAATCGGCGTTTAGCGCGCCTTCGAGCAGGTCATTGCCAGCACCGCCGCGCAACTCGTCATCGCCTGCCCCCCCTCGCAGAAAGTCGTTGCCAGTGCCTCCGCCGAGGGTATCGTCGCCGTCTCCACCAAAAAGTGAGTCATCGCCGGTTTCGCCGTAGACTTCGTCGTCATCGGCGTTTCCATCCAGATAGTCGTTGCCGATGCCACCGTTTATCGTGTCGTTGCCTGCGCGTGCGAAGATCACGTCGTCGAACGGCGTTCCGATCAGAAGGTCCGGCCCAGGCGTGCCTTCGTCAGTGAGGTCCGGTTCGTCGGTTTCAAGGCCACCGCCCGAACCGCCGCCGCCAACCAGCGATGCCAACAGTCCCACGCCAAGTATCGCGAGAAGTATTTCCATTATTTGTGCCTGTTCTGACCGTTTCGACCAGCATTTGTTGCGTCCGATTATCCATGCAAAACGGTATCCGCTCAAGCCCTTGCAGAAAACGCTTTGCAAATTCCTCGGGACGCTCTATACGCCCGGCTTTGCGCCATCATTTGTGTGGCCGAACCCTCCAAGGGCCCTGCTGGACGACATCCCGGCTTGCGCCATCACTCAAACCTCAAGGAGACCCCGATGTCGATTACTGCTGAAGAAAAAGCAAAAGTGATGAAAGAATTCGGCGCCAAAGAAGGCGACACTGGTTCGCCCGAAGTTCAGGTTGCCATTCTTTCCAGCCGCATCGCCACTCTGACCGAGCACTTCAAGACCCACAAGAAAGACAACCACGGCCGCCGTGGACTTTTGAAGATGGTCGCGACGCGCCGGAAGCTTCTGGACTATGTAAAGGCCAAGGATGAGGCCCGTTATCAGGACCTGATCCAACGTCTGGGTCTGCGCCGCTAAGCGCCTCGACCAACTGGAATTACTAAAACGGCGCGAGGGAAACCCTCGCGCCGTTTTTGTTTGTTTGGCCCGTCCCCTAGTCCGAAACCACCAGCACTTCGAACGGCTTGAGGGTCATGCGGCCCGAAAGGCGTTCCCGCAAGGCGTAGTTCGAAAGAACACACGTCCCGAAGCAGGCCATCTCTTCGGGGACGTCAAAGTCGATTGTTTCGCGCGTGAAATTCGCCAAGACGGCAAGGCGTTTGCCGTCAAGCTCTCGGGTGAAGGCGAAGACCGAAGGATGGGTTTCGGCATGGGGGGTGTAGCGGCCGTGGACGATCAGGGGTTTCGTTTTGCGCAGGGCAATCAAGCGGCGGTAATAGTCGAAAATGCCATCCGGGTCGGCACGGTCGGCGGCGACGTTGATGTCGGTGTGGTTCGGGTTGGTTTCGATCCAGGGCGTGCCTGAGGTGAAACCGGCATGCGATTCTGCGCTCCAATGCATCGGGGTGCGGGCGTTGTCGCGACCGTTGGTGTTGGCGCCGGCAATGAAGTCGGCGGGCGCGACGCCTTCCGCCAATGCGTCTGCGTAGTGTCCGAGGGTCTCGATGTCGCGGAACTGTTCGATCCGTTCAAAGTGCACGTTGGTCATGCCAATTTCCTCGCCCTGATAGACGAACGGTGTGCCTTTCATCAGGTGCACCACCGTTGCCAGCATCTTTGCCGACTGCACGCGGAACGTCCCATCGTCGCCATACCGCGAGACCTGACGCGGCAGGTCATGGTTCGACAGGAACAGCGAATTCCAGCCGTCATCTGCAAGCGTTTCCTGCCAGTCGTTCAGCACGCGTTTGAAGGCGACAAGATCGAAAGGGCGCGGTTTCCATTTGCCGTGGACCGGATCCCAGCCTTCCATGATGTGCTTGAACTGAAACACCATATCGAGCTCCGCCCTTTCGCGACCGCAGTAAAGAAGCGCCGTGTCACGGCTGACAGACCAGCTTTCGCCGACAGTGACCACATCGCGGCCCGCCAGCGTTTCGCGGTGCATTTCCTGCAGGAAACCGTGCAGATAGGGCCCTTCCTCGAAAATCCCGGCGTCGACGTCTTTGCCGATCAGGCTGATGACGTCCATGCGAAACCCGGCGATGCCCCGGTCCAGCCACCAGTTCATCATGTCGTAGATCTCGCGGCGCAGCTTGGGGTTTTGCCAGTTCAGGCCAGGCTGCGCCGCACTGAAATAGCCGAGGTAGTATTGGCCGATTTCAGGCACAAAGTGCCAAGCCGAGCCACCAAAACAGGCACGATGGTCAGAGGGGGGCCCGCCATCGGGCGCAGGGTCGCGCCAGATGTAATAGTCGTGCGTCGGGGCCGATTTCGATGTCTTTGCGGCTTTGAACCATGTGTGTTCGTCCGAGGAGTGATTGACGACAAGGTCCATCACGATGCCGATGCCGCGCGCTCTTGCTTCGGCGAGCATATGGTCGAAATCCTGAAGCGTGCCGAATTCGGGCGCGATGGCACGGTAATCGGCGATATCATAGCCGTTGTCGGCCATGGGCGAGGCATAGACGGGCGATAGCCAGATGAAACCGACGCCGAGATCATGCAGGTGGTCGAGTTTCGAAGTGATGCCGGGGATATCGCCGATGCCGTCGCCGTTGCTGTCACAAAAGCTGCGGGGGTAGATCTGATAGCCGGTGGCGGCCTGCCACCATTTGGTGTCAGCGGCATGCTGCGTGGCGGTTTCGGGCATGTGCGGCCTCCAATCGATCAGGGGTGCGTTTTGCGCGCCGGGACTCGAGTGATCCGAGTGGTAGTGCAGGACAGATGCCGGGTCCATTGGACTTGAAACGACAAACGGCGGCTTTGTTTCCAAAACCGCCGCGTGAAATGCTTGTCATGCGACCTTAGTTGGTCTTGTCGCTGGCTTCGCGGGCCATGCCCACAATGCCTTTTTCGCTGACCACGAACGTCACGGGCACTTCGCCCGCGCGGTCAAATATCAGGGTTGCTTCGACGATGGCACCGTAGGGCAGATCGCCGGGTTGGAGGCCCATGACCATCACGTGAAAGCCACCGGGCGCAAAGGCGACCATGCGTTCAGCGGGGACTTCGACCGCATCGACGTGCAGCATGCGCATCACGCCGTCTTCCTCGCGACTTTCGTGGATCATCGCCATGTGGCCTTCGATCTTGACGTCGACCAGAAGGTCATCTTCGACGCCGGTGTTCATGATCATCATGTACCCACCCGCGGCGCGTGCGTTTTCAAAGGCTTTCACCATTACAGGGTCTTCGATCTTGATGGTCGACATACCGTCAGCGAAGGCGGAGGTTGCCATGAGCATGGCGGCGACTGTGAGGATTCTGCGCATTTTCTGAACACCCGATATTAAATATTAACTTTTGAATATTTAGTGGTTCGACTTGATCCTTTCCAGCGCGTTCAGACCATCGGGATTGAGGCTTTATGTCGCTGCGCGGGGCTTCGGCGCGCGCAGAAAGATCATCCCCGCAGCAAAAAGCGCAAAGCCAAGAGAGACAGCCGTCAGCCACGCTGTAAGTCCCTGTGCAGGCGGTTCGGGCGGGGTCAGGGTCAGCTTGCCGCCGTCAGGCAAGGACACCTTCTGATCGGCCACCTCGACATGATCGACGGACTCGCGAACGCGTAATTCCAAAACGCTGCGGCCCGTAAGCGGCAGATCGATCACCAACTCGGCAAGGCCGTCCACCTTCCAGGCGAAATATCCGAGATACCCTTCAAGGGTCTCAAGCGTCATGTCCTGCACGGTTTCCGGCGATGTACAGATCGCGATGGACAGTTCCGCGTCATAAGGCACGACGAATTCGGGCAGACTATCGGGGTCGTGCACCATCATCGAAATCGCCTCGAAAGGTGTCGCTTGCCCCGCGAGACTGACGGTGGTGGCGGCGAAGATTTTATCCGCCAGCGGGAAGGTCCCGTCATAAAGGCGCGGCACGTCGACGGTTCCGTCGGCCCCCAGAAGTCCTTCGGCACCGGTGCCGAACACGGGTTCGAAGTCTGTCGCTGCCATCTTGAAGTATAGAGCCACGGACTCGGCCCGCCGATCCACGATCAGCGTCGCGTCGGCCGCATCTGCAGGAGCGGCGAGGGCTGCGGCAATAACCATGCCTGACAGGCTTTTTAGCGTCTGCATCATGCGGATATAGATGGTCGCCCGCCGCGAAATGTCGAGCCTTCGGGTCGGCACAATAGGCGGCAACCCCGGTTGTCTGTGGAAAACCCATTTCCAAAGGCGTTTTTTTCCTGTAAGCGCGCACAATCTGAGACGTGACGCACTGACCCCGGCGCATGACATGATGAGAGGGGTCGGCGGCAATGGGGCCGCCATTTAATCGGGCACTCGGACCGCCGAGACAGGCCCAGACAGGAAACGATACATGTTTAACGAAGTTAAGAAATCCATTCAGTGGGGCGAAGAGACGCTGACACTGGAAACGGGCAAGGTTGCGCGTCAGGCAGACGGTTCGGTTATCGCCACATATGGTGAGACTTCCGTGATGGCCAACGTGACGTTTGCCAAAAGCCAAAAACCGGGTCAGGACTTTTTCCCCCTGACCGTGCACTACGGCGAAAAATACTATGCCGCCGGTAAAATTCCGGGTGGTTTCTTCAAGCGCGAAGCCCGCCCCACCGAAAAAGAAACGCTGACATCGCGTCTGATCGACCGTCCGATCCGCCCGCTGTTCGTCCCCGGCTTCAAGAACGAAGTTCTGGTGATCTGCACGGTGCTTTCGCACGATCTGGTCAACGATCCTGACATTGTTGCAATGATTGCAGCCTCGGCTGCGCTGACGATTTCCGGCGCACCGTTCATGGGCCCGATCGGTGCTGCACGTGTTGGTTTCGAGGACGGCGAATACGTTTTGAATCCGACCGTCGACGACATGCACGAGTTGAAGAACAACCCCGAGCAGCGTCTCGATCTGGTTGTTGCAGGCACGAAAGACGCCGTGATGATGGTGGAATCCGAAGCATATGAGCTTTCGGAAGCTGAAATGTTGGGGGCTGTTACGTTCGCGCACGAGCAAATGCAGCCGGTCATCGACCTGATCATCGATCTGGCTGAAGATGCCGCAAAAGAGCCGTTCGAGTTTGCTGCACCTGATTACAGCGAACTTTACGCAGCGGTTAAAGCCGCCGGCGAAGAGCAGATGCGCGCCGCATATGCGATCACAGACAAGCAGGAGCGCACGACGGCAGTTGGCGCAGCCCGCGAAGCGATCAAGGCGACATTGACGGAAGAGCAGCTTGAGGACGAAAATCTCGGGTCGGCTTTGAAGAAGCTGGAATCGGCTGTTCTGCGCGGTGACGTTGTGAAGCATGGTCGTCGTATCGACGGTCGCGCAACGGACGAAATCCGCGATATCGTGGCCGAAACTGGAATTCTGCCACGGACGCACGGCTCTGCACTGTTCACACGCGGTGAAACACAAGGTCTGGTCGTGACGACGCTGGGAACTGGCGACGACGAGCAAATGATCGACGCGCTTTCGGGCACGTATCGTTCAAACTTCATGCTGCACTATAACTTCCCGCCCTATTCGGTCGGTGAAGTGGGTCGCTTTGGCTTTACGGGCCGTCGCGAGATCGGTCACGGCAAGCTGGCTTGGCGTGCGCTTCAGGCGGTTCTGCCTGCGGCAACCGACTTCCCTTACACGGTGCGGGTTGTCTCCGAGATCACTGAATCAAACGGGTCGTCTTCGATGGCGTCGGTTTGTGGCGGCTCTTTGTCGATGATGGACGCGGGCGTTCCGCTGAAGTCGCCGGTTGCCGGTGTGGCTATGGGTCTGGTTCTGGAAGATGACGGATCATATGCGATCCTGTCGGACATTCTGGGCGACGAAGACCACCTTGGCGACATGGACTTCAAAGTGGCGGGTACCGAAAACGGCATCACGTCGCTGCAAATGGACATCAAGGTTGCAGGCATCACGCCAGAGATCATGGAAAAGGCCCTCGCGCAGGCGCGCACAGGCCGGATGCATATTCTTGGTGAGATGAACAAGGCACTGTCCGAAACGTCAGAGTTCAGCGTTCACGCGCCACGCATCGAGACGATGCAGATCCCAACCGACAAGATCCGGGAAGTCATCGGATCGGGCGGCAAGGTCATCCGCGAGATCGTCGAAGTTTCGGGCGCGAAGGTCGACATCAACGACGAAGGCATCATCAAGATCGCCTCGCCGAACGGTGACGCGATCAAGAAGGCCTATGACATGATCTATTCGATCGTGGCCGAGCCGGAAGAAGGTCAGATCTACAAGGGTAAGGTCGTGAAGATCGTCGATTTTGGCGCCTTCGTGAACTTCTTTGGCAAGCGTGACGGACTTGTGCACGTCAGCCAGATCGAGAACCGTCGCCTGAACCATCCTTCGGACGTTCTGAAGGAAGGTCAGGAGGTTTGGGTCAAGCTTCTGGGCTTTGACGACCGCGGCAAGGTGCGCCTTTCGATGAAGGTTGTCGATCAGGAAACGGGCGAAGAAGCCAAAGCGGAAGAAGACGCAGAGTAAGCCCTCCCGCTTCCAAACACATCAGCGCCGCCCTTCGGGGCGGCGTATTTGTTTATGCGCAGCGAAGGTCAGCATAGAGCCCAAAACTCACTGATCGACTTTCCAATGCTTCGCCAATTCGCGGGCAACATGGCTTCCGCTCGGATGATAGATATGAGCATCCAGATATGCCCATGCAGCCACAATTGCCTTTTTCTGATCTTCGGTTAGAAGCGCATCCACTTCACGATCGATGGGCCAGGACTCCAATTGCATTGAGAGGTTGTCGACGGCATCATCGCTTTTTCCTGAACGTCGAAGCATTATCATTTTGAACAAGCGCGGTAGCAGGTAAGCCTTTGTCCGAGGGGGACAAATTATTGCTCCTTCCATTCCGTCTACCATCTGAGAATAAGTCGCTTCTTCCCAATTCAAACTATTAAAAACATCGACTTCCTTATCGCAGTGCGAACCTTGATAGGTCGTCAATGGGTCAGGTCGTTCTAACAAAGCAAACGCATCGTAAAGCTGTTTAAGCGCAATATCGCGTTCTATGGTTTCCATGGGAAAAGACTACTTGCATGGGTTTGATACTCAAGACGCAAACGTCCGCAAAGTCCGCAAAGCGGAAGTCCAACTCAAAACGGCTCGACGGAATACCCTGCCCGCTCAAGCGCACGCAGAACGCCGGTTTCGCCTGACAGATGCGCGGCACCGACCGCAATCACTGCATCCTTGCCTTCGACCATCTGGTGGATCAACGGTTCCCAATCCTGATTGCGTTCAACCAGCAGCGATGTGTTCACTTCGTCGAACAGCTCCTGCCCGTTTTCGATACCGGCGCGGTCCACCATGATGCGTCCGAATTCCCAGCCTTCACGCGTGCGGCCATCGAAATAGGCTTCGATCAGGGTCGATGTGTTGGCGTTACCATCGTCGGTCGTGTTCAGCGTCAACCGAAGCCCATCCATCTGATCCTCGAAGGGGGCATCGGCAAAGATGCGGATTACGGTTTCGACGTCATCCAGCGAACTGATGGGAATTTCCTGCTCAAGTGCGACGTCTTCCAACTGCCGGTCGAGGCCCTTTGCACCGGTTTGCACAAGCGCCAGCGCACAGGGTGGAATGGCCAGCGTCAGGTTCATGTACCAAGGCTGGAACTGTGCTGCGACAAAGGCCGGTATGCCCAGTGCGGCGAGTTGTTCCTCGGCCTTGGTCCATTCCTCGTCCGTTAGGAGGTCGATCAGCGTCGGCCCTTCGGTTATGAAGAACAATTCAGGTCGGCTTGCGGCCATCGCGGCGAGCCCGGCTTCGTCTTGAGATGTTGCCTCAAGGATCAGAAGGTCCGCTTCGCGCAGGAACGGATTGATGCGTTCGGCCAGCGTGTTCAGCCGCGCATCCGGCACATGGAGCGTGCCCGCGACCACGACGCTTGATCCATCCTTTTCGGCACGCCAGAGATTGCCCAACGGGAAAGCGTGCGGCGCGACAAGGGAATCAAGCCGGGCGCGTTCTTGCGGCGTGAGGGTTTCGATGAGATCGGTCGTGCCGCAGGTCTGGGCGAAGGCCCCGAGCGGCAAGAGCGCAAGCGTGAGCGCGGTTAAGAAACGTCGTATCATCAGATCGTTCGTCCTGTTGTGTCTGGGCCGGCGCCATGATGGCCGGGATATCGGGCGGAAGAAAGGCCGGATTAGGTTTGGATGTTGGGTCTTGCGCGCCCAATCACAAAGCTGGGACGGCAAATCCGCAAATTTGAAAAGAACAATGAAAAATTCGCGTGGGAGTCTGGTTGACAGGCTTCGGGGTCTTCCTTATCTCCCATTCGTTAGCACTCACCAGAGACGAGTGCTAACGCAAAGAATAACTGAACCAAGGAGCGTTCAACATGGCATTTACTCCGCTGCACGACCGCGTACTGGTCCGCCGCGTAGAAAGCGACGAAAAGACCAAAGGTGGTCTTATCATCCCTGAAAGCGCAAAAGAGAAACCTTCCGAAGGCGAGATCATCTCGGTTGGCGAAGGCGCACGCAAGGACTCGGGCGAGCTGATCGCACCGGCCGTTAAAGCAGGCGACAAAATTCTCTTTGGCAAGTGGTCCGGCACAGAAATCACACTGGACGGCGAAGAGCTTCTCATCATGAAGGAAAGCGACATCCTCGGCATCATCGCCTGAGGCACGTCTCTTCCATCATTCAATTGAAATTTCAGACAACCAGGAGCAATCAACATGGCTGCTAAGGACGTCAAATTTAATACCGACGCGCGCAACCGCATGCTTAAGGGCGTAAACATCCTTGCGGATGCCGTTAAGGTCACTCTCGGCCCCAAGGGTCGTAACGTCGTTATCGAAAAATCCTTCGGTGCACCCCGCATCACCAAAGACGGTGTAACGGTCGCGAAGGAAATCGAACTTGAGGACAAGTTCGAGAACATGGGCGCGCAGATGGTCAAAGAAGTGGCCAGCCGCACCAATGACGAAGCCGGCGACGGCACAACAACTGCAACAGTACTTGCTCAGGCCATCGTCAAAGAAGGCATGAAGTCGGTTGCAGCCGGCATGAACCCGATGGACCTCAAGCGCGGTATCGACCTGGCGGTTGCCAACGTCGTGGCGCACATCAAAGCCGCAGCACGTGACGTGAACGACAGTGCAGAAGTTGCACAAGTTGGCACGATCTCGGCTAACGGCGAAGCTGCCATCGGTCAGCAGATCGCAGACGCGATGCAGAAAGTCGGCAACGACGGCGTTATCACCGTTGAAGAAAACAAAGGCCTCGAGACCGAAACTGAAGTCGTTGAAGGCATGCAGTTCGACCGTGGCTACCTGTCGCCATACTTCGTCACAAACCCAGACAAGATGGTCACCGAGCTGGAAGACGCGATCATCCTGCTTCACGAGAAGAAACTCTCTTCGCTGCAGCCAATGGTTCCGCTTCTCGAGTCGGTTATCCAGTCGCAAAAGCCACTTCTCATCATCGCAGAAGACGTCGAAGGCGAGGCTCTGGCCACGCTCGTCGTCAACAAACTGCGCGGTGGTCTGAAGATCGCAGCGGTCAAGGCACCTGGATTCGGTGATCGTCGCAAGGCCATGCTGCAGGACATCGCGATCCTGACAGGTGGTCAGGTGATTTCGGAAGACCTCGGCATGAAGCTTGAGTCGGTCACGATGGACATGCTTGGTTCCGCCAAGCGCGTCACCATCACCAAAGATGAGACAACCATCATCGACGGTGCTGGCGAAAAGGCCGAAATCGAAGCCCGTGTTTCCCAGATCCGTCAGCAGATCGAAGAGACAACGTCGGACTACGACCGTGAGAAGCTTCAGGAACGTGTTGCAAAACTGGCTGGCGGCGTTGCCGTTATCCGTGTAGGTGGCATGACCGAAATCGAAGTGAAAGAGCGCAAAGACCGCGTTGACGATGCACTGAACGCGACACGTGCCGCTGTTCAGGAAGGTATCGTTGTCGGTGGTGGTGTTGCTCTGGTTCAGGGCGCCAAGTCGCTTGACGGCCTCACCGGTGAAAACAGCGACCAGAACGCTGGTATCGCCATCGTGCGCAAGGCTCTGGAAGCTCCGCTTCGTCAGATTGCCGAGAACGCCGGCGTCGACGGCGCTGTCGTGGCCGGCAAGGTCCGTGAAAGCAGTGACCTGTCGTTCGGCTTCAACGCACAGACCGAAGAGTACGGCGACCTGTTCAAGTTCGGCGTCATCGACCCGGCCAAGGTTGTCCGCACAGCTCTGGAAGACGCAGCCTCTATTGCTGGTCTCCTGATCACGACGGAAGCCATGGTTGCCGACAAGCCCGCCAAAGAAGGCGCAGGCGCAGGCGGTGGCATGCCCGACATGGGCGGCATGGGCGGCATGATGTAAGACGCCTCGCCCGGCTTGCCGGGCGGAGCGGATACATCCGCAAAAACACGAAAGGGGTCGCCTTCGGGCGGCCCCTTTTTTTAGTGACATCGGACTGGTTTCCGTCCTCAACGCGCACCAACTCATGCAGAGGTGAATACAACCGCAAGTCTCAGCGTCCCATTAGCCTCAGAACCGCTTCCGGCGCGTCAGTCACGACCGACAGGTCCGCCTCCAGAACCGCCAGCCACGGCTGCGGATCGTCGCGTTCAATCAACGCGAAGTCCTCACGCGATGCCCATCCCGAGACGGCCACGCGCAAACCGAGATTGCCGGCCTGTGCGATGAATTCCGGACTCAGTCGGCTGCTCTTTATCGAGACCATCCGCAGATACGGGTCGAGTTGTCTTGAAACGTCTTCCAGCTCCTTGAGATAGTCGCCAGACTGCACAAGAGCCAGTCCGACAGCAATCTCTGCCGTTTCCGCCAAAATGCGCAGCTTGCTCTGTTCCGATCCGGAATAATGCAGCTCGTACAGCAAGAGGTTCTGCGTATCTTGGCGCTGGAGGGTGCCGGAAAGACTCTCAATTTCATAAGCTTTCAGACCCAATGCAATCAGCGCCCGGCCATCGACCAGGTCAAGAGCTTCGCTCAGTGTAGGAACCCCATAGGCGCCGAAACCTGGAAAACCCACGACCCGAAGGTCCCGAATTTCTTCCAATGTGTAGTCTCGAACATAGTCCTTGCCGCCACGCTGTGCTCGGGTCGGTCCGCCTGGCGGACCCTTTGGAAACACGTCTTCGACGTCTGTCATTCGGTTCAGCGTCGAATCATGCATCAGCACGTACTTTCCGTCCGCTGTCAGTTGCGGATTGATATGAACCATGTCGATGCCTGACTTTATGGCGCCCTCTATCCACTCAAGGGTGTTTTCAGGATAGCCCTCAATGGTGGCGCTTCTATGTGCCATCACAATCGGGGGCTGGTCGCGTGCAAATCTGGCATCCACCGTGTTTTGGGCGGCTAAAGGAAATGCCCACGCAAGCAGTGCGAATGCAGTGATCGCCAAATCAGACCGACCAGGCATATGACCTCCAATCCCCTAGAATTCACTCCAAAGTCATCAGGCATCTCACAAGCGACCCGTACAATGAGACCATAGCTCAGCCGCGCGCGTTTGATCCGAGTCAAGGAAACCGATCTTAATGAGAGCGCAAAGTTCACGCGCGACATTTTCGTAAATATTATTCACCATTCAAGAAATCTTCTTGCGTGATGGCGCGCTTGTCTCTAAACCTTCGCAGGTGCAGAAAGAGGAAATGTTGCAATGCCGCATGATGGGTCCGGACCAATGACTGAAACGCTTGTTCTGAATGAATTGCTGACGCTGACGCAAGCCGCAGTCGAAGCCGTAGATCCCCTTCTGCAAAGGGCCAAAGATGTTGTGCGCGCGCAGGTTTCGGACGGCGAGCGCGTCAGTGCCACCCTGATTGAGCAAAACCAGACCGCTGCACATGGTCTTGCCTGGGTTGCAACTTATGCCGAATCTCTACGTCAGATGCAGAACTGGGCCGAGGCTCTGAACGCGACAGGCAAGTTCGGCGAGTTGGAGCAGTTGATCCACCAGATTACCTTCGGCGAATACCTCTGGCAGCTTTACGGTGGCATTCCGATGAGCCAGGGCGAAATCGTACGTCTGCAGGACCTTGGGCTGAGCCAGGAGGACCAAGGCGCGCTGATGACCCCTGCGGTCATGACCCTCACGCAGACCGGCAACACGCAGGCCGCTCGGTTGCGTCTTGTCGAAATCATGCGCGAGCGCACCGCCGAGATCACAGTCGGCGCGACGGGTCTTGATGAAGAACTTGAGATGATCCGCGAGCAATTCCGCCGCTTTGCCAAGGAACGCGTCGAGCCGGATGCCCATGACTGGCATCTGAAGGACGAGTTGATCCCGATGGAAATCATCAACGAACTGGCCGAAATGGGTGTGTTCGGCCTGACAATCCCCGAGGAATATGGCGGATTCGGTCTTTCGAAGGCCTCGATGTGTGTCGTCTCGGAAGAATTATCGCGCGGTTATATCGGCGTTGGCTCGCTTGGCACCCGCTCGGAAATCGCCGCCGAACTGATTATCTGCGGCGGCACCGAGGCGCAAAAGCAAAAGTGGTTGCCCGGCCTCGCGTCCGGAGAAATCCTGCCAACGGCTGTCTTCACCGAGCCCAACACCGGTTCAGACCTTGGTGCGTTGCGCACGAAGGCCACCAAAGACGGTGAGAACTGGACGATCACCGGCAACAAGACTTGGATCACCCACGCCGCGCGCACTCATGTGATGACAGTTCTGGCGCGCTCGGTGCCCGATACGAACGATCACCGCGGGCTTTCGATGTTTCTAGCCGAGAAGACTCCCGGCACGGATGAGGTTCCCTTCCCGGATGCGGGCCTTTCCGGTGGTGAGATCGAGGTGCTGGGTTATCGCGGCATGAAGGAATACACCGTCAACTTCGATGGCTTCGAAGTGAAAGGCGAGAATCTGCTTGGCGACAGCGAAGGTCAGGGCTTCAAGCAGTTGATGCAGACCTTCGAAAGCGCGCGCATTCAGACGGCGGCCCGCGCCATTGGTGTGGCGCAGTCGGCGCTCGATGTGTCGATGCAATACGCTGAAGACCGCAAACAATTCGGAAAGTCGCTGATCGAGTTCCCTCGTGTGGCGTCAAAGCTGGCGATGATGGCCGTGGAAATCATGGTCGCACGCCAGCTTACCTATTTCTCGGCCGCCGAGAAGGACAACGACCGGCGCTGCGATCTCGAAGCCGGCATGGCCAAGCTGCTGGGCGCGCGCGTGGCCTGGGCAGCTGCCGACAACGGCTTGCAAATTCACGGCGGCAACGGCTTCGCGCTTGAATACAAGATCAGCCGTATTCTGTGTGATGCGCGCATTCTAAATATCTTTGAAGGGGCCGCAGAAATTCAGGCGCAGGTTATTGCCCGCCGCCTTCTCGCCTAAGCCCACGCGCGATCAAATCGACAAACCGCTGCCGCGCCGCCGGCAGCGGGCGATCCCCCAAGGTGGGCGCGAAATGCTGCCCCAGAAAGTGACCCGTCACGGTCAGACCTTCCAAGACGTCTGCGTCGCTGCCCTCGCCCTGCCCCACCAACGCAGGCGACAAGGGCAACATCCGGTCCGCCCATTGGCCTGCACCGGCACGCGAAACCGCACGGCCCGATTTCGGCGACACGAACACCAGATTGTCCGACCGATCCGTGACCGCACAACGCCCTAAATCCAGACCGAACCCCAGATCGTCTAACAAAGCCAGCTCCCACCTGAGATACCCTAGTTTCCAGAAGTCCCCGTCCCCGATCATATCCAGCACGGACAACGTGCGCTGATACAACGTCGGATGCGCCTCGCGCTCGGGTAAGACGAAGGCCAGCAAAGACGTCACCGCATTCAAAGCCGCCAAAGTATCGCGTGCCCCCATCAGGTCCGCGCGACTGCGCAGGGGTTCGACCGCGAACGCACCCAAATGCTCCTCAAGGCGCGCCCGCCACGCCAGATCCAGCTGCGCGCCCGGCTGTAGAATGGGCGCGATCTTTCGGCTGGTGCCGCCACGCACCACCCCCGCATGCCGCCCCCGGCTCTCGGTAAAAACATCAATGATCGCGGATGTTTCGCCGTGCTTGCGCACGGCCAGAAGCACACCCTCTTCGCGCCAGTCCATCGCTGAAGTATCTCTCAGCGGCTCGGCCACTTCCAGCCTTCTTCTGTTTGCAAAATATCCCGGGGGGAGGCGCCGAAAGGCGGCGATGGGGCAGAGCCCCTATTCCAACCCCGGCTCATCCAGCAGATGCCGCCCCTGCTTGTCCTCAACCTCGATGACCCAGAGATCCCGGTCGAATGAACGTTGCTTTTCGACGCTGAGGTCAACGTCCGCCTCATCACCCTCTATATGCACAACCCATTGCCGTTCGCCCGTCATGATGTCGAATGACCGGTGATAACAGCAGGCTTTCCCATCCAGCGTATTCAGCTTCACCATCACCGCCCCGGCGGTATGGTCGCCACGCGCCACGACAAAGGCCGGAATGTCAGCCAGACGACAGCGCGTCAGATAGGCCGCGACCCAGATCTCCGATGTCAGCCGCGCAGCCATCAGTTCCCGTCCGAAAAATCGAGTCCCATCTCGGAATAGCGCTCTTTTTCTTCCAGCCAGTTCGGCCGCACTTTCACCTGCAGGAACAGATGCACCTTGCGCCCCAGAAACTCGGATATCTCTTCGCGGGCCAGCTTGCCGACCGTCTTGATCGTCTCGCCCTTCTTCCCAAGCAAAATACCCTTATGTCCATCGCGCATGACATAGATGATCTGGTCGATCTTCACCGATCCGTCCGGGCGCTCTTCCCAGCCTTCGGTTTCGACCGTCAGCTGATAGGGCAATTCCTGATGGAGCCGCAGCGTCAGTTTCTCGCGCGTCATTTCAGCGGCGATCATTCGCAAGGGCAAGTCCGCGATCTGATCTTCAGGGTAAAGCAGCGGTCCTTCCGGGATCGAGGTCGCCAGCCATTTCTTCAGGTCCTCAACGCCATAGCCCTTTTCAGCCGAAATCATGAAGGTCTCGGTGAAGGGGAACTTAGCGTTCATCTTTTCGGTCAATTTCAGCAGCACCGAGGCTTCGACGCGGTCGATCTTATTGATTGCCAGCGCAACAGGAGCCTGACCGACTCGGTCGCCGATGCTCTCCAGAATCGCCTCGACACCATCGGTGATCCCGCGATGCGCTTCAATCATCAGCACGACAACGTCGGCGTCCGCAGCGCCGCTCCAGGCGGCGGCGACCATCGCGCGGTCCAGGCGGCGGCGCGGGCGAAAGAGACCCGGCGTATCCACAAAGATGATCTGCGCACTCCCTTCCATCGCGACACCGCGAATCCGCGCGCGCGTGGTCTGAACTTTGTGCGTCACGATCGAGACCTTCGCCCCGACCATACGGTTCAAAAGCGTCGATTTCCCGGCGTTCGGTTCACCAATGAGGGCCACAAACCCGGCGCGTGTGTTTGATGTGTTGTCTGTCATGCGACTGCCAGTAGTTGATTCGCAGGGCAAGAGCCAGAAGAGACCATATTTAGCGGGACGGATCGCCAAAACAACAAGCCCGCCACAGAGACTCCTTGATCCGGGCCTGCGAGCGCCCTTCCCGACAGGCAGCGTTCAAGTTGTATTTATGGGATTCGCGCCATGGGACTCATTCGGTATCTCTTTCGACTGGTCAAGGTGGTGCCGGACCCGGACGAACGAAGATTGCGCAAATCCGCGCGTCAGGATCGCCCGGTATCCCGCCCCTCGCCCATGCCTTCGCCACAAGTTGCTCTCCCGCAAAAGCCAGCAGTCGTGCAGCCGATCCCGCAACCTGCAAACCGCAGCGTGCCGTCGCCGATGGGCCAGAGCGCGGCATCCGCGCGGCACGTGGCACCCGACCCTGCCGCCGGACAGAACGTCACGCTGCCTTATTGCCGCTATCCCAAACGCGATGAACGCGCCGAGCGCGCGCGGATTGTCTATCACCACGCCTGCACGCCCGGCCCCACGATCTTGAAGGGCAAGTGCTATGTCATCGATGGTGAGGCCTGAGGCATATGCAGCGCCAAGCAAGGCTCCGATAGAACAGCCAGCTATGAAGTCTGGCTTTATGCCCATCTGGTCGAACGCCTCAAGTACCACGATGTGAGCCAGTCCGCGCGCTGCTCCACCGCCAAGTGCAAGTCCTATTGTGGGCCGAGATGTCATGGCGGTAGAACTTTCAGGTCAGCAATTGTGCTCGGTTCAGAAATTAACTGGAAGACGATAGCCTTCCCGCCAGTGAAAAAGGGATCACCTGTCAGGTTTTGCCCATACTCGTTTCAAAAAGTCGAACCCGTGAACGTAGGTGTGTCGGTCGACACTACCTTTTGGAAACCTAGAAGATCGCGAACCTATCACTTCAGCCTCGCCCAACTGCGGCAAGTTTTGTGGGAACATCGGTGCAATAGCTTGAATTAAACTATGTATCAGATGCTTGGAGTTGAATTATGGCTGTGTACGCAGTCCTGAGCGAACCAGTCTGGGGTCTGATATCCCTGTTAAACAGGGAAAGAACAGGGAAATTTGGGGATTTCGGGCGGAATTGACCTAACACGGATGGATTCGCGCATATAAATCAGATGTTTACGCGCAAATTCCCTACTCAAGTTAACACGGAAGATAATTCAGACATCAGGGAAAGAAATTACAGTTAATAGGGAAAGAGGGCTGGTTTTGAATTAGCGGTTTGGTAACAGGCGAAGCTACGCATCCGCCCTGCCACGCTAAACCAAGTTTCTTCATACCAGCCCATTGATGGTTACTCCGCGGCGAGGACGTTTAGTGTAGCGTAGTCCAGCTTTCCGGTCCCCAGCAACGGAAGGCAATCCAACACCCGAATGTCGCGTGGTATGGCGAGTTCTGCCACGCCGTTTGCTTTGCCCCATGCCCGTAAATCATCGGCGTTGGCGGCTTTTTCAGTAGTGAACAGAACTAACTGCTCACCTTTGCGGGGATCAGGTCGCGACACAACCGCGCTCTCGGCGTCGGGCCAGACAGCGGCAACGTAACCTTCAACCGCCGGAAGCGACACCATCTCACCGCCAATTTTGGTGAAACGTTTCACCCGGCCGCGGATGGCTAGAAATCCTTCATGGTTGATTGTTACGATGTCTCCGGTGTCATGCCAACCATCCTTGGGGGGCTGTAGAACACCAGGCGCGTCTGCCTTTAAGTAGCCGGCCATAATGTTCGGGCCTCGGACAAAAATGCGCCCACCTTCCTCAATACCTGGCACTGTTTCCAGTCGCGCTTCGATACCGGGCAACAAGCGACCGACGGTGCCCGCTTGAAAATGCATTGGTGTGTTGACCGCGATAACGGGGCCGGCTTCTGTGGCGCCATAACCTTCCAAAATACGCAGCCCAAACTTTTCGGAATAGGCCTTTCGGGTTTCGTCCCTTACCCGCTCGGCGCCAGCAAATATGTAGCGCAGAGAGTAGAAATCATAGCTGTGCGCCATTCGCGCATAGCCCGCCAGAAAAGTATCTGTGCCAAAGAGAATTGTGGCGTTGGAGTCGTATACCAGAGCCGGAACAATGCGATAATGGAGGGGGTTAGGGTAGAGAACTGTTCTCACGCCGCTAAACAGAGGCAGCAACGTGCCACCGGTCAGCCCGAAGCTGTGAAAGATCGGCAACGCGTTCAAGACTTTGTCAGATGCCGTAAAGTCGATCCTTGCCGCTAGCTGGCGGCAGTTGGACAAAAGATTGCGGTGTGTCAAAACCACCCCTTTGGGCAATCCTTCGGACCCGCTTGTGAAAAGGATCACGGCTGCAGCATCCGGTGAAAGGCTCTGGTTACGATGATTGCGTCGAGCGAATTTTCCGGCGACAGAAGCTATGATTTTGTCGACAAAGCCGATTTGTGCACCAACGTCTTCCAACCAAACAAACCCAATACCTTCGCTTTCCAAAGCGCTAACAACATCCCCCAAGCCTGCTTGGTCAATAAAGGCCCTTGCTGTGACAATGGTGCGCAATTCCGCGGCAGCACAGGCAGCCTTAATGTTGGCTAGGCCCGCGGTGTAGTTCAGCATCGCTGGAACGCGCCCGATTGCCTGCATAGCAAAGAAAGAGGCGACTAGACCGTTGACGTTTGGCATCAATAGTCCCACGGCCTCTCCTTTTTTTGTGAGAGCTGACAATGGCTTGGCGAGCGCCAAAGAAGAGGTAACCAGTCTAGAGTAACTCATCGGTTGACGTTTGATGTCTTCCAGTATCAATGCCTTGCCGCCAAAAATGTGCTTTGCCTCTAGTAGCGCACTGAACAGTGTTCGATCGGTGTCGGAGGTATCGAAGATCATTTGGCTCATTTCGTCATATAGACGATGACCGATAATTGCTCGACGTCCGCGCGCGGTCATCTCTCCTTCGACGTCAAAGCGACGCGGTTCCAAAATGGTTAGTGAGATCTTTGGAAAACTGCGTTGACGGACCTTGCCCCGGAGCCGCGAAAATGGTGTGTACTGTGCCCCGTCAATGCGGACGGGAATGATTGGTGCGTTTGCTTTCGAGGCAATCAGCCCAGGGCCGTCAAAGACCTTCATTAACGCGCCAGTAACAGTGATGCGGCCTTCGGGAAAGATGACCAGAGTCCGTCCGCCACGCACAGCTTTCACCATGGCCTTCGTCGCCATTGGGTTGGTTGGATCAACCGGAAAGGCCTCGAATATCGGGAGAAAAGGCTTGATCCACCAAGCTTTTGCTATTTCAGCGTTCAATGCAAATATCGGCTTTCCGGGCAGGAATGCCCCAAGAAGCAAGCCATCCAGAAATGAAACATGGTTCACAACAACAACAGCGGGTTCACCGGGTTTCGGCATGTTTTCCAAACCAGTAACTTCAACACGGTACAGCAGCTTCAAGAGTCCACGAACCATCGACTTGAAAACGATTTCTGGGAGCAACCAGCACGAGATAAAAGCAACTGCCAGCGTGGACAAACCAAGTACGCCTATGATGTTTTGCACGCTCATCCCCCAGTTCACCAACAGTACGGAAACAATAGTTATCCCAACAACAATCAGGGCACTGACAATGTTATTGGCGGCGATTGTACGCGATCGTTCTTCGGGGGCACTGCGCGTTTGAAGTATCGCATAGAGCGGAACAACGAACATTCCTCCAGCAAAACCGATCCCAAAAAGGTCGATCATTATGCGCCAACTGCCGGGAGAAGCAATGAAGCCATAAATACCATTGTCCGCCGATAGCCCTTGGTGACCCCTAGTCGATAGCCACAGGTCTATCATGAATGCTGCGAGCCCAAATGCGGCAGCAGGCACAAAACGCGCCGACACTTTTCCCGCAAGCAGTTTGCCAACTGTCAGCGAGCCGAGTGCAACGCTGACTGAGAAGATGATCAAAAATAGAGTGGTGACCTCTTGCTGCCCACGCAGTACGCCGCTGACGAGCGGTGTAAGCTCAGACAGTAAGATTGCACCTACGGCAAAAAACCAACCGATACCGAGGATCGAAAGCCAAACGCTGCGGTTATGGCGGGCTCCTTTGATAATGCGCCAGGTGCTTGCAACGATATTCAGATCTACTTTTAACTTTGGAGCTGCTGCAGGCGCGCTCGGCACCGCTAGACTTGCAAGAAAACCTACCAATGCCAGACCTGTAGCGACTAACCCTGCGATCCATGGAGCCATTAATCCTGCAAGCAATTGCCCAGCCAGTATGGCAACAAACGTGCCTGCCTCGACTAGTCCGGTGCCGCCCATAACTTCGTCTTCATGCAAATGTTGGGGAAGGATTGCATATTTTATAGGACCGAAAAAAGTTGACTGCAGGCCCATTAAAAACAACGACGCAAGTAAGATAGGAATCGACTGCAAGTAGAATCCGCCCAAAGCCAGCGCCATTATGCCAACTTCAGCTCCCTTGGCTAATCGCATCAACTTAGCTTTGTCATAGGCGTCCGAGATTTGTCCGGCCAAAGCCGAAAAGAGAAAATAGGGAAGAATAAACAGCCCTGTCGCGATTGTTGCCAACAAAACTGCCTTGTCGGGTTCCGCGGCATAGATTCCAAAACTGGCAAGGAACAGCATGGAGAACTTTAAAAGGTTGTCGTTAAATGCACCAAGAAACTGTACGATAAATAGTGGTGCGAAGCGGCGTTTTGTGAGTAATGAAAATTCGGGCGAAGCCATTTTTTTTCCTATTTCTTTTATACTTAGATTAAATTGACTAATCTTGCTAACTATTCATGTTGGGCCAAACTTGACGGTTCAGTTTGTTGCCCCCGATGAAGCAAAATGTTTGATGACTTAGCGAAGCCTGCATCCGCCTGCGAACTGGAAGTCTGCGGAACTGCGGACGCCGCCAAAGCCGGGAAGAAGGCAGGCAGAAAAGGTACTGACAAGAGCATCGCGCGTGACCCGCATTTCTTTGTTTGAAGATGATTTGCCGGGGTGATGGTCCCCAGCGCACCCAGCCAGCGCAACCGCAGCTCCAAGTGCCACCGTAACAACAGCGCACCTAAATGAACTGCTGTGCTTGGAACGTGCCTGATCTGAGCCTTCCTGCTTTAGTTCTGAACTCGCGCCACTTGCGTTCTGCTTGGTAAAAAATCCGCTCATCTTAACTTCCCATCCGATTTGTGAACATTGTTCATAAATGTAGATTGCATGATTCTGCGCGTCAGTCAACAAAAATGAACATTGTTCATATATTGACGAGAGTCAGCTGTCAGGACGGGTGACACTAAGTTTCGGGGCACTGTCACAGTGTCCTATACGCTCGAAGCGGAACTCGACATAACTCCAAATGGCAAAGCTGATCCTGACTATCTTGGCTGGGAGATCAAACAGTGCGGCGTTCGTTACTTCATCAAGTTTGCACCGAAAAGTGTGGTCACACTTATGACTCCTGAGCCTACAGCCGGGTTTTATCGGGAAGCCGAGCCGGAAGCTTTTGTCCGCCGCTTTGGGTATCCGGATCAGTCTGGAATAGCCCTCATTATCGTGGAACGGGTTCAGATCGCTCCGGGCAAACTGACGATCAGTCTCAATGCCAAACGGACGCAAAAGCTTGTAGGCGCTGAGCTGGAGTGTGATCCAGATGACCTCATGCTCGAGCTTCCGTTCACTGAGCGTCGCAGAGGCGTTGAGATGAAGATCATTGTTGGTGACGGGCCGGCGAATGTTGATCAGGTGCTCGTCGAGAATGTTGCGCTTGCCAATCGATGGTATCGGCAGCTCAAAGACGGTCTGAGCTACGAAGCTATTGCTTTGGAAGCTGGCACCTCCAAGCGCCGGGTTCAGCAACTTGTCGATCTGGCATTCCTGGCACCTGACATTGTTCGTGAAATTGTGAATGGCACGCAGCCTCTGGGACTGACGTCCGACTGGTGCCTGCGTCATGAGCTTCCAGCCGAGTGGCAATCGCAGCGCCAGCGCATCGCAACCCTCTGAACACACCACTTCGCGTATCGCGGAAATCGCCAGTCCAGACACTTGGTGGATTACGCGCCGAATTTGTTCTGAGCAGGAGTCTGGCGCAGCGACCCAACCCTACAACCCACCGAAACTGCGGCACTATGTGGCGCAACGTCACGTATCGCAGGTTTGGTGGAACTGCCTGGCTGTGCACGCAGTCCCGGGCGAACCAGTCTCGGGTCGAAATTCCCTGATTAACAGGGAAAGAACAGGGAAAAACTGCGATTTTGGACGCATTTGGCTTCACTCAGCTCTATTAGCACATATAATTCAGAGACTTACGCGCGAATTCCCTACTCAAATTAACAGGGAATTAAATTCCGGTATCAGGGAAAGAAATCGGCGGAACAGGGAAAGAATTTCGAGAAGCAGGGACGCGCGTGTCCAGCCGAATTCGCGATAGCGCGAACGAAGTTATCACCTGGCCAAAGACTGCTTGGTATCTTGAGCGGTCATTGGTGCATAACGCAGCCAACGGTGGTTCTGAGCCTAAAGTTACGGATTCTGCGCAACCTTTGCATGTCCGAAACACGCGCTAAGCCGAAGTTTTTGCTCCGAAAGGAAGCCCGTTGGACTTCTTAATCCGTCTCAATTTGGGGAACTTCACTCTAGGGCGCGATATGCCTCTGACATTCCAAAAGCTTCTGGTCCGAATTGTTTGAGAGCGGCTTCGGATCGCATGATTGGCGGAACCCGAACCGCCATCACTTTGACCCGTTGCCCATAGCGCAACGTTTCGTTGGTAATCGGCATAGCGGTCTCTGCGTCGAGAATTGAGATAATATCTGGCACAATCGCCAACACTTCTCCGTCAACACGGGCGATGAGGTTTTCGTTCTGAAATTCGATGATGCAACGGCCACTTGGATTGTCGATGGAGACACTGCCCAAAGTGAATCCTTCGCTTGTGCGTCTGTCTACATCGGTGATCTTTCCATCAAAGATAACGCGGGCGACTGCATAGCTTGTCGTCGCCAGAAAGGTGAACAACTCGTCTATTGGGTCGAGTTTGCGAGAACGGGAATTCCGGATAATTTCTCCGATCCGCCGTGCGAGTGTAAGGGTGTGCTTGACTGCACTGCGTTTTACTTCCGCCCCGCTCATAGGGTAATTCGCAAAATATGCGGTTCCCCCAAAACGGATTGTAATACCACGAGCTATCCATTCCATGCGATGGTTGTCATCGGTCATCACCAACGACGTGTCACCCTTTTCGTCAGAAATTCCCAAAGGGCACCCTTTGACGCCTTCAATAGCGAAGGTTTCCATCTGCAATTCTGGAAAAGCCCGCCCCTGGCCATCGGCATCGACCACCGGAATCCCCAAACGTGCGCCAACAAACAGCGGGATCGTCGAATTAATACCGCCAACTTCGGTCGGCATTGTTGCATCTGCCTGCCGCCCGAGCTCTTTTTCTACGACTCGCAGAGCGCGAATAGGCTCTTCACCTGAAGGAATCTTCTCAAGCAACACAGTGGGCGCGCCCATCATCGCCGTTGGGATAATTAGCTTGGCATCGTCCAACCCGTCGGGATCAATAATTTCGATCTTCCGGCCTGCGGCCAGCTCTTGTTTGACCATCAGCCCTCCTATGTAGGGATCGCCACCGCCGCCTGCACCCAAAAAGGCGGCACCAGTACACAAGTCGTCAACATCTTCAAATCTCAGTTCCATGTTGCTTCCTAAATTGGCAGATCGCCTACGGCTTTGACCCGAAGTCGTGTTGGATTGCCGGGCAAATAGCTGATCGGCACTTGTTCCACCTCGATGATTTCGACACTGGCTGCGGTGGCTCCTGCGCCGATCGCCTTGTCCTTGGCCTCCTGTCGGGCGTCGTCCAGCACTGATCCCCGCGTGGCCTCATTTAGGGTTACCACGCGTTCGACCTCGCCTGAGACTTGCGCGATGGCCGCTCCGACTGCATTGGCAACAGACGAATATTCGGGTCGAAGCACCTCCGACACCGACTGGACCGGCCAATCTACAAGGATGGAACCGCCCCCTACAACCAACAGAGGTAAATCTGCGGCCTCAGTTTTCATCCGCTCGACATTCACATCCAGCATTTGGCGCATTGATGCACGGGCGGCCTTAATTGTTGCCTTGTCTGCCTGCACCAGTGATCTGTCACCGATGCTAGCCCACCCGCCAGCGACGGCGATATCGGTGGCTGTCAATGTGTCACCGCCAAAACATTGGGCACGATTGGTCAACTCGTAACCAACCGATTCCGGTCCGACCCGTCGCCCTTCGTCGCGCACAAGGCTTCCGCCACCGAGGCCGACAGCCAAGACGTCTGGCATGCGGAAGTTCGTCTTGACCCCGCCGACATCGACAAAGTTGGTAGACTGACGAGGAAAACCATTGCGCAGCATGCCGATATCAGAAGTCGTGCCGCCGATATCCACTACCATCGCGTCCTGAATGCCAGCCAGATAGACCGCGCCGCGCATGGAATTGGTTGGCCCCGAGGCAAAGGTCAGAACCGGGTAGCGCTGCACATCATCGGCCCGCATCAATGTCCCGTCATTTTGGCTGATGAAGAGCGGCACATCTAAGCCAAGCTCGTGCAGGGCGCGACGAAAGGCCTGCACGACATGGTCAGACAATTGGGATAGTGCGGCGTTGATGATCGTAGAATTCTCCCGCGGCAAAAGGCCGAACTGACCCAACTCGCAAGACAGTGACACTGCAATATCAGGAACCTCGTTTCGCACGATCTCTGCAGTGCGCCGTTCCATCTCGCCGTTCATGGGCGAGAATACCGAGGTGATCGCCACCGTCTGGATGCTGCTTTGGCGAAATGCACGCGCGGCCTTTAAGACGGCCATTTCATCCAGCGGTGCGATTTCACGTCCGTCAAACTCGTACCCACCACCAACCAGATAAGCATTGCGGCCAACCTCGTTGATCAGGTCATCTGGCCAGTCAGTAAGCGGCGGAATGGCCGAGGTGGCGGGAAGCGCGAGACGAATAATTCCAACTGGCAGCAAGGACTTGCGCTGAATAACAGCATTGGTGAATTGAGTAGTACCAATCATCACACAGTCAACGTCCGTGCGATCAACACGAGCATCCGAAATGGCCTGTGTAATTGCCGCGACGATCCCGGAATAGACATCCGCCGTGGTCGGGGTCTTGCACCAGCCACGGACGCCATTGGCCCCCAAGACGACGGCATCGGTATTGGTGCCGCCGACATCCACCCCGATTTTCATGGCATCACCACGCCACTTTCAGCATCCCAAAACACAGCAACTTCGTCTGTCATATCAAGCCGGGGAAGGTCGGGACGGTTGGCAATTTCGACCATCAAATCTTGGTCAGCGATCTGAATACGATACCGTACGACCGAACCTTGATAGATCGTTTCGGAAACGGTCCCGGTCAGTTTTGGCTGTTCGTCTGCGTCAAGCGCATGCAACCGGATCATTTCGGGGCGCACAAGCAATGCGACATCCTGATCCTGAGAAACCGAGTTGTTTTGCGTAAGTCGCCCGGTAACCGTAGCGTTGCCAATGCGGATGGAACAGACCGCGCCATCAACTGCTGAAACTATGCCGTTTAACAAATTTGATTCACCGATGAATTCGGCGATAAACCGCGAGGCGGGTTGTTCATATATCTCGACCGGAGTGCCTATTTGCAGCACGCGGCCCTGATCCATAACGGCAATCCGGTCTGACATTGTCAGCGCCTCGGACTGGTCATGGGTAACATATATTGTTGTGATGCCGACAGATCTTTGGATGTTTTTGATCCAGAATTTCATCTCTTCGCGCATCTTCTTGTCAAGCGCGGATAAAGGCTCATCCAGAAGCAATATCTCGGGTTCGATCACCAGAACGCGCGCCAGCGCTACGCGCTGTTTCTGACCACCGGAAAGTTCGCGCTCGTACCTGCCTTCAAAGCCGGTCATCCCGACCTCGGCCAAAGCGGCATCGACCTTTTGCTTGATTTCGCCCCGGGGCAATTTGCGTTCAACAAGACCGAAGGCGATGTTGTCGAATACGGTCATATGCGGAAAAATGGCATAATTCTGGAAAACAATCCCAATGTCGCGGGCCTCAGGCGGAAGGGCTGTCACATCCCGCCCGTTGACGTGGATAGTGCCCGTGGTCGGTTTCACGAATCCTGCCAACATGCGCAGCGTCGTGGATTTGCCACAGCCAGAGGGCCCGAGCAGAGAGAAAAACTCGCCTTGTTCGATTTGCAGATCCAAGTCTGCAACGGCAACCGAATTGCCGAAGTGTTTTGAGATCGTGCTGAATTCTACGTAGGACATCGGGTTTCCTTGGAGTGTGGCCGGGAACGAACGCCCCCGGCCATTGCTTTTCAAAGACCGAAGATCTGGTTCAGCCTGTCGGTGATGTCTGCCTTGTTTTCCACAAAGAAATCCCAATCCGGAACCCAATAGGCAGAGACAGCGTCAGCCGTATTGGTAGCCCCTTCGGCGGCAAGCGCTGAAGGCATAGCAGCCTTTCCATTGGTCGGACGCCACAGGAATTCTTCCCCAAACGGCTCAAGGAAATCTGGCGACAGGGTGCGGTTCAACAAGGCAAGGGCCAGCTTTTTCTGCATCGGATCAGCATACCGGCTGATCGTTTTGGTCTGTGTCAGGATTGGCTTGCTGTCCCACTCCCAGACATCGACTGGCGCTCCTTGCTTTTTCAGCGTCAAAGCCTCGCCTTCGATGTGCACGGCAATATCAACCTCACCGCGCTCCAACAATGAGAGCATATTAAAGGTGAACTCGCTGATCTTCATCGGCATGGCACCCTCAAGGGCAGTGAAGGCGGCTTCCATATCGTACTGGTCCTTACCGAACTCTTGGGCTGTCGCCATGAAAAACGCGTGCATCAAGCCGTTTTCCGTGGCGTAGGTACCCCGCTTGTTGACAAAACGCTCGGCAAAGAAGTCACGGAAGTTGCTCACCGGCGCGCCACGGTCGGTACGATATGCGTAGACATAAGGCTGATAGGCCCAGGTCACGCCTGCGCCACTCGCAAAGGCGAAGTCCCAGCAATCAGCGGCGTTGGGGACATTGGCCTTGATCTCGTCCGTTGTTAGGAAAAAGTCGCCAGCAGCATTGGTCTGCATCAGGTTCGGCAGGTTCCAGTTCGCAATGTCATATACCGGATCGTTGGCACCTTGGGTTACAAATTTTGGGAACCAGGGGAATGAGCTGTCCCAGTTCAACTTGCAATTGAAGTCCTTCTCGAACTCGTCGGTCAGCGCTTTGCGCACAAATTCTTCCCAGCCGCCGCCCCACTCCGCGACATTCAACGTCGCACCACCAGCGTCAAAGACACCGCCATCATAGACAACGTCCTGTGCCCAGGCATGGTTGATATAGAACATGTTAGGAATGGTCGCAGCCGCGCCCAACGCTGCCCCACCTTTCAAAATGGATCGTCTGCTGTGTTTCTTATGAATGGTCATCTGTCTTACTCCCGTGGTTGGTATTGGAATTAGCCGTCCTGCCGTTCCAGCAAGCGGCGGATGTTCACCAGCCGGTTCGTAAGGAGAACCGAGGCGATAACGAGGGTGATGGCAAAGATGCCTGCGGCGGCGGCATCGGGCTCGAATTTGTAGCGCAGCGAATTATACATCGCGATTGGCAGTGGTTCAGAGTTCGGCGCCGACAGGAACAGCGACACCTCGAACTGGCCAAAGCTGACGATGAAGGCAAAGATTGAACCCGCTTGAATACCCTGCGCGATGTTGGGAAATGTGATTTTGCGAAAAGCCCGCATGGGCGATGCGCCGAGGCTTCGCGCGGCCTCCTCCAGTGAGACATCAAAAGTCGCCAAAGATGCACCGACGGTGCCGATCACGTATGGTGTGGAGTACAGAATATGCCCGATCCATAAGCCCCAGATCGTGCGCGAGATACCCATTCCGCTGGCGATGAAAAATGCGTAGAGGGCAAACCCGACGACGACACCCGGCAGGACCACCGGCGACAGAAAGAACGCCCGCAATGCGGCACGCCCAACAAAGCGAGAGCGCGCAAGAAACAGGGCGGCGGCAGTACCTAAGATGGTCGAAACCACCATGGTCATCAGAGCAAGCTTGAATGAAAAGAAGAATGCCGACAGGTATTTCTCGGAGTTGAGGAAAGAGATGACCCACCGGAGCGACAACCCTTTGGGTGGGAATGTCAGAAATTCGCCTGTTGTCAGCCCCGCAAGAACTACAACAAGGATCGGAAACAGCAGATAGCAAAAGCCGAGGATCGCAAGCACTAGCATTGGCAAGGGGATTTTGCGTTCCATCAGGCAAGCCCACCTGAGCCACGGTTCCCAAGTTTGAGGTAGACGGCCACAGCCGTAGCACTGATCAGGAACAGGATCACGGCAATGGTTGCGCCGAACTGAAAGCGCGCGCTTTCCGCGACCTGCTGGTAAATGTGGATCGGCAAGACCCCGACGCGGAACCCACCCATAAGCGCGGGTACAATGTAGGATGAGATCGACAAGGCGAAGACCAGCAGGGAACCCGAGAGGATACCCGGCATTGAGGCAGGCAACGTTACCCGCATGAAAGCGCGACGCCGGGAAGCGCCAAGCGAACGCGCAGCTTCTTCTAGGCTGGGAGGAATGCCCTTAATCACCCCAACAAGCGTCAGGATCATGAACGGCAGCGCGAACTGGACAAGGCCGAAAACCACGCCGCGAAAGTTATACATCAGGGCGACTGGGCCATCTGTAAGGCCCATGCCTTGTAAAATCTGGTTGATCAGACCGTTGTCGCCTAAGATCACCATCATCCCATACAGGCGAATGACCATATCCAGTTGCATCGACGCTAAAACGAGGATCAGCAGGAACGTATTGCGTGCCGGATTTTCGGTTTTGGCTATGACGAATGCCATCGGGTAGGCGACGACCAGTGTGATAAGCGAAACGATGCTCGCCAAGAGGACTGACCGTCCCGCCGCCATCAAATAATTGGAGCGTGAGAAAAAGCGGATGTAATTGTCCAACGTAAGATCGGTCACGACGGCGACCTGTCCGACCCTCGCCGGGTTGAAAGAGGTTGCGAAGAGCAACCCGACCGGGATCACAAAAAACAACATGAAAAACGCGACCAAAGGGACGACCAACAACCATTTGAATTGATGCTGAGAAAGGCCGCTTGCTCTGACTACCAAGGCCTTAGTCATCCCTTTGGCCTCTCATCATGGCGTCTAGGGCAGTCCATCCTTCAAATCCGACTATGGGTTTTGAATCCGGGTAAGGGTAGATTGATTTGTCGTTTTTATGCCCGCTTTGAATTGCCTTGTGTGCAAATTCGATGGCATTCGGCAAAGGGTCGATGACACTTATTCCGTCAAGTGCGGCACTGACCTCATCCGCAAACCCAAGCATCCCTGTACAGCCAAAGACGATGGATGTTGCTCCACCGCTGACGGCTTTCTTTGATCCATTGATGGTCCCGGCGAGTGCCGTTTCACGGTCAGTTTCAAGGGCAAGCACAGGAACGCCAATACCGATCGTTTCGCTCAACATGTCCGCCATCCCATATTTGCGTGCCAGATCCGCAAAGGCACGCTCTTGACGCTGCAAGACAGTGATCACGGCAAATCGCGCGCCTGCTGCTCGCATTGCAGCCTCTCCGCATCCGATCACCGGGATCGAGACCGCTTCGCGCGCAGCATCAAGACCGGGGTCAAGCATACAATCAATAACGACGGCCTGTGCGCCGTCCGCCTCGGCCATGATCGCGGCATCAATAACACCAGGAGCGGCCAAAACCTCGTCAACTGCGGATTCAATCGAAGCCGGGCCTTTCGAGATTTGCGCATTCGTCACTTTGCACCCATCCGGTGCGGGCAAAGTAGCGGCGCGAAAGCCCTCAGTTACGATTGGCGTGATGACATGGACCCAACCCAAAAACGAATCCCCCCTGATACGGTTGGTTTGCTCGGTCTAAGCCTGATTATTGAATGCGTCTGATGCGACTACCCAATCGGGTAGTTAGTCGCTAATAATGCCGAGCTGTCTCGCCTGATTGACCGCCCGCGCACGATTGTCGACGCGCAACTCGCCATAAATTTGCTTGAGATGATATTTCACTGTGTTGGTTGATACGCCCATGACGCGGCCGATTTCCTTGTTGGAGTAGCCCCGTGCCAAAAGCTGCAAATAACGTCTATTGAAAAGGACTTTCTGGTTGCCAGACGGCCCTACCGCCAACGGGTCTGACCCCGACGACCAGTGGTGCATGATTTCCGACAACTGGCGACGTTGCACCGTATTGATTGGAACCTTCACGTATTCGCCATCCAAAACAGACTGCACTGCGGGACGCAGTGGTAAACCCTCATCCAGGATAAAGCGCCTAAAGGGTTGGTTACCAAGCAAACGGATTGCAGACAAAAGCGCGCTGGTCGCATCACCCCGCGAATTCAACTGCAAAAAAGCCTGCGCGCGGATCACTCTCAACTTGGCCAGCGACAACAGTTGCCCGCCGCGAATTGCAGTTTCTTCAGCCAGTTCCACAAAATCAAGCGCGCGCTTGGGGCGGCGGGCGCGGACCAGCCAGCGTGCGATTGCGACGTTCGTGGTCCCATGACGCAGTCCCCAATCCTTTTCTGGCTGATCTGCGTCGAGCTTGCTTGGATCGAGCCCAATGCTCTGCATTTCCTTGTTGGCTGTTTCGATCTCATCGCTGAGCGTTAGCGCGCGAATGCGCTCGACGGCCATCAGTCGCGCCAAACGCGGCATCTGACGATCGCGGGCCGCTGCATCCGCATGGGCGAGTTCCGTCAGGGCGCCTGGCAGACCGGCCCGCACATAGGCAAGTCGAGCCCGAACACGGTAAGTTGCCGCAAGAATATCCAACCATGCGTCTGTGTGCTCAATGCTTGTAAAGGCATCGTCCAGCAATGATTGGGCGACGCCCATCTCATTCATCTCATAATAAACTTCGGACTTCAAAGCCTGACATATTGCACGCAGACCCTGCGGATCACCTGTTAGTTGGTCCAGGCTTGCTTCCATGTCATCATATTGGGCAATCGCGCCGCTTAGATCACCGCGCATCATACGGATTTGACCAAGATGCGTATGCATGTGCAAAGACCCAAATTGCGCATCTCCTAGCCGATATAGCCGGATTGCGTTCTCTGCATGATCCTGTGCGCGGTCAAATTCTCCGCGGTGAAGGGCCGCGGTAGATAAATGATTGAACGTTAACGCCTGCCCAACAAGATCATCCGCCGGCAAGGTGGACAACAATTGAGTGAGCCGAGTGGAGTCTTCTTCCGTCAAAGCGCGATCTTCGTAGACCCTGACGTGAGCATCAACTAGCAGCATGTCCGGTGCAAGAAAATCAATACTTGAGGCATTTTTATCGGTCGCCACTTCCAAAATATTTAGTCGTTCCCGTGCTCCAATCGGATCGCCGATCTTTGCAAGAAGGAACGCAGAGGCAAGAGCTGCCTGCGGAAATTCTCCAATGCGAGCGGTATCAACGGCAACTTTGTCAGTGACCAGCGTTGCTGGCGCCTTCATGTAACTGCGCCAATCGTTAACTTCTTCAATCTGCCCCGAAGTTGAGATTTTCCGCTCCAATTTCTCTATTTTTCTTCCTTTGATGATACCCTCGCTCAATAAGAAATCAACGACAGCGTCTTCGCGCTGCTAGAAGGGTTTTGTTACGTTGACTCGACGATCAGCGCAGCGAAGGACTGCTTTGAATGGTGACGTTTTGAACGGGAAGTTTGTTCTAGAGCAAGTTGTGCCCTCTGCGCAAAACCGGCGGCTTTTTGAAGAATAATGGAATTTTCGAGTGCGGGGCTTGACCAGATCCAGCACATCCGGATCGCAAAAGAACGGCGCTGATCACCATGGGAATTTCTATGCTTACTTTTTCTATCTGGCATGCCGAAGCCCTTTTCTCCGAATGGGACCCAGATGTTTTTGACTTGGCTTGCGTGGGGTAAGTTGCTCCCGGTCCCAGGGAGTCTGAACCTACATTCGGCGATCAGGATGCAAACGCTTCCAGTGCGATGAAAGACTACGCTACCTTTGAGGCTTCTGCGATATCGGAGAGCGCTTCTGCCGCTATTTCAAAGGACCGCAGCCGCGCAGCATGATTGTGGATCATTCCTGTCACCATCAATTCTTCCGGCTGATATCGTGCAACCAAGGCTGCAAGTTCGCGACGGACTGTTTTTGGGCTGCCCGTCGCAGAACAGGAAAGTGACTGCTTCACCTGCGCCATGACCGCCGCCGGGATTTCCGCTGACAGATCACCAGTCGGAAGAGGAAGCTTGCCAGGACGCCCCGTCCGCAATCGCGCGAAAGCAAGCATCTGAGATGACCGCAGATACCAAGCCTCTTCATCGGTTTTAGCGGCACATACACCCGCAGCCATCATGAAGTACGGCTTGGCCAGCCAACGGGATGGACGGAATGTTGTTCGATAGGTCGCGATGGCATTCTCAAGCATCGCAGGCGCAAAATGGGAGGCGAACGCATAAGGTAACCCAAAGTGGGCAGCGAGTTGCGCACCGTAAAGGCTGGAGCCGAGTATCCAGAGCGGGACATGGGTGCCTTGCCCGGGGATCGCCTTGATCCGCATCTCTTCAGACGCATCGTCGAAATATCCCAACAGCTCCACCACATCCTGCGGAAAGCTATCATTGGCTTCCATATGCCTTCTGAGGGCGTGCGCCGTCGCCCCGTCCGTACCAGGAGCGCGACCAAGACCAAGATCAATTCTCCCCGGATAGAGCGTTTCAAGCGTGCCGAACTGTTCTGCGATTACCAGAGGCGCGTGGTTAGGCAACATGATGCCACCAGCGCCGACGCGAATAGTCTTTGTGCCCCCAGCAACGTGCCCAATGACGACAGAAGTTGCAGCACTGGCGATGCCCGGCATGTTGTGATGCTCTGCTAGCCAATAACGGTAATAGCCGTTTGCTTCGGCGTGGCGCGCAAGGTCGAGTGTATTGCGCAATGCATCAGCAGCCGACCCTCCCTCCGGTACCGGCGACAAGTCGAGCAGAGAGAATTTGTACAATACCTATCTCCATGTTTGGACAGAGCCTACCTAGGCCAATCTTGTTCACACGGTAATGGCTTCCTTTAACGGCGCCAATTTTAACTTTTGTGGCCAAAAAATAGTATCGGTAATGTGCAGTTGTGCTCGGCCGCGCACAAGAAACCTGACAAACAAGGCATGCACTAGCAGCCTCTCGCTCTTTCACCACAGGCCGCTATTGGTCTGGCTTGTAGTTCTGCCCAGAGACGAAGCCGAGATAGAACGCTGAAATTGAGGCCAGTGCCGCAGCCCACATCATGTCTCCTGCCGAGTAGATGAAGAGACACACTAGAGCGACGTTGCCGTACAAAGCCAGCTTATCGGGGATCTTGTTGGGCATTTTCATCTTTCCTACTGTCCGTTCCATCGCCTGTGGGGTGACCTCAGCGAGGGGCGAACTCTATCACTTCGCAGTTCTTAGGTTGGATTCCTGTCAGTGCGCGAATGAAGTTACCGTGCGTGACAATTGCAGTTGAATGGACCTGTTCACGCTTGAGAAACTCAGCAAATCCGTCCGCTCTTGCCTGTAACGCCTCATGAGGTTCGACGGAGATGCCTCTGTGGTCTTTCTCTCCGTCATGCCACCAGCACTCATCTAGATGATCAAAATTAAGATGAGGGTGGTCTCTGGCAAGCACGTGAGGCGGACTACCAACATCGCAGCTGTTGCAGAGTTGTTCTCGCACCAGTGCGTTGATCTGAAATGGCAACTGGTTTCCAAAAATCAAATGGGCCGTTTGGAGTGTTCTGGTAAAAGGTGAAACGATGACACTAACAAGGTTAAGTTGACTGACTTCAGTTCGAGCGCGCCGGGCCTGAGACTCTCCAAGCGCCGTAATCGGTGCATCGAAGATCATAGGATCCGGCTCATTTGGATCGTAAACCGCATTGAAGGCCGATTGAGCGTGTCGAATAAGATAAATCGTCACTTTGAATACGTCCAAATCCTGGGAATTGTAGAGTTGCTGTTCAACGAGTTTTCAATCTAGGCCATTCACCGCTTCGACTCCATAGCGTGCCAAACGGCCAGAGCGGTCATTGGTGCGAGGTGCAGCGAATGACGGCTTGGAGCCCACAGCGGACCGTCAATTCGGAATTTACTGTGGTCGTCCGCAGAACCTAGAAATCATCTGTTAGGTCATTCACTGGCAGACGCGGACCATTGCGCTACCGCTCTTGCTAAGGCCGACTGAGTAGCTGTACCGCACGTCGCCAATGAACAACTCGATGCTTCCGCTGAAGACAGGCAGTGGTATCCTATCTCCACTACTTGCAAAGATTGTGGCAGGCGACGGACCCTCATTCACCAACGCCCACGCAGACGGCGCGTTGGGTATAGTGTTACTTGACGTTAGCGGGATGCGCTGGCGTGTCTCACTCAGGCGGTACACAAAGCATTCCATATCTTTTGTCAGTGCCAGGATTGCTGCATCGGTAGCTGAGGCTGTCGAAGTTGCTGTGCCAATTGCCGTCGCAACAACCAGTACACGAGCCAATATTTTCAATCGTTGAGGCATGGTACCTTTGCTCCTTTTCCCGTCCATGTCAGCCCGAAGTATTGCAGGCGACGGGGCCAACAAAGATATTAGCCACGTGTCTCCGGGCTGTGATTGACGAATGTCAATGCTGGACCGTCTGGGCCAAGTAATCTCAAGCGTCGTCCAAAGTCGCCTGAAAGAAGAATGCGCGGCGGGAGTTCCTGAGGCCTGCAACACGCGGGGTTTTGGGTGAGCGATACCTGATTGGTCATGCCGGAGGAGAAATCAATTGACTTTTGCATATCTTTTGGCAGCTCTAATTTCCGCCTCGACGTTTACGGTTCCCTCAAGCGAACTCTCCGAAAAAAGTGCTCTTCACTTTCGCGATGGCCGTCCAAACCACGGCGTACTACGTGTGGCAAGTTCCAATGTTTCCGACCAAATCCAAACGAAAGTAGTTGTACTTAAGAGAACGCGGCGCGGTGACGAAATGGAAGTCAGGTACCGAATTGAGTTCAGCCGGGTTCCGAGAAACAATAAATACAAGATGTATCTCTTATCTGGCTACATGCACAGCAACGGTCTTCCTGAGGTAGACCTTTCAAAAACGTTTGGGATTGGCACACCAAGCGACGAAGGAAAGTTATCTATGGAGTTTGGCTTCATCCTAGACAGAGGTGAATGGACTCGGATTAAGCTGCGTTCTCTTGATGGGACAATTGAGAAAACCGTGCGATTTACGCTGTTCAAATAGTCCGAACCCGAAGACGCAAACTCCCTTAGATCATAGCAGGAAGCTCTGTATTGGTGACGACGTCTATCTGTGGAGCTGACGTTCATACGCACTTGGAGCGCAGCTCAGCAGCGAAGGACCGCTTTGTCCGCACAGCAGACGTTCAACTGGCGTTCTCATGCCGCCCTGCAGCGAATGACCGGATTGTCCCGCTTAGCAGTCGTTGGCGCCTCCTGCAGCGAACGGCTGCTCTGAGCCCAAAGCGGACGGACATGATCGTTTCCAGGCGGATGAACACGGGGCTCGTCTTGAAGTGCTTGGACATGTCGGGCTGCATCATAGAGACCCCGGGAAGGCTCCCTGCCGCACTCAGGCCGGTATCCTCAAACCTGACCCTACGAAGAACTATCCACGAGAATCTTTGATTCATCGATTACGAGTGGTGTAGGGTTGGAAAATCACAGAATAAGGAGAGGCTTCAACATGTCAGACGAGGGCATCGGCGCAGAAGAAACCACCCTGATCCATGCAGCGATCACAGGAGATTCCGGCGCTGTGAAGGGCGCCCTGGTTTTAGAAGATGTTAACGCCTCGGACACCGACGGCTGGACGGCGCTGCATATTGCGTCCCGTAACGGAAACGCCGAGATCGTGCATCTCCTCCTGTCCCATCCAACGATAGACGTTAACGTCAAGAACAGATGGAAGAGCACCCCCTTGATGATAGCGGCGGGGAGCGGAAACCTCGATATCGTAGACCTACTCCTGAAACATCCAAGGATTCAGGTAGATGCTCAGGCGGAATACTACGGCCGCACCGCGCTTATTGAAGCCGCTCTCAAGGGCCATCTTCCTGTAGCGAAGACGCTTGTGGCGCATGGCGCGAATGTCAACGCTACGGACAAAACCGGCCGGAATTCAGCCCTCGTCGAAGCGATCAAGAACCATCACGTAAACGTCGCAACCTATATTCTTCGGTCGGGGCTTGTGGATTTCTCAAGCCATGACCTCAGGCTTCAGGCGCTCATCTGGGCGGGCAACCGGGGCGGTGATGTTCTGCGTGCCGAACTCGACGCCGCCATCAGCAACTTCTTCCGTCGCCGGCAGCGTGCAGCATCCTGAGTCCTTTGGCGAAAGTCTGTCAGAGACATCTAGAATACGTCGGCCGGCAATCGGCCTTCAATGACCAACAATAAGTTTGTTTGTCGGCAATCTCGGCGATTGCCTAAGATTCCCGAATCTGATCGGGACGGGTTGAATTCGACGCGCGCATCGCGCCCTGAACGGTTTCTGGGGCAGAAAAATCTCTCAAATTCCCGATGGAACGAACTTCGCGTTTGTCCGCATAGTAGTCATTGGTGCATCCTGCAGCGAATGGCAGCTTCGAGCCCAAAAGTGCCAATTGCTGCAATCTGCTCAAACGACAGTTTTGGGCGGACAGATAGAAGCACGTTTATTGCCAACCTTCTAAAAGATAAGGGCGAAAATGTTTGCTGTGTTTCTTCCTGAGTTGTGTACAGTCTTTTCGACGGCTCGAAGATTTGCCGGCCGAAGCTGAAGTGTCGGAGTCAACAAAAGGTCAGATTTTTCAGAGCCTCGCAAAAGCTATAAATCGGTCTGCCCTAATCGTCCCGGTATTCTTGTATGCCCTTGCCTACAGCGACCTAGCGCAGGCCCCGGGGGGGGCAGATGTATTACTCTTTCTGATATTTATAGGTATTCCGTTATCAATTATTTTCTATGGTTACGTCATCGTCAATTTGATCGCAGCTTCAGCGTGGTCGTATCAGGGATCGGTGAAAGTTGCATGGGTCCTTAATTGGGTGGGTCTGTTTATTTGGTTTCTTTTGGTCGTTTCAGTTTTAACCGGTTATCCATTGGGTGAAACTACGTATCCGAATGGACTCTGGGTTTTTGTCTTCGGCTGGCTGATCTTAATGATCATCAATATAGTCGCGCTTTTTCAGAAGAAACGGGATCCGAACAATTAGCTGCAAAAATTCGCGCCGGCCTTGTTAGCAAGAGATCCCGATATGCGCTGCTCCGTAGGAAGGGCATACACTGATTGCTTAAGTTTCGAAGGAAAGCCGGCACAATGCTGAATTACATTTCCTGAGCACTGACTAACTTACTCTTACTTTTGCAAGAGCGATAAGTTTATGTTTTGGCTTCCGACCTTCACGCATTGCAATGGCGATGGATGGCAGCTTCGTCCGCAAAGCAGTCATTGCTGCACGCCGCAGCGAATGACTGCTTTGCAGATGGGGTGGATGGCTCCTGCTCCATCGGCGTCGCGATGCGTCATAGTGCAGTTGTCAGAACTGTGAGAGAGGAGCCACCCCATGCAAGTTACCACCATCGGCCTCGATTTGGCCAAGAATGTC
>NZ_FXXQ01000062.1 GCF_900184815.1 Boseongicola aestuarii | reverse complement strand
CGCGGGTAATTCTGGAGTTGGGAATAGGGAGTAGACCATGAGGGCTGTTATCTATGACAGTTATGGCGGCCCCGAAGTGCTGCGTTTAACAGATATTGATGTGCCCGAACCCGCCAAAGGACAAATTCGGGTTAAGGTCCTAGCTTGTGCTGTGAACCTGTCCGATTGGGAGCACCTGACTGGCTCGCCTCTTTGGGTGCGCACAGTCGCCGGCTTGTTCAGGCCCAAAAAGCCGGTTTTGGGATCGGATATCGTGGGCCTTATCGACAAGTTGGGCGAAGGCGTGTCCGGCTTCGATATCGGACAGCGTGTCATGGGGGATTATGTCTTTTCACTTGGGGGGTTTGCAGAATATGTCTGCGTGCCCGCGAAGGAAACTGTAGCGGTCCCCGATGCGTTATCCGATGAAGTCGCCGCGTGCCTTCCTCAGGCAGGAGGTATTGCCGTCGCTGGAACAGAGGGTCTTTCTCAAGGCGACCGGCTTCTGATTAATGGTGCCGGAGGCGGATCGGGCACCATGGCACTGCAACTGGCCAAGACGGCAGGGGCACATGTGACCGCCGTGGACAACTCCAAGAAGTTTGAATGGCTGATCACTCTAGGGGCGGACGACGTAATCGATTATAGCAAGGTGGATTTCACCGAGACCGGCGCAAAGTGGGACAGAATACTCGACATGGTCGCGACGCGGGGACCACGCGAATTGTCCCGGGCGCTTGCTGAAGGTGGGACCTATAAGGCGCTTGGTGGCGGCGTGCCGTCACTTCTGTCCATCGTCATCGGAGGAAAGCTTCTTTCGAGAAATCGCTCGATTGGCATGTTGTTGGTGCCCTCCGGCGAAGCCTTGACGAATCGCGTCGCCGAATTGGCGGTGGAAGGCCGGATCACTCCACATCTGGAAGCTGTGCTTCCCCTTTCGTCTGTTCCGGAGGCCTTGGACCGAACCGGTCGGGGTGACGTTCTGGGCAAGCTAGTCATCAAGCCAGGTCTGGAATAGAGGGGGGACCTGGGGCTCGGAGCAG
>NZ_FXXQ01000024.1 GCF_900184815.1 Boseongicola aestuarii | reverse complement strand
CGATGGTCGCGCGTTGGGGGATGGACCCCGAGATCGGCCCGATTGACTTGCGCAACTCCGAGGAAAGCCCGTTTCTTGGGCGCAAGATCGCGCAGCCAGTGGCCTTTGCCGACGATACCGCTGGTCAGGTCGATCAGGCCGTAATGACGATCTTGCAGGATGCCGCGACGCGCGCGCAGACATTGATCGAACAGCATCAAGATCGCATAGCCATCTTGATTGCGCGGCTGGAAGCAGAGGAAACGCTGGACGCCTCAGCTATTCGCGACTGCCTCGATCCAGGCAACGTAACGCCTTTGCGCAAGCCCCGGCGCAACGGAAACGGCGACGCCGGCAATTGAGAGATCCGCCATTGAAACATGTCAAGTCTGGCCCTTCAATTCGTGGAAAACTCAACAGGGTCAAAACCTGTCGTAGGAGGCTGATGAAATGGCCCATACCTTCATCGCACCCACCAGATGACCTGCCGCGCAATCGGCATATTGCGCAATCATGCTGCTCAGACAGCCCGGCGTGCCGAGGATCAGATCATCAGGCAGAATGATGGCGACTTGTCCCGGAAGAAGTGATCCTTGGCGCAAAGCACGGCGTGACCCTTTTTTCTGATTTCAGACGGCCTAAATGCCCGCTTCGTCCCGCATTGTGGTCGTTGGTGCGCGTGACAGCGAATGACTGCTATGCGGACAAAGGTAGCATTCGCTCCGAACGTGCGAATGGCCGCTTTTGTCGGACACACTTCCCCAGATGGTGGAAGACCCAGAATATCGATATTATTCTGTTTCTCACAACGTCGTCACAATGGGTTTCAAGAATCTTCAAAGTCCGGAACGTCTCCAAGCCTGACAAGGAAACTTGGAGGACTAATCTCTCCGCTGGCCGCATCCTCAGCGACCATGTAGGCGTCGGCACCCGTGAAGTCTCCGGACTGCCATTCCCTTTCTGCCCGATTTTGAGCCTCCGCCGCCGTGGAATACTGGAATTGCTTGGCAATCTTCAGGCCTACTTGACTGTCCCTCCCCGCTTTCTTTCGCACGTATGTCTGGCAAATATAGTGAACTTTTTCTGAGTTCTCGTCTGATGTCGTCACGGGGTTGATCCTTAGCGGGCACCGCGCCTGTGAGGCTTTCAATGCGGGGGCGCGCCGTTCTCGCATTGTTGGATTTCGCTGGCAGCTTCGGTCTAATAAATCGAGCAAGTTGGCAATGTCATTTCATGGCCTTTTGACGGTCTTGGTGGCGCCTGGCTTGCGTTTGGCTTTGGGGGGTGTCTCAGGCGGGGTATGCGCTTCTCTTTCAAGGCGTGCATTGCGCAAACGAATTCGCTTTGCTTGCCGTTGTTCAGCGTCAACTTCCATCATTTCCCGGACGATGCGCGTCGTCTTGTCCATCTGCGATTCGGGTTTAGCGTCATATGACTTGAATGCTGTCGTTTTAATGAGCTTGACCATTGGTCAGCCTCCTTTTGTTTAAATAAAGCCCGCGTTTTTAGGCGCGCTGTTTCAAACGAGCGTCAGAAATTCTGCTTCACCCTGGCTGCTGCGCGATTGCCTTGACGGCCGGTCGTTTAGCAACACTGTTTCGATGTCTGGAGCAGCCATGGCCCTCATTATTGCTTTGTAATTCATCTGAAATACGATTTCAGAACCCAGTTTGAGCGTCGCACAGTCCGTCACCATGACAAGATGGTCGCTCGTTGCTCCGATCAGCGTTCCTCCTTCGGGCATGGTAAGCCCTGCGACTTCGGTGTCCTGATGCCCAATAGCAAGGATCAAACGCGCGATATCATTTCTATTTGAAACGATGCGAATTTTGGGCAATTCGGGCAGATTGCGTCGAGGGGTGGGCTGTTCATCCGTCTCGATGACTTCAGCGACTAAAGTAAAAGCATCCTTAAACAATCCGCCAATCTGTTCTCCGGTAATCGGATCGACGCCCAGAAGTATCGCTTCGCCTAACCTGAGATCGTTTACGCGACCGATTGAATGCTCAGCGAGCGCCCAAGGGAGGTTTGCTGAGTTTCCACCAGATATAGTCTGAATGACGGGCCCGCAGATCTTCTCAATCTCATCGGCAAGACTGGAGAGGGACTCCATTTGGCCTGAACTAGGGGCTACTCCGTTCAGGCAGGCAAAGTTTGCGCCAATGCCTTTAAGCGCGACGCCCTTCATTTGCACAACTTGCTCAGCAATTTCAGGCAGATTCTCGGGCAGGATTCCTTCGCGCATATCGCCCATCTCGACCATCAGGATGACGCCGTGGGTCACACTTTGGTGGATCGCGGCAGCGGACAAGGCCGCCACAACGGCGATTTCTGTGTTGTAACTCGCTTCACAAGTTTTCACGATCTGATCGACTTCACTCAGCATGGGCGTGCGGATCAAAGTAATAGGGCATGTCATGCCTGCTTTTCGCAGTCTGTCCGCATTGCTCACACGGGCTTCAGCAAGGCCCACGACACCGCCGTCTAACATGGCCTGGGCGACGGCCGGATGTCCGCAAAAGGACTTGGAAACGCCTGTGACACTGATGCCGCGTGCGTTCAGACGCCGAACAAGGGTTTGTGTGTTGCTGCGTATCTTCTTTAGATCAACCACAATCCGGGGGCCGCTCATATTGCGGCCTGCAAAAGCCTTCGCTCCAAGTTTGGGTAAGCGCCCGTTACGATCGCGAGCAATTGCGCAGGCGCCCGGCTGATCGCATCTGTCACGGGTAATCCAAGACTGTGCGAAAGCTCTGTGATTGTATCTGTGACTTCCGCGTCGGCCATCGCTTCATGATTGAGAGTCACTCCAATAACCTTTGTTTCAGAGAATGCCTCGATAAGAGCAATCTCGCTTGTGATGCTTGGCATTGGCATATTCGGGAAATCGCATCGATGGGCGCGTTTGGGCGCGTGCTGAAGGATGACGGCATCAGGTTGGCTCCCCCGCAGAATAAATGCAGACGTGCAAAACGCTGGATGGCTCAACGCGCCTTGTCCTTCGATCAGTATGACATCTGGTTGTTCCGCCTTCGAGGCCGCAACGATTGCGCCCTCAAGTTCGCCACAGCAGAATTGGGGCGGCACCGCATCCATTGCAATTCCGTATTTCGCCCCCTGCATTAAGCCGGTCTGACCCGTGCCGACGAGAACCGTCTTGATGCCCTTGGCGTTCAAGGCACGCGCTAAAACAGTTGCCGTTGTCCGTTTTCCAATGGCGCAATCCGTCCCGAGAACCGCAATTCGCAGAGCTTTGACGTCTGCGACGCTCCCATCAAAGAGGCGCATATTCTTCACGAGTTTGGGTTTGCGAATATCTCGGATCGTCACATTCTTTGCGAAAGCCTTTTCAGCGATTTCAGCGTCTTCGCTAAGAAATTCGTGCAATCCACTTACGACGTTCATTCCAAGATTTATTGCGTTCAAAATAACGCTGCGATCCGCTGGAGAAAGTCGCCCCGTCGAGGGAGCCATTCCATAGATCAGAGTATCCGGAGTCGCCTTTTCATTGGCGACAGCGGCCCCCAGATGGCCAAAGATCGGAATGCTGTTCTCCAAATTTTCCAGGATAAGTCCGCTGTCTTGACCGCTATGGGTGCTGTCGATAACGGACAAGATACGATAAGCTTGCGAGTGACGAACGAGACCGTTGGCCGTTTTTCCATCGATTTTGGCGAAATTGCCTTCGCAGTAGATTATCGCAGTTGCGGCGCGCGATGTTGGCCGTTCGGGTCTTTGCTTTTTGAGAAGCACCGGCGGCGC
This sequence comes from Boseongicola aestuarii, assembly GCF_900184815.1. GTDB lineage: Bacteria > Pseudomonadota > Alphaproteobacteria > Rhodobacterales > Rhodobacteraceae > Boseongicola > Boseongicola aestuarii. Next base: position 16,708 of record NZ_FXXQ01000024.1, on the reverse strand, counting down.
TTGCGCACCTCTGACAGGACGGCGGATGCTCCCTTTCAGCGTCATCTCAGTTTGCGTTGTGGTGTCATTGTTAGCTGTTTGCATAGTCGGCAAGTCCTTCTTTCACGGCATAAGTTGAGCTGAGCGCGGCCTTGAGGATGCCTATTCCCGGAATACACACTGTCCTTTTGATTTTTGGAAATTTCGGTTGCAGGCCCAACGGTTGCCTGAACTGTCGAGATGAGCGTTGTCTGGCACCTCGATTTCTTTACATGCCTGGTTAGACGCGGCATATCCACGCTCGCATTTCCAACCCGTGCCGTAAGTTGCGTTATCGAAGAATGCGTTTACCGGCACCTCAACGGGCTCGCACCGACCGTCCTGCTCGAAGAAACCGCGCTCACATGACCAGGGCTGGCCGTAGCCAGAAGAGTTCAGAAAAGCGTTGCTGGGAACCGCGATTTCGGCGCATCCGTCATCCTTGACTTCAAAGCCGCGTCCACACGCCCATGCCGACCCTCTTGAGGTTGCAGACAGATAGGCGTTTGCGGGCAGGACTACTTCCTGGCAGGTTTCGCCAACTCTGGCAAAACCTCGGGTGCAGCGCCACCGCTCGCCAGAGGCGTCCAAGAACCCGCCGTCAGGAACAAACACGGCCAGGCATTCTTTCTTGTCGGATACGCTGAAGCCATGATGACACGCCCAACCCCGGCCGTATGTCCTGTTTGTCGCATAGGCATTCTGCGGCACAACAATTGTAACGCAGCGGCCTTCGCTTGGCCTGAAACCAGCATTGCATTCCCACCCTTTGCCATAGCCTTTGGCTTTGGCGTTATCTGGGATGGATTGGGCAAAAGCGGGAATGGCTATCAGCAAGAATACACCGAGCGAGCTGAGAAACAGGGCCAGAGACATCTGTAAGCCTGACGGCAGAAATATCCTGCATGTTGTCTGGTGCCTTGGCGATCCAGAGTTTGAGTTATGATCCATCCAACTTTAGCCCCTCAACACATGCGGTTGCGAGGTCGCGGTTTGGCTCGTCAGCGCCTGGGAATGTTGCCCAGCCCGTTGCCATCATGGCGTTGTTGCGTGCAAAAGAAGATGAGACATTGAGAGTCTCCAACTTTGCGGCACGTTGGGGATCTGCTTGTGAGGCATTCAGACAGACTGGCACCATCGCAAGGGTCACTTCATCTTTCGCGCGGGTCTGCGCTGTTTCTTCAGCATTCGCGGCGGTGGTCCAGCCACCCCATGTGAAACCGAGAACACTGACAGCAAAGGCGCCTGCCAAAGCGCCGTAAACACCGGGTTTCGTCCATTCTGGAAAAGTCATTTTTAATCCTTTGACGGGGAAAGCGCCGCCTCACCATTTTTGTTGTTGGTCGGGTCGATCTGATCTTGCACCAGAGCCATTGCACAATTGTTGTGGTCGATGGGACGCAACCCGGACACATCGACCGCCCATGCGCTGAGACGATGCGTTGCGGGGCGTCGGTAGGCCGTGAAGCTATGACTTTGCAGGACTCCGTCGTCGTTGGAGAGTCCATAATTTCCGGGCGGCAATTCTTCTTTGTACCCGGCGCCCAGAAAGGGATGAACGAATGCCACGATAGGTGTGGTCGTGCGCGATAGCATCGGCAACCTTCCCAAACATCAGATCCCTTCGGGGGGACGTGACAGCTGAATTTTCATGATAGTAAGAGATGGCCCGTGACGGCAGGCGATACGCCTTTGCCGCAGAAAGACATGTACTTTGTTACATCGACCTATGCTGTCTGCGTCGAAAACACAACCTTGCTCGCCCAGCTATCTTCTCCACAGGTCCACTGCCGGTGGTTCTGCGACAAACTATTCCGGAAATCTGGTGACGAGAGCAAAACACAGATGTTTTCTACCCGACACTCCGGGCACCTTCTTGCAAGCACGCGGCTCGCATCAACTTTATCTATAAAATACAATCACCTAACGGGCCAATGAGTTCAGTCGATCCAGTTAGTCAATGGCCTTTTTGCGCGTTGGAAGTTTCTGTAACAGGTCGCTTTACTTGCGCACTTCAAAGATTGGGATCAGTGTTTCTGACCTGCAATGGGAATAGCTGTCCCATGGTGTCACGCAATTATAGATGTGACTTTCAAACGCGACGGAAAATGAGTGCGTCCCGCGCTCAACTCCGGTTCCCAGGATCTTGCCGTTTAGAATGATATTTTCTGCCGCTTCATGCGTTGCGTAGTTCCGCACAATGTCGAATTGGCTCAAAGTGCTATATGTATCAGCAGAAGCCGGTGTGATTGATAGAGCCGTGAAAATGGAGAATAGGGTTCTTTTCAATTTTTTTTGCCTAACGTGTCTATGTGTGAAATGGGCGTCAGAGAAAACTGATGCTCACCGTATGAGTAATCTGTCGCTTCGTTCCGTAAATTTGTGTCGATTGAAGTGTCTTGTCGCTGGCAAAAAAGGAACAATCAAATAGTCACTTGGCAGCCTAGAAAGTGAGAGAACCCCGTCTGCCAGGCCGGTTATTCCAGGCGGCTAAATCACCATATCCGCGTGTTCGCAATGTTCGTTCGGCGTCTCCAGAACCTAAGCTTGGTATGTCGACAGAGTTGCCTCAGTTTGACCGCCCCAACGTCTCAACATCCAGTACCATTGATCCGGGTTTGCTATGATGCGTGCGGACAAACTGTCGTTGAAAGCGCAGGTCATGGCGACACTGTCAGTGTGGGCGATTGGCGCCTCGAATTCGACGCGAAATCCATTGCCGTCTTCTGCGCGGATACCGTAGGCCGGGATCATAGGCAAATCATATTTAAGAGCGAGTTGTGCGGCCGACAGCGAAGTGAGAGCGCCTATTCCAAGAAAAGGGAGGCTCACACCTTCTGCGGATTTTTCGTCCAGAAGGATTGAGATAATGCCACCTGTCCGCAGATGGCGAACAAGACCTCTTGTACCGACGCGGCCCGTGGGAAAAATTGGTTTCCCGCCTGCTTCGATACCTGCCAGAATCCGACGCTCGTAATGTCGGTTCTTATGGGGTCGATAAATGGCTCCGCTTTCCATGCCATGCATCTTGATTGCAGTCCGAACAGCTTCCCATTGTCCAAAATGGCCAGACACGATTATTGCTCCTTTGCCGGCGGCCTGCGCTTCCTTCAAAGCGGCAAGGCCGGGGCCTGAGATGCTGAATCTATAGTTCTGAGATTGAAACTCTCTGCAGTGATAGATTTCAAAAAGAGTCCGGCCCATATGACGACCCATATCTTGCCCCAGTTTTGCGCGATCGCTGCGATTCATATCGGGGAAGATCCGCTTGGCCTCGCGATCAAATCGCAATCTGGCGGGCGGAAACCAACGCATGACCGCAGCGAACGTTGTGCCTAATCCGCGGGACCTTGAACTGAAAGGCCGCCAGCGAGCCAAAGTCAGCGCCGACCACAAAGGAAAGTAGCGGGCGTGATGGGCGAAAGATTTCAAGGAAGTAGACAGCATGGTGCTGTATGATCTTCTTTGGCTGATATACCAAACGAAAAGAGCAGATCGGCCTCGAGGTGCACTCTTAAGCCTGGAGCCGCTCTTCGCTGCGGAATGCACCAAGGTCTGCTTTGGGCTCGAAGCCGTCATTCGCTGCAGCGAAAATTAATGACTGCAATGCGGACAAAGGGCCAATTCGTACTAAGCGCAAATACCGCTGCATATCTGCGCCTTGCTGAACTTCACAATGGATTGCACAAGCTCGCTTGGTCTACCCTGCGCAACATCAAGCAGAGCCCGTTCTTCGCCTGCAATTCCTTTGGCTTGCCAATCTCGGCTAGTCTGCTTTACCCCGTCACCGGGGGTCTACTGTCGCCGATGATCGCCGCGGCGGCAGCGAGCCTGTCCGCAGTATCGATCATTACCAATGCGCTGCGGCTCCGGCGGGTCGCGATGTACAGGTCAGTGCGGTCGAGAGCGCGCGACTGAAGTGGCGGGATTGCCTTGGGAAATATGCAGACCGGTATGTAGAATCGTCGGGCAGGCTGCTATGGATCAAGTCACCGAAACGTATTTCGACAGCCGCTTCAGACCTAATGACAGGAATTACAATTGAATCGTAGCGCGCCTGCCGAACGTCTTCACGACTTGTGGAATAATACTAACGGACTCGATGCCGCACAGGTGGTCGAACGGCGCGCAACTTTCGGGCCAAACACCATCGTAGCGGAGAGTCCTTCGGGTTGGCTAGAGATCGTCCGCAGCACAGTCAGCGATCCGATGATCTGGTTTCTCATCGGCACTGCCTTCCTGTTTATCTGGCTCGGAGATCTTACTGAAGCGGCTGTCTTGGGAGTTGCCCTTATTCCAATTGCTGGGATGGACGCTTACCTGCACAGACGCACGCAGGCATCGACCGAGGGGCTGCGCGCGCGGCTGGCGTCCCAGGCCCGGGTTCTGCGGGATGGGCATGAGCAGGATGTGCTGGCGGAAGACCTCGTTCCCGGTGATCTCGTGATCGTGCCGTCGGGCGCCTACTTTCCGGCAGACGGGCTTATCCAGTCCGGTGACGCCCTGCAGGCCGACGAGTCGACCCTCACAGGCGAAGCGCTTCCCGTTCGCAAGGCTCCATTGGGTCTTAGGCCGGTTGGAACCGGAAGCGTGACAGTCGACGGGGAGCACTGGGGCATGGCCGGTACCCGTCTTCTGACGGGCGAAGCCCGCGTGGTCATCGCGCTAACCGGGGCCGAAACGCTGTACGGAGAGATCGCGCGGCTGTCCCGCGCAACGCAAGTCGATCGGACGCCGCTTCAGGACGCGATCGCCCGGCTGGTGCAAATCCTGCTTGTCGTCGCATTGCTTCTCTGCGTCATACTTGCAGGGATCCGCTACGCTCAGGGTTATGGTGCTGTAGACGCACTTCTCAGCGCGGTCACCCTCGCTATCGCCGCGCTGCCCGAGGAGTTCCCGGTCGTTTTCTCGTTCTTCCTCGGCCTTGGCGTCTATCGCCTCGCTAGAAAGCAGGCACTTGTCAGACGCGCTGTCGTGGTCGAGAATATTGGTCGGATTTCCTGTATTTGCACGGACAAGACTGGCACGCTGACCGACGGGAAGCTGACGTTGAATAACGCACACCCCGCCGAGGGGCTGAGCGATAACGAACTGCTCGCGATCGCCGCGACGGCCTCCCGAGCAGAGACAGCCGATCCGCTGGATCTGATCCTTCTCGAAAGCGCGCGGGCCTCAAATGGCAAGGTCGAGGCAGTCTTCCCTTTCACCGAGGACCGACTGCGCGAGGTCGCTGTCCTACGCTCACCTAAAGGCAACTGTAGTGCCGCAATGAAAGGGGCACCCGAGACTGTGATCGGAATGACCACAATGTCGGAGGAAAAACGCGACCTGTGGCGCCAACGCACACAGGAGTTGGCTGCCTCGGGTCACAAGGTGATCGGGGTCGCCATCCGGTCGCTTCAAGATTGGTCGGGGGAAGAACCCGAGACCGGCTTTGACTTTGCGGGCCTGCTCGCTTTCTCCGATCCGGTGCGGCCCAGTGTCGCCGATGCAGTGCGCGAGGCACAAGATGCGGGCATCCGTGTCATCATGATCACGGGGGACCATGCGCGCACAGCCGCAGCCATTGCACAGGAGATCGGCATCGGGGCGGCAGAGCCGCGGGTAATCGACGGAAAAGACCTGGCGGCGCACCTTGATAGGCAGGAGGCCAGGATCGATTTCGATGTCGTCGCCCGGTGCACACCGTCGCAGAAGCTTGCTCTGGTTCAGGCGCTGCGGGCCAAGGGAGAGATGGTCGCGGTGACCGGCGATGGGGTCAACGACGCGCCAGCCCTTCGCGGCGCGGATGTTGGGATCGCAATGGGTGAGCGGGGCACGCGGTCGGCGCGCGAGGTCGCCTCAATCGTGCTGCTGGATGACAACTTCGCCACGATCGTCGGCGCGATCGCGGAGGGACGCCAGCTCTTCACGAACCTCCGCCTCAGCTTCGCTTATCTGCTCATGCTGCACGCGCCGCTTGTCGCGACCGCAGCACTGATCCCGCTTATGGGGTATCCGCTGCTATACCTGCCGATCCACATCATCTGGATCGAGCTCATCCTTCATCCGACGGCCTTGCTGGTCTTCCAGAACCTGCCGTCGCAGGGCATGCTCTCGCACCGGAGCAAAGGAAATCGACTAAGCTTCTTCGCTCCGCGAGAATGGTTGGCGATCGGCCTTGTCGGCACCCTGGCAAGCGCGGTCATCCTAGGAGGATATATCCTCAATCTCGGCGAGACTGTCGATGTCCCGCACGCGAGATCGATGGCAATGGCTTCCCTCATCATCGCAGGTTCGGCCATTACTGCGGCCCTGACCCGGCTTGGGTCCAGATCCGCCTGGATCGCGACGGTGGCTCCGGTCCTGTCGGCCTTTGCCGCGATTCAGATCGAACCGATCGCAACTGTTCTCCACCTCTCCCCGCTCCATCCCATTGACTGGGTAATTGCGGTGTTCGGAGGAGTGATCATCAGCGCTGGCGCCGCTTTTCTCCACCAGCGGCAGGATCGTAGCACGCCAGATGCCAAATTGTTCAAAGAAGGATAATTTCGCTCGTCAATGCCGGCCCTTCAGGGCGGTATTTCAGACCCATGTTCGTACTGCGGCATCCGGTAGATTGGGCTCGGAGCCGTCATTCCCTGCAGCTCGCTTGAACGACGAATTTGCGGACAAAGTCGACATTCATAGCTCCCTTATGAAAGGTCAATGGACGACTGAAATCAGACTTTCGCAACCATCTCTGTCTTGTGCCAGAACTTCCATCCGCCACGCGACCGCTTCGGGTGCTTCGGGTGCTTCGGGTGCGCTTCCCTTCCAATCAATGCAGTGCTCTTGTCGCCTTGGCTCTGAAGGTCCTTTCGTCAACTGCCAATTAGCCTTTCCACGTCGCCACGGTAGGTCTCAGCCTGTGCAATAATCCAGTTCCTAAAATCGATTTGCGTTTTCGAGCGTGTTCGGCCACGCGCCCATACCAGCCGATATGACCACTCCGAAAGCTTGGCTGAACTTCTACCGAATGGAAGGATCATAGAGCCGTCGGCTAAAGAAGAATAGGTTTCGACCATTCCGCACAAGACGACCCCCAAGCCTTCTTTCGCCGCCTTCAGACCAGAACTGAGACGTGGAAATTCCGGAATTGCGGTTCTCTTCTGATATTCGACTCCGCAATCTTTGCTCCAACTGCTCCAATCCAACCATCCTGGGTCGTTGGTTTCTTTCTTGACGTGAATAAGCGGCACGTCGGTGAGTGACCTGGTGTCTTGCGACAGGTTGTATTTAGCCGCAAATTCCGGAGTGCAGATCGGCACCATGCATCCTGCGAACAAAAAAGCGCTTTCTAATGGCAACTCAGGCTCGGATCCGAAGCGCACCACGAAGTCGAATTCTTCAGACTGAAGGTCGACTAAACGGTGTGTCGTATCGATCCGCAGATCGAATTGGTCACAAATTGCGTAGAAACCCGACAGCCTGGGCGTTAGCCAGTACTCACCAACTCCCAAGCTCATCGAAATTGACAAGCGATTGCCGGGGCCCGAACTACGCAATTCTGTTAAAACGGAGCTGATGGAACCAAAGCCTGCTGACAGCTCGGCCGCGATCCTGCTAGCTGCGCTAGTCGGCACCGCACCGGACGGGTTTCGAACGAACAGTTGGCTTCCAACATATTCTTCTAAAACACGAATTTGTTGTCCGACAGCTGCAGTTGTGACGCCGAGCTCGTCCGCCGCGGCTCGAAAGCTGCCGCCACGCAAAGAAGCCTCTAGCGCGCGCAAAGCATTGAGATGTGATGTCTTCATCTTGCTCCTAAAGATTTGCTTAATACCTCCCAAGAATAAATGAACTGACAAATCCAAAAAATCAAAAGAAAATAATTTATTAGCGGACGGGCGTAACTTCAGGATGAAAGATATTCTGCATGCGTCTGATGCGAGGTTAAAAGTGACGCCCGGCTTACGACCATTCCGGCGTTCGCTCAATTCTCGGTCTAGACAGATGGCCGATGGGACATAACAGACGAATTTCGAGAAGGAGTATCTGAATTGGAACTACGAATGAAAGCTTTGAAAATCTCCAATATCGGCACAGCGCTCGCGATTGCTGCGACAGGTGGACTGGCCGGTGCAGCTATCGCCGAGTCAAATGACGAAAAAATCGCCCGAGCTATGTCGGCGGCTCCGGCTGACATCAGCGCGAACGCGACAATCATGGACGTGGATGGCACGATCCTCAAAGAGGGCAGCAATGACTGGGTCTGCCTGCCGGGAGTCGGCTTAATTCCCGGCGACACGCACCCCATGTGCAATGATCCAGTTTGGATGAAGTGGATGGCTTCTGTCGCGGCCGGAACCGATTTCTCCACCGATGTCGTGGGTTTCTCCTACATGCTCCAGGGCGACGCGTTAGTGAACAACGACAACCCGATGGCAACCGACCCCAATGACGGTGGGGTTTGGGTTCAGGATGGGCCACACCTTATGATGCTATTCCCGAACATGGAAATGTTGGCCGACTTACCGCGAGATCCATTTGCTGGCGGGCCATATGTCATGTGGGGGGAAACACCACTCGCCCATGTCATGGCCCCCATCGAGGCCAAAGAAGACACCAACTGAACCTAAGCATCAAAACAGGAGCACACGATGGCGGTTGAACACATCCAGAAATCAGTCAACGGCGTTATCGCCTATTTGAAAGACAATCCAAACGACGCGCTTAGCACTAGTCCTCCAATCACGGCCGTCATGGAAGGCGGATTGAAATGCCGAGCCACCGGTGAAAATGGCCAGTCAGTCATAACCGACATGCCCCAAGCCGTGGGAGGAGACGGCTCTGCTCCATCTCCGGGCTGGTTGTCACGTGCAGCGCTGGCAACCTGTGACGCTACCAGGATTGCGTTGCGCGCAGCCGAGTTGGGGATCTCATTGGACACACTTGAGGTCACGACCGACAGCGTTGATGACGACAGAGGCCTCTTCGGTATAGACAAATCGGTACGCGCGGGTTCCCTGAGCCTGCGAACCCGCGTAAAAATCGGTGCCGTGGGAGTTAGCGAAAAAGTCCTGTGGGAGATTGTGGATTATGCTGTGACTCATTCGCCTGTCGCCGACTGCTGCCGCAGTGAAACGCCATCAACATTGGAAGTTACCATTGCCTGACGAAATTTAGGGAAAGAGCATAATGCAATGAGTACAAATTCTTACGTTACAGAGGGGAGCTGCACATGTGGTCATGTACGTTTTCAGGTGGTGGAAGATCCGCTGATCGTGCATGGCTGTCATTGCCGCGGTTGCCAGAAAAATTCGGGCTCTGCATTTGCTATTAATGCCTTGTATGAGGCTGATCGGGTAAGGCTTATCGAGGGCACGGTAGAGGAGACCTCAGTTCCCACACCCAGCGGCACAGGTCAGGACATCACGCGCTGCAAAAAGTGCAAGGTTGCGATTTGGAGCAACTACAATATGGGCGGCCTGCGAAAACATATTAGGTTCGTTCGTGTCGGAACTCTTGATGACCCGGATCAATTCCCACCCGACGTGCACATCTACACAGGCTCAAAGCAGCCTTGGGTCACCCTTCCGGAAAATGACCCGCGCGTTGAGCGTTTCTACGAGTTCAGAACGACCTGGTCACCCGCAAGTTTGAATCGTCTAAGTCAAATTGAAGAATACGCCGGCATCAAGATTTCTTAAAAAAATCGGTGTGATTGGCTCCAAAACCATAGATCCAAATCGGTTGCACTTAGGAACGTGAGCCCTCTGGGACAACGAACACATAGGCACAATGAGCCAATGGCCACACTGGGCTCAAAACCGCCATTCGCTGCGCCTGGCACCAACGACTGCGTTGCGGACAAAGCGGCCCTTCGTATGTTGGTGCGGAATGGACGCGGCATCTGAATTTTCTGGGATCACCAAAGCGCAAAGACCAGTTTCTCTGGCTGAAGGCAGATCTCGTCGTTACACGCCTGAATGGTCAGAACGGCGCGACGGGCAGAGGCAGTGTCTGCTGGGTCCGCGCTCTTTGCGACGATCTGCAGATGCCCCTCATAAAGAGCCAGCGGCATATCGTTGAATGACAGGCTCTTGATTGCCGGGTCCGGATACGCAATTTCGACCCCGGGCACCGCTTCGACCGAAAAGTCGGTCGCAATGAAGTAGTCCTCCAGCGGCTCGTGAGCGTTGATGTGCCACCCGTCGGCGATCTGGATGTCGATCAGGATTTCCCCCGCCTCGCGGTTGTTGCGGATTTCCGCTCGAACAGCACCCTTGGCAACGTGCCGGATGGGGCCGGTCGCGCCCTCTTGCAGTTCCTGAATGGCTTTAAATGCGAAACCACGTTGTTCTGGAATGTCGGCAGCGAGCCCGGACAGCGCCCCGGCAAGGCGAAAGGCATCTTGTTCGATGTGAGCCAAATGCGCGCGATGCGCCAACCGGGTAAAGAGCGTCAGGGCCAGCGCGTTGCCAGACGGTATCTCGGTATCATCGACGGGTATGAACTCTCCGAGCCCCTCTAAGGACTCGGTCATGCGCAGCCCATTATCGACGGGACCGAACCTGATGCGAAGGTCATCCGCCAGCGCGGCCGCCTCTTGCAGCCAGTAGTTTGATTGGTGGTCGCTGGGGGCATAGTCATGAAGAGCTATCAACGCGAGCCCGAGGCCAGCATAGTCCGGCAACTGCGCAGGTGTTCCGGGCGATCCGTTGAACCAGATGCGCTTGAATTCTTCGTCTGACCGCATGTGTTCGAGAATGAAGCGGGTCGCCTTGTCGGCTGCACGGTAGTACTCCGGCCGCTTCAGCCGATTAGCTGCTTCTGCTAGTGTCTCGATCATTACTGCGTTCCATGACACCACGACCTTTTCATCGAGGAAAGGCGGCGGGCGGTTGCCCCTCAGCTGATACATTTCGCCAAGTATCCCGTCGAGTCGGGTCAAAAAAGCCGACGGGGCAAAGCCGGCGTCAAACGCGATTTCACTCGGAAGCGCAACGAGATTCAATACGTTCGCCCTCTCGAAATCACCGTCGGGTTCGACTTGGAAAACGGCGCGCACGAGCGCCGCGTCTTCTTCGAGCGAGGCGAGATCGGATGGGGTCCACATGTAATACGCCCCTTCGACGCGCTCACCTGCGGCACTAAGGCTGTCGGCGTCCTGAGCTGAAAAAAACCCGCCCTCAGGGCTTTGCATCTCCCGCAGAACGTAGTCGAAAGTGCGTTCCGCCGCGCGACGGTAGTGTTGCTCTCCGGTTATGGCCCAAGCCCGCACAAGCAGTCGGCCGGTCAGTGCCTGCGTGTAGAGCATCTTCTCGAAATGTGGGACGTGCCATTCGGGATCGATGGCGTAGCGATGAAACCCGCCGCCGACATGATCGTGAATCCCCCCTTTGATCATCCCGTCGAGCATGCCGGTGACCGCCTCAAGAGCCTCTCGCTCACCAGTCCGCTCAGCATGGTCTAGGAGAAATAGAAAAAGGGGTTCGCGCGGGAACTTCGGGGCCACGCCGTAGCCGCCATAAAAGCTGTCCGTTTCCTCAAGGATACCTTGGACGGCAAGTTGCGCGATTTCAGGAGTGAGCTCGCGCGCAGCTACTCTCTGCGACAACGCACGCGAAACCACGGATGCGACCTTCGCAGCCTCAGCGCTGACGAAGGCTGGGTCGTCACGCCAGGCTTCCTGAACCTTCATCACGACGTCTTCAAACACATCCGGAGGAAAATACCCGCCAGCAAAAAAGGGATCACCTTCAGGTGTCAGGAAGACTGAATTTGGCCAGCCGCCGCCGCCGGCGAGCACCTGGGTCACGACCATGAATTGCTCGTCCAGGTCAGGCCGGCTCTCCCTGTCGATCTTGATCGACACGAAATGCTCGTTCAGCAATGCTGCGATCGCCTCAGATTCGAAGCTCTCTTCCTCCATCACATGGCACCAGTGACAAGAGGAGTATCCAACCGAGACGAAAATGAGCTTGTTCTCGTCCCTCGCCATGTTTAGGGCCTCGGGTCCCCAAGGATACCAGTCCACGGGATTGTCAACGTGTTGCAATAGATATGGCGAATCCGCGCCTTGCAAATGGTTCGCCTCGCGTGCGTCAGCAAGCGTGGATGTTGTCAAAAGAACAATCAGGAATAGCAATGGAATTTGCATGATTTCCTCCAGGTCGCTTCCCGGAGTTTACACCTCGGTCGACTGACGCGCCGTCATATTGATATATAGGATCCAAATTTGGGCACAATTATTCTTAGGCGTCCCACATCCTGGGACGCAGCCGTTCTATCGATTCTTTCTTTTTCCTTTACTCTGGAACCACTTCTCCAGAACCTCCAAACTCGGACGGAAAATCCTTCATCTTCGGGAGGCCATCTTTCATCGGTAGCACCGTCTCCGCGTAATTGACGTGGATGCCAGGCTCAAACTCGACGCTTGGAATGATCGCTGCGTAGACGTCGATGAGTTTGAGCCCCGGATGCCCTGCCATGACATGGCCTCCACACTTCGCGCACCATTTCCGGTCGGTATTTTCGGTCTTGTTGTATTGAAGAAGATGCTCTTCGCCCTTAACCACCTTAACTCTGTCAGGGTCCCAAAGTGTGAAGGCGTTGACTGGGCCTGCCGACCAGTGCCGGCAACTCTCGCAATGGCAGTATCCCATGCCGGCGGGCTCACCAGTCACTTCTATTTCGACGGCACCGCAAAAGCATTGACCTTTGTGTGTATCAGACATTGTCTATCCCCGTTCTCATTTTTCTGATCTGTACAGGCTAGCACAAAACTTCAAAAATGCAGAGAGGTGGCACGGGACCCCAGCTATTGACCTATTTGCCTGCTGCTCAAAGGGGGAATTGCGGACGAATAACAATCTCGGTGGGGCAGGCATTAGAGGGGAACTCCAAGACGAACTCCAACGTACCGGCGACGTCGTCCGGCTGGATCATTTTTGAGCGGTCTCCCTCAACACCAGAAGTCATGCCAGTATCGACGAAGCCAGGATAGATCGTACTAACCTTCAAGCCTCGGTCGCGCAGGTCTTCAAAAAGGCAGCCAGAGAAAGCATGCACAGCGTGTTTTGTGGCACTGTATATACCTCCACCACCGAAGGTCATGCGGCCTGCAATGGAGCTTAGGTTGATGACGGCGCTCTCGGCGTTCTCCAAAAGGTGCGGAACGGCCGCCTTTGTCAGATGCAAAAGACTCCTGAAGTTAATATCAAGCGCAGCGTCCCATCGCGAAATGTCAGCTTGATCGAATGCCCCCGTCTCGAAGACCCCTGCGTTATTAAATAGCGCATTGAGTGCGCCAAAATGCGCTCTAACAGCATCCGGGAGACCTGATGTGTAATCTTGGTCTGTGATTTCACCGGGAAATACTTCGGCCAGTCCGCCAAGTTTCTGACATTCTTGAGCGACAGCCTCGAGCTTTTTGACATTCCGACCCGCTAAGGCCAGCGCCATACCTTTCTTAGCTAATCGACGTGCTGTGGCAGCCCCGATCCCTCCGGACGCGCCAGTAATGAGAATGACCTTGCCATTGAGTTCCAATGCTCGCTCCTTCAGCTGTACTTGCTTGTTTTGAAGCCTCCATAAGATGCGGGCGTCTCACTAAGCTTTTGACCACGCTAATTTACTAACCTCCGCTTTCCAACAACCGTTTCGAATTCAAAGCTGTCATTCGCTTCCGACTGCACCAATGACAACTATGAGGAACGAATTCACCTTTTGCTGCTGAGCGGAAACCGAATCTTTCAGGATTGCTCAATCGGGTATACCTGCTTTTTTCAGCAGAGCGACAATACGGTCAAGCGTATCAGCGTCGCGATAGGGTTCGTGACGACGGAACATCGCAAGCGTGAAATGCGGGTGCATCTCACGCATGTCTGTAATCGTGTCTGCGGCTGCTGCCGCCTGGCTGTCCAATGCCTGAGCGGTTGCCAACAAAGTAAAACCGTAGACTGTGGTAGGCACCCGCGAACGGTATTCTTCCGCAAGAATGATCGCCTGTTTGTAATGCCCTAAAAGGGTAAGGCAATGCGCATAACAAAACAGCGCGTCGTCATTGACGACAAGAGCTGTACTTATGGCTTGTCGGAATAGCTCTGAAGCTTTTTTCACGCTCCCACCGTAAATATGGACGATTGCGTAGCCCCATAAATACGCGCGCCCCGCCGCTCGGGCCTGATCGGCTCGATCCTGGGCGGCATCGTGCTTTCCCTCCATCATCAAAAGCACCGCATCCAGATGAAGGGTATCAGGATAGTCCGGCCATCGAGCGATCAGCCGCTCGACCAAGCCCCGACATTCACTAAGCGCGTCGGTCCGACTGACAACAGGTGACGAGCGGGCTTCCTGCCAGAGCGCCCAGCCATCGGCAACCATCGCATCATAGTAGTTGGGGTCGATTTCGAGCGCCTTTTGATACAGACGGCGTGCTGCCTGATTGCTCTCGGGGGTGTATTTGATGTGCTCCAGCACGCCCTGATGAAAGAACTCCCACGCCGGGACGCTACGCGTCCGACGGATGGCCAGGCGTGCAACTTCGCCTTCGCTAAGCGCTACACGAGTCTCGGTGATTATTTCGCTGGCAATGTCATCCTGAATCTCGAAAATGTCCTTCACATGCCTGTCGTAACGGCGCGACTGGATCACAGTTCCGCTTTGATAATTCAGATGATGAACCGTTACGCGAACCATGTCGCCCGAACGCCGCACGGTTCCCTTGATCAGATACTCCGGTCCAAATTCGGTTCCCGCACCCTCGGCACGCATGAAATCGCCGCCAAACGAAAAATTTGATGGCGCGGCCAATACAACAAGCGACCGCACCATCGATAGACGCACAATCAGGTCTTCGCTGAGTCCTTCAGCAAAGAACTGTTGTTCGCGGTCGTCGCTGAGGCTGGTGAAGGGTAGAACTGCGATCGCACACCTTTTTGCGAGGTCGGGCATGGAGCGCGTCGGCAAAAGTGGTGTGGCGCGGCCCGCATTCATACGGTAGCCACGTCGCGGCAAGGTCTGGATCATCTTATGATCCCGGTCGCCAATGGCGCGGCGGATGTCAGAAATGCATTGGACAAGACTGTCGTCAGTTACGAATGTTTCGCCCCAAACCGCTTCGATCAAGCTATCCTTAGTTACAACCTTCCCGGCCTGGTCAGCCAGAAGCCGCAACACCTCAAGGCTTTGACTGCGAAGATTGACGGGCTCTCCCGACGCGCTGGACAGCTCTGGCAATGCTATATCAAAACAAAACTCTCCCAGCAGAATTGGCTGATGTGATTTCGTCTCGATTTCGGGTCCATTTCGGGACAATTCATCAGCCGGCATGTTCATTTGTTCCCACAAGTTGGCCCGCACACGTCGACCTATCGTCGCAAGGGTGAGCCGCAACGCCAACAGGAGGATAACACAATGAACGTTTCTGCATATATAATTGCTCTGACTATGATCGCCGGAACTGCCGAGGCACAGTCAAAGGTTGCCGAACTCTGCGGTCCTGACCACGTCAATCAGATCGTCGCAAAAGGCGAGGTCATGGAAAACCCGGACGGCTATTATTTGCGGGGGCTGCAAATCCAGCTGAGCCACGGGGACCCCCGGATTGTACAGGCGGTAGGCGATACGTTCAATCTATGCACGCGCAACGCCGCTACACCCGATATGGACCACAGCAACGCGATCAATTTCGCCCAAAGATCAGAGATCAAGTATCTGTTTGTCCCTGTTGGAGGGGGCAAAACTCGGCTTGGCTCTTGATTGCCCGTGAACTCCAAAAGGAGAGAGGCCCAAACGGGCCTTTCGAACGCGATTTCTGAACGCATGACGCGCTCCCTATCAAATTAACCGCGAAGCCAACGCCAACTATCGCCACCTTGTTTCTGAATGGCTGCGCGGCCGCAGTCGGTCGCCCTCTTTGACGGCCACAGGCAGGCATAGTTCCAAGAGGAATCTTGTCTCGCCAGCACGGCTTCCAACTACCGCTTTGGGCTCAGAGCAGCCGTTCGCTGCGCATTGCGCGAACGTCTGCTTTTGTGTTTTGCGCCATTAAATGTGCAGTGCGAGTGCTTGTTGGACCGAGTTTGCCCAGCGTCTTTCAGATCTATTGAGATCTCTAAAACGGCAACCGAATTGCGGCCAGACGCCGATATCTGCCACTGAATGACTGGACTTCGTACGGAATGTGAGCGTGTGTGTGGACGTCGCGTTTGCTGTTTCGCGAGTCTCCGCCCGGCTCGTCGGGCGCTTGTCGGTACGGGCGGCTGGATGGTCCGGTGCCTGGGATCGATGGAGACCGACATGACGACCACGAAAAAAACCGAATGCAATCAGGCTGACGCAAAAGCGACCAAGCATACCAGCAAACCAAAGCCGTATAAAAAGGCGCGGTTGGCGGCAATGTTGAGCCGTCCGCGGGGGGCGACTCAAAGTCAATTGGAGAAGGCACTCGGCTGGCAACCCCACTCAGTTCGGGCGGCGATTTCGCAACTGCGCAAAGGCGGTGCTGACGTTTTGCTCGACCGCAGCGGGAAGACGCCAACCTACCGTATCGATGCAGCGGCATGAGAGGCAATAGCATCCATGAACTCTCGGGGCGGCTTCGGGAGATCGCCTCGATGGATCGCTCAGCCTGCGCCGAGGGACTGGCTGCAATGCCTGGCCTGACGGTGCCGCCTCGGTTGCGTGCCGAGACCCTGCGTCGACTGCTGGCCTATGAGATACA
>NZ_FXXQ01000023.1 GCF_900184815.1 Boseongicola aestuarii | reverse complement strand
CCGGAGCGGCTGAATCCCAAATGCTCTCATTTTCATGTTTGACTTCTCCGGCCATCGTCCGAATCCTCACATTAGGTGCGACGTCAGGCTACACGACATTCCACGTTGCGCAAAAACTCTGCGAGGCTGGCACTGAGGATAAAGACGTGTCGTCCGCGCAAGGTTCAGAACCTCACGATGGATTGTTACAAACAGTTGGCGACCTTGTCCGCATGACGTCCGTTCACCGAGTTAGCGAGCGCCGAAGCGCAGCGAACGGGAGCTTTGTCCCGCATTGCTGAAGTTGGCACCCATCACAGCGAAAGACCGCACTGAGCCCTGAGCGGAAGTGTCAATTACTTGCTGCGCGCGCTCGCAGCATGAAAATTCCTGCACCGACGCAAAAATTTTATTCGCACCGCGGCGGCAATTGCAGCCATTCATGTAGAGCGCAGCGATATTTGTTTTCCAAATTCACAGGTGCGTACAAAACCTGCCATTCATCTCGATCGGGCGAAGGTCTGGTTTCTCACATCAATTGACAGAAACGTGGTACACAATCGATCAGGCCTGGGTGGCAAGGATAGACTCAGAGCGCCCCGATGAAAGCGCCAACCGCTTCTTCGGGCGTTGCCCAAGAGGTGACCAGGCGAGTTATTGATCTCTTGTCATCAACTGGTTCCCAAACATAGAAATCGAAACTTCGCTTCAACGCTTCAATTTGTGTGTTTTCAAGGATCGGGAAGAGCCGGTTTGTTTCAGTTTCCGCCGAAAACTCAATGCCCTTTCTTCGCAACCCTTCCGAAAGTCGTAAAGCCATTGCATTCGCGTGCTTGGAAAGTTCGAAATAAAGGCCGTCACGAAACAGTTCTCTAAACTGCAAACCCAAAATGCGCCCTTTCGCAAGCAGAGTACCGCGCTGCTTAATAAGGAACTCAAAATCCTTTCTTAGCTCTGCGTTGGGAATAACAACGGCCTCACCCAGAAGCGCGCCAACTTTGGTGCCACCGATCTTTCATCTTCGCTCCAAAGGAGCTTCGATGAACCAGAAATCCCCCGTTGTTCCAACCCCTAAATCTATACTGAATGCGATGACGTTACGCATTATCGCCGCTCGTTTTCCGCGAGATGAACCACGCTGCAAGCCGGAAATCAATGGCGCCTAGGAGCCTAAACACAGCAAAATAATTGCTTATCCACGAGTCGGTCAAATTAGGCAGAGTAAAATTCCCGACTGCTATATTATTCTTCGAGGCGAAGGACCAAAGCAAGCGTTCGCAAGTTGCTTGCCAACCGATCTGAAACGTAATTGAGCGCGTACGTCTGGAACGTCAGGGCCAGTTCCGGATCTTCGGACTTCATGCGTTCGAATGCGACATCTGTCAAAACATGCGCGGTTCCTTTGCTGTCCGCTATGCCTACCGCAAGCGTCCCCACGTTTCCTTGCCTAAAAAAGCTGGCGACGCCGACCATCGAACCAGGGCCCGCGCTTCTTATTCTATGCTTTTCGCCATCCAATTCATCGAGATAGATGGAAACGGTCCCTTGCTCGATGAAGTGCAGCAAACGCTGCTTAATGCCGGGTTGTGAAACTACGTCGCCCTGAGAGAATTCAGTCGTTTCCAAGTAACTTCGGAACTTTTGAACAACAGCCTTGGCCTTAAAAACCTCAATCAACCTATCATCAATCGGCAAAGCTTTTGGGCTTGGATCAACGCCAGCCGTTCTGAGAAGGAAATCTTCGCACCACTCCAGGGCGCTGTCTGCATCCTTAAAGATTGGCTCGATAACAGCGTCGCCATCAAGGAACTCTTCTTCATGCAATTGTTGATCGATTTCTGCGGGGACGTGAGCCAAGGCGAGTTGCGTTCCGACTTCCAGCGCCTTCTTCTTGATCTTGACCAGACCGTGAACAGCAGAAGTATCCAGACCAGACACTAGCTGAAAATCAAGGATTACAAACTCAGGCGGGCCAGCTTCTCTTGTCAGGGCTCCTACCACTTCCTCGTACAGTTTGATTGAGGATGCAAAGAAGATGAAACCATGGAGTTTGAGATATAGAATCTTCTGCCCCTCGGAGGACAAGGCCTTTCGGTGGTCATCCGGGCGATCGACGTTGCTCGAGAAATCACTTCCATCCATCACCAAGCGAACAACATTTAGCTTGCTGTAGCTGACTACGAACAACACAGCAGCTGCGGCCACGCCGGTCGCTACACCCTCCAGAAACCCGATAAACTCGACGACAAAGAGGATCGCAAATATTATCGCAACGTCACCGCGCCCGAGATTAGACCAGCTTTTGACCACCCAATCATAAAGGAAGCCCAGTCCGATGAACATTACCAAGCCGCCAAGCACAAATTTTGGGAAGACAGACAGAGCACCAGCTCCGACTGTCATCGTAAGAAGGCAGAACACTGCGACGACGACCCCGACGAGCCGACTGTCTCCACGCATCCGACGCCCAAGAGTAGAGAGGCTGACGTAATGATATCCGACGAGGCTTCCGCCGGGCGCAGCAAGAAGGTTTGCAATACCGGCTAGGCGCATCTCGCGATGGACATCTATGTCACGGTTAAAGGCTGACTCGAGCGCTGTGAGGTTCAGAAGTACCGAGATGAGCGCGATCGAAAGAATAGTGGCCAACCCGGTGAACTCTGTCACAAACAATGTCCAATCGGCTGCAAGGAAGGTGGAAAGAGGTACTGGCTGCCACAACGCGCCCTCCCCAAATGGTTGCAACAACCACCCCTCGGCAATGGCTTCCTGGCTTGAAGCACCGCTCAGGAACAAAGTGATATGGAAGAGTGCCACCGCGCTTAAGATGAGCCCGGGCATGATGAAAACATTGGAGTATTTGAGGGAAACGAAGAGTGTAATGAGAGCGAATACGGCTCCGGGCAGCCACAGATACATCACTTCGCCGAGCGCACTGAGTTGGATGAAATCAAACGTTTGATCTGCCATAACGCTGAAGGAGCCCTTGAAAAGCAGCCACCCCGTTGCCGCTAGAAAACCAGCGATCACTGGATATGGAATCAGCTGAACAAATGCCGCAAGCCGCCACCGGCCGACGAGGTAGAAGATCACGCCTGAAAGAGCAGTTGACACCACCATTATTACGACTGCCTGGGCAAACAGCATTTCAGGAGTGAGCGCGCTCCCGGGAAGTTGTGAGAGAGTCGCAATCATGACAGCGATGATTGCCGTCGGGTTGTCTTGCGGCAAAGCCACGACGCCGCGAAGCTCGCTGAAGAGCCCAATGACAAGCGCAATTACAACACCACCAAACAGAAGTTGCCCTGTCGCTCGTGGCACGTAAGCGGAGAGCTCACCGGTGAATATTACGGCCGAATATGAAAACATGAAGGTGACGGTCAGAACACCTGCAACCAAACCGGCAGTGATACTTGGGACAACAACGGCGCCACGCAAGTTTTCCTTCAACTCCTGTTTCCAGCCTGTCTTCATAAATCCTACTTCCTACTCAGCTTTATCGTCGACCTATTACAGGGGTGCCGTTTCTCTGGCTTGTGGCTTGCAATCGAAATAGCGCATCATTCTTTTCGTGAAGCCAAGTGAATGGCGTTACGTCACTACTCAACTTTGTTGTTTTCATGCCCCCATAGCATGCAATAAATCAGGACGAACGAGCTGAACAAAAAGATCCCGACTGAATCTCCCAGAACCCACCGAGCCCAATTTTTCGCGAAATCTGATATGGGTACAATTCCAGCGAAATAGAGTGATGCGACACCAATTGCGGGGCTAATGGCCGCTCTGATTACTGCTCCGAAGGTGCCCAGCTTTAGGGCGTTGTAAAAGATCGAGAGATACCCCCATGGACCGAGACTACGCAGGGCTAAGGTGGCAATCATCGCACCCAGGGCACTCCTGACTCCGATTCCAACGGCGGCTTGGATGCTTGATCCAAAGTACAGGTTGGAGACCAAAGATGCCAAAGCGACGCTTGGCCAAAGCCGCATTTCTATGAAGACCAATGCAACAAGAGCAGAACCGGCAGGCAACCAGATGACCGCAACACCGTCATAGTTCGCCGTCAGTGTCAGGCTGAGTATGCCCAGAGCCAAACTGATAAAGAAGTACAAACCGAAAATACCAAGAAATTTTGGGCCTATGGGTAGCCCTTTCTTCTGAGTTTCGTAAGTGGGCAAATGCCGTTCCCTCTTTCTCTATTTTTCAAGTGGGCGTTCCTAGCCTCGGAGCCAAAAAGCCGAGTCAGCTGCATCCTGCGGGTCGTTGAAATTTCTGCTTCAGGAGGACTGCCGAAAATCGAAGTCCAGCTACTTGGTTTCAGCTGATAACTCCTAGTCAGCTAATCCGGCCGAACTCAGCAGAACTCCAGCTTCGATTCCAGAATGAGGTTCCCCTCTGCGTCTAAAATGTGGAACTGACCGTCTATGCTCCACCCGAGCTTTTCAGTGAGAGTCTTCATTTCGCCCCCGGTTAAGTGTGCCGCATCGGTGACAGGTGCACGTTCGGAAACGTGCACCTCCTTACCGTCCACAAACATAGTTTTCTGTATCTCGATCCTCGCCATCCTACATTCCACTCCTTCTAGCTAGACGGCTTTTAGCGCTTCTTCGTGCGCCACTTTAACCGTACGCATGATACGGTCGACGATCAGATATGGGTCTCCATCGGAAGCCGGGCGCCGATCTTCAAGATACCCTTTCCAGTCATGTGTCGTGGTATAGAGTGGAATTCGGATAGATGCGCCTCGGTTCGATGCGCCAAAGCTGAACTGATCGATAGAGGCCGTCTCATGAGACCCAGTCAGCCTTCGTTCGTTTCCGGCACCATAAACATCGATGTGATCTTGGTGGAACGGGCGGAAGCCCTCACAGAGCGCTTCAATATAGTCTTGTCCGCCAACATCGCGCAGGTAGTCATAAGAAAAGTTTGAGTGCATGCCAGAGCCGTTCCAATCCCCAGAGATCGGTTTCGGATCGAGGGTCGCAATGAGATCGTACCTCTCGGTGATGAGTTGAAGGAGGAATCTTGCTACAATCAGGTCGTCGGCCGCGCGAAGGGCGCCCTTGCCAAAACACTGAAATTCCCACTGACCCAGCATGACCTCGGCATTGATCCCGGTAACACCCAGGTCGGCGGCAAGGCAAGCGTCCCAGTGCTCGTCAACCAATTCCCTCGCTTCGACGCGGTGCGCTCCGACGGCGCAATAATAGGGGCCCTGGGGCTCAGGAAAACCGCCGTCCGGAAAGCCGACAGGACGGCCATTTGAGGTCATCAGAATGTATTCCTGCTCAAATCCAAACCAGAATTCGGCTTCGGAGTCCCGATCTATAAGATTTCGCGTGTTGGTCTCGTGGGGGCGTCCATCCCGATGAAAAACCTCGCACAAAACGAGATAGGCGTTTTGTCTGAAGGGGTTTGGATAGACACGAACCGGCTGCAGGATGCAGTCGGAATCATGGCCCTCGGCCTGCTGAGTGGAACTGCCATCGAAGCCCCATTTCGGGGTGTCTTCGACAGACCCGTTATACGAGCTATCCGGATGGATTTGTGCCTTTGTCCGGATATTTGCGATCTCGTAGCCGTCCAGCCAGATGTAGTCGAGCCGAGCGTTTCCCATGATTTTCTCCTTCTTCTTGTTGTGCGTTTGTGCGCAGGGCCATCCGGACAGTGGCGCATCATGTCCAGCCCTCAGGCCACGGTTCCCTAGTTTGGGGGATGCATCGGTCCGCGGATCATCCGCATCGCGACTGCCATCGCATGACGGCGGATGTGCTTATGCTCGTCGATGCCGCTCAGCGACACATCAAGCCACTCTTCGACGGCCTTCTCCGTGACCGGCATCTTTTGAGCGGCCAGGCCAAGCACCGCTTCGATTGCTGCGGTGTAGCCGGCCTTGGTTTCGGCCTCGTCGTCCCAGTTGAAAACCAAACCCTTCTCCCTTACTGTGTTGTGTTCAGTCGACCTGCCCGCTCTCTTCGAAAGCCTTCGGCAGTTTGACACTCCTCACGAAACCGTTACATACATACATTCAATAATCAATAAGTTTGAGGGGGGGGTAAAAATGGAAGTTTTACAGCAGGTTATACCAGCCTTGGGCTTGTTCGGCCTTCTGGCATGCACGGCCCTCTTGTTGGTGCGCATCGCGACTGTCTATGTGTCCGGGCGGGTTCACCGCATCCGGGCATCGGCAGAACTCATTGGCCTTCTGGTGGTCCTCGATTTCACGATCGGTCCCGGGCTTCGCGTCCTCGGAGCAGACTCTCTTGTCGCGCCTATGGTGAGAGCCGTTCTTGCTGCGACGGCCATCGGTTTTGCCTTTCTGTTGAACAGTGTAGTTCGCGTCGTCCTTTGGGATGGACTGCTCTCGGATCATGGCGAGCGGAAGGTCCCGGTCATTGTCACGGGAAGCGTTGGGGTTGCCATCTACCTTGCAGCCATCTTGCTGGTGATGCACTTCGTCTACGATGAGCCAATCGGAGGTTTGCTGGCCACATCGGGCGTAGCGGCTCTGGTGCTGGGCTTTGCCGCGCAATCGACACTGAAGGAGGTCTTTTCCGGCGTTGCTCTCAACGCCACCCAGGCCTTGCGTATCGGTGACTATGTCGAGATCGACGGAGTGTATGGTCAAGTTCATGAGATCAACTGGCGTTCGATTTCGGTCAAAAACCCGCATACCAACTCTCTCTACATCTTTCCCAACAGTGGCGTCGCTGACCGAACCATTCTGAACTTCAGCGAACCTACCAGTCGGTTTCGGTACTTCCTGACTTTCATTTTGGAACTGTCATCTCCTCCGGAACTGACCATCCGCGCGATCGCAAAGGAGCTTGAAAATTCGAGGTTCGTACGCCGCGATCCGAAACCCGACTTCAATATGCTCGGATATACGAGCGAGGGGATTGAAGTGAGGGTTCGGTGGCATTTCGATGATGACGATCATTGGTGGGATGCCCAGAATGAGATGGTGATGGCCATCTGGAGTGCGATGAGGAAGCATCGGCTGCGCATCGCGATCAACCGCACTTGGCTGGGAACTGGCGACGAATGGGAGAAACTCGACCAGACTGGCGCCGCGGATTTCGGGAAGGACAAGGTCGCCGAACAGCTTGCGAAATCGGGACTCTTTGCGGAGTGCCCGGAGGCAGATCTGTCCCAGTTGGCCGATGCCGCCAAGATTCTGTCGCTCAATCCACCGGCTTGCTTCTATGAGCCGGGCGCGCCGTCAGATGGGCTCTATTTCGTCCTTAGCGGGAATGTCGCGCTTTATCAGCCAATAGACGAAAAAGAGTTGCACGAAATCAAAGTCGAAAACTGTCAGGAAGGCCAGATATTTGGCTTGAAAAGTTTCGTGGAGTCGGCACCAAGAAACTACCTCGCGCAGGCTGAACAATATTCAGTGGTTGCTCATATTCCTGACGAGGCCGTCCGAAAGTTGATATCCGATCATCCCGAAATCCACGGCAAACTCCAGGATGATCTTGCTGCTCGCGTTCAGCAACGCGAAAAAGATGCAAAAGTCGCCCACAAAGAGCTGCTGGCAGCTCTGCATGCTGAAGAACGCCGCAAACTTTCCGAAGAGCTACGACAGAACGTGGGAGAATTGCTGGAACGTCCGGCATTGCATCACTTCATGAGCCTTCTGTCATCCAAGGTTCGCCACGAAGATGTATTGAAGTCGACAATGGCAGGTGCTGCCATCATCGCGGCTTGCCGAGGCGACGTGGATGAGGATGAGGAACTATTTCTTCGGCGCGCTATGGCGGAGGCGGACTTGCTCAGACACGTGAATATTGACCATGGACTCGAATTGTTCCGCGAATTTGCAGCCCGTGATGATGTTCTGGCGCGGGATGGTC
This sequence comes from Boseongicola aestuarii, assembly GCF_900184815.1. Lineage (GTDB taxonomy): Bacteria > Pseudomonadota > Alphaproteobacteria > Rhodobacterales > Rhodobacteraceae > Boseongicola > Boseongicola aestuarii. Next base: position 13,467 of record NZ_FXXQ01000023.1, on the reverse strand, counting down.
GAGTTTTCGGCATGCTCGACCGGGCGAGCGAGATGAAGGGCGGATCACAAATCGCCCACTCGATTGCCGTCGTAATGACGGGCGTTCACGGAACGCCGACCCAGGAGGAATGCGAAGCACTTGCGGACATCTCGAAACGACTCGAACTGGAGGCGCCAAAATGGGCACTAAACATCGAGGGAGAGCAGAATGGGTGACGGAGTGGCAAAATCAGGGTTTGTCTTCACCATTGGCCTTACGGGGCACCGTGACATTCATCCTGAAGCCGTTGCTGACATACGCGCGGCGCTAAAAAATGAGCTCGAGGCTATGCGGGAGCGGTTTGAAGCCCTTCCGGTTGAACTTGTCACTGGATTGGCTCAGGGCGCCGATACGCTCGCCACCGAGGTTGCGCTTGAGATCGGATTGCCCGTGCGCGCGGTTCTGCCGATGCCCCGCGCGCTCTACGAGGCTGACTTTGAGGGCGAAGCCCATTCCAACCTAATCAGACTTTTGGATGACGAACGCATCAAAGTGCAGGAGTTACCACTCCCTCACGGGACCGGGGAGGACGACTGCAAAGAGGGCGCGGCTCGTGATGCCCTCTACGCGCGGCTCATGGATTACCTTGTCAGGCGTTCGAATGTCCTAGTTGCTCTTTGGGATGGCGAGGTGACGGGTCTGACTGGCGGATCGTCCGACGTTGTCGTTCGCTACCTCTCTGGTTCAGAGCCGCAGGCACGGCAGGCCCGCAAACTCGAAGCGGTTGTCGACGCCGGGTTGGCAGATGATCGGTCAGACCTCGCGATCTGGATCGAAGTCCCCAGGCAGACGGATGAGCTTGAACAGGGGGACGTGCAGACAAGCTATCTGGTACAGGCGGGTGCTACGGGCCTTATCTGCCGCCTGCCGGATATCCCTGATTTCGTAGTGGAGCGTTGGCGCGAGTTTGACCAGTATGCCCTCGAGCGGGACACAGAAATCGGCACCGATCTGACTGCCTATCCGATCTCTGCGCCCGATGATGTCAAGATATCAGAGGTCGCCTCGTCGATCGACGTGGATTTCGTACGTGCAGATCAACTTGCCCTCGCAAATCAACGTCAATCGGATCGTCTCTTTAAGCTCTTTGGGCTCATGGCAGCCCTGATGGGGCTGACATTTCTGCTCTATGCGAAGATTGCCGCACTGAAACTGTTTCTCATCGCTTATGTGGCTCTCTTCGCAGGAGGTTTCTTAATTTTTGCCATCGGTTCAAGGCGCGGGTGGTTTGGACGTCACCTCGCTTTCCGCGCGCTGGCCGAGGCACTCCGCATCCGCTTCTTCCTTGTCTTGTCCGGAGGTGGTGCAACAGGCCAGACGCGGCGCCTCTTGCGACTGACCGGTATCGAGCGTTTCAAGGGCTTTGGATGGATTGGCGATGCAATCCGATGCACAGAACCATTGACCTACGAAAGCACAGTGCACGCAAAAGAAAGAGTTGCGGCGGTTTCGGAAAGGTGGGTCAAGGATCAAGCGGCCTACTTCTCGCGAAAGCATCACCAGTTGCATGGTGAGCACGAGCGTCTTGAAACAGTAAAGAAGTATCTGTTTCTCGCAGCGTTTCTCGGTGCCGTCTCGCTGCTCTTCTTCAAGAAGTCACTTTACGGTTTCCATATCGGCGACCTCGATGGCAAGACCCTCGTGGTCTTCCTCATGGGCCTCTTGCCGCTTTGGCTTGCCGTTTGGGAAATCTACCAAACGAAAATGGCAATACGTGAGTTGCTTTGGCAGTACGCAAACCAGGGAGAGTTGTTCGAGCTCGCTGAACGACGTCTCGAGGCGATTTCTGATCCTATTCACGCACAAGATGTGATTTCGGATTTGGCGGAACGTTCTCTCATGGATGTGGTCCAGTGGAGCGCGCACCGCTACCACCGTGAACACGAACCGCCGTCGGCCGGATGACTGAGGAAGTGGCACATATCAGCGATTTCAAAGCGCAGCTTTCAAAGTTGCGCCACGATCTTCGCACGCCCGTTGGCCATATCATCGGCTATGCCGAAATGATCGAGGAAGATCTGCCGCCTGATCTCCTGAAGACATTTTCGGGAGACCTGCAAGCAATCCAGAATGCAGGTCACAAAATGCTTGCCCTAATAGAAGATTTCCTGGGCGCTTCGACGGTCTCACCTGAAGAGGTCAATGTTGGGGACGCTCAGTTTCAGTTTCGAATGCAACTCAACCACATAAACGGTTATTCGGAAATGATCTTCGAGGAGGCGACAGACCTCGACGAAGCTGAGTTCATATCTGACCTGGAAAATATCGCCGAAGCGGGGCGAGCCGCGCTAAGTCTCGTAGATGCCATCCCGCAACGTTTGCTCGAGAAAAACACCGACAAAAAAACCGCCCCGAAGAAAGAAGGCAAACGCTCTCCGCAACAAAACATTTCGATAATCAACAGTCAAATCGGTCATGGGGGCGAACTTTTGCTGGTAGACGACGACCCGTCAAACCGCGAGCTGTTAAGACGGCGGGTCAAACGCATGGGATACTCGGCGCGGACGGTGTCCAGCGGAGAGGAGGCCCTTGCCATCCTCGAAACCGATCGATTTGATCTTGTCCTGCTTGATTACATGATGCCCGGCCTGTCTGGCCTTGAGACCCTGCAACGAATGAAGGCGTCTTCTCGCCTGCGCACGATCCCGGTGATTATGCTATCTGCGTCTGACGACATTGAAATGATGGTCGACTGTATCCTTCAGGGTGCCGAAGACTACATTTTTAAGCCGTTCAATCCGATCTTGCTTCAAGCGCGGATCAGTGCATGTCTTGAAAAGGTTCGTCTGCGTCAGAACATTTCAAAGCAATTCCGGATCTTTATCTCTTCACCCGGCGACGTCATTCCCGAACGACGCGTCGCCAAATCTGTTATCGGGCGTCTCAACGAGGAGTTTTTTGGACGTGCCTATCTGATCCCAATCCTATGGGAAGAGGAGCCCATGCTGGCTTCTGAAACCTTCCAGGCTCAGATCCACCCACCGCATGAGACGGAAATCTACGTTGGTATTCTTTGGTCTCGCATCGGCTCGCCTCTGCCCGACACGATCCTGAGACCCGACGGAACCCGATATGAGTCTGGTACGGCATTCGAATTCGAGGACGCCCTAAGCGGTTTCAAGCAGCAAGGCTCTCCGGAGATGCTACTCTACCGAAAACAGGGGGCACCGACGTTATCTCTCGAGGATCGTGATGTGGTTCTCGACAGGCTCGACCAGATCGACAAGCTCAGCCAGTATCTCGATCGCTGGCTGATTGGCGAAGACGGCTCCTATATCGGAGCCTTTCATATGTTTGAAACCGAGGAACAGCTCGACACGATGCTCGAGATGCATCTGCGAAAACTCGTTGAGGCTCGGCTAGCAGAAGATTCGTCGGCGCGAACAGACGCCGCCTGAGGCGTCGTTCCGATACCCCGGTGAAGAAGAAAAGGAAGGGAAGAAAAGATGGTAAAAATTCTTCTGGTTGAAGACAATGAGATGAATCGAGACATGCTGTCTCGCAGGCTCAAGAAGAAGGGCTACGACGTCGTGATGGCGTTTGACGGCCAGCGCGGTGTCGAGATGGCCTCAGAGGAGAGCCCCGACATAATATTGCTGGATATGAGCCTTCCGGTCATGGATGGCTGGGACGCAGCGCGGCACCTCAAAGCTAGCGACGAAACAAAAAGCATCCCAGTTATCGCGCTGACCGCACATGCAATGGCTGGAGATCGTCACAAGGCCCTGGGTGCCGGCTGCGACGACTACGATACCAAGCCGGTCGACATAAAGCGACTTCTTGAAAAAATAGAAGGGTGGCTGAACGTGTGACAAGGCAAGGCTCTCATATGAGCAAGCTCTGGCGGTTCGCATGATGACGAACGTCGATCTGCTCTGGGTCATTTTTGCCAGTGCCCTGGTCTTCCTGATGCAGGGTGGTTTTTTGTGCCTTGAAAGCGGAATGACCCGCTCAAAAAACAGCATCAACGTCGCGATCAAGAACCTCGCGGACTTCTGTCTGTCTACGCTGGTGTTCTGGGCGCTTGGCTTCGGGCTTATGTTCGGGCTGAGTTATCAGGGGTGGATTGGATCGGATCTTTTCTCCCTAAATTTTGCGAAGACGTCCCCGTCCCTCGCTGTCTTTTTTCTGTTCCAGGTGATGTTTTGTGGGGCCGCGGTCACGATCCTTTCGGGAATTGTTGCGGAGCGAATGAAATTTGGGGCCTATCTCTTTGTTGCGGTGATCGTGTCAGGGCTCCTCTATCCCGTTGCGGGACACTGGAGTTGGGCCGGCCTTGACGGCACAGGTGGATCGGGCTGGCTTGCTGAGTTGGGGTTTGTGGATTTTGCGGGATCGACGGTGGTTCACAGCGTTGGCGGATGGGCGGGCCTCGCGCTCGTCTTGATTGTCGGCCCCCGCTTGGGGCGCTTTGATGACGGCGAAGGCGCCAACACGATAAAGCCGTCGAACATGCCCACCGCCACACTTGGTGCTCTTCTTCTCTTCATCGGCTGGCTTGGCTTCAATGGTGGAAGCACATTGGTGCTGGACGACACCGTGCCGTCTATCCTTATCAACACGATCGTCGGGGGATGCGTCGGCGCAATTTCGGCCGGAGGTCTGCGTTACGCCGTCAACCAGCGGCTCGACGTCGATCAGTTCATCAATGGTGCATTGGGCGGGCTTGTGGCGGTTACCGCGAATTGTTTCGCCGTCTCGACAGGGTCCGCAGCTCTGATCGGCCTCGTCGGTGGCATGATTGTCGTCTTCTTCAGCCAGATCCTCGAGACCCTGAAGATCGACGATGCGGTCGGAGCAATTCCAGTGCACCTGGGGGCCGGGATTTGGGGCACCCTGGCGACGGGGCTGTACGGGGACCTCGAAACCCTTGGCACAGGGCTGAGCCGCCTCGAGCAGGTCGCTGTTCAAGGTCTGGGCGTTCTTGTCTACGGCATCTGGACCTTCGGCGTGGCAATTCTTTTATTCTCCGCCGGCAACGCTGCTTTCCGGTTTAGGGTGACTGAAGAGGAAGAAATCGCCGGGCTCAACATCTCAGAACATGGGATGCAGCACGAAAGCGAGATGCAGACAGCAGAACGACTTTCATCGGATAGCGCTGGATGAAACATTTTCACGCTCGATGTGTTCCGAATACAAAACTGCTGCATCGAAACCGCTTTTCTCGGCGGAGGATCAGTTGATGGAGCAAATCGATCTTCTTTGGGTGGTCATAGCCAGTGCCTTATTGTTCTTGATGCAAGCGGGCTTTCTTTGCCTCGAAACGGGAATGACCCGCTCGAAGAACAACATCAACGTCGCGATAAAGAACTTCTGTGACTTCTGTGTATCGGCTCTGGCGTTTTGGCTTCTGGGCTTCGGGCTGATGTATGGTCTGAGTTATCAGGGGTGGATCGGATTAGATTTGTTCGCACTCGATTTCGCCAAGGCCACACCATATCTTGCGGCGTTTTTCCTTTTTCAGGTGATGTTATGTGTGACCTCGGTCACGATCCTGTCTGGAATTGTCGCGGAGCGGATGACGTTCGGGGCCTATCTCTTCGTCGCGGTGATCGTGTCAGGGCTAATCTATCCTATAGCTGGGCACTGGAGTTGGGCCAAACGTTCGTTAGGGGAGAAAGGCTGGCTTGCTGAGTTGGGGTTTGTGGATTTTGCGGGATCGACGGTGGTTCACAGCGTTGGGGGTTGGGCGGGCCTCGCGCTCGTCTTGATTGTGGGCCCGCGCTTGGGGCGCTTTTATCACGGCTCTGGCGCCCACACTATCACCCCTTCGAACATGCCCACCGCCACACTTGGGGCTCTTCTTCTCTTCATCGGCTGGCTTGGCTTCAATGGTGGAAGCACATTGGTGCTGGACGACACCGTGCCGTCTATTCTGATCAACACGGTTGTTGGGGGATGTGTCGGCGCAATTTCGGCCGGAGGTCTGCGTTACGCGGTCAATCAGCGGCTCGACGTGGATCAGTTCATCAACGGTGCACTGGGCGGACTTGTTGCGGTGACCGCGAATTGTTTCGCCGTCTCGACAGGGTCCGCCGCCCTGATTGGCCTGGTTGGTGGCATGATCGTCGTCTTCTTCAGCCAGATCCTCGAAACCCTGAAGATCGACGATGCGGTCGGAGCAATACCTGTGCACTTGGGGGCCGGGATATGGGGCACTCTGGCAACCGGTCTCTACGGGGATCTCGAAACCCTTGGCACAGGGCTGAGCCGTCTTGAACAGATCGGTGTCCAGGGTCTGGGCGTGCTTGTCTACGGTATCTGGACTTTCGGTATGGCCTTTCTCGTATTCTACACCGGCAACGCGGTTTTCCGATTCAGGGTAACCGAAGAGGAAGAGATCGCAGGGCTCAATATCGCTGAGCTTGGTATTCATCAGGAGAGCGAGCTGCAAGCTTCAATATCAACGCCCGTTGGAACACGGCCATGAACAAGAACTCTGCCAACAAAACGGGAAATGGTGGAATGGAGTCTTCCCAGAAGCTCTTCAAACGCCGGGCGATGCTCATGGGCGGGGGCATCTTTGCCTCGATGCTTTTTGTAAATCCGACGGATCTCCTCGCGCAAGCAGAGCATTCTGATGGGCCCCACAGAATCAACTTGTCAGGCCGCCAGCGGATGCTGATCCAGCGAGCCGGAAAGTTTGTCTGCCTTGCCTATCAGAACCCCGATCCAGCCCCACTTCTTGCGGCTGCTGCAGAGACACTGGCGCTTCATCAGACAGCCGAATCTGGGCTGAAGGACGGAGACGAAGAGCTCGGACTTGAGCAGGAAACCAATGCCTCGGTTTTGAGTGCGCTGACAAGAGCGAACAATGCCTTTGCCCCGTATGGTCAGACCATCCGTGATGCAATCGAGCGCCGACGCGTCGAGCAAGAGCATCTTCAGGCGATTTCGGACCTCAACGTTCCTGCCCTTACCGAAATGGATGCCGCGGTCAACCTGATCGAGATGGTCTACAAAAGCGCAGAGCTATCCGAGCAGATGGCAATGCTCATCAATATCTCGGGTCGACAGCGCATGTTCACTCAAAGATTGATTTTGCTGTCGTGCCTGACGCGGAGTTCCGCGATATCAGGTGACGCTCGCCAGGAACTTTTCAGAATCATGAACAGATTCAGCCTATCGCTGAATATTCTGAACCGGGTAACCCCCGGAGCGCTGCAAGGTGCAAAATCACAGCCGATCATTGAACGTCTCAACTCAGTTCAAGTTGACTGGGCGGCGCTAAGGGAGCGTATCTCAACGGCCCCACGGATCACAGAAGACGGGTCCGTAGAACAAATCCTGCATCTCAACGAAAGAGCAGAAGAACTTCTCACGAGGATGAACGAAATCGTCCTGCTTTATGAAGAGGCCGCCGAATGAAAGGAACCCAGATATGACGACTGAAAGGCAATCACCACGACTGGGGTTGACGATCGGCACCAAGCTGGCGGCGATCAGCATAGTTATCTCCATGGCTGCCGTCTGTATCGCTGCTGTATTGGCTGGGTACTCGTCAAATGAAGCGCTGAAGCGCGCGGCGTTCGAAAGACTAACAGCCGTTCGTGAGCTCAAGGCACAACAAATCGAGGGCTATTTCTCCCAAGTCGAGAATGAGCTTAACTTTATTGCGGAAAGCGCATCTCTGAAAGAGCACCTCCAACAACTTCGACGGGGCGTCGTTTATCTAAAGACGTCCGATGAACTCATTACATCGCTATCTCAAGAGAACCTAACGAAATACTACTTTGAGGATTTTCTAAAACGATATGAGATGGAATCCGGTTCCACTGCAGATGATACTCTGATTGACAAACTGCTACCGCAGGACCCATTGGCGATCTTTCTGCAGAACCAGTACATCGTCGATCCACGACTTGTGAATGAGGCGCAATTTGAAACATATTTTGGGTCTGCTTTTTCAAAATTGGATCAGCCACTAAGCGAATTCCAGAACCGCTTCGGTTTTTACGACGTCTTTCTGATTGAACCTGATGACGGCCGCATCGTGTACTCCGTTGAACGTGAAATCGATTTTGGCACGAGCCTATTCGACGGCCCGCATTCAAACACGAATCTCGCACGAGCAGTAACGGCAGCAATGGCTGCCAGACCTGGTCAAGTCATCTTCGCCGATTTCGATCCGTATGTCCCCTCATTCGATGCACCGGCGGCTTTCGCCGCTCTGCCCGTTTACGATGGACCAATACCGATTGGGGTGCTTGCCGTACAACTTCCTCTCAGCGGGATCAACGCGATCATGACTTCCAACGAGGCATGGAGCGACGTTGGTTTGGGTGAATCTGGCGAAGCATATCTTGTTGGCCGTGACAAGCTCTTGCGCAATCAGTCAAGATTCCTGATCGAAGATCGCGAAGAGTATCTGAAGTTGATCGGAGAGGTTGGCCTTTCGAGCTCGATCATAGACCAGATTGAACGCACCAACAGTTCGGTCGGTCTGCAAGAGGTCGACACTATTGGAACGCGGGCAGCTCTCGCAGGAAGCACCGGAACAGAAATCTTTCCCGACTACAGAAATGTCGAGGTCTTGTCCTCTTATCGTCCGCTTGAGTTGTCGGGACTAGAGTGGGTCATTATGAGCGAGATCGATCGCGAAGAAGCCCTGCGCGATGCGGACCAACTGATTGACCGACTGATCTTGGTTGCCTCTATAGTTCTGGCCATCGCAATCTATGCTTCCTATCTATTTTCAATTTCGCTTACCCGTCCACTTAGATTGCTATCTGGCAGCGCCGCGAGATTAACTGCTGGTGAATTAAACGAGCCTATTAAGGTGCAGACAAGCGACGAGATCGGCGAGCTAGCGCAGAATTTCGAAGCGTTACGCCTATCGATCATTCAGTCTCTTGAGGAAGTTGAAAACCAAAAGTCGATGTTGGAAACAACCGTGGCAGCACGGACGACCGAACTGAACGAAGCATCGGCTCAGCTTCAGCTTGCGTTGTCGAAGATGTCGAACGGCATCTACATGCTCGATGCCGACATGAACTATGTCCTGGCAAATGAGCGCTACACCGAAATGCTGGCTCTGCCTACACGGCTGGTTGAACCAGGACAGCCAGAAGAGGAGGTCATTCGCTGGCACGCTGAAAACGGTGACTACGGGCTCGGAGATACTGAACAGCTAATTCGTACACGGTTGGAAGCTCTCAACGAAGGTCACTCGTCGAACGTTGTCCTAAATACGACGACTGGCCGGACGATTGAAATCAGAACGACGCCAATCAGCGGCGGAGGACTGGTCGGGGTCGTCACGGATATCACCACAATTAAGCGCAATGAGGCCGAGCTCCTCACGCAGAATGAAAACCTGAAGAAAATTCAAAGCGATCTCGCGTTCAGTGAGCAAAGAATATCGAAGATTATTGAAGCCAGCCCCGTTGGTATCGTTTCGATCGATAGAAAAGGTATGATTGAGACATTCAGTTCCTCTGCTGAGGAAATATTTGGTTACTATGCGTCAGACGTTATTGGAAAGAACATCAAGATCCTGATGGAAACACACGTCGCCGTTGAGCACGACCTTTATCTTGAACGCCGTATTCATGGTGCGTCGTCAACGGTCGTTGGTCAAAGTCGGATCGTTAACGCCGTTCGAAAAGATGGATCGGTTTTTAAGCTGGAGGCGCGGGTTGAGGAAGTTCAAGTCGGAGAAGAAATCTTCTATATCGGGCTGGTCGAAGACATAACTGAACGCCTTGAACTGGAACGGCAAGCCGAAGAAGCGCGCGAGCAGGCCGAACGTGCGAATGAAGCGAAGAGCGCGTTCCTTGCAAATATGAGCCATGAACTTCGCACTCCCATGAATGCGATCATTGGATATTCAGAGATGTTGGCGGAGGATGCTGAAGATGGCGGGCTTGAAGATATGCTCGGTGATCTGAACAAGATTACCAACGCTGGTAAGCATCTTCTGTCCCTGATTAACGACGTGCTCGACCTTTCCAAGATCGAGGCTGGAAAAATGGATCTCTTCCTTGAAGACTTCGCCGTCAAGGACATTGCCAAAGACGTTGCCAGTACAGCACTTAGCCTTATCGAAAAGAATGCCAACGAGCTCGTTCTGGATATAGATCAGGAACTAGACACCATGCACGGCGATGTAACGAAAGTTCGCCAGATCTTCTTCAATCTGATCTCCAACGCGGCGAAGTTTACAAAGGAAGGAAAGATTACCCTTTCCGCAAACGCTGCTTCCATATCGAATAAGCCTGCCATTCGCTTCGCCGTTACCGACACGGGCATTGGCATCCCTGAAGACAAGCTTGGTCATATCTTCTCGGAGTTCTCTCAGGCCGATGAGTCAACCACGCGCGACTATGGCGGGACGGGGCTCGGGCTCGCTCTCGTGAAGAGGTTCTGCGAAATGATGGGGGGCAGTATTCGAGTCGAAAGCACTATCGGCGAGGGTTCCAGTTTCATCATTACACTTCCCATACGAGTCGAAAAGCAGCATCAGGGTCTTGAAGAGGAGGCGCGAATTAGTGAGTCAAAATCGGGTCAATCACCACCCGACTTGGATGCCGAAACCGGTTCTTCTGAGCCCGCTGAGGATTTCTCCGCGCGAAACACGGTTCTTGTCATTGATGATGAGGCCTCTGCCCGAGAACTTCTAAAGAAGCGTCTGGAAACTGAAGGTTGTTCGGTACTATTGGCCAAGAACGGGGCCGAGGGCCTGGCACTGGCGGCAAAACATATGCCTGCCCTCATAACATTAGATGTGATGATGCCCGGGATGGACGGCTGGACCGTCCTCCGCCGACTTAAAGCTGACAACAACCTGAAAGATATTCCGGTCGTCATGATTTCGATGGTTGGAGACAAGGCCATGAGCTATTCGCTTGGCGCCGTTGAGTCCCTTCAAAAACCTGTTGATCGAGACAAGCTGTCCAGTCTTGTTAAAAAGTATGCATCTAGCGGACAAAAGATGGCACTTGTAGTTGAAGACGACCCGGCTGCTCGTGAAACCATGGCGCGCACGCTTCAAGGCGACGGCTGGGAAGTCGACGAAGCCGAGAACGGCAAAATTGCGCTTGAGAAAACGGAACAACAAGAATTCTCACTGATCCTTCTTGATCTCATGATGCCGGTCATGGACGGTTTTGAGTTTCTCGAAAGGCTCAGGTCAAGCGAATACCCCTCAGCCAATTGCCCAATAATTATTGTGACCGCGATGGAGCTGAACACTGAAGACCGCAAACGTCTGCAGACAAGTGTCAGCGATGTCATCCAAAAGTCAGGCGGAGATGTGGAAGGCGTTTTGGGAGAAATACTGTCGCTGGTTCATCGATAGAGCGTGAGGAATTTTGATTTGAAAGAAATGGCCGGCAAACAAGCTCCGGGACTTGATCAGGCTTTACGGGCACTTAAAGGCGAAGTGACGGACTGGGATCTTTTCCTCTCAAATTACCACGATATTTCTGCCGTCTTCGCGGGAGCTGACCTTTCCGAGGCGGACCTAGCGGAACGCAACCTTTCAGGACTTGATCTCACCGGCACAGACCTTTTCGAAGCCAGGCTGTCATCTGCAAACTTAAAGCACGCAAAGATGGATCGCGCGGAACTGTCAGGTGCGGATCTTTCGAATGCCGGACTATACAAGGCGACACTGAGCACTGCCACACTGACGGCTGCAAACCTGCAGAACGCCGACCTAACGGAGGCTGATCTCTCTGGCGCAGATCTGCGTGGAGCAAACCTTGCCGGAGCGGATCTCACTGGCGCGGACCTCCGTGATGCAAACCTAACAAACGCCGACCTTCGTGATGCCTGCCTGGAAAACGCAAATATCTCGCGCGCGTCGTTCTGCACCGCTCGGGTTGAAGGAGCCAATGTGACCGGCGTCGTCTACGGCAACTTAAAAGACATGAGTGGGCGCTACCTTGGAGTTCGCGGCATAGACTCAGTTTACGGAAACGCGCTTTTTGTACGAGACGCTAGGGATCAAGACTATATAGACACCCTGGACGCTTCTATTTCGAATATGCCAAGCGGATTTGCTAAGTCCGTTGAGCTCGCGTTGTTCAAGGCGTGGGGGCTTTTTGATCACGGCCGTAGCCTACTAAAAGTGGGATTTTACGCACTATTTCTCGCATCGTTGTACGGGATCATTTTTTCGTTTGATATGTGGCTGGGGTGGGGGATGATGGATTATTCCAACTCCGCTCAAAGCTGGTTTACACCTTTCTACGTCTCGCTGGTTACATACACGACGCTGGGATACGGCGACGTAACAGCGGAGAACGTTTACGGGGAAATTCTCGTCATTAGCGAAGTTGTCTTGGGATATTTTACTCTTGGCCTTCTTCTCTCGATCATCGCGAATACAATTGCCAGAAGAAGCTAACGTTTTTTTTGAAAGCGTGGCGGACTTTGGTATCTATCTTAGTGCGATCTAGTGTCCCTTCTTTTCGTCCATTGCTGTATAATTCTTTCTGGAATTTCGATTTCCGAGGATGCATCGCGCTGACCTGGCGCTCGCAATATGTATTCGAAGTGAACCTCGCCGTCCGCATCTGGTGTCCAAAGTGTGGGCATGTTTATTTCAATTGATAATTTCTCTGTCGCCGGATCACCCTGCTGGCCCTCAAAGAAGCTTTCTCGTATCAACTCAAACATTGAAAATTTATCTAGGTCTGACTTGTCAAACACAAGAATAAGTATATCGCAAAGGGAGATTATATCTGATTCTGAAAGTTGCTGATCAACAACAGTTGTTGCCGGCTGATTTTCCAATACTCTATATATCTTGCTTCTTATTTTGGCGTCGGTCTCATCGAGATTTGAGGCTATTTGAAGTGGGCCAATTTCAAGATTCAGACCCTCTTCAATGGCTGAAATACAGGCTAATTCGTTAGCCTTGTCTTCATAGGCGCTAACTAGAGAAATATTCTTCTGTCCGAGTATCAAGCTGAGCTTTTTGAACTGTTCCCGAAATATTGCTTCGATTAAAGCTTCAAGCTGTTCTGGAATCTCAGGTTGGGATAGGGCGCCGATCCGTAGGATGTTTCTCATATATTCTTGAGGCTCCTAATGTCCTTGAGTTGTGGATTTTGAATTCGGTGTGCTTAGTAAAGGAATTCGATCTCAATCTGTGGTTGCTGGGGTGCTAGGGGTAGAACTACCGTCAGGTCATCATTGTTACTCAGCACTGATTGGTAAAGATGCCTACCACGAATCCAGACAGAATGCGACGAGATTTGGCTGTGCTCTTGCTGCCGAAATCGGTGTCTTGGCATGGCCCGCAGGTTTTCGCTACAACCGCTGTCTGTCCGACGCAGGCACGAGAGATGGTTCGCTGGCAGTCCCTTTCCCTCCGCCACACAGTCCTGTCTCGACAGTTGATTTCCACCGGCGCCAGAATAGTCCCGCATTTCCGGGGACTAGCAGGCGGTGGTGCATCCAGAGACTGACAGTGAGACCCGATTGCAGGCCCTTTCG
>NZ_FXXQ01000036.1 GCF_900184815.1 Boseongicola aestuarii | reverse complement strand
GGCACAGATCGTCATCAATCATTGGCTTAAGCAGTACAACCACACACGTCCGCACCAGGCTCTGAACATGCGACCACCAGTGCCAGAAACTCTAATCAGAAATGGCACAGAACTTGGGGGCTAGACATTGATGCAACTAGCTCGTTTGCAACCTTCCCACTGAAGTAGCTGGCTCCGTGAGAAAACACCATATGATGTGAGGTTACTGACTTTATTACGGCAGTTTGCGAGATCGAGTGGGGTCGTAGAATGATCGTTCGCAAAAATGGCACATCAAAGCTTGGAATTGGGTCGAGATCCAGAAGCTGCAAGTACAGGAAACCTATCCTCAGACAATTCAATAAACCGGCAATAACACGACGCATTCTCAATGGTGACCGCAAGACCGGAAGGCCGGCATAGTAGATAACCAGACTTTAAGCTTTCGTAATTCCGAGGGTCAAAAAATTTGTTACGCACTTCATCCCAAGACAGTCTTAAAGAACACAGACCGAGCGGGATTGAGATTTCCGCTTTGGGCTCGAAGAAGTCATTCGCTGCAAGATGAACCAGAATCTGGAGGGGGTATGCCAGCCTATGTTGTTGGACAACTGGAGGTGCTCGATTGGGATGAGTACCAAGCGTATCTAACTGGCTTCATGCCAAGCTTTGAGCGCCATGGCGGGAAACTTCTGGCCACATCAATGCAAGACACCACTGCCCTCGAAGGGACCTGGGCTTATTCGCGAACGGTGTTGTTAGAATTTCCGTCTACCGAAGACGCAGAGGCTTGGTACACCGATCCTGAGTATGTTGAACTCATGCAAATTCGGCATCGCACAGCCAAGACAAATCTAGTTTTGGTGCAGGGGATCAATGAATAACGAGGCAAGTCGCCTTCTGAGTATTCATTGATAACTCGAGCCTTTACCTACCAATTTCCTGACCGAATTCCTGCATTTCTGCATAATTCATCTACGCCACTGATCCCACTGTTGGATTTTAGGGTCATGATGTCCTGCGCGATGACCCCGACATCACGAAGCTCACTCTTCCTGCATGCACTTAAGGATCGTATCGTTTTTTGACGAGCGAGTTGGGCCGCGATCCATCCAGCCAGAAGAGCAAAATTTTTGTTTTGGGTCGTTGCTGCTTGTGAAAATTCTGTGGCGAGTGACATTTGGCATCTCCTATTTGGTATGCCCTTCACTCTGCCAGACCGACCTACGCTCCGCGTAGTGCACAAACTAAACCGTCGCCGGTATAGTTTCTAAACTAGATTACTTGTCCGCCTATCGCCTAGGCTGAATACAGGAGGTTTGATCAATGGTGCGTAAGGGTTATGGAATCTACTGTCCGACCTCTAAAGCCTGCGAAGTCTTGGAGCCACGCTGGACAATTCAAATTCTCTGCGAACTTTGGGATGGCAATACACGATTCAATGAAATTCGGCGTGCTCTCCCTGGTCTGTCCCCACCTCTGCTTTCAAAACGCCTAAAGGAGCTAGAAGCTGAAGGCATGATCGAGCGGGTTGAAAATCGTGCACTTGGAACCGTCGATTATTTTCGGACAGAGAAGGCAATTGAGCTTGAGACTGTCTTTGACGAAATGGCGCGTTGGGCGCAACGTCACGTGGATGCCGACATAGCTCTGTCAGATCGGGACGCCGGAATGCTCATGTGGAAGCTTCGGCGACGCATCGATACCAAGCAAATGCTGGAAGGAAGAAATGTTGTTCGCTTTCATTTTCCCGATTCAAGCGGCAAGCACGACACCTACTGGTTTGTTGCGGAGCATGGGTCAGACGTCGATCTGTGTATTCACGATCCAAGACACGACCCGGATCTTTATGTTGAGTGTGAAGTTGGCGTGTTGACGGGAATCTATATGGGACGGCGTAGCCTTTCCCGTGACCTTGATGATGGAAAATTATTCTTAAGTGGTGACACACGTTTGGTGAAGAACTTCACAAAGTGGCTTCCACCCAGTGTCTACGCTGATGTTGAAGGAATCGCAGCCGCAAAGCCCAGTTTGTAATCGCAAAATCAATCGGATGGCGGGGTCTTCAATGGCATCAAAGTCCGCATAGCAGTCATTAGTGTTCGCTGCAGTGAATGACCGCATTGAGCCCAAGTTCACCGTAGCCGCGCCACGCGTGAATGGCTGCTTTCTAGGATGGTTCTTTCGGCCATCGGAACAGCTTGGTTCGCTCCTGGATCATATCTGGTGCATTGACTATCGCATTTAAGACGTCGTTACGATCGGTCGGAGTGCTTTCGACAGATATCCGCGCCTGACCCAGCCGAGGATGTAACTTGCGAGCTAGAATCCACGTAAAAAGCAAACCCGCACCCCCAGCCGTGAATACGCCAGAGAGCGGCGCAAAAAGGAGAACGAGCCAAGCGGCACCCGGCGTCACCATGCCCGAGAGGTCGCGATAACTGGCATAGATTGCGGACATCTCCGTGCGTTCGGACGGCTTGACGGCGAGCAGGAACGGCAGGCCTGCGGAGACGTCGAGCAGGATCAGGAAAATCGAGCCCACCATCAGCAAACCGACGGCCAACTCGGGAATACCGCTTGGCACTCCAGCCAGAAGAAAGAGAAGTCCGGACATCAGGAAACCGGACCGTACGGCTGTGCGCACCGAACTGCGCTGCATGAAATGGAGCATCAGCGGTGTAAGAAACAAGGCGGCGTTGGATATCGAAAGCGCTACGCCGCCAAGCTGGCTGCCAAGCCCGCTCTGAACCGCATATATGGGTAGGTAGACGACATAGACCCACCAACCGCACGAACGAACGACAGCGAAGATCCAACCGGTCACCAGACGAGGTTGCGCAATGAACCGACCAAGATAGGCCAATGGATTGGCAGGAGGTCGTCGGCTCTTAGTGATAAGCCTGCCATTGCCGAGGCGCATCACAAGAAAGATGAGAAGCATGGCACTTGCCGCGATCGCCGCGATCAGAAACGGCGCTGGCCGCCACCATGCGTATAGAAACGTTCCGAGCGCCGGGCCGACCGTCCACCCCATGGCACTGAAGAACAGCCGAGATGTCTCGAAGCGCCCGAGTTCGATCTTGGCGACATGATCGAGGACATAAGCGTTGAAACAAACGAAGGTTGTGGCGACTGCGAACGTTGTGAGCGCGAGCCCGGTGATCACGAAGCCGGGGGTCTCCAGGGTGGTCGAGATTGCACCTGCAACGAACATCAGCGTGCCGAACACGTAAACCCACCGCCTTGGGATGAACCGTATAAGGTAGGGAATCAGAAGGCCGATCACTAAAGAAATTGCGCCGATAACGAAGTAGACTTCGGAGACGATACGCGTATCGCGGAGCGTGTTGTACATGACGATTGGAAAGACCGAGATCAGAATGCCTCTGGCAATGGCCTCCGTTCCCGCCAGAATGGCGAAACCACGCACACTCGGCGCGGGCGCATGGCGAAGCCATTCCGGGATTCGGCGCTCGTGCATAAGGACTTCTCAAGTATCTGGCTGCCAATCAGCTCCTTTTTCAAAGTGTTTCTCGTCTGCTAGCGACCCCATGTCGTTTTCTGCTGTTCCATCAAGTCGAATGAAAGGGGGGAGACGGCATTCGGTTGCCCGTGGCAACGGCAGTTTTGTCCGCAAAGCAGTCATTAGTGTTCGCTGCAGCGAATGACAGCTCTGAGCCCAAAGCGGACAGCCCGCGAAGCATTAAGTAATTGATATGTGTCAAGGTTTCTAATCTTTCATTGGCATAAAATTAAAAAGTGAATGGTTTTGAGTGGGAGAGGAAACATGCGTTTAGTGTTCTCAGTTGGAGTCCTGGCAATAACGCTGGCTGGGTGTGGCGGTGGTGGCGGCGGGCAGGTCCCTATCCCCGGCCTTGCTGAACCAACCGCCTCGAGCGGGTATGCAGAGGCGACAAGCAGTCTTTTCGAACCAAGCGTAACCATTACCCGAAGTGGCGAAGCCCAGCACATCATGCAAGGCGGCGCACTCGTCGATCAAAAGTCTATCGAATTGATGGTATCGGCGACTGGAAACATTGTGAACGGCCAGCGTGAATTTCTTGTGACCTATGGGGGAACACCAGTGATTTTGCAGTGGCTGGCGGATAATAGCGGATGGTTTGTCGGTTCAAACGGCGACCTCGAGATCCGGGCAGCCCCGTGGATCGTTACAGGGGATGAACAAGCCTCACTTGCTTGGTGGAATATCAACGACCATGGCACTGAGTATTTTTGGGGTCTGCAGGTCGGTGGGTTCAATACTGACCCTGACATAGTGGCCGACCGCTCGGATGTATTCCCGGTGACCTTCAATGGTGAGGGTGGCGTTAGCGTCAATGCGCAGGACGATAGTTTTTGGGCTAGTGCAGGGGGGCCAGCGACACTCATTGTAGATTTCAATACAGGAACAATTTCAGGATCAATTGAGCTAGGCCATGAGAACAATAGCGGTCCGCTGATGATCTCAGACACAACACTGACGATTGCTTCAATGCCGATCACTTACAATACTTTTAGCGGGACCGCGTCTATTGTACCCGCTGACTTCGGCTTGTCCGGAATAGGTACGATTTCGGTCGATGGCATGTTCTTTGGCTCAACTGCCAACGCAGTCGGTGGCGAAATCTCCGGAGTTGGTGAGGCCGCTCCTGAATATGGAAGCGTCACCACGTACCTTAACGGAGCCTTTTTAGCTGAGGAATAGTCAGCGACAGGAAGTCAGCTTTGTCCGCATTACGGACATTCATGCCTATCGCAGCGAATGACTTCTTCGAGCCCAAAGTGACCGCTGCAGAGGGACAGGCTGAACGTCCGCTAAAGGCGTTTTCCACATGTCGACGCGTCAATGGGAACCAACGGGTATCAAGATGGGTCTTCAGCGTGATATTTTTGTGTTGGATGACCGGGACGGATTGGTCGCTACACACAAGTTCAGCCTGTACTTTGTAAGCTGTAATCTGGGTTTTTTTGGTCTGACGGCGAGGCGGATTGGGCACACTGCCGGGATAAGCGATGAGATGGTAGTGCTGCTCGAGTGAGACGGACCTACAACGCCGCTAGGGTGGACAAATGGGTGGACGCAGACGCTGAATGAAACATCTTGTATTTGATTTTTATATATTTTTTATGATTTTTTGGTGCCCAGGAGAGGCAATCTACTCTTCAGATTTATCATTCAAAAATAGATACTTGCGAGAGGCCCATTTAGGGATAGTGGTCCTAAAAGCGGTCCCAATTACTGAACCTCAAGTGACGTGGGCTCCAGCCCATAGCGGACATTGGTGCAAAGTGCAGCGAACGGCGGCTTCGAGCCCAAAACGGACCTTCTGACCACTGCGCTTTCCACCTATCGATTGGTCAGTTTCGTGTTTGATCGACGACATGCTATTCTGAGGCTATCGAAAAATGGGGGGACAATATGTCTAACACGCACAAAGGCCAGTGCTTCTGCGGAGCCGTCGAAGTTGAAGTGACCGGGGAACCGGCCGGTATGGGCTATTGCCATTGCGAAAGCTGTCGGTCTTGGTCGGCCGGTCCTGTTAATGCATTCACACTTTGGGACCCGGACAAGGTCAAGATTGTGAAGGGGGAAGAATATGTGAAGCAATTCAACAAGACCGAAAACAGCGATAGGAAATGGTGCGAAAAGTGCGGCGGACACCTAATGGCAGGGCATCCGGGACTTGGTCTTACTGATGTCTACGCGGCTACAATTCCGAGCATCGAGTTCAAGCCAGGCATTCATGTCAACTACGCTGAGACGGTGCTTCCAATGAAGGACGGCCTCCCGAAAATGAAAGACTTCCCCTCCGAATTCGGAGGTTCGGGGGAAACAGTTCCGGAATAGGTCGATCAAAACATCGCGCGACAGCTGTCAGCCCTGATGTCATTTCAGCGGTTGTCGGCTTCGTCCGCAGGGCGATTATCCAAACGCGCCATGGCAAAAATCTCTTCCTAAGAGAACGGGGCCGCCCTTCTTACAGACGACCCCGGCTACTCAACAGAACACTCGTTACTACGGAGACCGGAGTATCCTTTAGTCGTGTCTTCAGAAGGTCGAGGCGGGGTCGATTTCGGGGAAAGTGTTTGAGCCAATTGCCTTGAACAACCCTGATCGTGACCATCTCGCCAAGGTGGGGGCTATTCGGGAAACAATGCTAGAAAAAAGCAGCCTTTTGGTGCGAAACCTTGTCCTTCCCCCCTAAAACTGGGCCACTACATTGGTCTTGAGAGGGGAATATGGAATGGCACGGAAACGGCATTCGGACGAAGATGTATTGAAGCTGCTGCGTGAGATTGAGCTGAAGCTGACGGGA
>NZ_FXXQ01000039.1 GCF_900184815.1 Boseongicola aestuarii | reverse complement strand
TACCCGCGACTGGGTAATCTCCCTTATTGAACGGCCATTGCCATTGCTGATTGGGCCTCGAAGTTAACCGAGGTCAAGATTGGCATCAATCGAACAGTACATGCCGTTTGGGTCCGCTCTGTGCGCAAAGTGGACGATCGCACTGGCAAAAACCAATGACCGCTCTTCGAAAGAAACCGGCGTTCAGAATCTCGCAAAACCAGACCCGCGGCTAGTTTTTCACTCCGTCTGCTCAAGAAACGCTTGTGCAGCCTCTCGGGTCTCAAAGATGTGCGGGGAGGCGTTGGAGAGCGTGTTGCCAAGTTTCAGCCGCATGAATGCGGAACCTGAATAACGTGTAACTGTACGGTAGAAGCGGCCCTCCAAATCTGCCACCATTTCGGCGTAGTCTCTGGCAATATCGTCGTCGAGCTGGAATCCATCGTAATTCACGACTACGTCGACTTTCTCGGATCGAGGTCCGCACACTTCCATCACCAGTTTTCGCACCTGTTCAATGTCTTCAAGCGAACGGATCCGCATTTTCTCGAAGTTGATAAACAGACGTCCCATTTCATCGTCCAGCGCAATTCGGTCTGGCAGATCGAGATGCAAGAGCTCGCGCTTGAGGCCCATTGGCTCGGCTCGAAAGATACGTGCGTCCATTTCGTGGACTTCCTCAATTATTGGCCTGAAGTCCATCTGAGCGATGATGTCACGTTCGATATCCACTCCCGGCGCCACTTCAATCAATTGAAGGCCTTCGGTGTGCAAACGAAATACGCAACGCTCAGTGACGTAGAGCACGGGCTGTCCCAATCGCGCGGCGCGCCGACCCGAGAACGTCACCTGTTCGACGCACTCCAGAAACTTCCGAGACGCGCCCTCAGCCCGGATTTCCAGCAGCCCATCTCCAATCTCGACATCGATGCCCTTGGCCGTGAAGGTTCCTGCAAAGACGAGTGACTTTGCGTTTTGACTAATGTTGATGAAACCACCGGCGCCAGCTAGCCGCGGGCCAAACCGTGAGACATTAACATTGCCAAAAGCATCGGCTTGGGCGAGTCCAAGGCAAGCCATATCCAACCCGCCGCCGTCATAAAAATCAAATTGCGCATTCTGCGGAATAACGGCGTCAACATCGACTGCCGCCCCAAAATCCAACCCAGAGGCCGGTTGGCCACCAATGACGCCCGGCTCAGCAGTGAGGGTTAGATGATCCAGCAGACCCTCTTCAGCAGCAACGGCGGCAACGCCCTCGGGCATACCGATGCCAAGATTGATCACTCCATTGACAGGGAGTTCGAAGGCAGATCTCCGCGCGATGGCTTTTCGCGCATCGAGAGGCACCTTTGGGATCTCACCGTGTGGCGTTCGGATGCGGTTGGTGAACGCGTGAGAAAAAGCTGTGCGATAAGTTTGCATGTGCAATTCAGGCGGCGCAACGACGACCGCATCTACGAGGATGCCAGGAATTTGAACCTCCCGCGGGGGTAGACTGCGTCCGCGGGCGAGACGTTCAACCTGAACGATGACAATCCCACCCGCGTTTTTCACCGCCATGGCTTGGGCGAGGTTATCTATAGTGAGCGCTTCACGTTCCATCGTGACATTGCCGGTCTCGTCTGCCGTCGTACCGCGCAAGAAAGCGACGGTAAGCTTTGGTGCAGGATAGAAAAGAAACTCCTCGGCGCCACGCGTCATTAGTTCAACCTGAGGCTCAACCGAGATGTCGTTGATCGCCCCCCCCCGTTGCGTGGATCAACAAACGTTTCCAGCCCAACTTTGGTGATCATCCCCGGCTTGCCGGCCGCAATATCGCGAAATAGCTGGCTGATACATCCTTGTGGGAGATTCCATCCCTCAATCTTCCCATCAACCGCTAAGGCTGCCACCTTGGGAATGAGGCCCCAATGGCCACCAACGACCCGCTTGAGCAGCCCCTCGTGCCCAAGATGGTTCAAGCCGCGGTCATCGCCATCGCCTTGTCCTGCTGCGAACAACAAGGACAAATTCCTAGGATGCCCTGTTTCCAAGAATCGTTTTTCCACAGCCGCCAGTAGCGCGTCTGGGACGCCAATTCCGACGAAACCAGAAGTTGTTAGAACGTCCCCATCCTTGATCAATGCAGCCGCATCCCTGTCCGAAATAACTTTTTTGCGCATTAATCCTTCCTCCCAAAGGACATGCTGTCCATCGCTGAGGGGCTTGTCCAGTGCACTGAAGGGCAAGACCAACAATCAAACGATCGACGGAACGGCTCAAATGTTGCGAAAGCCGCTGAGAGGCTTGTCGCTGTTCACAGAGCGGAGGCAATGAGGGGTAGCAAACCTAAGCAAGGAAACGCGATCTTAGAAATCCAAGAAAAATACGATCCGCCGGGCCGCATGGGCTTGCTTTCGGCAGCCTCGAATAAACTAGCTCATAAAGAACGGCTGGTTTGTCCGCATAGCCGTCATTGATGGAGGCCGCAGCGAATGACGGCTTCGAGCCCTGAGCGGATGCTACCACCGCGCGGAGTGCATTCGAAACTAGCGCTCAACACCCAACAAAAAGAGCTCGCAAGAAGCGACCTGCTCTGGGCTCGTTTGAGCGAGACGACAACCTTGGCATTGATTCTCTTTGAGATTGCTCGCAGACTTCGTGCGACCGCGAGGAGACGTGCAATGTCAGGTAAGCCAATACTCACGACGCCGTTCAACCCTCCGATCGTGGACCGCCTCAGCATCAGGGTCGTCGTCGATTCCAGTTACGATCTGTTTGCACCCAAACACGAGCATCCGCATGTATCTGTGAGCCACGTCGGCCTCATACGGGGACGGCAAATGACGACCTTGGCTTGCGAGTGGGGGCTGTCGTTGCACCTTACATCCGAGAGCGGTGGAGAAACGGCGCAGCACATCCTCGACTTTGGATGGACACCTGAAATCATCAACCGGAATTTTGATATTCTGGGGATCGATCCAGGCAAGATCGACAGCTTGATACTGAGCCATGCACATCGAGATCACTTTGGTGGTCTGGCTGGTTTTGTTCAAGAATATCGACACCAGATGCAGGAGGAGTTGCCCTTTTATGTGGGTGGCGAAGAGGCGTTCCGTGAGAAATGGCTCGGCAAGAAGGAAGACCCCTTCTCCTGGGGCGCCGTCGAACGAACTTTTCTCACAGCTTTGCAAGTTTCGCCGACGTGTTGCAGCGAACCGCATGACATCAAGCAAGCATTCACCACGGGGTTCATCGAAAGGGAGTCCTTCGAGACCGTGACGGGTGGTTCAATGATCGTCGAAAACGAAGACAGCTACAGCCATTTTACCGATGCGGAACTCAGTGGAAAACTTGTCACGGACCTGCACCCCGACGAGCACGCAACTTGTTACGTGATCCAAGGGAAGGGCCTCGTGGTGATTACATCCTGCGGACACGTAGGCCTGATCAACACGGTCAAGGCTGCAATGGCCGTGTCAAACGTCTCTAGGGTACACGCTGTCGTCGGTGGCTTCCACCTTGGTCCGGCCAAGGCGGATTACATCGAGCATACTATTGACGAGCTGGAAGTCATAGATCCCGATGTTGTCTTGCCGATGCATTGCTCGGGGTCGAACTTTATCGCGGCCATGCAGCGTAGATTGCCAGAAAAGTTGATAACAACGAACGTCGGCTCGCTATTCACATTCGCTGCTTGAGAGGTCGGAAAGTCCGCACAGCAGCCCTCCGCGTCGATCGCAACGAACGTCCGCTTCCGGGTCATTCTGACCTCCCCTCCTCCGTCCGGCCATGCCTCACGGCCGCCGTCACCTCAAAAAATAACCACCCGTAGTCCCCCCGCCCGACCACCCGCGAAGGGCAGCCGGACGGGGGTGTGTTTTTGGGGTGGTTACGAGAGCCCGCGATTGACCACATAGTCAGCCAGCCACTCCCAGTACTTGTCGGCAGAGACAAAGCCCTGCGCTCTGGCGGCGAGATCTTCGGCCTGCTTCCGGTTTAGCCCACCATCATACTCAGCAATGGCAGCCCGTTCCTCGAAGGCCTCGATGTCAGGGATACGGGAGGCACTCATAGCACCACGTCCTGCGGCAGCCGTACCTGATCAATGATTGCCCGCTTTTGGGTGTCACTGATGCCAGCGGAGTAGAGCCCATAGGTGAGCTTGTTTTCGGACCGTGCTGACTGATGCCCGACGAGACTGGCGGTGAAGTGCTCCGGGACCCCTGTGCGCTCACACTGGGTGATGAACCACTTGCGGGTGGAGTGGAACACCGTGCCGTGCAGGTCCGGATGCTGGCGCCGAAGGTAGGCATACCTCTTCACCACCCGATCCACGGTGAGGTTCGGGAACAACCGCCCGCCTTTGGGCAAGGTGCTATCCAACACCTGCTCAAGGATCGGATGTAGCGGCAACTCCCGCTCTGCCGCCTTGGACTTGAGCAACCGCACGGCATTCGGCCTGATCTGCACAAACCGCCCCAGATTGCCCTTGGTAGAGATGTCGTCTGCCAAGAGCCCGCAGGCCTCCCCAGAGCGCATCCCCGTCAGCAGACAAAAAAGAAGGGCGCTGTGAAGCACCCTGTCTTTGGCATTGAGGAGGAGAGAGACCTGTGCGTCCCTCAGGACCTTGTGTGGTCGGACCCCCGGCCTGTCTTTGACCACAAGTCCCTCCCAGGGGTTTGTCTCCAGGTGCCCCGCCGAGACACACCAGTCGAGGAACTGCTGCTGCTGCCGCCAGATACGCCGCTGGGTTTGGGCGGTCAGGGATAGGTCTTCATAGTCCTCTGACAGCATGGCAAGCTCTGCCAAAGAGGCGCCCTGTGCTGGGCCGTACTTCCTGATGTTGGGAGACAGCCGGGCAATATAGCCGAGCACCTCCTTGCCCAAGGTGTCGCCAAGCGCGCTGAGCTTATGGCTCCCGGCGTGTGAGGTCAGCAGCTCAAGAGCAAAGCGGACGGACTTGTAGCTACCTGGACGCAGGCGATCGGAGGCCTCTGCCAAGTAGACGGCAGCGACCTCCTGCAACTGTTGCTCCCCCAAGAGCCGGGCACGCTGGTAGCGAGGGACGGCAACGGCAATCTGGGCAAGCTCTCCTGACTTTACACCCTCAGCCAGCTTTACCTCCGCTTCCTGGACAATGGCCGCGAAGGTGGTGTTGAGCTCTGTCACCCGCTTGGCGGCAACCTTTGCCTCGGCAGTATGCAGGGACCGCTTGAGGGACGACCCCAGTATCTCCTGCAAGTGAACCGGATAGGTTCTGCGATAAACCCACGTGTTATGCCGCTTATAGGCGTACTTTATCTGTGTAGACATGACGTCTCCTAGCGGGGCAAAAGCCCTGTCCTTCCCCCCTAAAACTGGGCCACTACATTGGTCTTGAGAGGGGAATATGGAATGGCACGGAAACGGCATTCGGACGAAGATGTATTGAAGCTGCTGCGTGAGATTGAGCTGAAGCTGACGGGA
>NZ_FXXQ01000006.1 GCF_900184815.1 Boseongicola aestuarii | reverse complement strand
CGATCCGCGGAACCCATCAGGGCCAGCGGTCAGATGCACCGCGCAAACAGGCCGGACACAAGACCGCTTCTGACCAGAAACCACTCGCAAAAAACGTCTTGCTTTGCAGGAGCCATCCACACAGGACAAAGCGAACTTTCGCTGCGGTTGCGAAATCTCGGCTTTTCAAGCACGACGTTCGACGCAACTGGGTAGGAACGGACGCACTACTCAGAAGCAGACCCAGCCCACAGAAACCAGAAAAGCGGCCAATCAACCGGTATCACTTAAGCTGGGAGGTGCTCGGTGACTTCCGGGTACAACATGCCAGGAGGCGGCACAGCGCTTTAGGACTACACCTCTCGGTCGCGCCATTGCCGCCGCCTTCAATTAATGCTTTCGAAATCTGCTTCGGGTATGGAGGTCACTCGGCCACCGACTTGAAGTAGGCTACTATGTGGGCGACCTCTTCGTCGGTCCAGCCGTCGTGCCAACGCATCCGTGTGCCCGGGATCGTCAGCATGGCGTCGACCGCGAAGGAATACAGCAACTCCTCGGTCCAAACGCCCTCGGTCTCTTTCATGGCTTCCGAGTATTCAAACTCCTCGCGTGAACCGATCTGGCGACCAAAGACACCGACGAGCGATAGGCCCTGATTGTTTGCCGTAATGACCTCCGATTTGGTCTCAATTCTGTGGCATTGGCCACATCTTTGCATCGCAAGCTCGCGGCCAAGATCGGCATCCGCAGCAGCGATCAACGCGGCAACCTCCAATGGCGGCTTGGCGGCGGCCCCGGCTTTTTCCAGCATCTCGACTACCTTTGCGTGACCGCTCGTCTTGGCAAGGTGCAGCGCGTTGACGTTTCCATACCCGCCTGTGCCGTTCGTCCGACCGAACCCGATCGCCTCGACATCTGCCGCACCGCCTATCAGGGCGTCGGCAGCTTGCGCATGGCCATGCATGGCGGCGATCATTAGCGCTGTGAACTGATCTTTGTTCCTCGAATTTGGGTCGGCGCCCGCCCTGATCAAGATCTCAATTGCCTCAGCATAGCCCTTTTGCGATGCAGCGTGCAGCGCGGTGCCCAGCATCGTGCTTGTCGCATCTAGGTCGGCGCCTCGTTCAATCAGCAGTTTCAGCACATCTACGTAGCCGTGGAAGGCCGCGATCTGTAGCGGAGGCATGATGTTGGGTTCATTGACGTCTGCGCCATCATCAAGGAGCCGGGCCAGCGTTGCGCTGTCTCCATTCTTGGCGGCATCAAACACCGGTCCTGCGAAGACCGAAGTGCTGGTCAGGACGACTACTGTGTATATAAGGACTATTAGTCTCATGAGTGTCTCACTTTCTTTTCGAAGGGTAGGGATCGGCGTGTGACAGGCCAACAGCGTTCGGCCGACCGGACACATGCACGACGCGTGTCACTGGCTGGCAAAGAGTCCGTCTACCATCTTCGTATAGGCCTCTAGGTCGGTGCCCGTGCCGTAGAGGACGGCCGACCAGTGACGCACGTATCCGGCGATTACTGCGGCCTCAGCAACCTCTTGCTCAGTGGCCCCGTAGGACATCGCCGCCGCGCGGTGATAGTGCGTACAGTACTGACATGGGACTTGCGCGGCGACGGCAAGCGCAATGAGCTGCATCGTTTTCATGTCGAGCGCGCCTTCGCCGTCTTCGACGTCGTTCATCCAGGCCCATGCGCCTGGAAGCATGCTATCGGGATAGTTCTCGATCTCTGGCAGCGCGGCTCCGAAAGCGTTCAAGGCCTCTGCGCGAACGCTTGCGGCAGTCTGTTCCTGCGCGGCTGCCGGTAGCGCCAGCGTAACGGCGGCAGCGAAACTGATGATGCTCTTCATGATAATCTCCCTTTGTACGGTCCGTGGTTGCTTTGAGCCGCGCTTGCATGAACGGCCCGACCGCGTGCATATTTCTGCTGCGGATGGACAAGAACTGCGCATCGTGGCCACTTCCGTCCTGAAAACGAGGTGAAATCATGCGAAATCGGCGTGAAATCCGGCTGGGAGAGGTATTATTTGACCCCGACTCTCGCGATTTGCGGGACAAGGCCGGAAACCGCGTCGAACTGCGCAACAAGTCCTCGGAAGTGCTAGACTTTCTGGCGGCAAGACCCGGCCAGATCGTCGGCAAATCCGAAATCATGGACGCCGTTTGGCCAGAAGTGACCGTATCAGAGGAAAGCCTGACCCAGTGCATTGCAGACATCCGCCGCGCGATCGGCGACAAAGACCAAAACTATCTGAAAACACACGTCGGGAAGGGCTACAGCCTCGCCGTGTCTGAAGCGTCCGTCACACAACGGAGAAGAACGGTGATCGTGGCAGCCGTGCTGGCAGTCATCGCTATTACCGCTAGCGCCATTTGGACTCTCACTCGCCCCGTACCGACCCCGAACGCGAGCCCTAGGATCGCCGTTCTGGCGTTCGATGACTTTAGTTCGGGCGACGACCGGGGCTGGCTCGGAGACGGCATTGCAGAGGGCGTCATAACCGAACTGGCCAGTTATCGCGAGTTTCTGGTAGTAGCTCGCAACTCAAGCTTCAGCTTCCGCGACCAGTCCACGGACATCGCCGAGATCGCGTCGAAGCTGAACGCAGACTATATCGTCGAGGGCAGCAAACAGAAATCGGGTGATCGGCTCAGGGTCACGGTCCAGCTGATCAACGGCCACGACGGCACGCATATCTGGGCGGACGAGTTCAACGCCGATCTTGGTGAGTTGTTCGGCGTCCAGTCCGAGATCGTGCGTAGTGTCGCAACCCAGTTGGGTCGCGAACTGGCCTGGAGCCCAGCAGAGACCGGCAATCCTCAGAAGGTCAATGCGTTGCACTATTTCTTCCTCGGCAATGAGGCTTTCGAAACGGGCACGCCGGATTCATATCGTCAGGCGATCGACTTCTACGAACAGGCCATCGCTGCCGATCCAGACGCGCCTTTCGGCTACGTTGGCATGGCGACCGTGCTTTGGTCTGATATCACTCAGGGCTGGGTATATCCGGACGTGCCCCGCGAAGAGTTGCTAAAGCGCGGTGTCGACTACGCAGAAATGGCGATCTCAATCGATCCGACCTACTACGCCGCGCATATCGCCCGGGGTGACATGCATTTCAGCGCCGGCGAACACGAACAGGCGATCGTGAGGTATTTGACAGCGGTCGAACTGAATCCCAGCAGCAGCACGGCGATGGCCGTGGCAAACGACTCCTTGATCTACACTGATCGCACCGACGAAGCGATCGCCTTGATGGAGCGCGCAATCGAGGTGAACCCGATAACTCCTGGCTGGTACTTCAACAACCTGTCCCGTGCCTACTGGTTTGCCGGGCGTTGCTCCGAAGGCGAACATGCGATCCGAAAACGCGCAAGGCTCAGGGAATGGGACTACCGCGCCCTCATCGTCAACCTTGTCTGCCAGAACAAGCTGGAAGAGGCGCAACATGCGGCCAAACAGCTGCTTGAACTAAACCCGAATTTCACCGTTAGTGCTCACGCCGACCGAGTCCGCGGGGTTATGAACAACGAGGACTACTATCAACGATGGGTGTCCGACTTGCGCGCATCTGGTTTGCCAGAGGGCTAAGTTCTTTTGAGCGCTTCGGCTTTGTGCCGAACCCGGACATTTGGGAGCAGCTTTGCAATTGCTGCACAGTCAGCGAAAGGCAGCTTTGGCAACATCGAACCGACGCGCAGACTGCCGGGCGCATAGCAGTTGAACCAGGTCCATTCTTCACAACGAGACTATGCACTTGCAGAAAAAGGCACGGCAAGTTGTGACGGCTTCGGGCTCGAAGCGGTTTTTCGTTGCACCGTGCCCCAATGACCACTTTGCGGGACGAAGCGTACTTCCGCTGCAATTTCGCCAACGTCCGGATTCGCGCAAATGCGCGATGAACGAATTGGAATGGGGCCTTTCATGTCAACTGAATCGGGTCCCAAACTCGGCCTTTCGTGCAAGCGGCTTAAGTCGTTTCACATTTTTGAATTCGCGAAACGCACCTGAACATATTTTCGCATTAATCTTTCGCAGAGTTAGACAAGCAAAAGCCACGCCGCCACTAAACAGCTCATGTTGAACTGGGAACGACAGGGTCGCCGCTGCGAAAGCTGATCACGAGAAATTAGTCGTGCTTATGGTCGCGATAAAATGAAATCTGGCTCTATTCCTGAAATGGCTATTGAGATCGACACGTCATGGCCTGCAAGAAATCCATAGTTCGCGATCAACGCAGTCTTCAGCCCTGCCGCCTGACCCCCCAGAATATCGGTATGTAGGCTATCGCCGACCATCACGGTTCGAGCGGGGTCTACCTCACCGAGATGCGCGACGGTCAGATCAAAGATATTGGTAAAGGGTTTTCCGAAAAACCACGGCTCAACACCGGTGGCGTCCGCAAGTCGGTGAGCGAAGGCGCCGGGCTCAGTGGAAAAACCAGATTCTCGAGGGGCCACGATGTCGGGATTGCCTACATAAACCGGACGTGGTTCATTTCTGAGCGAGGCTTCAAGCAGAGACTGACGAGCCTCAGTCCAGACCGCGGACCCTAAGAGGACAAAGGCTTCAGCCGCGTCGTACTGCCCAGAATCTTCGGCCAGATAAGTCATGTCAAAGGCCTCGATATCTTCTCTCCCCAAGCTTTCATTGGCCATGAGACCCCATCTTAGAGGCGGTTCTTTGCGCAGCGTATGGAGTAGCGTTTTTCGGCTGGTGATCACGTCTTCCGGAGCAAAATCATATCCTAGGCGTGCATATTTCTTGATGAGATTGGAATGCGGATATCCGGCGGCGTTTGAGACGACCACGATGCGTTTTCCGGCCTTTTGTAGTCGCGCAACGCGCTCGGGTACGCCTTCGATGGCGGTTTCGCCGATGTTGAGCACTCCGAATGCATCTAACAGGAACACGTCGAAATCGTCTGCCAGTGCGTCAAGGTTAGGTAATTTCTGGCAGGCAGCCCGGCGGGTTAAAACAGGCAGTCGATGGCGCACTGCCTCGTAGGCCGCAAACGCTTCGTGCATTATCAAATGATTGCGCCCCGGACTTTGGCAGAGACCCATTCCGAGATGACGACAGCCAAGAGAATGACCAGAAGAATTAGTGACACCTGTGGCCATGCCAGCACATTCAAAGAAGCGGACAACTGCAGGCCGATGCCGCCTGCCCCGACCAGCCCCAAAACAGTGGATTCCCGAATGTTGATATCCCATCGGAAGACCGCAATCCCAGCGAAAGCCGGCATGATTTGTGGGACAATGCCAAAGGCCATGACCTGCCAGCGAGACGCGCCCGTAGCCTTGATCGCCTCGACCTGGCTTTCGTCGATTTCCTCGATCGCCTCATAGAGCAGCTTGGCACAAAAGCCGATAGAACGGATCGCAATGGCGATGACTCCTGCAAAAACTCCGGGGCCGATGATGGCGATTAGCAAAAGCGCCCAGATCAGCGAGTTGATCGAACGCGTTGAGACGATGATCAACAGAGCGATGGGGCGAATGATGAAACGCGACGGCGTGGTGTTTCTCGCGGCAAGAAATGCGATCGGAACTGCGAGGATAAGGGCGAAGATCGTACCCAGAGTCGCAATATTCAGCGTATCCCAGACCGGCTTGCCCAATTGGGCAATATATTCCCATCGTGGCGGAGTGGCGCGGGTCCAGATGTCGGTGGCGATGCGTGGTGCGTCCCAGACGAAGAACCACGTTGTCGATGCCGAGATTTGTTGCCAGCAATAGGCAAATATCGCGATACCAATTAGCCAGAGCATCCAATGAAACAGACTCTCGCGCTGGGTGCGGCGTTGCCAAAGTTTCAGATCGCCTGCGTTTTTCGTAGGCATTATTGTACTCTCGCCCGAATGATGCCGGAGAGGTATTCAAGCGCCATGACGATCACTATGATAATCAACAGGATCGCCGCCGCCGTGTCGTATTCATAGCGATCAAAGGCGGTATTCAGGGTGGCGCCAATGCCGCCTGCGCCGACCAGTCCGAGGATCGCGCTTTCGCGGAAGTTGATGTCGAGGCGATACATCGACAAGCCAATTAGGCGCGGCATGACCTGTGGCTGGACACCGTAGTTAATCCATTGGGTCCAACGCGCGCCGGTGGCCTTTATCGCTTCGGCCTGGACTTTATCCATGCTCTCAATGTCTTCGGCCAGCAGTTTCGACAAGAAACCAATAGTGGCGAAGCTGAGGGTCAGGAAGCCTGCGAGCGGACCAAAACCAAAGATTGCGACAAGCAGAATGGCAACGATGATCTCTTGCAGAGCGCGGCTGATTGCGATGATCGAACGGCAGATCAAATAGACCGGCAGTGGGGCGACGTTGCGGGCGGCCCCAAGCGCAATGGGGATAGAGATGGCGATGCCCACAACCGAGGACGCGACGGTCATGATAATGCTTTCCAGCATGCCTTCGTAAATGTCGCCCGAGCGTGACGTGAAGTCCGGCGAGGTGAAGGCGAGCACGAATTGCTTTCCGCGCTCGAGGCCTTCGTAGACACGTGCCCAGTTGACGTCGATCGTCATGTAGGCGGCGATGAGATAGACGACAAATCCCCAAATCAGCGCCCAGCGCAACCAGGGGCGCTGAACGAAGGGAGGTTTCTTCCAGCGAGTGCCGACGCGGGTCTCGATTTCAAGGGCGATATCGCTCATAGGGCGGCCACTTCGAGGTCATTGTCGTCATCATCATCGACGGCTTCAATGGTCGCTTCCCAGTCTTCTTCGCCATAAATTGTCGTAAGAACGTCGGGTGTCAAACCTTCGGGCGGGCCGTCGAATTCAACCGCCCCAAAGCGAAGGCCGATAACGCGTTGCACGAACATCTGAGCAAGTGCGACGTCGTGGATGTTGATGATCGCGGCAAGCCCGCGTTCTTTGCACAATTCACAGATCAGACGCATGATCTGGCGCGATGTCTTGGGATCAAGTGAAGCGGTGGGCTCATCCACTAGCAAGACAGCGGGGTTCTGGATAAGAGCGCGGCAGATACCGACGCGTTGGCGCTGGCCGCCGGAGAGCTCATCTGCGCGTTTGTCGGCCATGTGGGCGAGGCCCACGCGGTCGAGTAGGCGAAAGGCTTCGTCCACGTCCGACTGCGGAAAGCGGCGCAGGAAGCTGCGCCAAAAGCCCACATATCCAAGGCGCCCGGACAGAACGTTTTCCATAACGGACAAACGTTCCACCAACGCGTACTCCTGAAAAATCATCCCCATCCGGCGACGTTCGCGGCGCAAAGCGCCTGTGGAAAGACCGGTGAGTTCTACATCGCCCAGATAGACCTTACCCGACGTCGGTTCGACCAACCGGTTGATGCAGCGAATGAGGGTGGATTTACCGGCTCCCGATGGGCCGATCAGAGCCAGCACCTGACCCTCCGGGATGTCCAGATCCACGGCTTTCAAGGCCTGATCGCCTGTTTTGTACGTTTTCACGAGCTTCTCAAGCCGCAGCATGAAAGCCTCCCCACCTCAGGTCATTTTTGTTGGAAAAGGCGGACCCGAAGGCCCGCCCAGTCAAGAATTACTCGCAGGCGTAGCTGACGCCATTGGCCGTGTCGATCTTGCGGATCACGTCCCAGAAGTCCTTGTAGTTCATCTCAAGGAACTGTCCTTCGTTCGACTTCTCGAATTCGGCCTGCAGCGAAGTGCCTTCCCATTCGAAGTTGAAGAACGCGTTGCGGATCTTCTCTTTCAACTCGGGTGTCAGGTTGTGCGCGGTGCCGAAACCTGTGGTCGGGAAAGTTTGCGATTTGTAGATGACAACCACGTCCTCTTCCTTAATCACATCGCGGCTGATCATCCGTGACTTCACCGAGTTCGCGATAGAGGCCGCCATGTAGTCCTTATTGGCGACACCCAGGATCGAGTTATCGTGCTTGCCGGAATAGACCGGCTCGAAATCGCGCTCAGGCAAGAGATCGAAATCACCCTTCAAGATCGCGCTTGGCGCTTTGAAGCCGGAGTTCGATGTTGGCGAAGTGAAAGCGAGTTGTTTGCCTTTGATATCTTCAACTTTCTCGATGCCAGACCCCGGATATGTGATGATTTCCATTTCATAGCCGAAGTTGCCATCTTTGGACGCCATGATGGTGAACGGGTTGAAGCCCGCGCAGTTGACCGCCAGCGGGTTCGATCCGGTGTTGAAGCCTGCGATGTGCAGACGACCCGAGCGCATGGCTTCGATCTGAGCTGCATTGTTCTGAACCGGGAAGAAGACGACCGACTTCCCGGTTTCCGCTTCTAGGTGGGTCAGAAAATCAGACCATGCAGTCTTGTAGACAGCCGGGTCTTCAACGGGTGTATAGGCAAAGATAAGCGTGTCCGGGTCGACCAGATCGGCTGGGTCAGTTGGTGTGTCAGCGACAAGGTCACCGTCAACGTCACAAAAACGCTCGTCTAGAGTGCCGCGGGGGCAATCCTGTGCGGCAGCAGGGCCGGCCAGAGCGACGACAAAAGCAAAAGCGACGCCCGACATAAGTGTATTCATTATTTTCATTTATTGTTCCTCCCAGATCCCAACGCTAGCGGGGAGCAGTTGATTCAGGAAGCAATTTCTTGGCTTTCACACGAAAAGGCGACGCATGATACCTTGTTATCGGTGCAATAACGCTGCGGCGTAATGTTTAGCATTTGTGCCGCCTGACTGTTGCCAGCCGTACTCTTGAGAGCCAAAGCAATATACTAAGTCTTGGGCGAAGACCCTGTCTCCCATCCATTTCCCCACATTTGAGCTGCAGACTCTTCGTCGTGAATGAATTTTGGTTTTCAAAGACCCTCAATGCCGGCTTATTATGATTCAGCCACGCCCAACGCGTTCGTTTGAGTAGTCTTTCGTAGTCAGGTATTTGGCGATTTCAGCCAAATTCGACATTTCTTTTGCGCCGCTGACGGCTTCATCCAGAGATTGAGTAAAGGACACTTGCGCTCAGTGCAGCATTCGTCGCTTTGGGCTCAAAACAGTCATTCGCTGCGCTGTGCACCAATGACCGCTCTTGGGTTTACCGTTCATTTCTGCATCTACGCAGTTCAATCACTCAAGCTCATTGGACAAACGCGCCAACACGCTGGCCAGCCGCCTCGCCTGGACGGTCTCTTGCGATCTCCCACCATGCGCCCAACGAGGATGGCTTGGACCCTCTCTATGGCCGCCTCCTGCGCCGTGTACGCGACACACAGCCCACCCGCGAACTGCAGGGCACATGCAGCGCTTACCGGTCCGCTTAGCCATCGCGTGGCATCTGGGCGCGTTTCTGAGGCGCTGAACAGGGCTCATGGGGTTATCGTCACTTTTTGCCATCCCCTCCCCCCTCATGGTTCACGGAGCCAACAATCGCCTGCCCACCTTCGTTGACGGTTACTCGCTCAACGCGAACGGTCTGCTGGGCCTTCGCCCTGTATCGCTTCAGAGCATCCATCTGTGTTGTGTAGGTCCGCGCCAGCTTGTTGAAGGCACGCTCCGCCGCATCCTGCTGAGGAATGTTGGTGACATGGTTGAGGCGCCGGGCCATCATCATAGACGCCTGATGGGTGGCCGCCATCTGAGCCGCTAACATGGCCTCGACTTCATCGCGCGGCTCAATTGACGCAACAAAGCCAAGCGCAAAGTTGGTGGCGCGCTCCGAGGCGACCTGACCATTCTCACCAAGCGCGGCCATATGGCTGAGAAAGCCGTCAAACACCCGATCGTCTGTAATGCCCAACTCTAGCATCGAACGGGCAATCCCAGCGGCCTCGTCTTCGTGGTCCACATGGATGACCAAACTCCTGGCCTCTTCATCGTAATCCAACTTCAATTTTGGACCGGGCACACGCTTTGACTTCTTCGCAACCAAACGCTCAATCGCCTCACTGTCGACAACCTCGGTTTGGGGTGGCTTCGTCCTCGACGTCCTCTTTGCATCCGTCTTGTTACTGCTCTTGCTCATGTCTGCCTCGCTTAACAGGGAGTGGTTAGTATTAGTGTCCCGTATCAGGACCGAAGGATCGGCCCGAAATGGCTCTGACGGGTCCTCAAACGGGACCATGACGCCGCCTTGGGTCCTCAAACGGGACCACCAGAGAGGCTGACGGGTCCGTTTTGGGACCGTGTTTTGTTTTTGGAGGTCGCCAATCGCGCCAGTCATTCGTTGCAGCTTGCTTCCCCCTGACTGTCTGCATCGACTTGGTCGTCAGACGCCACTCATGCGCTTGACGGTGATACCAGCTGCCCTCCTTTTCCATGACGATGAAGCCCTTGACCTCCAATTCCCTGAAGGCCCGCTGGACCGAACTCTTGCCCATCCCAAGCGCGTCCTTCGCCTCATTGAGTGACAGGAACAGCCGGCCGTTGTTGCCACCATGATACCGCGTGTGAAGCTCCAGCCAGACTTTGACGGCGGCCCCAGAGAGGGACCGCCAGGCCGGTGATTTGAGGAACGGATAGCCCAGCGGGACGTACTGCTCTTTTGGTTTCTGTGTGCTCCTACTCATGCTCAATTCTCCCTTTGCGGATCGTGAGCCGTTCATAGGCATTCGTGTGTTTCGACCAGAAATAGCGCCGGTCATTTTTCCTTGTTGGGAAGAGGCATTCTGTGGCATGAGATGGACTTGTGAGGGTGTCATCTGATGTCACTCGAAAAGCCCCGGCCCCGCGAGCGGAGTTGGGGTTTTTCATTATGCGGCCTCGTTGCTGGGATCGGTGCGCTGAGCCGCCAACCAATTGTTCAGGTCAGTGCCCAGATAGGCGACTTTGCGGCCTATCTTGACCCAAGGTGGCCCGACCATGCGGTGCCGCCATTGCGCGAGTTTTTCTCGGGTGCCCAAAAGGTGAAGTTCAGGGTCACCAAGAATGTAGGTTCGGTTGTTGTCGAAGATGTTTGCCATCGGCGCGTCCTTTCGGATTGGTTGCGATGGCGCATAGATGTTCGGAATTACTTCCTACGGATACCCGCACAAGTTAAGAAAACTGGCCCATAACTTGAATGCAAAAGCGCGTTGGAAACGAGGAGATTTTAGCCTCTTGACGGAACGTCGATTGCATTAAGCAAATGTTGTCAAATAGTTATACACTATACCCAGGTAGAGCTTACCTAGGTATTAGAATGGTATCTCGCTGTCCTTTTCGGCTTCATGCTCGTCATGAAATGGTTCCGCATGCGGGTCTATCACCTGCTCGAAGTTCTGAATTCCTTTGCTTGCGGCTTCAACATTGTCGACGTCTTCCACGTATGTTGGTGTAGCGCCGCCTGACGTTTGCCAATTTGCAATCTTTGCTATTTCATCAGCGGCGGTGGGAGTTACGACACCATCGGCGTTTCCGAGGCCATATCCGACCCCGTTGCTGATAATCCAATCGACCAGCGACTGTTTGACGCTCTTATTTTTCGAGGGCCTTCTCACAGCCTCCCAAGCAGCAAGCGCCGTCGCGAGCTTTGGTGAGAATCGCGGGTGAGATCTGTCCCGAAAACTCTCTGCGACCCCTTCAGGAAAGAAGAAGTGAGGCGCTACTCCTCGCGCCAAAAACCAATACTTCAGCTCATCGACTTCAACTGTGGTGTTACCCCAGTCGGGCTCTTTCAAGATGAACAACTTCCGATCCCAGGGGTCTTTGGACAAGTCCGTTATGCTATCAGCATTGCTGAAGACAGTTGGTATTCCTCGCGAAAGAGCAAAACCGTAGTTCCTTGTGTCTTCATCTGTTTCCGCGGGAATTTCGCCAGTGTAATCACCATAGTACTCCCGCTCGGGGTGCCTCGCCCAGTTGGTGATCTTTGCTTGCAGTTTGTTTGCGAGTATTGCGTTTCTCAAAGCTTTGAAAACCGCCCTGAATTTCGAGCCATCCACTAGAATGCGCCCTTCATCGTCCTCCCCGGCACGGTCAAGTTGACTGTCCGACCAGCCAGCGATTTGAAAGATAATACTGTTCCCGGGATTTCTAGGATCTTGTAGGGCGAAATGACCTGGGTCAGCGAGCATTGTGAGAAACGAGGCATCTATCACTGATAGTTCGTCAGCCAGACGCCAATAGTCTAGGCCGGAAAAGGTGCTTTTCTTCATGAATTCGCTCCCAATAAACTTGGCTTGCTCGCTTCGAGATGACTAGCCCATTCGCTTGCGAGCGCCCGCCTCCGCTCAAGCAAATCTGACCTTGCATAAGCCCGTTCCACATCCGACCCAACTTGATGCGCCAATGCAGCCTCCGCAACCTCACGTGGGGCGTTCGCTACCTCCGCCGCCCAGTCCCGAAAACTGCTCCGAAATCCATGCACGGTGAAGCCATCGGCGCTCATCCGACGCAACAGCATCAACATGGACATATTTGATAGCGGCCGATGACGTTTCTGCCCTTCAAATACATACTCAGATTGCAGGGCTCTGAGAGGTTCAAGAATTGCCAGCATCTCGTCTGTCAGAGGAACCCTATGCGCCTTTCCGCCTTTCATACGTTCCGCGGGCACCGTCCAAAGCTCAGCGTCAAAGTCCACTTCCGGCCACTTCATCTCCAGAACTTCAGACGTACGGCTTGCGGTCAATATCGTGAACCTCAGCGCCTTCGCCGCCATCGCCGTTGTGGGACAAGACTGGCATAGAAGGCAGGCACCTCCCGCCAAGGCATCGCGTCGTGGTGCTGCACCTTCGCCCGAACGGTCGGCAAAACTTTAGCGTCTTTAATGGCCGTCACCGGATTCTCACCTGACCGAAATCCCTTAGACTTCGCCACATCCAGAACAGTCTTGATCCGCTGCGCCAGCCGCCGCGCCGTTTCGTGCTTCTCCGTCCAGATGGGCGACAAGCACATGAGCACTTCGGGCTGGCCAATACTATCAATCGGCATCCGGCCAATCTTGGGGAATGCATAGTCTCGGAGTGTGTTGATCCATTGCTGCCCATGTTTGGCGTTCTTCCAGGTCGGAAGCCGCTCGATAAACACCTGCTGCGAGACTTCCTCGAATGTCGGGATTTCCTGCCTGC
Organism: Boseongicola aestuarii; assembly: GCF_900184815.1. Classification (GTDB taxonomy): domain Bacteria; phylum Pseudomonadota; class Alphaproteobacteria; order Rhodobacterales; family Rhodobacteraceae; genus Boseongicola; species Boseongicola aestuarii. The sequence goes on along the minus strand of NZ_FXXQ01000006.1, from coordinate 222,921 downwards.
CGTTGAAGCGAGGGTTAAGCCCCTGCTTCGCCATCCGGCGATACTCTAGTGCCCGCTCCCGCGCTTGGTTCAGAGTGACTACATCCGCCCCACCCAGACCGAAGTCCGTGCGTAATGGTGCTCCCTTCCGGTTTTTCTGACCTTTTACCGTGACGCGAACGATCCAGCGACGAGCCATACTTTTGGTGGAATCAACAACAAGGTAGAGCCCGCCCCCATCGCCATGACGACCAGGACCAAGAGTCTCGACCAGCTTTTTCGTCAGCTTCCCGGTGAGGGCCATTCAATAAATACCACTTTCCATACCACCCAAGGAAAGCATACAGATACAATTGAATGAAAGCCAGTGAAATGCCCAATCCGCGTTTATTTCAACGAAATAAGGCGTTAACGCGCCTAATCTCCACTCAATAGAAACAGATGAAATTGAGTACTGGCGGAGGAGGTGGGATTTTCTGACACAGAGTTCATTTCCTCAATAAACCATATAAATAAGGGGTATACAGCTTTAGACCGGGGTGGTAGACCGGGGTGGAAGCAGCATTTCAGAGGTGGGTTTCGAACCATGCCCCGATACATCAAGCGACACTACAGGACGTGGCACGCTGTCTTGGACATACCAAAGGCTCTACGCCCCAAGTTCAATGGCAGGGCTAGGTTTAAGCAATCCCTCAAAACAGAGAGCCAATCCGAAGCCGAACTACGCGCCCTGCCCCTTATCGCTCAGTGGAAACGGGAAATCGAACTTGCCCGAAGTGGTGTCGAAAGCGTTGAAGCTACCGTTGCTGATTTCCGTCGCGGTGTGGATGAGTATTCCGAAGCTGATGCCAGAGAGCTTGCAGACGACATCCTCGTTACTGAGGGTAGCTACGCGAGAAACGAACCCAATAAGCCCAACCGCTACCAAGACCTAGAGGATGCCTATGCAGTGGTCTTCAAGGGTCGCATCCTACTGGCTGAGCACTTCGATAGCTGGAAAGCCACGTTAGACGAATACACCGACAAGTACCGGGATATGATGCTGGCAGACGTCAGAGAGTTCCTGCAACGGTTTCAGTACGCCGATGAAGTCAAATGGGATGCTGTGTACGCGTGGGTAGAAGACGGTCTAAAGGCAAAGCAGGGTAACTCGGCCACTACATGCAAACGAAAGCTGGCTGGCATCCGCAACTACTGGCAATGGCTCCAAGACCGTAAAGGTGTGGATCGGTCCATAGACCCGTTCAGAGGCGTTGTGAGAGAGCGTAAGACCAAAGCAGCAGCAAAGCCCAAGGGACGCCTTGCCTACACTGTACAGGACTACCACAAGCTCCTGAATGCTGTTCCAGTTGATGATGAGTTGCTGTCCGACTTGATTAGGGTTGGTGCTCACACAGGCATGAGAATTGAGGAATTGTGTTCCTTACGCTGTGATGATGTAGATACCGACCGCTTCACCATTGCAGACGCCAAGACCAGTGCTGGCAACCGCGTTGTTCCGATCCACAGAGACATCGCTCAGTTGGTCACACGTCTCAAAGACACGTCCAAGGATGGTTTCCTGATCTCTGGACTATCACAGAACAAATACGGAGATCGGTCCAATGCTATCGGGAAACGGTTTGGCAGACTGAAGAACAAGCTTGGTTATGGCCCCCGTCACGTCTTCCATAGCTGGAGAAACACAATTGCCAGTCAGTTACAGACCGCTGGAGTACCCGAAAGCCATGCTGCACCTTTGATAGGCCACGAGATCCAAACCATGACCTATGGCGTCTATTCCAATGGGGTTGAGTTCAGTGCTGTGAAGGATGCTCTGGACAAGGTTAGCTACCGATAAGGATCACTGCCCTTTCGAGCAGAACGTCACCGTGGCAGGCATCAGGACAACACCAACACACGAGTAGCTTTCCCTTCAGTTCCCCATCTTTGAGCCGCCTCTTCAGCCCGTGCTTGGGACGAACATAAGCGAGTTGCCCCTGTCTTGGTGTCAATAATCCAGACTTCTGTTGAGAATTTGCCGACCACAGGAACAAGTTGATAACGGCCATCGGCAAAGGCAGTGGTAGCAGACAGAGTGAATATGACTGCAAGAATGAGTTTCATGTTGATCGGATGCGGTCTATCGCAACTGACCTCCGCACCCTAAACCAACCGTCAAAAAGCACCACCCAAGGGTCAAAGCGAGGTCTCTGTTATTAGCGGCTCTGACTCGCGCCCCAGTATTGACTTCGCCCTCAAACACAACCTCGCCGTTCTGATTGTAATGGGTTACATGCCTTGTCTCGGGTTCGTTCCCTTCGCACGCCATCGTGAAAAGTAAAAAGCTCAAGGCCAAGCTCTTCGTTCGTGGCATCGCTCAATCCTCCGTAATCTCAGTTGGCTCCTGCCCCGGTTGATATATCCATAGCCCACTGAAACCACTGACGTAGTTAGTTATGCAGGCAGTTCCATTATGTAACGGACAGTCGATAGGGTCAGTGCATCCGTCTTGCAGGTCCGTCCCCTTCGTCTTCGTCTAATGGAAATTGTGCCAAGTCTATTCCATCCAGCACCATGCTGAGAATATCTCTAGCTGAGATGCCTGCACGGGTGAGACTGGCCACCATTTCCACGATTACTCTGTCTGTTAGGCAGTCTAAGCAAATACCATGCTCATCAGCACGTAACGCCAAACCATCAAGCTCTCGTTTAACGAAGTCTTCAAAGCCGGGGTCTTCAGTGTGGATGTAGTCGTCTGACATTAGTTACTCGCTACTCCAGCTGATAAAGTTCTCCCGAAACTTCTTCTTCTGAGCCTCTGTCCACTGCTTACCTTCAGCGCGGGGAGGACGCTTGTAGAGATTGCCGCTGTCGTCGCGGTACCTGTGATCACTTTTTCTGGTGCCAGTCTTAGACTTTATAGGTCCATCCTCTGACTTAGAGAAGTCTTCAGCAAGCTTGCGTACCTTAGCCAAGAACTCTTCTGCTTCATCATGAAAGTTAGCAGCACGTACCTTTTCCACCAACTCTTTCATTTTAGTCTTAATCTCTTCAGCAGCCTCTTCCGCTTCCGACTTCGCCTTGCTGCGAACCTCACTGATAATATCAGCCCAGTCGCGTTCTTCTGATTTCTTAGCCATTATATCCTCCAAATAAGCCCACTGTCGCAGGTAGACATAAAAAAGACCCTACTGATTTAACAGAAGGGCCTCACATTATCTAGCGGTTTAATTATTAATAAATAACCTTAGTCGCTTAATCGATATTCTTATCTAAATAAGCTTCTCGAAATCCACTACTCTTCTTGGCAAGCTACGGATTGATTCACTGAAAATCCGCCGCATACACCCCGTCGCGCTCCCCATTGTGGCGGGGATTTTTGTGAATTGGGCTTGATCAGAATCAATACAGATAGAAACTTCTACTCTACATTAAATCACCGGAAGGGATTTAGTATGACTTCAAAGCTTACTTTGTTGGCGCTTCTGATTTTGGCTGCCTGCGGTGGAGGCGGAAATTTGCCTTCCCAGCCCCTTCCTTCGGACCAACCGCCTACCTCCCCAGAACCGCCAGCTGGTCCTGAGCTCTTGCTTTTCAGTGTAGTCGACGATGCTGAACCGGGGGGGCGTCGAATGGCTTTCTACGCGGCCAACGTGTTCGATGGTGATCCGCAGATTGCGCCCGTCCGTTACTCGCCTGATGGTACAATAGTGTACGAAGATACGGCAGATATCGAAAACCGATATAGGTTTTTGGCAGGAAATGCAGTAGCTGGTCGCCTAGAAGATGCTCCAGATATTTCCGATGAGGGCGGGCCAGCGGTGCCCTATTACACGTACGTGCCAAGTGGAGAGGGCGATGCTCTATGGCAACATGTTAGCCTTGCAGACGTGAGGCTGATCGACGTTGACATTACCAGTTGTACCCCTTGGGGATGTGGAGGGAGCAGCAGCCAAGTCGGACAAGAGTTCTACGTTTTTGGCGAACGATCTGACAGTCTGCCAACGCCATCATACGTTACCTACAAAGGGGTATGGAACGGACAACTAGTCTACCTGAACAAATCAAGCCAAGACCTATTCTTATATTGCTGCGATGGTACCACAGAGATTAGGCTTGCCCCAAGCAGCGGAAGCATGATTGGAACGCTAAAGCCAGACCTTAGTATCGACCTATATGACACAAACCTTTCAGATATTCAGCTAATTGGCCAACTCACAGGAACAAGTTTTTCTGGAACTGCCTCAGCGAGCTTAGCCTTGCTTTCCGCCGATGACCGACTAAGCGGCACATTTGAAGGAAATCTCTTCGGTCCCAACGGCGCTGAAATTGGAGGAGTGGTTGTTCTAAATGAGGATCATGCTCACACCGCCGGGGTGGATGCCTCTCCCGAAACCGATGTTGCGCTAGTCGGTTCTTTCATCGGCAAATAGGGAACATCTCTTGGTGCATCTGGAGCGACCGACACTAGCTCTGCAAACTTGATATCGACCATTGGTAATTACGAGCGGCTAACCAGACTTTTCCTACACTATTACTCTTCCGGTTTCCTGCTTTAGAGGTCGATATGTAATACTAAATATTACACACCTAAAATGATAAATTAGATTAGAAATCCTCAATCACAGAGTCATCTTCTTCATCTAAGATATTTATTAAATTATCATCTATATCATTATCAATTTTTACTAACTACTCCTTAGGGAGAACAATCTTTGATTTACCATTTTCATACTCAATATCCAAAACAGGTTCAGAACCCACCTTATTCATCATAGATTCTTTTAGGGCAGAAATTACTTGAGCTTCATCAGACTCTTTGCAGAGAAGACAGTCATGAACAGGGTAGGCAGGGACCGCAACTTTCCCTTCTGCTAGTGCCAGCAATGCATCCACAATGACCGTACTCTCGATGTACATGAGTTGCCCTGATGACCCTCTTACATCTTTAAGGAAGGGAAAGGCCCTTATGATCTGGTTAGTATAGTCTGTTACTTTGGATGACGCAGGAAGGTTGTACTGTTCTTTAACCGGAATAATTCTTCCAAATTCATTTTTCGTGTCACCTGTTGGAAACCTGGTCAGTTCATTGGGGTTAGACATCATGGAAGACACAAGTCTTTTGGCCAGGTTGCGCTTGCTTGGATCTCCTTCTCTTACGAACTGGATGCGCTGATAGGGATCTGATCCGAGGTTCACATTTGATCCGGTCAATGCATTCGCAATAAACAGAAACGACCCTTTGATATCGATCTCACAAACCGGTTCACTATCAATCTTGAAAGACAATCGATCCTTTGCTTTCTCACTTTGCCAACCACCATACAGACGCCCACCTCTATCCAGTCTTCCGTCGTTGAATATGCGCCGACAGGAAGCCCACTGACGCCCATCTGGAGCTGTTAAGGGGTGAAGCTGCATAACCTCGTTGATTGCCCTCACATCGCGCTCCAGGGGCTGCCAGAGCCCATCAAATTGCGTGAGTGAGAGTATACGTCCCTTGGGCTGATTTGGTGTCCAGTAGACCTTTTGCTTTTCAGCACGAACTTCGATCACTGGACCGATGCCATGCTCCTTGAAGCTGAGGCCATCCACGGCAATTGACCGATCAATCCGATATACAGCGCTGAGACCACGCCTACCTTTTTGAACGAGCTTTATGAGACCTTTGCCAAGCAGAGCCTGATACACGTCCTCTGCAATATCCCGTCCATAGGCTTTGTTACGAAGGGAGTGGTTGTCTCTAGGCCAGCAGATCAAGCCAGAAGTGCTCGACATGGTTGCCACCACTACATCCGAGACACAGCGCACATACTTCTGTTTTGTTGTTGGTCGGTCGTTTGGGGATATAAGCTCAAGCTCATCAACAAGACGATTTACGTAAGCTTCAGTCTCGCTTGTCCTTGGTTCAAATTTTACTGTTACGAATGCATCGCCTTTTAATGTAACGCGCATTCCTTTCTTGAAATCATTATTATCTTTCATGTCTTTCCTATCCTAAGAACCTATAGAAATTTCATAGGCAGACATACATAAAACAATTATAAAACAAGTACTTAGGCCGCCTTTGAGGTATCTGGGGCCATCTGGATCGGGTTTCAAGAGGCAGGACGCTCGTTCCAGTCAATTCACACGCCATTCGGAACAGCTCACGGTCTGGGAAAATCTATAATTATCTAAATGAGGTATATTAGATTTGACCGACCACAATATATTGATCTTCGATGTGGTTTGGCTTGGATGATCGGGGCAACTTGGCTTCCGGCGCGCACAGCGAGCCTACTGATTCACCTGGGGTTGTGTCGGCTCATTTCCCTCATACCATTCAGGGCGAAAACCATCTCAAACCTCCAACGAGAGCGCTCGTCTACATCGTGAATATCGCCCTACCTAGGTTCGTCTGATGTTGGCCCCCAACGGGATTGGCAGTTCAACGACCGCTTTCAAGAGAACCGGACATTCATTCAAATTGACCTAATGACTGTTATGCGGACAAAGCCGCCGTTTGATGTCGTTAGTTTAAACGAAGTACTTGGCGAACATTTCCGCAGTGAGCGGTCTGAGGAAACACTCGGAAGGGCCGACCCGAATTTGGCGTTGAATATATTTGGGAAAGGGAAGCTGGGACCGCGAGCGATCGCCGTGTTCCAATTGAATTTTTTGTTCGGTCTCGTACGCTTCCCGCAGTGTCATGGGGGCTTCGGCCAACGTATCGAATTTTAATCCCGGCAGTGTGTTCAACATCGCATGACGTTTTGCGACATCATTGATGGTTATCCCAACCTTGTAGAAGCCGACCTCGTGAAATCTGAGGCGCAGATAGTAGAGCAAGGCGGGTTGATACCCAGCATCAGGATGCTTTTCGAAGAACTCGTCTGTGTATCGCCCTTTGAGGTCAGTATCAGCACATTTTCTACAGCCGCCCGCAAGGTGATCAGCCGGGGACTGTAAGAACGGCCCATGAACCGAGCATATAATATTCACTTTTTCACGGGCGGTCCGATAGTCGACGTGTGAGTAATCAAATTTCTCACCGTGCGTCTCAATAGCTGCCGCAAGCCAAGCCTCGAAGCGGTCAACGCGGGACCTCTTTGCAAGCCGCCTGATTGCCTCTTGTCGCTTCTTGGACGCCGCTTGTTGTCCGCATGTTGGGCACCCACGCACCCTAGATATGTTGCCAATAATCCTTTTAAATGGCGGGTGCTCCGAGTTACCACAGCAGAGCCCTACCTCAGTGTTACGCCCAGCATACTCGAACGGTTCAACTGTGTATCCAGATCCCAAAGCCAAAAGGATGGCCCTTTTGAGACTTTCAGCATCTTGCGGAAAGTTATGCTGAGCCATTCGCGCACATTCCGGGCAGGGATTTGTCGTCAGAAGGGCATAAATAACTCGACGGCAGAACTCGCCATGTAGTTTGCACGTGAAATTGGCCTCTGCATTTTGACCTTCGTAGCTAGGGATATCGAGCTCAACCATGCCTTCAGAAAGTCCTTTAATGCTTTCTGCGACTGCTCGGGCATGTTGACTTCGGTACTTGTCGGCCCGCGCTTCACCAGCGCATTTTGGGCAGCCTGCCCCCCGTAGGTGACTGTCAGGAGACTGCTGAAATCGTCCGTGCTTCTCGCAAACAATGCCCATATTCACTCTAGCACCATTGTAGGTCTCGGCGAGGTAACGATACTTTCCGCCATGAATAACCTGTGCCTCGGACCAAAATAGATCAAACGGCTTGGTCGCTGCTTTAATCTGCCTCTCTCGTCCGCACTTTGGACACCCACGAGCATTGACTGGGCGCAAATGGTTTCTCGGTGAGCACCTGAACTCGCCGTGTCCTGGCTTCGGGCAAATAATTTTCACTGGAGTACCAGTATCGATGTAGTTCGCTAGTGAGTAATCATAACGAAGGCCGTGAATTCCCTGTGCACGAAATACGAAATCTTCATTTGTCAGCTTTTTGGCCATGAGAGTAAAATACAAGATTTGAGGATTATCCGCTATGGGCTCGTGGGAGACATCTGAGTCATTCAGTCGGTTGACCGCTATGGGTAGAGAAGCAAACATCCATTCCCGTTTGAACAGACCTCCAACGTTATACGGCAACGTTGTTATATTCCCCTGAAAGAGCCACGCGGCGACTGAGAGTTATTTCCCATGCGGGTCTATTTCCCATGCTGGTCTATTTCCTACGTAGGGTTCAGTTTCGCGTGTAGGTTATACTCAATATAGTAAGGAAAAAGTGCCAGACATCTGCAACCCGTTAGCGTTAACATATTGACTTTGATTAAGGGTGGAATCTGAGGGAACGAATCGTGAACACTGTATTACAAGTGTTGACACAACCTTTATAAAAGAGAGCTAGAAGGACTTAGTGATTCGACCTACTGTAACGACAGAGTACACTCACATAAGAGGCTATTAATCCGCCCCAAACTGTCGCTAATGACTCGCGAATCGCTTTATTTTACGTTACATTAGGTCCATCAAGTCATACGTTACAGGAGGCTAAAAGATGGCTTATAATGGATGGAAAAATAAGGAAACCTGGCTGGTTAATCTTTGGCTAGGTGATGTCCTTACTATGTATGAAGAAGAAGGCGTGCCAGTTAATGAGGACAATATAGAGGAACTGGTTGAGAATATCCTAGAAACTGAACTCAGCACTTTAGAAAGCGGTTTTGTCCGTGACATTCTGAATTGTTCACTTGGTGAAATAGATTACCGGGAACTTGCTCAACATTATGAACAGGAGGCAGCGTAATGTCAGTCAAAATAGGATACGCAAGAGTCTCAAGTCGTACTCAATCACTGGACGTTCAATTATCTGCTTTAGAGCAAGCTGGCTGTACCAAAGTATTCTCTGAGAAATTCACAGGCACAACTACGCAAGGACGGGACCAGCTTGAGGCATTGTTGGATTATGTACGGGAAGGTGACGTCGTTGTCATAACCAAGCTGGACCGTATGGCCCGTTCACTGACTGACTTGCTCAAGATCACAGGGAAGCTTGAATCCAAAGGTGTGCAACTCAAGGTCTTAGATCAGTCTATCGACACAACAACGCCAGAAGGCAAAATGACATATCACATTCTTGGTGCTGTTTCTGAATTTGAGACCAGCCTCAGGAAAGCCCGCCAAAGAGCCGGTATAGATGCGGCACTTGCCAAGGGTGAAGACTCGCCGTTCAAAGGAAGACCACCAAGCATTGACGTTGATAAAGTGAGAGAGACTGTCGCAAGGTTAGGCAACAAGACACATGCTGCTAGGGAATTGGGAATATCTAGACAGTCGGTCTACCGTCTGACAGCATAACCGAGCGCAAGTATCCAAACTGACCGGGGATTCTTTAGATGGAGTCTCCGGTTTCTTTATGTCTAGGAATCGACGTGGGACCCTCTCAAAAGCTGGAGGATGAATCCGGTCGCTGCGGTACCCAACCCTATCTGCAAAATAATCCAAACCCTTCCTTCAAATTGCCCAACTCATCGTACATTCTTATAGGCATGAGACAGACCTTTATATCAGCCCTAGCGGCAACAGCACTCTTCACAACCACACCAGCCCTCGCTCAGGAGAACGGTGACAGGAGTTTCTTCATCGGGGGCACAAAGCCCATCGAATGCAGCTGGGGTAAGAGTAGCACTCTGAGGTCTGATGGCAGTTTGGCAACATGGTCGAACCCTTTTTTTGGAGACGTGGCCGGTTCCTGCACAGAGAAAGAGGGTGCGTTTTTCTGCGCCTTTGACATCAACCCGCTGGGGCGTGACGTATCGCAGACGGTTCACCTAGTCATAAACGGCGGATCTGCTTTAATGACCACCATCAACAGAGACGACAACGGCGAGATTGTTATGATTGGCGTTGGTGACCACGAAGCGGACTGTCGCTAATGGATGGTATTGTTGGCTTTCTCTTTGCGCTGTTGGCTCTTGGTTTTGCGCTTTGGCTCTACATCTTGCTACCTATGCAAATGGCTGAAACGCGAGGCCGCTCCCAGCTAGGTTGGGTCCTGATATCGCTGGTCTTTAGCCCTTTCGCTGCGATTATCGGCCTGCTGGTTTTGGGAAAGACGTTCGAACTTTCCATGGCGGAAAGTGAAGACAATACAGCGGCAAGTGAAATTGAGAGCCCTGACAGCGTTGCGTCTAATGTCGATGCACCTGGGAAACCTATTCAAAAAAGAGCCGCGCCGGTTGATGGTGAGATCGAAGAATACAAGGGGTATACGATCACTCTGGCTGAGAACGGTGTGAACGCAATGGGACAGCTTTGGCACGATGTTAATGAAGCAAGGAAAGCCATTGATCGGCAAGGATAGAAGCCCCAATGTAACTATTTGGACCAGTCAATTTGCAGAGGAAATCAATGGCCGAACTAGTTTTGGTGGTTCTCGTTTTTGTAGCTTTGTGTGTCTGGCTGCCAAGAAAGCTCGGTGTGCTTCTGGACAAACGAATTAACGACAGAAAGCGAAAGGAATGACCCTGCTTGGTCCTACCTGATACGCAGGTTTTCTGAGCTTGTGCCAAATCAATGTCCGCATTCAAACATCCAAGCGTTAGTCTTTAGGCTCCCTACCTTTCCCCATTTTTCAGGAGATTTTGATGCCATTCACTAAGATTGGAACTGTGGTCGCACTTATCCTTGTGGCCCTTGGCGGTCTGACGCTTATTCTTGGTCTGTTGGGGATGATATACCCTCCCGAATTTGTGGACCCTACGCGGCCCGGACCAAGGATGCCTCCCGGTAAAGCGGTTGATCTTGGAGCTAGGATGGCCTTTGCAGGAATTGTTCTGGGTGTCCTCTGCGAAATCAGCGCTGGTGTCCGTCAGCGGCATAAAGAAAGCGGCCAAGCAACCGACGAGACATGATCCTAAAGGAATCGACCCCCCCCTAGCCTTCACTCAGAATATCCAAAAAATGTGGATGGTAGACCGAGGTGGTAGACCGGGGTGGTAGACCGGGGTGGTAAGCGTCTTAAATTATCGCCTAATCGTCATATAAATAAGGGGTATATGGATATTGGCGGAGGAGGTGGGATTCGAACCCACGGTAGACTTTCACCTACGTCGGTTTTCAAGACCGGTGCATTCAACCACTCTGCCACTCCTCCGACAGCGCCTCTAATATGTCGCGCCGCGCGATTCTGAAACCCCCGCTTTTCGGCCAATTACACATCATTGTGGCAAGCCGGCGCCTATTTGCGTGTGTCTTTGCTTTTCACCAGCGCGCGTTGGCTGTAGTATTTCTCCAAACCGGTCCGAAAGTGACCGGACCGAGGCACCAGAACAATGCGCGCGCCCCTGAAGGGGACGCGAACAGGAGCAGGCGGAATGACCATGAAGTTCAAGGCAGCGATCCCACTTTTCGCAGCAGCAACACTTGTATTGACCGCCTGCGAAGAAGGCCAGTTCCTGACCGCACCCGCATCACAGGACAGTGCCAGCGCCACAACCGCCACCGCACAGGCTCGCACCGAAATCCGCGAAGTCGAGCGCGCCGATATTTTCTCAGCCGAAGAACTCGCGCTGTGGGATGGCCGTCCTTCCCTGGGCGGGCTCTGGGTCGCGCACCCCGACGTCGGCGATCCCGAACGCGTGCGCATAACCAACAATACCAATGGTCAGTCGGTGCTCGGGGCGCTTTTTCGCCGTGAACGTGCCAACCCCGGACCACGCATCCAGCTCTCTTCCGATGCCGCCGGAGCACTCGGTATCCTTGCCGGTCAGCCAACCGAGCTGAACATTGTCGTCATTCGGCAAGAAGAAATCACAATTGAGCCTGCGCCTATACTCGTCGAGGAACCCGCCGAAGATGAGGCCACGGACGAAACGGTCGCCGCATCGCTTGGTGATGCAACCGTTGAAGCGCCCGCCGAGCCGCCGAAACGACAGGGCTTTTTCGCCCGCCTCTTCGGAGGCGGCGCCGCCGAAGAGGCAAGTGACGAGCCGGAGTCGGTCGAAGGCGCCGCCGCACCTGAGGTCCAGACCGAAACGCTCGATCCGATCACAACCAGCGCCGCCGCCGCAATCGACGCCGCTGACGCCTCATCCGCTGCACTCTCCGCGAACGCGCGCCCGCAACGTCGCGCAGTAGCCGCAGCCTCAACCGCTGCCGTTGCGACAGCTCCGGCGCCCGCCGCACCAGCCCCCGCAGCGCCCCCCGCCGTAACCCCAGAGCCGGTTAGCACCCCGGCTCCCAGCCAGCCAGCCGTAACTCCGCCAAGCCTCAACAACCCTTACGTTCAGGTCGGCCTCTTCACCGTCGAAGCCAATGCCAGCGCGGCCGCAACCGGACTGCGCCAAGGTGGCATCGTGCCGACGATCGTGCCCGGAACCAATGCCAGCGGCACCTTTTGGCGCGTCCTCGTCGGTCCCATGACCAACCCAGACGACCAAACCGAAATCCTGTCCCAAGTGAAGGCGCTCGGCTATTCCGACGCCTTCCTCGTCTCAAACTGATCCCCCATACCCGGAGGCCCCCATGCTCCGCCACATCGCCATCCTCGCCCTGATCGTCACCACGGCATGCGCCACGGCACTGCCACAGCCGGCCGCGGCCGCCTTCGAGACCCGCGCCACCTCGGCCTACCTCTACGACGTAACCACTGACACGGTATTGTTCGAGAAAAACGCCGACGTTCCGCTTCCCCCGGCCTCCATGTCCAAACTGATGACCCTCTACATGCTGTTCGACGCGCTGCGCGATGGCCGCGTCACGCTGGACACCACCTTCGGTGTATCGACTAAAGCCCGCCTGATGGGCGGCTCGACGATGTTTCTCGATGAAACCGACCGCCCCACGGTCGAAAGCCTGATCAAAGGTATCATCGTCCAGTCCGGCAACGACGCCTGCATCGTGGTAGCCGAAGGTCTTGCCGGCAGCGAAGACGCCTTTGCGCGCCAGATGAACGCGCGCGGCCCCGAGATCGGCCTCAAGAACTCGACCTTCGCCAATGCCTCGGGCTGGCCCGACCCAAACCACCGCATGTCGATGCATGACCTAGCCGTTCTCGCCAGCCGCCTCATCACCGACTTCCCCGAATACTATGGCTACTTCGCCCTTGAAGAATATGACTTCGACGGCCGCTCTCCTTCCAACCGCTTCAACCGCAACCCCGTTCTCGGGCTCGACATGGGCGCCGATGGCCTCAAGACCGGCCACACAATGGAAGCAGGCTACGGCCTCGTCGGCTCCGCCATGCAAGGCGACCGCCGCATCGTGTTCGTGTTTTCGGGTCTCGAAACCGACGCCGAACGCCGCCAAGAAGCCGAAAGCTTCATCAACTGGGGCTTCCGCCAGTTCCTCTCCAGAGACGTCGCCAAGAAAGGCGACACAATCACACAAGCCCCCGTCTGGCTCGGCAGCCAGCAACAGATCAACCTGATCACCGAAAGTGACATCCGCCTTCTGGTGCCCGCCATCGGCCAGGATACGTTGGAAACCCGCGTCGAATACGCCACACCGCTGGAAGCTCCCATCGCCGCCGGAACAAAAGTTGGCGAACTTGTTATCACAGCTCGCGACATGCCCGAAAAACGCATCGACCTCGTCTCCGACCGCGACGTTGCCTACGGCGGTTTTATCCCGCGCATCCGCGCCTCGGCCAATGTCCTGTTTGACAAGGCAATGGGTCAGGTGCAAACGCTGATGGAATGACGCGCGCACGCTTTATCACATTCGAAGGCATCGACGGATCGGGCAAATCCACCCAAAGCCGGCTGCTCCACGACCACCTCACGGGCACCGGCCTGCCTGCGATCCTTACCCGCGAGCCCGGCGGCGCGCCCGGCGCCGAAGACATCCGCCGCCTGCTCGTCGAAGGTGACCCCGATCGCTGGTCGCCGGAAACCGAGATTCTGCTCTTCACCGCCGCGCGCCGCGATCACCTCGAACGCACGATCCAACCCGCTCTCAAAGCCGGCAAGACCGTAATCTGCGACCGTTTTGCGGATTCAACCCGCGTCTACCAGGGCGCGGCACGCGGCGACCTGCGCACCCTCGTAGATCGCCTCCATGACGCGGTGATCAGGATCGAACCGGACCTCACCTTCATCATCGACATGGACCCCGACGCCGCCCTCGCTCGCGGCCTCGCACGCAACTCCGGCGAAGACCGCTTCGAAGATATGGGCGCGGCCTTCCAGCACAAACTTCGGGCAGGCTTCCTCGCGCTCGCAAGGGATTACCCCTCCCGCTGCCACCTGATCGACGGCAACCGCAGCGCAAACGACATCGCCACCGACATCCGCGCCATCACACAGGCCACAGCGTGACCCGCACACTTTCTTTTTGGCATAAATATCCAAGAACGGCCCACGCATGTGGGCCCGATAAAACATGACCGAAGACGACCTCCCGGAAGCAGACCGTGCCGATGGCGCACCACATCCCCGCGAAACGGCCCAGGTCTACGGCCATGACGACGCCAAAGCGCAACTCCTTGAAGCGGTCACAGGCACCCGGATGCACCACGCCTGGCTGATCACCGGCCCAAAAGGCGTTGGCAAAGCCACTCTTGCGTGGTCCCTTGCGCGCTTCCTCATCGCGACCCCACCCGAAACGGACGACGCCGGTCTGTTCGGCGACACCCCCAAACCCACGTCACTCGACATCGCGGCCGACCACCCGGTCGCCCGCCGCATGGCCGCTTTGTCTGAACCCGGCCTCCTACTCATTCGCCGCGTCTGGGACAAAGACAAGAAACGCCTCAAGGGCCAGATCACCGTGGACGAAGTCAGAAAACTCGGTGCCTTCTTCGGCCTCTCGTCCACCGACGGAGGCCGCCGCGTCGTCATCGTCGACAGTATTGACGACATGAACCCATCAGCCGCCAACGCACTGCTGAAAGTCCTCGAAGAACCACCGAAGAATGCCGTTCTTCTCCTTGTCAGCCACGCGCCCGCGCGCCTGCTTCCGACCATCCGCTCGCGCTGCCGCGAATTGCGCCTGCCCGCCCTGCAGACCGACGCGCTGGCCCAGGCCCTCGCCCAGGCAGGCCACCCAGACCCGGACCCGGCCCTCGCTCCCCTCGCGGGCGGCTCGGTCGGCGAAGCCATCCGCCTCGCCACCCAGAACGGCCCCGCACTCTACGGCGAAATCCTCGCCCTTCTCGCCACCTGCCCCAACCTTGACCGCCCCCGCACTCAGGCGTTCGCCGAGCACATCACCCAACGCGGCAAGGACGACCGCCTCGCCGTCGCCCTGAACCTCCTCGACCTCGCGCTTTCACGCACGGCCCGCGCGGGCACCGGCCTTGCCCCCGAGTCCGCCACACCCGACGAGCCCGACATCCTCAAACGCCTCGCCCCCGATCCGAAGTCCGCCCAGAAATGGGCGGCCCTCCAACAAGACCTCTCCCAACGCATCGGCCACGGCCGCGCCGTCAACGTCGATGCCCAAAGCCTCGTTCTGGATGCCTTCCTCAAGATCAACGAGACCGCGTCCCGTCCTTGACCCGCCCCCCCAAAGCGCCGATACGAAACCCATGTCCGAACCCGGCCCCGAAATTGCGCTGACCGACAGCCATTGCCACCTCGATTTCCCGCAATTCGACGGCGAAATCGACGAGCTCCTCACGCGCGCCCACGCGCGCGGAGTACACCGCTGCGTCACGATCTGCACCAAACTGAGCGCCCTCGCCCCTGTGCAATCCCTCGCCGAGACCCATGACGAGATCTTCTTCGCCGCCGGCACCCACCCCATGTCCGTGGCCTCCGAACCCATGGTAACGCTCGAAGACCTCCTGGAAGTCGCCGCACACCCCAAGTGCGTCGGTATCGGCGAAACCGGCCTCGACTATCACTACACCGCCGAAAGCGCAGACCTCCAACAACACTCACTGCGCATCCACATTGAGGCCGCCCGCCAAACCGGCCTCCCCCTCATCATCCACGCCCGCGACGCCGACGACGACATGGCCGCGATCCTCACCGACGAGCACGCCAAAGGCGCTTACACTTGCGTCATGCACTGCTTTTCGTCCTCCGCCGCCCTCGCGCGCGCCGCTCTCGCCCTCGACTTCACGCTCTCCATGTCCGGCATCGCCGCCTTCCCGAAAAGCCAGGAGCTGCGCGACATCTTCGCGACTGCCCCAACAAACCGCATACTCGTGGAAACCGACGCCCCTTACCTCGCGCCGCCCCCAAACCGGGGCAAACGCAACGAACCCAGCTATGTCGCCGACACTGCCGGCATCGGTGCGCAGGTTTTCGGCATGGATTACAAAGACTTCGCGGCCCAAAGCGAAGCCAACTTCGACCGCTTGTTCTGGAAAGCCGCACAATGGCAAAGCTAACCTTCACGATCCTCGGCTGCGGTTCCTCCGGCGGCGTCCCCCGCCTCGGCGGCCTCTGGGGTGACTGCGATCCAACCAACCCGAAAAATCGCCGCACCCGCTGCTCGCTCCTCGTCGAACGCACGACCGAAGACGGTACGACCCGCGTCCTGATCGACACCTCCCCCGACATGCGCCAGCAACTCCTGTCTGAAGGCGTCGGCACGCTTGATGCGGTCCTTTACACCCACGGGCACGCCGACCACGTCCACGGCATCGACGATCTGCGCATGATCGTCTTCAACCAGAAGAACCGCGTCCCCGTCTGGGCCGACGGCCCCACGCAAGAACGCCTCTACGGCAGCTTCGGATATGCCTTCACTCAACCGGCGAACTCGTCATACCCCCCGATCCTCGACATGTTCACAATCGACGGCGACGTTACGATACCGGGCGCGGGCGGAGACATCACCTTTACCCCCTTCGAGGTCGATCACGGCTCAATTGACGCTCTAGGTTTCCGAATTAAGAACGCCGTATATCTCCCTGATGTTGCTACGATTCCGGAAAATGCATGGACGCACCTCCAAAACCTCGACCTCTGGATCGTCGACGCCCTCAGACGCACACCGCACCCGACCCACGCTCACCTCGAACGTGCCCTTGAATGGATCGAACAGGTCAAACCAAAACAAGCCGTCCTGACCAATATGCACATCGACCTCGACTACGACACGCTCAAGGCCGAGACCCCCGATCACATCACCCCCGCCTTTGACGGCATGAAAATCGAACTGGACGACTGAACCGGTGCAAGCCCTCCTCGACGTCATCCTCCCGGTCTTCCTGGTCATCGGCTTCGGCTATTTCGCCGTCTGGAAAGGCTGGTTCCCGGACACGGGCGTCGAAGGCCTGATGAAGTTCACCCAGAACTACGCCATCCCCTGCCTGTTGTTCCGCGCCATCTCGACCCTCGACCTATCCGCGCAGTTCGACCCGGCCCTGCTGATCTCGTTTTATACCGGCGCAACCCTCGGATTTACCGCCGGCCTGCTCGGCGCGCGCCTGATCTTCAAGCGAAGCTGGTCCGATGCCGTCGCCATCGGCTTTGTCTGCCTCTTTTCCAACTCGGTCCTGCTTGGCCTGCCCATCACCGAACGCGCATACGGCGTCGACGCGCTGGCCGCCAACTATGCCATCGTGGCGGTCCACGCGCCGTTTTGTTACATGCTCGGCGTTACCGCGATGGAAATCGCGCGGGCAGACACCCGCAATCCCGCAACACTTGTCCGGAAAATCCTGCGCTCGATGTTCCGCAATGCGTTGGTGATCGGCATCGCCCTTGGCCTTGCGGTGAACGTGAGTGGACTACCCTTGCCCGGCGTTTTCACCGATGCCGTCGACATGATGGTCGTCGCCGCCCTTCCAGCAGCCCTCTTCGGCCTTGGCGGCGTTCTTGTGCGCTATAAACCCGAGGGTGATTCCAAAACAATCGCAATGGTTTGCGTGATCTCTCTGGTGCTTCACCCGACGATCACCTTCACCCTCGCAACCCTCTACCAACTCGACCGCGACGCGCTCAGATCCGCGGTCCTGACCGCTTCAATGGCGCCCGGCGTGAACACCTATATCTTCGCCAATCTCTACGGCAGCGCACGCCGCGTCGCGGCGACCTCGGTGCTTGTCGGCACAGCTGCCTCGATCATCACGGTCTGGCTCTGGCTTTTGCTGCTTCCGTAAAGAGTCTGTTCATACTTCTTAAACATTAACCCTGTAATTTCCTTATTTGTGCCCCAGCGCGGTCACAAAGTCGGGGTCTCTTTTTCGTCGAAGAAACAGGAATCGTTCTATGAACAATGTCATTGCTTTTCGTCGACCCGCCGCACACACCAGCGCACCCAGCATTCTGCGCGGCGCCACGCTGTTTCTTCACATCAAGAATACGTCTCTGATCGCGCATCTCGCCAAGCCACAAGGCCAGCGCGACGTGAAAGCGGACAAAGCAAACCGCTCCTGACGCAGCAATCCCTTTTCACGGGACACCGCTACCGCTAAACCGTTATCAACAGGTTTAGAGGACGCGTCATCATGAACACCTACGATCTTTCCGGCAAAACCGCCGTCGTCACCGGCGGCGCGCAAGGCATCGGCCTGGCCGTCACGGCCCGACTTCTGGCTTCTGGTGCGCGTGTCGCCAGTTGGGACATGAACGCCGAGCGCAACTCCGGAACCGTCGCAGGCTTCAACGTCGGCGACAATGCCGCCGCAATCACCGCCGATATTTCCGACTGGGGCTCGGTCCAGTCCGCGCTTGCCGAAACCGAATCCTCGCTTGGCCCGGTCGATATCGTTGTAAACAGCGCCGGTCTCGCAGGCCCCAACGCCACGGTCGAGGACTACGACGTCGCCACCTTCGCCCAGATTTGCGCGGTGAACCTGAACGGCACCTTTCATGTCAACAAAGCTGTCATTCCCGGAATGCGCGCCCGCAACTATGGCCGCATCGTGAACATCGCCTCGGTGGCCGGAAAAGAAGGCAACCCAAACGCCTCCGCTTATTCCGCGTCCAAAGCCGGCGTCATCGGTTTCACGAAATCCCTCGGCAAGGAACTTGCCGGTCAAAACATCGCGGTGAACTGCGTCACGCCTGCCGCCGCCCGCACACCCATTTTCGACCAGATGAGCGACGAGCACATCGCCTATATGCTGTCCAAGATCCCCCGCGCGCGCTTCCTCGAAGTCGAAGAAGCCGCATCGATGATCGTCTGGCTCGCCAGCGACGAGAACTCCTTCACGACCGCAGGCGTCTTCGACCTCTCGGGGGGGCGCGCCACCTACTAGCCGGAAAATTAACCCAGACTTAACGAAACTTAACCGAACACCACGTTAATCGGCCAATTTTGTTACCCCTCCGCACGGTCGCACCGACGTGATACCGACGTGATACCGACGCTGCACTGACACCGCTTTTTCTATGTATATTAGAATGTTAACAGAACGTCTTAAACGGTGATGCCGATGCGGTGTTCGACACCACACCCGCAAAGCGCCAACCGATCAGACTACTTCCAGATATCGGTCTGGTTGCCACCCAGTTTCGTATAGATCAACGGCCGCAGCGCCTCGGCCGTCGCCTCCAGCGTTTCGGTGCGTTTCAACAGCAAATACTGCTCAATCCACGCCAGTTGAAACGACGTCAGATGGTCGGTTCCATCGAAAAGGCTTTGCGCCTCGCCAGTCTTTGCAGCCGTCTTGGACCCATCCGCCAGATCCGACATCGCGAAATGCACAATCCGGTGCAACGCTGCGTTACATATTTCGGTCGCCCGCACTCCCTGTCGCTCCAGAAACACTGCGGAAGTGACCAAAGGAGCGATTGCATGTAACTGATAATGCAAGGCAAATCGCCCCCGTGACATCTCTTGCGGCAAACTTCCATCAGCTTCCGCCGTGCACATTACCTCGCGAATCGACGCTTCCGCCCAGTCCCGCAAGTCGCGCCGGTTGGTTTGCTCCGCCAAAGAGGCCGCCGCCAGCGCCGCCCAGGCCCGCAAATTCCCCTCGCGCGCGCCACTCGGCGCATCCGCCCAGAACAGCACCTGTTCGTCCAGCCGCTTTTCCAACCATTTCAGAATGTTAGCACGTTCGGGATGATCCGGCGCATAGGGCAACGTCTGCCACAAGACCATCGAGAACGCGGAATACCGCGACCCGATCGTCAGTTTTGCCGTCACCGTCGACAAGTCCGAAAGGGCATCTGCCGCAGCCCATGCCCCCAGTTGATCTACCAGACAGGCCGCCCGCGCTTCCCGCGCCTTCGCCGACCCCTCGTAAAGCCCGCTTGTTGCAAAAGCCAAAGCATCAACAAAGGCGTCCAAGGGCTTCAAAGCAGATAGAACTTCCGCCTCGCGTTCAGGGTCTATCTCAGCCCGCGCGTCATCGGAGTCCGCATAACGGCTCTGATAGTTGAGCGAAACCACCGCTGGCGGTGCCGCATCACAAATCTCCTCGCCACTCGCCCAGACAGCGTTACTTCCCGAGAAGATCATCGCCGCCGAAAATACGCTTAATTGCAGCTCCTTAAGTCTCGACCCTACCATCATTCCACATCCAGGGCCCGCAGCATTCGCGCCAATTCACGCGCCCGCTGGTTCCCTAGGCCTTGCGCCTTTTGCAGCCAGATCAACGCCAGCTTCACATCCCGTTGGATCCCAAGCCCGAACCCAAGCGCAAAGCCATATTCCGCCATCGCATCCGCACGCCCCGCCTCTGCGGCTTTCAATAGCCAATCCGCCGAAGTCGTCAAATCTTGCGGCGCTTCCGCTTCGTGGCGGAGATACATGCCCAGTTCGTACTGCGCTCTCACGTCGCCTTCTTCTGCGGCTTTTTCAAAGACTTCCACCAGATCGATCGACGCTGAAACGGCGCGTCGCACGCGAACATCCGCGACCGCCACTTGCGTCAGGGCCCAGCGCCGCACTTCGGGTTCGGCTCCCTGCAGGTGCTGAACTAATTGCCCGGCAGCGGCGGATGCATCGAATGCGGAATTCAATGGATCGGAAACCCCCAGATACTCCGCGCGCAACTGCGAAAACGCATCGTCGCCCGAGACAACAAACTGCGGCAGTCCGGTATCGAACAGCTCACCCTGACGGTCCGTTAGTCCAAGCTTTGAAAGGACGTTTCCGCCCTCCAGCGCCAGACCAACCTGCAGCCATCTCCCAGCCTCATCGGTCATCCCCCGTGCAGCATAGGCATCCGCCAATTCCGAAACATCCTTGGTGCCGCAGTTCATGACCGACACGGCGCGGTCCATGTAGTCGGCAAAAACGTCGTCCGACACATGAGGCGCGGCAAACATCAGCCCAAGGAAGTCCCCACGGCGCTCAATCACAGTCGCATAGGTTTCATAAATCACTTGCGGATCAGCGTCGGTCAGGCGTTGCAGCAGACGGATCGCAGCACCTTCCCCTCGGCGCGCAGACCGCTCCAGCAGACCACGCACTTCCTTTGCCGTTTCAGGATCTCGCCCGGCGTGCTCAACAAGTGTCACGGCCAGATCAAGCGAGATCGACTGACCGACATCCATATAGGCCCGACGGAACAATGACACCGCCCGCTCGCGCTCGCCCACGGTCGACGCAAGTTCGAATTCCTGATCGACGAATTCCTCCAATGCACTGTCACTGCTGGCAACCCGTCCGGCCCAATAGCGTAGAACCTCAACCGAGGCCAAAGGATCGGACTGCAGTATTTGCAGCAAGTTCGCTTTTGATGCCGCATGATCGCGGAGCGCAAAGCTTTGCAGTTTCGCGACCGCATCCGGCTCAAGTCGCGCGTGCATCTTGGCAACATCGCTGGGAGAAACCGAAACCGCGGCGGCCCCACTTGCACGGTACTGGCTTGACCAGAACTCCGCCTCTGACAGGTGCGGCGCGTCCGGCAACCTGCACCGGTAAAAATGATCCAAAGCGCGCATTGCCGGCGCATGCGCATCTCGCGTCACGGCATCCAGCAACAACTGCTCGGCCTCACCCAATGCGCGGGGATCGTCGCGATACCGGCTTTGCAGGTCCGCCAAATGCATCTTGGCCTCCACGTCGCCACGCTGCACGGCCTCCTCCAGCAAAGCGCGCGCCCTGGCCTCACCCGCCCACTGGCCCTGCCGCACGAGGACTTCCTGCGCCAGTCGCCTGTGAAATGACCCCGGCGCTCCCGGAATCGCGATTGCTTCTTCGAGATAACGGCTGAGATCGCTTTCTGCCGCAAAACCGTCAACGATCGGGTTGACCTGAAGTTCCAGGTACCGCGCAGCCGAGTGGCGGCTGCCGCCGCTTCCGACCTCAGTTGAGCGCGCAAGCACCTTGCGCAACTCGGCCTTGGTCGTCGCTCCGCTATCCAGCAGGGACGCTGCGTCAGAAGGGGACACCTCGACGCCCCCCGCCACCGCAAGAGTCAGATAATGCAACAGGGTCGCGTCATCGCTGCGCGGCGCCGTCCCGTTGAGGTGATGCTCGACGACACGCCACGCCGCCCGTGCGCCCCCCATGTCGGCTGCGAATACGCGCCAGGCATAGGCAAGCTCCTCGTTCGGCTCCAGGATATCGCCGTTCAGATACTCGCGCGCCATTCTTTCGGCCCGCCCGCAAAGGCCACGGTTCATCTGGCCGACAACGCCTCCAAACGCCAACGTCGCTGTCTCTTCCAGACCAAGGTCCCACCCCTCGACCGGATCGCCGACCATCGCACGCCGTAAAAGCGCCAGCAACGCTCCCGAGCTTCCCTCAAAACCGGCCTCTACCAGCAACGCATCCGCCAAGGCCGGTTTTTTCTCAATGCCCAAACCCGCGCGCAGGTAACGCGCAAGCGTAACCTTCTGCGTATTACTCAGCTCTCCCGATTGCTCCGCAAGTGCCGCGATTGTCCCGCGCGCTTTCAAAAGATCGCGACGCCCCGCCTTTATCAGCAATTCCGCACGTGCGAAGGACGCGTCAATGTCCGTGAACCCCGGATCGATCTCGGCGCGCCAGTCAATCAGAGCTTCGATATACCCGCTCCACTCGGCGGCGTTCTCCGCGCTCAGGGTCTCGATATCGCGAATGATGAAACGCACGCGTTCTTCGTCTTCCAGCACAACATCGCCGGGCGGAACAACCTCGATATCCGCATCCTGCAGCTCGTCGTCTTCGCGCACTTCCGGTTCCGCGTCGCAGACATTGCTGGGCGGCAAATCCGGCGGCAGAAACGACAGCGACAACCGCTCGGCATGGATCGGCTGTGCAAGCGCAATGAGGCACAAAGCACCGCTCAGTTTCGCAAGACCTTGGCGCATCATCCCGCAGCCCCCCGGCACAATGCCACGACAGGCAAAGCGCTCTCGGTTAGCGGCGTTTCGATATCGACATGCGACACACCGGCATCCCAAAGGCCGGTCAAAGGCATGTAGAACCGCCCCGAACGCGCGACGTCGGCCGGTCGCACCACCGTGCGCGAGCGCATCTGACCGTCCATCCCGACGAAATTGAACACCGCATGGCCACCCGCCGCGCCCGCATTTTCAATCATCAGGGTTTGTGCATCGTTAAAAGTGGCCTCTCCCAGCGCCACACGCAGCCTGTCAGGCCCCGCCACCTCCGCATCCAGGTCAGACACGCAAACGTCCTCTATGGCCGCCACAGCCTCTCTGAAGGGCTGATCTCCTCCCAGCGCAAGATTTTCCCACACCGGAACCGCCCAAATCAGCACCTCAGGAGGCGATTGCCGATACTTTTCCGAGGTCAAATAGGCGGTGAGAGCCGAAAAAGACGACTTCGCAAGCCACAGATCCACGCGTTCGCCTGAAACCTCGGACAGAAACCCGTCGAAATTCAGCGACGCATCGACAATTTCAGAGGGACCGGCAAAGACAACGCGCGGAGGGGCGTCGAGTGCATCGTCCGCGCTTTGTGCAACCGTCTTGTAATCAGCCGTTTCGACACTCGGCAGCTCGGAAAGGCACGACAACTGCAAGACATCATGCGCGATCGAGTCAAGCACCACAGGCTCCCCGCGTGTGGTCACATAGCCCTTTCCGCCCGCCAAAGGCCAATCCAGCCTTAGATCCGCAATAGCTTTCGCCAAAATGCGCAGGCCGTCATTGGTCAGCCGCGGATCCGTTTTGAAAAACGCGCGGTGCGCATCGTCAGACGCCAAAAACGCGCGCCGCGCGTCTACCACCGCCACACCGGCGGCAGACAATCGCACTCTTTGTGCATCATAGATCGTGGCCGCCAAATCAGCGTCATAGACGTATTTCTCGGCCTCAGGCCCCAGTTTTGCGGGCAAAACCTGCGCTTTGGTTGCAAGAGGTACAAAAATCAGCTCTGTCCCACGTGCCGACATGGCGGCCGATATTGCCGCAACTTCGGCAACCACTTCGTCCGTCATCGAGTTGTGGTTCGCCAAATCCGGGGAAATCCGAAAGAAGTAGCCGTCCAAACCATCGATGCTTGGAACATGCGCTGCATCAAGCGCGCTGCAACCGAACCGCGACTGCGCTCCAGCGTCGCTTGCCAACCCGAGAAAA
The DNA here is from genome assembly GCF_900184815.1 of Boseongicola aestuarii. Taxonomy (GTDB): domain Bacteria; phylum Pseudomonadota; class Alphaproteobacteria; order Rhodobacterales; family Rhodobacteraceae; genus Boseongicola; species Boseongicola aestuarii. The sequence goes on along the minus strand of NZ_FXXQ01000006.1, from coordinate 198,622 downwards.
CCGCCCAGTGCGACAGCTAAAACCAGCGCAAGCGCACTCAGATTGCCCAGTTTTCTGGTTCTGGCCGATTTCATCGCCGTTCTGCCTGTGTCTTGTGGCGTTTTTGCCATCGTTATCCGTCTCGCCCCAATTAATGCGCAGCAGCTCGGGCCGCTCCTGTCGTCTCATTGTCCTTTACGGGTCGCACTCACTCGGTGACGTGCGCACCATGGCACTCACCCCGCCACCATCCAGTACAATCGGCACTTCACCTCGCAAATCAGTGACGATCGCGCGAAACTGCTGCGTGATGTCGCCATCCAGCAGCCGCGGCAACTGGTTGGACATATCGTTCCCTCGCAGGGCCAATCCTGCCCCCGACGCCGTGTAAAGCCCAGCGCCGTTCTCGCGCAAAAGGTTATCCGTCACATATGTCACGTTCGTCGGCATCTGAGCCGCCACCATCACACCCGCACCCTTGTTTCCGACAATCCGGTTGCCAGAAACCAAAGTATGCATGCTGCTGCGCACCTCGACGCCCTTTTGCCGGTCATCCAGAATGATGTTTTCGACCACACGCCCACATTCGACGTCCTGAAGCTTCACACCACCACCATTCCGTTTCCAGATCAGATTGCCACGCACGGACACGCGGTCGCTGCCGGACGAAATCAGCATCCCGGCGCGAGAACCTTCCAGAATGATGTTGTCAACGATGCGCACCCCGTCCGAGCCATTCGATACGCGGATCGCGTTGGTTGGCGACGGTCCAGCAAAGAGGTTGCCTGCGACCAGCGCATCAGGCGACCGTGAAATCAACAGCGGATTGCGCCGCATGTCGAAGAGCCGGTTGTCACGCAACTCAACGTGCATCTGACCGACAATCGCAAGCGTGACCAACCCTTCGAACCGGCTGTTTTCGATGACCGAGCGCGCATTTGGCCGCATCGTCGGATGAGAAATCATCGAAAACCCCGAAAACTTCGCGGTCTTACCAAATCCAAGGCCGCTGAAAACAGCCCCCGAAACCTGCACCGTTCCTGTTCCCACCGACGCGATGAAGGGCACAAATTCTTCGTTGAACGGGCTCACGTCCTCGGTCGCGGAAACGTTGGAACCAAAGATCTCCAAACGACCAAAATTCAGGATAAAGGCACCGTCCCGACGGCTCAGTTTCAACACGTCACCGGGGCCAAGACGCAAAGTAGCGCCGGGCTGTACAATGATCGGCGTGCGCAAGACCTCGTCTTGCGTCCCAAAATCAAGCCCAAGATGGCGGTGTGTCAGCCGTGCCCGCAACTGCGCAATCGTCGCGACGCCGGAATTTACCGTCAGCGAAAGGTTTTCGCCCCGTCTGTTGGCCTGCAGGATGTCAAAACTGTCCTTCGCACCATAGGCTTGGTTCAGAGCGGCAAGCGAATAGCGAATATCGCTCCACCCAAGTTCCGCGTCCTCGGCGGGCTCAAAAAACCGCGCCAAAGCGCGCTCCGGCTTTCTTGGCCCCGGCCAATCGAGACCACGCGTCAGGACTCGCACGCTTTCACCGCGTTCAAGACCACTTTCGTTCAACCTGTCCGTCAATGACTTCAGATCCGAACGCATCTCCATGATGCCCCAGTCGGGCGCGGCATTGGACGCGCCGGCAAGCACACCAAGCCCAACGCCCGCAATTGCGACTCGGAGAACAAATATCCGAAGAGATTTGAGGAAATCAGGCATGGCTCGTAGCTGGCAATGACTTCGGAGAGTCCACTTCGGTGTCAAACGTCATGAACAGCAATTCACCCTCGCCGTCACCGCAATTGGTAATGCGGATCGAGCCATCCGGATCGGCATAAATCCGTCCGCCCTCGCGGACGATTTTCTGCCAGGATGGTCCCTGTGCCTGGACCGTGCCCTTCACGACAATCACCTGGCGCCCGTGGCCAGGCTCCATGTCAATGAAGGCGCCAAGCGGCAGCTGCGACGTTCCGAGATTGAAGGTTTCGGTCTCATGAATACGCTCAAGACCGGCCGGCATTGTGAACGACACCATCTTGGGCGCAGCAGACGCATAGTACTCGGCCTCGGGACGCGCCTTTTGCTTCAAAGCCTCGACAACGTCCTTCACCTTTTGCGAGCTGTTGCGACGGGTCACAAGCAGCGCATCCGGCGTATCCACAACTATGATGTCTTCAAGCCCTACAATGCTTACCAAACGCCCTTCCGAGCGCACCATTGTATTGGTCGAACCAACGGCAACCACATCGCCCTGAAACACATTACCGTCGGCGTCCGGCTTTGAGATTTCAAACATCGCCGCCCAACTTCCGACATCGTTCCACACCACATCGAGAGATGTCGTCGCAATCCGGTCGGATCGTTCAAAAACAGCCATCTCGGTCGGATCAGCCTTGGCATCGCTGAATGCGTCGGCGTCCAAATAGAAGGCCTCCGGGAAGATTGCCGCCCCCATTACCGAGCGCTTGACCGTGGCTGCCGTCTCGGGGTCGTACTTCTCGTATTCCTCGATGATAGTTTTCGCCGAAAACAACGAAATCCCGGACGCCCAGGCGGCATCCAGTTTGTCGATTATCCGCTGCGCTTCCGCTTTCGGAGGTTTTTCAATGAACTGAGCGACCTTGTGCAGTCCCGCGTGTCCCGCAACTTCTTCGCCTTTGGTGATGTAGCCGAACCCGCTCTCGGGCCCGCGCGGAGCGATACCGAATGTGATGATCTGCCCATCAAGAGCCGCATCGGCATAGCGCGTGATCGTCGAATTGATATCACCTTCGATCACATGATCCGCCGGCACAACAAGGATAAGCGCATTGGGGTCACTGGCGATCAGCATATGCGCAGACGCCAACACGGCGGGGCCGGTATTGCGTGCCATCGGTTCGCAAATGATCCGGCTTCCAGACTGAATTTCACGCAACTGGCTGACCACCGTGCCGCGGTGGCGCAAGCTGGTCACGATGCAGGGGTCGTGAAATGCCTCACCACTATGACGCTGAATAGCCGCCTGAAGGAAAGACACGGAATCCTTTCCGCCGATCTTCTGGAACTGCTTGGGACTGCGCGTACGCGAGATCGGCCAAAGCCGCGTGCCGCTCCCTCCACACAAGATCAGAGGATGTATCTTCTTCATATCAGCCTTCCTCTCCGCCGAACGACCAAAACGGCTGTTTCGTCAACCTGAGTTGTGCGAACTTCCCGATGTCGTCCGGTCCAAGCGCCCCCTCGGCCGCCGTCAACTGCACCGGCACAAACAACTCACCACTCAGCGCGGCATTATTCGACGTCTGACCCGCGACCACATTGACCGGAATTGACCGTCCATCCGCCATATCCAGAAACACAGCATCGCCCTTCATTGCCCGCGCCAACCCTTCAACACTCATCAAAGCCTGAATGTTCACCTCGAGGCTATTAACCAAGATTGTCAGAATTACGTCCGTTGGCAGAACGGTTGTGCCTTCACCAAGACCTTGATTCACAACAACTTTGCAGTCGCATGGCATCTGGAAATTCAAAACATCGCCACTATTGGAATTAACCGAGAAAAGGATATCGCCCTTTGCGGCGTCCGGGTTCAGATAAGCCACCTGCCCCGCTGTCGACGCGCGCATCGTCTGCCCCGCCTGATCAATCAGCACCGGGTGCATTTCGATCGCCGTCGTAAACCGCGAATAAAGCCCCGCAGCCGCCAAGACGATCAACCCCGCCGACATCACCACCACCGCGATACTGCGAGCGCGGTCCTTCCAGTTCTGTTCAACCGGGGCTTTATCTTCCTTCGGCTTCGTCGGCCCCGAATAGGCCATTACAGACCCCAGGGTCACGAAATCCCCTGCAATGAAACTGTTCAGCACAAAGCGAAGCTGTGCCAGATGCTCGCCGGTGGGATTGGCAAACTGCAGGATCAACTCGTCCTTATACTCGCCGACCACTATCACATCAGGGTAGATCGCCAGTGAGAAGTTCTGAAACTCGAACTGCAATTTCACCGAATGGCATTTGCCCTTCAGCAAAAACACATCGTCACGTGATTTCACGCGGATCGTCGTGATCGAGATCTTTGCGCCGGTGAAATTCTGCCCACAGACATAAAGATTGTACGGCAAAGTCAGTGCCGGGTGCTCGCTTTCGAAGCCGAACTCGTATGGCACGACAGCATTGTCTTCCCCAAGGTTCAGCGTTTTGGTTTCCACGCGTCGTGTGACTTCAGTGCTCATTTACAGGGTACTCAAATATAAAACAGCCAGCGTCAGCCAGCATATTGTGAGCGCATGATGCGCCGTGGATTCATAGGCTTTCACGCGATCGAACAGCGCCACCGCAACTGCACCGCCGCTCGCGTGTTGCCGGGTCCATTTCTGCTTATCGAGGCGGAACAGTACAAAAGTCTTGATCGCGGCCCCAACGATCTGGCTGAAATAGAGAATTGGCGGCTGCGTGACCGGGAAGGACACACCGTTAAACAGCGCTATGAAGGCGCAAAACACATAACGCGTCGCCAGAACCCAGCCGATATAAAGCGGAATAACCGCGGGCGAGACCAAAAGTGCCGTCACCAGAACCGAGATTGGCCCCACAAGCGTCGTGAACATGCTCACCCGCTGGTCGAGGATTGACCACCAGGTGAAAAAACCCATGGGTTTCGGCCCTAGCCGAATGGCGCGCCCGTTGGTGCGCATCATATTGCCGAACCAACGCACCATCAGTGTCTTGGCGCTGTCGAAAAAGCCATCACGCGGCTGCGTTTCCACGGACCGCGATACCATGTCCGGCAGATAAACCATCTGGTACCGGTTCTTCAGCAGCCAGAACCACGTGGATTTGTCGTCTCCGGTCAGGAAATTCACCCGTCCCAGGCGCCAGTGATCCAGATAATCGCGCCCAACCCCGTTCACCAACCCAGGATCCGTCGCAAGGTTCGCACGGAAAATCGACATGCGCCCGGTCAGCGTCAGAACATGCTTCGACAGCCCCATTGAGCACATCATTACCTGGCGCTGATGAAACCGAAGATCGAACCAGTCCTTGAACAGGTTCTCGTCCTCGATAATCGCCTCTTCATGCGTCGTCAGTGCCCCCACGCGCTGATCGTGAAACCACGGTGCAGCCTGCTCGACAACGTCCAGTGGCACGACCGTATCGCCATCAACGAAGATCATAATGTCGTGTGGCGTCGGTGCATAACTCGCCAGAATCGTCAGAGCGCGCTCCATCGCATCTCGCTTGCCGTTCGACTTGATCCGATCCAGCTTCAGCGTCACCGACGACATATCGATCTGCATGGAGTTGAAAATCTCGCGGATCAACCTCTCGTCTGCGCCATCCACGACCGAGGACACGATCGTCGCGCCTGCGGGCGCACGTGCCGCCGCGCGAAACAAGTGGCGATAGACCATCAAAGTCGTATCCTGATCCACCATGTAGGACGTCACCATGAAATACGCATGGCTGCGCGCGCCGCTCGCGGCATAGTCCCTGAAGGCCTTTGCCTTCCAGCGTGGATAGAAGATCTTCCTGAAGAGGATCGCGCGAGTGAAGTTGATCAACGCCCAGGAATACCGCCATGCCCCAAGTGTGCCGACGACTATGATCGCATGATGCGCAGCGCTCGGATCACCCAGAAAGGCAGCCGGCACAGTGAGCCCCAAAAGGGCAATCACTGAGAAATAGGCAAGGTGGGTAAGCGTTCTCTGCACGGCCTGAATTACCAGCAGATACCGGAATACGACCCGTCACTCACCATATCACGATGTACCCGCGTCAGATCGACTACTTTCCGCTTTGGCGTGGCGTTTTTCAGCTTTTCCACTGTTTCCGCATAGTAGTTGCCAACCAGGACCGTGCCGGCGCTTTCGATCAGATCATCAATGTCGCCGATCAGGCGTGTTTCAAGGTCGGGAATACCCTCGTTGCCGCGACCGGCACCGGGTGTGCCCGCGTCAAAGGCCTCTTTCACGAAGGGGTCATAGATCTCGACCTTGACGCCCTTGCCGATCAAGCGCGCGGCCAAAGCCACCAGCGGGCTTTCACGCAGATCGTCCGTGCCGGGTTTGAAGCTGATACCGACAAAGCCAACCGATTTGGCACCGGACTCGTCGATCATCGCCTCAGCGCGCGCAATCTGGGCCTCGTTGGCCTCAAGAACTGCATTCAACAAATGCGCCTGAGTGCCCGTACTGCGCGCAAGAAATCCAAGCGCGCGCACGTCTTTCGGCAGGCAAGAGCCGCCAAACGCAAACCCGGGACGCATGAAATACGGCGACATCGCTGCCTTCTTGTCCGAACACAGGATTTCCATGACGGTTTGACCATCAATACCGGAAGCCTTCGCGATATTGCCGATCTCGTTGGCAAAGGTCACTTTGACGGCCCGCCAGCAGTTGGAGGTGTATTTCAACAACTCGGCGGTGCGAATATCCACTTTGTGGATGTCGCAAGGCATGTCCTTGTTCAATTCCGACAAGAACGCGCGCGTGCCGTCATCCATTGACCCAAAGACCACAAGGCCCGGATCATAATAGTCCGCGATTGCCGTGCTTTCGCGCAGGAATTCAGGATAATACCCCAGACCAAATCCGGTTCCGACTTTCTTGCCCGAGGTTTCCTCCAAGACCGGAATACATGCGCTTTCCGTGCTGCCTGGCACGATCGTCGAGCGAACGATAACCGAATGATAGCCTTCTTTCGACGCCATTGCCGTGCCGATATTGCGGCAAACATCAACGACATAGGACAGGCCAACCGATCCATCCGGTGCCGACGGCGTTCCCACGCAAATGAACGAGGCATCTGTATTGTCGATCGCGAACTGGGTGTCGCTCGTCGCCGTCAGCTTGCCAGCCGCGACGACGTCACGGACCAAGTCATCGATCCCTTCTTCGACAATTGGAGAATGTCCAGCGTTGATCGCGTCGATCTTGCCCGGGTCGACATCGACCGCAATGACCTCATGACCGTCCTTCGCCAAACAGGCGGCCGATACAACACCTACATAGCCGATCCCGAAAACGCTTATTTTCATGCCAAAATTCCCAGTTAACGAAACGTTACCGGGCCGGTATCGCGGTCAAACGTGAAAATTGTTTGTTCAAATCGTGATAGATCGCGTCCGAAACGGGAACAATCACGGCAACGGACGCGGAATGTCTGCCCTTCCCGCGCCTATTTTGCCGCTATGATCTTCGTTTGGCTGTCAGAACCTGCCCGACACGCTCGATCCGGCTTGCCATCGGGTCATCAAGGCCAAGAAAGGCGACATCCAACTGGACATCATTGCGTCTGGAAGCTTTCAGAGCGTCCTCCACAGCGGCAGCAATCGCGCCGCGATCAGGATCGGCAGCGCCAGAAACGGCGACGATGAACCCGCTTTTGCCTTCCTCGTATTCAGCCTTCAGCAAAACGGCTTTGTTAAAGGTTTGCTGAAGCCGAAAAAGCATGTCGCTCAATGCATTCTGCAATGTATCCGGGAAATTCTGAGGCGCAAGCAACGCACGAAACTGGCTCGTGTCCGCATCTGCAACCAACGGCTCGCCAGCCTCCCCGTCGTAGTACGCGCAAATCATCTCGATCGTTTCACCCGAGATCAGCGTGGCCGAGCTTGTGCCGCCCATATTAATCCCAAGGCCAATATCGCGGCCCCGCAGCAACTTGAACAAATCCATTCCAAGCGTGGGAGACGTAGACGCCGTCGACCCCGTCAATTCGTCGGCCTGCTCCGGCACGTCAAAAGCCAGCAGATATTGCGCATCCTTCAAGGTAAATACTTTCGGCTCATAAGTCTCGCCCTTGGCCGTATCATCCAGCAAAACAAAAATGCGAGCCTCGGCTAGCGTTTCATAAAACTGCCAAAGCTCTGCCTCGCCACCATCGAAGGTCGCCGCATAGGTACTTCCAAGAATAGTCGCATATTTCTCGGACACTTCGGCCGGCGTGCGCGGCGCGTCCGTCGCAGTCAAACCGGGTTCTTCTTCGGCCGTCACTATAACGCGGCTCGAACGGTGCGACCGAAACACGCCAACGTCGCTCTTGCTGGCGCCGTTTCCCTGATCCGACTCTGTCACCTTACCCGCACTTTCCTATCTGATCGCCTTTTGTGACACTGGGCGCCACTTCAGCCACACCTGATCCTCTCGCCTTTTCGCGCTTCAGATATGAGAAAACGAAACCCGCTTTCAAGATTTCCGTCACGGTTGGCCGAACGTTTACATCGCTTTAGTGCAATTTGACCATACCGCTAGGAAACAGACGATTTGATGGCGGAATAAAAAAAGGGCCAGACCAACAGGTCCGGCCCTACAGTGTCAGTTTTCACGCCTTGTCATTGACCGAAGACGCGGCCCAATGCTCCGTCAATCGCAGCGGTGATCGCATCGATGTCGTCGGCGGTCGCAATCAAAGCCGGACTGAGGCACAGCGTATTGTTAAATCCAGTGAGCGACCGGTTCGTCGCGCCGATAATGACGCCTTGCTGCATGCAATCAGCGACAACGCGTTGAACCAGTTTCTCATCCGCCGGTTCTTTTGTGGCCCGGTCAGCCACCAGCTCAGCACCGGCGAAAAGTCCCTTGCCTCGCACTTGTCCGATCACCGCGTGTTTCTCGGCAAGCGCATTCAGGTTTTCCAGCACGCGCTCGCCCATGACGGTGGTATTTTCCAAGAGCCCTTCTTCCTCGATGATCGCCATATTCTCGATCGCCGCCGCAGGGCCCGCCGTACAGCCCCCGAAGGTCGAGATGTCGCGAAAATAGTCCATTGGATCATCCGGAGCCGCCTTGAACATGTCAAAGACACGCTCGGTCGTAACCATACAGGCAATCGCCGCGTATCCGGACGCGACGCCCTTCGCCATCGTTACGAAATCAGGCTTCACGCCGTATTGCTGATACCCAAACCATTTGCCCGTGCGACCGACACCGCAGACGACCTCATCGATATGAAGCAGAATGTCGTATTTCGCGCAAATCTCCTGAACCCGCTCCCAGTATCCTTCCGGAGGTGTAATGACACCCCCGCCAGCGGTCACAGGCTCAAGACAAAGCGCTCCGACCGTGTCCGGGCCTTCCCGAAGGATCACCTCTTCGATCGCGTTTGCTGCACGCACACCGTAGTCGGTCACGTCGCCAAACTGCCCACGATACTCCAGACAATGCGGCACTTTCACGAAGCCGGGTGCGAAGGGCCCGTACTGCGCATTGCGCTCGTTCTGGCCGCCTGCCGACATCGTCGCCAAGGTCGAGCCATGGTAGTCGCGATCACGATAGAGGATCTTGTACTTCTTGCCGTCGTGAAGTTTGTGCGAAATCTGGCGAACAAGCTTGAACACCTTCTCATTGGCTTCAGACCCCGAGTTCACATAGTAAACCCGGCTCATACCGGGCATCTTGGAGATCAGTTTTTCTGCGAATATCGATCCCGGAATAGACCCCGCCGATTGCGCGAAGTAGTTCATTTTCACAAGTTGATCGCGCACCGCGTTGGCAATCCGTTCGCGACCATAGCCGACGTTGACGGTCCACACGCCACCCGAAACACCGTCAAGGTGCTCTTTTCCATGCTGATCCCAGACCCGCATTCCCTTACCCTCGACAATGATCCGAGGGTCCGTGCTTTCCAGCGATTTATGCTGCAAAAGGTGATGCCAAAGATGAGCACGATCAGCTTCAACAATGTGTGTGAGGTCGTTTTTTGTTATTTGCGTATTCACAGCAGTCTCCTCGCTAAAAATCGCTGCCTTAGGCGGCTTGACGACTAGTTTTGCTTCATTCCCATTTCGCAAGTTAGGGCCAGTATTACATCAGCCATAGAGCCAGTGGATAGCAAATTTTGTGCCCCGTTTGGTTCTCTTCAATTTCAATTGGCCTTAAAGATGGCTGCGGCACTGGACCTATGGGCTTCTTTTCCATTCCGTCTATAGTCTCAGCCGTGAATTAAAGCGGGTCCACAACAAAAACCCGGAAACCACAGGGAAAAAACGATGAAATCGAAAATCACACTCGGCTGCACGGCAGCCGTAATGGCACTGATGGCCTCCTTGAACGCAGCGAAAGCTGCCGACGAGATCACAGTTGCCTACTTTCTCGAATGGCCCATGCCATTCCAGTACGCCAAAGTGACAGGCGCATACGAAGAAGCGATGGGCGTCAAGATCAACTGGGTCAGCTTTGACACCGGGACCGCAATGTCGGCAGCCATGGCGTCCGGCGACGTGCAAATCTCGGTCAGCCAAGGCGTACCGCCTTTCGTGGTTGCCACATCGGCAGGTCAGGACATCCAGATTGTCGACGTAGCCGTTTCTTATTCCGAGAACGACAACTGCGTTGTGCGCACCGATCTTGAGATCGACAAGAACAGCGCGGGCGAACTTGCCGGCAAGAAAGTCGCCGTTCCTCTCGGAACCGCGGCGCACTACGGCTTCCTGAGCCAAATGGCACACTTCGGCGTAGATCTTGCGTCGCTCGAGATCGTCGATATGGCCCCAGCTGAAGGTGCGGCGGCACTTGCACAGGGTTCCATCGATATGGCTTGCGGTTGGGGCGGTGCCCTTCGTCGTATGAAGGAAAGCGGAAACATCCTGCTGACCGGCGCTGAGAAAGAAGCGCTTGGTATTCTCGTGTTCGACGCGACAACCGCACCTGCAAACTTCATCGCCGAAGAAGGCGAACTTCTTGCGAAATTCCTTAAAGTGACGGCGGATGCCAACACTGTTTGGAATGCAGGCGGCGCAGCGGCTGAAGCGATGATCCCGGTGATCGCGAAAGATGCTGGTATGGATGAAGAAGCGACAGCCCAGACACTGGCGACCTTCGCGTTCCCATCAATCGATGAGCAGTTGGGCAGTGCATGGCTCGGTGGCACGGCGCAGACCTTCATGAAAGGCGTTGCAGACGTCTTCGTAAACGCTGGTTCCATCGACGGTGCGCTTGAAACCTATGCGCCGACGGTAAATACCTCGGCACTTGAAGCTGCAAGCGCGATGTAATCGCTGAAAATACGGGCTCGGCGCAGGTTTAACTCGCGCCGGGCCCTTTTCTTGTGCACAGTTGAGCTGTGCTGCCGGAGGCGACTTCGAAAAGCCCGGCGAACTGAAAACAAAGACAATCCGGGAGCCGACCATGTCCAATCTTGTGCTCGACAAAATCTCGATGCGTTTCGATCTGCCGAATGGCAGTCACGTCCAAGCACTGCAGGATGTCTCCCTGAACATCAAAAGCGGTGAATTGATGAGTGTTCTCGGCCCTTCAGGCTGCGGCAAGACCACGCTTTTGAACATCGTTGCCGGATTTCTGGCGCCGACGTCGGGAACCGTGCAACTTAACGATCATGTCGTAACCGGCCCCGCGCAGGAACGTGGAATGGTATTCCAGAAAGGCGCATTGTTCGAATGGATGGACGTTCGCGAGAACGTCTCTTTCGGCCCAAAGATGAACAACGTCGCCAAGTCCGAATACGCGCCTAAAGTGGATCACCTTCTTGAAGTGGTCGGACTGGCCGACTTCAAGGACAAGGCCATCTATGAGTTGTCTGGCGGGATGCAGCAACGCGTCGCCCTCGCGCGCTGCCTGGCCAATGAGCCAGACGTCATCTTGATGGATGAACCCCTTGGTGCACTTGATGCACTGACCCGCGAAAAGATGCAGTCGCTGGTCCTCGACCTTTGGAAAGAAACCGGCAAGACGATCATCTTGATCACGCACTCGGTCGAGGAAGCCTTGTTGCTGGGTGAGCGCCTTTTGGTCATGGCCCCGCGCCCTGGCCGGATCCACAAGGAATATAGGCTTCCCTTCGCGGAAATGGGTGTCGGCGCTGACTTGCGCGAAGTGAAGCATCACGCTGAGTACAACGAAACGCGCGAAGAGATTCTGAACATGATCTGGGACATGGAAGAAGAAATCATGGGCCGTTCGGAGGACGCAGCATGATTATCCTTCTGATCTATATCGCAATTTTTATCGGCGCTTTTTTCGCAGTGAAGTTCATCACCTCCCGCATGGAAGCACGGCATGACTTCACGTCCCTGAAGACCGTGACGTTCGGCGATGAAAGCGCAGTTACACCCAATCGGGCTGCTTCGATCATCTCGATTGTCGCCATTTTCCTGATCTGGGGCGCATTTACCGGATCGAAGCTCACACCGATCCATGCGCCCGGACCTTTCGTCGGCGATACTTCCTTTACCTACACGATCGAAACCGCGGACGGGCGACGCGACGACGCAACGGTGTCCTTCCGAGTCTTCACTGTCGGCGAGGACGTCGATGCCATCGCAATAGAACCGGGCGATGGTTTTGCCAAGAATGACAGTGACACGGTTGGGGCATGGCGCTCAAAGCTGATCCGCGTTGATAGCAACGATGAAATCGGCCGCGATGAAGGTGCCACAATCGTTGCGGTAGACGGTCAACCTATCGCGCCCGGCGGAGCGGTTTCGGTATCCAGCGGCGAAGTCGCGATGACTCCGAAAGGGACATTGAACTACAAACCGGCGCAAGGCTGGCAAATGGAACCAATCTGGCTTCCTGCTCCGGAAGCCGTTTGGGGACGGATCGTCGAGATCAGTCAGGAAGGCTACCAGAACTCAACGCTTCTGCAGCACCTTGGTTGGTCGCTCTTCCGGGTTATTGCAGGCTTTTTCTTTGGCGCGCTGGTCGGCATCCCGCTTGGTTATGCCATGGGGCTGTCAAACTGGTTCCGTGGCTGGTTCGACCCGATCGTCGAGTTCATGCGCCCGGTTCCACCGTTGGCTCTGATTCCGCTTGTAATTATCTGGGCTGGTATCGGTGAGGTCGGCAAGATCATCCTGTTGTTTCTTGCCGCTCTCTGGATCATGACAATCGCAGCGCGCGCAGGCGTGTCGGGTGTGAACATCACCAAAGTTCACGCCGCCTATTCACTCGGCGCGTCAAAATGGCAGATCATGAGATATGTCATCATGCCGAACTCGCTACCCGAGATCTTTACGGGCGCCCGTGTCGCGATGGGTGTCTGTTGGGGCACCGTCGTGGCGGCAGAACTCGTCGCAGCCGAAAAGGGTGCGGGTATGATGATCATGGTGGCTTCGAAATTCCAGCTTACCGACATCGTGATCATGGGTATCATCCTGATCGGGATCATCGGCTACGGCATCGACATTCTCATGCGCAAAGCCGAGGATTACCTGGTGCCCTGGAAAGGTAAATCCTAAATCTGGACCTAGTATCTGGATCGATTCTCATACAGTATCGGTCCAGATATGGCCGTTCATCTCGATACTTTTTACCTGGATCCCGATCAGGACAGCACGCTCCAGCACAGGATAAAGCGCGCTGTGGTCGAAGGCATTTTGTCCGGGCGTTATCGTCCTGGCGAGCGCATGCCATCCAGCCGGATGCTGGCGAAACACCTGAACATCAGTCGCATAACGGTAACGATCGCGTATACGGACCTTGTCGCTGACGACTACCTGGTGGCGCGCGGTCGCTCAGGGTACTTTGTTTCGGATACCGCGCCCTCCTCGCCCAACTTCGAACTGCCGAGCGAGGATTCCGACAGCACGTTCGACTGGTCGCGCATTTTGAACCATCGCCCACCGCCGGCCAGTTCGATCACCCGCCCGGATAATTGGCAGAGTTACCCCTACCCCTTTATCTATGGCCAGTCCGACCAGTCGCTTTTTGATCACCAAAACTGGCGCCTTTGCGCGCTTCAAGCTCTTGGCCAAAGAGATTTCGCCGCCCTTACACTTGATCAATATGAACGCGATGACCCCAAGCTCATCGAGTACATTCAGCGCAACATCACCACGCGTCGGGGCATCCGGGCGCGTCCCGAGAACATTCTGGTCACAATGGGCGCACAAAACGCGCTTTGGCTGACGGCCCAGTTGTTGCTGACGCAACGCCGTATAGCTGTGATCGAAAACCCCGGTTATCGCGGCTTTCGAGAAATCCTTGGTGAAACCCGCTGTCGCACCGTGGAAGTCGACGTCGATGAGGACGGCTTGCCGCCCGACAAGCTTCCAGAGCAAATAGATGTCGTGTTCACGACCCCCAGTCATCACAGCCCGACAAACGCCAGCATGCCTCTGGAGCGGAGAAAGGAACTGCTCCGGTTGGCGGGCGAAAAAGGGTTTGTCATCGTCGAGGATGACTACGAGTTTGAACTTGCCTTCAAGCGTTCGCCGTCGCCGACGCTGAAATCCCTCGATGAGGCGGGTTGTGTGGTGTACATCGGCTCGTTTTCGAAATCGCTTTTTCCTGGCCTTCGCCTAGGATTCATGGTCGCGCCGACGGCGCTAATCGAACAGGCGCGCGCATTGCGCTCCACAATCATGCGCCACCCGCCTTGGCACATCCAACGGAACGCTGCGAATTTCTTGTCACTTGGGCACTACAACGCGCAGATCAATCGTATGCGTAAAGCCTATCAAAGGCGGCGTCAGGCAATGGAAGCGGCGATCGAAGACTGCGGCCTGACCTATGCGGTCCCTGCCGTTTCGGGTGGGTCTTGCTTTTGGATGAAAGCGCCGGAAGGGGTCGATACCGAGGACCTCGCTCTTGCTTTACGTACCAAAGGCGTTGTTCTTGAGCCTGGCCGCAGTTTTTATCCTCCGGGACAGGGCCCAAGCAACATGTACCGGCTGGCCTATTCGTCCATCGCCACCGCAAAGATTCCCCGAGGTATTGAATTAATCGCCGAAGAGATTGCCAATCTGGACTGAAAGAGGCCTATGGTCTGGCCCTACTGAAACCACGTCCCTGAACCTAAATATCACGGCGAGGCTTTCCGAACCCGGAAAGATATTCCACCTAGGGAGACAGTTTATGAAAATGACCACTGAGGAGGCCTTTGTTAAGGTCCTGCAACGTCACGGTATTGGCCACGCATTCGGTATCATTGGTTCGGCCATGATGCCTATTTCGGACCTGTTTCCCAAAGCCGGCATCAAGTTCTGGGATTGCGCCCACGAAGGCTCGGCCGGCATGATGTCGGACGGCTACACGCGTGCGACCGGCAAAATTTCCATGATGATCGCTCAAAACGGCCCCGGCATCACAAATTTTGTCACCGCCGTGAAGACCGCCTACTGGAACCACACACCGCTCTTGCTGGTAACGCCCCAAGCCGCGAACAAGACAATTGGCCAGGGCGGCTTTCAGGAAGTCGAGCAGATGAAACTGTTCGAAGACATGGTCGCCTATCAGGAAGAAGTTCGCGATCCGTCGCGTGTCGTCGAAGTACTGACACGCGTAATCGCACAAGCGAAACGGCTCTCGGGACCCGCTCAAATCAACATCCCGCGTGATTTCTGGACACAAGTTATTGACACGGAAATCGCCGACCCCATCGAATTCGAAGTCTCTTCCGGCGGTGAAAACTCGGTTGCGGAAGCCGCGGCACTTCTGTCGACCGCCAAAAACCCGGTCATTCTTAACGGAGCCGGTGTTGTTCTGTCCAACGGAGGCATTGAGGCGTCTCGTCTTCTGGCAGAGGTGCTCGACGCTCCGGTTTGCGTTGGTTACCAGCACAATGATGCGTTCCCCGGTTCACATCCTCTCTTTGCAGGTCCACTCGGCTATAATGGCTCGAAAGCCGGAATGGAGTTGATCAAGGAAGCTGACGTCATCCTTGCACTTGGTACTCGCCTGAACCCGTTCTCAACGCTGCCTGGATACGGCATCGAATACTGGCCGGCAGATGCCAAAATCATTCAGGTCGACATCAATCCAAATCGGATCGGCCTCACCAAGAAAGTCACTGTGGGCATCGTCGGAGATGCCGCGCGCGTAGCGAAGGGAATCCTGAACGGACTTGCAGACGGCGCAGGCGACTTTGGTCGCGCCGAACGCAAAGCGAAGATTGCCGAAACGAAATCCCGCTGGGCTCAGCAACTGTCGTCGATGGACCACGAGCAAGACGATCCGGGAACGAACTGGAACGTACGCGCACGCGAAGCCAAGCCTGACTGGATGAGCCCACGCATGGCATGGCGGGCGATCCAGTCCGCCCTGCCCCGCAATGCAATCATCTCTTCGGACATCGGCAACAACTGTGCCATCGGCAATGCGTATCCTGACTTCGATGCAGGCCGAAAATATCTGGCTCCTGGCCTGTTCGGTCCTTGCGGATATGGACTTCCGGCAATTGTTGGCGCGAAAATCGGTCAACCCGATGTGCCCGTCGTCGGCTTTGCAGGCGATGGCGCTTTCGGTATCGCTGTGAACGAGTTGACGGCCATTGGTCGCGGCGATTGGCCAGCGATCACTCAGATTGTCTTCCGCAACTATCAGTGGGGCGCTGAAAAGCGGAACTCGACCCTTTGGTTTGAAGACAACTTCGTTGGCACCGAGCTGGACGAAGAGGTTAGCTATGCGGGTATCGCCAAGGCCTGCGGGCTCGAGGGTGTAGTCGTGCGGACAATGGACGAATTGACCGCCGCACTGAACCAGGCGATCAAGGACCAAATGGAAAATGGCAAGACCACATTGATCGAAGCCATGATCAATCAGGAGCTTGGTGATCCTTTCCGTCGCGATGCCATGAAAAAACCGGTTGCCGTTGCAGGGATCAGCGCATCGGATATGGTCGATCAGAGTGGATCTTGAGCTCTCCTGACTTCGAAAAAAAGGATGTGCGCCGCATGAAGGTGCTGGACACCCTGCAGACCCGAGCCGCGGCCCACCCCGCGCGCATTGTCCTAAGCGAAGGCCACGATCCACGGATCGTGGCCGCCGCACTTCGCGCAACAAAAGCCGGAATAGCGTCCATCGTACTGGTTGGACCGACTGAGACTGTAAGGGCCGAAATTAGTGCTCAGGGCGGGCAGCTTGGTGAAACCCTCACCATCGAAGACCCTCAGTCTTCCGCACTAACGACAAAACTCGCTGAGGCATATTTCGACCTTCGAAAGCATAAGGGCATAACGCTCAAAGAGGCCGCGGCGAGAGCCTGTGATCCGCTGATCTTCTCCGCGATGATGGTGCGCCTCGCCTTGGCGGACGGAACAATTGGGGGCGCCATTGCGACAACATCCGACACGGTGCGCGCTGCCCTTCAAGTCATCGGCAAAGCACCGGACGCGAAACTTGTGTCCAGTTTCTTCCTCATGGTGCTTCCGGAAGATCACCCCTCAGGCCGCGATGCGATGATCTTTTCAGACTGCGGCCTTGTGATAGAACCAGACGCGGACGAACTTGCCGCGATTGCAGGTCAGTCTGCAGAGTCCTTCATAGCCCTGCTGAACAAGACGCCAAAGGTCGCCTTTCTTTCGTTTTCGACAAAGGGCAGCGCTTTGCACCAAAGCGTGACCAAGGTCGCACGAGCGGCGCGTATCTTTCGTGAAGACCGTCCCGACATCGACAGCGACGGAGAATTGCAGTTCGACGCAGCATTTGTCCCCTCGATCGGGGCGTCGAAATCGCCGGGGTCTGACGTCGCAGGCCATGCCAATGTCATGATTTTTCCTGACCTCGACGCCGGAAACATCGGCTACAAAATCGCGCAGCGCATCGGCGGCTGCACCGCGATCGGACCGGTTCTGCAAGGACTTGCGAAACCCGCGAATGATCTGTCGCGTGGATGCTCAGCGGACGATGTTGTCAATATGATCGCCGTGAGCGCACTTCAGGCCGCGCAGCAGCCCGTTATCGATTGATACTTCAGGCAGGATCGAACGCGATCTCAGTTTCCATAACGTATCGCAGGATACGTCCAATATGAGCGCAGTTCTCAAGTGAGAACGTCAGTGGTACCCGCATGTCAAACAAGGTGCGCAAGATCTCGTCTGTTATTGGGAGATACTGCGACTGAAGATACCGCCAGCTCTTATGGTTCGAGGTGAAGCCCACTGGTTCGGCTGCTCCAAACCACTTCAATTCAACCCCCAGCGCCGCCGCTTGGGCCACCAGACTTCTGCATTTCTCATCGCTCGCCTTAGGCAGTCTGAACTGAAACGAAGACCCAACCCGCACCATCTTTGGATGACCTTTGGGCATTTCAACACCTTCGACGCCGAACAATGCTTCAACCAAGACCGAGTGACGCTTATTCCAGCGTCGGACATTCTCATCCAGATCCGCAAGTTGAGGTATAAGGATCGACGCGCGCAGATTGTCCATCCGCGCAGACATATTGGGGGTTTCGTAACGTACTTTCTCATAGGCGGCTTCTTCTGGCCCGGCTCCATGGCGCATGAAATTCATGTAGCTGCCCGAAAGCATTGTTGCACGCGCGGCAATCTCAACGTTGTCGGTGGTCAGAAAACCACCTTCACCCGAATTGATATGCTTATAAGTCTGGGTCGAAAAACACGAAACCACGCCATGGCTGCCGGATCGCTTATCGGCAAATCGCGCGCCCATCGTATGAGCGCAGTCCTCAACCAAGGCCACCTTGAAGCGATCACAGATATCCACGACCCTATCCATGTCTGCAATATGTCCGCGCATATGCGACAAAAGCAGGACGCGCGCGCCTGAACTGCGGGCCTTCGCCTCCAGATCATCTAGATCAATTGTCAGGTCATCAGACGATTCGACAAGAACGGCCTTTGCACCTACGGCTGCGATTGCGCCGGGCACGGGGGCCAATGTGAAGGCATTGGTTAATACAAGATCCCCCGGACAAACTGTCACAGCCCGAAGCGCAATCTGAAGCGCCTGACCACCGGATGTTAGCGCAAGACAAAATTGCGCACCTTGCCAATTTGCAAAAGCCTCCTCTAACGCGGCGGCCTGCGAAATCTCTCCTTGGGCATTCCCGTATCTATGCAGCCTGCCGCCCGACAATACCGCGCTAGCCGCTTGAATTGCCGCAGCTGGAAGTGGTTCCTGCTGGGTAAAACTTCCCTGAAAAGCTTTGACTGTCATATGGGCCCCGGATGGTCTTCTCAGCGTTATCTGGTTCTTGATAAGTGCTGCGTCTAGCAACTGCAGCTCTTTGAAAAATAGAGCATTTCACCCTTCAATTCCAGAAAATTCACCTTGATGAGGCTTTGAAGTGATCACGGGAGCCCGTCGTTTTCGTTGGCTTGCTGGCGACGTCTAAATAGGAAGTGGACAAAGTTGATTTTTCTCCTACTTTGGGGAAACTGGGAAAAGCACAAGAATTCAAAGATCGCTTCCAGGAGAGCTTATACGAAGACGCACTCGGCTTGGGTGCAGGGGGGATTTAGCCAACGGACACTTACTGACATGTGCATGAGTTCTGCTTGTGCATTTGCGACGTCCGAAATGGGCGGAAAAGTAAGCGGACGCACTAACTGACCAAAAAAAACAGGCTATCTGAATCCAAAGCTTTGGGCTATTGGTTCGGAAAGTTTACCAAAACTGCCCAAGAATGGGTGTTAAACCGGAGGAAAACTATGAGAAACAAAACAATCGCGGCGGGGCTTGCTGCCGTTATGGCAACCGGCGGTACTGCACAGGCGCAGGAAGTCATCGAAATGACGTCCGCGTTTTCGCGCAACCTTCCAATCCTCGGCACAGCCGGCGTCGACTTCGTTGAGAAAATCAACAGCATCGCCAGCGACGTGGAGTTCGAACACTTTGATCCGGGCGAGCTCGTGCCGACGCTGGAAGCTCTCGACGCTGTTTCCGGCGGTTCAGTCGATGCGGCCTATACGACCTCTGGTTATTGGCAGGGAAAGATCACTTCTGCATCGCTTTTCGCTGCCGTTCCATTCGGTCCGGAAGCCGGCGAGTTCCTCGCATGGATGCTTTATGATGATGGACACGAGCTGTTCCAGCGGATGTATGACCAGAACGGTTATAACGTTAAGGTGCTTCCTTGCGGCATCATCGCACCGGAAACATCCGGTTGGTTCAAAGAACCAATCAACTCGGTCGCTGATCTCGAAGGCTTGAACATGCGTTTCTTTGGCCTCGGCGCGGAAGTCATGCAGCGCCTTGGTGTGTCGACATCGCTTCTGGCGGCGGGAGACATCTTCCCGGCACTCGAGCGCGGTGCGATCGATGCGACGGAATTCTCGATGCCGCTCATCGACCAGCGTCTCGGCTTCTACAACATCGCGTCAAATAACTACTTCCCCGGCTGGCACCAGCCTGCAACCATGTTCGAATTGTTGATCAACAAGGATGTTTGGGAAGATCTTGACGAGAAGTCTCAAAAGCAGATCGAAGTCGCTTGTCTTGCGAACATCACCACGAACTACGCCGAAGGCGAAGCCGTCAACTTCGGAGCAATGGTCGAGAACGTAGAAAAAAATGGCGTGACGATCCGCCAGTGGCCTGACGAGATGCTTGATGCATTCGAAGGTGCATGGACTGAAGTTGCGGCCGAATTGGCCGCCGAAGATGAATTTTTTGCAGAAGTATGGGCTGACCTTCAGGAATTCCGCGAAGGGTACAAAGTCTGGAGCGACAACATTTATCTTAAGCGTCCACGCAACTGATATTGCTGGCTAAATATTGAACGAGAGGGGCAGCCAGTTGCTGCCCCTTTTGCGCGACGCACCAAGAACCCCGAGGGATCTCATCATGGATAACGTCGAAGAAATCGTTGCAATATCCGATCCCGGTGAGGTCGGGCGCGACGAACACAACAGGGGCGACCGCTTTGTCGTCCAACTCTCGAATATCGCCGCATGGCTCTTCCCGATCTTGATGGTGGCTATCACCGCACAGGTCATCCTGCGCAACAACGGAATGAACCAAGCCTGGCTCGATGATTTGCAGTGGTGGCTTTATGGTGCAGCCGTCCTGATGGGCGTCGGATACGCGGTGACAACTGATAGCCACGTGCGCGTCGATATCCTTTACGACAACTTCCCCGAAGACAAAAAGACGCGCACCAACCTCTTTGCAATCGGGTGGCTTTTCCTGCCCTTCATTATTCTGTCCTGGGATGTGACTTACGACTATGCGGTAAGTTCCGTCCGCGCCGACGAGGGTTCTGACAGCCCGAACGGGCTGCATAACCTATGGATTTTGAAATGTTTCATGAACGCAGCGTTTGTTTTCATCGGCATCGCCTGCTGGTCTGCCATTGTGAGAAACCTCAAACGCCTGCATGAGCCGAAGCTTTGGAGGCAACTCTGGGCGGCTTTTCCGGCAACCTTCCTGTTGCTCAATCTGACAATTTATTATGGCTTGTACCTCACGATGTCTCTTCTTGCAGAAGAGGGAACCTCAAACCGCGATATCAGCAGAGGCCCGGCATTCGGCGAAATCGAATTTGGCCCTTACGAGCTCACATATACAGTTGTGGCGGCACTGATCTTGGCGCCTATCCTCGTCCTCGCACTTCGCGCTTTGGACACATCGCGCAAGGCAGGGTCGTAAACCATGTTTGAACTACTGACACTTAACGAAATCGCGGTCATTGCGATGTTCTTGACGTTCATCTGGATGCTGTTCCGCGGCATTCCGGTTGCGATGGCTCTTGTCGGGGTCAGCCTTGTATTCGTGGTGATTGCCGAGGTGTTCCTCGATCCTAACCGCAGTTTTTTCCGCGGTCTTATCGAATTTGACCGCACAGGGATTGATTATCAAAAACTTGGGGCACTTTCGGGACGGATTTTCGGCAGCACAGTTAAGAATCCAGTTCTTGTCGCTCTGCCAATGTTCATCTTCATGGGTTTGATGCTGGATCAATCCGGGGTCGCTCAGCGCATGATGCATGCGATGCAGAAGCTATTTGGCGGACTACGAGGCGGCTTGTCGCTAACGGTATTGTTGATCGGGATCATTCTTGCAGCATCAACCGGTGTTATCGGTGCGTCCGTTACCCTTCTTGGTGTCATGGCGCTGCCTGCCATGATGGCGCAGAACTACTCAAAACCGATCGCGACGGGCACCATCGCGTCGGCCGGCACACTTGGTATTCTCATTCCGCCATCCATCATGTTGGTAATCATGTCGGACCAATTGGCTATCAGCCTTGGTGACCTGTTCATGGGCGCCCTCTTTCCGGGACTAATACTAGGTGCACTCTATATCACGTTCATCGTCATTTATGGCCTGATCAAGCCCGACTCGATGCCACCTCCGGAGAAAACCGAGGAGGTTGGCTGGCCGGTTGTGTTTGAAGTGTTGAAGGCGGTCGTCCCGCCGATGTTTCTTATCCTTCTCGTGCTTGGCTCGATTTTTGGAGGTATCGCAACGCCGACCGAAGCCTCTGGCTTGGGCGCCTTGGGGGCGACACTTCTGGCGCTTGCCAACAGAAGACTTAACTTCAAGGTCCTGAAAGAAGTAAGTCGTTCGACTTTGAACACATCCGGCTACATTGTCGGTATCTTCTTGGCCGCCAATTTCTTTGCTTTCATCCTGCGTCGGTATGGTGGAGATGAGATCATCGAAGGTTTGGTCTTATCGGTTTTCAGCGACCCCTACTCGGTTATCTTGTTCATCCTGTTCATAATCTTCCTACTAGGGTTCCTGCTCGATTGGATCGAGATAACGATTATCATCATGCCACTGATGCTTCCAATTATTCAGGGTCTCGGTATCGAAGGCGACATCCCGGACTTCAATCAGGTTGCGGAACCAGTCGTGACCTGGTTCGCGATATTGGTGGCCGTGACATTACAAACGTCGTTTTTGACGCCACCTGTGGGATTTGCTCTGTTCTATTTGAAGGGCGTCTGCCCGCCAGGTGTGACAATCGCTCATATCTACAAAGGTGTGATCCCGTTTGTTCTTCTGCAAATCCTCGGCCTGTTTATCGTTTTCGAGTTCCCGGCCCTTGTGACCTGGCTGCCATCGGTGGCTTACGGAAACTAGCCAAACGCGTCCTGCTGAACAGCAAGAAAAAGTATGAAGCGGCTCCCTATCGGGGGCCGTTTTTCGTTTGGTCCGAACAGATCCACAACCTACTTAATTCTAGTCACATTCTCTCCTTGAACGGGAATTAACGAGGAAGTGTCGGGGGCCTGTTGCCGTGACTTGAGTACAACCCGACGGGAGACGGAATCTTGCAGCGCAACGAAGTGATCAATTTAGATAGCTCCTGCGAAAGCCGCGGAACTCTTCACCTAGACGTTCGTAATGAACTTCCGGCCGGTACCGTCCTTTTGTAAGGACAGCATACGATAGATGAATACCTCAATAGCGGCGGGTTATTACACGCTGCGGCTATCACAATGTTGGGCGATGTCAGATCAGAGGCGCAGATAAGCGGTTCGGAAGACGAAGCACTGTTCGCAAACAAACTACTCAGAGCAATTGGAAAGCTGCTGGACTCAGTTCTTGCCGTAGAATGAAAGCAATCGCGTTTGAGACATGGCCCCGGCAGCGCGACGCGAGCGATATTGAGGGACAATCATCGACGCCGCCTGCGAGCGGTTCACTTTGATTATTGAGATTGAAATATTGTCCTGATCGGGATCCTTCAGCGCATTCACTGTCTTGAGAAGCGCAAACGCAATCTCTGTCGCCGAACGCTCCTCGTTCTCTCGCAGAACGGTGGAAATCTCGGAATCGCGCAAGGATTGAAGTCCGTCACTGGCAACCAAGATTATGTCGCCTTCCTCCACTTGCAAAGGGTCTTGGGGGCAGTCGATCTTGGCCACGCTATCACCCAGCAGCACTGAACGGAGGCAATTTCGGTCAGGATGATCAAGAGCCTCCTCGGGCGATAGCAATCCCGAAGATACCATGCCATCAATTTCCGGTGCCATCGAGTGATCTTCATTCAACTGCCGAATTTTTCCGCCGCGCTGTAGGTAAAGCGGCGAGTCCCCAACAGAAATCCAATACAGGCGGTCTTCAATCAGCAATGGCGCCACCAGAGTAGCGCCCATTCCGTAATTGCCGGGGTTTTCTGAAACGTAGTCGCGGATGCATGCATTGGAAGTCATCGCTGCGTTTTTCAGAATTGCCGGGATATGCTCTTCATGTTTTTTCAAATCAGCCAGCTTGAATTTAAGCTCGGCGAACACTTCAGTCACAAGGATCAAACTGGCGATCTCGCCGGCCGCGTGCCCGCCCATGCCATCCGCAAGAACCACGAAGCCGACGTCCATACCTGCCGGGAAATCCGTCACAACAGCGTCTTCCTGTATTTCCCGCATGCCCTGCCCAAGGGCCGTGGCCACATCATAACGAGCGTATGTTTGTGAGGTCATTTCGATCCTCCTTTGTCGATTATGGGAGGCCAGCTGAATTGATCGTCGCAGAATACCGCAATCCGCAGAGTCGTCTTGCCAATTGAGATGCTGTCGCCGTGGGTCAACGCAACTTTACCGTCAACCACAACGCCGTTCAGCCGTGTGCGGTTTCTGCTCTCGCCATGGCTGAGTTGTAGACGGTGGTGCGCAATATCATAAGTGATAAACGCATGGCTTTGACGCGAAATGGTCTGATCCCCGAAGTCGATACAGACATTCTGGTCCGCGCCGCGCCCCAAATGGGTCAGTCCGCTTTCCAGAGCGAACCAGTCTCCAGTTCCGGGACCGTCAATTATCACTAGCCATCCGACCGGACGACGCACTTGCCCACCCCCGTTGTGGTCCGAACCTTCACCGGGTGAATACGGCTTGTCCTCTTCACCCTCTGGTAAAAGCCTCGTGCGCACACGACCGCTGCGACCACTTGGTCGCCCAGACGGATCGCCGTTCGTATTTGTTGTCCCGACGGGGCCGCCGATTTTGGCGGCGTCTATGCCCACAACATTGTCAATTGTCTGCGTAGTCTCGTTCGCGTCTGGCATCGTTTCAGGTTCAGGCAACGGGCCTGTAGTATCGCGCGCGAACAGCCTCTGCAGATTGATCAAGATCGCCATGCATACCACATAAGCTCAGGTGAATTCCCCTTCATCGCTTTCTGTTGTCCGAAAGGGGATGCCTCCACAGTTAAAGAGTTCGCGCAAAATGCAGCGTTCTGGAAGTTGGTCAATTGCTCGACGCACGCCATTCGCGATCCTTTTGTGACAGGTAGAACCTACCCGTTAACCTTCAGTGGTATGCAGGAAAGTTGGCAAAACGGAGATTGCTTTAAGTGAACTTTGAGGCACTTACGGCCGTCTCATTGGACCAAATCCGTGAGCAAACTTACAAAGCTAGCGTTGGATTTGACCGCTCATTGCACCAAACGCTACGCGCTGTTTGAGGCCCGCCGCACGAGTGAAACAGGGAGGCGCAAAACATCATAGGGTTTTATCCCGGCGGCAAACCATCCAAGTAACGTTTTGGCGGTTGTTTCGGCGAGCTAATCTTCACCCCCATACCAAATGCGTCACATGATAGAACACGGGTGCTGCAAAAATTACGCTGTCCAATTGGTCGAGGAAACCACCCTGCCCCGGAATGAGGTGCGACCAATCCTTGACGCTCTTGTCACTTTTGATCGCGGCGAAAACGATACTGCCAAACATACCAGTGATTGATGCCAGCGCAGCCATCGCGGCCGCACCCGCAACGCCAAACGGAGTAATCCAGCTTAAAACCGCCCCTACTACGGCAGCGCCAAGGACACCTGCCAAGAGACCAGTCAGCGTCTTCGGAGACAGCCCCGGAGCAATTTTGCGGCGTCCAAAAGTGCGGCCGGCGTAATACTCGAAGAGATCCCCCAATTGCACCACCATCGCAAAGAAAACGATAAGCAAGATCGAGCGATCCGATCCATCTGGCATGTCATACGTCAAAAGCGCCGGAACATGACTGATGCAATAAACGCAGATCATCAGGGCCCATTGTGTTTCCGCCACACGGATTAGGAACCGGTTGGTATCTCCTCTCAGAGCGCTGATGATGGGCAAAAGGAGAAATGCGTAGACAGGCACAAGAACCGTGAACAGGCCAATCCAGTCAAACGCGACGAAAACATATTGAAGTGGCAAGATCACAAAAAATGCAAGGACCAGCGAAAGGTGATCGGCCTGTCGCTTGCTGGTAAACGTCAGGAATTCACGTAATGCCGCAAAGCTCACGAAGCCAAAAAGGAGAATGACGCCGGCCTTTCCGCTCAACACCGCCAACGACAGAACAATGGTCAGACCCCACCAAGAGTGAACCCGCACCATAAAGGCCTCAACAACTGGATTGGTCTGACCGACGGGAAGGCGAGCACGCAAAAACTCGCCCAGTAGTGTAAGCGCGATGAGAAGCCCGAAGACGCCAAAGC
Source organism: Boseongicola aestuarii (assembly GCF_900184815.1). GTDB lineage: Bacteria > Pseudomonadota > Alphaproteobacteria > Rhodobacterales > Rhodobacteraceae > Boseongicola > Boseongicola aestuarii. Next base: position 172,589 of record NZ_FXXQ01000006.1, on the reverse strand, counting down.
TAAGAAGCAGAATATCAAGCGTAGTCTGGCTGGCCATCAGTCAAATCCCCTCTGCGGGGTCGAAAGCGCGACCAATGCGCTAGCTGCCCGCTTCAGGAATGCGTCCTTGGATTCTCCGTCTTCGACGTGGATTGGGGCTCCGAACGTCACTGTACATATCAGCGGCAACGGAATGATTTCGCCTTTGGGCATGATCTCGTTCAGATTCGCAATCCATGTCGGAACAAGATCCACGTCAGGTCGCGCCTTGCCCATATTGTAGAGACCTGCTCGGAAGGGCAGAAGTGGTTCATCCGTCATGTTCCGGTTACCTTCCGGAAAGATGATCAGAGAAGATCCCTCATCCAGTGCTTCGATGATCTTTTCCATTGGATCCTCGGTGCGCGCCTCCGGGCGGCGGTCAACAAGAACGCAGTTGAAAACCTCTGGCCCGACAAACGCCCGAAGCCTGTTTTGAAGCCAGTAGTCAGCCGCTGCCACTGGTCTGGTTTGCCTGCGAATATGTCCTGGGAGGACGGTCCAGATCATGGGCATGTCAGCGTTGCTAACATGATTGGCATAATAGACACGCTGCTTTGCAACAGGCTCAATACCTCGCCAGTCAGCGCGCACGGCCGTGATGAACCGTGCGACAAGCGCCAAGGTGTGCCCGACCATGCGGGCTGCGACGCGCCGCAGAAGAGATGCGAGATTTGCCATAAACAAGTTGTGGCGCAGAAAACCACGAAAAGGAAGGCCGCGTCTTTTCGTCAGGGAACCCGGGCGCCAAAGAACCAAGTTCTTCGTTTTGACACGTTTTTGAGTATCAGTAGGTTTCGCGATCGCTTGACAAATCAAAGACCGCGCCGGCGATGAACGGATTTTCCTTGCAGGCCCAAAAGCAGATCATTGAAACGGTTTCCCGCGGTTCAACCATGCGAACTCGCGGGATTTTGGACACGATCTGTTTCAGGAATTCAGGGTTCTGCTGAGCGCAATTTTCGTCTCTGCAACCTCTGGCGTCACGGCGATGCGACCCTGGAAGTCACAGGTGTTCATCGTATCCTCTATGCAGAAGTTGGCGGGCGCCGTTGCGGCACCCGCCCGTTTCTTTTAGAAGTCGAAGTCGTCAATGTTGTCGGCGTTAAACGTGGTAAGTGCCGCTTGAGTATTGATCGAATTTCCCTCGTTAATAGTGATTGTCCCAAGATTTGGAACCTCAAACGTGCCACCCACTTCGTTGGTCATCGTCCCGTTTTTCAAACCAACCGCAAAGTAGGAAGCCAACCAACCTTCGTTGTAAGGTGACCAAAGCTGGAAACCTTCGACAGTCCCATCCTTGACGAACTCGCGCATCTCGGAAGGCAGCCCAAGGCCAGTGACTTTCACCTGATCCGCAATACCACGGCTTTGCACGACCTGAGCAGCCGCCGCGATGCCGACGGTTGTCGGTGCAATCACGCCTTTCAGATTAGGAAAGTTCGCCAGAAGAGCTTCCATTTCCGTGGTCGACTTCTCAGGCTGGTCATCCCCGTAGACCGTCGCAACCAGTGTCATGTTGGCGTACTTCGGATCATTGGCGAGCGTCTCGTTCATGCCTTCAATCCAGAAGTTCTGATCAGGAGCTTCGGTCGTTGCAGAAAGAATGGCAATTTCACCCTCGTACCCGATAAGAGAGCCGACCATTTCGATCTGATCCGCGCCCACTTTGGTGAAGTCTGTTGGAAGGATCGTTGCGTCCCGGAACTGCTCGTTGCCAGTGATGTCACCGTTCACGGTCAGAACAATGATCCCCTGATCGCGGGCGGATTGGAACACCTGGTTCAAAGCGTCAGGCGAGTTTGGCGAGATGGCTATCACATCTACTCCGCGCTGAATTTGAGCCTCCAGGAAAGGAATTTGGGAGGTGGCTTCAGCAGTGGCCGGAGCCACGAACTCGAAATTACATGCGATAACTTCGCACGCATCCACAAAGCCTTGAGTGAGCGAGTCGAAATATGGATTGCCGGTGTTCTTTCCGACGAAGACGATATCGATGTCTTCGGCAGTCGAGGTGCCCGCAGTCAGTGTAAGTACGGCTGTCGCCGCGAGTAGTGATTTCTTTAACATCTTTTTTTCCTCCAGTTGCAGTTTTCAGGTTCAGGCAGTTGAGCCTTTGGTTTGCCCTTTAGCGTTGGGTTCGGGCGTAAATGAAATTGGTCGCGATAATTGCAACGATTAATAAAATGCCAAGTACAGTCAGCTGGATGGCTGGCAGCAAGTTGGCGACCGTCATGCCAGTCGAAACGATTACAAGCAGCCACGCAGCCAGAAATGTTCCCAAAATCGTTCCGCGCCCGCCAAAAATGTAGGTGCCGCCAAGCATTGCCATTAGGACCATTTGCAATTCACCACCAAGCACCAGGTCGTACCTTACCGACCCGAGGCGCGATGCGGCCATGATCCCAGCGGCCGCGCTGACTAATCCAAGCACCAGAAACAAACCCACTTTGATCTTCTTGGCATTGATGCCTGCGTGCAGAGCAGCCTGCTGATTTGTTCCGATCTGATAGATCTGACGGCCAACTGCAGTCGTCCCAAGGACCAGTCCAAGCAAGATTGCAACAAGTACGAAGATCACGACCGGAAGCGGGATACCCGCAATCATGACGTTGTTGATCCCGATAAAACTATCGGGAACACGAATGGACCGGTCGCCGGCGATCACCTGTGCCAGACCTCGGAAAAAAATCAGGGTACCGATCGTCACAATAATCGAGGGCAACTGCATCCGGATCGACATGAAGGCATTAAGCGCGCCCATCGCCAATCCCGCCAAAAGCCCGACAATCACGGCAATTGGAAGCGGAACACCTGCGTCCTGAACCCAGGCGAAAATACAGGCCGATAGCGCCATGTTGGCAGCGGGGGACAGGTCGATCTCGCCCGAGATCACGACCATCGTGAGGACAAGCGCAACAATCGACATTTCGGCGGTCAGTGTGAAGCTTCGAAGGATGTAACCTGCGTCCAAAAAGAACGGTGACAAAAAACTTGCGCCAACCAGCCCGAAGAGGAGAAGGAGAAAAGTCATTGTTTCAGGGCGCACCAAAACGATGTGCCATGTTGGCCGCGCTGGGGCGAGTTCGCGTGTCGGTGCCGGGGTAGAGTTCATCATGACGCAGCCCTCGACAAACTTGTCACACCGCGTTGCCTGACCGATCTGTCAATCAACAAGGCGATAAGAATGACCGCGCCATAGATCGCATTCTGCGTGGACCCGGGAATGCCAAGCAATGGTAGTGCGGCTGAAACGCATCCTAAAAGCAGAACACCCAGAACTGTCCCGCTGACTGTTCCGACACCGCCGTTGATCGACACTCCGCCAATCACCACCGCAGCGATCACCTGAAATTCAAAGCCGGCACCCGTATTGGAAGGGTTCACAAATCCCCATCGACTTGCATAAAGAATTCCGGCAAGCCCGCTCAAAGCGCCTGCAAGTGTGAACACGACCAAGGTGACCTTGGCGACATCGATGCCACGCAATGGCGCAGCCTCGGGGTTTGAACCAAGGGCATATATTTGGCGCCCAAGCTGAGTGTGACGGGCAACAACGTAGGTCATCAATGCGACGCCGAAGGCGATCAAGATGATCCATGGAATATCAAAAATCGGCGAAGTCCGAGACATCGCCTTGAGTTCGGTCGGGATGACGGATCGGTTGATCTGGCGTGCGTCCGAGATAATGAAGGTCAATCCGCGATACAGGCTCAAGGTGCCCAATGTCACGATAATGGACGGCAGCCTGAAGATCGTCACCAAAAGCCCGTTGCCGAGCCCCAGAAACGCTCCGGTCAAAATGGCGACCGGAAAACCGACAAGCCAGTAGATATCAGGGAACTCGCGATACATCAGGCCAACAACCATCGCCGAGAACCCAAGTATCGAGCCGATCGACAAATCAACGTGTCGCGCCACCAGCACCAACATCTGCGCCATCGCACCGATCATGATCAATGGCACCAGAAGAAGGATAATCCGCAGGCTTTGCACGGTCAGGAAGTGTGGTTTGTAAAGGCCAACGGCGAGGCAAAACGCGAAGATCATGACAACGATACCAGCTTCACGCCGCAAAAGGATCGAGCGTACCAGTGTCAAGCTGCCACTCCTTTTCGGGGCACGGCTGCCTGCATGATGTTTTCTTGCGTCGCTTCCTCTCTCGGTATTTCGGCAGTAATACGACCTTCTGACATTACGAGTATTCTGTCACAAAGCGACAAAAGTTCGGGCAATTCGGACGAGATCAGCAGAATGGCACGCCCCTGCTCCGCCAAGTCACCGATCATGTCGTAGAACTCCGCCTTCACGCCAATATCGATGCCGCGGGTTGGCTCGTCTAGGATCAGGATATCAGGCTCGGTCAAGAGCCAACGCGCCAGAATTGCCTTTTGTTGATTGCCACCAGAGAGTTCGGCAATCGGCTGACGCAATGAAGCCAAACGTATAGATAAATCATCCACCGCTTTGCGCGAAATTTCACGCTCGAGACTGCGGCTGATGAAACCGCTCGGAGCGATTTTGCCCGGCACCGCTGCAGTCAGGTTGTGTTCGACGGAAAGGGTCGCAAATATCCCGTGACCTGCCCGGTCTTCTGGTACAAACGCCAGGCCCAGATCAATCGCGTCTGTTGGCGTATGTATCATCGCATCAACGCCGTTAATCCTGATATGCCCGGATATGGCCGGCTCTACGCCAAAAAGCGCCCGAGCCACGTCGGTGCGCCCTGCACCGACAAGACCACCAAGACCAATGATCTCGCCGCGACGCAGGGTGAAACTCACGTCTTCAAAGGCACCGGGACGGCTGAGTTCCGAAACCTCCATCGCGATATCGCCAATCTCGGCGACATGTTTGCGCATGAACTTTTTCAATGTGCGCCCAATCATCAGCTTGATGATGTCTTCGTCGGAAATATCGTCGATCTTCTGGGTCGAGATGTGCGCGCCGTCACGGAAAATCGTCACGCGGTCACAAAGCATCCGAACCTCTTCCAAACGATGAGAGATGAAGATGATCGTCCGCCCTTCTTCACGCAAACGCCGCGCAATATTGAAAAGAGTATCGACTTCCCGCGGCGTAAGCGGTGCCGTCGGCTCATCCATGATAATCAGCTTGCTATCCGACGCCAGCGATCGCGCAATCTCGACCATTTGCTGGTTTGCAATCGAGAGCCCTCGCATCGGAAGCGTGACATCGAGAGAAACGCCGAGCATATCAAGATACTGTCGCGCATCCGCAATGATCTTGGCCCATGGCACCCGCGATAGCAGCCCGCCACCCTGCCGCCCCATAACGATATTTTCCGCGATTGACAGATCCGGGAACGAAATGGGTTCTTGATGAATAAGAGCAATTCCAAGCTTTTGCGCAGCAATAGGGTTGGTGACGTCAACCTTACTGCCATTCAGCTTCAATGTGCCTCGTGTGGGACGATGAACGCCAGCCAGGATTTTAGCGAATGTAGACTTCCCTGCTCCGTTCTCGCCCAGGAGGGCGTGAATTTCACCTGCATGAAGATCAAGATCGACATCGCTCAGTACTTCGACACCGCCGAACTGCTTTGAGATACCCCGCGCTTCGACCAACATGGAGGGCTCTCTCTTCATGCATTTGACCCTTCGGGCACTGGTGCATCCGCGACGATCAATCCATGTGATTTAAGCTCTGCCCAGAACTCGCTCGGGATCACCTCATCAATTGCGCGGATATTTGCGGTAACTTCTTCAGGCTTCGCCGCTCCGGGAATAACGGAAACAGCGGCCGGATGCGCCAGCGGAAACTGCAGTGCCGCTGCGGGCAAAGAAACTCCATGGGTCGCGCAAACAGCTTCCATACTGCGAACTTTCTCAACAATCGCTTCATCGGCTGCGCCATAGTTGTAATGCAGGGCCCCTTTTGTTCCGGTAGCCAGAATTCCTGACGCAAAAGGCGCTCCCACAATCACGCTGACGCCGCGATCAAGGCAGGCTTTCATTCCGGTATGCAAACTCTCTTGATCAATAAGCGTGTAGGGCATGGCAACCAGCGCGAAGTCCAGATCAACCCTCTGAGCCAAATCCGCAAGCTGCTCTTTCATGTTAATTCCCATTCCGAAAGCCTTGATATCTCCTGAGGATTTCAGCTCATCCAAAGCTTTCATGCCGGCCTCTGAAAGCGCACTTGTGTGGCGATCCAACGTTTCAGCGTCGTGATATCCAATGTCCAGATCGTGAATTACCAGCGCGTCCACAGTGTCGAGCGCAAGCCGCTGAAGGGCTTGTTCATAAGATCTCATTATGCCGTCGTAGGAATAGTCAAATTTGACTTCAAAATTCAGACCACCCTTCCACGGATCACGACTAAAGGTCGCGGGGTTCGCCGGACGATGCAGCGTGCGCCCAACCTTTGTGGTGACAAAGAAGTCCGTGCGCGGCTTGGTGCGCAGGAAGCCTCCAAGCCTGTGCTCGGACAGACCACGCCCATACCAGGGAGCTGTGTCGAAATAACGAACTCCTCCATCCCAACCAGCCTGAAAAGTGGCATGCGCTGCACCCTCTTCAACAATGCCATATAACTCGCCCACATGCGCGGTCCCCATACCGAGCATCGGGAGCTCTAAGGAAGTACAAGCAACCTTGCGGCGCGTGCTAACACGACTTTCCATGGCTCCTACCCTCCCTGACGATGGGCGATTTCCTGCCCTCAATGTATATTTGTCAGACAAAAATTTGTTTGACAAGTTTTTATTCAGACGCCAAACCAAAGCAATACCTGCGGAATGACCGAAAGCCGGTACGCCACTTTTTCGCAAAGCATCCAGTGACGTTGGCCACACGCAAGCATGAGGAGTCTAAGCTCAAAATGGCGCGCATCACCGACATAAGGACGACCATTTGGGAGTGGGTTGGACCAGTGGCGCCGATGCCGCCTCATTTCTGCACAACAGCGGGAGACTTGGTCTCTGACGTGTCAGGCTCAATCGCAGGCTTTCGTTTTCTGGGATGGCTGATCGTCGAGATCGAGTGCGACGACGGAACCGTTGGGATAGGCAACGCGGCACTTGCACCGCACGCCTGCAAAGCCACGATAGATAACTATTTGAAGCCTCTTTTGATTGGGGCCGATCCAATGGATACTGAGTATCTGTGGGAATCCATGTATCGTCGAACGCTCCCTTTCGGGCGCAAAGGCATTGGCATGACAGCCATTTCCGCGGTCGATCTCGCGCTTTGGGATGCAAAAGGCAAAATCCTGAACCAACCCGTCTTCAAGCTTCTTGGTGGGCGTACGAAATCCAAGATTCCGGTCTATGCCAGCCGCCTTTACAGTCAGCCACTCGAAACACTCTATGCGGAAGCCAAAACCTATTCGGATCAGGGTTTTAAGGCTGTGAAGTTAAGGTTTGGCTGGGGTCCGAAAGACGGTCTTGCCGGCATCAACAAGAACATCGATTTGGTCAAGACCGTCCGCGAAGCAGTTGGACCGGACGTGGATATCATGGGCGACGCCTACATGGGCTGGAACGTCGAATACACGAAACGAATGCTGCGCCTGCTCGAACCCTTGAACATGCGGTGGGTCGAAGAACCGGTGATCTCGGACGATCTTGCGGGATACGCCAATCTTCGAGCCATGAACAAAGTCGCGATCTCGGGCGGCGAGCACGAATACACGCTTCACGGCTTTCGACAAGCATTGGAGTTGGGTGCCTTTGACATCGCTCAGTTCGACGTCAATCGCGTCGGCGGAATTACGGCTGCAAAGAAAATCACCTCCCTGTGCGAAGCCAACGATGTCGCAGTCATTCCTCATGCTGGCCAGATGCATAACTATCACATCACGATGTCATCTTACGCCGGCCCCATGTCAGAGTACTTCCCGAAGGTTCCAGTCGAGGTCGGAAACGAGCTTTTCTGGTACATCTTCGATGGCGAGGCCGAAGCTCAAAACGGGTTCATTGACCTCGATGACCACGCAGCCGGGTTCGGGCTCACTCTCAAGTCCCCGGATCCCACAGAATTCAAACTGACGAGCTGAAGCATGCCAGACTTTCCGATCATTGATACGCACCTGCACATCTGGGACATGGACCGTCTCAAGTACTCCGCGTTCGAGGGTCACCCGCTTTTTGGCAAGTCTTATCAAATAGAAGACTACCAGCGTGATTGTGGCGACGTCGAAGTCGAAGCAATGGTGTTCGTTGAGTGCTTTGCCGACTTCACTGAAACGGGCGGGCAGTACATCGACGAGATCAAATTCGTGGAAGACAGCGCCCGGCGCGACCCTCGGATCAAAGGTATTGTCCCGATGGCTCCCTTGGAATGGGGCTCCCGCGTCTTGCCGATGCTTTCCGAGATGAATGCAAACCACTCCTCGGTAAAAGGTATCCGCCGAATAATGGAGTTTGACGATGACCCGCGCGGTCTGACCCTCTCGCCAGATTTCATCGAGGGCGTGAACTTGCTTCACGAATTTGGATGGCACTTCGAGATAAACGTGAATTTCACGCAAATGGATATCATCCGCGAGTTCGTCCAGCATATTCCGAATGTTCCGATGATCCTCGATCACTGTGGAAAGCCCGGAATAAGAGAAGGCGCCTTGGCTCAGTTCCGAGATGATATCCGTGACCTTGCCACGCACCCCAACATGTGGATCAAGCTTTCGGATCTGCCACCCTACGCAGACCCCGCAAACTGGACGGACAAGGATCTCAGACCTTATATCGACGCGACAATCGAGACATTCGGTTTTGGGCGGACAATCTATGCCGGTGACTGGCCGATATGCTTGCAGGCGACGAGTTTGCCGCGATGGGTAGAAACTCTGGACAACGCCCTGGTAGGGGCGAGCGAAAAAGAATTGAGGGCGTTTTATCGCGACAACGCAAATACGTTTTATCGACTAGGGCTTTAGCAGACGGGAAATTTTGTGGCTGAGACGACAAAAACAAAGGACACGAAGTCCGTGGGTGAAGCCTTTGCCGCGATGGTGATCGCTCAAAACGCGAAGGAGCCGGACGTGAGTGCAATCGGAGGCACGCTTGCGCGCGCGTCGATTTCCGAACAAGTGTCGAATCGCATCCTTGCGATGATCAAGTCCGGCAACCTGAAGGCGGGCGACAAGATGCCGACGGAACAGCAGATGTGTGTTGCTCTTGGAATCAGCCGCCCACCGCTGCGAGAAGCGTTGAAAGCTCTGACGCTTATGGGAATTCTCGAAAGCCGTCAGGGTGGAAGATATACTGTTACCGACCTGTCACCCACCCGACTGGTGACGCCATTCAACGTCCTCTTGTCGGTTTCCGACGATGATATTCATACGCAGTTCGAAGCCCGAGCGGTCGTCGAGCTTGAATTGGTCAGGTTCTGCGCCGAGCGCGCCAGTGATGAACAATGCGAGCGCATCAAGTCGCTTGGAGTCGACGGACGCGGATTTACAGAAGATCCAATCGGCTTCAGACTTCTGGATGCCGAGTACCATCAAGCGATAAACGCAGGCGCAAATAATCAGATTCTTTCCACCATTTCCGAAGGCCTTTACAACGTCGCGATCGACGCCCGTCGGATTGCCAGCGCAACACCTGGCGTTATCGAAATCTCGGTCGATCAGCACTGTCGCGTAGCTGAGGCGATTGCAATGCGCGACGCAAAAACTGCAGTCGCACAGTACCGCGAGCACCTGGACCATGTGCTTGCCACAACGCTGCGCGCGATCCATGAACTACCGGAGCAAAAAGATGGCTGAACAGATCGCCTTTCGCATGAACCTCTTCGAAGGCTTCGCCGAAGATTACGAGAAACGCCATGACGAGATTTTTCCCGAACTTGCTCAGGCGCTTAAAGAGGCAGGGGTATCGGACTATTCCATTTGGCTCGACCCCGAAAGCAATCACCTCTTCGGACTTCTCACACGCACGGACGATCATACGATGGACGCGCTTCCCGACATGGAGATCGTAAAGCGCTGGTGGGCCCATATGGCAGACATCATGGAAACAAACGCAGAAAATGTGCCAACGCAAATCCCCCTCAAACGTGTCTTCTATCTTCCATGAGCCGGGCATTTCGCATCAAGAATGTTCGGGTTTGGATTGTGTCCAAGTCCAGCAAGGGCGGTGACTATTTTAACCAAGGCGACGGTGAGCATTGGCTAGTCGACTCTCTCATTTCCAACCCGATGTCTGGCTACGCGGACTATCGTGAGAAACGAACGTCTTGGGGGATTGGGGTTCTTGGCTCGATCGTGGTCGAGATTGAAGCGGATGACGGCACTGTGGGGGTTGCGACCGGCACAGGCGGGTTCCCCGCAGGCTGGCTGATCGAAAACCATTTCAGTCGCTTTCTCGTCGGACAAGATGCGCGAAATACTAATCTGATCTGGGACCAGATGTACCGAGCATCCCTACCCTATGGCCGCAAGGGTATTACGGTCATGGCAATCAGCGCGGTCGATCTCGCGCTCTGGGATTTGCTTGGCAAGATCAGAAGCGAACCGGTCTACAATCTCATCGGCGGTTTGACACGTGACGAAATCTCCTTTTATTGCACCGGCCCGGATGCCAGCGCGATCAAGGGAATGGGATTTTGGGGTGCAAAAGTGCCCTTGCCTCATAGCCCGACCGATGGAGACGAAGGGCTTGCCAGCAATGTCGCCTATCTGCGCGCGCATCGCGAAGCAATCGGCCCGGATTTTCCGCTGATGGTCGATTGCTACATGTCGTTGAACGTGCCCTACGCCATTGAACTTGCCGAAGCTTGCAAAGACATCAATATCTATTGGTGGGAAGAGGTGCTTTCGCCGGAAGATGTGGAGGGCTACCGCCGTATTCGTCAGGCCCATCCCAAGCTGAAATGGACAACGGGAGAACACGAATACACACGCTACGGCTTTCGGTCGCTCATCGAAGAACGACTGATCGACGTCTTGCAGCCTGACGTCATGTGGGTCGGTGGACTGACCGAACTCCTGAAGATTGCAGGGCATGCCTCAACTCTTGATATCCCGATCATTCCGCATGGCAGCGGCCCTTACTCCTACCATTTCATTGCCAGCCAAACCTCCGCTCCACTATGCGAGTATGTGGCCACCAGTCGCGACGGGCGCACGATACTACCCGTGTTTGGTGACCTCTTCGAAGGCGAAGATGTGCCCGAAAATGGCAAGCTTACGCTCTCGCACGCTCCGGGTTTTGGAATGAATATTCGTGATCGGGAAGTCTTGAAGCCACTACGACACTGACTCGATCTGCTGTTCGTACAGAACACGACAAGTCGGGTCGCCCGAGCCAAAGTCCGGACCAAAGAGAACAAATGCGTCGTTTGAATCCGCGTGAAAAGGGACCTGCCTATCTGTTGCGATCAAAGAATTGCGCATATAGCTCATGGCTCACGCAGGACACCTGCCTCAAGATTTTCTTGCTCCAAAGGAGGTGAACGAAAATTGCGTATTTTCTTGTGCCCCACATGTGAAAATCAAGTTCATTTCAACAATACCCAATGCGTCAATTGCTTCTCTGGCTTGGCCTATGCACCGCTCGAAGATGAATGGGCTGCGCTGGGACCTGATAATCTTGGTGCCTGGAACAGAGAGTGCTGTACGAACCGCGAAGTAATCGGCTGCAACTGGTTGCGAGAGATCGGCGACCAAAGCGGACTATGCGTTTCTTGCCTCCACACTACGAAAATTCCCGATATGTCCGACCCAACAAACACTCGGCAATGGGCCCGGTTGGAACGCGCAAAGAGGCGCTTGTTCTATGGGCTGTTCAAGTTCGGCCTGCCACTGGCGCGTGAACCGGACGGTATCGAAGGGTCATTGAAATTCGAGTTTTTGGGCGACGAGATGCGTCCCGATGGCAAGAATGAGCGCGTAGTTACCGGACATGCCAGTGGCTGTATAACGATCAACATCGAAGAGGCTGACGATGCGATCCGCGAAAAGAACCGGACGGCCCTGGGAGAACCATATCGGACCCTGATCGGACATTTTCGACATGAAGTCGCGCATTACTACTGGGATAAGCTCGTCGTCTCCGAAGATCTCAAGAACGCCTGTCGCGCCACATTCGGCGATGAGCGCCAGGACTACGGCGATGCATTGAAAGCACATTACGCCAATGGCCCCCGGCAAGACTGGCAGCAATCCTACGTCAGTGCCTACGCCTGTGCGCACCCTTGGGAGGATTTCGCGGAAACCTGGGCTCATTACCTCCACATGGTCGGAGGACTAGAGACAGCCTATGCCTACGGTATCAATCCAAAACCAACGCGGGTTGGCGCACAACACCTTGTTCAACTCGACAACCCCTACCATGTGTCCGATCTCGAAAAGCTCATCGAACACTGGATCCCCCTGACAGTTGCCATGAACGCCATGAACCGCGCGATGGGATTGCGCGACTACTACCCCTTCGTGTGGACACCGGTGATTTCAAACAAACTGAAATTCATTCATGACCTGATCGAGGCGCAGTAGCTTCGATCAGATCTCGGGAGCACGCCTTAGATCGAGCGTGAAAGGGAACTCCGGATGTGGCACCTCTGACTGTGGAATATAGTCGCCTGGCGAATGTCCATGCGCCTCGAACCTCGCCAGACGGCGGGCCTCAGCTTCATTGCCATTGACCGGGAACGTGTCGTAATTACGCCCTCCCGGATGCGCGACATGGTATTTGCATCCACCGACCGCGCGCCCGGTCCATGTATCATAGATGTCAAAAACCAAAGGCGCGTCTACCGGCAAAACCGGATGCAATGCGCTGGACGGCTGCCACGCCTTGTAACGAACGCCACCCACACTCACTCCACGCTGGGCGGTCTCTCTCAATGGGACTTTGCGCTTGTTGCAATGGACGCGGTACCGTTCGTGGTCCGGTGCTTCCAGTTTCACCTGAAGCCTTTCAGTCGAACTATCCGTATAGCGTACTGTTCCACCGATCGCGCCGGTTTCACCCAACACGTGCCAAGGTTCCAGCGCCTGTCGTATCTCTAGCTTCACGCCGTCATGATCGACCTCTCCGCAAAACGGAAACCGGAATTCAGCCTGTGCTTCAAACCACTCCGGGCGCATATCGAAACCGTGAGCCGCAAGATCGCGCAACATGTCCTTGAAATCCTCCCACACGAAATGCGGCAGCATGAAACGGTCATGAAGACTGGTCCCCCACCTCGTGAGATTGCCGTCCAAAGGCGAGTGCCACAGACGTGCGATAATCGCGCGAATGAGCAGTTGCTGGGCAAGGCTCATCCGTGGGTTCGGAGGCATTTCAAATCCGCGGAACTCTACCAAACCCAAACGGCCGGTCGGTCCATCGGGCGAGAACATCTTGTCGATGCAAATCTCCGCCCGATGCGTATTTCCGGTAACGTCTGTCAGGATGTTGCGAAGCAAGCGATCCGGTAACCACGGTGTCGCCGGGTTGGCGGAGCCTGGCTTGGGGATCTGTCCAAGCGCGATCTCAAGTTCGTACAAACTGTCATGGCGCGCCTCGTCAATGCGTGGCGCCTGACTGGTCGGCCCGATAAAGAGCCCTGAGAACAAGTAGGACATGCTGGGGTGACGTTGCCAGAACAGGATCACACTCTTGAGCAGATCAGGTCTTCGGATAAACGGGCTGTCATTTGGCGTCGCGCCCCCGACGACAACATGGTTGCCCCCGCCCGTCCCAGTGTGCTTGCCGTCAATCATGAATGCATCCGCACCCAGTCGTGTCTGGCGCGCGGCCTCGTAGACCGTCTCGGTGATGTTCACGCACTCCGCCCAGGTCGAGGCCGGATGGACGTTCACTTCGATTACGCCCGGGTCAGGCGCAACGCGGATCACGTTCATGCGGGGATCGTGTGGCGGCGCATACCCCTCGATATGTATTGGCAGGTTCAAGGCCTTGGCGGCCCTTTCGGCAGCGGCCACTAGATCAAGATAATCCTCAAGCTTTTCGACAGGCGGCATGAAGATACACAAACGCCCATCACGGAATTCGACTGACAACGCCGTGCGCACGCTGCCGCCAAGTTCACCCAGTTCTTGTTCGACGCGTTCCTGAACCGCCTCGCTCGCCGTGAAGGATGCCCGTTTTTGTTCACGTTCCGCCTCTGCGACATCAGGTTCCAGCAGAGGATCGCGGGGAACTGTCGGGTCTTGCGGGTTAATGTAGGGATAATTCGAAGCCGGAACATGCGGCAGCGTTCCAAGCGGCAGACGATAACCTACGGGACTGTCTCCCGGTACAAGGAAAATGTTGTCGCGTCGTGTCTTCCATTTCTCCGAACGCCACGCAGGACCAGTGGCCTTGGCCTGCCAACGCTGGACAGGCAAGATGTAACCCGACGGTTTCGTGAGCCCCCTCGCAAAGACGCGCGCAATGCGGCTTCTCTCTTCAGCGTCCTCCAGCTTAGAGTCCTGCGGAGTCACGTTGTAGGGAAGCTCGGCTTCTTTTGTAATCCAGACCGCCGGATCCTCGTACGCCGGCACGACATAGTCATTGGCCAAGCCCAGTTCCTGCGCGATGTGGTGCAACAGCATCTCGGCCTGCTCCGGCTTGGCACCGCTTTCGACGTCCTCGCGCGCGATCAGGCTATCGTCTGACCAGATCGGATGTCCGTCCCTCCTCCAATAAAGCGAAAAGGTCCAGCGAGGCAGCGTTTCACCAGGGTACCATTTGCCCTGACCAAAGTGCAAAAAGCCGCTGGGGGCAAACTGATCGCGAAGCTTCCGGATCAGGCTGTCCGCAAGCCCGCGCTTAGTAGGCCCGACCGCGGAAGTATTCCATTCCTCTGCCTCGAAATCATCGATCGACACAAATGTCGGCTCGCCTCCCATCGTCAGACGCACGTCTCCGGCAGCAAGCGAAGCATCAACCTTGGCACCCATTTCGTCCAACGCTTCCCAGGAGTCGTCCGAAAAAGGTCTGGTAATGCGAGGATGTTCGGCCACGCGGTCAACTTGCATATCGAAACTGAAATCGACTTCCGCAAAACTGGCGGCACCGGAAATCGGCGCGGCATTTCTATAATGAGGCGTTGCAGCAAGAGGAATGTGACTTTCACCGGTCAAGAGCCCGGATGTTGGATCAAGACCGATCCAACCCGCCCCGGGCAGATAAACCTCGCACCAAGCGTGGAGGTCCGTGAAATCCTTGTCAGTTCCGGCAGGTCCATCAAGTGCGACAAGGTCGGGTTTCAACTGAATCAGGTAACCCGAAACGAACCGCGCAGCGAAACCGAGGTTGCGCAGGATCTGGACGAGAAGCCAGCTTGTATCGCGGCACGAACCTTTTGCTGTTTGGAGTGTTTCTTCCGGCGTCTGCACACCGGGCTCCATGCGGATCACATAGCCGATATCTTGCGCAAGTTGAGCATTTAACCCGACGACGAAATCAACGGTGCGCTTCGGACTTGGGTCGATCGTCTTCAGAAAAGCGTTCAGAAGCGGGCCAGACGGTTCAGGTGTTTTGTAGATCACGAGGTCGGGAGAGATATCTTCAGAATACGAGAACGGCCACTCTTCGGCGCTCTCTTCGACAAAAAAGTCAAAAGGGTTATAGACAGTCATGTCGGCGGTCAAATCAACCTCGATCTTCAACTCATTGACCGGATTAGGAAAAACGAAACGAGCCAGCCAGTTGCCATAGGGGTCCTGCTGGTAATTCACGAAATGATCTGACGGCGAAACTCGAAGCGCATGCGAAATCACCCGCGTCCTGCTGTGCGGCGCAGGCCGCAGGCGGATCACTTGCGGCGCCAATGAAACGGGACGGTCGTACTTGTAATGCGTAAGGTGATAAATGGCAGCTTTGATTGACATTTTGTTCTTTCCGGCACCCTCGGTGCATCTTGTTTCGATAGTCCAAATCAGATCGAGGCTCTCACGCTTCGAATGCGTTCCGCCAAACTCTTATACTAGTGTCTTTCGCATCATTATCCCAAATCCGGAATGGCCATCGATGTCCAGCCCACGTGACAAAACTGATATTGAGCCACTCATCGATATCTGGGCATTTTGCAGCGTAACTTCAGTGACTTCTTGCTACCACTGATCAGTTTCGCTCGTGTCTTCCGGAACCGATAGACCACGGCTGGAAGTTTCCCGCCAGATACGGAGAATGTCTTGCGCCCTTCCCGTCCTTACGCGTGTAAAGGAACCTTTCACAGTGCAAAGATAGCCCCACCAGAGACGCTCATCTGGCCAGAAAGCGGGATTAGAGCAAGACAGAGAGAACAAACAGTCCTCAGTGTCTCTGCATGTTAATCCGGAAACAGTCTGAAAACTGCATCCAATATTGCGGCAAGCTGAAACCCCTCGCACTTAAGCGTAGGAGATCAAAGACCCGCAGAGGCTTCGTCCAATACAAACCGGACCATGTCCCAAGCGTCACTCTTGCATTTTTCGCATTGGCTACGCCAAGAGCCGATATCGCCGAACTTCCTTGACAGAAACCGAACGTAAAGAGAGCCTTTGATAGAATTGGAGTGGAGGTTTCCGTGAAGGTGGAAGTGCAATTTCGAAATCTTCCTGGTACCGAAGCTGCGGTGGGCTGGGCCGGAGGGCACACGATTGTAGCTGATCGACCAATTGGCAAAGCTGGTGGTCTTGGAATTGGTTTGAATGGCGCGCAGATGCTAGCTCTGGCGATTGGCGGATGTTTTTGCAACGACCTGCGGTATACGGCCGAAGAATTGGGCGTAGCCTTGGGTGAAATCTCTATCGACGTGACACTCTCGCTTGAGGGCACCCCCTTGGTGGCAACCTTGGCGCAAATGAATGTAACGTGTTCAACTTTGGACGGCACAGACGCTTCGGGTGTCATCGAACGCGCCCGGTCGACTTGTATGGTCAGCAATTCACTTGCGCGTGGCCTGCCGGTCGAAATCTCGATGTCGGCCTAACATCGCGATCAAGCAATCTCTCAGTCCCGCCAACCGTCTTTTCTCGGCAAATCGACTGTGTTGCGGGGTTCTGATCAGATTGCCACCAAATGGGCCGATAAACAACGTCGAGCGGATTTGATAACAGTCAATCGAACCTATCCGGACCTCGCATACATTCCCTCGCTGGGAGGATATGGTAAGTTTAAGACGTGATGCAGATATTCTCGTTTTTAGAGTCGCAAGCACGCGGATCGCATCCAAGATACTAAGATGCTGGCTCTTGCCACGCGCATAGTCTTATGTCCGGCCTTGATCTCTCAGGTCGTCCAGACCAGACGCTCTGCTGGCTACAAGCCGGTTTCTTCGACAGTGCCCGTCAAAGGGACCAATCACAGCGAGAACACCGCAAATAGGCCATAGTGGTCGGAGCCCAAGAGCGGCCGGAGGTCGACAACGGCATCCGAGCCAAGGGGAAGCAAGACGTGATCAATCTCGATGGGCAACACCGGATTGAATCTCGGGAATGTCGTCTTTCTTTCACCAGCCACGTTTGCGCCAGAAGCGCGGCCAATGCGTCTGACACTGGAACCTTCGCGGACCATGTTGAAATCGCCTGCCACAATGACCTCGCCTTCAAGTTCAGAGAGAATCTTCGAAATCCTGCGGGATTGCTCGTGCTGGTCGAAAGGAAAAGGCCAACGCAGATGCATAGAGGCAATCCAAACCGGGCCGGAATCGATTTCGACTTTGGTCACCACTAGATCGAGGTCGGGATAGCACCGCGATGTCCCTTCGACGATCCTGTGTTTTGCGAGCAGAGCCACTCCTCGCGAGGGTGATGCGCGACAGACGACCATTGAGCCAAAATGCGCATTGAGCCTTTCAATGGTCTTGAGATTGGCATCTGAAATTTCCTGCAGCGTCACAAAGTCCGGTGCTGAAGTCAAAATATCGGCGCAAGCACAACCAAAACCGCGCCATTCACTTCGGCAATCGCGCACGGCGGCGGGCGCCTCGGTGGGGCGTCCATCACCAATTCCTTCGAGGCGATAGGCACCAACCTGTCGCGCTTCGAAGTCTTCGAGATTGATTTCAACTGGACGGCGGACGGCAAACTCGTCTGCCTGCACGATTGGGGCGAAAGCTTTACGGCCCGCTTTGGGATCGCTACCGGCGAACCGTTGGCCCAAGAAGACTTTAGCCGCCTCCTGGCGGCCAGTCCTGAGCGTCCGCGCAATTGCGATCTCGACGGCCTCGCGGGCTGGATGCGGGCGAACCCGGGCGTGCGGATTGTGACCGACGTCAAGTATCGTCCGGTGGAGGCGCACGCGATGATCGCCGAGCACCATCCTGACCTCCTCGCCCAGTTCGTTCCGCAAGCTTATCAGCCCGAAGAGATCGACCAATACCGAAACTTCGGATACGAAGACGTCATCTGGACGCTCTACCGCTACGGCGACGACGCAACGTCGGTCGTGCGCGAAGCCCGCAATCGAACCCCGTCGGCGATCACCATGCCAGTGTCGATGGCTGACGCAGGCCTTCTCGTTGCCGTCCGCGAGGCGACCGCGGTCCCGGTCTACATTCACACCGTAAACGATCCCGGAACCGTTGCGTGCCTGCTCGCTGCCGGGGCTGCGGGCATCTATTCCGACGACGTCGGGAATACCGACGCCGCGGCGCTCCGCGACGCGCCGCAGAACTGCCCGCGAAAGGACGGATCGTGAGTCGCACTCCCGCAGATCTCCGCTGTCCGGAAATCGAGCGCCTGCGAAACACGGCGCTCTGGTCCGTCTCGGGCCTCCGTATAGCTTGGATTGAGGAGAAGAGCCTGCGGCAGTGGACCGTGGCGAATGCTGCAAGCTGGATTATCATCGCTGTCGCGGGTCTTCCAGCCGTCGAAGCGGCTCTGCTGATCTCGCTCGGCGCCATGACCATCATTGTCGAACTACTCAACAGCGCTGTCGAGGCAACGGTCGACTACGTTTCGACAACCCGCCACCCCTTGGCGAAGAAGGCCAAAGACATAGCCAGTGGCGCGGTCCTTACCACGGCGCTGACTTGGGCACTGTGTTGGATACTTATCGGGGCGTCACGCCTCCTCGGCTGATGCCGGTAACAGTGCCTTCGCAAGTCACGGGCTGAAGCGGAACTTGCGCCTTCGGTGTTTACGACGATCGCGACGTTTTGAACCTGTGCTTTGAGATTTACGCATACCGCTATCTAGCTTGCACCGGCATATATTGATTAGGCCCGATCTCTCCTTTCGCAACATACACCCGAAAGCGAGGTCCCTGGATCAAGTCAGCAAAGCAACGCCGGCTAGAAGCATGTTTTACTATCTTTTCAGGATGATCGCACTTGGCAGTGCGAACGCCGTTTCATGCCTAGGAACGGCCGCAGCAAAATGAAACGAATTGTCCGTCATCATCATAGCAAAGCCGATGATGTCAGGTGACGCCTTGAAGTGGCGAACGGATTGGATTTTGTCGCAAAGCGAGGCCAAATGGGCCGACGTTCTCGCACAAACCGATTTCTCCTGACACTAGCCTATAGCAGGTTTCCAATGACCAGACCTCTGAGTCAGTCTTTCTTTTTCTCCTTTCCGCTGTCAAAACTATCGTCAAAGGTCACTCCCATCTGATCGCCGATCTTCTTTAACAGTGGCATCTGAACCGCCATATCCATTATCGCATCCATGGCCGTAGAAACCGGCGAATTTGGCATTGAGTCTGCGGAACGTCCGCCCAGTCCGGTCACATGATTGACGTTGATGGATTTTATCTTTTCGGCGGGCTTCACCATTTCGCCCACGATTTTCGGCATCGCCTGAAGCCGCGCCTTTTCCAACTCCATCGCAATCACCGCTTCAGAACGCGCATTCTCTGCATCGATATGGGCGCGTTTGGCTTCAGCTTCAGCAATTCTGACGGCTTTCTCAGTCTCTGCCGCTTCGCGCCGGGCCGCTGCCAAGTCCTTTGCCGTCGCTTTCTCGCTTTCAGCTGCGATGGCCGCGCGCGAGGCTGCAATATTGGCGTCAGACTCTGCGGAAACGCGCGCTAACTCCGCACGCCGCCGGACTTCGGCTAGGGCCCGTGCGGTTTCAACCGCCTCGGAAGAAACAACCGCCTCCGCGCGCGCGGTGTCTTCTGCGACCTTGGCACGGCTTTGTTCCTGACTTTTAGTTGAGATAGCAATCTTGCGATCCTGTTCTGCGATTTCCAGGGCCTGCTCGCGCGCAACCTCTGCGGCTTGGATGCTTCGCTCCATCTGGATACGAGCCTCCGTCGCCGTGCGCTCGCTATCGGCTTTGCGCTGAGCGACTTCGGCGATCTGCGCCGCCGCCAGAGTCTCGATTTCCTGCTGCTGTGCGATCTCTGCGCGCCGCTCTTCGAGATCGATCTCCAGTCGTTTTCTGGACGCTTCCATCGACGCACGACGCACCGACACTTCACTGTCGGCATCAATCTCGGCCCGCTCCTTCTTGGATTTCGCGATCACCTCCGCGAGCTTGCGCATACCCACTGCGTTAAAGGCGTTGTTTTCATCCAAAGCCGAAAACGGCGTCTGATCGAGCGCGGTCAGCGACACGCTATCAAGCTGCAAACCATAGCGCGTCAACGTCTCACGCAGCATATCACGCACTTCAGCCACGAACTGGGCGCGGTTCTCGTGCAACTCATCCATCGTCATCCGCGCAGCCACGGAACGAAGCGCATCGACCATCATACCGTCTATCAAGTTGCGCAATTCCTCGCGCTGAAAAGTCCGTTTCCCAAGAGTCTGCGCTGCCCGCGTAATCGCGTTTTCGTCGGGGATAACAGACACATAGAACTCTGCGCCCACATCAACGCGCAGGCGATCTTGCGTGATCAGCGACGCCTCCCCCCGGCGATCCACGTCTAGTCGCAACGTCGCCATGTTGACCCGTGCGATCTCATGAAAATAGGGAATGGCGAGAACGCCTCCGTCGATGACCACGCGACGCCCCCCAATGCCGGTGCGCAAAAGCGACACTTCGTTGGTCGCGCGTTCATACCACCACGCAGCCAGCGCAATGATCACCGCCAAGACGACTAATATGAGTATGATCCAGCCCATCGTGCCCATCTCCTCTCCTCCCCTAAAGCCCGTGCATACTGCACAGAATGTTCGAATGCATGCCGCCGTCCGTCGGGATGTTCGTCCCTCGGATCCATGTGGTCATGTCGGATAACAAAAACGCAATCACCGGCGCGATGTCCTGCGGCGTGCCAGGCCGGTCCATGATCTTGCGGTCTTCTTCAGCTCGCGCACCGAGCGTTTGCAGGAAGTCACCCAGAATCGGCGTATCAACCGGCCCCGGGCTAACCGAATTCATCCGGATACCGCGATTCCGCCATGTCCATCGGTTGCGCAGAGTCCAAGCGATCAACGCTTCTTTCGCAAAAAAGTAACTGCGCCCCCCCTCAGAAGAGACTTTCCAGCGCGCGATGAAGGCATCCAGATTTCCAAAATCGAGATCATCCGCCGCCTTTATGGCATCCACGGAGTTCGGCCAGTCGTGCCCGGCAAGCGAAGCCACATTCACGATGCTCGCGCCATCTGCCAGCTTCGGGATCAGGCCATAGGTCAGCCGCTTCAGACCGATCAGATTGACGCGCAGCAAAATGTTGGCGTCCTTCGTTGGCGGCACTCCGGCGTTATTTACCAACCCATCGATGTCGTTCGGTAACACATCCAAGAGCACATCGATCGTGCGCGGGTCAGAGAGGTCCGCGCGGTAGAACTCCTCAACGTAATCGAAGTTCTTTGTCATATCGACGCCTAGGACCTCCGCCCCCTGCTCGGACAGAAAACGCGCCGTTTCTAAACCGATGCCCGAAGACGAACCGGTAACCACGATGCGTTTGCCTTTGACCAAATCCTTCATCTCTTAAAACACCGGCGGGTAATGTTTCTGGCCGCGATCCAATGTGATCCATCGCGTTTCAGAAAACGCTTCAAGAGACCACCTGCCTCCATACCGCCCTAAGCCGCTTGCCTTTGTTCCGCCAAATGGAGCGTGAGCTTCATCATTGATCGACGCGCAGTTGATGTGACACATGCCGGTCTCTAGCCGCTTGGCGATGTCCATGGCACGGTGCTCATCTCGGCTTATGATGCCCGCTGATAGACCGTACTCAGTGTCATTGTTCATCGCGATGGCCTCGTCGTCGGTGCGAAAAGGCACCACAACAGCGACAGGCCCAAATGTCTCGTCACGCCAGATATCCATATCCGGGGTCACGTGTGTCACAATAGTCGGCTCGACAAACCGACCGCTCACGCCGCCACCGATCGCTATCTTCGCACCCTTCGCTATAGCGTCATCCAGTTGATGCTTCACGTTCGCCACCTGGCGATCATTAATCAATGGACCAATCACGTTCGACTTATCAGCGACGTTACCCGTCTTCAGTTTGGCCGCACGTGCCAAAAAGCCCCGCAAAAACTCATCATAGACTTTTTCGTGCACAAGCACCTTTTCAACGCTCATACAAATCTGACCCTGATGCATGAAGGCCCCAAAACTCGCCGCAGAAGTTGCGCGCTCCATATTAGCGTCTTCCAAAACAATAAGGCTGTCCTTGCCACCAAGCTCAATGCAGGCTTTCTTCAGATGCGCACCACATTTCGCGGCAATCCGACGCCCCACGGCTGCAGATCCGGTGAACGCGACGCCCTTCACCGTCGGATTATCGACGAGCTCATCGCCAACCTCAGCCACGTTCCGGCGCGAACACGTGACTACATTGAACACCCCTGGCGGCACTCCCGCCTCCTCCATGACTTCCGCGAAAAAGAGCCCGCCAAGCCAAGGGGTTTCTTCTGAAGGTTTCAAAACAATTGTGTTGCCCATGGCCATTGGCACAGAAAATGGACGTGTCGCCAAAATCCCTGGCATGTTCCAAGGACTGATCACAGCGACGACCCCCATGGGCGAACGAACAGCAGTAGAAACCTTGCCATTCAGCGACGGTAAGACCTCGCCAATAGGTGCATAGCACACAGCAGCCGCAGCCTTTAGCATCTCTGGCATGACCTTAGTTTCGTAAACTCCTTTGCCGTACCAACCGCCTCCCTCGAATTGAGCTGCTGCGATGAAGTCCGGAGCACGCTTCTCAATGATCGCAGCAGCCTTCAGCATAAATTCCGCTCGCTCTTGAAACTTCAGGCCCGCCCATGCAGGAAATGCGGCCTGAGCTGCCTCAATCGCGCGCCGCGTATCAGCCGCTGTCCCTTCCGGAATGCGCGCCCATAGAG
This sequence comes from Boseongicola aestuarii, assembly GCF_900184815.1. GTDB lineage: Bacteria > Pseudomonadota > Alphaproteobacteria > Rhodobacterales > Rhodobacteraceae > Boseongicola > Boseongicola aestuarii. The sequence continues at coordinate 149,436 of NZ_FXXQ01000006.1, read as the reverse complement.
AACCGTCTGACGGATTCAAATCATCGAACTGGCCCGGTGTCTGCTGCCACTGGCCGTTGATATAGAGGCCCTTAATAGACGGTGCATTTGTTGCCGAATCAAGCATTCTAGTCCCTTTCGAATTGACCGGAAGGACGGCGACGATAGACCTCCACCACAGGTCGTCTGTAGACCTCAATGACAGGTGCTGGTCCTTCGTCTTCGGCCCCTTGCGGTGCAGATGAATAAGATGGTGTACTAGGTGTTGGTGGTTTGTTTGCTTTGCGGTTTCGCGCTGATTTTGCCGCCGCTTCAATGTCTTTGATCACGACCGAGAGCCGGTCTTTCGCCAATCTATCGGCGGCCAATGCAACGTCCGGAGCAATGCCGCGCGGCGCGCTTGCTGATTGGCGTGCCGCGTTTCGCACCATATCGTCGATGGACATGCCGATCTGCTGCTCGGCCGTGCGTCGCGGTGTTGCCGAAATGCTCGAAAACCGAACAGCAGGCGCGGGCTCGGCAGAGTGCCGGGGCGCGGATTTCGCGTTTGTCTTTGTTGCTGCTTTGCTCGTCGCCCCGAGATAAGCCTTTTGAACCGCAGGGTCTTTGGCAAGACGGTCTGCTTTATCTTCGTGGACGATCTGTGTGTTTTCTAGGAGGTACCCGCGATCCGCAATCGCAAGGCTCTGCTTGGCATTCTGCTCGACCAGCAAAACACCGATCCCAAGGTCTTTAACATGCGCGAGGTTCTGAAAAAGCTCCTTGCACAAAAGCGGGGACAGCCCTAGCGACGGTTCGTCCAGCATCAAGATGTCCGGTGCCGACATCATCGCACGCCCGATCGCAACCATTTGCTGCTCGCCTCCTGACATCGTACGCGCCACCTGGCCCTGCCGCTCACGCAGTTTTGGAAACAACCCCAAAACGCGATCCAGATTGGCCGCCTCATCAGACCGCGCCCGAGCCGGATAAGCGCCGAGTAACAGGTTTTCTTTGACCGTAAGATCGCCAAAAATCCCGCGCCCTTCCGGCACCAAGGCGACACCGCGTTCGACAATCTCATCCGAGCTATGCCCCGACAACAACTGACCACCCAGCATCACTTCGCCGCCAACCTTACCTTCGCAAATCCCCGAAATGGCGCGTAGAAGCGTCGACTTGCCCGCCCCATTGGCCCCAAGGATCACGACGATTTCGCCCGCTCCAACGGTCAAGCTGACGTCCTTCAAGGCGGGGTGCTGCCCGTAGGCTGCGGTCAGATTTCGCACCTCAAGCATCGTCATCCCCCAGATAAGCGCGGATCACTTCGCGGTTAGACAAAACTTCGTCCGGCGAGCCTTCGGCAATTTTGGCACCTGAAGACATCACCACACAGCGATCACAAAGCGAACGGATCGCATCCATCACATGCTCCACCATAACCACAGTGCGGCCCTCGTCACGCAACGCATGGATCAACTCGACGCCGGTTTCCAATTCAGTGGGATTAAGGCCGGCAAGCCATTCGTCCAAAAGCAAAATCTCCGGTTCACCGGCCAAAGTGCGCGCCAGTTCCACGCGTTTCTGATCAATATACGTTAGCGAAGAGACTGGCGCGTGCGACATGGCATCAAGCCCTACCCGATCGAGCATATCGTGGGCAAAGTCGTCCGCTTCCCTTCCCCAACGCTTGCGATGTCCAAACACCGCCCCCGCTTTGACATTTTCCAAGACCGATAGCCCCGGTAACAAGCGAACAAGCTGGAATGTGCGCCCCACACCTTCGCGCGCAATCCTTTGAGCCGGAAGATCCGATATTACCCGGCCCTTCATGGAAATCCGACCCTCCGAGGGTTTGAACGCGCCCGAGATCATATTCATCATCGTGGTCTTGCCCGACCCGTTCGGTCCAATCACCCCCACCATTTCGTGCTCGGCCACATCAAACGACATGTTGGATACAGCCACCAGACCGCCGAAGCGCTTGGTCACGCCCTTGACCGAAAGGATCGCACCCGACTGTCTCATGCGCCTCTCCTCATCCGCGCTCGCAGTTCTTCGATGCGCCCGACCATGCCATGCGGCAGCGCATAGACGATAAGCAAGAAACACAATCCAAGGAACAGCGTCGACTGGTTCGGAAACTGGATCGCGACCCATTCCCAAAGGATCGTGAACGGGATCACTCCGACCAGCGGCCCCCAGAGTCGACCCGCTCCACCCAAGAGCGCCATGATGACAACAAGGAAACTCAATTGCGGAGAGAAAACTTGATTTGGTTCGATATAACTCCAACGCGGCGCAATGATTGCCCCCACCAAGGCTGCGAAAAAACCCGTTGTCGTGAATAAGATTACCTTTGCCGTCGCAGTGTTTATCCCAACATGCCTGGCTACCGTTTCGTCACCGCCGATGATTCTGAGCGCGAACCCAATTCGCGAACGGCTGATAAACCAGCCCAATAGGTAAACCACCGCAGCCACGGCCAGCAGCATCCAATAAATGTGCTGATCGCGAAAATCCGTCAAAACATACAGACCGCGCGAGCCCAGAAAATTATTCTGCACCCAGCTCACGACGTTGCGGATCATCTCCGCAAGACCTAGCGTGAAAATCACGAAATAGACGCCCGAAAGCCGCAGCGTGGCAAATCCGATCAGAGCAGCCAAAATCGCCCCGACAATGGGCGCAATTACCGCCATCAACCAGAAGGATTGCTGATAGTCGCTCATGCCCGCACCAACCAGATAACCACCAACACCAAAGAACGCTCCAGTTGCCAGCGAAATATAATGCGTTGGCCCGGAGAACATCACCCATGAAGTCGACAGCGCAATATACATCATGGCTGTCACGCCAATCGACAGCCAATATCCATTTACCATCCAGGGCAGGAAGGCTGCCACAAACACCAAGACAGCCGCCCAAACAAGTTCGCTCATTCCGGCTGGCTTCATGTTGCACGCCTTCCGAACAAACCCTCTGGTCGAAACAGCAAAACCAGAATGAACATCAGATAGGCTGCGGCCAGTGTCAGCCCGGGATCGATAAGCGTGGCAACCGCCGTCTCGACCAACCCCAGGATCAGCGCCGCTACGATGGCGCCGCGCACATCCCCCACACCCCCCATGATGACGATGATGAGCGCTTTGAGTGTGAATACCACGCCAATCGAACCATCAAGTGTGATGAACGTTGAAATCAAGACCCCGCCTGCTGCAGTGATCGCACCGCCCAAAGCAAAGGCAAAAGCGGACACTCGCGGCACATTTATGCCAACGAGCCCCGCAGCCTCCGTCGATACCGAGACGGCTCTCACTGCGACACCTGAACGGCTGAGATTCAGCCACAAATAAAGCGCCAGCCCGATCGCGCAGGCGATAACGAACGCCACAAGGCGGTTAAGCGACGTCGTTGAGCCAATGATTGATATCGGGTCTAGCAAGAAATTGTAGGCAAAGAAGCCGCCCTCAATTGACACTACAATGCCGATGATGATGAACGACATTCCAAACGTCGCGAGGATTGAATCGACCTCAAGTGCTCCTTGCGTCTTTGCGCGCCTGACCAGAGGCGTAAGCAAAAAGCGATAAATCAGCCAGTTTACGACAAAGCTTGCGGGCGTAATGAACACCAACGTCAGCAACGGGCTCACTTGAGAGGTCGTATAAAACCAAAAGGACGCCAATGCACCAAGGATCAGAATTTCGCCGTTGGCGAGATTCATGATCCGGGCCACTCCGTATTGCAAATTTAGCCCCATCGCGACGAGCGCATAGGTGCCTGATAGCAATAGGCCGGAGACGACTATATCTAGCATGGGTGGTTGCGGTGTCCAAAAGCAGGCACCCGGCACCAAATCAGTGCCGGGCGTTTGCGTTTCATTTTGGGATTATTCGGCCCAACCTTCCTTCAGACGAACTGGCACGGCACCATCAACGTTCGAGCCTTTCACGCCCCGGAAAACACCATCTTGCCATTGGCCAACGGACCAAAATTTATGGCTTACGTTGTTTTCAAAGGACAGATCACCCATCACCGTATCAAAGGAATTGTCCTTGATGTACTGAGTGACGACATCTCTATCCAGAGTTCCTGCTCCCTCGATGGCCTGCTCAAGAATTTGCAGCGCGGCATAGGTGTTGGCCGATGCCCAGTAATCGGGAACTTTGCCAGTTACTTCCAGGTGTGCAGCGCGGTATTCCGCGACCTTTGGGTCATCGACATTGGTGCCGCCGGCACCCAAGACGTTGTTGATCTTACCACCATAGGCGCCACTGAAGGCTGGGAAACTTGTCGCCACGGCTGAATAGTAGACCGAAACATCAAGGTCCTCGATGATTGCCTGCTCTGCCAGACCAAAGCTGTCTGGCGGATAAGACCATGCCACAAATGCTTTTGCGCCAGAATCCTTGGCACCTTTCATCACCGGCGACAGATCAGGTGTGCCTAGCGGATAAGACTTGTCGTAAACCAGTTCGAACCCCGCTTCCGTGAACAGCTCGCGCGCACGATCCGCAAGTTCGATCCCGAACGCATCCGCCACATTCACCATGGCGATCTCGTTGCCGATTGCGCCCGCTTCTCGCTGCTCAACCAGAATTTCTTTGACGCCATCGACAAACGCCGTCGTGGTTCCAAGCGTAAAGAAAAGGTTGGGATAACGTTCGGTCAACTCCTCCATCTTGTCGGTGATCGCTGAAACCGCAATCATGGGATAACCGTAGCGGCCATAAATCGGAGCGCTTGCGATGTTGAACCCCGTCCCATAGGGAGCGACGATGAAATCGACCTGATCTTGTTCGGCCAATCGCTGGGCCAACTTGATGTGTTCGCCGGGGTTGGTTTTGTCATCGTATTCGATCAATTCGATGGTCATTTTCTTGCCACCAACATCCAACCCGCCGCGGGCATTGACCTGTTCGACCCAAAGCTGAACATTTGGCCATTGCGTCACCACAGCACCACCAGCCAACGGCCCGGTTTTTGGAGCGATCGCCCCCACCTTGATAACATCCTGTGCGGCGGCGGCACTTGCAACAAGTGCGCTTGATGCGACAAGCCCGGCCGCTGCAATTTTCATAAGACTTCTACGGATCATAGTGTCCTCCCTGACAATTATCACGTCTTTGGTTCGCCTTCTTTTGCGAAGATGATTCGTAAAGGGCGAATTCTGCTATTGGAGTAAGTTTGCATCCATTAACTCGAACTTAACAACGATTATTACTTCTGACGGCGCACTTTCTTTGTATTATGGATACGAATCCGAGCTCCCAAGGTGATATTTATGAACCAACCGGACCGCACCGAGGCATTCAGCCCCGACGGCACACTTGTGACCGCAGACAAACGGGTAGTGGTTTCGCTAAGACAGATGATATTGGACGGATCGCTCGAACCTGATTCAAAAATAAGCGAAGTGCTTATCTCGAAAATGTTCGACGTCTCCCGCACTCCGGCAAGGCTTGCCTTGCGCGCATTGGAAGTCGAAGGCCTGATACGCAAACGCGACGGCCGGGGCTATACAGTACTTGCGTTCAACTCCGAGGATTTGGCCAAGGCCTATGAAGTCAGAGGAGTGCTAGAAGGTTTGGCTGCAGGAACACTCGCCCGAACGGGTATCGACGAAGAAAGCGCACGAACTCTGAACGAAGGAATTGCAGAAATTGACGCCATTCTGCAGAGCGCTCGCACGGCCGCCGAAATCATTCAACGCTATCAGGATATCAATGTCGTTTTTCACGGGCGAATAATGCAGGGCTGTGGAAATGATTTTGTTGGCCTCGCCGTCACTCGCCTTGAATACCTGCCGCTGCTCAGGCTCGGAACAGTAGTGTTCAACGAGGCAAAAACATTCGAGGAACTGAATCGACTGCGTTTTGGTAATATGCAGCACAGGCTCATCCTCGACGCGATCGAACGCCAAGACCCCTACCGGGCAGAGACGCTAATGCGTGAACACGCCAATCAAATCCCGGTGTACACTTCACTCTTTGTCTAGGAACAAGAAATCGTTGAACCATTGCATCGTTTAACTTTTTTCTCGAACAGGGCTTCCCCGGCAAGCAAGACCACCAATTTCAAATCCATTGAATTGTGGTTAGGATGACCCCGTCAGATGGCAACAAGGAGCAGTTCATTTTGGAAGACCGCTTTGAACAAGAGATAAGAGCCCGTCGCCATGTCCTGAAGAACGCGCTCGTAGGCCGCGCCAAGAATCAGAAACCCGTATCGAAGAACCGTACCAATCGCAGATAAACGATGGACCATGTCGTTCCTTTTAGCTGATGATAGACCAAGCAGACGGCAAAGCTTACTAGACAGATCGAAAACGAAGCACAGGACACTATTTTGCAATGACACCCCCCTGCATCATCTGCGTAGCGATCACCGGGTCGCTGCCGACGAGGGCCAACAATCCCGCCGTGCCGATCACAGTGTCCGAGCAAATAGAAAGCACGCATGAAGCGTTCGAAGCTGGAGCCTCGATTGTCCATGCGCATGTGCGAAACGAAGACGAAACACCATCCTCCGACCCTGCGAAATTTGCGGCGTTGAAGGAAGGCGTCGAGAAACACTGCCCCGGCATGATCATCCAGTTCTCGACTGGCGGTCGCTCCGGAGCCGGCAAAGCTCGCGGCGGAATGCTGCCTCTTCACCCCGACATGGCGTCTTTATCGGTTGGATCAAACAACTTCCCGACCAGAGTCTATGAAAATCCACCCGATCTGGTGGACTGGCTAGCCGCGGAAATGCAGACCTACGAAGTGAAGCCCGAGATCGAAGCCTTCGACCTTAGTCACATTTTTCAAGCAGCAAAAATGCATGCCGATGGCCGGATCAACGAAACACCATATGTGCAATTTGTCATGGGGGTGAAAAACTCGATGCCCGTCGATCGCGAGGTTTTCGACTTCTACATCAAGACCGTCAAACGCCTGTTCGGACAGAACGTGCCTTGGTGCGCAGCCGGAATCGGAGCGGAGCAGATTACACTTAACGATTGGGCGGTCTCGTCAGGCGGCCATGCCCGCACGGGCCTCGAAGACAACGTCCGGATTGACCGGGAAACACTTGCGCCGTCCAATGCGGCTCTCGTAGAGCGCGTGGTTGACCTTTGCGACCGATACGAGCGCGCGGTAGCCACTTGGTCTGAGGCACGGCAAATCCTGGGACTGAAACAGGTTGCGGTTTGACTAATCGGGTGCAAGTGAACTGGCCATTGTTTGCCGAAGCCGCCGGCATTAGCGCTATATGCGCTTTGCTCCCGCGCATGGATGAGGCCCTTCAATGAGCAATGCATTTGACCACCCTTGGCTAAGCGGCATTTTTTCTGACGATGAGGCCCTTCAGATTTGGTCGCCCGACAATCAGCTGAAACATATGCGTGCGTTCGAAGCCGCCCTCGCCCGCGCGTTGGGGCGTGTTGGAATCTATCCGATTGAGATTGCCGACGATATTGCAGACCGGATTGCAGCTTTCCCGGTTGATCTTGAGAACCTTCGACGGGGAAGTGCTACGGATGGTGTTCCAATTCCGGCATTGGTCTCGCAACTCCGGGCTATGATCGGCGAGAACAGTGACGCCGTGCATAAGGGTGCAACGTCGCAAGACGTTCTCGACAGCGCATTGGCCCTGACACTTCGCGCTTTCAACGTTTTGTTGCACGCACGCCTGACAGAATTGAGCGAAACCATCGAGGACCTTTCCAGACGGTTCGGCAATCATTCTCTCATGGGGCGAACGCGTATGCAGGCCGCCTTGCCGATTACTGTCTCGGACCGCCTGCGGACTTGGTCCCACCCCCTTCAGACGCATCTGAAGCGACTGGATCAAATGCGCGGCCGCGTCGAACTCCTGCAATTGGGTGGCCCCGTTGGCAATGGAACTCCGCTCGCTCCGCATACAGCCGAAATCGCGATTGAGATGGCCACAGAGCTCAATCTTGGATCAGCCTCCGGATCTTGGCACGCGACACGCGACGCCTTGGCCGAATATGCCAATCTCTTGTCTCTTATCAGCGGGTCCGTCGGAAAGATGGGTCAGGACATTTGTCTGATGGCCCAACAGGGCGTGGATGAAATCGGCTTGTCCGGCGGGGGTGGGTCATCAGCCATGCCGCACAAACAAAACCCTGTACTTGCTGAACTTCTTGTTACCTTGGCCCGTTTCAACGCGACACAGATCAGCGGTATGCACCATGCCTTGATACACGAACAGGAGCGTTCTGGAGCTGCTTGGATGCTTGAATGGATGATCTTGCCGGAAATGGCAAAGGCAACAGCAAGGAGCCTCAGTGCCGCATCTGTTCTTTGCGCTCAGATCAACCGCCTAGGCGCCGCGCCCCCTCAGTAAGAACTGTAAACGGTCTGAGACGAAACCAATCCGTTACCACTTGCAGTCCGAGCTCCGAATTACGTTTTTTGGCAGAGCTTCGGCATTGGCCTCATAAATTGGATTTCAGGAAAACCTGTCCGTCCATCAGTTTTCTGGCAGTTCGAAGGACTTCCGATCGGTTGATACCCGTCTCAGAAACCCTGCAGATCACGGTCATCTCGCCAGTCGGATGCTCAATTGAAAGAATTTTGCTATCGCCTTCGGGCAAAACGGCCAAAGTATTCCCGATTGCACCCGGTGTCGCGATCGATGTCGCCACGCTAATTGCTCCTAAAACACCAATCGCCTTGTGACACCTATGAGGTATGAATGTTCGCGTCGATATTGCCCCACCATTTCGTGGGAGGCTGAGAAGACTCAGCTTTGGTACCGATGCCTGGGACACGTCGCCAAGGTTCATCAATGGGCCAGCTTCCAGGCGAATGGCCTCCAGACGATCCCGCAACTCGTGGTCTGCTTCCAGTTCGGCCGGAGACTCTTGACCACGTATACCTAGCTGTGCTGCCTCCATGACTACGACGGGCATGCCATTGTCGATGAGAGTCACGTCAATCCCTTGAATGGTATCGCGAACATGCCCCGTGGGAAATAATGCACCGCAGCTCGATCCAGCGGTTTCCTGAAACTCAATCGAGACCGGTGCTGCAACTCCGGGAACACCATCAATCCGCGCATTGCCTGCGTAAGAAACGACACCGTGCGGAGTGGCTACACTGACCTTCGCACGCTGACCACTATTTAGCATGTTTACTGTGACCGGTGTCTTTTCTCCAGACACGGCAACGAGCCCCCTCTCAATCGCAAATGGGCCCACCCCCGCGAGAATATTACCACAGTTTTGCGTATCGCTTACCAATGCCTGATCCACAAAAACCTGCAGAAAGAGGTAATCCACTTCTGCCGGGTCCCCAGCCGACCGCGAAACGACAGCGACTTTCGAGGTAAGAGGATCCCCACCCCCAATCCCATCGATCTGACGCGGGTCGGGCGAACCCATCAAATTGAGCAAGACCGCATCGCGCGCTTCGGGATCAGCGGGCAAATCCCCTGCCAGAAAATACGCACCTTTAGAGGTTCCCCCGCGCATCCACATGCAGGGGATGCCGCTACTCATACTTCAAACCTTTCGCTTTCAAACGCGGGCGCATGTCGTACATATCAAGACCAAGCTCACCAGCCTCGAAACGTTCGCGCTTTGCGGCTTCCGCGTCCATACGTGCCTGTGCCTGTGCCATCACCGTTTTCGCGTCCTGTCGCGGGACCACGCAAACACCGTCGTCATCTGCAACAATGATGTCACCCGCATTCACAAGCGCGCCAGCACAGACAATCGGCACATTGACCGAACCGATGGTCTCCTTCACTGCCCCTTGCGCTGAGATCGACGTGGACCAAACCGCAAAACCCATAGCTCGAAGATCGCGCGTATCTCGAACGCCAGAATCAAGCACTGCCGCACGGCAACCGCGCGCCATAGCCGAAGTTGCAAGCAGATCCCCAAAATACCCCATGTCACAAGGCGACGTCGGAGCCAGCACCAGAATATCGCCGTCGCGAAGCTGCTCGATGGCAACATGTATCATCCAGTTATCACCCGGTGGCGCCGATATCGTAACAGCCGACCCAGCGATGGAGAAATTCTGTTGAATAGGACGCATCCCAGCAGACATCAGCCCCTTGCGGCCCTGCGCTTCATGTACAGTTGCAACGCCTGCCTCGCCCAAGCAGCGGATCAGCTCAGGATTGGCCCGTTGGATATTTTGAACGACTACGCCCATGTCAAAGCTCGTCCACGGTGCGCGGAAAGACCGATTGGAAACCCTCTGCGTATTCTGCCGCGCGCCCCCCTGCCTGACCGCCCGAGTTCCGTCGAAAATGGTTCGCGCGGTTTTGCGCAACCCGGGTGTAGTAATCCCAAAGATGCTGCTGCCCTTCCATGCATTCAATTGCAGCGCGCTTTTTGTCCCAAACCGACGTAATGTCGAGAAAGGTATCAGGCTTCCAACCCATCTGTTCAGTCTGGTGTGGCTCGAAAAGGTAGAGCTGCGGCGCCCCAAGCACCTTTTGACCCGGTTTGTGGCCCCACGCTTGCGCGATCATTCGCACTTCAAGGCTAAGCTTCATCGTGTACATGTGATCGGTGTTGTATGGGTCGTATTGCGAGTGCGAGAGCATGAAATTCGGTTGCACATCCCGGATCACGTCAACGACACGAAACTTCTGCTCCTCCGACAGCTCCAGCGGATAGTCACCGCAATCCAGAAATTGAATATCGTGCACCTCAAGCGCCCTTGCCGCAGCTTCCGCTTCGGCCTTTCGCTCAGATTTCACCTTCTCCAGAGACATGCCTGACTGCTTCCAGAGCTTAGCGCTCTCGCCCCGCTCGCCGTAAGACAAACAAAGTACAGTAACGTAGTAGCCAAGCTCCTGATGCAAGGCGATAGCACCACCGCACCGCCAAACGAAATCCGCTGAATGTGCCGAGATCACAAGAGCAGTTTTGGTATTGCTCATGACGACGTCCTACTCTGCCGCGCTGGCGCTTGGTGGGGTTGTCCTAGCCACCGCCTTAAATGCAGTAACAACTTTGTCGAGAGCCGCGCTGTCCGGATCTTTTACGGCGGCAAGACGTGCTTGAAGAACCGCGTCCGCCAACTGCTCACACGACAGGCTACCAAACAAACAAGGCTCAAGTATCTCAGTTTCGATCAGCGACCAGTTTCGGATTCCGCGCTTGTAGGTCGAGCCGTAGCCACGGACGAGACGCGCCGTCTCAACGATCTCAATGGTCGCCTCGGGCATTTTGTCCAGTGCCGCCTCAACATACCGAAGCCAGAGCGCAAGCCACTCCATCTCTTCATGATGTCTGAGGCTCTTGGGACGCCAGCGCTTGGCATATGCGAGGGCTTTCAGCCTGATGAACCCGGAAAACCGAGTGGTCTTGACCTTCATCGGGAGAGAGCTGCTGCTCCAACCGCGCCGCTCGGCCAGGGAAACCAACGGTTTACCCAGTGACTTCGGCAGCAGTCCAAAGATCTCCTCGGGTCCGGGCTTCATAAATTCCTTAACGTCGACAATTTCACCCAGCCGTGCCTTCGCTTCGCCCCGAACCCGAGACAATCGGGCCTGCCGAAGTTTCAATTCAGCGACCCGGTGCGTGTCTTCATAGCTCATGCGCAACGCCAAAAGACGCGCCAAGGCAGCAAGCATTTTAGGAGTGGCGTTGTTGTGCGCAGAAATACGCCTCAGGTGCTCAAGATACTCAGACGCGTAGACTGCATTCTGATAATCTGTCAGTCGTCTGACGCCTTCCGCCGCAAGACCTGCGGCCTCTTGGGGCAAGAATCCAGTCTCATCCGTAGGCTCAAGGGCCTGTACCTCGTCTGTCGCCACCGCAGGTTGGTTTGCCGGTTTGGCACCCCCCCTCAGATCGGGCACGGCCACCGCCTCCGCGGCCAGCGCAAGCCCGGCCTCAAAGCCACGGAGATTGGCGTCGGACACGCGTTTTCCGGACTGAATCGCCTTGCGAAAACTCTCTAACGGTATTGGTAAAGCCCCCGAACCAGCAACAAGCCCCATCACCACCGAATTCAGATGAGCCGACACACCGAGTGCCGTCTTTGAAAGATCGAAGATGCTCGCTTCTGCGGCAAAAGCCCGGCATGTCGCAATCATCGGCTCAACGTCAAGTCGACCGTCCTCCATGGAGCTCTTTTCATCGACAGTATACGTCCTGTGGCTCGAGGCGAGGAGACGCGTCCGCTCTGGAGTAACAAACCCTAGCTTGACCATCCGCACGGCTTCCAAAAGCTCCGTCGCGACTAAGAGGTCCACGCGCCCCGGTGCTGGATGGAGTGCCATCACCGGCTTGGCCGTGCCCATCTTTGGTAGAAACTCCAGGTAGTAGGTTGTTGCACCGGTGCGTTGAGCAACGCCAGGAACCGAGGTCCGCTGGACCCACAGACCGGCATCCAGTGCGGCGCTCGTTAGCCAACCGGCCAACACACCGCCCCCCTCGCCGCCCATCGCCGCAATCAATAAGCGTTTGGGCTGGGTGTTCGCCGCCCCGCTCATTCCGCCGGCACTCCAACAGCGCCAGATGACTTCGCATCGCGATCTCCAGCGGGCTCGACATCCCCACCGAAGAGCCGGATCAGGCGATCGGAAATCCGCTTTGAGAACCTGTCCCATTTCGTCGGGTTCTGAATGATATCAATCTGGGCAAATGAAGGACACAGTTGGGCCGCATGGCTCACCTCTCCACATAAGCCACAACCAACACAGTCGTTATTGACATGAGCCACTGGGTCCGTGCGGAGAGGGTCGGGATTTGGCTTGATCGTGAGAGATGGACAACCTGAAAGTCGGATACACGAATGATCGCCCGTACAGGTCTCTTCATCGACCCAGAAGCGGGTGCGAACCACACGCTCGCCTCTGCCCACAGCTTTGGCCAAAGCGGGCTTAAGGCGGCGCTGGCGCGCAAGTTGGCATTCGCCTTCCGCCAAAATGACCTTCAGACCCTTTTGCGATGTCGTCCGCGCTTCCCGCAATGTCTTGACCATCGTCGAGACTTTGTAATTGTCCACACGCTTGATCCACGTGACACCCAAGGCCTTGAGAGCCTTCTCCATATCTAGGCCCTTGCCACGACCCTGATCTTTCGGACGACTGGACGGCAAATCCTGTGCGCCTGTCGCACTCGAATAACCATTGTCCATGACAACAAGAACGGAATCGTCCTGATTGAAGACAGACCCCGCGACGCCGGTGAGCAGACCGTTGTGCCAAAAACCCCCGTCGCCCATGACGGTGAAGGGGCGTTTGTCCTGCGTCGCCGAGACCGCGGAATTCGCGGCAAGCGACATGCCGTAACCAAGGATCGAATGCCCCTGGCTGAAGGGCGGAAAGGTCGCCAACGCGTGACAGCCGATATCGACCGAGACATGAACCGGTCCAAGTTCCTCGCGAACTAGCTTCATTGCAGTAAAGACTGGGCGCTCTGGGCAACCTGTGCAGAACGTGGGCGGACGGGGTGGCAGCGTCCCAGGGGCGTCAGCCTCGAGCGCAGCAAAGTTGGCGTCAACACCGTCCAGCCAAGTTACGAGATCACCGGGATCGCGTCCGTATTTCTGCAAGAACGCCGCCACCCCTTTGCCGACCACAGCTGCAGTATATTCACCGGCCTCCGGAAGCACGTCCTTGCCGTGTACCGCTGTCTGCAAATCCGCCTGACGAAGTATCTTTCCCACCGCGAGTTCGATGTATTCCGGCGTCCCCTCTTCCACGATTAGAACAGCTTTCTTGCCCCTCGCGAATTCAATAATCTGATCGGGTACCAAAGGATGTGTAACGTTCAGTACCATGGTCGAAACAGAGAGATTTCCGTAAATATCTGAAAGCCCTGCTTCGGCGAGGCACCCATTGAGCCCGTTGAACAATCCGCCTTGCGTGATGATGCCAATGTCATCACTTGCAGGCCCCATGAACTCGTTCAGTTCATTCTCGACTATGTACTCGCGTGCTGCGGGCAATCGCCGCGCAACCTTGTCTTTCTCCTGAACGAATGTCACCGGCGGGTGCGCCAGACGCGCATAGTCAAATGGTGCGGGTTCGGCGAATTTTTCTCTTGTCGACTTTGGTGGTGCAACGTTGTCTTTGGTCTCGAAACTGCCAAAGACGTGGCAGGCGCGGATGCGTAACTCCATGATAACAGGCGTGTTTGACGCTTCGGACAGACCAAAGCTCTTTTCGACCAGATCCACGATCTTTGGCAACTCCGGTCGTGGGTCAAGCAACCATAGCGAAGATTTGAGCGCATAGGCATGTGTACGCTCCTGAATGACACTTGCTCCTTCGCCGTAATCTTCGCCGACGACAATTAACGCTCCGCCAATCACGCCAGGCGACGCGAGGTTCGACAGTGCGTCTGCGGCAACATTGGTACCGACTATTGATTTCCACGTCACACACCCCCTCAGCGGATATTGGACCGAGGCAGCAAGCATGGCAGCGGCAGAGGACTCGTTGGTACACGTCTCAAGATGAACACCCAATTCGTCTAGGATATCCTCGGATTGAACCAATACGTCGAGAAGATGACTAACCGGCGCGCCCTGATACCCACCGACGTAGGCGACGCCCGATTGCAACAAAGCCTTGGTCACGGCGAGAATCCCTTCGCCATAAAACGTGTCACCATCCCCGAGCTTCAGGTCTTCGATTTCCTTCTTGAACGACACTTCCATGACATCAAACTCCCTATGCGGTCCGCCACAGATTAAGCGAAGCGCGCCTTAACATCTTCCGGAATGGGAAAGCTCTTTATTCTTTCCGGGTCGTCCGGATGCCGTCCAACCCACACGCGCGTCTCCCAAGCCTCTATCGCCAGATCGTCGCCCTTTAGAACGCGGTGCTTGATGTCGAAGCTCGAACGTTTCCACTCTGAAACATGTGACTCGATGGTGATCGTTTCCCCCCATTTCGAAGGAAGGATAAAACGCGCACCGGTATCAACCATCGGATAGCCTACCATATCGTAGGTCTTGACCATCTCGTGTTTTTTTAACCCCGCAGCCGCGAAAAGGGCGACGGTGGCATTGTCGAACATCACGAAATAGCGGGGATAATATACGATCCCTGCAGGGTCACAATCGCCCCACTCGATGAATACATCCTTGCGATTGATGAGCGGCATATCGCTAGCGCCCAAGCATGGTGTTTGGAAGGAACAGAGCGATGTCCGGAAAGGCGACCAATAGGATCACGCATACTCCCATTGCCAGCCAAAACGGCAGAATGCCCCAGTAGACTTCACTTAGAGGCACATGGGGTGCTACCCCTTTGACCACGAAGACGTTTAATCCCACAGGTGGCGAAATGAGGCCCATCTCCAGAACGACCACCATGATAATCCCAAACCAAATTGGATCGTAGCCAAGCGTCGTGATGATCGGCAAGACAATAGGAACCGTCAGTACCATCATCGCGAAGCCTTCCATGAAGGTACCAAGGATGATGTAGACAAAGATGATTACCATCAGGATCGCGAATGCGGGGATCGCAAGCTCACCGATCCAATCAGCAAGATTTACAGGGATCCGTGTCAGAGCGAGAAAAGGCGCAAAGAAATGCGCGCCAATAAGTATGAAAAAGACCATGGCCGTCGTCTTGATCGTGTCGAGAAGGGCTTCGAAAAACCTCGCTATCGTAAGGCGACGCGACCAAAGCGCGTGCAAAAAGGTCAGCCCCGCGCCAACTGCTGCGGCCTCTGTGACTGTGAAGATACCGGCGTAAATTCCCCCGATAACAATCAGAACCACAAAGATCAGGGCGCCCGACCCAAAAAGGGTTTTGAATCGTTCTTTCATTGCGACGCGCTCGCCGGGCGGACCCGCATCCGGGTTCATGATCGCCACAATGAAAACCGTTGCGATGAAAAGAAGCGTTAGCAAGAGCCCTGGCAGGAAACCCGCCAGGAAAAGTCTCCCGACCGACTGTTCGGTCAACAGCGCATAGACAATCAAGACCGTCGATGGCGGGATCAAGATGCCGAGGGTACCCCCCGCCGCGATGGAACCGGTAGCAAGACGGGAGCTGTATTTATAGCGCTCCATCTCCGGAAGCGAGACTTTGCCCATAGTTGCGGCCGCTGCGATTGAAGAGCCTGAGAGAGCTGCGAAACCGGCACAGGCGATTATTGTCGCCGCAGCCAAACCGCCGCGCCTATGTCCCACGAAACTATATGCAGCGCGGTACATGTCCGCGCCCATGCCGGAGACGCTGGCAAATGCGCCCATCAGAACAAACAGCGGAATAACGCTTAGCGTGAAGACAGCCGAATAGGAAAAGGCAAATGAGCCCATATTGTTCAACGCAGCCGTGGGTGAGTTGAGAACGGCAATGCCGCTTGCGCCAACAACCATCATGGCCAATCCGATGGGCATTCGAATTGCCAGAAGCACAAAGAGTGCGCCAAAGCCCAGAAGGCCGGCGAGCATCGGGGTCATGAGGTTTCCTTTTGGGGCTTTTCTTGTGGACGCAGGGCTTTCAGTGCGTCGAGCACCAGAACAACCGTGAAGAGACCTGCCGACGTCGCGATAGCAAACTGGAAAGGATATTTGGGGATACGCATCATGTTTGAGATATCGCCGTAACCATATCCTTTCAGCGCATAGCCAAAGCTCTGCCACGCAAGAATACCGAGGACAATCGCCCCAAGTGCGTGAACCGAAAAGTTGAGCCAGCGCATGGACGGCCTATCGAGCCAGTTTGAAAAGAGATCAACGGACACATGACCCCGCATAATCGCCGTATATGGCAATCCGCAGGCGACGATGAGCGACATCGCAAGCTCGGTCATCTCAAAGCCGCCCCGAAAAGGGCGGCCGAAGAAATAGCGTGCGCAGATTTCGTAAATGATCAGAGTGGCCAAACCAGCTAGAATGAGGCCGCCCGCGTAAGCGAGCAGCCTCAGACCTCGTTCGAACCAGCGCTCGAAAGTGTCAAGCATCAGGGCTCAGTTCATTACTTCGACGCCGGCGGCGTCGAGCATGGCTTGACCATCGATACCCTGCTCTTCCATCGATGCCAGCCACTCTACATAGAGCGGCGCGAGAATGTCGGAGATCTCACTCTGCTGCGCTTCAGTCAGCTCGATCACTTCCTTGTCGCTTGCGTCCCGCACGAACTGAATGCTTTCAGCTGCCCGGTCAAGATAAGCGTCTGTCGCCTTCTGGCTCAGTTCTTCGCCAAAGAGACCGTCAAGAACAGACTGATGCTCTGCCGATAGACCGTTGTAGCTATCTTCATTCATCACGATCAGGAACTGCGAGCGACCGAACAGCGGTCCAGTGATGGTGAAATAGTTTGCCACCTCATGCATCCGAAAATCGAGAATAGTGGTGAACGGCACCATCGCGCCATCGATTACGCCGCGCTCAAGTTGTGGGTAGAGCTGAGGGATCGGCATGGCGACTGGCGTCGCACCCATCTTCTCGATTTGTGCAGCTTGCGCAGCCGAAGGCGAACGCAGAAGCATACCTTTGACGTCGGCAAGCGAGCGAATTGGCTTGTCTCGTGTATAGAGGCCGGCATCGTCGGCAGCCCAGAGAGCCGCGACCTTCAATCCTTCATACTCGGGGTCGAAATAGCCGCCCTCAAGCAGATCCCACATTAATTCGGTGGTCGATGTACCATCTGGTCGAAGACCCGGCAGTTCGATCATTTGCGTGCGTGGGAATATTGGCGAAGTGTAGCCCGGCAGCGTAAACACCAGATCAACTGTGCCATCCTGCGCCTGCCGGATCAGGTCCGGCGCTTTGCCGCCAAGCTGCATCGACGGATAGACCGTCATCGTCAGCTCACCGCCCGTCAGTTCGGCAATGTCCGCCGCCAGCGGTTCGATGATCTCGCGCACAATGATGTGACCCGGCGGCACAAAAGTATGAAGCCGAAGCTCGGTCTGTGCATCCGCTGCTGTCGGCGCGAACACGCCCAACGTCGACGCGACGCCAATCGCCGCTGCGGCAACAGCCGATTTAAGTGATACGATGGTTGTCATGTAATCCTCCCATTAGGTTGCTCCTGCCGATATTTCTTCGGTCGTTAGAGCTGTTGAAAACTATACTGCGAAAATCGCGAGTGGCAATTTAGGCTCCCCGATAATTCCATTCTCCTCTCTCGCACCTCAAAGACGGGTCACCTTGAGACGGGTCTTAAGATCGGTCCGGCAAAACGCATGCAGGAAGCAAGTGCGTTCCGAGACATCAAGCATGTCGCGGGCCATGTCATCGCTTTCGGACGTTTGCAGGTGGACATGTGTTTCGACAGGGTCGGCCTCACCTGCTCGCCCGGTTCCGCCTGATGCGCCACCAAGCGAGAAATGGGTGTCCTGCACAATCGAATAGTGCGGCAGATCAAGTTTCTCCATCGACGCCATTCGACCGAATTGGGTCATGAAACAAAAGGCAATGCCGGCCGAGATATAGCTGACTGCGTCCGGTGCGCGGCCCTTCGCTCCTGCAGTGTGGGCCTCTTCACTCAGAAAGCGGAAAACGGAGCCGCGTGGACTGTAAAGGTGCTGTTCGATCTCCTTGAGTCCGTCTTCTCGAACCGTGCAGATGGCCGCGGGATTCAGCGTGCGGTCCTGCTCGTCCGTCAAACTCGACGCCGCAGCAGCCGTACCTTTTGCAACGGCTTTCTCAGGCGAAATACCACGCCGCTCGATCAACGCCACTTCCGTGTCAAAAGGTACAGGCGCCTCGCCTTCAGGGTCATATACAACGCCGCCAGAAAGAGCAGTCGCCCCTCCTACTTCGATTTGCTTGCCATTCTTTGTAAGTGTGAACAGGCTTGGAAGCACGCCCCGCATCAAGCCGTTGAGGGGCGAGGCATGAACTGCATTCATCAAAAGCTCGTTCAATGCGGCTTCATCCAGATCGCAATCAACTTCGACCTCGAGTTCTACCGGCAAAGCCCCTCCAATCATCGTGCGTTTCCGCATAGAACCGTGCATCGTATAGTAATTATTCTGAATGAGACGCAGCCGGTTCAGGGTCACGTTCTGTTTGTCCGCGAGCGCTGTTATTTCATTCATATAGCTGGCAATCATGCCAGTCGTCAGAAATGCAAGAGGACAAGGCGCTGCGTCATGGCCACTGAGATAAGCCCCCTCGTCCGAAACAAGCCGCCACATGAGGCCTGACCTTGCCGAAACAACCAGCGCCTCTTTCTGAAAACCCGAAAGCGACCGGACCCAGGTTCGCACGGCATCGCCACGGCGCACTTCTGGTGGCTGGAGTCCTACGGCTTCTGCGTTGCTTACCTTAAAGAAGGGGCTCAACCCACTCTGGGAAATGATATTTTCACCAAGCTTCATCTAGGTCGCTCCTGTTGCCACAGCGGGATTCTCCGCAGTAATACCATAGCGTGCGACATAGTTGGCCGAGGTCGTTATTCCCCCAAGCGGAAAAAGATGCATTCGCTCAAAGAGCGGCGCGCCCCTCTCGTCGTTAGCATCAGCGACTTCGGTAAGTAGCGCGTCCGGCTCGAATGGCATGACGAGCTTGGAGATGTCTCTGGCGCGCTTTTGCAAAACGGTGAGCGAAGGGCCGACACCGCATGCGATTGCAAATTTGATCAGAGTCTGCAGCTTTGCAGGTCCCGCAACACCGAGGTGAATTGGCAGCTCTATTCCGGCCCGCCGAAGTCGCTTTGCCCAAGCGATAACCCCACCTCCGTCAAAGGCAAACTGGGTCACGATCGCCATCTCGATGCCGTTTGTATGCGCCCATTCCGCCTTCCAGCGTAGCGCCTCGTCAACGACTGATGAACTGCCATCCGGATCGATGTCGCGATTTCCTTCAGGGTGGCCGGCTACGTGCAGCCGGGTGAAACCTGCTTCTTGAAAAGCGCCGGTTTCCAAAAGCTGTCTCGAGCTGTCAAAAGCGCCTGCAGGTTTTGCAGGACTGCCGCCCAAGACAAGAGCTTCGGACACTCCGGCTTCATCCCGATAGCGCGAGACCCAAGTCCTGAACTCGGACTCGTCTTTGATAATTCTTGCTGGGAAATGCGGCATTACAGCAAATCCGTCTCTATTCAGCCGCTTTGCTGTTGCGACCATATCATCGATCGGGGTGCCCTCAATGTGGGCGATGTAGACCCGCGTGCCTTGTGGAAGCAGTGCGCGAAAATCCTCGATCTTGGCCGCCGTTCTCGGCATCACCTCGATTGAATAGCCCTCAAGCACCCGACCGATGGCGGCGTTCGGCGCGCTTGTGGATGCTGATCGAAAAGGAAGAATGGGCATTATTCGCTCTCCATGACCGGGGGCGTTCCATGAGTGTGGAAAGTCTCGATCGTCTTTAGTCCCCAGGCCTGACCCTTCTTGCGTTCTGTCTCGGTCCAGGTGACAGTTTCCCAATCAGGAGCAAGGATCAGCCGCGCACCTGCATTTGCCAGTTCGACCCGATTGCCAGCAGGCTCCCATACATAAAGAAAGAACGTTCCCTGAATCGCGTGTTTGTGTGGACCGGTCTCGATATGCACACCGTTCTCAAGAAAAATATCTGCCGCCCGCAGGATATCCTCGCGTTGATCCATTGCGTAAGTCACATGGTGCAGCCGGGCGTTGCCCCGACCATGCTCTTCAGTACAGGCCAGATCGTAGGTCTTGTTGTTGATTGTAAACCAGCAGCCCCCAAGCCGCCCATTATCAAGCTGAATTTGCTCGGTCACTCGGCTGCCAAGGCAGGTCTGCATGAAGTCGCGAAAGACGCTTACATCATCGGCCAGAAGATTCAGATGGTCGATCCGTCGCGGGCAGGCTCCCTGCGCATGAAAGCGGCTCGACATATTTTTCAGAGCCGCCTTATCTGCGTCGTCGGCTTTGTAGCGGTTCGTCTCCCAGTAAAGCTCAAAGACGTGGCCGAAAGGGTCTTGAAACCGAAAGGCGCGGCCGTGGCTAGGGTCTCCGTCGATCCATCCGATGACCTTGTAATCGCTCGCCTCAATTGACGCCACGCGGCGTTCAAGAGCTTCCGGAGAGACAACACGATAACCAATGTGGCCGACGCCGGTAGTATGGTGACGTGTGAGTTTGAGGGTACAAAACTCGTAGTCATCCCATGCCCTGAGGTATGCACTGTCGCCATCGATGCCGCTAAGTTTCAGCCCATAGACACGCGTGAAGAAATCGAGGGAATCGTCAAACTTGTCCGTATACATTTCGACATGGCCTAGGTGGGCAACATCTTGGATCGGATCGGTCATCTGGCGAAACACTCCTTGGTGGACGTGTGGCTCGGCCCCTTGTCAAAGAGGCCGAGCTGAGTTGATCAAGCTGCCTTGGTGCGCCAGCTGTCAGCGGCGTATCCGGTCCGCACCTCGCTTGCGTAAGGCGTGGGAGAAACGCGCACGCGAATCTCAGCCTGACGGTGCTTTTCCGCCGAAGTCTTGGCAGTATCGTCAGGTTCGCCCCACTTCAGGGTCAGAACGTCGCCGATCTCGACCGATTGATCGACAACGCCCAGAGAAAGGACGCAACGCTCATTGTAGGAATACCCATTAAACATCGACATCCCGACCATTTTGTCGCCATGCATGACCATATCGGCCGAAGATGATGCATAGTTGGGTTGCGGGAAGTCGATCCACTTGTACGGGATGCCGTCGTCAAAGGCCGAGGCGATGACTTTGAGGACATCTTCCTTGTTCCATTCAAAAGTGACTTTCTTCCGGTTGGTCCCGCTTTCCTTCATCTTCTGAAGTGCGGCCTTCCCGATAAAGTCGTCCTTTTTCCATCCGATATAGAAGTCATACCCAAGCTCAAACGGGTTGACGTAGTAATCCTCAATATTATCCGACACAAAGCTGCCGCCGATAGCTCCCGCAGACTCGTACATCTCGGAACCGACCCAATCGCGGTAGTCTGCTAGCATACCGTCCCCCGTGTAAATGCCAGGGAGTGGCGACGGAATCCAACCCGACTCCAGTGTGTTCGTCGAATACGCCCGGCTACCACACTGAACCAGATCGACGCCTGCATCGCGCGCGGCCTGCAGGATGGTCGAGTGGATGTAATGCTTGTCTTCGTAAGGTCCCCAGATCTCGAGACCAGGAGCACCCGACATTCCGTGACGCAACGCCTGCACACGCTTCGAACCAACATTTATCCAGTCGACATGGAAGAACTTGATGTCCTGCACCGGTCCACCATTCATCTTTTCAAACACTTTTGGTGCGTCTGGACCCTGAATCTGATAGCGATAATGCGTGCGCAGGACACGCTCACCCTCAGGACGCGAGGTCGAGCGTGGATCATGTTTTATCCGTACATTCCAATTGCCGTAGGCTGCACAGAACATCAGCCAATTCGAGGTTGGCGCGCGCCCCACAAGAATGAACTTGTCCTCACGCTCGCGGAAGATGATGTGGTCCCCGATCACGTGGCCGTTGGGCGTAACTGGCACGTAGTGCTTGGCCCGATTCAGACTGAAATTCCCGAAAGCATTGATGCCATGATACGCAAGAAATTCTTCTGCCTGAGGACCTTCAACGATCAACTCGTCCATATGATGGCTCTGATCGAAAAGCACTGCCGAATGGCGCCATGCTTCTTGCTCTGTGCGCCAGTTGCGGAACTCCGGCGTAACGACGGGATAGACATACATTCCAATGGTCGAGTTACGCAGCATCTCAACAGGATTGTTGTGCTGCGCCATGACGTCTGAAAGGCTGGGCATGATGGACTCCTTAGATTTTCGATTAATTGGCGGTAACCAGGGATAGCCCCGGAATACGCGTTGTAAGGCCGGGATCGGCATCTCTTAGAAAACTGAAATTCTTGCGCGCAAGTCTTGCATGTTCGCGCATCAACGCCTCGGCGCGCGTCCCCTCGCGCGCCTCGATTGCGCCAAGGATTGCATGGTGTTGATCCTGAGCGCGGACAAGGGAAGCCATGAAGTCCGGGATTGCTTCCTGACCACGCAGAAAAGCATTTGGGGAAGCCAGCGGCATTCGGCAGACCCGTTCAATCTCGCGCTGTATCACGTCACTGCCCGGCATGGCTGCCAACTGCTCGTGAAAACGCGCATTCATCCGAACGTAGGAGTCAAAATCGATAGAGTTGCCATCATCCACAACCTTGTCGATAACCGCCAGCGTTCCACGGGCCTCTTGCATGACCTCATCAGACACTCCCCGTTCGGCGGCCAGACGCGCGGCAACACCCTCAATGACACCCCTCAGCTCAATAGCGTCGTTGATGTCTTCAAGCCGGAAGCGAGCGACACGACATCCTCCGCTGGCGATCCGCTCAAGAAGTCCCTCACCTTCCAGACGGTCCATCGCCTGCCGCAACGGCGTACGCGAAATTCCAAGACGCTCGGAAATCGCGACCTCAGGCAAGCGCGAGCCGGCATCGAATTCGCCAGAGAGGATGAGCCCCCTCAAACCAACGATTGCCTTTTCCACTTGCGTGACGCGGTCTGAGACGCCCATAAATCCTCCCTTTTGCGGCATCAGGGCAGTCGTGCCGCAATTTCCGAATCTATAAAGTGTATACAACTCTACGTCAATAACGCGATTGGGGCGGTTATTTTCGGATTTTACTACGATATTGTATACATAATTGCCCAAACGGCGCGCCAAGCATCAGCTCATCATCAGCATGGCTTAGCCCGATTTCTTCAGGCCTAGTCTATTTTGCGGCGAGACACCGAGCGCTTGCCTATCTGTTGAAAAACCGAACGAGCGCCCCTTGCATGGACGACCAAATCCCTTACCACACCCATTGACATCGAATGCCGCGAGGCCGTGAGGACTACGGAACAAGACACCGGCGGACGAAACCAAATCTGGCAAGCGCCAAGCCAACAAAGGGCGTCGTGATCTCCTAGTCGATCTTTGAAGCGTCCTTGTACATCACTTTGTGGCGCCGCGTCTTGATCCAGTCGGTCAGCTCTTCATCCGTCATGAAGTGGTCGGGATTATATGTATCCCAATGAAGGATTTCTTCCTGTGGTCGACGCCACCGCTTATAGGGCGCTGCAGCCGCCGGACCAAAAAGCATGATATCGAGAACCGATATTTCGTCAGGAATACCCAGCAAGGGCCGGATCGCGTCCTGCGCCTCTTGCTGTCCTATCGCCGTGACCCACCAAACATTGTATCCAAGCGCCGCAGCAGCAAGATGTGCCGACATCGTCGACGCGGCAATTGATTGCAGAAGGATTCGCTCCGCGTTCTCATGATACATCCGATCAAGATCAGAGCCGTCGTTCAGCACCGGAAAAGCATTAGTCCAGCGCATGTCAGAACAAACCACGACAAATCCAGGCGCAGTTGCAAGCCCCCGATAATCGGGTGTTGGGAACTTCATCTTGGCTTTTGCACGAAATCGCTGCTCGGCCACGAAGTAGTCCGTGATCTGCTGCTTCATAGCTTGGTCACGAACGACGATGTATTGCCAGGGCTGCGCATTGGCACCCGAGGGGCCGTGACGCGCAGCCTCAATTATCATCTCGAAATGCGCCTCAGGCACGACGTATTCAGAATCGAATTTTCTGACTGTGACCCGATTACGGATCACCTGCATCAACGCGTCGTATCTGGAAGTATCGCCAATTTCAGGCAGATCGACTTCGGCCTCTGCGGCGTCGAGATCTACGGCGGGGGTTGTATCGGTCATTGGGTCTCCTCCCTGGGTTTATCTTGTCCAGCAAACAACCCGACTCAAGTCAGCGCTTGATAAGCGAGGCGTAGCGCGACGACGGACAAAAGAACCAAAATCAGCTTATCGAACGCCGCTTTTGAGATGTGTTTCGCGGCTCTCTCGCCCAGTGGCATCGCACCAAAAAGCGGAATTGCGGCCAATACCGCCATTCCCGCCCGCTCCCAGTCAAGGACACCTAACGCGATCTGGGTTGGGATTTGCAACATCGACATCATGAAAAAGAAAATTGAAATCGTAGCAATGAATTCCTGCCGCTCAAGGCGCATCGCATTCAGGAAAGTGACCGAGATCGGGGCCGAGATTCCACCAGCGCCCTGCATAAGTCCGCCAAGAAATCCTATGGGCCCGGCGACACGTTCGGCTCTACCACGTTGGATTTTCCAATCTGGTCTGAGTAGCCTGAGGGCAACATAGAAAAAAACGACACAGGCAAGCCCACCCATCAGAGTGTCGGTGGGTAAAGACGCAAGAAGAACTGTGCCCATAGCAGCCCCAAGAGCGCCGCTTATGGCGAAACTCGCCACGAACCTGAAAGACCCCCATCCGTCACGATACGCCCATGCCTGCCAGGCATTGGACATCAAATTCAGAACCGCGAAAATCGCGACCGCATGCTGGACGCCCAGCGCAAGCGCCAGGATTGGCACACCAACAACCGGCGCTCCTGCCCCTGTCGCGCCTTTGAGGAAGCCGCCAAGCGCAATCGCAGAAATCGCGAGGAGAATGTCAAAGACTGTCATCTAGAAGGTGTCCGTTGCGGCCACGCGAACGTCAAGCAAGACCTGCCGCCGTTCCTTGCGAATGAATTCGACCGCGCGGGCAAGAGCCGCGGGCAAATCAACGGCGTTTTCAATACGCTCGGCATGAGCTCGCGAGGCCCGCGCGATTGCAGCAAAATCCGGAAGCGGCTCAAGCGACGTCAGAGGCACTTCGTTTCGCGCCATCGCAGCACCATTCGGATAGGCCCCTCGTACTGCTCGACGAACGGCATTCCAGCCCGCGTTGTTCTTGACGATTGTCAGCACCGGAAGTTCGTGCGCTTCAGCGACCTGGTGACAGGCCACGGGGTTTGCGAACATGTACGAACCGTCACCTACTGCCGCGATCACCAGCCGATCCCGATCCGCCATTTGTGCGCCGAGCGCGGCAGGAAGCCCCCATCCAAGCCCACCAGAATGCGGGTTGCTGAATAGCCGGTTCGGACCCTTCAGGCGCATGAAGCCAGGGACAAGGCCCAGTTCGCTAAAGGCGACCGCCGTTTCATCCATGATATCCGATATAGCCCTGCTAAACCAAGCCGGTGACGCGTATTCACCTACGCCAGGTTTTGATAGTCTGGCCTCGACCTCCTTCACCCGCGCTTGACTCATCGCTTCGACGCGGGCGCGCCGCGACGGGTTCGATGCGGCTCGTTGCGCAAGTGCCTCGAGAACTCGGGCCGGATCACCAACGAGATTGAGGTCGCTTCGAAAGCCTCTGACCGGTCGATCCGCGAACAAAGGATCGGGTCCAACGTGTACAACACGTGAATTTTCTGGTGGTTGCGTCGTGCGTTCTATCCATGGCACGCCACTGTCGAGGACGATGATTAGATCAGCCTCGCCTATGGCGTCTGGAGTATAACCGATCAGCGTCGGGTCGCTTCCGGCAAGCACGTTCCGAACGGAAAAAGGCTCAACCACGGCAAGCCCAAGGTCGCGCGCGCTCGACGACAATACCTCACCAAGGCGTCCCTTGGGATCGCCGCGCTGACAGATGACAAGCGGCATTTGTGCAGCGTCAATCCAGCCTGCCAGTCGGGCTATCTCACCTTCAGACGGCATAACCGCCGCATTCGCTGGCGAAACCGGCGCCGGCGAGAAGTTAGCTGGCAATGCTTCGCAAAGCGGTTCGCGGGGCAAACTCAGATAGACCGGACCCTTAGGATCAGAGTTCGCAATGGTTGCGGCGCGGACGAGAACGCTGTCAGCCTGTTCCGGATAACGGATCTCGTAATCGTATTTGACCGATCCGCGCACCAGCGCAGTCTGATCGAACATCTCCTGTGCGTACTGGATGGGCGTGACTCGTCCTCCTTCTCGCCCAGCTTCCGTCAGGGGTGTCCGGCCAGACAACAGATAAATCGGGATATGATCAGACGCAGAGTTGATCGCGCCCATAACTGCGTTCGCAAGCCCGACGTTCACATGGACCATCACCGCCTGAGGCTCGCCGGTGACCAACCAATATCCGTGGGCCATGCCCACCGCTACTGTCTCATGCGGGATCGTCACGGCTTTCGGGATACAGTGTGTAGGGAGCTTGGCGAGCCCTTCGATAAGCGGCGGAAAATCGGTCCCGGCATTTGCGAATAGATACGTCACCCCAAGGCGTGACAACGCCATCAAAAGAGCATCCGCGCCCGTTTGCGGTGTCATCGTCTCCGCGTTCATTCAGCCTCCCATCGTTCCGCTTGATATTCGCGATACACCGCTTATTGTCAAACTAATCTCGATAGTTGGGATTCTAGCATCAACTACGAGATCAACGGGAGGATAAACATGAACAGAATAATTGCTGCCGGTTTGGCGGCTTTCAGCATTTCCGCGGCTGCAGCCGCACCTGCTTCGGCTCAGAGCGTTGGCATCGCCACCTCAAATCCGGGGTCGCTCTTTCACAACATAGGAACAGCCGTCGCGAACGCGGCAAACGCAGGTGGACTGAACACAACAATACAGCCGGCGACCAGCCCAAACCAATTCATCCCCTTTATCGATCAGGGCGGCATCGAGTTTGGTGTGGCAAACCTTCAAGAGGTAAACTACGCCATCACGGGTGAGGCTTGGTGGGGCGGTCGAACTAACCCCAACCTTCGCGTTGTCGCGCATCTTCAGCCACTTATCGAGGCCATCTTTGTGCGCGCCGACAGTGATATCATGAAGGTGTCCGATCTCCGCGGCCAAGCAATGACCGACGGCTATACAGCTCAGAACACGATCCTGCCGCAGCTATCGGCATTTTATGCGACAGCCGGAATGACCCGTGACGACGTGGAACAAGTCTCGGTTGCGTCGGTTGTGGCGGGCGCCGATGCGTTTATGGCAGGCGATACCGTCGGCTTCATTTTCGCACACGGGGCCGGCAAGGTTCGGGAAGCCGACGCCGCGGTCGGCGGCCTGCGCGCGCTCGGTGTTGAAGATGACAGCGACGCAGCACTTGCAGCCGCACGCGAGCACTGGCCGACTGCCTTTTTCATGACGCTGCCCGAAGGCGCCATGCCTGGCGTCTTGGAGGAAGCCACCTACATCGCTTTTCCACAAGTGATTTTTACGCATGCCAACGCTTCGGATGACGACGTCTACGCAATGGCGAAAGCAATGTATGAAAACGCTGCGGTTATGGGCGAGACATTTCCACCGATGCGCGCATTCCGGCCCGAAAACATGCGTGGTGACCCAGGTATTGCCGAATTTCACCCCGGCGCACTCAGGTTCTTTGAAGAAGTCGGCTTGAAATAATCGCATGACTGACGCGTCTGGCGCAGGAATGGTCAGCCGCCGTGGCATTGCCGTGGCGGCTGTCCGACCGGTGGGCGATGCTCTCGCGGCGAGCATCGTACTTATTGCTGTTGGCTGGGCACTTTCTTTTCAACGCCAGATCGGACTTGATCTCTATCCCCAACAATTTTTCGCGGCGGTTCTGTTTTTCACGCTTCCGCTTGCTTTTCTGACACTTCCTGCTCGACGTGGGCGATTGCGCGACACAGTTCCATGGCACGACATTGCGCTTGCGGCAATTGCAATGGCAGCCCTTGGCTTCGTGGGCTATGGCTATCCGGACCTTGTCCTGATGATCTTCTCGAGGCCTCCCGAGATCTGGATTCCCGGACTCATCATACTCGTCCTTTTGCTTGAGGCACTTCGCAGGGCAACAGGATGGGCCTTGGTCATCATCATCGTCGCATTTCTCCTTTACGCACTCTTCGGGGATGTCTTTCCGGGGCGCCTTCAAGGCCGTCCGCAAAGCTGGCAATTGCTCGTCGGTTATATGGCCGTGGATTCAAATGGCATTCTTGGCCTGCCTATGTCGGTCGCCTCGACGGTCGTCATCGCATTCATATTGTTCGGTGTGCTTCTTGGAATAACAGGCGGATCACAGTTCTTCACGGATGCCGCAATGATCGGGATGGGACGCTATCGGGGTGGCTCGATGAAAATTGCCGTTCTCGCATCGGGCCTCTTTGGATCGATCTCCGGCAGCGCGGTCGCAAATGTGGTCGGCACCGGTGTGGTCACCATCCCAATGATCAAGCGTGACGGCTATCCCGCGCACAAGGCTGGCGCGATCGAAGCTGTGTCTTCCACCGGCGGGCAGTTAATGCCTCCCGTTATGGGCGCTTCAGCTTTCCTGATGGCCGAGTTTCTTGCAATACCCTACAGTCAGATTGTGCTTGCAGCGCTGGTCCCGGCGCTTCTTTATTATGTTGCTCTCTTCATTCAGGCAGATCTTGAAGCGGCGAAACTCGGGATCCGACCAGTACCTAAATCCGAGATTCCAAAGGGCCGCGATGTCGCCGTCGGCATTCACTTCGCACTTGCCTTTGCCGTGCTGATTTATCTCCTGTTCTGGCAGCGCTTCCAGCCGGAACGCGCGGCAATTTGGTCGGTGCTCGCGCTATGTGCCACGGCGCTCCTGATCGGTTACAATGGAAAGCGTCCAAGCCTTGGCAGCCTTTTCCTTTCGGTGTCAAAAACGGGTCACGCTGTTCTCGAAATCCTTTTGATTTCAGCTGCTTCCGGTATCGTGATTGGTGTACTCAACATCACAGGCCTCAGCTTCAACCTGACTTATCTGCTGGTCGAGATAGGAGGCGGAAGCGCGATTCTGCTTCTGGCGCTGTCCGCGCTTGTTTGCATTGTCCTCGGGATGGGCCTGCCGACACTCGGGGTCTATGTCCTGCTCGCCGCCCTTGTCGCCCCTGCCCTTGTCGAAGTGGGGATTGAACCCCTCGCAGCACATCTGTACGTCCTTTACTTCGGCATGATGTCGATGATCACACCCCCCATCGCGCTGGCCGCCTTTGCTGCTGCTTCAATTGCCGACGCGCCAACAATGGCGACAGGATGGGCCGCTATGCGGTTTGGCTGGTCGGCCTACGTGATCCCGGTACTCTTTGCTTTCTCGCCAACGCTGATCATGATCGGGCAGCCGGCCGAAATAGCATTTGCAGTGATAACCGCAGGCATCGGCGTTTGGCTCGTCTCATCGGCACTGGCGGGCTACTTCTCGCAACTGCTCAGCCCAGTTAAGCGCGTGCTCTTCGCGATTGCCGGTCTCATGGCTCTCGTTCCGGCCTCGGCCTTCGAAGGGGCGATTATTACGGATTTGGTCGGAGTTTTGATGGGCGCTGTTCTGATGGTTTCCGAAGTGATTAGCGTTCGCCGTCTCGCGGAGACAGGAGCTGCAAAATGAGCAGCAGGTCCGGTTCAGGCGAACGCATTCTCGCAATCCTCGATTTGTTTTCGGAAAACCAGACGCAATGGACACCGGAAGAAATGATGGCGTATCTCGGTTATTCGCGACCAACCCTTTACCGCTATCTAAAAACACTCAAGGACGCTGGATTCCTGATATCACACCCTCAGGCCGGCTACATGCTTGGCCCGCGTGTGACCGAGCTCGATTTTCTGATGACGCGTGCTGACCCGATGATCGAACAGGCAAAACCCGAACTTGAATACATCGCCGCGCAGTTTCCCGGAACCGCATTCCTCGTGCGATGGTATGGAAGCAAATTACTTTGCGTCGATTCAGTCGTCTCTGTCGACACCCCAAAATCAAGCTATCCCCGTGGTCGCCCTATGCCAATCGGACGGGGTGCCATCAGTCGGGCCATCGCGGCTCACCTGCCAGCGCGTGATCGACGCAAGCTGGTCGAGGACTATCTTGACGAGTTCGCTGTGGCAGGGGTCGGAACAACCGTTGAAGAGGTGCTCGCGGCCCTTCGATCCGTCCGGACCGATGGCTCATCAACCGCTTGGGGTGAGGTGACACCAGACGTTGTCGCCGTGGCTGCCCCCATCTTTGGAGTGGAAAAGTCCCCACAAGGGGCAATCTGCCTGACAAGCAACGTGACCGATGTCTCCAGCAGCACTTTAATTGAAATCCAAAACCTCATCAGAGATGTATCACAACGACTGAGCGCGCGCCTCGGTGTACAGGACCGACAAAACGGTGCAGTGGCATGACTCTCACAGAAACAACGAAAGGCCCGACATGACCGAACACCCGGCACGACATTTCATTTCCGGCGAATGGGTGGCCGATGGTGGCCCGACCGAAGACAGCATAAACCCGGCCACCTTTGAGGCCCTGGGCCAATACTATCCGGGCAGCGCTGCCCTGGCCGATGCCGCAGCAGCCGCCGCAAAGGAAGCGTTTTTTGCGACGCCCTGGGCGCAATCCCCCCGCCTGCGCGCGCAAACGCTATTTGAAATCGCAGACAGACTTGAAGACGCTCGGGATGAGATCGCAGACCTTGTCGTCGCAGAAAACGGCAAGGTCCGGTCCGAGGCCCTTGGCGAAACGATGGGCGCCATCTCGGAGACCCGATACTACGCAGGACTGACGCGCAATATTCGCGGCTCCATGCAGGAAACAGCGCCGGGCAACATGTCCTTCTTTAACCGTGAGCCTGCGGGTGTTGCGGGTGTTATCGTACCTTGGAACGCGCCCGTGACGCTGTTGATGCGCTCGCTTGCGCCAGCGCTCGCCGCCGGCTGCACAACGGTGATCAAGCCCGCCCAGCAGACGCCGCTCGTTCATGCGCGGATCATGCAGGCGATTACCTCTGCACCTTCTTTGCCCGCCGGTGTTGTAAACTCGGTCAATGAGCATGGCATCGAGGTCGGTCAGGCAATGACGACCTCTCCCAATATTGATGTCATCAGCTTCACCGGCTCAAGTCGGACAGGCGCCGCTATAATGGCTGCCGCCGCGCCAACGCTGAAACGCGTCAGCCTCGAGTTGGGCGGCAAGGCCCCTGCCATCATCTTTGACGATGCCGACCTCGACCTTGCGGTCAAGGAACTCACTCATGGGTCTCTCGCCATGGCCGGACAGATTTGCGTCGCCGCTGCCCGTTTTCTCGTCCACGAAAGCATCGCTGAAGACTTCGAGGCACGCATGGTCGCCGCGTTCCGCAAAGTACGCACTGGTCCCGGAAGCGACCCCAAAAGCGACATGGGCAGCCTGATCGACGAAGCCAATCGCGGTCGGATCGAGAGGCTGGTTGAACAGGCGGGCGATGAAGGCGAATTGCTCTTGCGGGGAGAACGCCTGGGACGGGGCGCTTTCTTGACGCCGTCGCTCTTCCGGATCGATAATCTAAGGTCCGCACTCGTTCAGGAAGAACTCTTCGGTCCGCTCGTTTCGGTCGAGCATTTTGCCTGCGAAGCCGAAGCGGTCCATAAAGCCAATGCCACGCCTTATGGTCTTGCCGCATCGGTGTTTACGCGCGATGGAGCAAGGGCGATGCGGGCATCTCGCGCTATCCGCGCTGGTACAGTTTGGATCAATTCGCACCTCCGTCTCTTTGCAGAAGGCGAAACCGGCGGATACGGAAAATCAGGTCTTGGTCGACTTCACGGACCCGAGGGTCTCCATGACTTCCTCGAGACCAAGCACATCTATTTGGAGGCGGGCGTCGTTCCGCAAACTGCCTAATGAGCAGCACTTTCGATGTGATTATCAATGGCGGCGGTCCGGTGGGCATGGGACTTGCCATTGATCTTGGTCAGCGCGGCCATTCGGTTTGTGTGATCGAGAGATACCCCGAGCCTCAGCCTATCCCCAAGGGTCAGAACCTGACCCAGCGGACTGCCGAACACTTCAAGGCCTGGGGTTGCGAGGCCGAACTTCGCTCTGCGCATCCGATCCCAAAAGGTGGCGGCATTGGCGGGATGACGACCTACGGAACGCTCTTGTCCGACTATCATTACGACTGGCTGAACCGGGCACATGTGAAGGACTACTACTTCGCCGCCAATGCCCGCCTGCCCCAGTACACGACCGAACGTGTGCTTCGAGCCCGCGCCGCAGAGGTTCCCAAGATCACAGTTTTCTATGGATGGAGCGGTCAATCACTTGAGCAGAACGCGGAAGGCGTCACATTAAACATTGCGGAAAGAGAGAGCGATGGGCGCAGGACGATCCGCGCCACCTACCTCGTCGGCTGCGACGGCAGCCGCTCGTTCATCCGCGATGCTGCCGGGATCAACGAAACTCGCTCCGAGCACAACCGCCTCATGGCCCTTCTCGTATTCCGGTCCGAGGAGCTCCATGAACTCCTGAAACGCTACCCCGGCAAAGCTTTCTATAACGTTCTTCATCCTGATTTCGAAGGCTATTGGCAATTCTTTGGGCGCGTCGATCACGGTTTGTCCTGGTTCTTCCACGCACCCGTTCCCCTGGCAACAACGACCGAAAACTTTGATTTTCGCGCTATGCTGATCCGGGCCGTCGGGCAAGACTTTGCGTTGCAATTCGATCATATTGGGCTGTGGGACTTGCGCGTCGCTATCGCAAACAACTATCGTGAGGGCCGCGTCTTTATCGCAGGCGATGCGGCACACAGCCATCCGCCCTATGGGGGCTACGGCATTAACACGGGCTTTGAGGACGTAAGAAACCTCGGCTGGAAGCTCTCTGCCGCTCTTCTGGGCTGGGGCGGAAAGGCGCTTCTTGATAGTTACGACGCCGAACGTCGCCCAGTCTTCGCATCAACCGCGCGCGACTTCATCGAGCGTTTCATCCGCGAAGACAAGGAATTCCTGGAGACTTACAATCCCGCGAGCGATGCCAAGCGGTTCGAAAAAGCCTGGACTTCGCGTAATCTCGATGCCGACGAAGTAAATGCATTCGAGCCAAATTATCAGGGTTCGCCCATTGTGGCCGGGTCGTGCGACGCGACGCCGAGCGCCAAGGGCACGCACGCTTTTGCGGCCCGCACCGGACATCTTCTGCCCCCGCCCGGAAAGGACGGCGGCACAAGTATTCTCAATCGAATTCATTCCGGGTTCACTCTTCTGGCGGAAGACACTGTCGATTGCGAGGCCTTCAAAATCGCTGCCTCAACTCTTGGGGTCCCACTGGCCGTGGAGCCGCTTTCGCAAAACGAAATCGATGCTTACCAAAGTGCCGCGATCCTTGTGAGGCCCGATCGCTTTGTTGCCTGGACCGACGGAGATGGCGGTAGCGCATCCGAGATCCTCAGGCGCGCGGTGGGAATTTCATGAGCCAACGTCATGCCGTGATCACCGGAGCAGCCTCCGGCATCGGTGCGGCAACCGCAAAAGCGCTTCGACGCAAGGGTTATTGGATCACGGCGCTCGACCTCAACGATCCGGGACCGCTGGCAGATCTGTGGCACCCGATTGACCTTGATGCGCGCCCCTATCGCCTGCCCGAATTTGACCTCCCGGTGGATGTACTCGTAAACGCCGCAGGTCTGCCGCCCCGACCGACAACTGAGGCAAAGGTGCTCCGTGTCAACTTTCTGGCGCTCAGAAGAGTCACCGAGCATCTGCTGCCACATATGAAAAAGGGCGGCGCCATTGTGAATGTAGCTTCAAAGGCAGGCGCGAAATGGCGTGAGAATATTGCGCAAGTCAAACGCCTGATAGGCCAGGCCAATGACGCGTGCCTTGATGACTTCGTTTCTGCCGAAAAAATCGACACCGTACGGTCCTATGATTTGTCGAAAGAAGCGGTTGTGGTCTGGACCAAGAAGATGACGGCTGGACTCGTAGAACGTGGCCTACGCATGAATTCAGTCAGCCCGGCCGCAGTGGAAACCCCCATTCTGGGCGATTTCACGCGCGCCCTCGGCGAGCGCTCAACGCGCGGTATCGAGTTGACGAAACGGTCCGGCACCCCAGACGAAATCGCCGGCGTCATAGCCTTTCTCGCAAGCCCCTCATCTGAATGGGTGCGCGGCTGTAATATCGAAGCCGACGGCGGATTGACGGCTATTCTCGACACTGAAAACACGATCCGTCCGGACTGACCCCTCCCGCTACATATCGAAGAATATCGTCTCTTTTGGCCCCTGAAGATGAATATCAAAGCGATACTGGGCCTCGCCAGTCTTTTTGGCCAAGAGCGTCGGCACACGGCTTTGATGCTCGATCCGCGTCAGGATCGGATCTTCCGAGTTCGCTTCTGTCTCGTCCTCGAAATAAAGCCGTGTATGCAACCCGATGTTGATCCCGCGGGCTACGATCCAAAGCGTTGCATGTGGGGCTTGAAGGCGACCGTCACGGAAGGGTACGCGCCCCGGCTTCACCGTCTCGAAAACGAACTCACCCGTGACAGGATCGCCCGGCGATCGCCCAAAACCTGTGAAGTTCGGGTCGGGATTGCCTCGCGCCTCGTTCGCCGAGGGATAAAGTCCAGCAGCATCTGCCTGCCAAAGCTCGATCATGGCGTCCCGAACCGGTGCACCCACACCGTCATGGACCACACCAGTGATTTTAATCTCTTGACCGGTGACCGGTCCGGTCTTCATCGTGGTTCCGAGATCGCCACCATAGATCGAGATACCCGAGAAATTGGGCATGCAACCGATGTGCACATAAGGGCCTGCCGTCTGACTGGCGCTTTCCTTCAGGTAGTCTAGCCGTTGCGCCATGATCAAAGCCCCTCCTTGCGGTTCTCGAAATACGTTTGGCGGCGCCCGCGCAGTACAATGTCGAACTTGTATGCTCGCGCATCCATCGGCACCGTTCGGTTCATGTCGAGCGGCGCCGTAAGATCATCGATTGCGCGCTGATCATTCAAAACACGCGCGATGGGACAGAGCGGGATCAACGGATCCCCCTCGAAATACATCTGCGTAATCAGGCGTTGCGCAAAGCCGTGCCCAAAGATCGAGAAATGGATATGCGCCGGCCGCCAGTCGTTCATGCCGTTTGGCCATGGATAAGGTCCGGGCTGAATAGTACGGAACTCATAGGAGCCGTTTTCGTCTGTTATCATCCGTCCGCAGCCACCAAAATTCGGATCGAGCGGTGCGATATAACCTTCCTTTGCGTGACGGTACCGTCCGCCCGCATTCGCCTGCCAGAATTCTAACAATGCTCCGGGGACAGGCCGTCCGGTCTCATCGAGAACCCGGCCATACACAATTATCCTCGGACCAATCGCACTTTCGCCGGGCTTGGCAAAATTGTGAATGAGATCATTATCAAGCTCCCCAATGATCCCATGGCCGAATACCGGCGACGTCTCTTCGCTCAGCGTTGTCGGAAAAGACAGGAGCGCCGCCTGTGGGCTGCGTTTTACCGTGGTCTTGTATCCGGGCGTATAAGCGGCAGGCTGACGCGTCCAGTCTCTTGCTATGTATCCACCATTGGTTGAGTTCTCGCTCATGTCTCCACCCCCAGTTCCTTGAATGTCTCTTTTGCCAGCTTGATTGCGTGATTTGCCTTTGGCACCCCGGCATAAACAGCAACATGCATAAACGCCTGCATAATTTCATCAGGTGTCGCTCCAGTGTTGCTGCTGGCGCGGATATGCATGGGGATCTCTTCGAAATTGCCGGTCGCCGCCAAGAGCGCCAACGTCAAAAGCGATCGGTCCCGCCGCGAAATCGTCTCGTCGGCCCAGAGTGTTCCCCAAGCACCTTCAGTTATCAACGTTTGAAACGGATGGTCAAAATCGCTTTTCGCCGCCTCAGCCCGATCAACGTGCGCATCGCCCAGCACCTCGCGCCGCACCTTCATTCCAACCTCGAAGCGATCAGTCACTGCTGTTCTCCTTCATAAACGACGCGAGGATCGCCGCGTAAGCCTCTGATTTCTCGACACAAGGCAAATGCCCAGTACCGGCGATGATTTCCATGCGCGCGCCGGGGATAAGCGTCGCCGTGGCCTTGACGACATCCGGCGGCGTGGCACCATCCTCTTCGCCCGTGACAAAGAAAACCGGCAAATTCAAAGAGCCGACGCGGTCGCGAAGATCGGCGTCCCGCAAGGCAGCGGAACAACCCGCATAGCCATCGACCGGGGTCCGCTCAACCATTGCACGCCACAAGACGGTCTCACGCTTATGGCGTCCCTCGGAACTGAACCAGCGATCAAGGATTGAATCCGACATCGCGGCCAAACCCTGTGCTTCAACCTGGTCGATCCGGTCTTGCCAAAGCTCCACCGTGCCAAACCGTGCCGTGGTGTTAGATAGAAAAAGCGCTTTCACAAGATCAGGTCGCTTCAGCGCAAGACCCTGTCCAATTATCCCGCCGATCGAGAGGCCCACAAAGATCGCCGGACCACCCACAACTGCGTCCATAACAGCTTCTGCATCCGAAATCAGCATGTCGAGTGTGTAAGGTGCCGGCGTCACGCTGGTCAGCCCGTGACCACGATTGTCGAAGCGAATGTAACGAAAGCCCTTGGGCAACTGCGAGATCACCGCATCCCAGAGCCGGAGATCCGTGCCCAATGAATTGGAAAACACCACTGGCAGGCCGCTTGCGTCCCCGTCCTCGCGCCAATGGATGGCAATGCCGTTTGCGTCGAGCACATTCATCAATAGGGCAACCCTACGTAATTCTCGGCCAGTGACTTCTGCGCAGCCGCATTTGAGCGGATGAACTCAAGCTCAGCTACCTGCATCTTGAGGTCGAACGGTGTCTGATCGGGATACTGATGCGTGATGGACGAAAACCACCACGAGAAGCGTTCAGCTTTCCAAACACGCGACAAGGCCCTCTGAGAATACTGCTCGATGCCCTCGCTGGAACCGTTCCGATAATAGTCGGAGAGGCCATTAAAGAGGTAGTGCACGTCGGAGGCTGCCAGATTGAGCCCCTTGGCTCCGGTTGGCGGCACGATGTGCGCTGCATCTCCGCAAAGAAACAAGCGTCCCCACCGCATCGGTTCGGTCACAAACGACCGCAAGGGTGCAATTGATTTTTCAATCGAAGGCCCCGTGACCAGTTTGGCCGCCTGGTCAGCGGGAATGCGGCGCTTGAGTTCCTCCCAGAAAGCACTGTCCGACCAGTTGTTCGGATCGTCGTCCGTTCGGCATTGAATATAGTAGCGGCTCAGGTTCGGATTGCGCATGGAACAGAGCGCAAATCCGCGGTCTGAGTTGGCATAGATCAGCTCGTGGTTTACCGGTGGTGTCTCGCTCAGAATACCGAGCCATCCAAAGGGGTAGACCTTCTCATATTC
The DNA here is from genome assembly GCF_900184815.1 of Boseongicola aestuarii. Classification (GTDB taxonomy): domain Bacteria; phylum Pseudomonadota; class Alphaproteobacteria; order Rhodobacterales; family Rhodobacteraceae; genus Boseongicola; species Boseongicola aestuarii. The sequence continues at coordinate 111,633 of NZ_FXXQ01000006.1, read as the reverse complement.
CGTGCGAACATCTTCGGGGATTGTCTTGCGGCTGACGCCGTGAAACCCGTCGCAGCCCGCAATGAAATCGCATGTCAAGCGACGGCTTTTACCATCAACAACATAGGTTACATAAGGGGAATCCGTTGTCGCATCATTGATTACGACGTCCTCAACGTTGAATTCGATCTGGCCTCCTGCCGCTTCACGCGCGGAATAAAGATCACGCGTAACTTCGGTCTGGCCGTAGACCATGACGGGTGTACCCGTATGCTCGGTGAAATCGATCCGGAATATCTCGTCGCCGTATGAAATCAATGTCCCGTCGTGCGGCAGCCCCTCTTTTCGCATCCGATCCGCGCAGCCCGCCTGTTCAAGCAGACCAAGCAAACCTTGCTCAAGCACACCAGCCCGAATACGGCTAAGTACATAGTCCTTGGACTTCCTCTCCAACACCACGCTTTCAATGCCGCGAGTGTAGAGAAGCTGAGACAGAAGCAGGCCCGACGGCCCACCTCCGATAATAACCACCTGCGTCTTCAACGGTCTCCTCCCGTTTGGCTACTTCTAAGATGTATGCCGCAAAAGGAATAGAATAATAATACCCTGACCGAACTATTTGCCGACTTGGAGCCAAGAAAATTGGGCCCAGCTAGACGGGACACATGCTTGCTGGCAAGAAAACCAGTTCGTCGGGTCAGTGGGCCGTGAAAAAATTTCATTGGAAATTGCAGGGTGACTCGTCGGGCAAATTCCTTTGTCATTCGTCACGCCAACCACGCGGTGATGTACGGCTTGCTGTTGTGCCTGGCCTCAACATCAAGCGGCACGGTTCTGCACCATGCATTCGATATGCGAGCACCTTACTGGGTCTTCAGCTTGCCAAAACTACTTGGAATTCCTGGCGGCGTCCTTCTTACAGTCGGAGCCGCCACCCTCATGTGGCTCAAAACCAAAGCCGATCCGGAACTCGGTGCGCCGTCCGTCTGGGGCGGTGAAATGGCCTTTCTCGGGCTTCTCGGAGCCACCGGAACCACTGGACTCGCCCTCTATGCCGCGACCGGTACGTCGCTCGTCAGCCCGCTTCTCGCCCTGCACTTTGGCACGGTTCTGGCGTTCTTTCTGACCATGCCCCATTCAAAGATGGTGCATCGATTTTATCGCCTCGCGGCCCTCATCCGGGGTGCACAAATAAAACAAGCCTAACCGGTCAAACGCCGCAAGTACTCGGTCGCAAACCACAAATGATCCGGAACCTCTCCGTCAGGCAATCCCAGATCCGTGCCTGACAGAATCCGCTGCCAGTCTGCCGTCGCAGACGACATTCCGCACGGCAATCCAAGATCGGCAATCATCTTTGCAACCTCATCCATTTCTGCCGCCCGCCGCGCCCCGTGGACAAGTGTCCGCTCAAAGTTATAGGCCGCGCGTTCCGGCACATCGATCTTCGGATGCGCCGACTTCAGCGACGGAAACACTTCCTCCGCAACATCAGCACCGACCGCCGCCAAAACGCATTCCGCCGTCAAAGCCTCCATTCCCTTGACCATGATCGACCGGACCATCTTGATCGAAGATGCCCGCCCCACGACGTCCCCCATCACGCGAACATCCATCGGCAAGCCCTCCAGAACCGACGCCAATTCCAGCGCCTCGGGACCCGATATCAGGCACGGCACCATGTTGCGTTTGGGATAAACCGGGGCCATCACCGCCACATCTAGATACCGCCCACCGTCATTTCGAATAACAGCCTCTGCCACCTGCTTTGAGCGTGGCGCGCAGCTGTTCAGATCACACCAGACCCCGCCCCTCTCCATTGCCGGCCCGTGCGCTTCGGCTACCGCGACCGCCTGATCGGCCGTCACGGTCGAGAATACCAGATCAACGCCTGAAACTGCCTCCGCTCCTGATGCGCAAACTTCGACTGCAAGCCCTGCACCGCGCGCCGCAATCTCGCCAGCGGTTGCCGCAGAGTCGGACTTGATGTCATACGCCTTTACCATATGCGCACCACCCCAACCCGAGATCAAAGCCCCCGCCGCCTCGCCCAATCCGATGAACCCGATCCGCATGTCTACATGTGTCCCTTCAAAAAGGTTAACGCCCGCCTATGCGCCATCTCCGCCGCCGTTTCCACGTAGCTGACCGGACGCCTGTCATTCGCAAAGGCATGACCGGCATCCTCATAGACAAATGCCTCAAACTCAGGAAAATATGCCTGCGCCGCCTCCACGACTTCGCGCGGCGTATGATCGTCATCGGCGCCGAAATGTCCCTGCACGGGGGCCTTCAACGGCTCGGTTTGATATGTCGGCAAACGCGTTCCGTAAAATGATACTGCACAGGCAATGTCCAGCACCTGAGCTGCCCTGAACGCCAATCCACCACCCCAACAGAACCCCAACACAGCGACCTTGCCTCCGCGTGCAGCCAATACCTGCACTGCCGCGTCAACATCCAACATCGTGTGCGTCAACTCCGACCCCATCATCAGATCACGCCCCCGGGCGGCCGCGTCGAAAGGGATCACAGCACCCTTCACCTGCCTGTCAAACAAAGCAGGTATGGCCACGTCAAAGCCCTGCGCGGCATAGCGTTTAGCCACACCTTTCAACTGATCAGTTACTCCGAAAATCTCTTGCAGGATCACCAGACCACCCCTGCGCGCTCCCCTCGCATCAGCCATCCAGCAGTCCAGAACGTGCCCGTCAGCCGCCGTTAATTCGATCATCATAGCGCATTTTCCCCCTGCAATGGGCGGCGCAAGAACCACCCCAACCATTAATTTTCGCGAGGTTCGCAAGACTTCGCCCCACACCACCACGCCATCATCCAGATGCCCCATAACCGTCATTTCACATGTCGGATGTTCGAGCGACAACCGCGCGGGGTGCTGACAAGTGAATGCGCGACGGTCTCCAAATAGACAGAAAAACTGCCTCCTATTTTGCGCACAGGCCATGCCACTCGGCAAGAGCGCCCGCACGGATACGTTTGAAATTCGGTCGAGTCGAGTGGCTGCGTTCCTGCCCAAAGTGATTGGAGACCTATGCGTGAACTACGGCGAATTTCTGCAGACTTCGTATCCGCCTGAATCGAAGCTTGACCCGTTCTCCTGGTCGAAATGGCAAGTGAGAATTTCCCAACCGACTTTCAGCCAACGCCCAGTTTGCTGCGCCGATTTCCTTCAGCGGGTACAGTATAACCGCAGTCGGTCCGTACCCATAACCGCTGGCCGGAAGGTTTGAAGAGTGTGTTGCGTCCATCAGTTGAAACCATCCCGCATCGCGGACATTGGTGCTGACCGCAGTGAACGGCAGCTTTGAGCCCGAAGCGGACGTAGATTCTCAGTACCGTATCGACTCTTCACGCTGTATAAGTTGTTGAAATTGCGGTTCTCAAACAGAGGTTACGGATGATTCAGACAACTATTGCGGGCAGCCTGCCTAAGCCAAGCTGGCTTGCGGAGCCTGAAAAGCTATGGGCTGGGTGGCGGCTGGAAGGAGATCAACTGATCGAGGGACAGCAGGATGCCGCCCTTTGCTGGCTGAAGATCCAAGACGAGGCCGGCATCGATATTCAGTCCGACGGAGAGCAGTTCCGAAAGCACTTCGTCCACGGTTTCCTGGAAGAGGTTGAAGGTATCGACTGGAACCTGATGACGACAATGGGCATCCGCGACAACCGGTATGACGCCTCTGTTCCGACGGTGACATCAGAAGTCAGGCGGAAGAAATCCGTGCATGGCGAAAGCGTAAAGTTCCTCCGCCGTCATTCCACAAAGCAGCTGAAGTTCACGCTCCCGGGCCCCATGACGATCTGTGACACGATTGCCGACAAGCATTATGGCGAGCGTTCGAAAATGGCGATGGCATTTGCCGCGTTGCTGAATGAAGAGGCCCTGGAACTGGAAGCGCTCGGCGTCGACGTGATTCAGTTCGACGAGCCTGCTTTCAATGCCTTCATGCATCTTGTGCCGGAATGGGGAGTCGACTGTCTTCACCGCGCCATTCAGGGCCTGAAGTGCAAGACGGCCGTTCACATCTGTTACGGCTACGGGATCAAGCAGAATATCGATTGGAAGGAAACGCTCGGCGATGAGTGGCGGCAATATGAAGAATTCTTCCCAGCCTTGAATGCCAGCCGCATTGATCAGGTTTCTCTGGAATGCGCGGACTCGCATGTGCCCCTTTCGGTGATGTCGAAATTGAAAGACAAGGAAGTTCTGGTGGGCGCCATCAACGTCGCAACAAACGAGATTGAGACACCGGAAAAGGTCGCCAACACCCTTCGTGCGGCGATGGAGTTTGTCGATCCCGAAAGGCTGATCGCCTGTACCAACTGCGGGATGGCGCCGTTGCCGCGTAGTGTTGCCGAAGGCAAGCTACATGCTTTGGGAAGAGGGGCTGAAATCATTCGAAGAGAACTAGCGGCGCGATAAAAAATCCATGCTTCTGCCCGGTCTGAATGTCGGTGTCGTACCGGGCGACAGCCGTTGGTTATCTCGCAGAGAAAAATTTCTTTGAGCCGCAAAACAGACTCAGCAAGTCCGTTCCGCGGAGCTTTTTGGCGCCACTGGGGCTTTTAAGCCAAGCGATTTGAAGCCGCCATTGCGTCAGTAACCCTGCCGTGGCGATCTGTCTTCGGACAAGGAACTCTGGCGGCGCTTCACAAGAAGCTCGATTGCATCGGCAAGATGTTCCCGGTCGATGTGGTGATCTCCGCTGGCTACACGGATCTTGTGTGCTTCAATCATTACGTCGGAATGTCGGCAGCCCTCCGGGGGCTCAAACCGATAACTCGCGAGCTCCAATCGGAGACCCAGGGGATCCCGAAAATAGATGGAATCCATAAAGCCGCGGTCAACGGGACCAGAATGGTTGACCCCGCGCGCATCGAGGCGCGCAGCGACCTGCCAGAAGGTGGCTTGGCTGACGTTTAGCGCGAGATGATGAAGCGAGCCTGTGGCCTCGGGTACGGGCGAGTCATCCAGTTTACGATCTTCGTTGGTAAAGATCGTGATGAGACGGCCATCGCCGGGATCGAAGTACAAATGGCCCTCGCCTGGGTTGTCGAGGTTTGGCTGATCGAAGATGAACGGCATCCCAAGTACGCCTTCCCAGAAATCTATCGAGGTTTGACGATCTGCGCCAACAATCGTGATGTGATGCACACCCTGGGTTTGTATCTTCCTTAACTCATCGGTCTTCGACATAGGCTTCCTCCCAAATCATTCGTTCAGCCCGACTGGGACCAGTCGACGAGCTTCGTTTTATAGTCCGTCCGGGGCAATGCTCCAAATGGCACCAGCGTGATCTCTGTTGTCACGAGCAATTCGTCGCGAACGCGTTGGCGAATGCGGCTGGCGAGTTCCTGGTTGGGCGCGACACCCCGGGCCAGTTCGACAACTAAAGGTAGAGGCGGCACCTGCTTTACGGCTTTGGTCTTCGGTTGGATCGAGATTGTGCCGCTGACGTCCGCACCGATCTTGCCGACGACGTCCCGCACCGCGGAGGGAAACACATTCACACCCCGGACGATCAGGAGATCGTCTGTCCGTCCGATGCAGCGAACGCGCGGAGTACTGCGCCCGCAGGCACACCGCCCCATGGACAGACGCACCCGATCACGGGACCGAAACCGCAAAAGCGGAGCGGCCTTGTGCCTGAGGTGAGTGTAGACCAACTCCCCTTCCGCGCCATCTTCCAGCGGAAGAAGCGCGCCCGTTTCCGGGTCGATCAATTCAAAGTACACGAAGCCCTCGCCCGAAAAGTGCATACCGTCTTGATGCGCGCACTCTCCCCATAGCGAAACCGAAATGTCGCCGATCCCCATAGCCTCGGTGACACGAGCACCCCAGGCCGCTTCGATCCGTCGTCTCATTTCGGGCTCGCCGCCGCCCGGCTCACCTGCCACGAGTATCTTGTTCACCGAAGATGTCGCTGTGTCGATGCCGCGCTCTGCTGCCCATTCGGCTAGATGCATCGCATAGGAGGGCGTACAGCCAAGCACTTGCGGTTTCAGGAGCCGAACAGCTGTCATCAGGCGATCAGTGTTTCCGGCACCGACCGGAATGTGGCAGAGCCCCATCTTGGCAAACGCATCAAGCGTCACGCCGGCGACGAATGGGCCGGCGTTGTAGGTGGTCACCATTCGCTCCCCGGCAGACACACCGCTGGCTCCATAGGACCTGGTTGATATTTCAACCCAGTTGGCCAAGTCTTCTGCGACGAGAGGGATGTAGCTCGGCGTCCCGGTGGTTCCGCTCGTCGAGTAGACGCGGATGACATCTTCCATAGATGCAGCAAGATGTGTGCCTATTGGATGCTCGTCATCACGCGACGCGCGCAGTTCATCCTTTTCCGTAAAAGGAAGCTCGTGCAAGTCCGCAAGCCCTCCAGCATCCTGCGCAGATCGGATGCCGGACGCCGCCAGTTTCTCCCTGTAAAATGCCGAGTGCCCGAGAAGGTACTCAATCTGAGCACGATAAACCGGTTCGTCCCGCGACCGCTGCTCGTGCCAGGGAATGTCACCCGTGCTCACAGTACTCACTCCGCGGAACCCTTGGGATCGAACGTGATGCCCATTTCGGCATGGTGGGCAAGGGTGAAGCCAATCGGTGTCTCGCTCTCCTCAGCCAGGTGCGCCAGCAGGCTCGCTGTTCGGGCCAGGATCGGAATCGCCTTCAAGACCGCTACTGGGAAGTCGAGGTCCAACAGCACCGCAGGAATTGCAAACGATACGTTCATCGGAAGCGGCTTTGGCCAGAGGCGTGTGACAGCCTCTTCGATATCGCGAGCCAGACTGACATAGGTGCCTGCAATTCCCCGTTCATCGGCCAGCGACAATATGCGCTGCGCCCGAGGATCGACCGGTTTGTGGAGCGGATGCCCAAACCCGGGAATGCGCCGGCCCTCCTCCTGCATCTGACTGACAATGCTGTCGAGATCCTCGCCACCGTCGTCGATCCTCCGATGAGTCTCAAGAAGGAACGCGCCTGCGATTTCAGTTGTCCCAAGAATGACCTTGCCGCATCCGAGAAGCCCGGCCGCCACCGCTCCCTGAAGGAAGTCAGGATCCGCGGCATAGGTCATTCGCGCAGTCTGATTAGTTGGTACAAGACCATGCTCTGCAATGGAAACAAGCAATAGATCGAGGAAGAAAGTCTGATCCGAAGTTGGCCTGCGCCCGGTCGTCAGCAGGTAGAAGTACTCGGTGAAGCTAAGTTGCCCCATGAGGTCATTAACGAGGTCGAAGTTCCGAACCGTAATCGCCTCAGGTGTCGCCGTCGAAATCGATGTTGTTGCCTTGCCAGCTTTGCCAATTTTCATTGCTGTCCTCCACTATCTTTAGTGTAGTCCGAAATTTATTTCGTCAACGCGCTCAAGGGAATTGAACACCGCTAAATCGATACACCAATGCACCAAACCTTTCGATTGTTCCTTTTTGGAAAGGTCGTTTAGCCCCGCATAGCTGTCACGGATTGAGCCTGCTGCAAATGACTGCTCCGAGTGCAAAAAGCCATTTTGCCAAGGTAACTCACTAGTTTGAGTGAAGAAGTTCTTGCTGTCCGTTCTCGGTCGAACAGGGCTCTGTACTGTCTCGATGTTGAAGCAATTTCGCACAAAAACACAATACGGATCAGAAGTTCGTGCGATCAGGCACAGAGTCTGTGCGTTCCATGGGGTGGTTCGGCGCAGAGTTTCGGAGCAGATAGCACGTCATCGGTTCCAAAAGGGGACCTCTCATTACAAATCACAATTGGCGGTTAGTACGCCTTCAACCGAAAGGTACAGAACGATGAACAACAGTCTAGCCAACGTTGCACCAGCGGCGCGTGCGCTTCTTGCGCTTATCTTCATTATGACCGGTCTTCAGAAAATTGGCGGCTATGCCGGAACCCAAGGTTACATGGAGATGATGGGCGTACCCGGCTCACTTCTGCCGATTGTAATTGCTGTCGAAATCCTAGGTGGCGTGGCACTTCTGGTAGGCTTTCAAGCGCGGATCGCCGCGTTTGTACTCGCCGGCTTCACAGTAGTCGCAGGTACGATTTTTCACTTGGTGCCCAGCTTTGGGATGGAGGGAATGGCAGCCCAGGGGGAAGTGATCCACTTCATGAAGAATCTTTCCATTACTGGCGGCCTTGCCATGGTGGTCGTCTTTGGAGCTGGCGCGTGGTCTGCTGACAACCGTCGTTCCAGCGCGACTATCGCCGCCGAATGACTCGGATGTAGTACTTTCTTGGAGCGCCCGTTTCTAAATGAGACGGGCGCTACACCATATTGAAGCCGAAGGCCCCAGCCGAAACCGTCTCCGTCATCATATAGTTTGAGACCTTCTGCGCGCGTGATGTTATTCAGTTTCCCGTGATGACACTGGTGGTTGTAACGCCCGACGACGGTGGCGATATCCGCTTTGAGATCGCCTGCTAGGAAGGAGTTCTCCAACAAATGCGGTTCTTCGGAGTTTAGTGCCATCGCTCGATTTGGTGCTGGCAGACTAATTCAAACCAGTCTCCAAACGGACAGTGAAACTGCCACTTATGCCGCGCCGAGACCGCGCCACTCAGCAAGAGCAGCGGTGCGGTAATGCGTGAAATTGGGTCAAGTTGAGAGGCCGCGTTCCTGCCTAAAGAGATTGTAGAGGCAAGCGTGTATGAAGGCGAATTTCTGCAAACTTCGCATACGCCTGAAACGAAGCATGGCCCTCTCTCGTCGTCGAAACGGCAGATGTGAATTCTCTGCCCTATTGTTCAGCCAGCGGCCGGTTTTCTGCCGATCAGCAGCACCTATCTCCTTCAGGGCCGCACCGTATGAGCAAAGCAGGCTCGTGACAATCACCGCAGGACGACCGTGCGAGCACACCTTTTTTCTTTAAGAATTTCAACGCGGCTTTCTTGTCACGTGTCTTTGTAGCGAAGTTTTCCAGCTCTTCGCCCTCGTGATCGACACCCCGCCATTGATAATGCCGCTCACCGTTGATTTTCGCGAACTCCTTATTCAGATGCCAGCGCCTCCTGCTAGATTTCATTCCGGCAATTCGCCGTCTTCTGTTCTCCGCGGCAATCATCGGACCGAACATGTGCCACCGGTATCTGACAGCTTCATGGCTCACATTGATGCCGCGCCCATGAAGCAGATCTTTCACATTGCGAAGCGACAACGCAAAACGCACGTACAGCATCGCTGCTAGACGGATAATCTCACGGTTCGTTTTAAAATAGCGAAATGGATCAGGTTTGGTCATGTCCAGACGCAACAAATCCGCCCTGCCCGCCTCAAGCCGGTTTGCTCTGACAATCTTCTTGCCGCTCCTCGAAGAAGAGGTCGAGTGGATACAGGAACGGGCCTAGGCTTCGCCGACTTGCTATATGCCTGACCAATAGCTCTCACAGAAATGCAAAAAACCAAAAGCCGGGATAGTCAGACCCGTTCTATATGCGTTGAACCAGCGCCATTGAAATTTGTGCCGCTGATGTGTCCCGAAGGTCAGGCTCCTTCAAGACCGATGGTATGCTTTGGCGCCACTACAGCGACACCCAAGCAGCATTGCGTGCTGAAGACCGAACGCAAGCGTCGATAAACCGCACCCCCTGCAACCCATCCTGAATGGTCGGATACATAACCTCTGCCGCAACCGCCCCCCCCCCACGATGGGCCTCAATTGCATCCGCAGCCTCGGAATAGATGTTGGCAAAGCCTTCCAAATACCCCTCGGGGTGGCCGGGTGGGATACGGCTCATCCGGGCCGCAGCATCACCGGCCCCTGCCCCATTGCGGGTGATCTTCCGCGTAGGCTCTCCAAAGGGAGTATACCAAAGATAGTTCGGATCTTCTTGCGCCCATTCCAGCCCGCCCTTGTCCCCGTAAACCCGGATACGCAAAGCGTTCTCGTTGCCCGGTGCGACCTGCGAACACCAAAGCATCCCCTTGGCTCCACCTTTGAATCGCAGCATCACGTGTCCGTTGTCGTCGACCTGACGGCCCGGCACGAACGCATCCAGGTCAGCGGCCAAACTCTCGACCTCCAAACCGGTAATGAAACAGGCAAGGTTGTGGGCATGGGTCCCGATATCACCTGTCGATCCGCCCGCTCCCGAGCGCGCCGGATCGGTACGCCATTCAGCCTGCTTGAAAGTCTCGTCCTGTGTCAGCCAGTCTTGCGGATATTCGACCTGCACCACGCGAATGGTACCAATCTCGCCCGCATCAACCATAGCCTTGGCCTGACGTACCATCGGGTAGCCGGTGTAGTTATGGGTCAGTACAAACAACGCATCCGAGCTTTCCGCCGCCTTCACCAGTTTCTTGGCATCGGCCAAGGTCGAGGTCAGCGGTTTGTCGCAAATCACATGAATGCCGCGCTTCAAAAATTCACGCGCAGCAGCGTAGTGTACGTGGTTCGGGGTCACGATGGACACCGCCTCGATCCCGTTCTTCAGACGGGCCTCGCGGATCGCCATCGCTTTGAAATCGTCATAGATGCGCGGCAGGCCCAGCGCTTCACCCGAGGCTTGCGCCTTTTCCGGGGTCGAGGACAGCGCCCCAGCAACCAGTTCAAACCGATCGTCTATGCGGGAGGCAATACGGTGCACGCCACCGATAAAGGCATCATTGCCGCCACCCACCATACCTAACTTGATCCGTGCCATCTTAAGTAATCCCCAGCATTTTACGGTTTGCCGTCTCGTCTGTGCCACCGTCGGCAAAGTCGTCAAATGCGCGTTCGGTGACGCGAATGATATGATCCGACACAAACTGCGCACCCTCGCGGGCGCCATCTTCGGGATGCTTCAAGCAGCACTCCCATTCCACAACGGCCCAGCCGTCAAAATCATTCGCCGCCATCTTGGAAAAGATCGCCGCGAAATCGACCTGTCCATCACCCAAAGACCGAAAGCGCCCCGCGCGGTCCACCCATGGCTGATAGCCCGAATAGACGCCCTGTCGGCCCGTCGGATTGAACTCCGCATCCTTGACGTGGAACATCTTGATCCGGTCTTTGTAGATGTCGATATTGTCGAGATAGTCCAGACATTGCAGCACGTAGTGGCTGGGATCGTAGAGCATGTTGCAGCGCACGTGATTATCGACCCGCTCCAGAAACATCTCGAACGTCACGCCATCATGCAGATCTTCTCCGGGGTGAATTTCATAGCAAATATTGACGTCATTGTCCTCGGCATGATCCAGAATGGGACGCCAGCGCGCTGCCAATTCGTCAAAGGCTGTCTCGACCAGCCCCGCAGGTCGTTGCGGCCATGGATAGACGTAAGGCCATGCCAGCGCGCCGGAAAAGGAGACATGGTTCTTGATCCCCATATTGGCGGAGGCACTGATTGCCTTCATCACCTGATCGACAGCCCATGCCTGACGTGCCTTTGGGTTGCCGTGTACAGACGGATCAGCAAAGCCGTCAAAGGCCGCATCATAGGCCGGATGCACCGCGACCAACTGGCCCTGAAGGTGTGTTGACAGCTCGGTCACTTCGATCCCGTTCGCTGCAGCTTGCCCTTTGAACTCATCACAGTAGGTCTTGCTTTCGGCCGCCTTGGCCAGATCGAAAAGGCGTGCGTCCCAACTGGGCACCTGCACGCCCTTGTAACCGCATTCAGCCGCCCATTTCGTGATCGCATCCCACGAGTTGAATGGTGCCTCATCACCAGCAAATTGCGCCAGAAACAGAGCTGGTCCTTTTATCGTCTTCATGAATGATCCTCCCAAATCATGCGCCGGCTCGAGCGCCAAAACCTTGCCCCGTCAGGGGCCCATATTTTCCTTCAGATAGATATCGATCCGAATACGTTCCTGCGCCAGGTTAATCGGCGCGCGGTCACTGTTGGCGCGCATGATGCGCACGGCAGAGCGGACCAGATGGCCTGCGTCCTGACTGATGACCGCATCAAAATGCCCAGCAGCCAAGGCCCCGCGGGACAGGTCCGTCAACTCATGCGCCACCACGAGAGGGCGGCGTGACTGATCATGGGCGGTGAAAAAGCGCAGCAACCCGTCATTCCCTGCCGCTGATGAATAAATACCGATGATGTCCGGGTTTTCGGCAAAGGCATCAGGAAGCAGGCGCTGGATCAAGTCCGGGTCATCCCGTCCCTCAAGTGAGGCCAAGACATCCAGATGGGCAAAGTCTTTTGCCATGACCTCGTCGAACCCCAAGCGACGCTCAAGATGATCCCGCGCCAGCATGGAACCGGTCAACACGAGGATTTTGCCGTTCCTCGGTCCAACAAACCGGCCTAGCAATTGAGCAGCTGTGCGTCCGGCGGCAATGTTGTCCACGCCCACATAATTGTCCCGCTCCGAACTGGGCAAGTCCGAGACAAGCGAAACGACAGTGACGCCATGTGACTTGAGGTGCGCCACCGAATCCCGCACCGATGGCGTTTCCGGGCCAAAGATTGCGACGCCATTTACCTGTGTTGGATCAATGTCATCTATCGCACTGGCTAGCGCCATGGGGTCAAAAGCCGCCACGCGAACAAAGGACAACTTGGTTCGATCCTGCCGCAGCCCGCGGCCGAGCATCTCTATTTCCGTTTCCAGCAGCGATATGAACTCGTTCTGCGTCGCAGGTAAGATGAAGGTAAAATGATAGACCCGCCCTCGCGCCAGATTGGCCGCCGCCGTGTCACGCACATAGCCCAGCTCGGCAATCGCCGCGTTCACCTTGCGCACCGTCACCTCGCGCACCCCGGGGCGCGCGTTCAGAACCCGGTCCACGGTCGCAAGGCTGACCTCAGCGACACGCGCGATGTCGTTGATCGTGGGATTGGAAAGGGTGTCGTCGGGGTGCTTCACTTTCGTCCTTTGTGCGTTGTCACATGGCCTTGGCCAGCCCTTCAAACAGGCGCGCCACGGCTTCAGCGCCGGGGTCGTTGTGGCCCAGAAGGTTTTCTTCGGGCACGTATGAGGCGCGGCCTGCCTTGGCCTGCCCCATCGACGCGGTCGCATCCGCACCCATCCGGGCAGCGGCGGCCGCAGCCGAAATCCCATCGGGCAGCGCGGCCAAAGCGGGTGTAAGTGCGTCAATCATTGTGCGATCCCCCTGCGCAGCGCCACCAACCTGGCTGATCCGATCCAAACCGGCCTTCAGCGCCTTAGGTGTTGATTTCCCACTTGCACAAGCATCCCCGGTCGCGCCAAAGAAAATGGCCAGGATTACGCCAGAGGACCCACCCATCGTCTGGCTCAACTCATTGCCGATCGCGCGGAACAGCTGTGTAAGGTCAGCCAGTGGCATCCGATCCATTGCGCCTTTCAGCGCACGGGCGGCTGTGGCCAGCGTGCTGCCTGTGTCCCCATCGCCTGATTTGGCATCGAGCTTGTTCAAATCGTCTTCGGCAGAAATCAGCAGATCACAGCACTGTGCAATAATGGCAGCCGTTTTGTCATTTGCCGACGGAATGGGTTGGATCGGGCTCAGCCCGTCCGGCAGAGGCTGTACCTTGACCGGAGAGATATCCTTCATGCCCGGCCATGCGGCCAGATGGACGGGTGCGGACAAGGGCGCAAGGTTCGTATCGTCCACAGGCAGGACAGAGACCGAGAATCCGTGCATATCCAGCGAGGTCATCAGCGGCGCAGGGCCGATGATGTGTTTGATGTTGCCAGCCTTGGGTGAGGTCACAAGGCAATGGGCCAGGATCGACATCTCAAGGGGCGTGGTCGAGCCAAGGTTGTTCAGGATGGCCACATGTTCGCCGGTTTTGATTTTTGCGCTGAGCTTATCAAGCACCATATCCATGGCCGAATGCGCCCCTTCCAGCGTGACCTGCTCAACCCCGGCCTCGCCGTGAATGCCAAGGCCCAGTTCAGCCTTGCCAACTGGAATGCGATTTTCCTTGGCCGACCCCGGAACGGTGCAAGTATCCAAAGACATCCCGATCGAAGACATGGCCTCAATCGTGCGACCCGCTGCTGCCTTGATCGTTGCCAGATCAGCGTCGTTTTCAGCCATATCGCCCACGATCTTGTGGACAAAAAGAGTGCCCGCCACGCCACGCGATTGCGGCAGATGCGGCAGGGCAATGTCATCGTCCACAACGACCATCTCGACCTCAAGCCCGAAGGCGCGCGCGCGTTCAGCCGCAAGACCAAAATTCAGACGGTCCCCGGTGTAATTCTTGACGATCAGCAAACAGCCCGCCTTGCCCGTCACTGCCAGAATGCCCGCCAGAACAGCATCTACGGACGGAGACGCGAAGACCTCTCCACACACGGCTGCAGTCAACATGCCGCGCCCGACAAATCCTGCATGGGCAGGCTCGTGCCCCGATCCGCCACCGGAAATCAGCGCGACCTTGGATTTGTCCCAATCGGCGCGACAGACCACCTTAATATGCGGATAGCCATCCAGTCGGGCCAGCGCGCCACCGGAGGTTTCCAGCAAGCCGTCCACTGCGTCCGTAACAAGTGTGTCCTTGGCATTGATAAACTGGCTCATGTCACTGTCCTTCCTTACGAAATGCGCACGCCTTCGGCGTCAAAACACAACGGGTTCTTGGGCGCGATCTTGATATGTGCTCCCGGGGTATAGGTCGTGTGGGGATCGGCAATGGTGGTGATGGCATGGCCCTTAAGCATCAGATGCAGGCGGGCCTGATCGCCCAGATGTTCGACCCTCTGTACTTCGGCTTCCTGCCCTTCGCCCTGCTGAATATGTTCCGGGCGCATCCCGATCTGCGTGACACCCGAAGGCATACCGCCAAAGACGTCCGCTGGCACGATATTGATGCGGGGCAGCCCAAGGCGCGAGGCGACATACAGGCTGTTGGGGTTCTCATAAATCTCACGCGGAGTGCCGTATTGGACAAGCCGCCCTTCGTTCAAGACGCCGACATGGGTGGCCATGGTCATCGCTTCGATCTGATCGTGGGTGACATACAGCAGCGTCGCGCCAAGGTTCGCCTGAATGCGCTTCAACTCAACCCGCAGATCGGTACGCAACTTGGCATCGAGCGAACTCAGGGGCTCATCCATCAGGTAAATCGACGGGTCCCGTACCAACGCACGGCCAATGGAAACCCGCTGCATCTCCCCCCCCGACAAGGCCGTGGCCTTGTTGTCGAGCTTGTGGGAAATCTGCAGCACACTTGCGACCTCAGCCACTTTGCGTTCGATCTCGTCCGCCGGTGTGTTCAAAATCGGCGATTTCAATGGAAAGGCCAGATTGTCCCGCACGCTCAGGTGCGGATAGAGCGAGTATTGCTGGAACACCATCGCAACATCCCGTTGCGCCGGGGTCTCACTGCCGACATTGCGCCCACCTATCCAGACTTCGCCCGCATCGGCCTTTTCCAGCCCCGAAATCAGGCGCAAAGTCGTGGTTTTTCCCGCGCCAGTAGGACCCAGCAATACAACAAATGCCCCGTCCGGGATGGTCATCGACAAGTCCGCAATTCCGACATCATTGCCAAAGGATTTCGACAGATCTTTCAGAATAACCTCAGCCATTGGCCAGCACCTCGTTGTTGAGGTCAGAGCGAAGAGCATGACCACTGCCCGCGTCAAACAGGGTGATGGTCCTGGGGTTAAAACCAAGACCGACCTTTTCACCGACTTTGGCGACCTGCGCGCTGTCAATGCGCGCTTTCAACTCTCCATTGGGCGTGTCCAAAGTGATGATCTGTGTGGTCCCAAGATACTCGGAGGCCAGAATCTCGCCACGATAGGTACCACTATCCGAGAGCGTCACGTGTTCGGGGCGCACACCAAACACCAGCTTGCCCGACGCGCCCTGACGTGTGCGCGGAATACGCATCACCTCACCGCCCAGCGTAACACTCTCGTCCCCTTCTCCAACGGTCCCGTCAAAATGCAGAAAGTTCATCGAAGGCGAGCCGATAAAGTCGGCCACAAACATCGTCGCAGGCTTGTCATATATTTCCTGTGGAGTGCCAAATTGCTCGACCACGGCGTTGTTCATCACAACGATCTTGTCGCCCATCTGCATCGCCTCAAGTTGATCGTGGGTGACGTACACCGTGGTAGCATTCATGCGATCATGCAGGGCGCGCAATTCCTCGGCCATGTGCTCGCGGAATTCGGCATCCAGCGCACCCAAAGGTTCATCCATCATAAAGGCCTTGGGGTCACGCACAATGGCTCGGCCCAGAGCAACGCGTTGCCGGTCGCCACCCGACAGTCCGCCTACGGGACGGTTCAAAATGTCCTGAATGCCAAGGATCCCGGCAACCTCCTCCACCTTCGCCTTCACATCCCGGCGCGCCATGCCCTGAGACACAAGCGGATAGCTCAAGTTCCGGCGCACGTTCATATGCGGATAGAGGGCAAACATCTGAAACACGAAGGCGATGTCACGCTTGGATGGGGGCAGCTGGCTGATCTCTTCGCCATCGAGATAAATCTCGCCCGACGTCGGCAATTCCAGCCCGGCAATCATGCGCAAGGTGGTGGTCTTGCCACAGCCCGAAGGGCCAAGCAGCATAAAGAACTCACCGTCCTCGATTGTGAAGGTACTCTCCTTCACTGCGTTGAAGTCGCCAAAATCCTTGCGGATGTTCTTGATCTGGATCTGAGCCAAGTCGGCTACTCCTTGAAGTGGGAAACGATGATGAACATCACGGTGCCCACCAGCGTTACGATGAAGGAATAGGTGTAAAGCCACAGCACAAATGGCTGCATCAGCATGAACACCCCAAGTCCGATAAGAATGGTGGCCAGCATCTCCCACGGGCCACGGCGCAGGCGCATCAATCCGTTCAGAAAATTGCTCATTTGCGCACTGCCCCGAACGTAATCCCGCGCAACAAGTGCTTGCGCAACAGGATGGTGAAAATCATGACCGGCAGCAGGAAGATGGTGGCACCCGCTGCGACCGCGGGCCAGTCCAGTCCGCCAACGCCAATGATCGTTGGAATGAACGGAGGCGCTGTCTGTGCCGTGCCAGAAGTCAGCAAGACCGCAAATGCATATTCGTTCCAGGCAAAGATCAGACAGAAGATCGCCGTGGATGCGATACCCGTAGCAGCCTGCGGCAACACCACTTTGTAAAACGCCTGAAAGCGCGTGTAGCCATCAATCAGAGCTGCTTCTTCGTACTCCAGCGGAATCTCGTCAATGAACCCTTTGAGCAGCCAGACTGCCAGACTGATGTTCACACCGGTGTAAAGCAGGATCATGCCCAGATGTGTGTCGCTGAGACCCAGCTGCCGGTACATCAGGAAGATTGGGATCGCGACCGCAATTGGTGGCATCATCCGCGTACTGAGAATGAAGAATAGCAAGTCATCCGCTAAGGGAATCTTGAACCTGGAGAACGCATAAGCAGCCAATGTACCAAGGAAAATACTCAGAAAGGTCGACCCAAAACCGATGATCACAGAGTTCAGGAACCGCTCTCCGAACTTCGACGGGCCAGCGATGACCATGTCGTATTCCCGCACGATTCTGTCATACCAGGTCTGCGGCGGGTTCGCCGCTAGGAATTCGTCCGTTTGTCGGGTGCGGGTCGTGAACAGATTCACGTAGCCCTCAAGCGTGGGCTCGAACAAGACTTTTGGCGGATAGCTGATCGCGTCTGCAGGCGACTTGAACCCGGTCAGCATGATCCACGCCAAGGGCACCATGGTGATAAGCGCGTAGAGAATGACCAATGTGCCTGCGAACCATTTGGACCGCTTGGACGGCTCTGTGACGGAAAAACTGCTCATCTTTCTTTCACCTTGTTCAACGCTTTGACGTAGATCGAGGCGAGCCCGAACACGGTTACAAAGAGGATGATGGCATAAGCAGACGCATAGCCTGTGCGCCACTTCTCAAACGCCTCGCGTTTAAGGTTGATCGAGGTCAGCTCTGTCGTCGAACCAGGCCCACCACCAGTCAGCTGAACCACCAGATCGAACATCTTGAAGTTTTCGATCCCCCGAAACAGCACCGCCAGCATCAGGAACGGAAGCACCATCGGAATGGTGATGGTAAAGAACTGGCGCAGCTTTGAGGCGCGATCGACCTCCGCAGCCTCGTAGATATAGTCAGGGATCGAACGCAACCCGGCGAGGCAGATCAGCATAACAAAGGGCGTCCACATCCACGTGTCCACAATCACAATGGACCACGGGGCAAGCTGTACTGATCCCAGCATCTCAAAACTCGAAGGGTCTTTGCCAGTGATGAAGGACACGACGTAGTTAAACAGACCGATTTGTGGCTGATAGAGGAACTTCCAGAAGTTTCCTACAACGGCTGGGGACAGCATCATGGGCAGCACGATGATTGTGGTCCAGAGGTCGTTACCCTTGAATTTCTTATTGATCAGGTAGGCCAGCGCAAAGCCGATGAGCACCTGAAAGAAGATCGTCCAGAACAGGAAATGCGCCGTGGCCTGCATATTCAGCCAGATGTCGCTGTCCGTCAGGATCCGTTCGTAGTTGCGCAGGCCAATGTACTCGACCTCGCGATTCAGGCGGTTTGCACGAAAGTCGGTAAAGCTGAGATTGATCGTCCAGATCAGGGGAAAGATGTTGATCGCCAGCAGCAAAAAGATCGTGGGACCAACGAAAATCCACGCAATGGCGCGATCGCTCAGTCCCTTGATTTTGCGCGCCACGCCGACCGGGGTCGCTTGGGCCGCGCGGGTGGCAGGGGAATCAGTCATGCGGGATGATCCAAACGTGAGGGTGCAGGGAGGACTTGCACCGGACACATGTCCGGGACAGCCCGTCTTAGGTGATCACCCGCGCAAACGGGTGATCAGGGAGGCGTCAGAGTTTGCCTTCGTCTTCAAAGACTTCTGTCCAGTCTTCGACCAGCTTGTCGAGCGCTTCCTGGGCTGTGCCCTGATCGGCGACGATGTAGTCATGGAGACGTTTTTGCATGGCCAGAAGCAATTCGGCATAGGCCGGCTCCTGCCAGAAGTCCTGCACCGAACCCATCGCCTCGAGGAAGTCACCAGCAAAAGGTGCACTGTCTTTGAAGCCGGGGTCATTCAGAACCGAGTTGTGCGCCGAGTAGCCACCCAGCTCCCACCACTTCGCCTGAACATCGGGGTTGGCGAACCACTTGATGTACTCAAGTGCTGCATCCTGCTTGTCGGAATAGGCCACAACTGAGATGCCCTGACCGCCAAGCGTGGAGCCCGCGTTGTTCTGCGGAGGGTTCACGAAGAAGTCGATCTTGTCGCCGCCTGTGTTCGGGTCTGCATAGAGGCCCGGGAAGAAGGCAAACCAGTTCATCGCCATCGCGACCTGACCGGATTTGAACGCATCAAGGCTCTCACCCATATAGCTGTTCGTATAGCCCGGAGGCGTCGCGGTCTCGTAGAACTCTTTATAGAATTCAAGCGCTTCGACAGCTTCTGGTGAGTTCACGGCACCGTCCATGTCATACGAACCAGGCGTGTTCTCGTACTTGAAACCCCAAGGATACAACGCTGACGTCACACCCATCGTGATGCCTTCAGACCCACGCTCGGTGAAGATCGCGGCGCCATAAACGGTCTGGCCGTCAATCTCACGGCCTTGGAAGAACTGTGCGATTTGCAGCATTTCTTTCTGGCTTTGTGGCTCACGAAGTTCCTGACCGGTGGCCTCTTTGTAAGCCGCCTGAATGTCCTCACGACCAAACCAGTCCTTGCGATAGAACCAGCCATTCGCATCACCCATCGCTGGCAGCGCATAGTAATTCGGCGTGCCTTTGGGCCATGTGGAATAGGCATACACAGTGGCATCCGCAAAGTCGGACATCGAAATACCTTCGGCGTCAAAGAAGTCATTCAGTTTGACATAGTGGCCGTTCTCAGCACCGCCGCCGATCCACTGACTGTCGCCGATCAGAAGGTCACACAGTTTGCCGCCAGAGTTCAGTTCGTTCAACATCCTGTCGGCAAAGTTGGGCCATGGAATGAACTCAAAGCTCATGGAATGGCCGGATTGCGATTCAAATTCCTTGCTCAGTTCCACAAGCGCGTTGGCCGGGTCCCACGCCGCCCAGCACAATGTCAGATCTTCGGCCTGAGCTGTGTTTGCAAATGACGCCGCCGCAATGCTGATGGCGCTGGCTGATGCCAGTTTCAAATGTTTCATAGGTTCTCCTCCCAGAGTGAAATCGGCATCCTTAAATTTACGTCGCCGAATCGTCCATCGGACACCTATGACGCTATTTGAGGTACGCACCTCACGTCCACATAATTTTTGAGGTGCGCACCTCATTCAGGCGAGAATGGGCCTTAGAAGTCTGATTTAAATAGTTTTTATTTTTGAGATCTTAGTGCCGATCCGGCACACAAGCTATCCGAAGCTTTACTCGACCGAACAGTCCCGCACGAAAAACGAACCAATCCCTGCTGAAACGCGCAGCCTCAATTGGGGCCAAACACACCCTGCCGTGGCCACGAAAAAGCCCTCCTCAAAAGAAGCTGACTATGCGCGTTTTGCCCCCGTTCCTGCCCCAGACAAAGCTGGATTGTTCGTGCCTTGGTGCTGTCAGACGGATTCGAACCAGTCTCTGTTAACCACCAAATGTCGGCACTTATGCCCAACAAAGCTGGCGCTGCTCGGATAGAGCAGCGGTCAGGTTGAGCTTGAAATTTGATTGGGCGTAGAGATGTCTTTCCTGGCTGAAGTGGTTGTGAGCTGAAGAATGAACGGCGCCGAATTTCTGCAAACATAGCAGACTGCGGAATCGTCGCATGGCGCGTTCTTGTCGTCGTAATGGCAAGTGCGAATTCTCGGCCCGATTGTTCAACCAACGGCCTGTTTCATGCTGGTCGGCGTTGCCGATATCTTTCATCGCAGCACCATATGAACGCAACTTGTCCATCACAATCCTTTGCGGTTGCCCGTATCGCTTCATTTGGCAATCAGAGCCTGCAGCCCAATATGCAGACATCTCTCTCTTTAAATTCAGGTCCCAAGTAGCCCACACGCCAGCCAAGCCCTGGAAATCGCGGCACAACACCAATTGCCAAAAAAGCTCAATATCAATGGGTTATGTGGTTGGCGGAGAGACAGGGATTCGAACCCTGGAGACGGTTTCCCGCCTACACACTTTCCAGGCGTGCGCCTTCGACCACTCGGCCACCTCTCCGACGCGCTTCGTTTAGCTGGTTGCCCCCCTTATGTGCAAGGGGCCTTTTGCGCGAAATTCCGAACCTGCGGCACATAAGGTTGTCTGATCAGGGCGCGGCATCGAGATGAATATAGACACGTCGGTTGCGCGCGCCTTTCTTCTCGACTTTGCCAAGACGCACCGGGCCGATCTGGCCGGTACGGGCCACATGCGTGCCCCCACAGGGTTGCAGGTCTACCTGTTCATCGCCGTCGCCGATCTTCACTAGACGTATGCGTCCCGATCCGCGCGGCGGCTGGACGGACATGGTTTTGACAAGAGCCGGGTTTGCATCAAGCTCGGAATCGGTAATCCACGTCTCGGAGACCTCAAGATCGCGGACGATCAGGGCGTTAAGCGCCTCTGCGATAGCGTCCTTGTCCTCGGGCGGTTCGGCCATGTCGAAGTCGAGTCGGCCCTTTCCTTGTGAAATCGACCCTCCCGATACAGGGAGGGGAATCACCACCGACAAAAGATGAAGAGCGGTATGTATCCGCATGAAAGAAAATCTTTTTTCCCAATCGATGACTTGCTGGATACCCGCACCGACCGGCGGCATTTTTCCAGTATCTTCAGGCATCAGCACAATCGCATCGCCCGCGCCCTTCAGGGCTGTGGAGATTGGAATCTCATTTCCGTCCCACAACAAGCGGCCACTATCGCCCGGCTGCCCGCCACCGGTGGGGTAAAAGAGCGAGCGGTCCAGAACGATCCCACCGTCGACGGTCACGTCAACCACGCGCCCCGGAGCGGTCTTGAGATAGGCATCGCGAAAAAGCGGTTCGCTCACGACCTAATCCTCAAAGACAGATGGCAATATACGCTCGTCCCCTTCCAGCCAGTCAGGCACGGGCAGTTTTTTCGAACGCAGGAACGCCGGATTGAAAAGCTTGGACTGATAGCGATTTCCGTAATCGCACAAAATAGTTACGATTCTATGACCGGGCCCCATATCGCGCGCCATGCGCATCGCTCCCGCAACGTTGATCCCGGACGACCCCCCAAGGCAAAGGCCCTCGTGGCGCAACAGATCGAAAACGATGGGGAGCGCTTCAACGTCCGGGATTTTGTAGACACCATCGGGCGTAAAGCCTTCCAGATTGGCGGTGATACGGCCCTGCCCGATGCCTTCGGAAATGGAATCGCCCGGTGCGGGGTCTTTTCCGGTATAAAGCTTATAGAGGCCCGAGCCGTCGGGATCAGACAAAGCGACCTTCACGCCCTTAGGCTGCAAGGCCTCACCGACCCCCGCCAGCGTGCCGCCGGACCCCACGGCGCAGACGAAACCATCAACTGTCCCTTCTGTTTGCTCCCAGATTTCCGGCCCCGTGGTCTCGACATGGGCGCGCCGGTTTGCGGTATTGTCGAACTGGTTTGCCCAAATCGCTCCGTTCGGCGCGGTTTCGGCCAGTCTTGCTGCCAGACGTTCGGAATAATGCACGTAATTGTTCGGGTTCTTGTAAGGAACCGCGGGGACCTGAACCAATTCAGCGCCACAAAGACGGATCATGTCCTTCTTTTCCTGGCTTTGAGTCTCGGGGATGACGATCACGGTCTTGAAGCCCATTGATGCACCAACCAAGGCAAGCCCGATCCCGGTGTTTCCGGCCGTCCCCTCGACAATCGTGCCACCCGGGCGCAGCGCACCTGAAGCAACCGCGTCGCGGATAATATAGAGCGCCGCGCGGTCCTTGACCGACTGGCCCGGATTCAGGAACTCGGCCTTGCCAAGAATATCGCACCCGGTCGCTTCGGACGGCCCTCGCAGGCGGATCAGAGGTGTATTTCCGACGGCGTCGGCAAGATCGGCGCGCACGTGCATTTCGACTGGCTCCTTACAGTGTCGGTTTATGTCCTAAGGGCCTCGGGGCCGGGTTTCAATGGACGCGCGGCTTTGGTGACGAAAAGCCTAGCGCAGGCGGTGCCGTTCGTTTTGAAGCCAAAGTGCGGACATCACCAAAGGTCCGGTGTTGGCAGCCCCGCTCTGAACCATTTCCATCAATGAACTGAAGGGAATGACATGCGACATGATATCTTCGTTTTCAACCGCCAGACCGCCGACAAAGCCATCTTTGCCACCTAGATCGCAGATCGCGACATAGCTGGTCAGGTGTTCGCTGACGGCGGCGGGTGTGGGATAATAGCTGGCGATCCGGTGAAGATCACGGGCTATGACCCCGGTTTCCTCGCGCAACTCACGCACGGCGGCTTGCTCGGGCGTCTCATGGGGATCGATCCGCCCGGCGGCAGGCTCGACGCACCATGGGTTTTCATCGCCCCGGCTGAAGGCGCCGTGGCGAAATTGCCGGATCACCAGCACATGGTCGCTTGCCGGATCGTAGGGCAGCACCGTCACCGCATCGCCACCAATCAGCGAAATACGTTGCACCCTGGCGCTTTTCGATCCCGCAAATGTCTGGAATTGCAGGATTTCTTCAACCACCTCAAAGAAGTCGACCAAGGGGCGGCTGGAGGAATGCGTTGTGACATTCCGGCGCGTCTGTGCGGGCTGGAACGCGACGGGCGTGGGCGTTGCGCGCGCGCGCAGCCGACTTGCAGCGCGGACTCGGATTTGCTCGAACAAGACTGCCGCGGCCTGCGGTGTCTTGTGGCCCGCAAGCCGGATGTAGTGGCGTGCGGCTTCTCGGGTGAGCGTTCCGAATTCGGCTTGCCAATCGGCCAGAGACCAGGGCGCCCCCGGTGTCCAGCGATCCTGCTCGGGAAAGTACACCTCAGCACGTTGCGTCTGGCCAGACACGCTGACCTGACACGGGCGCAGATCATAGCCAAAACCGACTTCATAGAAATCAAGCCGCGCCTTTGCTTCGGGACTGACCGAGATCAAAAGGCCGTCACTTTCACTTCCGCTTTGCGGTTTAATAATCGGAAAGGATTGGTTTTTTACCCAATACACAGCGTGGTCGGAAAGCTTCGCGGCCGTTGTGGTCAGGGACTCTCCGGCCACGATCTCAAGCAATTCGAGGTCGCAGAGCGTGCCGTAGAGAAAGACCGAACTGGGCGCCGTCACGACCAGCGGCGCGCGAAGAACTCAGTGAACCACGACACGAAGATGGTTCCAACGACGGCGGGCCAGATCACGCTTTGGACGGCAACCAGCTTGGCATAGTCGAAAAACAGGGCCGCCATTTCCTGAAGCGCCTGCACCGGACCGTCGTAGAAAAGGCGCATCGAGCGATCCAGCATTTCCATACCGGCCCAGAACAGAATGCACCAAAACGCCGTCGCCGCGAGTGTCGTAAAGCCATAGCCGAAGGCCTGACGATAGGTCTTTCCAGCGCCGCGTCCAAGGATCGTCCAGCCCATCACCAAACCGATCAGCGCGTTGATGGGAGAGAATTTCCCAACCTGCGTGCCTTCCGGCAACAGGGGTTTGACCAAATCCGTTATGAAATATGCGAGGGCCGCAAAGACCAGCGCTCCGATTAGTTTTCCGCCTGTCGGCATTGTGTTTCTATCCCGGTTTAGTGACCGTTATCTGCGTCACGTCAATACTTCCGGCGTGAAAGCCTGCGGCGCAAGAGGTTAGATAGAAATTCCACATTCTTCGGAAGCGATCGTCGAATCCGCGCAACGTTTTTATCTCGTCCCACCGAGCGTTGAACGTCTCATGCCAGCGCCGAAGGGTCTGGCTGTAGCTTTCGCCGAATTCGATGGATTGCAGGACGTTGAGGCCTGCGCGCTCGATTTCGGACCTCAAAACGCTTGGCGAGGGCAGCATCCCACCCGGGAACACATATTTCTGAATGAAATCAACGCTTTTGCGGTATGTTTCAAAACGATGATCTTCGATCGTAATGATCTGCAGCGTGGCACTGCGGCCCGGTTTCAGGCGGTCTCGTACCGTCTCGAAATAGACAGGCCAGTATTTTTCGCCGACAGCCTCGAACATTTCGATCGAGGCGATACCGTCGTAGATGCCTTTTTCGTCGCGATAATCCTGAAGCTTGATGTCAACCTTTTCCGAAAGCCCCGCGCGGGCCATCCGATCGACAGCATAGTCATATTGTTCTTGAGAAATGGTTAACCCGGTGACCTTCAGCCCCCGTTCCTTGGCAGCGTATTCGGCGAAACCGCCCCAGCCGCAACCGATCTCCAGCACATGGTCTCCGGGCTGCGCGCCCATCTGGTCAACCATGCTGGCGTATTTCTGTTCCTGAGCCTTTTCAAGGCCTTCCTGCCCGGTCTTGAACAAGGCCGAGGAATACGTCATCGAGTCATCCAGCCATAATCCGTAGAAATCATTGCCCAGATCGTAGTGGTGCGAGATGTTCTTTCGGGCCTGAGCCTTGGAGTTGCTGTTCATCCAGTGACGCAGACGTTCAAATGCGCGCACAATCGCCATGCCGCTATAGCTGTTGTACATCTCGTCGTTGTCTTCATGCACCACATCCATAAAGGCCTGAAGGTCGGGCGTAGTCCACCATCCTTCGAGGTAAGCCTCTGAAAATCCTAGATCTCCTTCGCGAATGAGGCGCGCGAAGACATCCGGATTGTGAATATGCAGCTCAGCGACGGGACCGGGGTTAGGGCCTTCCACGCGAAAGACGCGACCATCGTCCAGATGGAAATCCATCCGACCGTTCTGAAGCTTACTTGCAAGCGCGTAAGCTGTTGAAAAATAACGCGGAAGGTTGCTTTGACCTTCAAGACTTGTAAGTGGCGTCATACCCGTATCCCCCGCTGACGTCGGCAACAAACTAACGCCTGCTACACATTCATCAACCTTTTCCTGCACTTAACGTCAGGGAAGACGAAAAGGCGTTGGAATGCGTGGTTTTGGGCCGTTTGGCGACGCCGTTACAACGTCGGTATAACGTCGGTATCACGTCGGTGCGACCGTTCGCAGGCTTGAGTGTACCTTAACCTTCAAAGGCCGAGATCTGCAAATACGCGCGGCAGTGTTTCGGCCAGATCTTCTGCGATCAGGCCGGGACCAAAGCGGCGGGCACAGGCGGCATGAAGCCAAGCCGCCGACCCTGCGGCTTTGAACGCAGGCATACCGCGTGCCATCAGACCGGTCGCAAACCCGGCCAGCACATCGCCCGCACCGGCCGTGGCCAGCCAGGGCGCGGCCGCGTCTGCGGTCGAGTTGACCACACAAAGCCTCCCGGTTTCGTCCGCGATGATCGTTTCGGCGCCTTTCAGAAGAACGCTGCAGCCTGCCCGGGCGGCCGCGGCGCGGACGGCGTTGGCGCGTGCTTTGGTGGCAAGGTCCTCTGCAAGATCGGGAAAGATCCTCGTGAATTCGCCGTCGTGCGGGGTCAAGAGGCAGGCGGCATGAAGCGCGTCGAACAAAAGCTGGGGCGTTCGCTGGAACCGGGTCAGCGCGTCGGCGTCGAGAACCGTGGCGCGCTTTGCTTTCAAAGCAGCCAGAACCAGCGCCTGCGTATCTGGTCCAAGCCCGAGCCCCGGACCAAGGCACAGCGCATTGAAGCGCGGATCGACCAGCGTTTCGGCAAGGCCCGGCGCGCCGTCAAGTGGGCGGCACATGATGGCTGTTGTCTGGGCGGCGACCTCGAACAGCGCGGGGTGCGGGCAGCCCAGAGTGACCAGACCGGCACCAATGCGCAAAGCGCCACCCGCCGCCAGTCGAGCCGCACCGGTCTTGCCGGGACCACCCGTCAGAACGAGGGCATGACCGTGGCTGTATTTATGCGCATCCGGGGATTTGGCGAGAGCAGACAGGTCGAGGGTCTCGGCGGTGATTTCGGTCGGTTCCATAAGAGTCTTCTGTGCCTCCGGCGGGGAATTTTCGGACCCAAAGAGTTACAGGCCAATATTCTTAACAATCAGTTGTCCGCACCAGTCGGCACCTTCACCTTCCAAGTGGCCTATCTTTGGCGCATGGAAGGTCACGGTCATATCCGGTTTCAGCGGAAATTCGGTCAGACGCTCACCGGTATCAGCATCGATGCCACTGAGGATGTCGACGGCCACCAGCTTGTTCGACTGCCAGTTGCGCTCGTAAGAGATCGACAGAAACGCCGCGCGGACCTCTTCGGGGAGGGGGCGTGTGAGTCCGATGCCAAAGAACGCATCAATCCAGACATCGGTGGGAGGATCGGCAAATCTCATATCCCGCCCCTCAAAGGGGATAATGGGCGAGACGACGCCGCCCGCATTGGCGAAAGCCAGCGCGTTGACCTTTGCATCGGGGGGCATCTTGTCGATATCGCCGTAGTGGAAGACCTCGACGTCCCAGCCGTAGTCGCGCAGGCGGTTGGCAATGACAAAACCGTCGCCACCGTTGTTGCCGGGACCTGCGAGGATACCGGCGCGTCGGGGAGCGTTCAAAAGGTCGGGCCAGGTTTCGAAAATCGCTTTGACGACAGCTTTTCCAGCGCGGTCCATCAATTCGAGGCCGGTTACCTTTCCGCCGTCGATGGCGGTCTGTTCGATGTTTCGCATCTGGGCGGATGTGAGGGCGTCTGTCATGGCTAAACCTTGCGATGACCTGGCGGTGAACACAACAAAAGACCGCTGCTGGAAGCAACGGCCTTTTCAGTCGGACCGACGCCGCCCTGAACAGGGAGGCGTCGGTCTATGCTTATGCACAATCAGTTCAGGATTGCGCGGATTTTGGTCAGGACGCGGCCTTCGGCGGTGCGTGGGCCGTCAAGTTCCGTATCAACGGAAAGGGTGTTCAGCGCGTTGACCTGTGCAGCGCTCAGCGTGTCTGCGTCGACGTTGAAGCCATATTCAACAAGCGTGTCCTGTGCGACATCAACTTTGGAGCCGGTCATAGCGGAGGCGGCGCCTGCGAAGGCTGTTGTTGCGACGAGGGCTGCTACGAGAAGCGTTTTCATTTTAGTTGTCCTTTCAAGGGTTAGTTCGCATGATTGCGATTTCAGTCTGCGGCGTCTGTGCCGATGAAAAACACTTGGCTGGCATGGGTCGGCTTTTCAAATCACGGAAACCATCGCGGGGTATCACGCACCTGTGCCCTTGAAGTGACATCGGATGCTCCTTAGCGATTGGTTTTCAAAAGAGAATTCAGCAACAAACTTCACTTGTGTCAGAGTGCTCGCTGAGGCGCGAGCGGTTTGAGGGCGGTGTGCGATAGTGCACATCTGCTACGCGGCGCCGAATGCCCTGTCTTGCACCGCTCTTTCGTCGAATTCTCAACAGATGTTCGGTGCGCGCGTCCGAAGCGTATCGATACAGACGATTCAATTTCGTCCTTTTTTCGCGCGACATGCACAAAAATTAGGCATATTGCTATCAATGTCGCGAGACCGCGGCCTGTGCGCCTGCCCTTCGATTGTGGCGGCTCGCCCTGCGTGGTTTCACCCGAGAAAACACGCACGCAAGGGAGTCGGAGCCATGAAGAAAGTCGAGGCCATTATCAAACCGTTCAAACTGGACGAGGTGAAAGAGGCGTTGCAGGAGATTGGCGTTCAGGGATTGAGCGTTCTGGAGGTCAAGGGTTTTGGTCGCCAGAAAGGGCATACGGAGCTTTACCGCGGCGCCGAATATGTTGTCGACTTCCTGCCCAAGGTGAAAATCGAAGTTGTTCTGTCCGACGATCAGGTGGATGCGGCGATTGCGGCGATCATCGACGCGGCCAAGACGGACAAGATCGGCGACGGCAAGATTTTTGTCTCTGACGTCAGCCAAGCAATTCGCATCCGAACTGGTGAATCCGGCGAAGACGCGCTGTAAATCAAACTATCCAGATAGGGAAAGAGGGTCACACCCATGAGCAACAAGGACATGTTGAAAACCATCAAGGATGAAGACGTTGAATACGTCGATATCCGTTTTACGGATCCGCGCGGCAAGCTGCAGCACGTGACCGTGCTGTCGGATCAGGTCGACGAAGACTTCCTTGAAGAAGGCTTCATGTTCGACGGTTCCTCGATTGCCGGTTGGAAGTCGATCGATCAGTCCGACATGAAACTGATGCCAGATGCATCGTCCGCCTACATGGACCCGTTCTTTGCTGAAAAGACGCTGGCCGTGCATTGCTCGATCGTCGAGCCAGACACCGGCGAAGCGTATGACCGTGACCCGCGCGGCACCGCTCAGAAGGCCGAGGCTTATCTCAAGTCTTCCGGCATCGGCGATGTGGCCTACATGGGCCCCGAGGCTGAATTCTTCCTGTTCGACGATGTGCGCTATTCGGTCGGCATCAACAAGGTGTCCTATGAAGTCGATGCGATTGACGCGTCGTGGAACACGGACACGGACTACGAGATGGGCAACATGGGTCATCGCCCGGGCGTCAAGGGCGGTTACTTCCCGGTTCCGCCGATCGACGACGCGCAGGACATCCGTTCCGAGATGCTGTCGACGATGAAGCGCATGGGCATGAAGGTCGACAAGCACCACCACGAGGTTGCGTCCTGTCAGCACGAGCTTGGCATGATCTTCGGGTCCGTCACCGAGCAGGCCGACAACCTTCAGAAGTACAAGTATGTCATCCATCAGGTTGCGCACGCTTACGGCAAGTCGGCAACATTCATGCCAAAGCCGATTGCAGGCGACAACGGCACGGGCATGCACGTGAACATGTCCATCTTCAAAGACGGCAAGCCGCTCTTTGCGGGCGACAAGTACGCCGACATGTCCCAGGAAGCGCTTTACTACATCGGCGGTATCCTGAAGCACGCCAAAGCCCTGAACGCCTTCACCAACCCGTCGACGAACAGCTACAAGCGTCTGATCCCAGGCTTTGAAGCCCCTGTTCTGCGCGCCTACTCGGCCCGCAACCGATCGGGTTGCGTTCGTATTCCATGGGCTGAAAGCCCGAAGGCCAAGCGTGTCGAAGCCCGCTTCCCTGATCCGGCTGCGAACCCTTACCTTTGCTTTGCCGCCCTTCTCATGGCTGGCATCGACGGTATCAAGAACAAGATCGATCCGGGCGAAGCCATGGACAAGGACCTTTACGACCTGCCGCCAGAAGAGCTGGAAGGCATCCCAACGGTCTGCGCCAGCCTGCGTGAAGCCATGGAAGAGCTGGAAGCCGACATGGACTTCCTTCTGGCCGGTGACGTGTTCACCAAGAGCCAGATCGAAGGCTACATGGACCTCAAGTGGGAAGAGATCTACGCCTACGAGCACACGCCTCACCCGATCGAGTTCAAGATGTACTACAGCTGCTGATCGAAGCGCTTTGCAGAATTGGAAAGGGGCGTCCTGCGGGGCGCCCTTTTTCGTTAGGCCGGGTCAATCTGGCGTCTGGCGGGCCGAGGGTTGCGCCGGCGCGCGCAGTTCGCTTCAGTCGTGGCCACAGCAGGTCGCATGGGGCAATATGATTTCAGCCCTTGCGGCATGAGGCCATTCAAGGTCCAATTCCCATAGACGATTTGTGAAGGTGGGCGGACATCGACTGACCTTGCAAACGCAGGAAACCAGCGCGTGGAGGGATGGATGTTCGGCGAAATCAGTCTGAACCTGTCGCCATTCTCCATGTTTCTCAGCTTGGCCGCGGTTTTCCTGGCGGCACTGGTGCGGGGATATGCCGGCTTTGGGTTTTCGGCAATTGTCATGGTCTGCCTGGTCCCGGTCATGCCGGTTTCCCAAATTGTACCCATGTCGATCGCGCTTGAAATCGTAGCCTCCAGCGCACAGGCGCGGCGGATACTCCCCGACATTAACAGGCAATATCTCACAGTCCTGATTGTCGCCAGCCTCATCGGTACGCCGGTGGGTGTCTTGTTGCTTTCTCAGATGTCCGAAAGACCGCTGCAATTGCTGGTCTACGGGATCATATTCGCGTCCACGCTTGTCCTGCTTTTTTCGAAGCCAAAACCCGTGAGCTTCTCATACGCCACGTTTTTCCTTTCGGGGCTTGTGGCCGGAGCGGTCAACGGCGCGACTGCGCTGAGCGGGCTGGTGCTTGCGCTATTCTTCACGACGACAAATGTCTCGTCGACAACGATGCGGGCGACGATGATCGCCTACCTGTTCTTCACCGATATCATCACCGGAGGCTTCTTGCTGCTTGCCGACCGGTATGACGCGCAAACGATCCTGTACGTTGTCGCTGCCATCCCCGCCCTGCTGGCAGGTATCTTTCTGGGAACGCGCCAGTTCGCCAAAACCCCTTCCGAGACCTTCAAGACCCTGGTCATGTGGCTGCTCGTGATCTTCTGCATTTTGGGCATGATACGATTGCTTTGACGCCCGGATCGGCAGAACCCGGGTCACGCGGTCTATGCCATTGAATTATCATACTCTTTTCCCCGCGGCGGGCGTGGTAATATCCCCTTTCCCCGAGGCCGGCATGAGCCGACGACGCCGCCTTTCAGCCCTGCATCATCTGGCGGGACTGTTTACCGCATCAGGTCCTGGGTCTGGACGGACACGTCAACGCCGCGCGCGCGCATTCGATGCCAACGGTTATGGGCTTTTCAACGTGGTCGGCAATGTCTGGTAGTGAACCCCGAAGCCGTTCGCGGTGCGCTCGCAGAAAAAGCCGGTCAAGGCGCTGCACGCCGCCTAGCCGTGCTCAGGCCGCAAGCTCTCGTGGCACCTGGGCCAGAGCGGTTTCCAGCACCTCGACCCCTGCCCCTTCGGCGTGCACATCGGTTGACAAAATCCGGCGCCATGCCCGCGCGCCGGGTCGGCCCTGAAACAGACCCAGCATATGGCGCGTGATATTGTGCAGACGACCGCCGCTGGCGATGTGGGCCTCGATATAGGGGATCATGGCTTCTGCGGCATCGTGCGGCGTTTCACAGGGGTCGGACTGGCCGAAAATCCGCGAGTCCGCGCGCGAGAGTGTGTCCCAGGGCGTGTGATAGGCCGCGCGACCGATCATCACTCCGTCCAGCCCGCGCCCAAGGTGATCCTGCGCCTGCACCAACCCCTCAATCCCGCCGTTAATCGATATATGCAGGTCCGGGAACGCGGTTTTCATCGCGTGAACAAGTGCATAGTCCAAAGGCGGAATATCCCGGTTCTCCTTGGGGCTCAGGCCTTGCAGCCATGCCTTGCGCGCGTGGATGGCGACGCGGGTGACGCCAGCATCGCGGATGCGCGCCAGGAAATCGGGGAGCACCACTTCGGGCAACTGATCATCGACACCGATCCGACATTTGACTGTGACCGGAACATTCACGGCAGCGCGCATGGCGGTCGCACAAGACGCGACCAGATCGGGCGTTTTCATCAAAACCGCGCCGAAGGTGCCCGACTGCACCCGGTCCGAAGGGCAACCGACGTTAAGGTTGATCTCGTCATACCCCTCGCCCGCGCCAATACGCGCCGCCTCGGCCAGTTCGTCCGGATCAGACCCACCGAGCTGCAGCGCCACCGGGTGTTCGACTTCCGAATAATTCAGAAGATGCGTCGCCCCGCCCCGTACAAGCGCAGGCGCGGTGACCATTTCAGTATAAAGAAGTGAGTGGTGCGACAGCGTGCGGTGAAACACGCGGCAATGGCGGTCGGTCCAATCCATCATCGGCGCGACGGATAGTCTGGCATGTTGATTTATGTGCATTTTACGTCCGTTTCTTCAAACTTCTGCCCTTGGCCCTGTGCCGGAATGCACCCTCATATCGAGACGTTGCCCCTCTGCGGGCGATCAATAACCGAATTGTGCGAGGGAGGGAAACCGCATCAAAAGCGGTCCACGACAAAAAAGCACCCAAGGGTCCGCGATCGGTGCGCCCTAGCCTGACGCCTTGTCGGGCAGGATCTTGTTCGTCGCCGCAAGGTCGGCTTCGTCCCAGAGACCGATGTAAATGCCGTGCGGTTCCTGTCTTTTTGCTCGCAGGTCCATTTGCGCACCCGTCACGGTCGTGCGGGCGTGGTGCTGGCGGGCCCAGTGAAAATGAGCAGCATTCAGGCGTTGCAGATGGGCGGCGCAGGCAGGATCGGGCGCGCGGTCGGACAATTCGTCGGGGTCCGTTTCAAGATCATAGAGCAAGGGAGCAAACCCCTCGACATGCACCATTTTCCAGCGGCCATCGAAGATCATCGTAAGCCGCGCATCAGCCTGATCCAGACCCAGATCAAGCCGCGCCTGTCGGGTGGAATAGTCGTATTCCGAGACCGCAAACGCGCGCCAGTCCGTGGGTTTCCCGTGAAGAAGCGGTTGCAGCGAGCGCCCCTCGATGATGTGCGGTTTCGCCTCTCCGCCGAAGTACTGAAGGAAAGTTGGCACAAGGTCGATGCCTTCGACCAAAGCATCCGTCAGAGTGCCGCGCGTCGCTTCCGCCTCGGGGCGCGGGTCGTAGACGATCAGCGGAATACGGGCGGAACAGTCGTAAAAGAGATCCTTTTCGCCCAGCCAGTGATCGCCCATGTTGTCACCGTGATCCGAGCAGAACACGATCATCGTGTCCTCCATCCGGCCCGTGCTTTCGAGAAAATCGAAGAGCCGCCCCATCTCGTCATCAAGCTGCTTGATCAGCCCCATATAGGCCGGCGCGACCCGGTCGCGGACCTCGTCGCGGGAAAACGACTGACACACACGAGTATCGAGCCATGCTTTCATCAACGGATGATCCGTCTCGCGTTCGGCGTTGCTGCGCACGACGGGCGGCAGGTCACCCGGACCATACATGTCGTTGTAGGGCGCAGGGGCCAGATAAGGCCAATGGGGCTTGATATAGCTCAGGTGACACAGCCACGGCTGGTCGCCCTGGGCCTGGATGAATTCGATCCCGCGCGTGGTCAGCCAGGCCGTTTCCGAATGCTCGGCAGGCACGCGCGCAGGCAAATGCGAGTTCTTCAAAAGCCAGCCCGTCAGCAACTCACCATTCTCGCCTTCCGCCGAATTTGCCCATTCCTCCCACGGGTTGTCGCCGTCAAAGCCGTGGGCGCGCAGATAGGCATCATAGTCTTCGCCGTGGCGATGAGGGTAATCCGTGTGGTTGGTGCCGTCATCGCGCACGATGACCTCGAAACCGCACTCGCTGGCCAGCGCACCGATGGTGCTGTCGGGTTCGATCCCAAGACGGGCCATGCCCTCCTTGTCGGGCGTCATATGGGTCTTGCCGACCAGACTGCACTTCACCCCGATCTCGCGCAGATGGTCGCCAAGGGTCATCTCTCCGATTTTCAGCGCGACGTTGTTCCATGTCGAACCATGACTGCGCACATAACGGCCCGTGTAGAAACTCATCCTGGAAGGACCGCAAATCGGCGATTGAACGTAGGTCTTGTTGAAGCGCACCCCTTTGGCGGCAAGGCGATCAAGGTGCGGCGTATCGATGTGGCGCGCGCCGAAACAGCCGAGATAATCCCATCGCAATTGATCGGCCATGATCCAGAGGACGTTCTTGCCCATGCGCTTGTCGCTCCTCGCTTCACCCTTGGTGGCCTTCACCATAGGCGCGGCGACTTCGGGCACAAGCCGCTCTTTCAGAGAGGCGTCGCCAGTTTGGCACGGGCCTGTGCATCAAGGTCGGCGCTGAGGATATCAAACGATACCCCGGACATAATCGCTTGCTTCACAAGCATTTTTTGCGACCGAGGCGCCAGGCCTCCAACCGGCGGGTCGCTGTCGAGGTTGGTCGGGAAGGAATACCCTTCAGCTGCGGAGGACAGAACGATATCCAGCATTGTTTCCGTGATCTCTCCGGTTTGCCAACCGCGTGACAGGACCGGGAACAAGGATTTGCACATGGCCGTGCGGTCGATGGATTCCATCGCGCGACCGAACGGTGACGAGATTTGCAGCAAGTTCACCATACGCTCGACATCGCGGGTCGTGTTGGCCCCTGCCGCGTGAAAAAGCGCCGGGCTGAAGAAGATGGCGTCGCCTTTGTCGAGCGGCAATTGAACGTGGTTCTCCTCGAAGTGCGCGCGGAAGTCCTCGCGTCGCCAGGCGGCGTATCCCGGTCGATAGGTCTGCGAGAAGGGCAGAAGTTTCGTCGGCCCGCTTTCGACCGAAATGTCCACATGCGCGATGCCGCCCTGAAGTGTCATCAAGGGCGAAAGATCATGCACATGCGCCGGATAGGTGGCGCTGACGTCGGCGGTCTGAAATCCAAGATGATAATCACGATGCGCCTGTTGCGGCTGCCCGCCCGGATGGACCAGGTTCACCTGTGCCGTCATCTGGTAATTTGGTCCAAGCCACGCCTCACAGGCTGCATCAATGGCGGGACTGGCGTGATAGTCGACAAAAACGTCCGGCGCGGCCTCGCAGAGCTTTTGCAGCGCATTCCAGATGCGGTCGTTTGAACCGGTGGCGGCGAAGTGGTCCGCCCCGCCGCCGGATTTTGATTTCTCGGCCGCGATGATCTTGTTGAAAACCGCCGTCGCCGCGTCGATCGAGGCAAGGTTGGTGCAGGCAGCCTTCAGCACGAAGACCCCTGCCCCGCGATGCAGAATCTCGGCCCATTCGGCCATCAGAAACCGGCGCTGATCCTTGTCTCGCAGCATGTCGCCCAAGACCGCGCAGTCATAGACCGGCACGTTCTTCGGCGCGCCCATGGCGTTCGGAATGTCCGTCGGATCAACGTTGCGCGCGGTGATCGCCTTGAACTCGCTCAGGTTGCAGGCGTCGGCTGAGTAATATCCGTACATCGTCAATCCACGTCCCGCTGGGCGATCCAGTCATGCGCAGGATCGTTTTCAAACCGCCATTTCCGCAAAGGGCCAGCCATCACGTTCAGATAGTACAACTCATAGCCATAGGGCGCCGCACAGGGGTGATGACCTTTCGGCACAAGCACGACATCGCCATCCTTGACGGCCATCGTCTCATCGAGAGAACCGTCCTCGGTATAAACCCGCTGCACGCCAAAACCCTGCGCGGGGTTCAGGCGGTGGTAATAGGTTTCTTCAAGATAGGTCATGCGCGGAAAGTCATCTTCATCATGACGATGGCTTGGATAAGACGACCAGTTGCCAGATGGCGTGAAAACCTCGGTGACCAAAAGACTGCCTGCCACGTCCCTGCCCTCCATTGCGATGTTGTTGATGAAACGCTGGTTCTGGCCCTTGCCGCGCGGCGTCAACTCGATGCCTTCGGGGCCGAGGCGTTGCACCGGATAGTCGCCTTGGGCAGGTGCTGTACAAACCGCCAGAACACAGGCGGTGGTCGCCTTCGCCGTCCAGTCGGTGCCACCGGGCGCATAGACGCAATGCGGCGCGGTCTTTTCAAACACTGACATACGGTCCCCGATTTCACCGAAGACTGCATCCCCGACCGAAAGGTCCAGTTTGCCTTCCACCACAACAAGGATGGCTTCAAGGTCCCGCGTCGACCCTGAAGCAACATCCCCGGGAGAAAGGTGGTGAAGCGCGAAGCCGACATAGCCCCAGCCCGCGCTTTCGGGTGTGATGTTGTGGACCAAGCCCGTGGTCCCCAACGGTTTTCGCAACAATGATGTCATACGGTGCCGCCAAGCGATCCTTCCAGCGTGGCCATTTCCTGACCGCCCGCCATCATGTCCTGCAACTCGTCCGGGCTGATCTCGCCGCGCACGGCCGTGCCCAGCGTCTGGCCCCGGTTCAATACTGTAAAGCGGTCGCCCACGGCCATCGCGTGCCGTACGTTGTGGGTGATAAAGACCACCGCCACGCCCTGCTTTCGAACCTTGTCGACCGTCGCCAGCACGTTCGACGTTTGCCGTACGCCCAAAGCCGATGTCGGCTCGTCCAGAATGAGAACCTTGGCACCGAAATAGACGGCGCGACTGATCGCAACGGTCTGACGTTCGCCGCCCGACAGGGTGCCGACCGCCTGATCCGGCCCGCGCAGGTTGATGCCCATCTTGCGCATCTCGTCCATCGTCACCTGATCCGCTTTCGTTTGATCCAGAAAGTTGATGCCCGCGATCTTTTTCACCGGCTCGTTGCCCATGAAAAAGTTCCGTGCAACGCTCATCAGCGGGATCATCGCAAGGTGTTGGTGCACCGTGGCGATGCCTGCATCCATCGCATCGCGCGGCGTCTCGAAATCCATCGGCCTGCCCTCGAAGATGATCTCGCCCTTGGTGGGTTTGTGCACGCCCGACATGGTTTTGATAAAGGTCGATTTCCCCGCGCCGTTGTCGCCCAGAAGACAGTGACATTCGCCGGGAAACACATCCAGAGACACCCCCGCCAGCGCGATTACCGCGCCAAAGTGCTTTTCGATGTTCTTCATCTGAATGATCGGAGTTTTGGATTGATCGGCCATCTTAACGCTCCCCCGTAATCATGCGTCGGATGTAGGTGTTCAGGATAACCGCGCCGAGCAGAATAAGTCCGAGGAACACCCGGAACAGCGAGCTTTCGACGCCCGCAAAGAACAGACCTTGCTGCACGACGCCGAAAATCAGTGCGCCAAGCGCGGCCCCCAGAACCGAACCATAGCCACCGGTCAGCAATGCGCCTCCGATGACCACCGCAATGATCGCCTCGAATTCCTTCAAGAGCCCCCGGTCGGCCCCAGCCGAGCCGAATTCCATAACCTGGCAGGTTGCGAAAACCGTGGCGCAAAAGGCGGTGAACATGAACATCAGAATCTTCACACGGTTCACCGGAACGCCCGAGTTGCGGGCCGCCTCCGAGTCGCCCCCGGCCGCAAAAATCCAGTTGCCGAACCGTGTCTTTGTCAAAAGGACGTGTCCGAAAACGATCAGCGCGATAGCCCAGATGATCATCATGGGAATGCCGTCAACAACCGGCTCGCCCATCCGCGAACCACGCTCAAAGGTTGCAATCACCCCGGCATTGCCCAGCATTTCGAAAAGGCCGCCACCGATCTTGCCGCCGAATATTGCGCCAAGCCAGTCGCCTTCGGCCGCGTCGCGGATGCCACCGATAATGGTCTTGTTTTCAAGCGTTTGAGGAATATAGATCGTGAAACCGCGGAGGATGAACAGAAACGCCAGTGTCACAATGAAGCTTGGCAGCCCTGTTTTGACGACGATATAGCCATTCACCGCACCGATCGCGATGCAGATCGCAAATGTGATGATGATGGTGATCCACATCGGCCAGCCCAGCACCACCCCGAACACCGCGATCATCATGCCCGCAAAGCCGATCATCGAACCGACCGACAGATCGAACTCTCCCGCGATCATCAACAGACATGCGCCCACGGCAATAATCATGAACTGCGCCGAAACGATCGACCAGTTCATCACGCCCTGACTGTTGAACATGCCGCTGTCAAAAGCAAACAGAAGGAAGAAAACAAATACTGCAATTGTGCCAACCATGCCGCCCAACTCGGGTCGGATCAGCGAACGTCTGAAAGAGGACATCTCCTTGACGCGCTCGTCCGTATCGGGGGCGTCGGTTTTGGATGCATCTGTCATCTCGACCGCTCCTTTCAATCAAAAGGCAGGAGAAAAAGGCGACCCCCCTTCAAGGGGATCGCCGGTCAAGTCAGGTCGCCTTAGCGGTATTCGCCAGCGAACTCTTCGACTTTGGTCAGGCCGTTCGCAGTGACGAAGCCCGGACCCGAGTTGATGTTGTTGCCAGGAAGAACACCATAGCGGTCCCAGTTGGTCAGAATCACAACAGGCATATAGGCCTGAAGGAAGGGCTGCTGGTCGATACCCCAAGCAATTGTGCCGTCCTTGATACCGTTAACGATCTCTTCGCCAAGGTCGAATGTACCGAAGTGAATGTCACCGGCCATACCGTTTTCCTGCAAAGCCGCAATCGTCGGATCTGCGGAAACCGGACCCAGCGTCAGAATGCCGTCCACGTCAGGGTTGGCCGACAGATACGCCAGAACCTTGTTCTTGATTTCCGCCGGGTCGGTCCCGGAATCCATCATCGAATTGCCAAGCTCGACGCCAAGCCCGTCGGCATATCCACGGCATCGTTCACCCACTGTGGGCTGCTGGATCGCGTGGTTCACACAAAGGAAATTGGTCACGCCTTCGCCTTTTGCGCGAATACCGGCCGCAAGACCTGCATCATACTCGGGCTGACCAACATACATCAGCGCGCCAACTTCGCGCGCCTGCTCGGGCGTGCCGGTGTTCATGATGATGACGTCGATGCCTTGATCCACTGCGGCACGGATCGGTCCGGCAAGCACGTCAAAGTCAGCAAGCGTCGTGATGATGCCATCGGGCGCCGAGGCTGCAGCCTGTTCGATGATGCGCGCCATATCCGCAATGTCGCCGGTCGGCGGATTGCGATATTCAACTTCTACGCCCATCTGTTCGCCGGCAAGTGCGATGCCGTTCTTGATGGTGTTCCACCAGCTGTCGCTGTCTGGCGCGTGGCTGACCAGCACATACTTCAATTCGCTGTGGCCTGCCGCCGTCGCGGCGACGGGCGCGGTCAGAACCGCCGCGCCTATCACGAGCGATGTTATAAGATTTTTCATGATGTCCTCCCAGAACGTTCAGTATTTATTTGGCGAAGTGAATAAACCTCCTCGCAAGCCTAGAGAAACACAGGGGCGAAAAAAATGCAACCGGTTGCAAAAAGAACGTCCGCGCTTTTATATTGAGTCCATCGAGCAGTCAGAATGCAAAGGGTGCCATGCCGGTCACATTGAAAGACGTCGCGCAAAAAGCGGGGGTCTCGCGCTCTGCGGTGTCGCGCACTTTTACCGAAGGCGCTTCGGTTTCCGCCAAGACACGGCGAAAGGTCGAAAGGGCCGCCGCCGAGTTGGGTTACAGCCCGAATGCGCTGGCCTCGTCACTGACGACGGGGCGTACCAAGCTGATCGGTCTTGTCTCGAACAACTTTCATAACCCGTTCTTCTTGCAGGTTTTCGATCTGTTCACCCGGCTTCTGCAGGAACGCGGTTTGCGGCCGCTTCTGGTCAATCTGACGGACCAGACCGACCCCGAAGCAACGCTGCAGCTTCTGCGCCAATATTCGGTGGACGGGGTGATCGTCGCCTCGTCGACGCTGTCGCCCGAATTCGCGCTGGCCTTTCAGGAAGCCCGCGTGCCTGTCGTGCATTCCTTTGGTCGAATCGCTGCCAGTCCGCGCGTGAATGTGGTCGGAATCGACAATGTCGAATGCGGTCGCATGGCCGCCCGCACCCTGGTGGCGCGGGGTTACAAACGCATCGGTTTCCTGGGTGGTCCCCGCGAGGCGACCTCGACGATCGACCGCCGCAAGGGCTTCAACGAGGTTCTGACCGTAGCGCCCGGCATCAAGCTGACCGAGTCGTTCGCCACCGCTTATTCCTTCGAAGCCGGTCGCGCCGAGATGCTCGACCTGCTGAAAAAAGACCACGCCGAGGCCTACTTCTGTGGCGATGATGTTCTGTCCATCGGCGCGCTCAGCGCCGTCGCCGACAATGGCCTCAAAGTGCCGGAAGACATCGGCATCATCGGCCTGAATGACATGGATATGGCCCGTTGGGAGAACATCAACCTCACCACTATTCGCCAGCCGATCCATCAGATCATCGACAGCTCTGTCGAGCTGGTCGTCGCGATGTTCGACAAGCCCGAGCGCACGCCCGAAGGTCGCTTTTTTGCCTGCGTGATCGTCGAACGGGGGACGCTACGCCCCTTGAAATCCTAACGGAACATCGGCGGGCGCGCGTCTACCCAGGCACCGTCTTTTGAAGCTGAATCCACGGCCGCGAAAACCGCAGCCATCGAACGCAAACCGTCTTCGGCTGTCGGCAGGTTGCCTTTGCCTTCACCGCGGATTTTGGCCGCCAGATCCACGTAGATGTTGGCAACCGCCAAAGGGAACCCCTCGGGATGCGCGATGGCCACCCGGCTCATGCGTTGCGCGTCTTCCGACAATCCGGCCTCGCCCTTTTCGATGATCTCGGTGCGCGCGCCCAGCCGGTTGTAGATGATCTGGTTGGGTTGCTCAGACGCCCACCGCATGCCGCCCTTTTCACCGTAGATGGCAATGTCCAACCCATGCTGTCGACCAAGTGCGATGGTCGAGGTCCAAAGCCGTCCGACGGTGCCTTTCATTGTGCGAAAGTTCACCATCGCATCATCTTCCAGAACGCGCCCCTTCACGGTCGAGGCAAAGTCCGCAGACAGCTTTTCGACCTCGTCCCCGGTGATAAAGCTCGCCATATGTAGGGCGTGAATTCCGCAATCAGCCATCTGCCCCGAGACACCCGCCTGCGCCGGATCATACCGCCAGCGCACCCGCGGATTGTCCGCGTCGTCCCCCGCCGCATGGTGCCCGTGGCTGAAGTTCGCAACCACCGTCCGGATCGCCCCCAACTCGCCGGCGGCGACCATCGCCTTCATCTGACGAACCATCGGATAGGCCGAGTAACAATAGTTAACAGCGCAGGTCTTTCCGCTCGCTTTCGCGACCCGCACGATCTCTTCGCCCTCTTCCACGGTCATTGTCATCGGCTTTTCGCAAAGCACATGAAAACCGGCTTCCAGAAAGGATTTGGTGATCTCGAAATGGGTGTTGTTCGGCGTTGCAACGGTCACAAGGTCCACCTTGTCGTCGCGACCTCGCTCGCCCGCCAGCATCTCTTTCCAGTCACCATACGCACGGTCGGCGGCAATACCCAGCGACTGTGCATAGGCTCTCCCTTTCGCCGCATCGACATCTAACGCACCGGCTTCAAACGAAAAAAGGCCATCGGCTTGCGATCCCAAGCGATGCGCCGGGCCAATCTGACTGCCTTCACCGCCGCCGATCATTCCCCATTTCAACTTTGTCACGTCCGGGCTCCTTCAGGTAAAGCCGATTGATTGCAGATAAGCGCGGTTTGCCTTGGCATCACCAAGCGCGTCGGTGTCGGGAAGCGTGGGATCACAGTCCTGCTCGACGGTGCACCAGCCTTCAAATCCGTTCTCGATCAGTATGTCGCGCACACGAGGAAAGTTAACATCACCGTCCCCAAGATTGCAGAAAATACCCTGCCCGCAGGCATCATAGAACCCCGTCCCGTTGGCAATGACGTCCGCCTTTACGACCGGATCGATGTCCTTGAAATGCATGTAACTGATCCGGTCGATGTGGCGCTCCATGAAGGCCACGGGGTCAAAACCGGCATAGGAATGGTGCCCGGTATCGAAGCAAATCTTCAGGATTTTTTCATCGACCTCATCCAGAAGGCGTTCCAACTCGGGCTCGAAATCCATGAAACCCGCCGCATGCGCATGGATCCCGACGGTCAGGCCGAATTCCTCGGCACCCATCTTTGCGACCTGCTGAATGCGGCCACGAAAGGCGGTCCACTCGGCCTTGTCCATCTGTTCGGCGGCATCCGCTCGGCCGGCTGTTGGCGCGCGTCGCGGCGAAATTGAGTCGATCAAGACGAGATGTTCGGCGCCATGCGCCTTAAGAGCCTTGCAGGTTCTGACCGAGGCATCCAGCACATCGCCCCATGCGCTCGGGTCGTGGAAAGGGCGAAAAACGACACCACCAATCAGCTCAAGATCGAACTCGGAAAGCGCCTCGCCCAGGTGTGCGGGATCCTCCGGCATGAAACCGACAGGCCCCAATTCGATACCCTTATATCCCGCTTGCGCGTTCTCACGCAGCACATCCCGCCACGCCGGATTGCGGGGATCATCCGCAAATTCAACGCCCCATGAACACGGCGCATTTCCAATTCTGATCGTCACAGGCGGGTCTCCTTCAGTCACCCTGAACCGGGGTCCAGACCCCGGCGGAATTTGATGTGCGCGCAGCCTCTACCACTTGCGAAACGGCCAATCCATCCGCAAACGTCGGCCACCGGTTTTGATCATCCGCGATGGCTTCCAGAAAGTCCCGCGCTTCGATAATGATCTGATCCTGATAGCCCGTTCCATGCCCTGGCCCCTGGCAAAAGGGGGCGTAATCCGGGTGTGCGGGACCGGTCAAGATCTTGCGAAATCCACGCTCGGCCTCCGGCCCTTCCGCCTTGTAGAGCCAAAGCGCGTTCTGGTCTTCCTGATCAAATCGAATCGCGCCCTTGGTGCCCGTGACCTCGTAGGCATAGCCCATTTTTCGCCCCGTCCCGACGCGGCTGAAAAACATGTGCCCCATTGCGCCACTGTCGAACCGACACATCATTTGCGCATGATCATCGTTGGTCACCGGCTCTCCACCGCGAGACTTATGCACAGTTTCAATCTGCGCCATGACAGAAGATATCGGACCGATCAGAGCAAGTGCGGCATTGATCATATGCGGCGCCAGATCGCCCATTGTGCCGTTTGAGTCCCCCTTCGTGCGCCACGACGCGGGTGTGTCTGCATCCGCCAGAAAATCCTCGGTGTGCTCGCCGCGAAACCAGGTCACATCTCCGATGACGCGGTCAGAAATCAGCTTGCGCGCATACTGGGAAGCAGGTGTTCTGATGTAATTGAAGCCGACCATATTGATGCATTTTCGCGCAGCCGCGCTTGCGGTCATGGCGCGCGCGTCTTCAATAGACGCTCCAAGCGGTTTTTCGCAAAACACGGGCTTGCCAAGTGAAAAGGCCAGCTCGGCAGCCGCGCGATGGGTCGCTTGCGGCGCGGCAATGACCACGGCTTCGACCCTTGGATCTCTGACCAATTGCGCCCAGTCGTCGGCTGCGCGCGCGAACCCGAACTCGGCGCAATAGCGGTCCGCCGACGCCCTGGTCGAGGCTGCCACCATCTCAAGTCTGGGTCGAAGTCGCGTGTTGAAAACCGCACCAACCGCCGAATAGGCAACGGCATGCGCCTTGCCCATGTAGCCGCCGCCGATGATACC
Organism: Boseongicola aestuarii; assembly: GCF_900184815.1. GTDB lineage: Bacteria > Pseudomonadota > Alphaproteobacteria > Rhodobacterales > Rhodobacteraceae > Boseongicola > Boseongicola aestuarii. The sequence goes on along the minus strand of NZ_FXXQ01000006.1, from coordinate 68,008 downwards.
CACGCCAATTTCCGTCACGCCCTACCCCCGAAAAACCATTGCAACCGGTTGCAACACGGGTATCTTCTAACGCACAAGAGCGTCAAGCACCTTGGTGCAGGATTGACCGGAATTCGAACTCTCGGGAAGGACCCACCGATGAGCGACCAGACAGTGCGACTTACGACCGCGCAGGCGATAATTCGCTATTTGAACGCGCAATTCATTGAAATTGATGGCGAACGGCTGCGCGTGTGCGGCGGCGGCTTTGGCATTTTCGGCCATGGCAATGTGACCTGCCTCGGCGAGGCCCTTTATGACCATCGCGAAACGCTCCCGCTTTACCGGGGACAAAACGAACAGGGCATGGGATTCGCGGCTGCCGCGTACGCAAAATATCATTTGCGCCGTCGCTTCATGTTCTGCACCGCGTCAGCGGGTCCGGGAACGGCCAATCTGCTAACGGCGGCCGCTTTGGCGCACGCCAACCGTTTACCATTGTTAATGCTCTGCGGAGACACTTTTCTGACGCGCCTGCCTGACCCGGTCCTTCAGCAGATCGAGCACTTCGGGAACCCCGCTTTGGGTCTTAACGACGGCTTCCAAGCGGTCAGCCGGTATTGGGATCGGATCACCCACCCCGCCCAAGTCATTCAGTCCCTGCCCGCCGCGCTGGCGACTCTGCTGGACCCGGCTGACTGTGGGCCTGCATTCGTTGGATTGCCGCAAGACGTACAGGGCTGGGCCTACGACTATCCTCTGTCTTTCTTTGAAGAAAAAACTCATCGTATTCGCAGAGTTAGCCCGGATGAGGACGAAGTGGCCGATGCCGCGAGGCTGCTGAAATCAGCCGCTCGTCCGATCATGATTGCAGGTGGCGGCGTGCAATATTCGGGAGCAGTGGCCGAGATGACGGCTTTTGCCGAGAAGCACCAGATACCCGTGATCGAAACCATCGCGGGACGCGCGAACATGGTGAACGATCATGCCTTGAATATAGGCCCCGTGGGTGTCACCGGATCAGACAGCGCCAACGCGGTGGCCGAGTCGGCAGACGTCATCTTATCGGTCGGATGCCGCCTTCAGGACTTCACGACAGGGTCCTGGACGGCCTTTTCCAAGGACGCAAAATTAATCTCTCTTAACGCCGCACGCCATGATGCGGGCAAGCACAAATCTCTCCCGGTCGTCGGGGACGCGAAACTCGGGCTAAAGGCGCTCGACGCCGCGCTTTCTGATTATCGCGCGCCTGCAAGCTGGACCGACTTCGCCAAGGCCGAGCGCGTCAAATGGAACGCCTATGTCGCCGAGAATGTGCGCCCCGGAAACCGCCCCAATTCCTATGCGCAGGTAATCGGAGCGGTGAACGCGCTTTGTGACAAGCGCGACCGCGTTGTGGCCGCAGCCGGCGGGCTTCCTGCGGAAGTCACCGCCAACTGGCGCACGCTTGATGTGGGCACGGTGGACGTTGAATTCGGATTTTCTTGCATGGGATACGAGATCGCCGGCGGATGGGGCGCGCGCATTGCCCAAAGCGAGAAAGAGCCAGATGCGGACACCATCGTCTTTACCGGCGACGGCTCGTACATGCTGATGAACTCGGACATCTATTCCTCTGTTTTATCAAAGAAAAAGCTGATCGTACTGGTGCTGGACAATGGCGGATTCGCGGTCATCAACAAGCTTCAGAACAACACCGGAAACGAAAGCTTCAACAACTTGTTGTCCGACGCTCCGACCATTCCGGAGGCGTTTTCGGTTGACTACGTGGCCCATGCCGCGGCCATGGGCGCGCATGCCGTCTTCGCCGACTCGCCCGATCAATTGGCCGAAGCCTTCAAAGCCGCGAAGGCATCTGACAAGACCTCGGTCATCGTAATGAACGTGGACGCCTACGAAGGCTGGACGACCGAAGGCCACACCTGGTGGGAGGTCGGCACGCCCCATGTGACGGACAATCCGAAAGTTCGCGAAGCACATCTTGAATGGGAAGCAAGCCGTTCGAAGCAGCGCAGGGGCGTATGATGGACGTTCTTTCGGGCATCAAAAAGAATGCGTTCGTCGTCGTGGGCCGCGTCGGTATCGATTTCTCGCCGGAACCTGCCGGAACGGGGATAGAAACCGCCGAGACCATGATGGTCGCGATGGGCGGAAGCTCGGCAAATATCGCGGCGGGATTGGTGAAATTCGGCTCGAAAGCGGCGCTTGTGACCCGTGTGTCGGACGATGCTATCGGTCGGTACTGTGTCAACCAACTGAAACATTACGGCGTCGACGCGACCCACGTCAAACCGATCGCAGGCGAGTTCCGCAACTCACTTGCGGTCTATGAGACGCGTGTCGAAAACCACAATTCCGTCATCTACAGAAACGGTGCCGCAGACTTTCAGATGAGCGTCGAAGACGTGGAAGCCATTGATTACACTGAATTTGGTGCGCTCATCACCGCTGGCACCGTCTTTGCCGCCGAGCCTTCGCGCACGGCCGCATTCCGCGCGTTCGAACTTGCCAAAGCCGCCGGACTGCCCGTGATCTTCGACGTGGACTATCGCCCCTACAGTTGGCCATCCCCGCAAGTCGCAGAGAAAGTCCTGTCCCGGGCGGGAGCCATGGCAGACGTCATTGTCGCCAACGACGAAGAGTTCGGCTTCATGGCAGGCGGCATCGAAAAAGGGTTGACCAAGGCGCGTGAACTGGCCAACTCGACTGCCGCGATCGTGGTCTATAAGATGGGGCACCTCGGTGCGGTAACCTTTGTTAACGGTACCGAGACGCCAAGCGGTATTTACCCGGTAAAGGCCTTGAAGCCGACAGGTGCCGGTGACAGTTTCATGGCCGGTTTCATCGCTTCGCTGGCGGCGGGCCGCGACATACACGACGCGGTCATGCGCGGGTCGGCCTGTGCGGCGATCGTGGTTGCGAAACCCGGTTGCGCGCCCGCGATGCCGACCGAACCCGAACTTGAGGCATTTCTTGCCGCGCACCCCGGCCCCACAGCGCCGGGACCACTTTGAAAGGACTTTACCCGATGCACATCGCCCCGTTTGACAATCAGAATACGCCAATCGTGGACGTCGATGACAGCCTCGTGCCGCTCAATTATTTCAATATCGTCAAGCTGAAAAAGGGCGAGACATTCGGCTATGCGGTCCCCGGATACGAAACCTGCATTGCCCCGGCGACCGGGCTGATCGATGTCTCGGTCGAAGGGTTCGAAGCTAGCCAGATTGGCGGACGCGGCGTCGATGTTTGGGACGGCGAGCCAGAGGGCGTCTATGTTCCGACCGGAATGGAAGCGACGTTCACTTGCTTGTCCGATACCGCGGAAATCTTTGTCGCCGGCGCGAAATTCGAAGACGTGCTAGAGCCTTTCGCTGTACGAGCGAATGAAATCGATCTTGTTCAGTATGGGTCGGACGAGACAAAAACACATCGTAAAATCAAACATATACTTGGTCAGAAGCAAAAAGATCGTGTGGGCCGCCTTTTGGTATCCGAGCTTTTCACCGTCGGTGCGGGCGGCTGGTCCGGCTTTCCGAGCCACAAGCACGATACCGACCGTTTGCCCGACGAAACCCGCCACGACGAGACCTATAACTTCCGTTTCAAGCCGAATTACGGGTCGGGCCTGCAAATGCTGCAACGCGACGACAACGAGCCCGGTGACGCCTACCACATCGTCGATGGTTCGACGATTTGCATCGACAAGGGCTATCATCCCTGCTGCGTTCTGCCCGGCTATGAAATGTATTATTTCACTATCCTCGGCGGCCTGAGCCAACGCGCGCTGGTGCAATACTTTCAGGAAACGCACAAAGAACAGCTGCACACCATTCCGGGCATCCTCGACATGGTGGCAAAGTTCAAATGACGCTCGCCACGCTGTCCCAAGTGCTGAAACCCGCCTTGAAAGGCGGCTATGCCGTCGGCGGATTGGTGACGCTCGGCTGGGAGGACATGCGCGCATATGTGGACGCCGCCGAAGCCGAAAACCTGCCGGTGATCCTGCAAGCCGGACCGTCGTGCCGCGCCCATACGCCCCTGCCCGTTCTCGGCGTCATGTTCCGGCATTTGGCCGAACGCGTGACCGTCCCGGTGGTGGCGCATCTGGACCACGGATACACCTTCGAGGAATGCCGGATCGCGGTCGATGCGGGCTTTACGTCTGTGATGTATGACGGATCGCGCAGCGCACTGGAGCAAAACATCGACGAGACCGCCAGCATCGCCGAACTGGCGCATGAGGCCGGGATTTCCTGCGAAGGTGAAATCGGATTTGTCGGCTATAGCGAGGGTGAAACCTCGCGCGGGACAGACCCGGCCGAAGCCGCCCGTTTTGCCCGCGAAACACAGGTCGATGCCATGGCGATCTCGGTGGGAAACGTGCATCTGCAGCAAAACAAGGAAGGCGGTCTGGACGAAGATCGCATCCGCGCAATCGAAGCGGCGACAGACGTGCCGCTGGTCATTCATGGCGGCTCGGGCGTGCCCGTTGACCAACGCCAACGCTTGGCGCGGACGTCCAACATCTGCAAGTTCAACATCGGCACCGAGCTTCGGATGGCTTTTGGCGCATCCCTTCGCAAAGCCCTGACAGATACCCCGGACGCTTTTGACCGGGTGCAGATTCTCAAACAGGTCGAACCTGATATCATGACAACCGCGCGCCGTGTTCTGCGCGGTCTGGCCGCCGACTGAAAAGGATAACACAATGATTTCCATCGGACTTTTGGGATGCGGCCGGATCGGACAGGTCCACGCCCTTAGCCTTTCGCGCATCGCTTCGGCGCGCCTTGCAGCCGTCGCGGATGCAGTTCCTGCCGCCGCCGAAAAGCTCGCCGCCAGCACAGGCGCCGAGGTCCGAACCGCAGAAGCGATCATTCAGGCCGACGACATCGACGCCGTGATTGTCGCCACTCCGACCACGTTGCACTACGACCAAATCCATGCGCTGGCAGCCGCTGGCAAAGCCATTTTCTGCGAAAAACCGATCGACCTGTCGTCGACGCGCGCCGCGGAATGTCGCGCCGCGGTCAAGGCGGCGGGCATCGGTTTTTTCACCGCCTTCAACCGTCGGTTTGATCCCAACTTCGCCCATCTTCAGGCCCAACTGGCCGCCGGTGTCATCGGAGAAGCCGAGATCGTCGTTATCACCTCGCGCGACCCGTCACCGCCGCCGCTTTCGTACATAGAAAGTTCGGGCGGATTGTTCCGCGACATGATGATTCACGATCTTGATCTGGCGCGTTTCCTGCTCGGCGAGGAACCGATTGAGGTTTTCGCGGTCGGCACCTGTCTGGTCGATCCCGCCATTGGTGATGCGGGCGATGTCGACACCGCAGTGGTTACGCTCAGGACCGCGTCTGGCAAGATCTGCACGATCAACAACTCGCGCCGCGCGACCTATGGCTATGACCAGCGCATTGAGGTGCACGGCGCGCGCGGGATGTTGAAAGCGGCCAACAAACTCGAACATCTGGTCGAAGTTGCGGGCAAGAACGGTTTCACCACGGCGCCCAACAAACACTTCTTTCTCGAACGTTACGCGGATGCCTATCGGATTGAAATGGAAGCATTTATCGCTGCGATTAGCGAAGGCAAGGCCCCCAGTCCTTCCATTGACGACGGCGTTGCCGCCCAACGTCTTGCGGATGCGGCGGCGAAGTCCTGCGAAACCGGACAGCCGGTCAAACTGGGGTAAGTGCTGGGCGAAAAGCTTGTATGACAACATGCGGATCGTCGCCGGAACATTCAAACCGTGAAGGGCCGCGACATCAATCCGGACTAATCGTTGTCGGTCAGCCCGGCCCCTGCACCACTCTCGCGGCTGGCCTGCGTCGATGGCGCGTAGGTGCGCCCCGCAAAGCGTGAAAGCGCCACGTACACTTCGCAATCCACCGACGCGCGATATGCTTCGCGAACGTGATCAGCGCGGTCCGCGACAGCCGCGCTGATCGTCAAGTTCGCCGCGCCAGGGTTCAGCGTTTTCCCTTTCACGGACAGCTCTCCGCAGGTGCCGACAACAAAATCGCATCCTTGCCAGCTTAGACTGAGCGAAACCTTGTCCCGCTCGGCCCGCCAGGCCAGAAATGGCAGGATCAACAGCGGTGAGACAACCGGGCGCGTGCCGAACTCCAAGACCGGGAACAGCCCGTCACTCAACGCGCATCCAATGGTTAACGGACAGGTTTCCGGCGCCGATCTTGCCCCCGCCTCGCATACCGCCAGCACTGCGTCCGCGCCGGGCAAATCGCGCGCCAACAGCCAGCGCACCGCCTGCCCCGCGTCTTCGGCGACGCCCCAGCCATAACCCGACCCACGCACTGCCTTGTGTGCGAGGCTCTGGATTTCGTTCAAGGACCAGACCGCCGTCACCGGTTTGTCTCATCCAGTTCTGGCACTGCCCAATCATCGAACAGGGCTTGCGCCAGTTCGTTGGGAAACGGTGCGTTCTGGAACATGTTCACCCGCACCCAGCGATCAGATCGTGGATCGAAATGGCCCGCTCCGAAATAGCTCAACTTGGCGCGTAACAGATCGATCGGCAGCATATCCGACGCAATCGTGTTGTCGCGGATTTCGGCGTAAGGAAAGCGCGCGGCCACCTGAGTTCGCCGCACGGCGTGGCGGTGCTGCGGATAAAGCATCAGAAAGGCCGCGACAGTTTCCGCTTTGCAGCTTGCCAAATCCGCGTACATCCGCGCCACATCCCGCCCGGGGCCAAGCGGCTGTTCATAATCATTAAGATCACCGTCGGATCTTTCGCCCAAGCGGGGTTCAAGCTTCTCTTCCGAGACATACCAGACGCGCGCCTGAGCATCGGGCGAGTCCCAGTTGATCTCCAAAGCCCAGTCATAAATCTCGCGGGTAATAGCAGCCAAACGGCCTGCCGACATCGCGCCGTCAATGCGCATGTTCGCCGTTTCATCAGCGGCCATACAGTCTGAAAGCTCGTCGACAAGCTGGGGATAAGGCTCGAACAACAGCGAGACCAATTGCTCCTGACCTTCAACGGAAAGCGAAGATTCCGCCCAGCTCCAAAGACAGTCCCATGGATCGTCCCGGTCCAGAGCCCCGCCTTGAACATATTCGGAAAGTACGTCTAAGTCTCTGATAAGGGTAGCAACTTTGTTTTTTTGTATAACGTGATCCGAACGCCAGCACGCAGCGTTCTGTTGCGCCCGGCGCAGGGAAAGATGAAAAACGGATTGCGCCTCGTCATCGGCTCTGTGCACCGAACGCACTCGCGCCAACGCTTCTTCACGCGCGGCAATCCAGTTGTTGAGAAGGATCGGATGGTTGATCAGGAACGGTGCCATCCCAAGCCCTGTCGAATTTCCGATCCCGAAACGGCGGCGAAGCCCTGCGTCCAGCGTCACGGCTGTTTTGGGTGACCGGACTTGCGCCATATGCTCAACCAAATCCATCACAAACGTGCGGATCAGATACACGGTCAGCATTTCAATCTGAAACGGCGCAAGAAATTCCTCTCTGCCGCAGGTCCACTCGCGATCCGCCGCACCCAGCTTGCCAGACCCGTAAACCGCCGTTGTTCGCATCAGATAACCGACATCCTGCACTTTCTGCAGCGATGGCTGTCGCCCTTTTGAAAGACAATCAACCACGTAGTACCAAAGCCGGGCTGAGCGGTTCGCACGACTGACGCTCAGTTCACTTTGCGTGACGCGACCCGCTTCCTGCACCGGAATATTCTTCGAAAGTCTTTCTATATCAGAGACTTCAGGCACACCGTCAAACAGCGTAAAGGTTGCATCCCACGCCGTCGCGATGACCCTGTCGGAGCGTTCTTGAGGGGGTAGATCGTGCGCAAAAGCGATCAGCGAATAGCTGCGCTTTGGTCCAATGGCCGTATAGACCGCAACGCCGACACCGCGTGCGTCGATCTCGAATTTCGTTCGCTCAAACCGCCAGTTCTCGGCTTTCAAACGCCGTAAAAGGATCCGCATGAACGAAAGTCGGGACTGGTGAAACGACCCCAAACGGGCAAGCCGCATCACCACATTCGGGTCGCGAGTGTTAACCTTTCTTAATTGCAGTTCTTCCAACTCATTCGCCCTCTGCCGATCCCGCCAAGCCTACCGTCAAGCGGTCTGTGGCGTGAAGTTGCTTTGAAAGAAACGATACCAATTGTCGCCCAGCAATCCGGCGATTTCGGCATCGGAAAACCCCTTTGCGCGAAGTCCGGTTTCAATATTTCCAAAGTCCCGGTTGTCACGAAACCAGTCCGGCATCGCAGGGAAACCGGGCGCATTGGCTGATCCCTCGCCATAATCGATATCTTTTGACCATCGCCCGACGCGCATCCATTCGACAATGCTGTCTGGCTGATCCTGGCAAAGATCAGAGCCAATTCCGAAGTGTTCAACTCCGAATTTTGCGACTGTATCGGCGATCATGTCGCAAAAACTCTCAAGGGTGCAATCCGACTTGTTCATGAGATGATGCGGATAAAGCGAGAACCCCATTATGCCGCCGTTTTGGGTAACCGCTCTGATCACTTCGTCGCGCTTGTTGCGCAACGCGGGCTGCCAGCAATGCGGGTTGGCATGGGTGATCGTGATCGGTCGTTGCGACAGATCCGCAGCCTCGATCGTGGATCGATCGGCGGAATGGCTCATGTCGATCACAAGCCCGACACGGTTCATTTCCCGGATCACCTGCCGCCCCATTCGCGTCAGGCCCGGGTCTTCGGCCTCATAGCAACCCGTCGCCAAAAGCGACTGATTGTTATAGCTCAACTGCATGAACCGCGCGCCAAGCGTATGAAGAATTTCGACCAGTCCAATATCATCCTCAATCGGGCTAGGATTCTGAAATCCAAAGAAAACCGCTGTTTTGCCTTTGTCCTTCGCCACATCGATGTCCGAAGCCAACTGTCCCTTGACGATCAGGTCAGGATAGAGTTCGAACCACCTGTTCCACGCTTCAAGATTGAGCACGGTTTCGCGAAATGTCTCGTGGTAGGCGACCGTGACATGCACGGCATCGACGCCGCCTTCGCGCATCTGGCGAAAGATCTTTTCGGACCAGTTGGCATATTGAAGGCAGTCAATTCGATAGCTCATTCGGGCGTCCCGGCCGCGATGTAGGCGGTCTTTACCGTCGTGTAAAACTCGGCCGCAGACCGCCCCTGCTCGCGCGGCCCGTACGAGCTGTCGCCGCGCCCGCCAAACGGCACATGATAGTCCGTTCCAGCCGTCGGAAGGTTTACAGTCACCACCCCTGTACGAGCATTTCGTCGGAAATGCGTCGCCCGCGCGAGGCTCTTCGTAACGATACCAGAGGTCAACCCGAAGGATGTGTCATTCACGACGGCAAGCGCCTCGTCATAGCTGTCGACCCGGATCACCGACGTCAGCGGCGCGAACATTTCTTCCCGATTGATCCGCATGTCATTGCGGGTTCCAAGCAACACGCCCGGCGCCATATAGTAGCCGTCCGTCTCCATTGTCAGCCGCGTACCGCCGCAGCCAAGCTCGGCTCCCTCAGATGCCGCTACATCCACATAAGCCAGATTTTCCGACAACTGTTCAGCGGACACGACCGGCCCCATCTGTGTTTCCGGCGCAAGCGCGTGCCCGACCTTCATGGCCCTTGTTGCAGCCAAAAGCCTGTCCACGAAGGCATCGTGTAAACCTTTATGAACAACCAGACGCGATGACGCGGTGCACTTTTGGCCCGATCCCCCAAATGCCCCTCCCAGAGCGAGCGACACGGCGAGGTCGAGGTCCGCGTCGTCCATCACGGCCAAGGCGTTCTTGGAGCCCATCTCCATCTGGACTTTCGTAAGGTTCTGGATCGCCGCTGAAGCAATGCCCTTGCCGACCGGAACGGACCCCGTGAAAGAAATTGCATTCACTTTCGGACTTTCGACAAGCCGCTGTCCCACATCGCGGCCCGCGCCCATCACAAGGTTGAAAAGCCCGGCCGGAATGTCTTGTCGGCTGATAATCTCGGTTAACGCCACAGCCGACGCCGGCGTGGCATTTGCGGGCTTCCAGATCACCGCGTTTCCATAGCAAAGTGCAGGCGCGATCTTCCAGCTTGCTGTTGCGGTCGGGAAATTCCAGGGACTGATGATCGCGACGACGCCGACGGGTTCGCGCCGCACATCGACTTCAATTCCAGGGCGAACGGAATCGGCATTCTCGCCAAGCTGACGTAGAACTTCGGCGGCGTAGTAGGTAAAGAACTGTCCGGCGCGATAGACTTCGCCCTTGCCCTCGGCCAGCGGTTTTCCTTCTTCGCGGCTGAGCAATGTTCCCAGTTCCTCGGCCCGCGACATCAGTTCGGTTCCGATATTCATCAAGACAGCTTGTTTGCGCTCCAGCCCATAAGCGGCCCACTCGACCTGCGCACGGCCTGCGGCCTCCAGCGCGTCGTCAAGTTGCGACGCTGACGCCTGCGCGTACATCCCGACCAGGTCCGTGATATCGGAGGGATTGCGGTTTTCGATCTCGGACGTCCCGCTGACCCAGGCCCCTGCGATGTAGTTCTTATGAAGTTCCGCCATTGAGAAGCGCCTTTGTATTTCAGAAATTTGAGCTGTCGCGGCCTACAAAGCCACAAACGCAGACTTCAATCAAACGCAAAAGAATTGAATTTACTTCAGCCAAGATGAAGTTTGAGGCGGGCTCTTGGGGAATTCTGTCGCTTGAATTTCTGCAACCATTGCCCCTGCCGCCGGTCCCAGAAGATGGCGAGGCTGGGTGATCATCCAGACATCTCGCTTTGCGGATGTGTCTTGCAATGGCAAGAAAACGAGGTCGCCAAGCACGCCTTCGACGACCAGACGCGGCACCACAGTTACGCCAACGCCGGCACGCACCAGACCCAAAAGCGAAGTTGTATTGCGCACCATCAGACGCGATCGCGCCAGAACGGGACGGAACCTTTCGTCCTTGATTTGGCTGCACAACCCATTGGCAATGAAGGTTTCTCCCTCCAGGTCCGCCCAGGTCAGCCGGTCCCAATCCCTTGCCAGCCGATGGTCGCCCCGACAGATAACTCCGAACCGGTCCGAGAACAGCTTGGTACACTCATACCCCTCGACGGGACCCAGACTGCTGATGCCGATGTCCGCGGCTTCCGAACGGATGTCCTGCTCGATCTGGGCTGAATCCGCGTCCCGGATATCGATACGAACATCCGGATGCGCCTGCACGTACCGGCGCAGGATCGGCGGCAAAATGGACTGGGCAATCGATGGGGTCACGGCAAGACGGACCTGGCCCCGCTCGGCCTTCGCCAACCCATCGATTGCAGCGACCGTGCGGTCGAAGTGCTCGATTTCGCGGCGCGCTTCATCAAGAACCTGCCGCCCCAAGGGCGTCAGCCGGGACTTTCGCGCCGTCTCGAAAAGGGGTGCTCCGATGTGGTCTTCAAGCTGTTTCAACATCATCGAAACGGCGGACGCCGTGCGTCCCAGTGCGTTGGCGGCCTCGGCCAATGATCCTTGCGCCACCACGGTGACGAAGCAGCGCAGCATTTCTATCTTGATCGACATGACCGGAACAATTTCAGAAATCGCGAAATTTTCCAAGAAAATTTCAGCATGCCTGTAGCGCCGTTACCTCAGAACGTAGACCGCGCAATGGGCACGACGCACCACGCGTGACGCCGTGGACCCAAGGTGATAATCCTCTTGACCCGGGCTGTGAGACCCGACGATGATCAGATCAACACCCGCGTCCTTGGCGAATTTCGTGATTTGCACACCGGGTTTGCCCGAGATCACCTTGCAGTCGATATCCGGCGCACCGGCTGCGGCCTCATTCAGCTTTTCTAGCACCTTTGCGCTGAGGTGGTTTTCGGGTTTCACAGTGACGAATTCCGCCACGAAACCACCAATTTGCTCAAGCACGGTCAACAGGGTAATCGTTCCACCCGGCGCAAGCATATGGCGCGCCGCTTCGATCTTGCGAGCGACCAAAGGGGCGTGATCCAAAGCGACCGGAATTAGGATTTTCTTGTGCATGACGTTTGTCTCCTTGGTGCCGGGTGCGGGCCGCACTCGGGGTTAAGTCTATGATTTCGAACCGGATGCCAACGCGCGCGCGGCATCAAGGTATCGCGCGGAAACCAGCAATCCATCGGCCTTTGACGCCTGAATTGCGGCAAGTCGACGGGTGCCTGGAAGTCGCGCGCCCTCAAGGTCGGTGATGGCGGTCAGCAGTTCTTCAAGGCGGTCCGCAAAGCCAGTGCCATCCGAATTCGGTCGAATGGCGATCAGGGTCTGACCGACGCGCGGGCGCACACCATCGGCGGTAAAAAACGATCCGGCTTCAAAGCTGAAGGCGCTGCCGGTCAGCGGTGCGGCAAGGATTTCAACCATCAACGCCAGCGCCGCGCCCTTGGCATCGCCAATCGGCAGCATGGTTCCCGCAAGTGCGGCGTCGGCATCGGTCGTCGGATTGCCCGCGGCGTCCAAAGCCCAGCCTTCGGGGATGGCTTTGCCCTGCTTTTTGGCGTTCATCACCTTGCCACGCGCCACCTTGGACAATGATAGGTCTATGACCAGCGGATTAACCTTTGCGCGCGGGACACCGAAGGCGATAGGGTTCGTGCCGAACAGAGGCTGGTGCGATCCCCAAGGTGCAATCGCCTTGGGCGCATTCGTGAACATCAGGCCAATAAGTCCAGCGTTTGCAAGCTTTTCCACCTGCAACGACAGCGCCCCGCAATGATGCGAATTGCCAACGGCGGCAATGGCGATGCCCATTTCCTTGGCCACCGGCACCAGTTCCGAAATCGCGCGATCAATCGCGGGATAGGCAAAACCACAGTCGGCGTTAATCAACATTGACGCCGGGCGCAGAGCGTTAACCGTAATCTCGGCTTCGCGATTGATCTTTCCCGACCGAACCTGCGCCGCGTAATCCTCCACGCGCGAAAACCCGTGCCCGATCTGCCCCTCGGCCTCGGCCGACACCAGAGCAATTGCTGTGGGTCTTGCCTGTGCTTGGGTTGCCCCACACGCCATAAGCGCGTCGGAAATCAGGTCTGTCGCATCAGCAATGCTGATCCGGGCTGTGTCGCTCATCTTGGTTACCTTGGCTAATAAGTGCGGCCCGATAACACCGGGCCGCACACACACCGCTTAGGCGCTGCGATAAAGTTTGGTCATCGAGAATTCGCGGTGACCAAGGGCTTCGGCTGCCGTGAAACGACCGTTCGCGGTGCGGCGGATCATTTCGATCAGCGCATCGCCCGCTTCGTCGATCGTCTGTTCGCGACGCAGGATGCCCGAGACGTCCACGTCCACGTGCTCGGACATGGTCCGCACGGTCCGCGGGTTCGCTGTGATCTTGATGACCGGCACGATCGGGTTGCCGACAACGTTGCCCTGACCTGTCGGGAAGGTGTGAATTACGGCGCCACCGGCAGCCATAAGCGTCACACATTCCGCAGCCGCCGAAGACGAGTCCATGAAGTAAAGACCCGCGCCCGACTGTGGCGCTTCTGCCGGCCCGAGGATGTCGATGAACTTCGACGTGCGGCCGATCTTTTCGAGGTTGCCCAGAGCTTTCTCTTCGATGGTCGTCAGACCGCCTTCGATGTTGCCCTTTGTCGGCTGGCTGTCGGAGAGGTCATCCGTCTGGTGCGCGAAAATCACATCCTCGGAGTAGGCCTTCCACATTTTGTACCAGCGCTCTCCGACTTCCTCGTTGATCGCGCGCTTTTGACAGATGTGCTCGGCACCAGTGATCTCGGATGTCTCACCGAAGAAGCCCGTAATGCCTTCCGGCAGCAGCTTGTCGTACATGTTGCCGACGGTCGGGCACGAGCCGAGACCTGTTGTCGTGTCGCTCTCGCCGCATTTGGTCGAAACCCAAAGTTCGTTGATCGAGCACTCTTCGCGCTGGATTTCCGATGCATGGTGAACGAACTCTTTCGCGGCCCATGAGGCTGCGCGGATCGTCTCGAAGTCGCCCTTCTGTTCGATCGAGAACTCGGCTACTGGCTTGCCGGTCGCGCGGATGCCGTCGGCAATGCGCTTGGTCCAGCCTGGCTCGATGCCGATGACAACAACTGCCGCCACGTTGGCATTTGCGCCGGTGCCGATAATCGTGCGGAAGTGCACTTCGAGGTCTTCACCGAACTGCAGGCGGCCATAGGCGTGTGGGATAGCCATCGTGCCTTTGACGTTGTTTGCGACCGCTTCACAAGCGGCATTCGAGATATCGTCCACAGGCAGAATGATGACGTGGTTACGCACGCCAACCCGGCCGTTTTCGCGCCGGTAGCCCTGGACCGTGATGTTGGAATATTTAGAAGCCATTGTCTGAGTTCCTTACCAGCGTTTCGTTTTGCAATTGTGGGTGTGAACGTGCTCACCCTTACCGATATCGGCGATGATCTTGCCGATATCTTCGCCGTACTTCATCGCGGTATCGCCCGCTTTGAGGTCCTTCAGGGCGACCTTGTGCCCAATCGGCACATCGGCCTTGGACGTCAGGCGGAAGGTCGAGTTGTCGTGAGTGATGCAGCACAGCATGTCTGTGCCGGCCTTCAGACCCTCAACAACGACCACGCCGACATTGTCGGCTTCTTCGTGGACAAGAAGGTGCGGGATTTCGGACATTTCAGTCTCCTAGCGTTTCTTTCAGGGTTTCAGAATGATTTTGGGGGCCGCGGTGGCTCCCGAGCGGATGTCGGCGAAAGCGGCTGCCCCGTCGGCAAGTGGTCTCTGTTCAGTCCAGTCCAGCGAACCAAGGTGGCCCGCGAAAATCGCGGCCGCGGTGTCACGGAAGTCCTGCGCAGTATAGGTATAGGTTCCGGTGAAGGTGATCTCCTGCAGTGTCATCCGGCGGATATCAAGCCCGGCGGACCCGCCCCCAAGACCGATGTGCAGAATGACGCCACCGGGGCGAGCATGGGCCGATGCAGTTGCACGTGTGGAGTCGAAACCGACACCATCGATGACCATATCGAACATCTCCGAGCCAAGCTGATCGGGCGAAATAATCTTGAAATCAACGGTTTGCTCAAGGTAATTGCGGCGAATTTCGTTCGGCTCGCTCAAGGTCACATTGCCGATACCCTGCGCCTTCAGGCTCAAAGCAGCTCCAACCCCAATCGCGCCGCCGCCAATCACAAGCGCCGTGTCAGCCGCGCCGCCGATGATCCCCTTGCCAAGCCGCACCGCGTGCCAGCCGCAAGCGATCGGTTCGGCCAGCGCGGCTTTTTCGAACGAAACACCATCCGGCATCACCACCAGATTTTTCTCGGGCATCGTGACGAACTGAGCAAACGCCCCCTCGCGCGGCGGCATCGAAATGATCTGGCGCGTTGGACACAGATTGTCACGCCCGGCCTTACAGGCCGGACAGGTGCCACAAGTGACGAGCGGATTGATCGTCACGCGGGCTCCATCCATGGCACCACCGACAATCGTCCCTGCCCCTTCGTGACCAAGGATCAGCGGCGCCGGACGACGATCATCATGGCCGAGGTATGCGTGCATGTCCGACCCGCAAATCCCTACGCTGTCGATGCGGATCAAATGGGTATCGGGCGCGGCAACGGGGTCAGCCACATCGCGGAATTCAAGCGTCTCGACGCCGGTATAAACCAAAGCCTTCATTTTGCGGTGAACCCCCCGTCAACCATCAGGACTTGACCTGTCACATAAGCACATGCGTCTGAACAAAGGAACAGCAGCGGCCCGTCCATGTCCTCGACCTCACCGTTGCGACCGATACAGGTCTGGGCCGCGTTACGCGCAGCGCGGGCCGGGTCATTGAAGACCGCGGCCGTTAGTTCGGTGCGAAAGAAACCGGGGCCAATCGCGTTTGCGCATATGCCATGTTTTGACCAGGCCTCAGCCATGGCGCGCGTCAGTTGCGCGACACCGCCCTTGGACGCACCATACGAAAGACCGCCCGGAAACGCGCGATAGCTCTGAAGCGAGGCGAAATTCACGATTCTCCCCCAGCCCTTTTCCTTCATGCCACCAACAAGGTGTTGCGACAGAAAAAACGGTGCAGCCAGATTGAGGTTGATCGTCACGTCCCAACCTTCTGGCGTCACGTCGTCAGCCACTTCGCGGGTGTTGATCCCCGCCGCATGGACGACAATGTCAGGCGCACCAAAAGGTTCGGCGGCCCGTTTTGCGATATCGGCAAGAGCATTCCGGTCAGCCAGATCCGCAGGCAACGCTACAACCGGCCCTGGCGCTTCGTTGACCAGCGACGCCAAGGCGTCCTCGCGACGTGCAAGGGCGACCACAGACGCCCCTGCCATTGATAAAACCAGTGCAGCACGCCGACCAAGGCCAGAGCTGGCTCCGGTCACCAGGGCAACGTGGCCCGAAAGATCAGGATGATCGGCGGCGTTCATCTGGTTATTCGCTTGCGGTCAGATCGAAGGTTTCGTCGGGGAAGTATTTCGCCAGACGCACATCAGCGGCGCGCGCGTGACCTTCCATCCCTTCAAGACGCGAAATCCGCGCGGTTGCGATGGCGACATCTTTCGCCCCTTCCCGCGTGGCACGCTGCCAGGTGACGATCTTCATGTACTTGTGGACTGAAAGACCACCCGTATAGGTCGCCGCACGGCTGGTCGGCAGAACGTGGTTCGTGCCCGACGCCTTGTCGCCATAGGACACGGTTGTTTCCTCACCAAGGAACAACGAGCCGTAGCAATTCAGGTTCTCAAGCCACCAGTCCAGATCCTCGGCCTGCACCGTCAGGTGCTCGGGCGCGTAATCATCGGACGTTTTCGCCATTTCTTCACGATCCGCACAAAGGATTACTTCCGCATAATCGCGCCATGCCGCAGCCGCGTTTTCGCTGTTCAGCTTGGGCAGATCAGCGATCAGTTCGGGCACCAGTTCCATGACCTTCTCGGCCAGTGCACGGTCATCGGTCACCAGCCAGACGGGCGAGTTATACCCGTGCTCTGCCTGGCTAACGAGGTCGGTGGCCACAATGAACGGATCTGCCGTCTTGTCGGCCAGAACCAGACTGTCGGTCGGACCTGCGAACATGTCGATCCCGACGCGGCCAAACAGAATACGCTTGGCTTCGGCCACGAACTGATTGCCCGGGCCCACAAGGATATTCGCTTTCGGCAGACCGAACAGACCAAAGGTCATCGCCGCAACACCCTGAACACCGCCCATCGCCATGATCTTGTCCGCGCCGCAAACGTGCGCTGCATAGACAATCGCCGGAGCAACTCCGACGCCGGGGCGCGGTGGTGAACAGGCGACGATATGGCTGCAACCGGCGACCTTCGCCGTGGTCACGGTCATCACGGCGGACGCGATGTGGCTGTAGCGACCACCAGGCACATAACACCCGGCCGCGTCCACAGGGATCGTCTTTTGACCGGCCAAAAGGCCCGGTACGATCTCGACTTCGATGTCCGTCAACGTCGCCTTCTGCGCTTCGGCGAATTTCTTCACGTTGGCATGGGCAAAGTCGATGTCGCGCTTCAGTTTCGCTGGCACCAGTGCGCAGGCTGCTTCGATTTCCTCGGGCGACAGCATGACGCTGCCCTCGTACTTGTCGAACTTCGCCGCATACTCCAGCGCCTTGGAGTCGCCGCCCGCTTCGATATCGTTCAGGATACCCACAACCAGATCATGAACGTTGCTTGCGTCACTGGTCGAGGTCAGGGTCGCTTTCTTGAGATACTCTAAGGCCATTGGTCAGATCCTATTTATAGATATCCGGAAGGAACGCTGTCGAAATACCCGGGATGTAGGCAATCATCAGAGTCACGATCAGCATGAAAAGTACGAAAGGCACGGCGCGGTAGGCTATCTTCAGAATTGACTCACCGGTAATGCCAGATACCACGAAAAGGTTCAGTCCAAGCGGCGGCGTGATGAAGCCCACACCCAGCGCCGTGATCATCATGATACAGAACTGAATTTCGTTCATCCCGATGTTGTCCGCCAAAGGCTTCAGGATCGGTGCCAGGATCACGATATTGGGCGTCGTTTCCATGACGCAGCCCGCTGCAATCAGGATACCTACCATCATCAGGATCAAAACCCATGGCTCGTCCGACACGCCTGTCGCGGCCGCCACAAAGCCCTGTGGCACACCCATGATTGCCAGCGCCTGCGCCAGCGGCAAAGAGAAGGCGATGATTGGGAGAATGACACCGTTCACCTTGGCCGAACTGACCAGCATAGCCGGGAAGTCGGAGAGCTTCAGGGTCTTCAAGAAGAAGCCCATGAAAATCGTCACGACAACCGCAGTTGCGCCAGCTTCCGTTGGGGTCAGACGACCCGAGAAGATACCGTAGAAAATGATGCCCGGCACGATGAACGCGTACCAGCCGGACTTCAGCGCCTTGCCGAGACGGGAGAAGTACTCACCCGCCGACATGTTGCCGCCGCCTTCCCAGCCGTTCAGACGGTTCATGATGATGTTGGTGGCAAGAATCGACACCAGGATCGCCAGACCGGGGATAACGGCTGCAAGGAACAGCGTGGAGGCCGATATACCCAGCACCAGACCGATGATGATATAAGCAATCGACGGCGGAATAAGGATGCCCGTACAGGCACCCGCCGCGACCAGCGCACAGGCATAGGGGCGCGGGTAACCGCTTTCGACCAGACGGTCGATGGTCATCCGACCCACAGCCGCAGCACCCGCCGCGTCCGAGCCCGAGATCGCCGCGAACATGCCGCAGACCAGAACCGTGGCCGAGCCGAACCCGCCCTTGGCAAACTGAGTCAGCGCCTCGGCGACATCGAGGAATTTTCGGCTGAGGCCGGTGCGCACCAGCACGTCACCCGTCAGGATGAACAACGGTACCGCGGTCAGCGCGAAGTGGTCGATGCCGTGAAACAGGCTCTCGCCCACCAGCGACAGAGGCAGCGCCCCTGACCACATCAGCATCAGGATTGCAGAGGCACCGATCGCAGCCCAGACAGGCACGGCCAAAGCCACCAGAAGAACGAAGAGGAGAACCGGGCCATAGAAGTCCCAGCCAAGCTCGACGGTTTGTTCAAGTTGATTCCAAAGCATCTCGCGCCCCCCTTAGTCGAACAGTTTGTCGCCTTCGTAAACCGGGCGACCGGCACGAAAGTCATTGATATCACGTAAAAAAGACTGGACGAGACGGACCATCACCAAGGCAAAGCCAAGGGGGACCGCCGACAAGAACCAGACTTGGCTCACCCGAAGACCATGCGTCACCGAGCCGAATTTCCAGCTCACGTGTACCGCCTCGTACGACCAGTAAAGCGCGATGAGCGCGACCACCGCCATGACGATGTCACCGAACATGTACAGCAACGCTTTCAGTCGCGGGTTCAGATATTCCATGATCACATCGATGCGGATGTGACCGCGCTCCTTGACCGCCGCAGCGGCCCCGATCCAGGCTAGATAAATAAACGAATAGCGGACGATTTCCTCGCCCCAGATCGACGAATACGAAAACACTTCGCGCCGGATCACTTCGATGAACATCGTCGCAACCAGCATGACGTAGAACACCAGAAGCGCCCAGCGCTCCAGGTTTTTGTCCAGGCTTTTAATGATATCAGGCATAGAGTCCTCCCGTATGGATACGGACCATGCCGCACCACTCACGTCTCTCGCTTGGGTTCAGGGTAGATCTTGAAGGGTTCGGGGCGGCGCCGTTCCGGCGCCGCCCCTTTTGGTCTTAAGCGTCGTGCACGTAGTACTTGCCCTGCGTGCCTGCGGCTTCTTCGAGGCTTGCGAACTCGTCCATCGAACCGGCCAGCTCGACCTTGAACTCGTCCCATTCGCTGCGCTGGAAGCCACCGGCTTCTTTCCACTCGGCCAACTGATCTTCGTTCAGCGAGTGGAATTCAACGCCGGCCTTGACCAGTTCGGCCATCGCATAAGCGCGTGCCGATGGCACTTTTGCCAGGTTCTGGTGCGCCGTCATTTCGCCGGCCCATTCAACGCCGTCCTGTACATCGGATGGCAAGCCGTTGAACCACTCAAGGTTCATCGAATAGACTTGGCTGTCCGGAACCGCTTGCGTGAAGGTCACGTGGCTGAGGATTTCAGCGAAGCCAAACACGTAAAGCGCGCCCACGGATGGATCAAGAGCGTCTGCAACGCCTTGCTTGATCGCCGAAGGTGTCTCTCCCCAAGCAACCGGTGTCGGGTTCGCGCCGACCATGCGGTAATACTGCTGAAGCATCGCAGAACCCGGAACCCGGAACTTAACACCAGCCAGATCGCCCGGCAGAATGACAGCGCCAGCGCCGCCCTTGCGAACAGCAACGACGCGAGGGTCGATGTTGATGTAGAACAGCGGCTTGAAGCCCGATGCTTCCACTTTCGGATGCACTCGGTTCTTCCAGGTATCCGACGTCACAAGGTTTGTGAAACGCTGGTTGGAGCCGCAGAAGTAAGGCATGTTGATAAGGTCAGCCGCCGGAGCGAATGGAGCGAAGTTCGAAAGCGAGTGCTGCGCACACTGAATTGTGCCGCCCTGAACTGCCTGAACCAATGCTCCGCCTGCACCAAGCTGTCCACCAGGGGCCAGTTTGACATAGACTTTGCCGTTGGTTGCGTTCTGGATGTTCTCTTTGAGGTCAAGCTGCATGATCGGATAGCTGCGCGATGCACCCAGCACATAGGCAGTCGCCAATGTCATGGTGTGCTCGGCTGCGGCTTCGCGCTCGCGCTCTTCGTTGGCTGTCTGTGCAACAGCGGCGTCAGACCAGAGCATTCCGCCCGCGCCCACGACCATGGCTGCGGTAAAGCTACCTGTGCCTGCCAGTTTCAGAAAGTTGCGGCGCGACGCTGAGGCCAGCTCCTGTTTCGTTTTGGTATTCATGTATAGTCCTCCCTAGGATATTGATCAGTCTTGGTTTTCTTTAGCGGCGTCCCGTTCGGCTTCTTTCTTCAAAACCGAAGTGACGAATGAAATCGAGGCTCCAAACAACAAGAGCATCTCTTCGACGTTCCCAAGGATGGGCGCGCCGGCAACAGAGCCGATCACAACATTTGCGGCAAATACTAATACGAGAAGTGCGGCGATGATCAGTGCCATTGTAGTCCCTCCCAACGTCGTCATTTGCTGACGATTCGCCTTAATGTAAGCGCTTACATTTTCATAAGCAAGCATTTAGATCGCTTGGTTAGCGTTAACTTTGCGGCTATCCTCAGCTCATATTAGCAAGGTGACCATGACAAGAGAGAGATCTCCACTTACGCCCGAAAGCAGCGTTCCGACGCTGGCCGACGTTGCGCGGCGGGCGAATGTGTCCACGGCGACCGTTTCGCGCTGCCTGAATTCACCCGATCAGGTGATCGAGCGCACCCGAAACCGCGTCATGGACGCCGTCAACGAGCTTGGCTATGCCCCCAACTTCAGCGCCCGCGCCCTTGCCGCCCGACACACCAATACCATAGGGGCGGTCATCCCCACGATGGACAACGCGATTTTCGCGCGCGGCATTCAGGCGTTTCAGGAAGAGCTCGGACGGCACGGCTTCACGCTTCTGGTCGCCAGCTCATCCTATAAGGAAGCCCTCGAAGAAGAACAAATCCGCACACTCGCCGCCCGTGGCGCGGATGGTCTCTTGCTGATCGGCTATCACCGCAACCCGGCCCTGCACGAGTTCCTGCGCGCCCGCTCGGTGCCGGCCCTTGTCGCCTGGGCCTACGAGGTCGACAGCGATATTCCCGCCATCGGCTTTTCGAACCGAAACGCCATGGCCGACCTCGCCCGGCTCGTGTTCGAAAAGGGCCACCGCGACATCGGCATGATTTCGGCCGACACCAAAGGCAACGACCGCGCCCGGGACCGCCTTGCCGGTGTCAGGCTGGCCGCGCGAGAAGCCGCCATCGACGTGGACCGCATGCCGGTCATCGAAACAACCTATTCGATCGAAAGCGGCATGCAGGCGTTTCGCCAGATAATGGGCTGGACGCCGCGCCCGACGGCTGTCTTCTGCGGTAATGATGTCCTTGCGATTGGTGCTTTGAAAGCGGCCAAGGAGATGGGCCTCTCGGTGCCCGAAGACGTGTCGATCACGGGGTTTGACGATATCGAAATCGCCTCGCTTGCCGAACCCGCCTTGACCACCGTCCACGTTCCCCACCGCGAGATGGGTCGCCGCGCGGCGGGCATGCTGATCGACATGGTCACCAAGCGCACCGTACCGGAAAGTGTCGAACTGCAGACCGATATCCGCCTTCGCCGCTCGCTTGGCCCGCCCAAAACCTAGAATTTAAAGCTGTTCCAATCGCTCCAGCGCGGTCTCGAAAAAGCCCTCCGCCCCGAAGTTGCCCGACTTCAGCGTGATCGCAATGTCCACGCCCTCGCTCTTGGCAAAGCACCAAGGGACACCCGGCGCTATCTCGGGCCCCACATCCAGACGTGATACACCCAAAGCCTGCGTCACAGCCCCCGAAGTTTCGCCCCCTGCCGAAACGAACCGCCGCCGTCCGGCGTCACGCGCGGCCACCGCCAGCGCGCCCAGCGCCGCTTCGACCAACTCCCCCGCACGCGCGCGTCCCAGCTTCTCCTGAACGGCGCGCACCTCATCCGGCGTCGCGGTTGCATAGATCATCGGCGTCGCGTCCAACGGCTGATCTTCCAACCAGGCCCGCGCCGCCCCAACCCCCTCGTCGGCCAAAACCAACGGGTCAAGTCGATACGACGGATGACCCGCCTTGAAGGCCGCCACCTGCGCGTTGGTCATCGCCGAAGCACTTCCCGACAGGACCACCGCCCCCGCGCCCACCTCAGGCGCATGAAACGCCGCGTCCGAGCGCGACAATACACCGGCCTCGATCAACAACTCCGGCAAGGCCATCGCCACCGCCGACCCGCCCGTCATAAGGGTCATGTCGCGACATGCCTCGGCGATCACGCGCAGATCGGCATCCGCAACCGCATCCACCACAACATGCGCCACGCCCTCGCCCGCCAATTCCGCCAACCGCGTCCGCAACGCCTCGGCCCCGCGCGCAACGGTCAAATGGTCTGCCAGACCGACCGCGCCTTTCACCTGAGGCGCCAGCAACCGGCAGAGGTTCGAATCCCGCATCGGCGTCAGCGGGTGGTCCTTCATCGAGCTTTCCGCCAAAAGCTGCTGGCCGACAAACAAATTCCCCATGTAGATCGAGCGCCCGTTCTCTGGAAACGCCGGGCAATAAATCGTCTGCTCTGCCCCGACAGCCCCCATGATCGCCTCGGCCACAGGCCCAATGTTGCCCTCGGACGTTGAGTCAAACGTCGAGCAATACTTCCAGAAAAACCGCTCGGCCCCGGCACCCTTCAGCCATGCCAAAGCCTCCAATGCCCCGGACACGGCCTCGCCCACAGGCGCAGTCCGCGATTTCAAAGCGATCACCTCAAAGGGTGCCGTCTCACGCGGGCTCTCGTGCGGTACGCCAATCCGCAAGGACACCGCCACGCCCGAGCGCGCCAAGAGCCCCGCCAAATCCGTCGCCCCGGTGAAATCGTCCGCAATCGCGCCCAAATGTGTGGTCATGCCCTACGCCTCGCCCGGCAGTTTCAGACCGGCGTTGCGCGCATAAACCTTCGCCACCGCCGCATCATCCTCGCGCCCATGTCCTGACCCCGAGGCCGCCACGAACTGCTGCAAAGCCGCCGCCGTCAAAGGCGCGCCAAACTTCGCACCGCGCGCAATATCCAGCACGATTCCAAGGTCTTTCGGCCAGATATCCACCGCAGAGTGTGGCGTGTAATCGCCTGTCACGATATGCGGCGCTCGGTTTTCCAGCATCCAGCTTGTCCCCGCACACTGAGGGATCACACGCAGGAAATCCTCCGGGGCAATCCCCTGCGTCATCCCGAACGTCATGGCCTCCGCCATAGCCGCGATATGCACGCCTGCAAGAAGCTGATTCACCGCCTTCATCGCGGACCCTGCCCCAGCGGCATCGCCAAGGCGAAACACCGTCTCGGCACAAGCCTCCAACAAGGGAGCCGCCGCCTCGAACGCCGCAGGCGCACCCGACGCCATTACCGACAACTTACCTGCCGCCGCCTTGACCGACCCGCCCGATATCGGCGCATCCACATAATGCACGCCGACCGCGTTGCACTTCGCCTCCATGTCACGCGCAAACTCCGGCGGCACTGTGGCGCAAGACATCACGACCGCGCCCTTGCGCAACCCCGCGACAACCCCGTCCTTTCCAAACAACACGCTCTCGGTCTGGCCCGCGTTCAGCACCACAACCACGACCGCATCCAGATCGCCCGCGACGTCCGCCAAATCTCCCGACGCCCCGCCATCACCCTGAAACCGCGCAACCGCGTCCGCGTTCACATCAACGCCGTAAACCTCATGGCCGGCCTGCAAAAGCGACGAAGCCATTCCATATCCCATGGACCCAAGTCCAATCGCTGCCACTTTCATCGCTCGCCCTCCCCAAATAGCGTCATCCCAACGCCTGCCAAAGCATCCTAATCGACGTGACGAACAAGAACAGCGCAAAGACCCGCTTCAGCGGCCCCGCATCCATCGCGTGCGCCAACTTCGAGCCCACCGGCGCGGTGAACACACTCATCGCGAAAATCAGGACCGCCGCCGGCACGTTGACGAACCCGAACGACCACGGAGGCCGCCCCTCCACGCCCCAACCGGCCCAGATGAACCCGCAGACCGCAGGTACCGCAATCACCAGCCCCAAGGCCGCCGCCGTGCCGATTGCGCGATGCACAGGATAAGAGAACGCCGTCAGGATCGGCACTGACAAGGTTCCGCCACCGATCCCCATCAAAGCCGAGAACACGCCGACACCCGTTGGCACCGTCGTGCGTGCCAAGACACCGCCCGGCAGGCTTTCGGCCACAACGATGGTCTTCGGCAAGGCAAGGTTCACCGCAACCGCCAAGGCGATCACGCCAAAAAGCAGTGTCAGGAACGCGCCCGACACAAAATTCGCCAGTACGCCGCCCATCAGGGCGCCGAAAAACACGAACGGCGCCCAGATCTTCAACAGGTCCACATCCATACTGCCGCGCTTGTGATGTGAGCGCGCCGAGGAAATCGACGTCGGGATGATCGTCGCCAGCGAAGTGCCCACTGCCATCGGCATCGCCAGCTCCGCCGGGAACCCAAAGAACCCCGACAGCAAGAACAGCACCGGCACAATCACGATGCCGCCACCGACCCCCAACAACCCCGCCAACACGCCCGCAATCGCTCCCGTCGCCAACAGTCCGATGACAAACGCGATCAGAAACTGCGTCGAATACACATCACCCATGCGCCGCCCCCAATGCCACGGTCTCTCCGCTTGCCGCCGCCGTCTTGATCGCCTCGACCACGCGCAGGCTTTCCAGCCCCTCGCGGCCACTGACCAAAGGGCGCGCCCCATCGCGGATCACCGCCACGAAATCCGCCAGCTGCCGCATCAGCGGTTCAGCCGTCTCAAATCCGATCGTCTCCGAAGCAATCGGCTGCCACCAACTGCGCGCACCCTCATGGCGCCACAGCACCATGTCCGGCACAGACAAAGCCCCATGTGTGCCGCCGATCTTGTAACACGAGGTCGTTACCTTGGGATAAACCGGGTTCTCGCCACTTGTGAATTCCCAACTCCAAGGCGCCGAAATCGTATCCGATACGCTGACCGTTGCCAGGGCGCCATTCGCAAAGCGCAACAGGACCGCCATCGTATCCTCGACCTCGAAACCCCGCACCGAGCGGCTTTCCATCGCTTGCACAAATTCAACATTCCCGCAGAAATGCCGCATCAGGTCGATGTCGTGGATCAGATTGATAAACACCGGTCCCGCGCCGGGTGCCCGCCGCCAGTCCGGCGCGAAATAATCGTCTGGCTTGTAAAGCCAGAACTCGGCCGTCGCCGCGACAATCTCGCCCAGACGGCCCGCCTCGATCACCGCCTTTGCCGCCGCGACCAGAGGATTATGCCGCCGGTGATGGCCCACCAGAACGGCCACGCCCGCCGCTTCGGCCTCCTCGACCAAAGCCGTCGCCGAGTCCACATCGTTGGCGATCGGCTTTTCGACCAACACCGGGATTCCGGCCCGAACGCAACTAAGGCCCTGCGCGACATGCACCTGATTTGGCGTCGCCAGGATCACGCCATCGGGCCGTGATCCGGCAAGGTAATCTTCAAGGTCCGCAAACCAGACCGCATCATGGCGCGCCGCAAGCACCCTGGCGGACGGATCGGGATCGACGATAGCCGCCAGCCGCGCGCCGCGGCTCACGAGATCGACGTGCCTTTGTCCGATCAGGCCCGCCCCAACCACTGCAATCGCCGGTAATTCCGCCATCTGTCCCTCGCCTTCTTCACTGCCGGGTATCACGTCGGCCCAGCGCAAGGTCAAGTCGCCCCATAGATCAGAGAGCCTCCGCAAAAAATAGATCGGATTTTAGGAAACACCCTTCGGGTTAATCGGCTCGAAAGGGTTCGGCCATATTGCGACGATCATGACATGAACTTCCTGCTTGTTGAAAGGACCCAAACCGATGAAGAAACGCGCTCTTGCAGTGTTGTTGCCGATGCTGATGACGACACCCGTTGCCGCTCAGGATTTCGAGGCCGCGGCAAGGAACTATTTCGAAACGGCCATCTCGGAATGGGCGAATGCCCAGGTCCTGATCGACGCGGTCAACGCGCAGAACGCCACCACCGCCGGCTTTACCCAGGCGGAAATCGACGCCCTCGATCTGGCCTGGCGCGCCGAAGTCGGCGGCAGTTCGACGCCGACCATCACACCCGTTCTCGACAATCTCGCCGCCAGTTTCCTGCGCGAGCGCGTCACGGGCTCGGGCGACGCGATCACCGAAATCTTCGTGACCGACGCGCGCGGCCTGAACGTGGCGGCAAGCGATCTGACCTCGGATTACTGGCAGGGCGACGAAGCAAAGCACAGCGAAACCTATGCGCAAGGCGCCGGTGGCTTTCACATCTCCGAAATCGAACTCGACGAGTCCACTCAGCGCTATCAGGCCCAGGTGTCCTTCACGCTGGTCGACCCCGCTACGGGGCAAGCCATCGGCGCCGTCACCGTGGGCGTTGACGCCGACAGCCTGATGTAATCGACAGGATGACCAAAATGACCCCCCAAACCACACCCGCGCCGTTGCGATCGTTCGGTATCTCAATCCTTTTGAAGTGCCTGCTTATTCTGACCGCCGCAATCCTCACCGTCGCCGGTGTGTTGACCTACAACGCAGATCGCAATGCAACCACCGTGGCGCTTGACGGGATGCGGGTTCTTGCCCGCGACGTGACAGAGTTGACCACGGGGCAATTGCAGGGCGCGGTGCGGTTCGGGAAGGTCGACGACATCGACGCAACTCTGCGCGACCTCCTCGCAAAACACCCCGACTCCATCAAATCGGCGATCGTTGTGGACAAGGAAAGCAGCGTCATCGCGCAGACGGGCAGATCGGTTGACCCCGATCTCAGAACACTCGCGGAGACCGCAAGACAGACGACATCTCTGGAAACAACGGGGGATGGATTCTGGGTCGCCTATCCGATCGCTGCCACTGCCGAAGGCACGGCATCCGGCGCAATCGCAATCGCCTGGAGCCCGGATACTCTTCTGGCGGAATTGCAGGCGGTGCGACTACACAACCTGACCATATCCGCCAGTGTCTTTCTGATTGTCCTGATCGCCGCAGGCCTGTTTTTCCGCCTGTCTCTCGCAGACCCCCTGAAACGGGTTGCCAGCCGCACCTCGCTTATGACCGCAGGCGACCTTGTTACCGAGATTAAAGGGCAGAACCGACGCGACGAAATCGGCCTTCTTTCGCGCGAGCTGGACACATTACGCGCGCAACTACACGCCGCCGAAGCCGTCACCAAGGATGCCTATTTCAAAAGCGCGGGCTTCCTCGGCTCATCGGCAGCTCTCTCCATGACGGACCTCGACCTGAAGCTCACTCATCACAACGCGGCCTTCAAGTCGTTCATCAAGGCCACAGGCCCGTCTCTGTTGAAGGACAAGGATGTCACCTCCGCCAAAAACCTCGTCGGGGCCAATCTCTGCGAAGCACTCAACGACGATGGCGCAATCAAATCAATGATCTCAAAGGGGAATTTTCCCGTCCTTCGCGATCTTCGCATCGACAACCTGATTATCGCGCTTTCGATCAACCCGGTAAAAGACGACGCCTCCCAGACGATCGGCTATATCCTAGAATGGGAAGACGTCACGGTTCCGGGCACCAACAACGCGATCATCATGTCCCTTGAGGCGGATCAGATGCGCGCGGACTTCAATAGCGAAGGACAGCTAACTTTCGCAAACCAGATCCTGAAAAGCGCGCTTCCTTCTATCGAAAGCGCCCTTGGAAAGATCATGTTGGATCAACTCATCCACCCGACCAGCGAAACGGTATCGCTTGATCAGGCAGCGTCCGGCAAAGCAGTCTTCGACAAATTCGAAGTGGCGCACGCGGGGAACACCGCGACGGTTTCAGGCAATGTGACCCCAATTCTCGACCGCGATGGTCGGGCGACCGGCTATGTGTTCCTCGGCAAAGACATCACCCGCGCCGAAGCGGCCAAAAACGAAGCCATGGCCATTGCGTCGGCAATGGAGGAGGCGCGAAAAGCCGTCGTCGACAGTCTAAGCGCTGCTCTGACCGCGCTGTCCCAGGGAGATCTCTCGATCCGCTTGTCTAACGCCTTTGACGAAGACTACGAAGCCCTGCGTAGTCACTTCAACGAGCCCGTCCTGGCGCTCGACAGCGCAGTATCGCTTGTGATGGACAATTCCGGCGCCATTCTCGGCGAAGCCGGAAATATTTCGTCCGCCGCCGACGATCTGTCGCTCCGCACGGAACAACAGGCCGCCACCTTGGAACAATTCGCCGCCGCCCTGACGCAAATCACCGCTTCCGTGGCCTCTGCGGCTGACGGAGCCAGCAAAGCCAGTGAAGTCGTGACCGACGCGCGCAAAAACGCCGAGGCGTCAGGCACGGTGGTGCGCGAAGCTGTTGACGCAATGGGGGAAATCGCCAGTTCGTCCGAACAGATTTCCCGGATTATCTCGGTGATCGACGATATTGCTTTTCAGACCAACCTGCTTGCGTTGAATGCAGGCGTTGAAGCCGCACGCGCCGGCGATGCAGGACGCGGCTTCGCAGTCGTGGCGTCCGAAGTACGTGCCCTCGCCCAACGCTCCTCCGAAGCGGCGCGCGAGATAAATACCTTGATCTCGACCTCGGGAAATCAGGTCAAGCGAGGCGTCTCACTGGTCGACAAGGCGGGCACAGCCCTCAACGAAATCGTCACATCTGTGGGAGATATCGAAGAACATGTGACGGGGATCGCCGCCTCCGCGCGCGAACAATCAACGGGGCTTGAAGAAATCAATACGGCCATCAGTCAATTGGATCAGGTCACGCAGCAAAACGTGGCAATGTTCGAAGAAACGACGGCCGCAACACATACGCTCACCGCAGAAGCCAATGCACTTGTTGCAACGACTGGCAGATTCCGGATCACGGGCAGCGCCGCGGCGCCAAGACAGCAAACACCCCACAAACTCGATGGCGCGCGGTCCGCCAGCACAGGTTCACCCAACCCACAGTCAAGTCAGCGTCAAGGCGCCGCGCCCAAAGCCGCACCCGTCAAACCCAAGCCCGGAAGCGTGACGGACGGCTCACTGGCGATCGCGGATGACGATGACTGGGAAGATTTCTGAAACCTGATCTCACGTCAGTGCCGCATCCTGCCACCGTCCGGATCAAACGGTGAGGCGGGCAAGCGAACGGCGCGACGACGTTGACCAAGCACCTCGATCTCGAACCCCGAAGTGTCGTCCAAGCCTTCGCGAGGCACGAAACCAAAGGCAATCGATTTGTCCAACCAATGCGAATAACCGCCCGACGTACAAAAACCCACGACGCCCCCGTCGCGCCAAATCGGCTCGTAACCAACCACATCGCAATCCTGCGCATCCACCTCGAACGCACATAAAACGCGCGGCGGCAATGTCACCCTTTCAATCTCGGCAGCCTCGCGTCCTATAAAGTTCACAGGCTTTTGAAACTGGATAAAGCGGTCCAGTCCGGTTTCAGCCGCGGTATAATCCGGCGAGAACTCGCGTTGCCAGGATCCGAAAAACCGGTCCAGCCTCAAGGACATCATCGCCCGCATCCCGAAGGGCTGCAGTCCCATTGTTTGACCTGCACTCCACAGCGTGTCGAACAAATGCCTCTGACTTGTCAGGTCGCAATAGATCTCATAGCCCAAATCGCCGGTGTAACTGACCCGCTGAACTCGGCAATCAGCCAGTCCAATCGCGATAAGTTTCACGTCCAGGAACTTGAAAGCCTCAGACGACACATCCGCGGTCGTCACCTTTTGCAATAGCTCTCGCGCCATCGGACCTGCAATCTGAAACCCCGTCACCAAATCCGACAGGTTCTGCACCGATACATCCGGTTCCAGGTGTTGCTCGAACCATCTGAGATGATAATCCTGACTTGCGTAACTTGCCGTTAAGAAAAACGTCTTCTCGTCCAGACAAGAGATCGTAAAATCTCCAATCAGCCGCCCCTTGGGTGACAGCATCGGAGACAGAGACATGCGCCCCGGCTTTGGAATTCGTCCCGCCATGATCCGGTCCAGCCAACCGCGCGCATTCCTGCCGGTGACCAGAAACTTGCTGAAATTGTGAACCTCGTTGATTCCGACCGACCTGCGCACTGCATGGACTTCCGCGCGAGTCGCGTCCCAGGCATTCGAGCGGCGGAAACTCGGAGTTTCAAATCGCGGCTCGCCATCAGGGGCGAAGTAGTTTGGAACTTCCAGCCCATATGTCGCGCCGAAAACCGCGTTCATCCCGTCCCAGATATCGTACATCGGCGTGCGACGAAACGGACGCGCGGCGGGCAGTTCCTCATTCGGATAACTCACGGAAAAGCGGCGTTGATAATTCTCTATCACCTTCGGAAGTGTGTAGGCCGGCGTCGTCCAACGACCAAAGCGCGCAACATCCATGGCCCGCGGATCACGGTCCGTTTCGCCCTCGATCATCCATTGCGCCAGACTAAGCCCAACGCCGCCCCCCTGACTAAACCCGGCCATAACCGCACAAGCCGTCCAATAATTTCGCAGCCCGGGCACCGGACCGACCAGCGGATTGCCGTCCGGCGCGAACGTAAATGGGCCATGAATTACCCGCTTTACACCCGCTCGCTCAAGCACCGGGAACCGGCGATAGGCAAAATTAACGCTGTCCTCGATCTTTTCGAAGGAGTCATTCAGCAGTTCATGTCCGAAATCCCAAGGCGTCCCATTAACCGACCAGGGTTCACATTTCTGCTCATAAAATCCGATGCACAGCCCCCGCCCTTCCTGGCGCAGATAACTTTCACCGCCGGGATCCATCACATGCGGAAACTCTGACCCGCGTTCATATATTTCCGGGATGTCCTCAGTCACCAGATACTGATGCGCCATTGGCATCAACGGCAGATATACTCCCGCCATCGCCGCGACCTCTCGCGCCCAAAGCCCCGCTGCGTTAACCACGTGCTCGGCAACAACCGTCCCCTTTTCCGTAACGACATCCCAACCGCCATCAGCGCGCGGGCTGGTTTCCAGAACACGGGTGTGCGTGACGATTTCGGCCCCACCCATCCTCGCGGCACGGGCATATGCTTGCGTCGTGCCCGACGGATCAAGATGCCCATCAAGCGGATCGTATAATCCTCCAAGTACACCCTCGACATTGACAAGCTCTGCCATCTCCCTGATTTCGCTCGGAGAAAGCAATTCAGTTTCCAGACCCATATAACGGTGCTTGGCGCGTTCGGCCTTCAACATGTCCAGTCGCTCGGGCGTGTCGGCCAAAGTGATCCCGCCGACATGGTGCAAACCGCAGGACTGCCCGGTCAATTCTTCCAACTCGCGATAAAGCCGGATCGTATACCCCTGAAGCGCCGCCATATTGGTATCGCCGTTCAGCGTGTGAAAACCGCCCGCCGCATGCCATGTCGAACCACTGGTTAACTCGGATCGCTCAATCAGCATGACGTCGGACCACCCAAGTTTGGTCAAATGGTACAGCACCGAACACCCAACAACGCCACCGCCGATCACCACAACTCTGGCCTGTGATCTCATCTCCGTCCCGCCTCTGAATTACCCAAGTCAAACCCGTCCATTGCGATCCAGTCGAGCGAAAAGTTCGTGGACCAGTTCATGATCCGTCTCAAGCGCAAAGATCCACGCATGCGTGAGGAAAAAGCATTCCTTATCAATATCTTGCGCTGAATATGCCAAATCCGCTGCGTCACGATAAAGCGCAACCAAAGCCCTTCGGTCATCAATAGCATGGGCAGCCAACAGCGCCTCCTGAAGCGGATCGCGCGTCATGGCATTTGCGCCGAAATGAAACGATCGGACCTATTCGGCCGCATGTTGCGCGGACATCATGCGGCTTGCGACCCAACGATGGAAAACATGCGTCGGACCGTCCATCGCAGGCGAAAACCGCCCGCCGTCAAAACCCGGCGCGCCACGCGCGGCCTGCATCCCTTCGACGACGCCTATATCCTCGATGAAAACACCTTCCCAAAGATGCGCGTTCTTCTTGCGCAATGCTTCCGATGTATCTGGTGTGGCATAGAAAATGTGAACGTGTTCGCGCGTCAACCGTGGCCCTTTCGCCTCCAGAATGATGGCAAACACGTGATCGCGCTGCACGCCCAACATGACATTCGGCGTGACTGTGATGTATTCGCCCCCGGT
This sequence comes from Boseongicola aestuarii, assembly GCF_900184815.1. Taxonomy (GTDB): domain Bacteria; phylum Pseudomonadota; class Alphaproteobacteria; order Rhodobacterales; family Rhodobacteraceae; genus Boseongicola; species Boseongicola aestuarii. Next base: position 35,324 of record NZ_FXXQ01000006.1, on the reverse strand, counting down.
ATCCCACTTGTCGGAAAGATTGGGGAAATCGGGGAAAACCTGCCCGTTGTCGCCCTTGATCTGGCGGTAGACCTCGGTTCCCTGCCCCGAAAATTTTCCTTCAATTTCAATATTATAGTGATCTTCAAGCCGAGAATAGCTGTTCAGCCCCGGATGGACCCAAGGCAAATGATAGCTCTCGCTGTAATTCTCAACCGCCAGTTTCCAGTTCGTCTTGCAGTCCAGCGTGAACGTGCTGTCGGCGCCGCCGTGATACATCGGCACATCAAATTCCGCCCAACGCGCGATCAGATCGCGGTGCAACTCCGTGAATTCCGGCGCATCCCCGGAGAGGTTGATGTAGACAATGCCAAGCCAGACATGGCTGCGCACCTCGATCAACCCTAGTTCGTCGCGCTTGATATCGGGGTGCGAGTTCCGCCCCGGCCCGCCCACATGTGGTGTGGCCACCAGTGCGCCTTTATGGCTGTAACACCACGAATGATACGGGCAGCGAATGGCCCCTTCGATTCTGCGCGGTTCGGTGACAAGGATCATGCCGCGATGGCGGCAAATGTTCTGAAAAACTCGAAGAACACCGTCTTTTCCGCGCAACAGGAACAGCGGCACTCCCAGAAAATCAACAGGTCGCGCGTCGCCGGGTTCGGCGACTTCCGCTTCGGCGCAAATCCCAGCCCAGGACGAAAACCAAAGCGCATCGCGTTCAGCCGCGTAAATTTCGTCCGATGTATAGAACGCGTTCGGCAAGCCGTTCGCTACCGCAACAGGTTGCAGAACCGTGCTTAAATCCTCAATCCTCATCGCACCCCTCCGAAGGTTAACACCCAAAGTGTGCGAATCTCGCGTTATCCCATCGCGCTCTCTTGCGACACCCTCGTGTCGCTCACGACACCCGGCACACCCAGAACAACTGCCCCGCCCCCGCGTGCTGCGTCCTGTGCGGCGTGGCCCATCGCGACCGCCTGCGCACCGTCGCGCAACGAGACTTCGGCCTCACCACCCGAGCGCACCAGTTCCAGAAACCGCGCATGTTGGTAGAAAGTCGATCCATTGTGATCGCCAGCATCCAAGATCGTCGGATCTACTGGAATTTCAACAACTTGCGGCCCCTTTGGATGACGGGGCGACACCACCACCTGCGGCACCGGCGGCGCGCCGAGATGCGTTGGCCAGAACCGCCCCGGCCCCGGAACAAAGGCTTCGATCTTGCCCGCCGGTCCGACAACCGAAATCTCTTCCTGATACTTTGATCCTTCCGCATACATGCAAAGCTCAAGCATCGCCCGCGCTCCGGACGCGAATTCCACAATCACGTAAGCACCATCCCAAATATCCGGCGTCTCACCTGCGTATTTTTCGTCCAGATGGTTAACGTCCTGCCCGGCACTTGCGACAATGCGCACCGGCTCGGATTTCAGAATAAAGCGCATCAAATCAAAGAAGTGACAGCATTTCTCAACCAACGTTCCGCCCGTATAGCGGTTGAACCGGTTCCAATCGCCGACTTTTGGCAGGAATGGAAAACGATGCTCGCGGATCGTCAGCATCGTCGGGCCACCCGTCGCGGCCTCGACCTCGGAAATCAGGGTCTGGATCGGCGGCATATAGCGATATTCCATCGCCACCCAAACCGGAGCGGGATAGCTCGCGGCCAACTCGTCAATCCGAGCGGCGTGGGCAGGGTCGGTGTAAAGAGGCTTTTCGATTAACAAAGGTAAAGGCCGCGTCGCTGCGATCTCTTCAAACTGCGGCACGTGCAGATGGTTCGGCGAGACAACCAACAGGCAATCCACTTCCGAAATCGCCAAAAGCTCGGCAATCGACCCAACCAGCTTTGCGTTCGGCGCAATCGCTTTTGCGGCATCCGCCATGTATCGGTCGGGTTCGAAAATCGCCGCAACGCGCGCGCCTGGCAGCAACGCGATATTGCGAAGATGCTCCTGGCCCATCATGCCGCATCCAATTACGCCATAGTTTACAACACGTTCCATTGAGTTCGCTACCTTATCCGCGCAATGTATCGCGCAACCGCAGGGTCAAACCACGTGCGCGAATATTCAGCGATGGCGCCGTCATTCGCACGCCCCCACCGTTCGATATACCCCGCCGCAGTCCCGGGTGTGGGTTTGAAATCCTCAACCGCCCAGTCCGGAACAGCGTCAACGCCAATCCGGTCTTCCGCCCGGGCGATCCATAGCCCGAGGCGCGTGCGGTAATAATAGTAAAGACTGTCCAGCAAATCCTCGCGGCGCACCGTTTGCGCCCAATGAGCATCCAGCCAGATCTCCTCCAACGCCGCGGGTCGCCCCGACAACCGACGCAACCGGCGGATGCGATGCGCATCCCGCGACGCCCCGAATTCAGGTAGATCGGCCGATTTCTCCATCCTCTCGACCGACAGCAAATCTGCCGTCGGCAATCCGCCTCCGTCGATCAGCTCCAACCGGAAGAACGCATAGACCCCCGCCGCATCGGCCCGGTGGCGGACATAGTTTCCCGACCCCTGGATGCGCTCCAACAGCCCCTTGTCGGCCAAATCGTTCAAGGCCTTTCTCAAGGTCCCGACCGAAACATCCAACTCGCCCGCCATGTCGCGTTCCGGCGGCAGGCGCGCGCCGTCGGCCAAACGCCCGGCTGCGATCTCGCGGATCAGCAACTCTGCGGTCTGGACGTACTTTGGCAGCGCGGACGTGTCGGGCACCGAAAAGGCCAATCTCTAAATTGATACACTATTGATGTATATCAATGCGGATGCTACGCAAGATAAAAATAGCGCCCCGGAGAAGAATCGTATGACCGTTGTTCCCGTCACCTCCGCCGACCTTGAGGCTGCCGAAGTCAGTTGGTTTTCTGCCTTGTGTTCAGATGACTACGCCTATCTGGGCGTGCCGGACGGATCGCTCAGATCGTCTTGGGAACACTGCCGGGACATCGTACTCGAAGCCGAAAAGCAGGGTTTCCGCAACATTCTCGCGCCCTCGTCCTATCAGGTCGGACAGGACACACTTAGCTTCGTTGCCGGCTGCGCACCGCTCACTGAAAAAATCAATATGCTCGCTGCCGTCCGCTGCGGCGAGATGCAGCCAATCATGCTGGCGCGCACCATCGCGACTCTCGATCACATGTTGAAGGGGCGTCTGACAATCAACATCATCTCCTCGGATTTTCCCGGCGAGGTGGCCGAAAGCAAACTGCGCTATCAGCGCTCCCGCGAAGTGGTCGAGATCCTCCGTCAGGCCTGGACACAAGACGAGATCAACTACGAAGGCGACGTCTACACCTTCAAGAACGTGCCCACCGATCCCGCCAGACCCTACCAGCAAAATGGCGGCCCTCTCATGTATTTCGGCGGCTACTCCCCCGCCGCCCTCGACCTTTGCGGTCAGCATTGCGACGTCTACCTGATGTGGCCCGAGCCAAAGGAAAACCTCGCCCAACGCATGCGTGACGTTAATGCTGTCGCCGAGAAATACGGGCGCACTCTGGACTACGGTCTGCGCGTCCACATGATCGTGCGCGACACCGAGGCCGAGGCCAAGGAATACGCCGAACACCTCGTTTCAAAACTCGATGATGAATACGGCAAACTGATCCGCGACCGCGCCCACGACAGCATTTCGCTGGGCGTCGCCCATCAGGCAAAAGCGCGCGAGCTGGCCGACAAGTTCGGCTATGTCGAACCCGGCATGTGGACCGGCGTTGGCCGCGCGCGTTCGGGCTGTGGAGCGGCTCTTGTCGGCTCAACCGATCAGGTCCTTTCCAAGATCGAAGAATACCAGAAGATGGGCATTCGCGCCTTCATCTTCTCGGGCTACCCCCACATTGATGAGTGCGTACACTTTGGTAAACGCGTCCTCCCCGAATTAAAAACTGCATCCCTTCCAGAGGCTTACGGCCGCGTGCCCGCCTCACCCCCCGCAACACCACTTGGTGTCGGAGAAAGAAAATAATGGACCGCGTAACCCTTACCGAAGACCTCAGCTTTTCCCGCATCGTCTACGGCATGTGGCGTCTGGACGAGGCCGACGACACCTCGCCCGCCCACATCCAAGCCAAGATCGAGGCCTGTCTCGAGCAAGGCATCACCACCATCGACCAGGCCGATATCTATGGTCTGTACAAGTCCGAAGAACTGCTCGGCACGGCCCTGAAATCGTCGTCGCTGCGCGACAAGATCGAACTCATCTCGAAGACCGATATCGTTGTGCCCTGCGACGCCTTTCCGAATGCCCGCGTCAAGCACTACGACACCTCGGCCGAACACATCACCTCACAGGTCGAGCGTTCACTGAAGCTGATGCACACCGACCACCTCGATCTTCTGCTGATCCACCGCCAAGACCCTTTCATGGATCATCACGAAACCGGCCGGGCCCTCGACGCGCTTGTCGAAGCCGGCAAGGTTCGGGCCGTCGGCGTGTCCAACTTCCGCCCCTGGGATTTCTCGCTGCTGCAATCGGCAATGGAAAACGACTTGGTCGTGAACCAGATCGAGATCAGCCTGTCTTGCTTTGACGCCTTCACCAATGGAGACCTTGCCTTCCTGCAAGAAAACGAGATTGCGCCAATGGCATGGTCCCCCCTCGGTGGCGGCGGCCTGATGACCGGCGAAGGTGACGTGCAGGCCATCCTTTCGCGGGTCGCACATGAAACCGGCACCGATGCCGCCGCCGTCGCAACCGCGTGGCTTCTGGCGCACCCGTCCGGCATTCTTCCAGTCATGGGCACCAATAACATCAACCGTATCAAGGCCTTGGGCGACGCGCTGAAAGTCGATATGGATCGCGAAACATGGTTCGAACTTTACTCCGCCGCCGTCGGACACGAGGTGCCATGACCGCTTTCACCCCAACCCTCGAAAACGCGCGCGCCTTTCGCGACGCCTTGGGCACTTTTGCTACCGGCGTCACGATCGTGACCTGCAAGACCGAAACCGGCCCCATTGCCATCGCGGCCAACAGCTTTTCGTCGCTCTCGCTCGATCCGGCCCTCGTGCTGTGGTCTCCGGCCAAATCCTCGCGTCGCTTTCCCGCCTTCGAGGCCGCCCGCCACTATGCGATCCACGTCCTCAATGCCGAACAGGTCGCACTGTGCCAGACCTTTGCACGCGATGGCACCGCCTTTGACGGCCTCGACTACAGCGAAAACGCGCACGGTGTGCCATTAATCAACGGCTGCCTTGCGCGCTTTGAATGCACGCAACACGCCATCCACGACGGCGGCGATCACGTGATTATCGTCGGCGAAGTCAACCGCGCAGAAATGACGGACGGCGCCCCCCTTGTGTTCTCGAAAGGGTCATATGGGCGCTTTACAGACGTTGAGTAAGCATCGACAGTAAGTCGATAAAACCGGACCCCATAAAACAAAAAACGGGGCCACTAGGGAGGATAGACGCTATGGCGTTTCTCAATGGGCTATTGTGGCCCTTCCAGGCTTGGAACGACTACGTTCTCAAGATTGGACGCGCGATATCGCTTGTCGCTATCGCGCTGATGGTCCTGGCGATCCTTGTTCAAGTCTTTTTCCGCTATGCCCTGAACAACGCCCTGCCCTGGCCCGATGAAGCCGCACGCTTCATGATGCTCTGGATGACAGGGCTGATGGCTCCGATGGCCTACCGCATGGGTGGCTTCGTCGCGATCGACATGGCGGTCGAGGCGTTGCCAAGGGCAATCGGCGCCCTTGTCAGCCTGATCCTTCTGATCATCTCGGGCTTCGTCCTTGCCCTCGCGGTGCAGATCGGCTGGTCCGAGGTGACGGGCTTTTCCGGCAGCTTCGCGACCTCCTCTCTCTTTGTGCCGGGCAACGGCACTGGCATTTGCGACGCCCTCGGCGCCAAGGGGGTCGGCTCGGGGCCATGGTGCCGCGTGCCGCGCAGCTGGATGATGCTCTCGTTCTTCCTCGGCATGGTCCTGATGCTGATCGTGAACATCGAGCTGATCCTGCGCACCCTGATCACGCTCCTCGGAGGCGAGGTCAAAGACCTCACGCCGTCCGACGCTGAAACACTGGTGGAGTAACGCACATGCTGATCTGGTTCCTCCCTGTCTTCCTCGTTTTCCTGATGATCGGCCTGCCGGTATTCTTCGGCCTGCTCGCTGCGCCGGGTATTCTTCTTTATCTCAGCGCGCTGGACGAAGGTGCCGTCAACCCGACCAAGGAACTCACGCTTCTTTACCGCAACGTCTACAACGGCATGGACAGCTTTCCGCTGATGGCGATCCCGTTCTTCATGCTGGCGGGCGAGCTGATGAACAAAGGCGGCATCACCGAACGCCTCGTTGAATTCTCCCAGGCCCTTATGGGTCACCTGCGCGGTGGTCTCGCGCACGTCAACATCCTGTCGTCCATGCTGTTTGCGGGCCTCTCGGGGTCCGCCGTGGCTGACACTTCGGCGCTTGGTTCGATGCTGATCCCTGCCATGGAAAAGCAAGGCTACACTCGCCGCTTCGCCGCTGCCGTTACCGCCGCGTCTTCGGTCATCGGCCCGATCATCCCGCCATCCGGCATCATGATCATCTACGCCTATGTCATGGGCGAAAGCGTGGCGGCGCTGTTCCTTGCCGGCATCGTCCCCGGCGTAATGGTCGGCCTCGGCCTGATGTTGGTCGTGCGCCTTATGGCCAACAAATACGACCTGCCGAAAGCCGAACGCATCGTGCAAAAAGGCATGACGCTCACCTCCCGCGAATACTGGGTCAGCTTCGTCCTTCTGCGCCTCAACGTCGGTTGGCTGATCTTCGCGCTGTTCCGTGGCACCACAGGCCTTGCCGGCGAAGGCGCGTCAACCCTCGTGGTGATGACGACCTTCCTCGTCGGAGTGATTGCCGCCCACGTCCTTTTGATGAACATGCGCCGCCGCATCGACAGCGACTTCCGCATGGTCACCAAACGTGCGGTCGTGCCGCTGCAAACGCCGATCCTGATCCTCGGCGGCATCCTTCTCGGAGTTTTCACCCCCACCGAAGCCGCCGCCGTCGCCGTGGCCTATGCCATCGTCGTCGCATTCTTCGTTCTGAAAACCATGACGCTGCAAGACCTGCCGGCGGTTCTCAGCCGCTCGGCCATGACCTCAGCGGTGGTCCTCCTCCTCGTCGGCGGCGCGATGGCGTTCAAGACCGTGGTCTCGCTGTCTTACGCGCCGCAAATCCTTGCGGACTACATCCTCAGCCTGTCGGAAAACCCGCTGATCCTGCTGTTTTTGATCAACATCCTGTTGTTCATTGTTGGCATGTTCCTTGATGCGGGCCCGGCGATCATCATCCTCGGTCCCATTCTGGGTCCGATCTTCGTCGATCTCGGCGTGCACCCCGTGCACTTCGCGATCATCATGTCGGTGAACCTCACCGTGGGGCTTGCAACCCCGCCCATGGGACTGGTCCTGTTCGTCGCCTCCTCCGTTTCGGGGGAAAAGGTGCAGACCATCGCACGGGCCATCCTGCCATTCCTCGCCGTCGAGGTACTGGTGATCTTCCTGATCACCTATATCCCGGCCATTTCCATGACGATCCCAAGACTGACCGGGTTCGTTCAATGACCAAAGCAACCTACAGGGAGTTACCAATGCTAAAAGGTCTTACAACTGCGGCGCTGGCCGCAACACTGGTCACCGCAGGCGCGTTTTCCGCCTATGCGGCCGGCCACGCGCAATACACTATCCGCGCAACTGCAAACTCGAACGAGAATGACGAAGACGCCGACGGCCTCAACGTGTTCAAGAACTTCGTTGAGCAAGCCTCCAACGGCGCAATCGAAGTCGAAGTCTTTATCGGCACGCAGCTTTGCTCGAATGGCGCCGAGTGCCTTCAGGGCGTGGCTGACGGCAACATCGACGTCTACATCTCAACCTCGGGTGGTGCTTCCGGCATCTTCCCCTTCGTTCAGGTGCTTGACCTGCCGTATCTCATGGCAGACGACCGCGTGGCTGAAGGTGTGATGGAAAACAACACCGAATTCATGCGCACCATGAAGGAAATGACACTGGAAGCCTCCGGTGAAACGATCCGCCTGATGACCGTCGGCAACACCGGCGGCTGGCGCAACTTCGCGAACACGCAGCGCCGTGTCGCAATGCCATCCGACATGGAAGGCCTCAAGATCCGCACCGTGGTCGCCGATCTGCCACAAGAGCTTGTGAAAGCACTTGGTGCCTCGCCAACTCCGATCCCATGGCCCGAGCTGTTCACCTCGCTGCAGACCGGCGTCGTCGAAGGCTCCAAGAACGGCATCACCGACATCATGGGCATGAAGTTCCCGGATGCGGGCCTGCAGTACGTGACCCTCGACGGCCACGCTTACATGGGTGCGCTGTGGTTCATGAACAACGAGAAGTTCACCTCCATGCCAGACGACATGAAGCGCGTCGTGCTTGACGGCTTCTATGCGCTCCAGCAGGCAACTTTCGCGTCTCCAAAGCGCAAGTCGATCGCCGCTTACGAAGAATTCGCAGCGGGCGGCGGTGACCTCTACGTTCCGACCCCGGACGATAAAGCTGCATTCAAAGAAGCAGCCTCGCCTGTTTTCGCATGGTTTGGTGAAAACGTCGAAGGCGGCACACGCATCCTCGATGCGCTGAACGCCTCTGTCGCCGTCGTCGAAGCCGAAATCGACGCAGCCCGCGCGGCCGACCTGAACTAAGAGGTCTTAGCGAAGGTTAACGCCTCACTGAAAGCCGAAAGGGCGCCCCACAGGGCGCCCTTTTTCGTGGCGCATGCGCCCCCCACCCTGTCCCGGCTAACCAATTTAAATCTTTTAGGGAAACGCAAAGCGACCTGCTAACCTGCCCCAAACACTGAAAGGGATCGCATGACACGTCAACATATCGCCGCCGCGCTCGCGCTCGTTCTGACGGCAGGCGCCAGCGTCGCGCAGGACCGCATCGTCATCAACAACATCTACAGGATCAATCAGCAATCTTACCAACTTGCCGACAAGATTTTCTTCACACAAGACAACGACGGCTATTTTGAAGTCATCGAAGGCCCTCTGGAAGAAGGCCCTGTGCGCTGCATCGGCTCGGGCTTCGGCAATCAGGACGGCACAGGCTCGATCCAGGGGATCTGCATCTACGGCGAAGGCGACGACACCTTCATCATGGAATGGCAGGCAGGCCAGCAGGGTGCCGCAAACACCTGGACCATCGAATCCGGATCAGGAAAATTCGAGGGTATCACCGGGGAGGGCATCGCGACCACGTCCGTCGAGATCATGTATAAGGCCATGCCGCTTCGGGAATCCCGTGTCGTCGGCACGATAACCCTACCCGAGTAAGCGCCAAAAACGTCCGCTCAAGACCCGCCTTCGTCCTCGGGCGGATTGAAGGCGATAAAAAACTGATGCGCGCAATAGGCCCCGATCGCCGCGAACAAAAGCGCCCAGCCCGGATTGCCGCTCCACCATTCCAAAATCGCCCAAAGCCCGCACACTCCCACGATCGCCACGCGTCGCCAAAGTGGAATGAACATGCGTGACTGCACGTCGAAGGCGCGCAAAAGTGACCTATTTTCCTTTGGCATAAGCAGCTTGCCTCCCCGTCCGGACGATACCACACTTTAAGGACCTTGGCCCTTTCGGATCCATCGGTCACGCAACTGGCTAAACTGCCATAGCCTGCAAAGCCATAATTTAGCCCCTTACCATTTTTAATGTTTACCTGAAAAAAGACGAGGAATGAATGACATGGACCAGACCGCTCCCCCAATCCGCCCGGCGAAATTCGGGCTGGCGGGCTTTTTCCTCGGGGCTATCAGCCTCGTCATTCTGGTGATCCAGATGTCGGCGATCTTCGAGGAGCCGCCCGCGAAAAGCGCGGGCACGGTCATCGGCGAAATCGCCGCCGACATCCGGCTCTCCGCCAGCCGTGCGCTGTCGGGCGAACCCGCCCCCGTCGCACCGCCGCCGCCCAGCTATGCACCTGCGATCACCATCGCCGCGCTCGGCATGGCAGGTGCCGCGATGGCTCTGGGCGGGATCGCACTTTTTCGCCACGAGCCGACACGGCTTCCGACGCTTGCCATCGGCTTTGGGGCTTCGGCCATCGTCATGCACTTCGTGTTCTGGCTGGCGCTCATGATCTGCGGCATCGTGCTGCTGGTCAGTATCATCAACAATATTGGCGACATCCTGCCAGGCTGACGCCGCCTTGGTCCGGCCTCAGGCAGCGCGCGCTTTTGCGCCGCCCCGGTTTGGCCGACGTCTGCGCTTGTTGCTGTTGGGTTTGCCCGCTGGACCGCCCGGCTTGGCTCCGCGCCGGTTGCCGCCGGCTTTCTGCCCCTGAGGAGGCTCTGGCGGACGACCGCCGATCACCGGAATCGCCTTCTTGATCGTCTTTTCGATATCGCGCAGTTCCTTCAGCTCTTCGGCTGAACAAAACGCCACCGCACGGCCCGTTGCGCCCGCACGCGCCGTGCGACCGATGCGGTGCACATAATTGTCCGGCACGTTCGGCAAGTCATAATTATAGACATGCCGTACGCCCGGAATATCCAGACCCCGCGCGGCCACATCCGTGGCCACCAGAACCCGCAAGTCGCCGGTCTTGAACGCCTCAATCGCCCGGTCCCGCTGACCCTGGCTTTTGTTGCCGTGGATCGACCCTGCCGCAAATCCGGCCTTCACCAAGCCCTTCATCAACCGCTCCGAACCATGCTTCGTGCGCGCAAAAACCAGCGCCATCTCGTCGCGATGGCCGTCCAGATACTCGATCAAAAGCTTCGTCTTCTCGGACTGCGCCACATAGTGAAGTCCTTGCGTGATCTTCTCGATAGGCTTGCCCGGAGGCGCCGCTTCCACGCGCACCGCATCCGTCAGATAGGCATCCGCCAGTTCGCTCATCTGCTTGGGCATCGTGGCCGAAAACAGCATCGTCTGGCGGTTCGGCGACAACAGAGGTGCAATCCGGCGCAGCGCATGAATAAAGCCCATGTCCAGCATCTGATCGGCCTCGTCCAGCACCAGAAACTTCGTCTGATCCAGACGCACCGCGCGACGGTCGATCAGGTCGATCAGACGCCCCGGAGTCGCCACCAAAAGGTCCGTGCCCTTCGCCAGCCGCTGTATCTGCACATTGATCGACTGACCGCCCACGACGATCCCGATCTTCAGATGCGTGCCCTGGGTATAGGCTTTCAGGTTATCGGAAATCTGCTTCGCCAACTCGCGCGTCGGAGCCAGAATCAGACCATGCGCGGTCTTCGGTTCGGGCTTCACGCCCATTTTCATCAGGGTGTGAATAAGCGGCAAACCAAAGGCCGCCGTTTTGCCCGTGCCGGTCTGCGCCAGCCCCATCACGTCGCGCCCCTGCATCGCGTAAGGGATCGCTTTCTTCTGGATCGGGGTTGGATCGGTGATCCCCTGCTCGGCCAGTTTCGCTACAATACGGGGCTGAAGCCCCAACATATCAAAGTCCATTAATTCTCTTCTTTCGACGCGGGCCATGCCGCGCGTCATTGTAAATCGCACCACCGCCCGGGATCGGACGGTCAGGTCGCAGTCGGGTTGCGCGCCGCGCTGATCCAAAGGCCGAATGCCGCTGGCTCGTCGTCGCGCCGGACCCCTGCGTGAGGTGGGTGCCTTTGATTGGTCTGACGCCTCGCACCTCAAAAGGGCGCGGTCTGCTCACGCGGCAGAATCGTCGTAGGGGGGACATGGGGCCAAAGACAGCTCAAGTCAACCGTTTTGGCCGCTCCATCAGCAAGGAAGCGAGAAAAGCTGTTAAAATCCAATGGTTCTGCGCAAAAGTTAAACCAGATGAACGAACCCCTAATCCGGCGCGCGGTCGCACCGACGCGACACCGACGTTGTACCGACGTTGTACCGACGTCGCATTTCAGCCTGTTTTGCTGACCTCAGCGGAACGGATACATCCACGGTTTATAATCGTTAATCAGCACATCCGCGCGATCAATCTCATCCTGCGTCATCTTTTTCTGTATTTCTTCCAACGAGATAGCCGCATCCGGATCGCCGCCGATTGTGCTCAACCCATACCACAGATACGCCCGCACCAAATCCGGCGCAGGCATTCCAAGCCCCAATTCGTAATACCACCCCAACCCCGACTGAGCCCCCGGATGCCCCTTCAAAGACGAGCGCAAGTACCACTCGAACGCCCGCTCCGGATCACGCTCAACACCCAGTCCAAGCGCATACATCACGCCGATCAATTCCTCAGCATCCGCGTTTCCAGACCGTGCCGCAGGCAGGAATTCCTGCATCGCTTCTTCAAACCGGCCCGCTTCCATAAGGTCGCGGGCTGTTTCGATTTCAGCCCGAACAGGGCTTGCGAGCACGGCTGCACCTGCCAGAATAAACCCATGAATCGTCTGTTTCATATCCTTGCCCTTTGCATCGCTCTGCCCGCGTCGGCGGCGGACGTTCCGAGGCCGCTTACGGACGATGATTTCATCGCCTTTGACCCGGAAAAAGCCAAAATCGGTCAACTTCTGTTCTATGACAAGATCCTGTCGGGCAACAGAAATATCTCTTGTGGCACCTGTCACCACCATGACCTTGGTGGCTCGGACGGCCTTAGCCTCGGCATCGGTGAAGGCGGTGAGGGCGTGGGTCCAGAACGTCACGCAGGCACTGGCCCGGATCGCATCGAAAAGCGCATTCCAAGGAACGCGCCCGCCCTGTGGAATCTCGGCGCGAAAGACATAGACGTCCTGTTTCACGATGGCCGCCTCTCCGTCTCGGACATCTTCGGCAATGGCTTCAACTCGCCGGCTGAAGAATGGCTGCCCGAGGGCTTGGAAACCATCCTCGCCGCCCAGGCCCTGTTCCCTTTGACCGCGCGTTTCGAAATGGCAGGCGCCCCGCGCGAAAACGAAGTCGGTGGCGCCATCAATGACCGCATCGACAACGCCTGGCCGATCATCACTTTGGCCGTGCGCACCAATCCGGACTATGGATTAATGTTTGTTAAGGCGTTTGATGACATTAACAAACCTGAAGATGTGGAAATCGTCGACATCGCGAACGCACTGGCGGCGTTCATGGGGACCGAGTGGAAAAACCACGACAGTCCTTTTGACCTGTTTCTGGCTGGCGACGACACCGCGCTGACGCCCGCTGCCAAGAACGGCATGGAGTTGTTCTATGGCGACGCAGGATGTGCGTCCTGTCACTCCAGTCCACTCATGTCGGACCAGAAATTCCACGCCCTCGCCCTACCCGCATTCGGTCCTGGCAAGACCCGACGCTTTGACCTTCAACCCCGCGATGTGGGGCGCATGGGCGAAAGTGACCGGCTTGAAGACGCGTATCGCTTCCGCACCCCCATGCTGAGAAATGTTGCATTAACAGCACCTTACGGACACAACGGGGCCTATCCAACGCTGGAAGGCATCGTGCGTCACCATCTCGATCCTCGCACCGCTCTCGATCAATGGACCCGCGATCAGGCCCGACTGCCGTCAGTTCCATGGTTGGCGCGCGCCGACTTCGCCGTCCAATATCAGCACCGCGAGATCGCGCGGCAACGCGCCAAGATCGACATCACCCCTCGTGACCTCAGCGACAATGACATTGCCGATCTGGTTGCTTTCCTTGAAAGCCTGACGGGCAAAACCGCGCGAAATCTCCCCCTCGGACGTCCCGAAACTGTGCCATCTGGTCTCACTGTCGATTAACCCTCTGTTCGCACGCCGCAACCGGGTTAAATGTCCCACATGGTCCTTTCAGTAACTTCCGTTAATAAAAGCTTTGGCGACGTTGTAATTCTGCGCGGTGTCTCCTTGTCACTCGCCCCCGGCGAGGTCGTCGCCCTGACCGGCGAAAGCGGGTCCGGCAAGTCAACACTTTTGCACATGATCGCCGGCCTTGAGCCCGTCGATGAAGGCGAAATCATCATAGATGGCAGTAACTTGGCCGGAATGCGCGATAGCGCAAGCGCCGCCCTCAGGCGCGAGAAAATCGGAATAGTCTTTCAGCAATTCAACCTTATTCCTTCGCTGACAGTGGCTCAAAACCTTACGTTTCAGGCGCGCCTGTCTGGCAAAACCGCCGACGCCGCCGCGCTTGCAGCCTCCCTCGGCCTGACCGACCACCTCGACAAATACCCCGAACAACTCTCTGGCGGCCAACAACAACGCGTCGCCATAGGCCGTGCCATCGCTGCGTCGCCCAAACTCATCCTCGCAGACGAACCGACCGGTAACCTTGATGAACAAACCGGTGACCATGTTTTTGATCTCCTTTTGTCCGCGGCCCGTGACCAGAATGCCGCGCTCCTGATCGTCACACATTCTACCCGGCTTGCCGCCCGCGCCGATCGACGTAAGCACCTCAGCCGAGGTCAATTCCAATGATGTCGCGCGCCGTTCTTCTGGCGCTGCTCTCGCACTGGAAAAAGCGCCCGTTCCAGTTGATCACGCTCATCACCGGCCTGGCTCTGGCAACCGCGCTGTGGTCCGGCGTTCAGGCCATCAACGCCGAGGCCCGAAAAAGCTACGACGACGCCGCGCGTGTTCTTGGGGGCGATCCCGTCCTGATCAACCAGTCAGGCGCCGCGATTGCCAACGATACCTTCGTCGCCTTGCGTCAAAGCGGCTGGCTGGTCAGCCCGGTGGTCGATGGCTGGCTCTCGGGAGGCGATGGCCGTGTCCGCGTTCTTGGCGTTGATCCGCTGACGTTATCCCGGGAAAATCCGGCGGGCGCTGCCGTTTCTGAAGTTGAAATTTCCGATTTTCTGGGACCGGACGGTCTCGTTCTTGCGGCACCCGCCACGGCTTTGCGCCTGGCTGATCTCGGCGCACGGGTGCGCGTCGTCGAAGGTGTCGCCCCTGGCCTCGCCATCATGGATATCGCTGCCGCACAAGCCCTTACAAACATTGAAGGTATAAGCCGTCTGACGGTTCTTCGCGAGCAGCCATTTCGTCAACCTTTACTCAGCGAAGTTGCCCCCGAATTGACCCTTCGCGCACCAGACAACGCGGCCGATCTTGGGCGGTTGACGGACAGCTTTCATCTTAACCTGACGGCTTTCGGCTTGCTGAGTTTCGTCGTCGGACTGTTCATCGTGAACGGCGCGGTCGGGCTAGCCTTTGAGCAAAGACGGACGGTCTTTCGGACGCTTCGTGCGATTGGCGTCACCACCCGCAGTCTTGTGGCGCTGCTGATGGCAGAACTCTTGATGTTCGCGCTTGTGGCGGGCGCTTTGGGCATCGGACTTGGGTATCTTGTGGCCGCCGTCTTGCTCCCGGATGTGGCCGCCACCTTGCGCGGCCTATACGGTGCAACGGTGGAAGGAACCCTGACACTGTCTCCGGGATGGTGGGTCAGCGGCCTTGCAATTGCTATCGTTGGGACCGTATTGGCGGCCGCTACAAGCCTGTTCCAGGTCGCGCGTCTCACGCCTCTTGCAACTGCACTTCCAAGAGCTTGGTCCATGGCCTCGGCGCGCACCATGCGCATGCAGCTATCGCTGGCCGGTCTTGCGCTTTTAATAGCGGTTTCAGCGGGACTTTTTGGAAGCAATCTGCTTTCAGGATTCACTCTACTCGGAGGGCTACTGATCGCCGCCGCGTTAACACTCCCTGCCGCTTTGGTCATACTACTTAATCTTGGCCAGCGCTTCGCCGGCTCGGGTCCTGTTGCGCAATGGTTTTGGGCCGATACTCGTCAACAGATCCCGGGGCTGTCCCTTGCCTTGATGGCGCTGTTGCTCGCTCTGGCGGCAAATATCGGCGTCTCAACGATGGTCGGCAGCTTTCGCCTGACTTTCACTGGCTGGCTGGACCAAAGGCTTGCCAGCGAAGTCTACATAGGCGCGGAAAACGACGAGCAAGTCGAAGCGTTAATTGCCTTTGTCACACCCCGCGTTGAAGCTGTCCTACCGATCTGGCACACCAGTACTGAAATCCTTGGCGCGCCGGGCGAAATTTACGGTGTCGTCGATCACGCGACTTACCGGGAAAACTGGCCGCTTATTGACGGCGTTGTGGGCGTTTGGGACTTGATTGGTCAAAACGAAGGCGCGTTGATTAACGAACAACTGGCAAGACGTGAAGAACTTGGCCCCGGCGATACGATTGCAATGCCCGGAGGTTGGAAGACAACGATTACAGGTGTTTACAGCGATTACGGCAATCCACTGGGACAGGTCATTCTACCTCTCGACATTCTGACGGCACGCTACCCGGATGTCGATCGTACAGATTTCGGTCTCCGTCTCGACCCTCTTGATGTCGCATCATTACGGACAGCCCTAACCGAGGATTTTGGGCTCCCGCCCGAGAACATCGTCGATCAGGGCTCACTTAAGACGTTCTCGCTCGAAATTTTCGACCGCACTTTCGCGGTCAGCGCCGCACTGAACGTCTTGACGCTCTCTGTTGCCGCGGTTGCAATTCTTACCAGCCTTCTGACGCTTGCGGCAATGCGTTTGCCGCAACTCGCACCCGTTTGGGCCATGGGCATACCCCGCAAGACCCTTGGATTGATCGAGTTCTTCAGAGCGCTCGTTCTGGCGTGTCTGACCTTCATTCTGGCTATACCTGTCGGCCTGATACTGGCCTGGGTGCTATTAACAATCATTAACGTCGAAGCTTTCGGATGGCAGATTCCCATGACGATTTTTCCACTTGATTGGGTCTGGCTCCTGGGGCTTTCCCTGGTCGCGGCAGGGGTCGCTGGCCTTTGGCCCGCGCGACGCCTTGCGACCCGTCCGCCTGCTGATCTCATCAGAGTATTTGCCAATGAGCGTTAAGATTTTCCTGACAATTCTTATGACTCTTGCAGTGCCCGTCGGCCTCAAAGCGCAAGGTTTCGCCGGGATGGGAGCGGACGCCGATGGTTATGCTCTCCCCGACCCCGCATCCCGGTTCAAGTTTCCCGAAGATCATGGCGCGCACCTGAACTTCCGAATCGAGTGGTGGTATGTGACCTCCGTCATGAAGGCCGCAAATGGCGACATCTACGGCGCGCAATGGACTCTCTTTCGCAACGCCATTCGCCCGACAGGTCAGAGCGCCGATCAGATCTGGCTGGGGCACGCCGCCGTTTCGACGCCGCAAGGACATTTTCACTCCGAACGCATTGCACGCGGCGGCGTTGGGCAAGCCGGTGTGACAGCCGCGCCCTTTCTCGCCGAAATTGACGAATGGAAATTGGCCGGCCCAAGTCCAAACAACATGACTGTTTCGGCCCAAGGCACTGATTTTGCATACGAACTGACCCTTGAGGCGATACATCCCTTTGTTCCACAGGGGCGAAATGGATTCTCCCAGAAATCCGCGTCCGGGATGGCAAGCCATTATTTCTCTCAGCCCTTTTACACCGTGCGCGGCACGATCGACCTCCCAAGTGGGCCGGTTGCCGTGACGGGTCAGGCCTGGATGGACCGTGAGTGGTCTTCGCAACCTTTGACTCCGTCCCAGACGGGTTGGGACTGGTTTTCACTGCATCTCGACAGTGGCGAAAAGTTCATGGGCTATCGACTGCGCGACACCCAAGGGGAAGACTACATCGTGGGAACATGGATTACAGTTGACGGACGACCCGACCCGTTGGAGCCCGGAGAGTTGACTTTGACACCCCGTGTTTGGGCACGCGTCGAGGACCGGGATCTTCCTGTTGGCTGGACAATCGAACTGCCTGAACGAGACTTCAGCGTTAACGTTAATGCGGTCTATCCGCAAAGCTGGATGCCGACGATTGTTCCTTATTGGGAAGGCCCGGTCACCATAGAAGGTTCGCATCGGGGTCTCGGATATCTGGAGATGACCGGCTATGAGTGACGCATTAACCTCTCTTGACGGGACGTACGAAACGATTTGGAGGCTTCTTGAAGACGGAGCGAAATCCAAGACGTCTGCAGCGAGTAACTTGGTTCTGGCAACCGCATCAAAGGCACATGGACCAAGTGTGCGAATTGTAGTGTTGCGTGATGCGGATCAAGCATCAGAGGTTTTGCGCATTTTCACGCATGCCGCATCACGGAAAGTCATCGATCTTAACGACAATGAACGCGCTGAAATTCTGGTCTGGGACCCTGAGCAACAGTTTCAGATCAGGTTGTCGGTCTCTGTCAGGATGTCGCGTATCGACGACAAAACATGGGAGAGTCTCGGGACCGGAACGCGCCTTAACTACGCAATTGACCCCGCGCCCGGAACACCCATCGCGCGACCCGAAATCGCGCAGCAGGCCTCACCGCACCAGCACCAGATGCTCGCGCTCGACGCCAGAATTCGTAAAATCGAAACGCTCCATATTTCTCCCGACGGGCTGAAACGCGCGGTCTTCGAAAACGGGACTTCACAGTGGATTGCGCCCTGAGCACTCGCCAAAACGAAGCGGTCGCGTTAACTGCTTTCCATGAACACTATTCTGCCACTTCCCTTAGTCAGCGACGTCGTCTTGATTGGCGGGGGTCACGCACATGCGTTGCTTTTGCGCCGCTGGGGCATGAAACCAATTCCGGGCGCGCGGTTAACGCTTATTAATCCCGGAGCAACCGCACCTTATACTGGGATGTTGCCTGGATTCGTTGCAGGGCACTACGGTCGGCAAGCCTTGGAGATCGATCTGATCCGGTTGGCGCGCTTTGCCGGAGCGCGGATGATATTCGGCGCCGCAACCGGAATAGACCGAACTGCAAAGCAGATTTTTGTCCCGGGCCGGCCCCCAATTTCCTACGACATCGCTTCGTTGGATATCGGCATTACATCCCACATGGCAGGCGTTCCGGGTTTCGCCGATCATGCCATCGCGGCCAAGCCCCTCGGTCCTTTCGCGGAGGAATGGCAAGCCTTTGTGGAAAAACAGAAAAAGGGTCCGGTTTGTGTTATCGGTGGCGGCGTTGCGGGCGTTGAGCTTGCGCTTGCGATGCATCACAGGCTTGAAGTCATCGGGGCAAAATGCCCCGTGACTGTGATCGAGGCCAACAAAATTCTTGGTGGGACGTCAGCGGCAACCTCGCGAAAATTGAAGGCTGCGATGTCCGCCGCGGGGATTGCGGTAATCGAAGGAGCAAACCCGATTGAAATACGCGCAGACCATTTGAAACTCAGCGACGGCCGGTCGATCTCTTGCGACTTTGCGGTCGGTGCCGCCGGTGCGCGGCCATTTCCATGGTTGGCGGAAACAGGACTTCAACTAACGAATGGTTACGTCAGCGTTGATGACACATTAAGGTCGGTTAACGACGCAAGTATCTATGCGGTGGGCGATTGCGCCGATTTATCCCATGCACCGCGTCCCAAGGCCGGCGTTTTCGCTGTGCGCGCCGCGCCTGTTCTCACCGAAAACATCCGCGCCGATCTGACAGGCTCAGCGCGGAAACGCTTTGTGCCTCAGATGCATTATCTCAAGCTTGTGTCGCTTGGTAAAAAATCCGCCGTTGCCGACAAATATGCACTTGCAGCCTCTGGCGAATGGGCTTGGCGCTGGAAGGATTTGATCGACCGCCGCTTTATGGATCGCCTGAATGCCCCCCCTCAAATGGCCAGTCCAGACGTGCCGAAGGGTGCCGCAAAAGGAGTCCGTGATGCGCTCGGCGTCAAGCCTATATGCGGCGGTTGTGGATCGAAAGTCGGAGCGTCGGTGCTGGACGAGGCGCTGGCCCAACTGGACTTCGAAGTCCATCCCGACATCGCTAAATCGACGGGCGATGATGCGGCCATCATTAATATTGGTAAACGCCAGCAAGTCATATCGACCGACCACCTGCGCGCGTTCTGGGACGATCCATATTTGATGACGCGGATTGCAGCCTTGCATGCGATGGGCGATGTCTGGGCGATGGGTGCAAAGCCGCAGGCGATGTTGGCGCAGATCACCCTGCCGCGCATGTCGGAAGACCTTCAGACGCACACTTTGCGAGAAATTCTCGCAGCCACACAGGACATTAGTAGAGAAATCGGGGCGCCCCTAGTTGGAGGTCACACGACGCAAGGCGCCGAGCTTACGCTTGGATTCACTGTGACCGGGACACTCGCCGCTACGGCAAAGAGCTTTGATCAGGCGCGGGCCGGCGACGCGCTGATCCTGACGCGTCCCATCGGAAGCGGGACATTGATGGCTGCTGAAATGGCGGGGAAAGCTGCAGGCGATCATATCGAAAACGTGGTGAATGTCATGGCCACCTCGCACGGCAATGCCGCCGAAATCCTCAGTGTCACCGCACACGCAATGACGGATGTCACGGGCTTCGGGCTTGCGGGTCACGCGCAAAGAATGGCGGCAGCGGCGGGCCTGACTGCGGTGCTAAACAGCCGCGACGTGCCCCATTTCCCCGGTGCGCACCAATTGGCCAAGGATGGCATCGCTTCGACGCTGGCGCCCGCGAACCGCGCCGCTCTGGTCGTCGCCTTGCCCAATACCGCCGCCGCAAATCTGTTGCTCGATCCACAGACCGCAGGTGGTTTCCTGGCCGCCGTCCCGTCAGGACTTGCCGACAAGGCCTTGGAATCTCTTAGGGATATCGGTCTTCTACCCGCTGTTGTTGGTCATCTCAAGGCGTGGTCGGGCGGGCCTCTTGAAGTGACTTGACCGCCCCCGCAACCTGATCGGCCAATGTCTCGAGACCCGTATCGTCCAACGTTTCGGCGGAAATCGAGGCGACGACATTGGCCCCGATGCGTTCGCGCACTTTGGCATAGCGGGGATCGTAGTGAAGCTCGATCAGCGACGCCGCCACCTCTTCGAACCGACCGTCCATCACTGCACTTTTCCACGCCGCGACCTGGGCCGCGCCGCGCAAATCCACCAACCGGTCAAGCCGGTCGACGAACTCGGCGCGGTCGACGGATCCATCTCCATAGGTGCGCGCCAGAAACGCCGCGCGTGCGCGGACGGTGGCCGAGATCACGATCCTTGGAGCAGCCCGCATCGCTTCGAACAGTTTCGGTGTCACATTCAATGCGCCTATGCGGCTCGACTCAGCCTCGACCACGACCGGAGCTGCCGGGTCAAGTGCATCAATGGCCTGATACAGCGCTGATTCGAATGCCTTTTGCGACGGCTGCGCACCATACGCCCCAAGCACCGAACCACGGTGTGCAGCAAGTCCCTCAAGGTCCAGCACCTGCACACCACGGCCAACCAGACGGTGCAGGACATCCGTCTTGCCTGACCCGGTATTGCCGTCCAGCAGGATCACTTTCGACGCGATTTCGCTTTCATAAAGTGAATCGACCACACGTCGGCGATAGCTTTGATACCCGCCCTCCAGAACTTCGACCCTCCAACCGATCTGCGCAAGGATCGCCGCGAAAGAGCCGGATCTTTGGCCACCGCGCCAGCAATAGATCAGAGGTCGCCAACTTCCGTCCTTGTCCGCCAACGGACCCTGCAAATGCATCGCGGCATTCTTCGCGACAAGGGCCGCGCCGATCTTGCGGGCTTTGAATGGGCTGACCTGCGTGTAAATCGTTCCCACTTCAGCGCGTTCATCATCAGACAAGACCGGCAACGAGATTGCGCCCGGCAAGTGATCTTCCTGGAATTCAGACGGCGAGCGTACGTCGATGATCGTGTCGAAATCGCCGCGCGCAAGGTCGGACAGAGTGTTGAACGTGAAAGCCATGCGCTCTCCCTTAGACGTTCACGACCTCTCTGGAAAGCACTGCCTTGGCCATTTCCAGTCCGCTTTCAAATCCATGCTCGGCGCGGCGCCCGAGGGTCCAGTCGCCGCCGACCAGAAGACCGCTTTCGGCGTCCCCCAGAAACGGACGTCCCAAAGGCTGATCCGCAAATGCATAGCGCCACCGATGTGCATCGAGATAGCGCGCCCGCGGCAGGGAAATGCCATAGGCCTCACCGAAGGCTTCCAGAATAAGCGGAGCAACGATCGCGCGGTCCGCAAACACATCCTCAAGCACATATTCTGGGCGCATATGAATGACCCAGGCTTCTCGCTTGTCCTGTCGGGCAGGCTTTGAGGCCATTCTGTCAGCGCGCAAGACGCGGCCCCGCCCCTCAAGCTTGCCAGGAAGTGGCAGGGGCGCGTCGAACTCGACAAGACACGTCCAGACGGGCTGCATTCGTACCGAACTGATCTCGCGCGCGATCTTCGGGGCGACCGGTGCGACCAGTACCTGCGCCTGAGGCGCCGGGGCCGTGACCAGTACCGTGTGAAAATGCGCCACAGACCGACCGTTGGTCAGTCGCACGACCCAACCCCGGCTGTCACGCGCAAGCCCGGCAATCTCGACCCCCTGCCGAATATTCAACCGCGAAATCAACGGATCGAAGATCGAGCGCATGCCGGGCGCGCCGTAATTCGATCCGCAATCCCCCGGAACCGCCCCAAGCGCGGCCAGAAAGTCACGAAACGCGCCCGATGTTGCCTGAAGTTCGGGTGCACCGTGGTCGAAGATGCCGCCTTCTGTGCGGCGTGTGGATATACGCCCGCCACAGCCCCGTCCCTTGTCGAAGATTTCGACGTCACGTCCCGCCTTGACCAGCTGATCTGCAGCCGTCAGACCGGTGATACCCGCGCCAATGATGGCGATGCCTAAAGAATGCTCCAACGGTTTATCCACCCGTTTTTTGTCCTATATACAGGCAGATAGTTCGAATTCGATTTGTGCCAAATTCTGAGTGACCCAAGGAAACGACGTGAAGCTGAACGGCCTTGAATTCATGTTTGCGGTTTTGGTTGCGAGCGCGCCCCTGCCGGCTCTGGCCGATTGCGTCGTGATCCTGCACGGCCTGGCGCGCGGGCCGTCGTCGATGGCAATCATAGATACAGCTCTCGAAAACGCTGGCTACAGAACCATCAATCAGGGATATCCCTCGACATCCATGCCGTTTGAGGCATTAGTCGGTCAGGCGCTGGACGAGCCGGTCAAGGCCTGCGGCGATGACGTGACCCACTTCGTCACGCATTCAATGGGCGGCATTCTTGTGCGCGCGTGGCTGGAAGAGAACCGGCCGAAAAACATGGGCCGTGCAGTGTTTCTTGGCCCGCCCAACAATGGCTCGGAGCTTGTTGATATATTCGGAGATCTGGGCGCTTTTCGTTGGCTGAACGGCCCGGCGGGTCTGGCGCTTGGAACAGACGAAACAAGCGCGCCGAACCGGCTTGGACTGCCGCGCTTTGAAGTGGGTGTCATCGCCGGAAACCAGACGCTGAACCCGGTATATTCCTTTCTGATCGACGGACCCGACGACGGCAAGGTGTCGGTCGCCTCGACCCGCCTTCCGGGTCTGACGGATCATATCGTTTTGCCGGTCACTCATACGTTCATGATGAATGACCCGCTTGTCATTCGCCAAACACTTGAGTTCCTGGCGGTGGGGTCGTTTGATCGTGACATCGGATATGGAGAACTGCTCAAAGAACTCATTGAGTAGCGCCGTTGGCGGATCAGTCTGCATGATCTGAACCGCGCGTCCCATCGTAACAAATCCAAAGACAACAATAGCCTTTGCATCGATCGCCGCCGGGCTATGTTCTGCAGGAGTCAAAGGAGCGGGACATGCGCGTATTCGGATACCTCTTGCTGGCAATGCTTGTTGCGGCGCCTCAGACCCTTGCGGCCCAAGGAGGCCCTGCCGCTGTCGGTGTGCAGGTGGTCGAAACGCGCGCGCTTTCGGAAACCGTGCCGGTCTTTGCCGAAGTCAGCACGTCCCGCGAAGGATCGATTGCCGGACGGATAGCCGGAAACATCGAGCGCGTGAACGTGCTGGCCGGGGATCGCGTCGAAGAGGGCGACGTGATGGTCGAATTGAGTCGCGAGCTTCTGGCCATCCGCGTTGCCCAGTCCGAAGCGCAGATCGCCGAAGCGCAGGCCGGTACCGACACGGCGCGCGCGCGGCTTGATCAGGCGCGCATCATCTTCGACCGTACGGCCGCATTGCGCGGCACTTCGGCTTTTTCGCAAGGTCGTTTCGACGATCTTCAGGCTGACCTGTTTCAGGCGCGCTCGCAATTGGCCGAAGCCCAGGCCCGCGAGATCTCGGCCCAAGCCCGCCTGGCCGAGACTCAGTATCAACTGGACCGCACCTCGATCACCGCGCCGTTTTCGGGCGTCGTGCTTGAAGTCGCCACCATTCCAGGCGCGTTCATTCAGGCCGGAACGCCCGTCGTCCGCCTGCTCGACACCAGTTCATTCGAAGTGAAAGCCAACATCCCTGCCCGCTATGTCGACACCCTGACAAAAGGTGACGCAGTGACCGCCGACACCGAAACGGGTGCTCGGATCAACCTGTCGCTACGTGCGGTCCTGCCTGTCGAAAACCCTTCGACCCGGACCCGCACGGCATTGTTCACAACGCTGGACGATATGGACCCCAATCTGGTTGCGGTCGGTCAATCCCTGACGGTCAACGTGCCCATCGGCGCCGCCCGCGATGTGCTGTCCGTGCCGAAAGACGCGCTTGTGCAAGCGCGCGGCGGCTGGACCGTCTATGTCGCGGCGGACGGCAAGGCCGAACCCCGGACGGTGTCCATCGGTGTGCCTTTGGGCGACCGCTATGAAGTGCTGAATGGACTGGCCGCAGGCGAACTCGTCGTCGTGCGCGGAAACGAGCGTCTGAGGCCCGGTCAAGACATCGCGCCTTCGGTCGTGGAGACCAACTGATGAACCTGATCCGTTACGCCATTGATCGCCCCGTCGCTGTCGTGGCGGCTGTTCTGATCGCAGTGCTTTTCGGGACACTGTCGCTCTCTCGGATCCCGGTGCAACTGGCACCTGACGTGCGCAAACCGATTGTCGTTGTTGAAACGAACTGGCCCGGTGCCGCGCCTTCCGAGATCGAGCGCGAAATCGTCAACCCGCAGGAAGAAACCCTGCGCGGGCTTGATGGCCTTGAGATCATGACTTCGCGGTCCCAGACAGGTCAGGCTTCAGTGACGCTGGAATTCGCCGTCGGCACCGACATGAGCCAGTCGCTCTTGCTGGTGTCGAACCGGCTCGATCGCGTCGGCAACTACCCTGACGAGGCCAGCCAGCCGACGCTGAACACCTCCGGTTCGGACGATAGTCCCATCGCATGGGTGCTTTTGACCGCAGCCGAGGGCAACACGCGCGCCATGCCCACCTATGGCGATTTCCTTGAGGACGTCATCAAGGACCGCGTGGAACGCATCGAAGGCGTATCTGCCGTGAACGTCTTTGGCGGCACCGAGCGCGAACTACAGGTCGTGATCGACCCCCAGCGCCTCTCGCGCTTTGGCCTCACTGTGCCCGAAGTCGTGCGCATTCTGCGAACCGAAAACATCTCGATCTCAGCCGGTGACGTGGACGAAGGCAAGCGCCGCTACGTGGTGCGCACCGAGAGCAGCCTCAACACCGAAGAGGCGATCCGCAGTGTCGTTCTGCGCTCGGACGTAGCGCAAGGCTCCAGCGGTCGCGTGCGTGTCAGCGACGTGGCCGAAGTGTCCTTCGCCTACCGCGAAGCCACCAGCCGCCTGCGCTTCAAAGGCGAACCGGGACTGGCCTTCAACGTCGTGCGCGAAAGCGGCGCCAACGTGATTAGCGTCATGGAAGAGATGCGCGTCGTTCTGGAAGAACTTCAGGAAGGCCCCCTGAATGACGTCGGTCTGATCGCGGATCTGGTCTACGACGAGACGATCTACATTCAGGGCGCGATTGATCTGGTGGTGCAAAACATATGGATCGGCGCGGCCCTCGCAGCCCTGATCCTGATGCTGTTCCTGCGAAGTCCCCGCGCGACACTGATCGTCTCGCTCTCGATCCCGGTGTCCATTGTGGCGACCTTTGTCGTGATGGCCCTGACAGGACGAACGCTGAACGTCATATCGCTGGCGGGGATCGCCTTTGCCATCGGTATGATCGTCGACGCCGCCATCGTGGTGCTGGAAAACATCTTCCGCCTGCGCGAAGCCGGACACAGCCGCCGCGAAGCTGCCTACCTCGGGGCGAAACAGGTCTGGGGCGCGATCCTTGTCTCGGCCCTGACAACCGTTCTGGTCTTCGTGCCGATCCTGATCATGCAACTGGAAGCTGGGCAGTTGTTCCGTGATATCGCCGTGGCGATCTCGGTCTCGGTCCTGTTGTCGCTGCTCGTCGCGGTCACCGTCATTCCCGCCCTTTCAAGCCGCCTTCTCAGCGCAAAAGACCAAAGGCCCATGCGGCTTTGGGGCATCGACCACCTCGCTGCGGGCTTTCGCAACGCCGTCATGGCCTATGTGCGCCTGACCGTGCGCGTGCGCAGCATCGGCATCATCATGGTCACCGTCATCGCCGGAGGGGCTGCCATCGCAAGCTGGACCTTCCTGCCGCGTCTCGAATACCTGCCAGAGGGCAACCGAAACCTTGTTTTCGGCCTGATCATTCCACCGCCGGGCTATAACCTCGAGACCACCGAAACCATCGCCCAGCGCATCGAAGGCGTTGCAAAACCCCTCTGGGACGCAGCCCCCGCGATGGCGATCGAAGACGGCACACCCACAATCGAAAACTTCTTCTTCGTCGCAACCCCCGGCAATTCCTTTGTCGGCGCGTCTGCAACCGACGGCCAGCGCGCAGGCGATCTGATCCCCGCCCTGAGCCGCCCGATCTTCGCCGAACCCGGCACGTTCGGCTTCATGACACAACCTTCGCTGTTCGGACGCGGCGTCGGCGGCGGGCGCACGATCGAGCTCAACGTCTCGGGACAGGACCTGAACGAAATCCTTGGTGTGGCGGGTCAAGCGGCCGGTATCGTGTCCGGGCTTCTGCCGCGCTCGGAAGGCCACCAGTTCCGCCCTATTCCGGGCCTCGAGCTTGGCGCGCCCGAAGTGCGCCTTATCCCGGACCGCCTGCGCCTTGCGGACGCCGGGCTTGATAGTTCCGCGCTTGCCGCCACGGTCGACGCCTTCAATGACGGCCTGCGCGTCGCACAAATCACCATCGGTTCGGATCGCGTGGACCTCGTGCTGAAAGGCGATCCGTCGGTCACCGCAGCCGCGCGCACCCAAGACGTGGGCAACTATCCCGTGGTGACACCCAACGGCCAGATCGTGCCAGTCTCGGCGCTTTCGCAAGTCCTGCTTACCGCAGGCCCCACCGAAATCCGTCACCGCGAGCGCCTGCGCACCGTCACTCTTGAAGTGCGCCCCGCCAACAACCTGCCACTCGAACAGGCCGTCGAGCTTCTGGAAACCGAAGTCGTCGCCGTTCTGGAAGCTCAGGGCCTGCCCAGCGACATTCGCCTCAGCGTTTCCGGCACAGCCGACCAACTAAGCCAGACATGGTCCGCCATCCAGATCAATCTGGTGGTCGCGCTGATTATTGTGTTCCTTGTCATGGCGATCCTGTTTGAAAGCTTCGTGTTGCCGCTGGTGATCATGATCGCCGTGCCTGTCGCTGCGGCGGGGGGTGTCGGCGGCCTGGCTCTTCTCAACACATACCAAACGCAACCCCTTGATATGCTGACATTACTCGGCTTCATCATCCTTGTCGGCATCGTGGTGAACAACGCCATTCTGATCGTGCACCAGACGCTCTATCACCTACGCGAAGACCGGATGGAACCGATAGACGCCATCGAAGAGGCCACCCGAAACCGGATTCGACCGATCTTCATGTCGACCCTGACCAGCGTCATGGGCATGCTGCCCCTCATCATCTTTCCCGGCGAAGGCTCCGAGCTTTACCGGGGCCTCGGCGCGGTTGTCGTGGGCGGTCTTTCGACGTCGGCCTTCCTCACGCTCTTGACGGTGCCGCCGCTCTTGCGTCTGACCATCCGCAAACCCGCGGCAGAAGATGAAAGCGTCGCACCTGCCCCACGACCCGCGAAAGCATAGGGCACGCGACTGTTCATTCTCACAGCACCCCTTCTCGACACCTGAACAGCTGTCAGGATAGCAACCAGACCTACAAGCCGGACGCCGATGACGAACGCGGTGCCACGCACCGGCGAAAGTCAGGCCAAACGCATAGCCATAATTTCACAACGGCATCCCCCGGATCAGGGCGCGCCGGATGTTTGCCGATCCCTCCACGTCGTTCATGATCCACGTCAAATCATATGCGCCTGAAGACGAATAAGACTGCATCGGGTCACGGGGTAACCCGGAATGACCCTGCGCTGCCGCCTGTTTATTCGAGATAAGTGAGATCAAGGACTGATGAAAACATTACTCTTATTCTCTCTTTTTCTGATCGCGGTCGGCGTGCTTGCGCTCGTGGTGTGGAGGCAGTTCGATCACCGCGCCGACCGCACAGAAATGGCGCGACTGATCGCAACACAACCACACGCACCACAATCCTTCAGCGCGAATTTGATTTCCGACCTTCCCGAACCGGCCCGACGCTATTTTTCCTATACGATCGCAACCGGAACGCCCCTCCATACGGTCGCGGAAATCAAGATGAGGGGTCAGTTCGCCCTCGGCAACAAGCAAGACCCGAAGAACATGCCAATCGAGGCAAAACAGATTCTGGCGGCTCCTTTCGGTCTGGTGTGGAAGATGTCCGGAGGCTCGGGTCTGATGCGCATGTCCGGCTCTGACAGCGGATCATGGATGCGCTTCTGGATCTCCGGGATCATCCCGGTTGTGCGACTTGGCGGCACCCGCGACCACGCGCGCTCCGCCTTTGGACGCATCATTGGCGAGGCCGCAATCTGGACCCCGGCGGCTTTGCTGCCAGCAACCGGAACGGTATGGGAAGCCGTTGACGACGATACGGCGCGTTTCACCGTGACATTCGACGACATCACTCAGTCCGTGGACATCACGGTCGATGGCGAAGGCAAGCCCACTCAAGTGCTGTTCCAAAGGTGGAGCGATGCAAATCCTGACCGTGTGCACCAACTTCAACCCTTCGGCGGCGTTCTTTCCGAGTTCCGCGAATTTCAGGGTTTCCGCCTTCCAACACATGTCGAGGCAGGCAACTTCTTTGACTCCGAAGACTATTTCCCCTTTTTCATCGTCGATGTCACTTCACTGCGCTTTCCAAGTCCCTGACCCCATAGTCGACGCGTCCAAAGCCGCCCGACCTTCCTCGCGGATCCGCTCTACGACCGCCCCACGCGAGCCGGTCATTCGGTATCCTTGCTGCCGACAAGCAGCTCCGCCAAGGCAGCTTCAAGCGCCGGAACCAGATCCGAGCTGTCATCGGCAATGCCGACGTCCGTATTGATCTGGAACGCAATGGTTATCGCATGATCGCCATAGTGCCGGAGACTAGTCACATACCCTGGGATCCACCCTCCATGACCATAGACCGGACCAAGCGGCGTATCGCGGTAAATTGCGACCCCACTGCCGTAAAGGAGGTCAGGCGCATCCGCGTCCACAGGCACGCCGTCCAGCAAGCGGTCCAGATAAGGCGCAGCCATGGCTTTTCCCGTGAACAGCGCCTGTCCCCATCGCGCCAGATCATGCGCCGTTGAGACAAACCCACCGCCGGTCCATTCAACAGCGGGATTCCAAAGCAAAGCACCGTCCTCGGTGTTTGTCCGCTGCGGCAAACCGAAGGGATTGCCCTCGAACGTATAGCCAATGGCCAGACCCTCGATTGACGGCGTCACCGAAGGGGCCGTATCGTCAAGCATCAGGCCGGAAAACAGGCGCTCGGACGCAAGGTCGTAAAAGTCTCTTCCGGTGGCCTTTTCGATCACCAGACCCAAAAGCAGATACCCTGTGTCCGTGTAGGACCATGCCTGCCCCGGCTCGAACAACGGCTGCGTATTCAGGACGAAAGCAATGGCCTGCTCGGGCCGCATGTGTCCTGATGAACCCGCCGCGATCATCTGCGCGGCCACACCATCGATGTGAACATGATCCAGCAAACCACTGGAATGGTTCAATAAATGCCTTACTTTGATCACTTCGGCATGCGGCAGCCCACCAAACCACTCGGCATCTTGCAGATACTGGGAAATCAGATCGTCCCGGTCGAGAACCCCCTCGCTTTCCAGCGAAAGAACAAGTGCCCCGACAATGGTTTTTCCAACACTTGCAGCCAACATCCGCGTCGCGGGGGTCATCGGCAGGTTGGCTTCAACATCCGCCAGTCCGATTGCCGCGTCCAAGACGCGTCCGTCCGGCAGGGCGACGGCAACAGTCGCGCCGGGAAAGTCATAGACCTCGTAGAAGTCCGCCAGAAGGTCTTGCACCTTAGCCGCCAGGCCCACCGAAGCCTCTGCCCTCGCCTGCACCGCCGACAAGCTCATCGCGGCCAGAACTGCCGCGATCACCGTCGCCCGGATCATTGCGGATGCCCGGATGCGTCGGCAAAGACCTCGGTTGCCGCCCCCTTGCGCGACAGCATCGTGTCGCGATTCCACCAGACCACAGCGGCGGCGACGACCACCAGAATCCAGGTGTCATAGGGCTGCGCGTCGGGCCAGAAGGGGTTGATTAGCTGCCAGTGAAACAGCATCGGCCAAAACAGACCACCGCCCGAGCGATTAAAGATCGGCGTCACCAGAACCGCCAGAGTGATGTTGCCGACCAGAAACGGCAAGAAATTCCAGCCCGCGAAAACAGTCCCCGACAAGAAGAAGGCCGGAAGGTGCCAGACACCCCAGATCGTTCCGATCAAAACCCCCGCCCAGAGTGGCGCCATGTGGCGCTGAAGGATCGGTTGCGCCAGCCCCCGCCAGCCGAATTCCTCGATTGGGCCGAGAAAAAGCATCATAAACAGCACTGCAACCATCGCCCCGACGCCTTCGGGCGGTACAGGCGCTAACAACGGGCCACCCTTCCAAAGCGACCCCGCCAAAAAGACCAGCGGGACACCAACCAGAACAAAGGCGACCCACCCGCGCGAACAGCGCCACAGGAAAACCCGCGACAGAAAAGCTTTCAATCCCGCGACCCCGCCGAAATAAACGACCAGCACGAAGGCCGAAATCGCCGGTGCCCAAGTCGCCACGAAAAAGAACGGATGCGCTCCACTGATCTCGCCAAAGGTCCGGGTAGCCCATTCGGGCACCAGAATGTAAACGCTTATCAGCCCCCATGTGATCGCAAACGTCAGAAGAAAGAAGACGATAACAGCCAACGATGGAATATCGTCTATTCGTCGATGCGTCGAACCAGTTGCGACTGTCATATCGATGCCCAAACCAGTTGTGACCTGAAAAGGTCAGTATGCCACGCTCCGAACCCAAGCCCTTTGATATTGCTCAAGAGCGCAAGGATCACGGCGCTGGCCGGCGCGCCTCAGTTCAAATCTAGCCGCAGCAACTCGGGACAACCGTCTCGCGGCGGGATCTCAGCATCCGACATATCGAACAGCGCCTGAATGGCTGCCGGCGAGCAAGACGCGACACTGTGATCGCCGCCACTTCCATCGGCCGGATTGCTCAGATCCAGCACCGCCACATCCAGCCCCGCGACCTGTTCGGGATTTTCAATCATACCTGCCTCGGCCCGTAGCGACCGCCGGGATGACGCTGGGTTGGCAAAGCGCCCATAGCCCGACAACCTGAACCGCTCGGGCGTGTTCCGCCAATTGCGCAACTCGATATTGCCCGGACAGTGCGACGTCGGCACGCCCACGTCGGTCCGGCTGTTTGTGATCGGCCGGGTTTTCGTCGCTCCGGAACGCGACGGGGCCTAAAGCAGTGAGCGGGCGGCGATATGGACGCGCTCCACCTCTGCTCTTTGCGGCATTTCTTCGATCAACAGAACCGATTTCCAAGAACCCGAAAATGTAGTCGACGCCGAATGCAGCACTCCAGAAACGCCAACCCGCACGCCATACCCTGCCTTCATGACTCTTCGTCCACTCTGAATCCCAACTTCGACTCAACTCGGAGTAATCACGAAAGAACGCCCTTGATCGACCTCAATTGGCGCAACCGACGGTCGTCTTGAAAACGGGTCGACCCATCCAACGCAGACCTGCTAGGCTTTGCAGCAACAACCGGAAAGGACACTCCATGCGTATCTTGTTCACCGGCGGATCGGGCAAAGCCGGGCGCCATGCCATCGCGTATCTTCTGGATCAGGGCCATCGGGTTCTGAACGTTGACCGCGTGCCTCTGGACCTTGAAGGCGTCTACAACCGCATCGCTGACATCACGGATGCCGGCCAGATGTATGATGTGATGAACAGCTATACAGACTTCGACGAGTTGGAGCCCGGATCGGGCGTGCCCCGGTTCGACGCGGTGGTCCATTTCGCCGCTGTGCCACGCATCTTGATGACCACCGACAACGAGTGTTTCCGCGTCAACACCATGGGGACCTACAACGTCATTGATGCCGCCGTGAAAGCCGGGATCGGCAGAATCGTCTTCGCCTCGTCCGAGACCACCTACGGGGTTTGTTTCGCGGACGGTGAGCGCAAGCCCGAGTATCTGCCGGTCGACGAAGAGCACCCCACGATCCCGGAAGACAGCTACGCGATGTCAAAGGTCGCAAATGAAGTCACCGCGCGCAGTTTTCAAAGGCGTACCGGGTTCGACATCTACGGCTTGCGCATCAACAACGTCGTCGAACCGCATGAATACGAACAGAACTTCCCCGCCTACCTCGAAAATCCAGACCTACGCCGTCGCAACATCTTTGCCTATATCGACGCACGCGATCTTGGACATATGGTGGATCGGTGTCTGGCGGTCGATGGATTAGGTTATCAGGTCTTCAACGTGTCCAACAACAACCACTCGGTCGCAACACCGACGTCAGACCTCGTAAATCGCTTCTACTCAGGCGTGACCCTGACCCGTGACATCGGACAAGACGAGACCTTCTATGACAACACCAAGGCCAGAGAACTCCTCGGTTTCCAGCCACAACATGATTGGCGCAATCACCTGAAAGCCTAATGGATCAGGTGCTTGGCTGGACTGTCTAAAGGCTTTGAGGCGTGCTTTTCGGGCGTTGGGTCTAGCGCAAAGTTCTGACACGGCTCTGGCTGCCTGCCTTAAATCTGCAAGCCAAGGAACATAACCGCCAATGGCACCGGTGACACGGCGATGGCAATCGTGATGAAGGTCGCAATGGGAGAGAAAATTCCGCTCAACCCCGCCATCATCATGATGCCGCCGCCCCCGCCAATAAAGGAATTGCCGGGCGTATTCACCGCAAGCGCCATGGCGACATAACGATACTTCAGCCCCCGCGCGAGCTTACCCTTTGAGGGACCATCGAGCAGCATGTTCAGACGGTCCTCCCCCGACAGCGGCGCGGCGCGCGCAACAAGGGCTGCCGCGCGACGCATCCGAAAGAAAACCAAAAGGCGCTCCAAGACGGTGATCGGCAAGAACCGTCCGATGGTGAAGGTGACGGGTGTGTTCGGGGTCTCGCCGCGCTCGTTAGAAGAGGTACAGCAGGATGAAGGGCAAGAGGACTATCCAGAGACGTCGGTAGAAGAATTGGAAGGCGGTGACGATCGTGTCGGAGAGCCAACCATGGCGACGAGGTCGCGCGCAAGAGGCGTTAAGGCTGCCCGAGCCTCCTCGACCGCGTCCTGCGCTAGCTGGATGCGAGCAGCATCACCATCATTGAAGACAGCATCAGCCAGCTCATTTGAGACAGCATCGCCTGGCGTTAGACGATGACATAGGCCCTTGCCGGTCAATGTGTCGTAGTCTGTGCGAAAGTTCTGGGTATCGGGACCCACGTGAACCGTCACGCCAAGACAGATCGCTTCCCACGGATTGTGTCCGCCGAGACCGCCGAAGGACCCACCGACGAATGCGGAACGGGCAAGCCTGTACCATATGCCGAGTTCGCCAAAACTGTCGGCCAGGTAGACTTGCGTATCAGCTTCCGGGAACTCGTCGGCACTGCGAGTGGCATAGCTCAGGCCAGCCGCTTCTATCGCTGCCACTATGTCAGCGGCGCGGTCCGGCGAACGGGGAACCAATATCAGAAGTGCGGTCGGGTCTTTTGCCAAGAGCAGAGTCTGCGCATGAAGTACCACGTCTTCGTCGTCCGCGTGGGTGGAGGCAGCCACCCAGACCGCCCTGCCGGACAGTAATGCCCGGAACGACTTGAGGGCTTGCTCGTCCACGGCCAGCGGCTGCGCGGCCGGCTTTAGATTGCAGTTGGGAGCGTTGACCGTCCCGCCGAGCGCCGCAATAGCCGCCGCGCTTCCTTCATCCTGTGCCGAGATCAATGCAAACCGATCGAAAATAGCGCGATACAGTCCTTTCAGCCTCGCGCGCCGCGCCTTGGCCTCGGAACTCATCCGCGCGTTGACAAAGGCTAGTGGAGTGCCACGCGCATCCGCGTCGTGAATTGCGCCGGGCCACAGATCCTGCTCCGACCAGATCGACAGGTCTGGACGCCAGTGATTAAGGAAGCGACGAACGAAGCTGGGGCCATCGAGCGGAAGAAACTGATGGATGGTGCGAGGTGGCAAATTCGAGTCGATCACTCGGGCGGAAGATCGCGCAGTCGAAGTGATGAGGAAATTCAGCTTCGGGTCTTCGGAATGCATAGCCCGTATAAGCGGCCTGAGAGCCAGCAATTCCCCAAGGCCGACAGCATGTATCCAGACAAGTTGTCCATCGGGACGTGTGATAGAGGACTTACCGAACTTCTCGCCTACTCGCTCCGGCTCTTCCTTTCCTTGTCTTAGCCTGCGTCTCAGTATCCAGGGCATTGACGGCTGAAGGACGACGCGCGCGGCAAGGTATGCGCGTAACTGCCAGTGGTCCGCCTTCCTCGTCCCCATTTACAATTTTCCGACCCGTCCTGCTGAGAGATGTCTCTTGTGAGGGGCATTTCACATTTCGTCAATCTTGGCCTGTGCCGTAACGGCCTCTTTCGATACGTCTAGCGCGCCTTCGGATAGTTGGCTGCCCTTAAAGCTGATTTTCCCCTTCGTTCTTTGCAAATGCTTATGAACTCTCATCAAAGGCACTATGAGACACCCTCTGACTCCAAGAATTCGGTCCATAGCAAGGTGCGCAAGATGATCGAATGGCCGATTTTTTCCAAACACAGCGCAAGTTGCTGTATTTGGTCTCTTATTTGTTCGATCCAAAAGAGTTCGGGTCTTCACTTGGACCCTTCCATATTCCGGATGCTCTAAATCGTAGTCCTTGAAAGTCGGCGGGATAAGTTTCCCGCCAATCGCAGCTTGGACAATTAGCTCACCATAGTCACCGTCAAAGCTCGCGATTCCTTTTTCGGCTATGGCGTTGTGAGCCTCGACGTACAGCTCTCGAGCTTGGCCTATCTTCATTTTATCTTCTGTAACAAACGAGCCAAATTTAGACGTCGACGGAGCTTCTGACCGAATAGCGTCTCTTCCGAGCCAGCGCCACAAGCTAAACGAAGCCAACGTAACAGGCGGATGTCCAATCTGTCCATTTGTCCAGAACGCTCTCCGGCCAACGGCCCTTTGAACTGGGCTCGACCTGTCGGTGATATCTATATGATCGGGCTTGATACGCTTGCCGAAGGACAGGGAGCGGGAAAACTATCGTCCGACAGTCTGTCTTTCCTGCAAAAC
>NZ_FXXQ01000018.1 GCF_900184815.1 Boseongicola aestuarii | reverse complement strand
CAACTGTTCGCCAAGTTGAGCGCTCATCGGACTTCAGGCCATTCCTTCTAGCAGAACCGAAACTTGGCGCCAAAATTTTCGTCCTTGAGAAAACTTAGGCGGTCCGCCTGAGATACGTTTATTCTGGGCTCAGTGGTGCTATTCGCTGCGGCGTGCAGCAATGACTGCTATGCGGACGAAGCCATCGTTGAAGCCTAACGCCTGCCGACTGCAAAGCCCGCCAGCGATGTCGAACCTATCTTGACGTTGGTCAACTCAAACGCCTGCACGGACTGTTAACATATAAAATTAACTACTCATGCAATCCATGGAGGGAACAATGCGAAGTTTGATTTGCTCAATCGTAGCAGCAATTGGACTGGCACTCGCACTGGCGCAACCTTTGGCAGCAGACGGAAATGGTTTGGTAACCCATCAAAGCAATTACCCATTCGACGAAACCGTCGCGCGGTTTGAGGAAGCAGTGTTAAATGCGAGCGAGGTGGGCTTCAGGCTCTACACACGTATCGACCATGCGGAAGCAGCCCGTGAATTGGGCACAGAAATGCCTGGCAGCACGGTTATTGTATTCGGGACTCCTGCACATGCAGCTCGCGGGTTCATGGCTGCTCCGACACTGGCAATCGACGGGCCACTTAAGGCATTGGTTTGGGAGGACAGCTCGGGTGCAGTAATGCTGTCCTACAACTCCCCGGACTATATAGGTCAGGTCAGATTCCCGCGACATGGCTTGCCGGACATGTCGGGCACGCCAGACTTCGAGATTCTGGGGAATACGCTAAACGCGTTTGCTGAATACGCTACGAAGTAACCATTTCGACGAAGAGCGCGCGCGATGCTCCGCTTTCGACAGATGCGATGTTTACAGAAATTTGCCGCTGTCCATTCTTCTGTCTACAATCACTTCAACCAGGAACGCAGCCTCTACTCCCGAGCCAATTTCAAGCTCAACCGCGCCGCGGCTCTCACCGAGTGGCGCGGTCTCGGCGTGTCATAAGGGGCAGCTATATTGTCTTATAAGAGACTAGATCGTATTCGGCTGACAGCACCCTGAGGAAGGGTCGCAGCGAAGGTTGATCAGTTCGTCGGTCGGTTTCGCAAGCGTTGCAGGGCTGTGGCCGTGAGTTTGTCCGCGTCGGCTTGTGAGCCGGCAAAGACCAACAGGTTGGCGACCAGATCGCGAGCGCCATTGGGTGGCGACAGGAGAATGACGCCCTCGGGTTGCGCAGCACCGGGGCGGCGTCGGTACAACACCCCATCAAGGGCCCGCGCCGCCTGCGCTGCGTCGATTGCGGGCCCTTGCAGAGATTGTTGCACAACGACCATCCCGTCGGGAGGACTGTCCGATGTGATCGTGTTCAGCGTCTTCAACGGAATTGATACGGCTGTCCAGCGCCCGTTGCATTCAATCCAGTGGACGTGGTTTTTTCCGTCGTCTTGCCTGCATATGACAGAATCGAGGCTGCAGCTTCCGTAGTATCCGAGCCTTTGCAGCAGCGCTGCGATCCCGATGGCCTGAGTTGCCAGCTCTTGTTGGAGTGCGTGGGGCAGCGTCGAGCGGACGGCTCCGACAAAGAGGCCAGTTTGGCCAAGGACCTTTTGCTCGAAGACCTCAAGCGCCACAGGGGGGCCGTCTTTTGCGAGCGGGATCCATAACTGGACGGAGGGGCTGTTGGTTACATCCTTGTCCCATACCCCGACGAGGATAGGGTAATGATCCGCCCATCCCGTTGCGTGCAAGCGATCCATGATCAGGTCTTTCAGACGCTCTTGGGTCTGGTGGGCGAAAAGCTCCGATTGAAGTCGGATATTGCCTGTCGATCCCGCACTGTCGGGCACTTTGACAATCACGTCCTGACCGGACTTGCCGTAGCGCAGGGCGATTGCGGCGGCGGCTCCGGGTCCGAAGGCGGACATCGTCGGGGGGACCGCATCGGTTCCGATCACGCCACGGGCGAGGCGCGTGAACCAGAGTTTATCGTTGGCGCGTTTGCTCAGGCGCGATGACGGGCCGCTGACATGGATTTTGCACCCTGCGGCCTGGCCGATTTCACGGGCCAGGTGCCATGTGGTTCCGGTTGTCAGGTAGGACTTGATCGTGAGGCCCCCGTGTTGGCGCGCCGCGGCCACGAGGGTCTTTTGTACCTGGTCATCGGTGATGGCGTTTGCGGTGACCGCATTGCCATTGGGTGTTCCGGCGGTCAGGAAGGTGATGTCATTCAGGCCGCGCGCGTCTTTGAGATATGCTTCAAATGAGGGGTCGCGCCGTGCGACCAGAACGAGATCGCCCGCGTTGGCGAGATGCGCCATGCGGTAGTCAAGGAATGAGGCGCCCGCGGGCTGCATCAGACTGATCTGGGACATGTCTCCGATCAGCAAAGACGGTCCGGTTCCGGTGCCTTGGGCAACGCAGGCACCGAAATCAAGCGATGAAATCAGCGCAGGTTCATCTGAAAGGAGCTGATCTCCGAGATTGGTAATCCTGGACATATTCGCCCTGTCGTGGCGTGAAACTCCTCACCAGAGCTACACCACGATCTTGGTGGGAAACTGATCTATGTCATCCTATCGCTGACCGGAGCGATATGCTGCACGCAAGATTTGATCGGGAGAGCGATATGTGCCGCCTTTATGCGATGCATGCCAATGAACCGACCCGCGTTGAATGTGGGTTGGTCTTTGCCCAGAACGCGCTGATGGCGCAGAGCAAACGCGATATGACGGGCTATTCGCATGGTCACGGCTGGGGCGTGGCCGATTACGACGACGGCCTGCCGTTGGTAGAGAAACAGACCTGGGCGGCGTTTCATGGTGAGCATTTCGCCAAGAAGGCGGCGAAGGTTTATGCGCGCACTGTCGTGGCGCATGTGCGGCGCGCGACGGTCGGCGGCACGAGCCTTGAAAACACCCATCCGTTTCATCACGGCAAATGGATTTTCGCGCACAACGGCACTGTGCCGGCGTTTGATCTGGTCCGCCCGCTGATCCTTGAGCAGACCGATCCGCTGCACCGGGTGGAGATCATGGGAACGACAGACAGCGAGCACGTTTTCCGCTATCTGCTGAGCCTGTTTCTGCGCCATCCGGAACGGGGGCTGAAAGAGGTCGTTCGTCAGGGTTTGGAGCAGGTCATCGCGTGGTCGGCGCGGGTCGCACCGGACGCGCGTGTGGGTTTGAATGTGGTGCTGACGGATGGCGATCAGGTGATCGGCTCGCGCTATAACCGGTCCCTGTATTATCTTGTGCGTGACCACATCTACGACTGTACGATCTGCGGTAAACCGCATGTTCATCATGAACCACGCACCAAATATCAGGCCGTTGAAATCGCCTCGGAGCCGGTGACGCCGGATGAAGACTGGTATGAGGTGCCCGACAAGACGATCTACACGATCGCCGAGGACTACCGTCTGGATATGGAGCCGCTGGGTCGATAGCGGGTTTGGCGCTGAGTGCGGTCATGACCGGGGCGCACGATGGTGCGTCCCGGTCAGTGGTTTGTCGTCTGGGTCGGACTCGTTTTTCCGGAGTTGTCCGCCGTGGGGTTTAGACCGGAATGCGCGTTGGAAGCTTGTCGGGCTTGCTGGTCAGGCCTGTGGCGTTGGCGAGGTCACTTACGACGTCCATTTCGCCCGCCGTCATGATGCGGCTGCATGTGCTCCAGAGCGCGATTCAGTTGCTGACGTCTTCGGATATGCACTGAACCGAGGTTTCCTGCCAGGTTTGCATGACCTCGGGAACAGACCGCAAGGTCCGCTCGGACGGGTTTGCGTCGCCGGATGCCTTCACCAAAGCCCGGACCGCGTCGCGCCGTCTATCTGTCCATCGCTCGGCAAAAAGCTGGAATTCCTCGGCGATCTGCTGCTGGGCCTGCAGGAGGGGCAGTGCCTGGGGAGGCATGAAGCTGGGGAGGTGGGTCGATTTAGTCGAGAGTGCGGCGCGTTTCTTGGTGGTGCTCATTGGATTGGACCTTCCTTTGCGGGTTTGTTCGACAATGGCGGGAATTGTCACCGCGTCGTAAAGCGGCCTGAATAAATTCTCCTGAACGTCGGCCCAAACCTGAGCTCGTGCGCCCCACAAACGGCCATTTGCCGCGGCTGTCGTTGTTACAGAATTTCGCGTCATGCTCTTCAATACCTTCTACGAATTAACTCCGGCAATTGAGAGCGCCGACATGTAACCGTAGACGTCTTGGGTCCTCCGCTCAAAGAATGCCCGAACCCGCCTTATGATTTCCGCGTTTTGTTCGACTATTGACGGGTCGCCAGAAATGAGAAGGACCGGCGCAAGTCGAATGCCAAGTATGGGCTCTCTCCGGCCATTCGCTGCGCCGTGCACCAATGACCACAATGCGGACGAAGCGGGCTTTCGCTGCAGGTGCATAAAGGTCTGCTTCTTGAAAGAGGTTCTTCTGATCAATCCAAATGGACGTACGTTTTTTCCGCAATTGTGAGTGAAGTAAAAAGCGGCGTTCCTTCGACCAAGGCGGCGGCTCAATAACTTCACTCTGCGGTTTGCATGCCTAAGCGTCGCAACACTTTTCGTTCGATCGCCACAACAAGCTGGTACAAGACGACTGATAAGAGGACTGAGACAAATGCAACAGTCCAGATCATACCAAAGTCGAGGTAGCCTCGCGATTGATTCAGCAAATTCCCCAGGCCACGACCGGTTGCTAACCACTCAGCAATCATCACACCCAGCAACGCCCTTGGGACAGTAAGACGCGTCGCTGCAAACAGATATGGTAGAGATGCAGGGATCGTAACTATCCGCATTTCTTGCCAAGCAGATGCGCCATAGGCGCGCGGTAAATCTTGTGCGCTGCGCGGAACCAATGCGATCCCTTGCGCCAATGTGACGAAAGCAGGAAAGAACGTCACAGAGATCGTCACCCAAAGCGTCAAGGACGTGCCGCGTCCGAATATAAGCACCAAGAGCGGGGTTAGAGCCACCAGAGGCATGGTTTGCGTGACAAGGGCCACAGGCATGAAGGCGCGAATGGCGTTTGGGAACAGCCGTGTCGAGATTGCCAACAGGAAAGCAAAGCCAATGCCGGCCGCCATGCCCGCAAAAGTGATGGGGAGTGTTTCTGACAATGCCTGCAAGAGCTTTTCTTGTGCAACAGGGGCAGTCTTTGCGAAAAGCAAATAATCTATCACCCCAAAAGGTGTTTTCGCGATCATCGCAGGTACGCCGGTTAACACTATGAAGGCCCACCACAAAAGGAATGGCAGTGAGACAATGCCCATGAGCATCAGCACACGCTTAAACGGTGATGCAGAGACTGCATCGCCAAGCGGAGTGGCGGTATTCAAAGTGACAGCGCGCGTAGCCCCAAGTAAGCGCCGAGAAATTAATGCAAAGAACAAGTAACCCAATCCTGCAATAGCGGTCGCGATCAGGCCAATGCCCCAAAGCCTGTCTGGTTCCCCTCGACCAAGCGATCCGAGTAGGTAGGTTCCAAGCCCCCAGCGGCCGCCGCCGCCAAACTCAGCCAAAATTGCTCCCAACACGGCGTTAGGAGCAGCAATCTGGAAACCCGTAGTTATGGTGGGCAAGGCGCTGCGCAATTGAACCAGCCAAAGAATACGCCAACGGCTACCACCATACGCTTTCACGAGGTCACTTGCCCTATTGTCCGACTGGCTTATCCCGATGACAGTCGCTGTCATGGTTACAAAATAGACGGCCAAAGCTGCGAGGACGATGCGAGGTGCCATGTCCGATAAGGTCAGCACAAGGATCGGAGCAATCGCGATGGGCGGCAGTGCAAAGACAGCGATATTCACGCCGCGAAAGATGCGCAACAATGTCGGCGACATCGCGAAAGCCACACCGGCTATCAACGCAATTGCATTGCCAATGAGAAAACCGACGCCCGAGGCATAGAGTGTCGCCCAGATATGGCGCGGATAATCTGCGCGATCTTCCCATAGCCGGATCAAGATTTCTGAAAACCCTGGCAGCGCACCACTGGCGACCAGATCCATGCGGCCCGCAATTTCCCAGATTAGAAGTAAGATCGCAAAATTGCGCAGGCCTGTTGGCACCCTAGCCATGCAGCACCGAAGCGACACGATCTGTCAAAGCATGGAACGCGGGATCTGAGAATAAGTCTGGATGACGAGGGCGCGCGAAAGGCACATCGATAATTTCGACGATCCGACCGGGGTTCGCGTGCATCACGGCAACGCGGTCGGCAAGAAAAATAGCTTCGTCAATTCCGTGCGTGACAAGCAATGCCGTTGAGCCTGTCTTCTGCCAGACACGTTGTAATTCGACGTTCATCTGACGTCGCAGTATTTGATCCAAGGCGCCAAACGGTTCGTCCATGAACAAGACGGTGGGTTCGGTGACCAGCGCGCGGGCGATTGCAACACGCTGACGCATACCACCTGATAACTCTCCGGGGAGTGAGTTCTCGAACCCCTTCAAGCCAACAAGTTCAATCATAGCCTGCACTTGGGCGGCATGCGATTTCCGGCTTAGGCCAATGACCTCAAGCGGCACCTCAACATTGCGACGCACGCTGCGCCATGGCAGCAATGCAGAATCTTGAAATGCTACACCTGTCTTGCCAGATTTTGCTGCAACGATTGGGGCTTCACCGTTAATCAAAACCTCGCCGGCATCAGCCGTCTCAAGTCCCAAAGCGATGCGCAGAGCAGTGGATTTGCCGCAACCCGAGGGACCAATCACAGCAGTAAAGGACGCAGATGGACATTTAAGTGCTACATCCCGCAGCGCCTCAACCGTCTTTCCACGTCCTTCAAAGGTCTTATAGACCCCGGAAAGGGAAATCCCGTCCGGGGTCGGCATCAGATTTCTTCTAGCAAAGTTGTGTCGAACATATCGCGCGATCCATTGATGCCGACTTCGGCCAATGCGCTGAGGTTTGCGGCGATGCCTTCTTCGGTCATCGCAAAAATGCCCGCTGGGTTTTCCATCAATGGTTTTTGCGCTTCATTGAAGAAGATTTCGTTGTCGATGGTGCGGCCGGTGCCTGCGAAATGGGTATCTGCCCATTTTGGGGGCCAAACTGTGGTATCAACATTGTTCTCGATCCATCCCTTGCGGCTGGCACGCAACCACGCCACCAACTCGGCGCGTTTGGTATTCAGAACCTCTTCGGTCACCACAACGGTGTCATTGTAGGTCGTGTAGCCGAAATCATAGAGCAGGAATGACGTGGCCTCGACCCCTTGCAGGCTAATTGTGTAAGGCACGTTCGTCGTGAAATCGAGGCTTGCGTCTATTTCACCCTTGATCAGCGGAGTTGGATCGTAAGCGTATGGCACGATGTTAACGTCAGCCGGGTCAATGTTGTTCAGCTTAAGCATGGCCTCGACAGAAATCACATTGACAGGCGGCACGGCAAGAGTTTTGCCGACCAGATCGGCGGGCGAATTGATGCCGCTGCCAACCAGCGACACGATTCCGATGGGGTTCTTTTGGTACTGTGCGCCGATGATCTTGAACGGCGCGCCCTGATCAACAATCGCCTTGATCGTGGTATCAGGAGTCGTAAGTGCCAGATCAGCCCGACCAGCGATGATGGTGCTCTCGGGGATCACGTCGGGTCCGCCAGACAGATACGTAAGGTCCAGCCCTTCGTCCGTGTAATAGCCTTTGTCCATCGCTAGAAAGTAACCCGCAAATTCGGCGTCGTTGATCCATGCCGCTTGCATGGTCATTGGCGTTGCAGCCATCGCCCGCTTTGGTAGGGAAGATGCGGCGGCAGCGGCACCCGCTGTGCCTAAAAAGTGGCGGCGGTTTAATCTTAAGGTCATGTCATTTGTCTCCTGTTGGATGGGTTCAGGCTAAGCCTTGGATGCGTTGCAGTTCTTGCAGCGGCGGTGTTTCAGCAATTTGTTTGGGGTCTAGCAGCGGCCATTTCACGCCGCTCGGGCGTTTGGCGCGGCGTTCAACCGTGTACAGCTCTGACGGGGTCGCAATTTTGTCGACCAGAATGTCCGTCTCGGATGGCTGAAGTTGATCTTCGACGAGCTGCACATCATGGACAACCGCCAGCACCGGTGTTGTCTCATCGACCAAGCCAAGGTCTGTAAACATGCCCCATTCCAGATCAAAAAAACCATGACCTTTGCCAAATCGAACGCCATTCTTTGAAACAGCGGAGGCACCGGTCACCATCAGATCAAAGCGCCCACGCTTCGCGATCTCTTCCAATGTAATCGGTGCGCCGAAGTGCTCCATCCCGTCCAGCCAGGACGCGTACAGTGCGGCACCTTCCGGAACATTTTCTGGTTCGAGCAAAACAAAACCGCGGTAGATGCCATACGTTGACATAACGAAGGGTTTGCCATCTTCGATCATTCGGCGACGCAAATCAGCCAGGCAGTTATCTGGTGTGATAAACGCGAACGTAGAGTCAGTATAGGCGTCTTCGGCAACCAAGAGGTCGGTGGCCTTTTCTGATCCTTCAAAGTCCGGGATCACTTCGGC
Organism: Boseongicola aestuarii; assembly: GCF_900184815.1. Taxonomy (GTDB): domain Bacteria; phylum Pseudomonadota; class Alphaproteobacteria; order Rhodobacterales; family Rhodobacteraceae; genus Boseongicola; species Boseongicola aestuarii. The sequence goes on along the minus strand of NZ_FXXQ01000018.1, from coordinate 40,714 downwards.
AAAATTCAGATGAAACCGCGTATCCGGCTTTGCAACATCATGCAGTTTTGTCCAAATCCGCTCTCGGACGACCTTTGAAGTAGACATTGCGATTCCCTTGCGTTTCACTGTTTCATAGTAGTGAAACTTTCGTTTCATAGGTCAAGTTGAATCTGTACGCGACACGGGATATTCCACTTTCATGGCTTCACGACTCATCCTTCGGATACACGAAAAGCATGCACGCCTGACAAGCAGTGAGCAGAAGATTGCCAATGTATTGGTGGAGAATCAGGGCCTTATAGAAACCCACACCGCGACAGAGCTTGCGAATATGGCGGGCGTGTCCAAAGCGACCACAGCCCGATTTTTCCGCAGTTTGGGATATGTCGATTTTGAAGAAGTTCGCCTGCAGGCCCGGGAAGAACGCGACCGAACCCAGCCTTATTCCCAAAAAGAGCAAGCACCAGACCAAGTCATTCTGGGTCGATCAATCGTCGACCATCTTGATTTGGAGCTGCGCAATTTGACCCGAACCTTCGAAGAGCTGCGCTCGGACCGTCTGCCAGAGGTTGCCGAAATCCTCTCAACCGCGCCACGTGTATGGTTCTTGGGATTTGGTGCTGAAGATGGTGTCGCACGCATTGGGAAAACCCTCTTCTCGCGACTGCGCCATGATGTTCATTATATTGATGGTGCGGGTCAGGATTGGGCCAGCGACTTGGCAATGATGGGCCCGCGTGATGCACTTGTCCTTGTCACGTTAGAGACGCGTCCAAAGCTTTTGCGCTCTCTTTTGGCCTATGCGCGAACATCGCGACTTCGGATCATAACAATCACTGACCATCGCTATCAGGCCCAAGCAGAGCGCTTCTCTGAAACTGTCCTGCCATGCCACGTTGCGAGTTATGGTATGCTGAATACCCATGCGACTGTCGTGTCAATGTTGCGGCTGCTTGCTATAGCATATGTAGGAAAGAACGCTGTCGCCGTTAAACAACGGGCCGATACGCTTGACGCAATTGTTGAGGAACTTGATCTCCTGGAGTGAGCTGGCCACATTGCCCCGAAGGCAAATAGAACCACAATCCCACACTCCATGTTCCCGAAACCAGACCTTCGTCGCGTTGCAACAAGTCCGTTGTTTGGGCTCAAACCCGCCATTCGCTACACTTCGCACCAATGTCCGCTCTGCGCGCAAGCTCGCGGATTTATTGAGCCCCTGCAGGATGCAACTTAAGCATCGATCTTTGTCTGTGCGCCTGCATTTCCGGCTTGTGGCGCTCCGACAGCCCTGAAGCGCTCCGGGTCCTTCCTAGGGAATTGACAGCGTCGCGGGGGGCGCAGAGCGCGCTATTCGACAATTTTGCACAGAACCTATAGCGCCGCCGCGTGAGACTTGCAGATTTACTCACATTAGGGCCCAAGATATTGAGTTAAATTCATAAGTATAGGCTGAATGATCCATTTAGTGTGCATTTCTGCAATCAACGGATGCCACCCCCAGCGGATCGGGCCGCCGGGAGCCCCGGAATCCCGGTGCCCAGCAAAAGCCGGGAGTGATAGGCAAGCCGTGTTACACGGTGTGTAACGGTCTCCAATTTTTTCGGGTGGATTCACATCCCATGCAGCCATTTTGGGGGTGTCCCAGGTGTCCCAGTGCGTCCCACTACTTTTAATTCTTCTGGGACACCCATTTTAGCCTTATGAATATGGGGTTTGAGAGCCCCCTGTCCCACTGTCCCAGAAGAATCCCTTTAGAGTTATAATTTTGATTTCATGGTTAATTGTAGTGTTAAAACGTGCAACCCCTGCGGCGCGTAGCTTCCTAAGGAATCTACCGGGACACGTGGGACAGTGGGACACTTGAAGCCCGTTTTCGGGGTCAAAAACCGGTAAGTTCGCCCGGCGGACGGGAATTCATCCACCCCAGATGCGAAACCTTTCACTCAGAACGAGAACCGATGCTCGCGCTTTGCGGTATTTCACTTGCTGTTGGAAAACGGGCAGCCACGAGTCGGCTTCGTCTCTATCACTCGTCCAGGCTGATAATCGAGCCGTAAACGGTGGATTTATCGCGGGTCACGGCGAGCCGACGCTCTGCATCGGCCCGGCTTTGAGCCCAAAAAATAGAAGGTCATCTGGGGCGAGCCGTACTCACCCCATTGAGGAACCAAAGTCCCCCATCGACCAGGCAGGTCGTCTTGCCTTCTATGTCGTCGTTAAGAGAGGAGGTCATCCACATCGACCTCTTGGACCGCTTCGACCGGGACGAACTCCCGGTTGTTATCCATGCCAGCCCGGCAGAACCACCGGCCCTTCTTGCCCAGGCGGCGGCATTGTCCCAAGGACTCCCAGCCTTCGAGCGAGCGCATCGCCTGCCCCAGCACCTTGTCCTTGGCCATCTTCACGTCCTGGAGGATCGGGCTCCCGGCCAACTCGGTGCGGAGCATGGTCGCTGTGACGTAGTTACGCACGAACTGCGGGCTATCCGCGTCACCTTCGAAGTCATCGACATCCGGGTCTCCGGCGGCCACGGCCTCGACGCTCAGAGGCTTCTCCAGGTAGTCCTGGACGACCTCTGCCACGGGCTCGTGGATCATCACCTCACGGGCGGCGGTCTGCCGCTCCTCGGCCTCGCGTTTCGCTTCCGGGCTCTGGAAGTTCAGAGGTAGTTGCCTCGGCAGCGGTATCTTCTTGCGAATCTCATGGTACATCACCATCGCCTCGGCCCATAGCTGCGGCACGAGCGGGATGAAGGCGTCGAAGTCCATGACGTCGTGCTTGTGGACGGCGACCGGCACCGGGCAGAAGCGCCGGTTCTCGTCGTCTCTCAGGTACTCGTCCTCGTTCGTGGTCCCCAAGGTCACGTTGCGGCGGTAAAAGTCCTCCGCGTTGCGCCGGTAGGCCAGGCGAACGGTGTCTTTCTCCGAGGTGAAGTATTGTTTGATGTCCTGGATCAGCCCCCGGTGCGTACCCTTCAATTCGGGCAGTTCGGTGATCCACTTGCCGAGCGTCGATTCGAGCATCTTTTGCAGGTTGGCAAAGTCGCCAGACAGTTCGCCGTAGAACTTGGAGTCGAAGGCGATGGCCTTGATATAGCCGGTCTTACCGCCACCCTGTTTGCCGCCGAAGATCGGGACCAGGTGGAACGGGTGTCCGGGCTCATAGAGCCGCGTGATGGCCGCCAGGAACACCAGCGTCTCCAGTTCGCGGACGTAGGGCGTGTCGGGGGCCTTCAAGAAGTTGACCCAGGTGGTGCCTACCCGCTTCACACCGTCCCACTCGACCAGCTTGATCGTCTCCAGGACCGGGTTGTAGCGGTTCTTCTCTGCGGCGAGCAGCATGGCCGTCTCAAGGTCCTGATTGGTGAAGTCGCGGCCATAACCGCCCTCTTTCGTGGGCGCGGCCAGGGCCACATTCAGCGCGGCGGTATCGGCGTCCGTCCAGCGGCGGCCAACGATCTTATCATCGACCGGCATCTGGTGGACTTCCGGCACCTTGGAGAAGCGCAGGAGCGACTTGACGTAGGGAGAACCGGTCAGATCGTTCATCGCTATGGTCGGCGCGATCCGGCGGTCGTTCCCTACGATCAGGCAGGCATTGAAGCGGGTTTTCTCCGGCTGAAGGTTCTTGTCTACGACCAGGCGCTTCTGCCACTTGTCCGCTTTATCGTCTTTCTTCTTCTTTTTCGGTTCCTCGGGCTCATCGTCGCCTTCGAGGTCATCGAACTCGTCGTCCAGATCGGACTCATCTGACCCTTCGTCCTCTGGATCAGTGTCCAACAGGTCGTCGGTGGCCGGTTGCGACTTCGACTTGGGCTTGGGTTTCTCCTCGGGCTCGTCGTCTTCCAGGTCATCGAACTCGGCGTCATCGAATGACAGGGCGTCGGCCAGTTGCTCCCGGACGCGCTCGTTCTTCGCCGCCCAATCGGACATGGCCTTGAAGGACGGCATGTTGCCCGGCGTCGTGTTGCTCGGGGCCTTTTCGTCCAGATGGCCGTACTCGTGGATGCGGACCAGATCGAAGACGTTGTTCTGCCCGTCGGCCGGGTCGGTGCCGTGGTGCGAGTGGATGAACATATCGTCGTAGATCACGACGCCGTTGTAGGCTTGGCCCAGGTTGTAGGAATATCGGATGTCTGTGCCCGAGGACTGCCCTGGCACGTAGACGTCGGACAGGAACTCAGCAATCGCCTCCTCGGCCCCGTAAGCCCGGCAAAAGGCTCCGATGATGCCCGGCTTCTCGGTCGGGTCTTCCATCTTGGACTTGCCGGTGGTGTTCTCGGCGCTGTCTTCGCTCTCCTGGCGCGGCAGTTTGGTGTAGTCTCCCCAATCAGGGTACGCAGCCAGGAACTCATCGGGATCTAGGATCGGGGCGTCCAGGTTCACGCCATGCAGGTAGTCCTGGTCCTTCGAGATCGAGGGCAGGTACATGATCTGGTTCGGTCGGAAGCTGACAAGATCGGGAATCTCGATAGCTTCCTTGGCGTCCTCTGCCAGCGTGAGGGCCAGGAGTCTCGTGATCGCGTTGGCCTCGTCGCCTTTTACTAACTTGGTCAGCGGCACAATGATCCTGATCCTGGGCTTATTCTGGCAATGCGCCCTTGTCGTGTGCCAGACGTAGGCCCACTGGTTGATCTTAGCCGACCCATTCAGGATGAACTCGGCCTGCTCCGGGGTGGCGTAGTCGATGTCGATCTGGATACCGGATCGCCCCTGCATATCCCCGATCTTGCGCGATCCGTTCTTGAACTTGCCCGCGACAATGAACCCAGCGGCAGCCTTCTTGTTGCCCTGGATCGCCTTGCCTTCTTTGCTCTCGCCCAGCTTCACGTACTCGGCGTATGTGATCGAGTTATCCACGGAGGGCTCGTCAAACATCCGAGCAAGACGCCGAATCGACATCTTCTGAGACTTACTTTTGCCCCGGTTGGTCTTCCCAACGGAGACCCATATCTCGTGGTTAACTACTTCTTCGCGCATCTGGCTCTCATGAGAGGATATACGGGATGGCTCTTGCCCATCCCGCAAACCTGATGTCTCGATATCAGTCACTGGAGCATCGCCGACGCCTCAAGCCGAAGCTCAAAGACCGTCTCCCCGTTGCTCTGCACAGGCTTCATGGAGCCAAGCAACGCGAGAACAGCGTCATCAGACTCCAATGCTTTTCTGCGCAGTTTTGCTTCACTCAAAACCGCTTCGTGGGCACGACTCTCAGAGTGACCAGCCAACACCAATTGCTCAAGACGGGCGACTTCCAAAGCGTGCATTGCCTGATCCATAAGAAAATCATCACAAAGTGCATCGCATTCGACAGGAATATTAGTGGTCATATTAGACCTCCATTTTTTGCTGCGCGTTCGTAGAACACGAGCGGGTTTGTTCGGTGCCTGATGGCATCGAATTAGGTACGTGAGCTAGTTTCGTGTGTTTAGGATCGCCTCCTCGACCCCGTAGGCCCGGCAGAACGCTCCAATGATGCCCGACTTCTCGGTCGGGTCTCCCACGCAGTCTTGCCGGTGGTGTTCTCGGCGCTGTCTTCATCTTTCTGGCAGGGCAGCTTGGTATAGTCGTTCCAGCCAGAGTGAGCGGCCAGGAACTCGTCCGGGTCTAGCAACGGCGCGTCAAAGTTCGCGCCGTGCAGGTAGTCCTGGCCCTTCGAGATCAAGGGCAGGTACATGATCTGGTTCGGCCGGAAGCTGACAAGATCGGGTATCTCGTTAACTTTTTTCGGGTCATCGGCCAAGGTGCGGGCCATATACCGCGTGATCGCGTTGGCCTCGCTACCGTTCACCAGGCGGCTCGGCGGCACAATGATCCTGATGCGGGGGCGCTGTTGGCAATGCGCCCTGGTTGTATGCCAAACGTAGGCCCACATATTGCGGTTTAACACTGTGTCGGACGTTCCAGCATCTCCGACAGAGACAGCCAGACGGCTCATTGCTCGATACGAACGGCGAACCGATCCATCCAACTGTCAAGATCGCTACGGCGATAGATGACGCAACCAGAGATTTTAAGGTAGTTTGGGCCATCGGCACGGTTATGGCGCATACGCAACTTGGCCAAGGTTGACTCAGATAGACCGGTGTAGTGAGCAGCTTGCGCCGGGCGCATATTATCTGCTTGGCCGGTCTGCAAATTCACGGTGTTATCGCACTGCATCTCGAGGTGCCTCCTTCAAGCGGTCTAAGTAATAAATACAAAGAAGGCACGTTTTGTACAAACAGATTTCTGTTTGTTATCAGATAGTTATTCACACCCAGTGTGAAAAGATGATTTTGGAGAAATCAAACATAAGCAAAACCAGCAGCTTATGAAGAGCTTTCAACAAGGCGTTGAATCTATTTTATTTTTTACTCTACGGCATTTTGACGAGTTTTGGAACCTAACATCCAGATTTGGTCAGTCAAAACTCAAGGGCTGGGCCCCGGGAACGTCGATATTTCGAATCAAATACGTCCATGGAGATCACGGAAAGAAGGTGAGAGCGCAGCAGCCCTGACATATTTCGGGGAAAACTATCTGAACCTGGGAGCCCCGGCTGTGGTGTGCGTGCGGATCACGCCGGCCAAGAAATAGGGCTCACTTCTTTTGTCTTGCCACCAACTCAGTGCAAACGGCCTCCATTGGCGGTCTGAGCGCATCCAGAGACGGTCGCGTATACCTCTGCCCAGTGATGGAGAGTGGTGTGTGGTTCAATAGCCGTCCCACCACTTCCTCAAGAACTCCCGCTTCCATCGCGACCGTGGCAAACGTCCTTCGATGGGTGTGGGGGCTCCACTTCATCTTCTGCGGGCCGGTGATGTGTCCCTTGGCTGACTTCGGAGACGGAAACACCCACTTCCGGCTGAGCGATTTTAAAGGGGCGAGGATCTCGTGATGCGCTTGCAGGATGGGGAGATCAAAACTGCGACCGTTCTTGGTTACCGGAAGATGGATGCGATCTTCAAAGACATGCTTCCATTCAAGGGTGAACGCCTCCCCTTTCCGCAAACCCGTGAACAGAAGAAATTCGTAGAAGACCTTGTGGATTGGATTGTGCAACGCATCGACTGATCTTCGCCATTCAACCAAGTCCTCAATGATCCTGCCATCCGGCTTCTCTTCATACCACTCGATCGCCATCGTCGGGCATTCCGGCAAGTCGTATGTTCGGCGGGCGTGGTTATAGATTGACCGAAAGTATCGCAGCGCGTGATTTGCTGTGGACGGGTTTACGGCCAACTGTTGGTGGCGGCGCACAACCATAGATTTGCTGATCTCGTCCAACGGCAGTCTCAGCCAGTCCTTCAGCTGACCTTCCATATAGGCACGCACACTATGTCGATATTGATCTGATCGCAGCTTCGGGCGTGCCAAATAGCTTTGCATTGCGGTATCCAAAGTCGGCGCCCCGACTTGGGCCACCTTCCCTGCCCCACGGCCCATCTCCAATGCCAAACCCATTGCCGTCTGGCGGGCTGCCTGCGCGGAGATGATTGGAAACCGCCCAATCAAGACGCGCTTAGTCTGACCGCCGACGTCCTTTTGAAAATACCATGTCTTCGACCGCTTGCCGACGAAGAGCACCAACCCTTTAATCTCGTTGTCCCAATGCTTCTGCGTCCCGCTATCAGAGTGCGAGAGCTTCTTGGCATAGGTTTCGGTGAGCTTTGGCATTTTGTAGGCTTTTTGTCGGTATTGATCGGAAAAGGTATGACACGACAGGAAGCCAGATGACAAATTAAGTCAATAAAAATAAAGAGATGGAATGACATGATACGACATGGAAAACACGAACATTTGTTTGGAAGGCTAAGGTCTTACCACTACACAACGCCCGCTCAACAAAAAACAGTCCTATTTCATAGGTATTTGGAGGTCAAGCTACTAGATTTGGACATGTGAACTGGGAATGCCGGGCAATGCGCCGGTCACTCAAGTTAGGTCCTTGCCTGCGCAATCTTTTCAGAAAAACGAAAACACTACCTAAGCCTCAATTGGCATGGGTACCGACCATCTGAAAGAACTAAAGCGACTTCAAAAGGAGAATAGCCGGCTGCGTCGAGCCGTGTCAGAGCTAACGCTGGACCAGCTCATCTTGTCAAAGGCCGCTAAAGATAGCTCTCACTATGAGGAATACGACGGAGAACCAGGCAAATTGGTCACTCAGGCTCCGAAACATCGAGGACGGCTAAGAGCGGTGTGGCCGTAAGGCATGATGACAACATTGGAGGAAAGCGGAAGACCTCTATGTTTGCGCCTTGTTCGCAGAGTTGGCCGAGAAGCAGACACTCATATGGCGGAGCAAGCGAGTCTGTCGGCGTCCATGGAATGCCTCAGCCAAATGCGGTAATCACTTTTCGGGTAGACAAATCACACGGAGAGTTGTTCGTGGACAAGCTAGGTCTTAACTTAAGATACTGTTGTCGAGTTGGAAAAGTCGAAGCGGAACATGAAGTTAAACAAAAGGGCTACGCGGTTTACGCCGCCAAGAGTGTCATGAAAAAATCTACCCTTTTTGCGCCGATTTTTGTTTTGTGTACGGCATTTCCAGTACTGGCTGACATCCCGCAGCCGGTAAGAGAGGATGCCTATCTCCCGGTCAATCTGGACGAGGCCAGACTGGGGCAGTTGTTGTTCTGGGATCCGATCTTGTCCGGGAATGGCAATATCGCCTGTGGAAGCTGCCACCATCCGCGATTTGCAACGTCTGATGGTCTGGCGCTTGGTTTGGGCGAAGGCGGTATCGGATTGGGTCCGGAACGCAAACCAGATCCCGAAAACTTGCCGGAGCAGCGTATTCCGCGCAATTCACCGTCGTTATTCAATTTGGGCGCGCGGGAATTCACCACGCTGTTTCATGACGGGCGGATTGAGGTGGATGCAAACCGGGCGTCAGGTCTGCGCACGCCTCTAGATGACGATATGCTCGTGGGATTCAATTCTGTTTTGTCGGCACAAACGATGTTTCCTGTTCTGAGCGGCGACGAGATGGCCGGGCACTACAGTGAGAATGATGTTTCGCAGGCCGTACGTCGCGGCATTATCACCGGGCCGGGTGGAGCATGGGATATTATTTCGAAACGCGTGGCGGACATCGAATTATATGCCGAGGAATTCCGGGCGGTTTACCCGGAGATTGCGGATGGGCGCGAGATTGCCTTTACGGATATCTCCAACGCGATTGCCGCGTTTGTTGAGTTCGAATGGCGCTCCGATGACAGTCCGTTTGATAAGCATTTGCGCGGCGAGCAGGCGTTGGAAGGCGCTGCGCTGGACGGGATGGAGTTGTTTTACGGCGCGGCGGGCTGTTCGGCATGTCATTCCGGGGTGTTCCAAACGGATCATGGATTTCATGCGATGGGGGTGCCGCAAATCGGTCCGGGCAAGGCGGCGCGGTTTGAAACCCACGCAAAGGACGAGGGTCGGATGCGGGTAACGGGACGGGCAGAGGATGCCTATGCGTTTCGCACGCCAAGTCTGAGGAATGTCGTGAAAACAGCGCCTTATGGGCATAGCGGAGCTTATGTAAGCCTTGGCGAGTTCCTGGCGGCGCATGTGGACCCCACTGGAGCCGTTGGTGGTTTTGACCGCAGTCAGGTGACTTTGGTCGAATTGCCGGGTGTGGTTGATTGGAAGGCGCTGGATGATCCAGGCGAGGCGGCGGCAATTTCAGGGGCGGTGACGGTCCCCGCAGTGGCATTGTCGACTGAGGAACAGGCAAAGTTGCTGGCGTTTCTGGAGAGTTTGACGGACCCGGTCGCCTTGACGGGGCGGCTCGGCATTCCGGACGCAGTACCAAGTGGACTGCCGATTGACCGCTAGTGGAAGGTGAGGGTTGTGGCCTCGTCGCGCGCAATACTCAGGTATTGATTGATCGGGATCTGCGTCCAATCGGATGCGGTTCCGTCCGGCCAGATAACGCGGAGTTCGGCGGTTTCTGAAGGCCCGAGGCCGAAATGGGCCGGGCCGTGTTGCCCACCCGCGTGTCCGCCGCCGATTGTGACTTCTTGAACCGCAACAGAGCCGTCTTGTGTGCGCAGTTCGATCCAGCTTGCGATGGCAAAAGTGTTGGGAGCGGGTTGGTTCAGCGTGACACCGACCCAATTACCGGTGCCGGTGGTTATGTTGCGATAGAGTTCGATGGGCGCACGGCGATTTACGACGACGAGATCAAGCCGGCCGTCGCGGTCGAAGTCAGCGAGGGCGCCGCCTCTGGAGCGTTCTGTGGTTGCGATGCCAGCAATGTCAGCTGTTTCGCGAAAAGTTCTATCGGGGTTTTGGATCAGCAAGTTGTTCGGGTCTTTCATCGCATTGCCGGGCATTTGATCGACATTGCCTTTGGCGATGAAGAGGTCCGCGCGGGTGTCGTTATTTATGTCGCCGAATTGCGCGTGCCAGCCGGTTGAGGGGCGGCCATCGTCTCCGATGAAGGGGCGATGGGCGTAGGCGCCGATGCTGAAGGGCGCGGCTTCATAGCCGTTAGGCGTTGTGAGTTGTATGAGTTGGTCGCCCATGGAGGTCAGCACAATGTCGGGGCGCGCGTCGCCAGTAATGTCGTGGCTGGCAATGCCCATGCCCCAGATTGAGATCGCGGCCCAGCCGTCGTCCGGGCCGAGCGCGCGCAAGCTCTCCATGTCCCACATCTGTTCCGAGCCACCGCGAACATAATAGTGACGGTCGTTGGAGACGCGCAGATCGGCTTGACCGTTGCGTTGCCAGTCTGAAAACAGCATCGACAGCGCGCAAAAACTGGGGGTCAGGTGCAGTGCCGTGTCATAAGTTTCGCCGTTGGGGCGGTAGAGTTGATTGTCGTCGCAGGCCTCGAACGGACCCTTGGGGTCTGCGCGGTCGACGTAGTTGCCGATGGCAAGGGTAGGCAAGGCGTTGTCGCCTTCCCATGTTGCGGTAAACGCAGTGGACCAGCGGTCGTCAGTCGTGAAGCCAAGAGAGGCCTCGAAATCGCTGAACTTGCAGTCGCCGGTGCCACGCAGGAGACGGTTTTCATCGACGCGCAAGACCATAAGGTCGAGGAGGCCGTCGCTGTCGATGTCTAAGGGGTAGGCTCCGGTTGCGGCGGTGATCGGCTCGATGTCGGCGGAGGCGAAGGCCCAGTCGTCAGGGGTGATTTGGTTGATCCAGAGGGATGCAGGGTTTTCGCCTCCGGCTGCGAAGATGTCAGGGCGATTGTCGCCATTGCAGTCAAACACCGCGACGCCACCGCCGACGTAGTATTCCCAGTTGCCGTCATAAATGTGCGCGCCCGGGAGTGTTTCGGACATGTCGGCGAATTGCGGGTCCGCGGCTTGCGCGGCTTGCGCGGCGAGCGACAGTGTCGTTGCGAAAAGGGCCAAACGCAAAATCATCACGCGCTGCCCGAGATTGCGGTGTGTGTCGCGGATTCGAGGGCAAGGGCTGCCGCGCCCTGCGCCCAGAGCAGGTCTCCCCATGCGTGGATTTCGACTTTTGGCGGTGTGTGTCCGGACAGAAGGGTGAGGTTTGCCATCTCGCTCAGGACTTCTTCGGCATAGAGGTAGTCGTAACGCATGCGCTCCCCTGAAAGCAAAATAAGCGAGGGGTCAAAAAGGTTCACCACATTGGCGAGACCCAGTGCAAGATAGCGTCCTGCACGGTGGAAAATGGCCTGCGCCCCCGCATTCCCGGCTTTGGCGTGATCATAGAGACTTTCGAGCATGATATGCGGTTCGGTCGCGCGTTGGCGATCCCAGTTCAGCGCGGTAGAGGCTTCGCGTACAAGCGCATAGTCAGCGACGTATGCTTCAAGGCAGCCGCGCTGGCCGCAGCGGCACAGGGCTCCGTCGAGTTGGACCTTTGTGTGGCCGATTTCCGTGCCAAGCCCCTGTGCGCCTCGATAAAGGCGGTGGTTTAGTACGAGTCCCATACCAACGCCGTGTTCGATCGTGACGACGACGAAATCCGACAGTGAGCGGGCCGCGCCGAACCACATTTCGGCGAGAGTCACGAGGTTGGCATCGTTGTCGATTTCCACGGGGCGGCCGATGCGTTCGCGAAGGGCCGCACGCATCGGGAAGTCGCGTTCGGACACCAGTGGCGACCAGGGCACGACGCCGGTTTCGTTGTCGATCACACCGGGAAGACCAAGTCCCACGCAGTTCAGATCGGTAAGCTTCAGTTGCGTTTGTGCCAGCGCCACCCGCAGGACTTCCTCAGAAGCGTCGACGGTTTGAGAAAAGCTCTGGTGGAAGACTTTTCTGGGGATGACAGCTTCGGCAATCCGGTTGCCTGCAAAGTCCAGTATGACGGCGGCATGGGCTTGATCCGAGAGTTTGATCCCGGCGACATAACCGGCGGTTGGATTTACGCCAAGCGCCACGGGCGGGCGGCCACGGCCGCTGTCGGCGTCGCGTCGGGGGGCTGCGGACTCGTGGATATAGCCTTCGTCGATGAGTTCAGCGGTGAGTGCGGTAACTGATCCCGGACTGATCGCAAGGTCTTTGGCGACAGCGACTCGGGCAATGAGACCTGCGGCGCGGACATATTCGAAAATCTGCTGACGCAGAGGGAGAAAATTGGCAGCGCCCGGCGGGCGCAGCGGCCCACATCCCAGCGAATCTGTCCGGTCCGAATTGGTCTCAATTACTTCAACGACGGTCAATTTATTTACCTGCTGAATTTAAAAACACCCGTCTTTTCTAGTTTGAGCGAGATATTCGGACATGTTATCCAGTAACTGCCGAATGACCAGTCATTTCTTGTGGCATTCCGAATTATTAATTTGACAGATGAATTTAATCTGTCAGGTTCGGGAGGTTCCGGCGTAATGCGCCGAGCGCCCCGCGATGGGGACTAAAAATATTGGGAGGATACAATATGCGTAATGCAATTCTGTTGGCGGTTATCGCCGCAACCGGATTTTCTTCGGCGGCTATCGCTGAAGGCAAAAAGATCGGTGTTTCCTGGGCAAGCTTCCAGGAAGAGCGCTGGAAAATTGACGAAGCCGCTATGGTTGCGGCCATCGAAGCTGCTGGCGATACTTACATTTCGGCTGACGCTCAGTCGTCTTCGGCAAAGCAGCTGACAGACATCGAAGCGCTGATCACTCAGGGCGCTGATGTTTTGATCATCAACGCCTGGGACAAAGACGCTATCGGTCCGGCAATCGAAAGCGCCGCAAACGAAGGCATCCCGATGATCGGCTATGACCGTCTTATCGAAGATGCGCGGACATTCTACCTGACATTCGACAACAAAGGCGTTGGAAGCATCATCGCTGAAACAGTTGTTGGCGTTCAGGGTGGCGGCAACTACGCAATCATCAAGGGCGATCCGGGTGATCCGAACGCTGCGTTCCTTTTGGAAGGCATGATGGAAGTCATCGGTGACGATGTTGCTTCGGGCAAGATCAATATTGTCGGCGAAGCATTCTCGGATGGTTGGAAGCCTGAAAATGCTCAAAAGAACATGGAGCAGATTCTGACAGCGAACGACAACAACGTTGATGCTGTTCTGTCTCAGAATGACGGCATGGCCGGTGGTGTTGTGGCTGCATTGGCAGCCCAGGGTCTTGTGATCCCAGTGGGTGGCCAGGACGGCGACCATGCAGCGATCAACCGCGTTGCACGTGGCACACAGACCGTTTCGGTCTGGAAAGATGCGCGTCAGCTTGGCAAAGCTGCTGGCGAAATCGCAGCAGCACTTGCGAGCGGTGTTGAGATGAGCGCGATCGAAGGGTCGTCCATCTTCGACGGCGGCGAAAAGGGAATCGAAATGAACGCAATTCTCCTGAAGCCAACGCCGATCACACGCGAAACGCTGGGCGTTGCCATTGACGCGGGCCACATCTCGAAAGAGGCGGCTTGTGAAGGTGCAATGGCGGGCGTTGCCGCGTGCGAATAATCGCATGATGATCCCCGGCGTCAGCGATTAAGCTGACGCCGGGGATTTTCCAGTAAGTTTGTTGTCGTGTTGCAGCGCGGGCCGGAGATCGCTTTGGTCCAAGGCGAATGACAACGCCTCGCCCCAGAAAAGCAATCAACCTAGGCTGGACAGATTATGGCTGACACACCACCTACCACCACTGATATTCCAAGCAACGACACGGACTTAAGTCCTGTCGGGCGCTTTTTGCGCGCGACCGAGATCGACACCCGTCTTTTGGGCATGATTGGCGCACTGATGCTGATCTGGTTCGGATTTCATTTTTACGGCGTTATTGTGAACGGACAGGGCTTCTTTCTGACGCCGCGCAACTTGTGGAACCTTTCGGTTCAGACATCGTCTATCGGCATCATGGCGACGGGGATGGTGTTGGTGATTATCACCCGCAATATTGACCTTTCGGTCGGAGCGCTTGTGGGTGTGACGGCGATGGTTATGGGCATCTTGCAGGTCGAGATTCTGCCACAGTATCTGGGGCTTGGACACGGGTCGATCTGGATTGTCACGGTGATCGTCGGCATGACGCTTGGGGCGACGATTGGTGCATTCCATGGCTGGCTGATAGCGTATCGCGGCATCCCGGCCTTTATCGTCACGCTTGGGGGACTGCTGATCTGGCGCGGTTGTGCGTTTCTCGCAGCGGGCGGCAAGACGATCTCGCCGGTTGACGAGACCTTTGCGCTTCTTGGTGGCGGGCCCTATGGCGCCATCGGATCAACCGGGAGCTGGATTGTCGGCCTTTTGGCCTGTGCGGGAGTCTTGTGGATGCTTTATTCGGGCCGTCAGAACCGCCGGCGCCATGATTTCCGTTTGCGGCCCATGTGGGCCGAGACATTTCTCGGGGCGCTTGGCTGCGGCGTGATCTTGGGATCGGTTCTATTGGTGAACGCCTATCCCTGGCCAAAAGGGATTATCCGGCAGTGGGCGGCGCGCAATGATATCGAAGTCCCAGCCGAAGGTCTGTTTATCAGCCACGGCTTCGCGATCCCGGTTCTGATCCTGATTGTCGTGGGCATTTTGATGACCATCCTGATGACGCGCACGCGGTTTGGGCGATACGTCTTTGCAATCGGCGGCAACCCGGAGGCGGCAGCACTTGCGGGTATCAACACGCGCTGGATGGTCTTGAAGATATTCGCGCTGATGGGAATGCTGGCAGGTCTGGCCGGCGTTGTAGCTTCGGCGCGCCTGAACTCCGCGACCAATGCGCTTGGTCTTCTAGACGAGCTTTACGTGATCGCAGCGGCCGTTATTGGCGGCACGTCCCTGGCTGGCGGTGTTGGCACGATCTACGGTGCCATCCTTGGCGCGCTGGTGATGCAGAGCTTGCAGTCCGGCATGGTCCTGATCGGATTTGACACAGCAATCCAGCAGATCGTTGTTGGCATGGTTCTGGTTTTCGCCGTCTATCTCGACAATCTTTACCGCAGCAAATCGAAGTGAAGGGGAATAAAATGACCAATACGGGAACACCTCTTGTCGAAATGCGCGATGTTTCGATCTCATTTGGAGGTATCAAAGCCGTTGATCACGTCACCGTTGATTTGCATGCGGGTGAAGTTGTCGGCCTTTTGGGGCACAACGGTGCGGGCAAATCGACCCTGATCAAATGTCTGTCAGGGGCCTATCAGGCCGATGCGGGCGAAGTTTATATCAACGGTGAGAAAGTCGAGATCAACAACCCTCGCGATGCTCGGGCGCAAAATATCGAGACGATTTATCAGACTCTTGCGCTTGCCGATAATCTTGATGCCGCATCCAATCTATTTCTCGGGCGCGAGATTGTGAATTCGATGGGCTTTGTGGACGAAGCCAAGATGGAAGCTGAGACCCGCAAGATCATGCACCGTCTCAACCCGAACTTTCAGAAGTTCAACGTGCCGGTATCGGCGCTTTCGGGCGGTCAGCGCCAATCAGTAGCGATTGCGCGCGCGGTCTACTTTAACGCCAAAATCCTGATCATGGACGAGCCGACGGCGGCTTTGGGTCCACAGGAGACGCAGATGGTGGCCGAGTTGATTGAAGAGCTCAAAAAGCAGGGTCTGGGCATCTTTTTGATCGAGCATGACATCCATAACGTGATGAAGCTTTGTGATCGGGCATCGGTAATGAAGAACGGCAAACTGGTCGGGACGGTCAATGTCGACGAGGTCACGGATGAGGATATTCTCGGGATGATCATTCTTGGAAAGCCCGTAGCGCAAGCCGCGTAGATGTACGTCGGGCTTGATCTTGGCACGTCTGGCCTGAAGGGCATCCTGATTGATGACAATCAGGTTGTCCGGGCCGAGGCGAGCGCGCCTCTCAGCACATCGCGCCCCCAAAGTGGGTGGAGCGAGCAGGCCCCGTCAGATTGGCTTGGGGCTTGCGAAGTTGTTCTGGGCGCCTTGGGCGAAGGTGGCGGGCTTTGCAATGTGCGCGGCATTGGTCTTTCGGGGCATATGCATGGTGCCACGTTGCTGGATGGTGCGGATCAGGTGCTGCGCCCCTGCATTTTGTGGAATGACACGCGCAGTCATGTCGAAGCCGACGCAATGGACCACGATCCGCAGTTTCGCGCGGTGACCGGCAACATCGTGTTTCCTGGATTCACGGCTCCGAAAGTGGCTTGGGTTCGAGAGCATGAACCTGCTATTTTTGCCAGGATCCGCAAAGTTCTTTTGCCGAAGGATTACCTGCGGCTATGGCTGACCGGCGAACACGTGGCCGAAATGTCGGACGCGGCCGGAACAAGCTGGCTGGATACCGGCAAGCGGGATTGGTCGGACGATTTGCTGGCCGCGACGGGATTGTCGCGTGATGACATGCCCCGGCTGGTCGAGGGGTCCGAAGTCTCGGGGACGCTGCGCGACGAGTTGGCGAAACGATGGGGGTTGCCCAAGGGCGTCGTCGTTGCGGGTGGCGGCGGCGATAATGCGGCATCGGCGATCGGTATGGGTGTGGTAAAGGCTGGGCAGGCTTTTGTTTCTTTGGGCACCTCGGGCGTGCTGTTTGCAGCCAATGATGGCTATCAGCCGGACCCTGAGACGGCAGTTCACACGTTTTGCCATGCAGTGCCCGAGACTTGGCATCAGATGGGCGTGATTCTTGCCTGTACCGATGCTTTGAACTGGGCCGCAAAGCTGTTTGAGATGGATGCGGCGTCGATGACCGCCGGACTTGGTCCCTTGCAAGCACCGGGGACTGCGCGATTTTTACCCTATCTCGGCGGTGAGCGCACACCTTTGGCGAGTGCGTCAGTCCGGGCCGGATTGGTTGGGATTGAGCATGCGACCGACAAGGAGGCAGTGACGCGCGCCATTCTGGAGGGGACGTCTTTTGCCTTTGCCGATTGCCGGGACGCTCTCGCGGCGACGGGCACACGGATCGAGCGTGTTCTGGCAGTCGGCGGCGGCACGCATTCGGACTATTGGTTGCGCGCCCTTGCGACCGCCCTTGAGGTACCATTGATGCTGCCGGAAGGAGCAGACCTCGGCGGGGCATTCGGGGCCGCGCGACTTGGGATGATGGCGGCGACGGGTGATCTCTCGGTTGCCAGTGAGCCCCCCATTGCACGCACGATTGACCCTGATCCCGCACTGATTGACGCGTTTAAAGAAGCGCACGAAAGCCACCGAAAAGCAGCAAAGTTTCTGAAGGAATTTCCATGACCGACTTTTTCAAAGATTGCCCCAGAATTGCGTATGAGGGGCCGGACAGTCCCAATGACTTTGCGTTTCGGCATTACAATCCTGACGAGATGGTTGGCGATAAATCCCTGAAGGATCATCTGCGGTTTGCGGTGGCCTATTGGCATTCCTTTGCCTGGCCCGGCGGCGATCCGTTTGGGGGGCAGACGTTTGAACGGCCATGGTTCACGGATGATATGGCCGGTGCGCGGATGAAGGCTGATGTGGCGTTCGAGATGTTCGAGATTCTTGGTGCGCCTTATTTTTGTTTTCACGATGCGGATGTGCGCCCCGAGGGTGCGACGTTTGCAGAAAGCGAAGATCGACTGAAAGAGATCACCGATATCTTTGCGTCGAAGATGGAAGCGACTGGTGTGAAACTCTTGTGGGGAACGGCGAATTTGTTCTCTCACCGGCGTTTCATGTCAGGCGCAGCAACGAATCCCGATCCTGAGATTTATGCCTATGCTGCGGCGACGGTGAAAAGCTGCATGGACGCTACTCTGGCGCTAGGCGGTGAGAATTATGTTTTGTGGGGCGGACGTGAGGGCTATGAGACTTTGCTGAACACCGATCTGAAGCGCGAGCGCGCGCAGGCGGGGGCGTTCTTGCAGCGGGCTGTCGAGTATAAGCACAAGATCGGATTCAAGGGCGCGATTTTGATCGAACCCAAGCCTCAGGAGCCAACAAAGCATCAGTACGATTATGATGTGGCGACGGTTTACGGGTTCCTGAAAGAATATGGTCTTGAAGACGAAGTTCAGGTGAATATCGAGCAGGGCCACGCGATTTTGGCCGGGCACAGCTTCGAACACGAGATCGCGCTTGCCTCGGCTTTGGGAATTTTCGGATCGATTGATATGAACCGGAACGATTACCAGTCAGGCTGGGATACGGATCAGTTCCCGGACAACCCGCGCGAAGTAGCCCTAGCTTATTACGAGATTTTGCGGGCCGGAGGTTTCACGACGGGTGGGACGAACTTCGATGCCAAATTGCGGCGGCAGTCGCTTGATCCAGCGGATTTGATCCTTGCGCATGCAGGCGCGATGGACGTGTGTGCGCGCGGGTTGAAGGCAGCCGCGGCGATGCTGGACGATGGAGGTCTCGAAGCCGCACGACAGGCGCGATATGCTGGCTGGGACGCGAGCGATATCGCATCTCGTGATTTTGAGAGCATCCATGCACAGGTATCGGGGTCCGGTCTCCAGCCAGAACCTAAGTCCGGGCGCCAAGAGCGCTTGGAGAATTACATAAGCCGGTTTGTCTGAGGGCCATGTCACCTCAATGGGAATGGAGCGGTGAATCCACAAGGTACTGTCAGAACAAACCAGCTCAAGACGGGCGATGCGGGTTCGTAGTGTCCGCGGCTGAAAGGATTTGGGCCTTAACTGGCGTAGGCTTGACGCGGGCCTGGCGCAGTCTTGTTTGCATGCATGTCGTCCGGTAGTGAGGCAATCATCACGCGACGCATGTCAGTTGGCACGAAATCAGGAAGAATCCGGTTGAATTTCTTTCCGGACAATTGATGCGGTGTGTTCCACAAGTATCGCATTTCGTTCATTTCGCGGGCGAACTCCCAGAACGGTCCGAGAATTGTAAACATCCACCATGGAAACCCCGTGATTTTGATGCTGCGACCAAGGTGGTCTTGCAGCGCATCCTGCAATTCGAGAACGGAAAAGCTGTGTCCGGGAAACGGAATGTCTTCGAATCTGGCAAGCTCAGCGCGTTTTTCAGCAAGCTGAACGGCAGCCTTGGCCCAGTCGGGCAGATAGCACATCGCCTGCAGCGCATCCGAGCGTCCGGCCGCCGTCAATTTGCCCTTTTTAATCGCGCGAAAATACAGCAATTTCATCACGTCGTCGTCCCGGTCTGGATCGATGAAGTTCCCCGCCCTAAGCACAATGGTCTGCACTCCCGAAGCACGATAGGCGTTTTCCATATCGACTCGGACCCGGCCCTTGACTGTGTTTGGACGTTGCGGCGTGGTTTCTGACCAGACGCCGGGCGTGTCGCCAAAGTTATAAACATTGCCGGGGATGATGACCGTGGCGCCACTGGCCTTGGCCGCAGCAATAACCTGTTTTGTGATCTCTGGAATAGTCTCGGCCCAGTTGTGATAGTTGGGCGGGTTCAAGCCATTTACGATGACATCAACGCCACAGGCGGCGGCGATCATGTTGTTGGATTTGCGATCATAATTGCGCACGTTCCAACCGGCTTTGGTGAAGGCAAGTGCAGCATTCTGACCAATTTTGCCAGAGGAGCCGAGGATCAGGACAGTAGAAGACATATGAAATTTCCTTTGATCTGTGTTGCGATTGCTGGAACATGGCGTATTCAAATATGAAAAAAAATTGCTAAAAAAATTACATTTGATATTCATTATTGAATGGATAGGAACGTTGACGCATTGGATTGGACGTTGCTGCAGTCGTTTTCGGCTGTGGTTGAGGCCGGGTCACTGTCAGGCGCGGCACGCAAACTGGGGCAGAGCCAACCAACTATTGGGCGGCACGTAAAGCAGCTGGAGTTGGTTTTGGGCGTTGATTTGTTCACCCGAGCACCACGGGGCCTGGTGCCGACGGTCGCTGGGCTGGAAATCGCTGACATGACACGAGACATGCAAAGCGCTGCGACCCGGTTGCGTCGGATTGCTGATGGCAAAGCCGGCGATCTGAACGGTACTGTGCGGATCACCGCAAGCGTGGTGACTTCGCATTTCATTTTGCCGAGGATTATTGCGGACATGCGGCAGGTCATGCCGGAAATCCAGATCGATCTGGTACCATCTGACACAACAGAGAACCTCATCTTCCGAGAGGCCGATATAGCAGTGCGAATGTATCGCCCGACCCAGTTGGATGTGATTAGCAAACATATCTGCGATCAGCCGATGGCGGTTTATGCGGCCAAATCCTATCTGGATCGAATAGGTCGGCCAGAAACCCTGGAAGACGCGGCACGTCTGGATTTTGTCGGGTTTGACAAGAGTGACGTGATCATTCGCGTGTTGAATGACTTTGGGCTGACAGCCACGCGCGATTTTTTTGCAGTGCGATGTGATCAACAAGCGGTGCATTGGGAGCTCATTCGGGCAGGATGCGGATTGGGTGGCGCACAGACGATTATCGGGGATGCCGATCCGACGATGGAACGGATTTTGGAGGGACAATTGCAGTTGCAGGCCCTACCGATTTGGCTAACCGCACCACAGGCTTTGCGAACGAATCCTAGGATTCGAGCGGTTTGGGATTATTTGTCAGAGGCGTTGGTGCAACAAATTGATGCTTGATCAACAAGTCTACCTCTCAAACGTCACGTAAATCTGAATATTGCCAGTCCAGCCTTGCGAAAGCCAACGTTCGCCGCAAGGCGGATTTCGGCACATATGGGCTCTGTCCTTCATCACATAGTTTGAGACCTGAGGCGTTTTGACTTTGAAGAGTCATTGCTCATCTTTGTTTAGTGAAGTAGCGGATTTAGCGTGCTGCAAGCGGCGTAGGCTCTTAGTTCCCCTTTTTGTCTTTTCTCGTTCAAGTAGGACTGTGTGGCCTCGGCCTGTGTAAACGTCTGCGGGCATGACGTTATTCAGACTCTCGTGATAATGCTGGTGGTTGTAACGCCCGATTACGGCGGCGATGTCCGCTTTGATATTGCCTGGTAGAGAGTAGTTCTCCAACAAATACGGTTCTTCAGAGGTTGGTGCCATCGCTCGATCTTGTGCTGTGTCTGCAGATGATCGAGCGCGCCTCGTGTGTGCGACATGCCTTTGCCTTCAACGTATTTAGCCAGATCACCGGATATGTAGCATGGTCCGATAGACGGTGTATTGGCGAGCGACGCGTGGCGCTCCACAACAGTGGACTTGGTAATCTCATCAAGCCGCAATCTCAGCCAGGCCTTCAGATGTTTGCCGAACTGACTTCGTAGACCGTCTTTTTGGACTTAAAACCGTAGCCTTGGAGGGGCGAGGCAGGGCTCCATTGCGGCTTGCAGAGCGGGAGCGCCAATCTGGATGGCCTTGCCGGCTCCCCTACCCCAGTCCAGCACAAAGCCCATCGCCGTTTAACGTGCCGCCTCCGCGGAGATGACGGGATGTCTTTCAATATGCACCCGCTTGGTCTGCCCACCGACATCGCGCCGGTAATTCCAAGCCCTGGAACGTTTCCCGACCCAGAGACCGCGGCCTCTCAACTCGGTGTCCAAGTGCTTCTGAGTGCTGTCCTTCGAGAAGGAAACCTCACAAATAAAGGTCCCGGTGAGCTTTGGCATTTTGTAGGTCTTTTGCGGAAATCGGTACGATACTCGGTGCTACTGGATGCAACAAAAAACCTAGCTGAGATGAAACTCTTAGCAACCCCTTGCTCCTCAGTGACATTCAACCTCACCGCTTGGAAGGCGAAAGTCTTACCACTACACGACGCCCGGGCAGTTTCTTGTGCTTATGTCACGGGCGTCGGTGGTCAAGATTGTTGTCGCGAAGTCGCCGGGACAGGCTGTCATGGATATGCCCAGATCCACAGCTAGAAGCGTCTTCGAAAGGATCGGGTACCAGAATGTTGCAAGCCAATACGTGCAATGAAACCGTCAGCATCGTCCAGGCCGTCGTTTTCGGCGCCGGAGAAGCCTGCATCGACATCGGGCTGACGTCCCTCCTTGGCGGCGTCTTTCTATTCATCGGGCTTGTCGTGGTCCTTCGATTCGCAGCAGCGGCGCTCTTGCGGCGCATTTTCCCTCACCTTCTCCGCAACAATGCCGGTGCAATCAAAGGCATCGCGCCACCACCCAACACCGGACCAAAGCGTTTACCCTACGAAAGCCCGATCCGCTCAACCCCAAGATGGGGCCGCAATCCGCGCTGAGCGATGAAGCGCGCCGGCGTCAATCAGACTGCCGACGATCCCGCCCTCGCAGCAATTCGTTTTCCGCAGCGCTGCATGGCCCAAGACCAAAAATTACAATTGACGGCCCATATTTGCCTTAGTCAAAGGTGCTTTCAAAACCTTCATGGTCAAAACGCCCCGGATTCAAACCGACTTCCTTGACCGCCCTCCTGGCAGAAGCCGTACAGCAAACACAAAGTGCGACTGGACCCCATCCTCGCGCACATGCAAAAAGGAAATGGCGCTGTCCCTGCCCGCGCTGAACCGGAGCCTTCCCCATGACCCCCGAATCCAAAAGCACCCATGACGCCGAATTCGACGCCCGAAATGACGACATCCTGATCTGGGTCAATGGCGAGCTTGTGCACAAAGACCAAGCTAAGGTGTCGGTCTATGACAGCGGCTTCATGCTGGGCGACGGGATGTGGGAAGGCATGCGCCTTTACGATGGCGTCTGGGCGTTTTTCGACGACCACATGGACCGGCTGTTCAACTCGCTGAAATCGGTGTCCCTTGACCCCGGCCTCACGCGCGAGGACATCAAAGCATTGCTCGACAAGACCGCCGCGGCGAATGGCATGACCTCTAACGCCCACTGCCGTCTGATGATCACCCGTGGCCGCAAAGCCAAACCGTTCCAGCACCCGGCCCTCAGCCGCTTCGGCCCCACCGTCGTCGCGATCGTCGAACACTCGACCCCCAGCGCGAAAGTGCAAGGCAAAGGCATCCGCCTCGCCTCGGTACCTCAGGTGCGCGGCCTGCCCACCAGCCAGGATCCGAAATTCAACAGCCACTCCAAACTGAACTGCGTGATCGCCTGCCTTCAGGCCGAACAGGCCGGCGCGGACGAAGCCCTGATGCTGGACCCGCATGGTTTCGTGAACACCACCAACGCCTGCAACTTCTTCGTCGTCCGTAAAGGCGAAGTTTGGACCTCCACCGGCGACTACTGCATGAACGGCGTCACCCGCCAGAAGGTCATCGATCTCTGCCGCGCTAACGATATTCCAGTCTTTGAGAAAAACTTCTCGCTTTATGAAGCCTACGGCGCCGACGAAGCCTTTCTGACTGGCACATTCGGCGCACAGACACCCGTCGCCGAAATAGACGGCAAGACCATCGGCACAGGCGAAAAACCAGTCGTGCAACGCCTGCGCGCCCTCTACAAAGACCTCATCGCAGCTGAGGTCGAAAGCCAAAAGAAACGCTAGGAAGTCGCGCCGATCCATGCCGGTGGGGCGGAAGAAACCCGTCCCGTCACCGCCGCCTCGACGCAAGTCTTCAATCCGCCAAAGCGCACCTTCCGGCCTGACAACCCAAACGCATAATGCGCGTATTTCCCCGAGTTTGTGACAAGCACTTTCGTGCGGCTCGGAAACAGCGGCTCGGTAATCGAACACCAGCAGATATCCGGCAGAAACCGCGCGCCCATCGCCTCAAGCGCCACCACAAGCCCCTCGGACCTCGCCGCCGCGAGAACCTCGCGCCCGATAGTCACGATCACTTCGACACCTTCGCGGATCGTCTGTCCCTCCAATAATCCGGCCAAAACCCGCACCTCGTCGAGCGACACATGCGGCGAGCCGATGGCCACCAATTCAACACTCTCCTCGCCCGCGTTCAATTCGCGCCATGCCGCCGCAAATTCCGCCGCCCCAATCCGCGCACGGTCGGCATCCGCGACAGGCTCCAGCCCGCTCTCAGGCGTCACGCCGCGAATGTGCAGCATCGGGGCGCCCGAGGTCGTGCCAAAGGCCGCACAAAGCGCCTTTAGATCGTCCGAGCTCGGCGACGTCTCTTCCAGACCGACCACAAGCGGCACGCGGTCCGGCGAAGCCTTGCCTAACAGCCAGCCCAGCAAAGGCCAGACCGCATCGTCCGCCGCGTCAGGAAACGCCACCTCAACCACCCGCCGCGCCACGCGGCCTGCGTCCGCATAAACCCCCGAAACCGCCGCCCTACCGGTCATCGCGATGCATAAATCAAGGTAATCGGGATGCTTCGGTGTCCGCGCGCCCAAAACCGAATTGGCATAGATCACCGCATTGGACTCAGACCAGCCAATGCACTCGCCACGCCTTGGGCGATCCTGTAACAGATACGGCGCGCAGGTAAACGTCTGCCGCGCCCCCATCGCAACATAGGCATCCGCCAAGCGACTGGCACGGCTGCCGAAATCCTCGCTGACTCCCTGAGAAACCCAGTTCTCGCGATCTACCGAAATCGCATTGATCGTCGTGGGGATAGTGACCGTCGCACCCATTCCGGCCATCTTCTCGGCAAAGATCAGGTTGGCGGAATGCGCCAGAATACAACCGTCGATATGCCCCCGCGTGACGTCCATCAAAGCGGTCGCCCCCTGCGCCACCCCCATCAGACAGACAATCTCCATTGCTGTCTGTGCGGCAGCGCCAGACTCACCCGCCAAAACTGCGCGATCTGCCGCGCTCAGCTCCAACCGGTCCACCTCGGCACGCTCCAAGGCAATGTCCAGGCCATACGCCATCAGTCGCCCGCCAAAAACCCGCGCCTCGCCCTGTCGCGCCAAGGCGGCATAATCATCAGCCGGCAATCGAACCACCGTCACCGGCCGCTCGAATATCCGCTCTGAAACCATCGCGCCAAGCGTCAAGACCTCTTCATCTTCCGCAAACACTAGGACCGCAGGCGCCAACCCGGACAAAGCCAACTCCAGCAACACCCCGCTGCCGCTGCACGACCCGCGCGACGTTGGCATCATCAGCACTTTGCCACTGACACGCGCCCCCGCCTGTGGGTGATGCGCGTCGATGATCCGCCCGGTTTCGGGATCGACTCCGCCCCAGAAACTCAGGCCCTCGTCGCACACCAGAACCGCGCCCGATGCATCGCCCCCGGCCAGCAGCATCGCGGCGTCACCCATGCGTCCTACCGCAAACCATAACGGGCGACGTGTTCGGCCAAGGCCGTCACCGTGCGCGACCGCGCGCCGGCAATGGCCTGCATTCCAACCGCCGCAAGATACGGCGTTGAAATCGAGAACCCGATGGCGCGCTCGGGCTGATCTTCGTCTTCGGGTGCGATGAAATACTGACCCGTCGCCACAAATGTGCCATCGCTGCGCGCCACGAATTTGTCCACGCGTATGTCGACGGTGGCCTCCGGCACGCTGCGGTAAGGCCACGGGTCGGGCGCTACGCGTGCTTGCGTGATCGTCGTCAAGGCCCGCGCAAATCCAAGCGTCACATCGCGCACCGGATCGTCGGCCCAAAGCGTGTCGGGGTCCTCGACCAACGAGCCATCGGCCGCCTCTGTGACCAGAAACTCAGCTGAGGCATAGGTCGGCAGCGATATCTCGCGCACTGACACCGACGCATAACGGATACCGATCCGCTCACTCGGCGCCGCCGCCTCACCGGCAAAACGCGCGATTTCCGTCGAACCGCACGCGGCGAGGGCAAGCGATGCGACAACAATGGCAATAATCCGGTCCAATCTCATATCAACGTCCTAAAATGACCGAATTTGGTCGGCGCTCAAGCGCGCGGCTCAAGCTTTCAAAGGCTTTTGCGGCATCACTGACATCCCGCAATGCCGCGCGCGCTTCGCGGCTAAAGTCCGAATTCTGATCCAGTCCCGCAAGTGTCTCTTCGGCTTGCGCCACCAGTTCCTCGATCCGTGCCGCCAGAGACGGCAGTCCCGCAACCGCCGTTTCGACAGCCGCAGCCGCTGTCTCGGCCGATGCCAAAGTCTGATTCAGACTGCGCACGGCACCACCTTCACGCAGCTCGCGCAACGCCGCTTCGACCTCGCCCAGAGCAGTTCCGAGCGCGCCCGGCAAGGCTTGCGTGTCTTCCGAAACGAACAACGCTTCTGCCGACGCTAATGTCGCGCTGGCTTGCTCGATCATGTCCTCCAAGGGAATGGATGCAGCGCGATCAGACAGGTTCGTCACCGAGGTCACCAGCTCCGGGACACCAGCGACGCTGGTTTCGACCCCCGTCGCCGCCGCTGCCGCCGCATCGATGGCGCCCTGCAATCGAGCCACCAGATCCGCTTCGTCAAGCGCTGCAGTCACCGCGCGCATGTCTTCCGCCACGCCTTGCAACTCTCCCACAAGCGCCGACACTTCGCCCGGCAAACCCTGCATTGCAGGCGCACTCACCAATCCCCGCACATCACCGATCAAGCCACGCACATCACCAGGCACAGCCCGCGTGTCTTCCGCCCCGACCAGGTTCTCCGCCGCATCCAGAAATGCGATGGCACTGACCAGCAATTCTTCGATCGGCAAGGCGTTGATGCGTTGAAACACCCCCTCGGCGGTGGCCGAAACATCCGAAATCTCGCTCTGAGTACTGGGCAGGATCGGATAGGGATCGCCCGCCATATCCATCAGCTCAATCGGCGCATCCGGCACGTCGATCATCTCGACCTTCAGACCGCCGGTAAGGATGGTCGCCGTCGCCAACCGCGCCCGAAGTCCCGCGTCCACGCGCTGCACGAAATAATCCAGCGGGTCGTCAAACGTACTGAGATCCAGCGACAGCCGCGATGGCACCAGCGCCAGCGTCGTCAATAGCCGCACCCCGTCGTCGCCGAACCGGTCCTCATCCACCAGCCCGCGAATGCTCGACACCTCGCCAATCCGCACGCCATCCAGCTCAACCGGAGCTCCGACCACAAGACCGCTGAAATTCTCGCGAAACACCACCGTCAGGTTCAATTCGGTCTCGTCGCTGGTCTCGAACAGACTGGCCCGCGCACGGCCCTCGTCGGCGAACAAGCCGAACTGCGCACCATCGGCCGCCGGCCGACCGCCCGAGACGATGGTCTCAAACGTCACGCCGCCACCGATCAACGACGCAAGTGACGTGAAATCCAACTCGGCCCCTCCCGCTCCAATGGAAAACGTGAACCCGGATGTGTCCCAAAACCGCGTCGCTGACGTAACGATCCGGTCATATGGCTCGAATATGATCGCGTTGGCCTGCGCATTCACACCGTCTTCGGACAGACCGGGCTTGCCGATCCGGCCGACCTCGATGCCCTTGTATAATATCGGCGCGCCTTCGCTCAGAGCGGCCCCCGGACTTGCATTCAGCACGATCCGCAAACCCTGCTCATCCCCCGCAGCCAGTGGCGGTTCGGACAAGGCAGCGTGGCGAACCGCCAGCCCATCGGGAACGCTGTCCCATGTGCCTTCGATGTAGATACCGCTCAAAACGGTATCGAGCCCGCTCACGCCACGCGCCGACACTTCGGGGCGCACAATCCAGAACTTCGAGCCTTCGTCGACGAAGTCCGCAATGCTCTTTTCCAACCTCACCGAGGCCAAAACCTGGCTCAGATCATCGGTGAACGACACGTCCTCGACCAGCCCGACGTCGACATCGCGGTACCGCAACACCGTCTCGCCCGGAGACATGCCGGCCGCACTGCTGAAGGCTATCTCGATCACCGGACCCCGGTCCGAATACGACTGCCACGCCACACCCAGCGCCACCAAAAGCGTCGCCATCGGCACAAGCCAAACAACCGAAGCGCGCTCGAATATCGACGCCCTCACGGTACGGACCGGTATCTCAGGTGGTTGGTCGCTCACAGGTGGCCCGCCTTTTGGTCTTCGATGCCGTCCCAGATCATGCGCGGATCAAAGGCCTGCGCCGACAACATCGTGAAAATCACCGACAGCGCGAACGCGAGACTCGCCGGCCCCGGCTGAATGGCCGCCACTGCGTTTAGCTGCACTAATGATGACAGAATTGCCACCACAAAGACGTCGATCATCGACCAGCGTCCGATATATTCGACAATCTCATGCACCCCGTGCCGCGCTTCGGGCGAGGTCCGTGAAATCCGCCCCACACTCAAAGCCAGAAACGCGATGCTAACGAACTTGCCGACCGGAATAACGACACTCGCTACCAGAATGATCAGAGCAATCCCGTAAGCTCCATGGGCCGCCAGATCGACCGCACCACCAACAATCGTCGCACTTTCGGTGTGCACCAGAGTGCGGGTCTCCAGCATCGGGTAAATGTTTGCAGGCACGTAACAGATCAGCCCTGCCAACCACCAGGCCCAAACCCGCTGCAAGCTGCGCCTCGACCGCGACTGCACCCGCGCCCCGCAATTGGGGCAAACTTCCGTGCCCATCGGCCAGGCACGCGCGCAGCTGCGGCAACCTACCAATCCCGCATCGCGGGCGGTCAGGACGGGGTCTGTGAAGCCAACGCGTTCCATACCGACCAACTACACATGAACTTCTGCTGGATAACAATGAGAACAGTCAAAACAGCGAACATCCAGAACGCCGGACCAAATGTCACCTGCGCCAAATCCGCGATCTTGACCAGTGACACCGCGCAGCCGATTGCAAAAATCTCTGCCATTGCCCAGGGACGCAACTGCTGCGCCACCCGAAACGCCGCCCGCGCACCTGGCAATGCCGGCTTGTCCACGATAAACGGCGCCAGCACATAGATGATCAGCCCCGTCCTCAGCGCAGGAATCGCTAGGATCATGGACATCGTGGCGATCACGAGAACCGTCAGGAACCCGTCGAAAAAGGCGTAGCTAATGTCCAGAACTGAGGCCGCATTGGCTACTCCGCCCACTTCGATGCGCAAGAACGGAAACACAGCGGCTCCTACGATCAGGATCAGGGTCGCCACCGCCAAAGCCACGATCTGCAACGCCGCCTTCGCCCGAGGCGCTGCCAAAACAGTGTGGCACCGCGCACAAACCGCAACCTGGCCGCGCTCGGGCTGGCGCACACGGTACAGCGCATCGCACTCCGTGCACACGATCAGGTCGTCCAGTCTTGAAGTATCAACCATGATCAGCGACCACGGCGGCGAAAAGGCTCATGTGACCACAACGCCCTTCTTGAGAATGATGTTCCCGTAGAGCCGCGCTTCACCCGTCTGAACCACCGCAAAGCCCGCCCGTGCCAGATCGTAAAAGGCAAAGCGCTCGACTTTCGCGATCTTGGCCGGATGGTCAGCCACTCTGTCGATAATCCGCTGGAATTCGTCAACAATCGGCGGCGTGCCTTCGGGGTCGTCGACCATCTGCATGACCTGGGCGGGGTCGCTGACGAAACTGTCCAGGGGAAACAGGGTTAAAACCGCCTCCAGCACATCGGTCGCCGTCAGACCGTCCAGACGGTGACACCGTTGACCCATCGACTGAGCCGGGAAATTGGCATCTCCAATTACCAATGTGTCGCCATGCCCCATGGCTTGAAGCGTCCACAGGATATCGGGTGACAGGATATTCGGAATATTGCGTAACATCGCCCGACAATCAGACCATTTTGCTCAAAATACAATGCGAAACCGGGCGCCGGACTCGCTTTGCTCCAACGAAATCGCGCCGCCGTGTGCCAGAAGCAGCGTCTGCACGATCGCCAGCCCCATGCCCGTGCCACCGGCGTCGCGCCGGGTGGTAAAGAACGGCTCGAAACACCTGTCGCGATTGCCCGGCGATATGCCGGGACCATCGTCGGTCACGGTCAGGACCGCGCCGTGCCCCGGCGCCGCACCGACAATCGACACCCGCGAAGCCCCCGCGCTTTCCGCATTGGCAACAAGATGCCCCAGCACAATGCCGAGGCCCTCTGCCGACAATGGGAACACCACCTCGCCGCCCAATACCTCCACTTGGATCCCGCTTGCCGGCACGTCCACAGAGCCCAGCGTCACCGCGCCGTGGTGCATCGGATTGCGCGCCGCCGCGATCACGCGCGCGGCCTCCAGCAACCGCTCAAGCCGCGCCTCGGCCCGTACAATCGTCGACACCAGTCCGGCGGCCTCGTGTGACAGACTGTCATCGGCCTCCAACAACTCTGCCGCCCCCCGGATCGCCGTCAAAGGCGTCTTGAACTCATGGCTCACATGATCCGAATACGACCGCACCGCCAACTCGCGCGCCTGCAACACCTCTGCCATTTCCAGAACCGTCTGCCCCAGATCACCTATCTCGGGTGTGCCGAAATGCTCCATCGGCGCAGCCACGCCGCCGCTCCGTATCACCTCGGCCCTCTCAGCCAACCCGCGCACCGGTCGCAGGATCAGCCGCCACAACAACCACCCCAACACCAGCGTCGCCGCGAGCGAAACCACCGCCACCAGCACCAGCGCTTGCCCCCCGCTCAGACCCGGTGCCAAACCGGCGACCATCACCAAACCGAAAACCGGCAAAACCAAAACCGCTAAAAGCGAGCCGCCGAGAACCAGCATCAGGGGCGGGCGCCACTTGGTCTTCACTGTGCGCCGCAAGGCCCCATCCTCAATCCGACTCCATGCAGCGTATCGATCGCATCGTCCAACCCGGCCTCTCCCAGCTTGGACCGCAGGTTCCTCAAATGACTGTCAAGCGTGCGATCCGACACGACCATGCCCGGACCCCAAATCGCATCCACCAGCTTCGGACGGGAAAAAACTTGGGCGGGGCGTGCCATGAGACGCGATAAAATCGCGATCTCGGTGGCCGTCAGTTGCACGACGGCGCCATCAACGCGGCAATCATGCGCTTCCGGCGACAAACTCAACCGACCCCGCACCATCGCACGTATTTCAGGCATTGCGCCCTTGGTGCGCTTCAGAATCGCGCGCACCCGTGCGACCAGCTCGCGGGGTGAAAATGGCTTGGCAACGTAATCGTCGCCCCCCATCTCAAGGCCCAGAATTCGATCAACCTCGTCATCGCGCGCCGTCAGAAACAGAATCGGCACTTCCGAATCGCGCCGGATCGCCCGACACAACTCCAGGCCATCCATCTCCGGCATACCTATATCCAAGATCGCAAGATCAGGCGACGCAGCCTGAACAGCGCGCAATCCCTCGGCCCCATCGCGGGCCTGAAGAACACGAAACCCGGCCCGTTCCAGGGCTATCTTCAAGATATCCCGGATCTGGCCGTCGTCATCGACCACCAAAATCGTCACATCACGCATTCAAAACCACTCCTCGCGAGGCCAGCATAGCCATGGATGGACCGGGGCGCGAGGGGATGAAACACCCCGGTCTTCCACCTGCCTCCACGCAGAGAACTATCCAAACCAACCGCAGCCGGAGCACAGCTTATGTGCAGTTCCCGTGCATCGGACTTCACCCTTTCGAAAATACCACGGGGTCCGGGGCAGAGCCCCGACCACAAGACGCCACCAGCACAGACCTTCGACTGTACCGCGACCGGCGGCACCGAACTCCGGGACAGGCATCCATATCACGCGCCTCTCACCGATCGGACCCGAACCGTGTCGTGCATCAAAAACAACAGCGCGCAAGCGAGAGTCCCCTGCCCCCTTCCCGCGACCGCGAACGCGGCCTATAAGCCGCGCGAACCATCCAAGTGAGGCCGATCATGCGCAGCGCCAAGATCACGCGAAAGACCGCAGAAACCGATATCACCGTCGAAATCAATCTCGACGGAACGGGCTCTTATGACAACCAGACCGGTGTCGGCTTTTTCGATCATATGCTCGACCAGTTAGCCCGCCATGCTCTGATCGACATGAAGGTCCGCGCCAGCGGCGATCTGCACATTGATGACCACCACACGGTCGAGGACACCGGCATCGCGCTGGGTCAGGCCCTCAGTGAAGCGATGGGCGACAAACGCGGTATCCGGCGGTACGGGAGCTGTCTTTTGCCGATGGACGACGCGCTTGTGCGCGCCGCCCTCGATCTGTCGGCGCGCCCTTATGTGGTGTGGAATGTGACTCTGCCGACCTCCAAGATCGGACAGTTCGATACCGAACTGGTGCGTGAGTTCTTTCAGGCATTTGCCACGCACGGCGGCATCACGCTGCATGTCGAGCTTTTGCATGGTTTGAACAGCCACCACATCGCCGAAGCAGCGTTCAAGGCGGTTGCGCGGTCGTTGCGCGATGCTCTTGAGGTGGACCCGCGCAAATCGGATGCGGTTCCTTCGACCAAAGGTACTCTTTGACGGCGCCCGAAGCGAGGGGCCAGCCCCTCGCGCTCCCCGGGATATTTTGAAACAGTAGAATGAAAGAGCAGCGCATGCTGACCGTCCTGATCGACTATGCCGCGGGAAATCTGCATTCGGCCGAGAAGGCCTTTCAGCGCATGGCGCGCGAAGTGGATGGTGGTGAGGTATTGGTATCGGACCGTGCCGAAGACATTGCGCGCGCGGATCGAATTGTTTTGCCGGGTGACGGTGCCTTTCCGGCATGCATGTCGGAACTGAAGGGTCAGGCCGGCCTGTTTGAGGCGTTGATCGAGGCCGTCGAAGTGCGCGGTCGGCCGTTTCTGGGGATTTGTGTCGGTATGCAGCTTATGGCGCGAACCGGGTTTGAGTATGAGACAACCGAAGGACTTGGCTGGATCGATGGCGAAGTCGTGGCAATCGCACCTGGTGATCCGTCGCTCAAGGTGCCGCATATGGGCTGGAACGATCTTGTTATCGATTCCCCGCATCCGGTGCTTGAGGGCATCGCGACCGGGGATCATGCCTATTTCGTGCACTCTTACCAGATGCAGGTCGCCGATCCTTCGCAGCTTTTAGCTCATTGCGATTATGGCGGGCTCGTCACGGCGATTGTCGGCACCGACACCATGGTCGGCACGCAATTCCACCCGGAAAAAAGCCAGTCCGCCGGTCTGCGCCTGATCGCGAACTGGCTGAAGTGGGCGCCGTGAGCGTTGCGCGGTGACCCGTAACAGCGAACAGGTGCACCAACGTTGTACCGACATCGCCCAAATCGGCGCGCTTGTCAGTTGACGCGGGTCCATGTCTGGGCGCGGCAAATGCCGAACACACAGCCCGAGACTTCAAGCACCGGACCGGAAAGCTCCATTTTCGAGCTATAGACCTTGTCACGGTCCGGGGCCCAGATCTTGCCGCCGCTGTAGGTGCCGCCGCCATCCGATTGCATGTCCCAGATCATCCGCTTGCCGATATTGGCGCTTTCGATCTCAGCTCCTGCACTGTCGAACGCCTTGCGGATAACACCGCAAATACCTGTTTCACATGCATAAATTTCGACATGTCCGAAATTGCCTTCATCGCTGGGCTGTGTCTTGTAAAGCCCCAGAACAGCGTCCTGAGCGAAAACCGGGGCGGCCGCCAGAGTGGCAAGAACGGCCAGAGTTGTGCGTAGTTTCATAGTTGATCCTCTCAAAAACTGCGCGCACCTGACAAGACGGCGCATCACGCCGCAAGTGTGACGTTGGGTACCTTGCCTCTTGCCCCTTACGTCAAGCCAAGGCATGAGAGCGCCAAAAGATGAAATGGAGCAATCAAGCGATGATCCTCTACCCCGCCATCGACCTAAAGGACGGTAATTGTGTCCGTCTTTTGAAAGGTGAAATGGACGCCGCGACGGTATTTAGCGACGACCCCGCCGCGCAGGCCCTCGCGTTCCAGAACGCAGGGGCACAATGGGTGCATCTTGTTGATCTGAATGGCGCATTTGCGGGCGAACCCGTGAATGGCGGCGCGGTCGATGCGATCCTTGCAGCCCTGAATGTGCCTGCGCAACTTGGCGGTGGCATCCGAGATATGGCGACCATTGAGAGCTGGCTGTCGAAGGGACTTGCGCGCGTGATCCTGGGCACCGTTGCCGTTGAGAACCCAAACCTTGTGCGCGATGCCGCCAAGGCGTTCCCGGGCCAGATTGCGGTTGGCCTTGATGCGCGCGAAGGACGTGTGGCAACGCGTGGATGGGCGGAAGAAACCGACCTTCAAGTGACTGATCTGGCGCGCAAATTCGAAGATGCGGGTATCGCCGCGATCATCTATACCGACATCAATCGAGACGGCGCAATGGCGGGCCCAAACATCCCCGCGACCGAAGCGCTGGCGCGCGCGGTAGACGTTCCGGTGATTGCATCGGGCGGCGTGTCGTCGATGGATGACTTACGCGCCTTGCAGGCGACCAAAGTGATCTCGGGCGCCATTTCGGGGCGTGCGCTGTATGATGGTGCTATTGATCTCGGCGAGGCGCTCGCGATGCTGGATAACAAGGCGCAGCTGCGGTAAAACACGCCCATGTTGAAAACGCGCATCATTCCCTGTCTCGACGTTGCCGACGGCCGCGTGGTGAAAGGCGTGAATTTTGTCGATCTGATCGATGCTGGCGATCCGGTTGAGGCGGCTATCGCCTATAACGAGGCCGGCGCGGACGAGCTATGCTTTCTCGACATCCACGCAACCCACGAGAATCGCGGCACAATGTACGACCTCGCGACGCGCACGGCCGAGCAATGCTTCATGCCCCTGACAATCGGCGGAGGCGTTCGAACGGTCGATGACGTGCGCAACCTGTTGCTTGCAGGGGCCGACAAAGTCAGTTTCAATTCGGCAGCCGTCGCCGACCCAGATGTGGTTGCCCGCGCGGCGGACCGTTTTGGCAGCCAGTGCATCGTCGTTGCGATTGATGCAAAGACCGTAGCACCTGGGAAATGGGAGATCTTCACGCATGGAGGGCGCCGCGAAACCGGCATTGATGCGGTGGAGTTCGCACGCATCGTCGTCGAAAAAGGCGCAGGTGAGATTCTCTTGACCTCGATGGACCGCGACGGCACGCGCGCCGGCTTCAACTTGCCTCTGACACGCGCCATTTCGGATGCTGTGCCTGTGCCGGTTATTGCATCGGGGGGCGTGGGGACGCTCGACCATCTGGTCGAGGGGGTGACCGAGGGGCATGCAAGCGCCGTTCTCGCCGCCTCGATCTTTCACTTTGGTGAGTACACGATCGGCGAAGCCAAAGCCCATATGGCCGCCGCCGGAATTCCCGTGAGGTTGTCATGAGCGCCCTGGATCGACTGGCTGCCACGATAGACGCGCGCAAAGGAGCTGATCCAGCATCATCTTGGACAGCAAAACTCTTGTCGCAGGGCCCTGAAAAAGCTGCGGAAAAGTTCGGCGAGGAGGCCGTCGAGGCAGTCATAGAAGCTGTGCGCGGCGACCGCGAACGGTTGACCGCGGAAGCGGCGGATGTACTCTACCATCTGCTTGTGATGCTGGCCGCACGGGACCTTACACTGTCGGACGTCCTCACCGAACTGGAACGGCGTGAAGGCGTATCAGGTATCGACGAAAAGGCCGCCCGCACCTGAGGTCAGGCGCTCTTCGCGCCCCTGAGTAGGCGACCATGCTCAGTGGCTGTGCATCGGTCCTCAAAGACTGTCAGACCTCTCGCTTCAGCGATTCGACGGGCCTCGGCGTTGCGGATGCCTAGCTGCATCCAGATCACCCGAAGGCCCTTGAGCGAGTTTAATGCCTCCTCGACCACCGGAACGACAGCGTCAGAATTTCGAAAGATATCGACGAGTTGCACGTCTTCTTTGATGTCACAAAGACGTCCAACGACAGTCTGCCCGAACAGCGTCTTGCCAACATGCCCCGTGTTCACCGGGATCACGCGATAGCCAACCGAAGCAAGGTAGGTCCCGACGCGATGACTTGCCCGGTCGGGGTTCATCGATGCCCCGACAAGTGCAATCGTGCGAGTCTCCAGCAAGGCGCGCGCAATGCGCTCATCTGATGGCGTCATAACCGGTACTTCAAAAGAAAAGGACGCTCGGGCACCAGAGGCCCCGAGCGTCAGTCACGGAACGAGGGACAGTTTGTCTGACGCGGCTGTTCCAAAACCGCGCCACGCATTTCAAATGGTGTCTGTCATCGCCTTTTGAAGATGATTTCGCGAAGTTGTGAACGCGGCGATCTGCGACACTTTAACCTTCAAGGACGCTTGGCCAATTTGCATCCGCGGATCGGATGTGACTGCTGCGCCTTGCCGTCCAAAGCGCACGCACCGAGCGAGAATAATTCAGGTAAAGCCGACCCTCATGCACGGTCCAGGCATTCGGATCGGTCGACGCGGTGTACCCCTTCGAGACCGCATAGGCGCAATATCCGCCATATTTCGGCGCATAAGCTTCGGGGTCCGCATCAAACATCTCTTTGTGCGCTGCACTTGCGAACAGAACGGTAGCTCCATCCCATTCGGACGAAAACTCGGCGAAACCCTCAACCGGCATTTCCTCGGTGAAATAGGCAACCGGGTCATAACCGTTGATCGCGATGTTATCGGTCGCAAAGACAGGGGGCTGGGCCGCAAATACAGGTTGCGTCAAAAGGCCTGCCGCAGGTAGAGCGGTCGCCGTAGCAATCAGGAATGTGCGTCTGTTCATCATGTTTTCAGGTCCCTTTGAAGTGCCTTTGACTTCAAGATGGCAAGCCTTCCGGACCTCTGAAAGGCCCGTCGCGGTCATGTGACCGAAGAATGTGTGTTGCGTGAGATTTGTTTCAATACGCTAGTCGAAAATGTCGAAAACATCTTCAAACACGTCCTCTGCGATATCCCAGATCGAACTTTTGAAACGATGTTTAAGGCTTTTTTTACCTTTTCTGGGCTTCGATTTGGGTGCCCGATGCTGCTTGGAAGGTTTCTTGGACAAGCGGATTGCAGATGGATGCACCAATTCGCGGTCGCCATGGGCATCCGACCGTAGCATCTTCAGCTCGTGCAAGGGTGCGCCGCAACTGGCGCACGCCAGTTCATGCCTGTCCGTGCCCCGCAAGACAAGCGCCGCCCGTGACCCGCAATAGCAGCAGGTGGCGATCTTCTGAGTGTTCGGCATCCGGCGGCTCCCTAGCGGCGTCCCGCAGCATATAGGGCGATCGCGGCGGCATTTGAAACATTGAGTGATCCGAAGTCGCGTGCAAACGGGATATGAGCCAAGACGTCGCATGTTTCCTGGGTCTTGTCGCGCAATCCCGGTCCCTCCGCCCCCAGAATGAGGGCAACGGGGCGGTCCGAGGCCTGTGCCAGCGCGGTTTCCAGAGGAGTTTCCGCCTCACCATCGAGGCCTATCAGCAGGTATCCCATTCTGCGCAATTCTTCCATCGCGGTGGCAAGGTTACGCACGCGCAAATAGGGCTGACGCTCCAAAGCGCCTGACGCGGTCTTTGCCAAAGCACCGGTTTCCGGCGCCGCATGACGCGCCGTTGCGATCACCGCCGAAGCCCCGAACACTTCGGCCGAACGCAAGATCGCCCCGACATTGTGCGGATCGGTTACCCGGTCCAGACACAAGGCAATCCCGCGTGGCCCCGCATCCGACAGCCTGTCCTGCACGCTGCCCCAATTCAGGGCCCGCACTTCCAATGCCGCGCCCTGGTGCACGGACCCCGGATCGATGGGCGCTGGAAACTTACGCGGATCGGCGATCTCGGGTGTCAGGCCAGAGGCCGGAATCGCCTCGCCCAGCCGGTCAGCGGCGTTTTTCGTTACAATCAGCCGCAGCTTCTCGCGCGCGGGGTTCTCAAGGGCATCGCGAACCGCGTGAATACCAAAAAGCCAGAGTGTCTCGGACGCCGCCTGGCGACGCGCTTTTTCTTTTTCAACGACCCATGTCGGCTTCTTCATAGCGATGGCGCTCCTACTTTGTGATCTTGGTTGTGCGGCGCAGGCGGAAGGATGACAAGTCTCAACTGACCCGCTGCTATTTTGCGGTTGACCGTTACCGGCCACGGCGATATTT
This sequence comes from Boseongicola aestuarii, assembly GCF_900184815.1. Taxonomy (GTDB): domain Bacteria; phylum Pseudomonadota; class Alphaproteobacteria; order Rhodobacterales; family Rhodobacteraceae; genus Boseongicola; species Boseongicola aestuarii. The sequence continues at coordinate 2,768 of NZ_FXXQ01000018.1, read as the reverse complement.
GACCGCGCGGGCCAAAGGTACGGGCCGCTGTTGGGCGACAGGCCGCAAGGTGTGGCAGGGGACTGTAACTCCCTCGCGGAGACGCACGCCAGGTTCGATTCCTGGGTCGCCCACCATTCAGTCTTCCTAAAACCACCGACGGCACGCTTCTGCGGAATAGTGTTTATATTTCCGTGCGCTGTGGGGAATTGGAGCACCAGAGACCTCACAAATCACCTCTGATCTCAGCACTTTCGGGGTTGTTTTAGGGAAAGTCTCAGCGGGGCATTTGCGCGTGAGGTCTTGAGCTGGTCAAATCGACATCAAGGTTGCGCAAATCCGAGGACGCGGTGCTGCTCGGCCCAATCGAGGGGCAGCTCGGGGAGCGCGCGCAGTTTTTTGGCGGTGATATGGGATGGCTGACGGCCTTCCAGAATCGCGGTTGAGATGTCTGGCGCCAGCCAGGCCAGGGGAAGGATGCGGCTGACGGACCCGCTGCGTAAACCTTCCCTATCAGTGATCTGCTGAATCGAGGACGCCCTTTCCTCAAGAAGTTCGCCTGCCCACCGTCTTGCGTCTGCAACCAATGCTATAAGGTCTGGGTCCTGTTGCGGAGCGTGTTCGGCGGCAATGACGATCGGTTTGGCGCAACCATTCTGTCGTTTTTGGAACAGGATCTCGAAGATTGCGGGTATTGGTGGGTGAGTGGCATCAGGCTCTGCGAGCTCCGCGAGGTTGACCGATATGACCAACCGATCTCTGTGGGCGTCGATACGATCAATGAGGCTCAGGAAGTCTTGTGATTGAGCATCGCCAGTGGTCATGCCGTTTTCCAAAACGCGCTGTTCAATTGTTCTTAGATTGCCGACCGCGGTTGTTTCTCTTGCCTGCCCGTTGATCTGATCTGCAAGCCAGCGTGTATCAGCCAGCCGCTCGTTCAGCGCCTTCAACACAACCCGTTCGATCTCATCCGCTGGCAAGCGCTCGATCTCGGATTTGTCCTCTGATCCACTCAGCGATGATGTGTAGTACCAGTATCGCTTCGTTCGGATTGTCCCGTCCGCGCGGATTGACTTACTGGCGTAAGTCGTTCGCATTGCCCGACCTTTTGAGTCAAACAGAACCCCATTCAGAAGGCGCTTGGCCGGTCGCCGGGTTGACCTGATTGTCTTGCCGCCATGATCAGCCAGCTGGGTTTGGACACGCTTCCAGGTGCCTACGTCGATGATCGCCTCATGCAATCCTTCGTGCAGTTCCTCCTTGTGACGGGTTTTGCCGATGTAGATTGGATTGCGCAGGATGTTGTAAAGAGCCCCGCGAGAGAAGGATGTGCCGCCGCTGACTCTTCCATGTCTGTCAGTCCGGTGTTTGCTGACGATGCCCAACACATCAAGCCGTTCGGACAATTGGCGTGCCGATCCTAACGCGAGATACTCCACGAAGATTGTTCGGATCGCCTCGGCCTCTATCGAGTTCACGACCAGCGCTTTGTCTACAACGTCGTACCCAAGCGGGATAGCACCGCCCATCCACATACCTTTGCGTTTTGAGGCCGCAACTTTGTCGCGGATGCGTTCGGCAGTGACTTCCCGTTCGAACTGGGCAAAAGACAGCAGTACGTTCAGGGTCAGGCGCCCCATCGATGACGTCGTGTTGAAGGCCTGCGTCACAGACACAAACGACACCCCTGCCCCGTCAAACACATCGACCATCTTCGCAAAGTCCGACAGCGCCCGCGTCAGCCTGTCCACCTTGTAAACAACAATGACATCGATCCGCCCTGCCCTGACGTCTTCGAGCAGCTGCTGCAGGCCGGGACGGTCCATCGTGCCACCAGAGAAGCCGCCATCATCGTAGCGCTCCGAGAGCTCCGCCCAACCCTCGTGCTTTTGACTGAGGATGTAGGCGGCACAGGCTTCCCGTTGGGCATCAAGCGAGTTGAAGCTCTGTTCAAGCCCCTCCTCGGTCGATTTGCGGGTGTAAATGGCGCAGCGCTGGCGGATCATCGTGTGCTCTCCGGACGTAAGCCAAAGAACTTTGGGCCGTTCCGGTTTGTCCCGGTCATTGCCCTCGCCACAGCTGACAGGGAGGTATAGCTCTCGCCGTTCCATGTGGCGCCACCCTCGGTCACCAGCACCTCATGAGTTGTTCCACCCCAGTCCTTTAGGATGCGCGTGCCATCACGTGATATGGGATATGGCGGTGTCTGAGTGATGTTGTTACTGGCGCCACAACCATTCCGGCGTTTGATAATCCGGTTCCACGCTCGCCGGACCTTGGTCGTCTCACGACCCTCACTCACCGCTTGAGCATCCCAAGCCAACGCCAGGCGCATCAGGCGCGCTGTGAAGGTTTTCGGCGGTTTGGTACCCTTGGACGAGGCCCAAAGCTGCCGCAGCGTCGAGGCGTTGGCCGCTTCTAACTGGTGGATTAAATCAATTGGTTGCTCTCTCATCTCGATCTCCGTTCAGTTTGCAGGGCTGGTGCGCCCGGTACTGACGGAAGCCCGGAAGTCCGGGCTGGAGATTTGTTGTTTTAATGTGTCAGTCACGCTTCGCTGGCGACAGAAGTCCAGAGAAGATTACCGTGATATCGCCTTGCCATTTGGTTCGAAGCGATCCGAAAGCGGACCTTCGTACCCAGCGCAGCGAACGACGGCTTTGAGCCCAAATGTATGTACCGGCTGCTGTTCGCAAGTGTTCAATTGCATGTCTTCTGGAAGTCGCTGATATGTATCCGGCCTTTGGATCGGCTTGTTTTGCTTGCCGTGGCCCTGTTGGGAGTACGCA
>NZ_FXXQ01000005.1 GCF_900184815.1 Boseongicola aestuarii | reverse complement strand
GGGCCGCTCGGCGCCACCCTTTTTGCGACGCTGCACTACAAATTGAATGCGATCCCTGCAGACGATCACCCGGTGATGGGCACAGAGGCAGGTGACGACGCCAGAGTAGGCGTCGGAGGTTTCTTGGTGGCTGCCAGAAGTGGTTGGCTTCAAAGTGCGCGCCGCTATCGCTTGGCGTTCACTCTGGCCCGGTAACTGCTCGTTCAAGTCCCGGGCCAATGATTGGCCGAGCACTCTTACGCCGCTTCGCCGGTACGGCTTTCGAGCCATTCTGCTATGTCGGAGGCGCGCCAGCCGACAGCCCGCTTGCCCAATCTGACTGGTTTCGGAAACGTTGCGTCGGCCATCATCGCATAGATGGTGGAGCGCGATAGGCCTGTCGTATGTTCAACTTCAGGGCGTCTTAGAATTCGGGTTTTCATTGTACCACTTTCTGCTCAGGCGCTAAAAAAAATTTGCTTACCGCCCTCGATTGCGCGAGAAAGAGGCAGGATTAGGAGAGTCGCATTTCCATCCTACCTCGGTCACCCTTGGCGACTGCAATCGCTTGGGGTGACCACAACAGCTTGTCTCGATCCTTTCTGTTGCTACTAGGTATGCTGAAGCCCAAAGGGGCCTCACGTCAACATCGACATGGGAACAGTCCGAAGATATTTTTTGAAAATCTTTAAGATCAATGGCTTGAAGGCCATTTTTGCGTGCAACCCAAGAAACTCTGTGGATTGTTGTGTGGATGGACTCGTACATATCTGGCGTTATTCACAGACCCGACGGCTGGGATGGTACTCATTTAAAGATGCTATCGTTCTGACCAAAGGAAGTCAGACCACCGCTCCATCATTTCCTGTCGCTTAATGAAAAGGTCGGAGCGCGCATACGCCTGTTCGGCTGCATCCCCCATCTTATGGCCCAACGCCGCTTCCTGAACGTCTCGGGGAAAGTCGGTCTGTTCCTGGCCCCACGTTCGGAACGATGTGCGGAAGCCATGGACGTCCGCGTCGAAGCCAAGCTCCTTCACCAGCTTTGAAAGTGTCATGTCCGAAAGCGGCTTGCCGTGCTTGGTGCCAGGGAACACAAGGTCAGAGCCGTCCGAAAGGTCACGGGCCTCCCGCAGTATCTCCACGGCTCGGCCGCAAAGTGGAACCCTGTGCGGTCTCTTCATCTTCATGCGATCTGCCGGAACCGTCCACGTCGCTGTGGTCGTCTCTGATCCGCCTTCAAGATCAAACTCATCCCATCGCGCCAGGCGCGTCTCACCCGACCTGGTTGCGGTGAGTATCAAGAACTCGAGCGCGAGTTTTGTTGTCGCGCCAGCGCCCGATGCCTTAACCGTCTCAATGCAATCGCGAACCTTGGAGTAGGGTAGGGCCTTGCGGTGAGAGACCGTTCTGGGGTCGCGTGGTAGCGCGAGGGCATCTGATGTTGCGGGATTGTTTAGGCAGTGCCCTTCGGCGATGCCCCACTTAAACACGCTGGATATTCGATAGGTTAGTTTCTTCGCCACGCCGGGCGCTAGCTCGCGGGCTGCGAGAATGGCCTGTCGGATGTCTGCACTCGACACTTCAGAAAGCGCTACGCGACCAAATCGCGGGAACACGTACCGCTCCAACGTCGACAGGAAGGCAGCGCGGTCCTTGGGGTTCTTCCACGTCGGCGCCAGCTCCTTGTGCGTCCTGCGCGCCGCCTCTTCGAAACTAAGCGCGAGATTGTTCTTTCGTTTCTCAGCGAGGGGATCGCCGCCCGAGACCGCTATCCGCTTGTTGTCCAGAGCACGGTCGCGCGCTTCTGCGAGCGTAACGAAGGGTGGACTTCCCAAGCCAATCTCGCGCCGTTTCCCTTGGACCATCAATCGTTGAACCCAAGATCGCGCTCCGGACTTCTTCACCAGGAGGAACAGTCCTGTACCTTTGCCGTCGTGATACTTGCCGGGGGTTTTGACGGAAGCAACGACTGCGGCAGAAAGCGGCTTGGACTTTTTTGAAGTGATGCCTGACACCGAATTCCCCCAATTGTTCCCCCAGTAAGTGGCGGAACATATCGGAATATACAAGGCTCTGTAGGCACCTTAGGGTCAGATAGTGAAAGAATATCAGTATTTTATAGACACGCTCTGGATTTGCTTGGAATATCTAATGGCGCATTCTGGGATCGCCACAAAAATTCAGTAATTTCATTGCGCTCTTGCGATCCCGAGCGTGATTTTAGGTGGTGAACGGTCCACACGACTTGCCGGACCCGTCTTCCGTGCACGATGGAGTCGATGAGGCGGAAGAGTCTCTGGTATAATCAATCTATGGTTTGGCGGCAGCAATAACATCAAAGTCCGATGTTCGCTGGCCTGCACATAGCGGCGCATGTGGGTCTGCTCACAAGTGCGAAGCCTTTTCGCAAGCGATTGCTTAAAGAGCGTTTGACGCTGTCGCTTTGCGTCAGTAGTGCCCGCGCCCGCGCATAAGCGCATCCGCGCGGTTTTGTGCGTTTGTCAGGGCGACCTCGACGCTCTTTGAACCTTGCAGCATGTCGTGGAGCTCGGTTCCGATGATCGTGATGAGATCGGTGATTTCTGGAACGGGGGGGCGGGGCCAGAATTGCAGGATGCCCGAGCGCGCCATACCGTCAACGATAGAGATCAAGGGCGAAATGCGCCGCACGTCGGGATCCATGCTGACGCTGAAGCGTGGCGAAACAAGGCTGCCGTTCTCGATGTAAAGCTTGATGCTTTCGGGGGAAGTCAGCAGCCGCATGGCGTCCCAGACAGCCGCGACGCGGTCGGGTGCGATATTGGACGGGATCGCGAGGGCGTAGCCTCCGACGGGTGCGAGGGGCTTGCCTCCCGGGCCGTAGGGATGGGGCAGGAAATCAGTCACACCATAGGCAGGCGATGCTTTGTTCAGCTCGAACAATGGTGCCAGAAGCGTGGCGCAATAGGCCATTGCGACTTCGCCGTCCGCGTAGGCGCGCGCGCGCTCGTACCAGGACATCGACAGGATCGAGACGGGCGAGAAATCCAGGAGTTCGCGGAGGTATTCGGCCGTCGCGACGGCTTCGTCCGATTGCAGCGCCGGGCGCAGGTTTTCGCCTTCGGACCACTCGGCATCGTAGCCGGTGTCGGTCTTTTCAAGATTTAGGAATGGGCGACCCATAGCGCCCATGACGAACATGAAGGTGTGGCCTAGCGGCGTTCCCCGCGCGGCGTTCCAGGCGATGCCAGAGCGTCCTTGTGCACGGCTATGCAGTTTGCGCGCGGTTTCCAGTGTGTCCGAGATTGTGAAGGGCACGCCAATTCCTGCGGTGTCGCAAAGATCGCGTCTGACGCAGAGCAATTCGGGCGTCGTTTGCACGGGGAGGCCGTATTGTTCACCACGGTGGCGGGCCGATGCCAGCGCGACTTCGTGGAAATCGGCGAGATCGACCTTGTCGTCGGACAAGAGGCCATCGATGGGCATCAGGATCTTCTTTTCGGCCAGTTCGCCGAACCAGGGCAGATCACAGGCGATGATGTCGTAGCGGGACGATTTGCGCGTTGCATTGGACAGGATTTCCTGTCGCAAGCGATCAATCGACAAGGCACGGCTGTCGATGCCCGTGCCAAAGAGGGCTTCAAACTGACGCTTCAACACGTTCATGGCAAGGAAAGTCGGGTCGGCATGGACAAGAACGCGCAAGTTGTTTTGCAGGTTAAGCTTGGATTGCAGCGGGGTGGGCGGAGGGATCGTGCCGCTATCGCCGTAGGAGGAACCGAAGAAATAGTCGCTCATGCCGCCGCGCCCGGCGCCCTCAAGCCCAAGTGTCGAGCCGATTGCACCGCGAACACGCCGGGCGTACTCCTGCCATTCGCCAATCAGTTTTTCAGTCGGGTGAAGCGAGAAGCTCTTTCCGGTTTGTGTCCGGGGTCGCCGAATTAGAAGGCCGCGTTCTTCGATCGAGTTGATCGCCCTTATCGCAGTGCCGTATCCCAGACCGCTGGCGTTTGCCAGAAAGCTGGTCGTGGTCATCTTGCCCTTGAGGTGATTGCGCAGAAGGGTGGTGATCAATCTGGTTTCGTCATAGCCGGACCTGAGGCTGAGCACTTGGTCGGCCTCATTTCCGAGGGCTTCGATGAAGTCCAGAAATCGCGAGAACTCCTCGCCGGAAATGCTTTTGGGCAGCGGCGTGCGACTGCCTTCGAATGGACCCTCCGGTCGCGCTCTGGCTCGTCCCTTTTGAAGGCTCATCAGGTCTCACATCGTTTTGGCAAAAACCCCCAAAAGGATAGTCTCTCCCGGTTGCGTCCACGGAGAGACTACGCCTGATGGGATCGGCTTACCAGTTTCGTCCGACTATCCCGATGGCCTTCGCAAGCCGGCGATCTTGTCGGACAAAATCCTTCGTCGTCGGTCCACGTCATCGAGAAGCTGGCCTCTCCGTTGTCGTTCCTCAAAGACGCGACTGCCCGTCTGGAACATGATCACGACCAGAAGCAGAATGCCGAGGTAAAGCTGGACCATGAACGAGGGCGTCACGTTAAACACCAGCCCGGTGTTGAGGAAGTTGACGGTCAGCGTTCCGATGGCGGCGCCGATGACGCCGCCTTTGCCCCCGAGGATCGACACGCCGCCGATAAATGCGGCAACGGTTCCGGCCAGCAACAGGTATTGCAGTCCAAGCGCTTGCGCCGTGCCCGAGCGCAGCCCGATGATAACGCCGCCAAGCCCGGCGCAGAAGCCCGAAATGGCAAAGACGATGATCATCGGACGTTGCAGCGAGACGCCCGAGGCCAGCGCCTCTTTGCGCGCTCCACCAATCGCATAGATCTCGCGGCCATAGCGGGTGAAGGCCATGAACAGGCCCACAGCCACGAACATCGCGATGACCAGAAGCGAGGCGGGCGAGAAGTAGCCGAGCATCTTGGTCGAGATGAAGTCGGGAATACGGAAGTCAGTCAGCATCACGGTTTTTTCTTCCGCCGCAAACAGCGCCACACCGCGCAGCAGCATCAACGTGCCGACGGTCAGGACGATGGCGCGGATGCGCAGGTAGGCGATGAAGTAGCCCTGAATAGCCCCGATCGAAGTCGAGATCACCAGCGCAAACAGCAGCGCATTTATCGCTCCCCAGTCATCGGTGAAGCGCACCGTGACGACGGCGGCCAGGGCCGCATTCGATCCGATGGAGAGATCGATCTCGCCAGCGATGATGCACAGCGTCAGCGCCAGACCGACCAGCCCCAGAACCGCGAACCGCTCCATGATAGCAAAGCCCGTGCGGTGCGTGAAAAAGAGCGGCTCGGTGATTGCGAAGAACGTGTAGACGCTGACGGACAGCAGGATCGCGAAGCTAAGGTCGGGGTTTTCTGTCACCCAGTTCTTTAGTCGTTCCATGAGGGGCTCCTATTCCACAGCTCGGCTGCCGCGACGGACAAGCGCAAAAACGATGATGGAAAACACGATCATCAGGCCGACAGCAAGGACGCGCGCGCCCGAGTTGAAGCCGTTCAGGACCATCATGTTGTCGATACTTGAGATGAAGATCGCACCAAGTGAAGTGCGCAGGGTCGAGCCGTAGCCTCCCATGATCGAATTGCCGCCTACCATAACGATCGCGATCACCATGATCGTCATATCGCCCGACGAGCCGAATTCGGAGGAGAAGTAGTTGACGTGCGCAGACGACACCTGACCCGAGAAGGCAACGGCCACGAAGGCCGCGCAGACACTGGCGATGATGCAGCATTTGATCGCCATGCCGAAGTTTTCGTGACCGGTGGCGCGGCCCGCAGCGCGATTGGCGCCGACAAGATAAACCTGACGCCCGAAGGTTGTGTATCTGAGTACCAGTTCGGCCACGACCGCGATGATCACGAAGGCTACGGTGATGTTCGGGATATCGCCGATGAACGAACCAGTCCCAAGCCATTCGGCTCCGTGGGGGCGGCGGTAGCTGACGACGAGATTATCCGACCACCACGACCCGATCCCGAAGAAAAGGCCCGCAGCTCCCAGTGTGACAACGATGGGATTTCCGCCAAGACCGATCAGCGCGCCCTGCAGCGCCCCGGCAATGGTGGCGATGATCATCGTCGCAGTGAAAGCCACAAGGAAGGTCATGAACAAGGACCAGCTTGTCGGGTCCGCGTCGATCGTACCCCACTGGTTCCAGTCCGCACTCATCAGCGTGGCAAAGCAAATGATTGAAAGTGCGGCGATTTCTTTCATGGACAATAGGAAGAAGTTGCCGCTGAGAGTCACGAAGGTCAGGCCGATTGCCATGATGCCGACGAGAGCGGCGTCGCGGATGATTGTCTTGACGTTGAACCATGTCAGGAAGTCGTCCGTGAAGGCCGCGCCTGCGACGAACACCAGCAGAAACAACCCGACCATTCCGATCACCAGTGGCGAATAATCCCGCCGGATACGCTGGACGAGGTTCGGCGTTTCGCCTGTGGATGCGGTTACATCGGTCATGATGCTTTCTCCGAGACTGCGATACCTGCTTCGTGGAACGGGTCGGTGATCTGTTCGAGAATGTTTGCCGAGGTCATATCCTCAAGGTGCAACTCCCCGATCTGCACGCCGCGATAAAAGCTGACGATCCGGTCGGGCAGGTTTGTGATCTCCTGAATATCGGTCGAGGCGACGACAATCGCGGCACCGTTGTCCGCCAGATCACGCAGGATCTGATAGATCTCGGCCCGCGCGCCGACATCGACGCCGCGTGTCGGTTCGTTCACGAGGATCACGCCGGGCGAGATCGACAGCCATTTCCCAAGGGCGACCTTTTGCTGGTTGCCGCCCGACAGTACGCCGGCTTCCTGGGGCAGGCGTTTGGGGTCGACTGTGAACTTGACGGCGTTCTCGGTTGTGGTGCGCAACTCGCGCTGACCGCTGAGAATGCCTTTGGCTGATATTGTCTTAAGAGAAGGCGATGACATGTTTTCCATGATCGGCCGTCCGAGGAAGAGTCCGTCGTGTTTCCGGTCTTCCGAGCAATAGGCGATACCACGGCTGATCGCGTCCTTGGGACGCGTGGGCAGGAAGGTCTCGCCCTTATAATTCAGTGATCCGCCTCGGGTCTTGGTTGAACCCGCCATAGCGCCGAGAATTTCGGAAGTGCCCGAGCCGAGCTGTCCGGCAAGGCCGAGGATTTCTCCGGGATAGACGTCAAAGCTGATCGGCTCGACGATGCCGTCGGGCCAAAGATCGCGGACTTTCAGGACGGGTGCGTTGCGGGTGATAGGTTTGCGCGCCGGATACATATCGCCAAGCTCGAAACCGAGCATCAGTTCGACGAGGCTGTTTACATCCATCGCTGCGGCGGCGCGAGGGGCCTGGCTTTCTCCATCCCGCAGGACAGTGATCCGGTCGCAAATCTTGAAGATCTCGTCCATGCGATGGCTGACGTAGATGATCGATTTTCCACGGTCTTTCAGGCGTTTGACCATTTCGAGAATACGAATCGAGTCGGTTTCGCCCAGCGCGGCGGTGGGCTCATCCAGAATGAGGACCTGTGGGTTGTGGGCAATCAGTCTGGCGACTTCAACCAAATGCTGTTCGCCGACCGACAGGCGGTTCGTGGCGCGAAGTGGATTGACGTGGCCAAGTCCAACTTCTTCCAGAAAGGGTTTGGCCATTGCGGCTAGGCGGCTTTTTGAGGCGAGCAGCGGCACGCCGTCTCCGGCAAGAAAAATGTTCTCGGCCACGTTCATCGTGGGAATGAGGCTGAGTTCCTGTTGAGCAATGGCGATGCCGACCTGTTCGGCAGCGGTGGGCGATTTGAAGTGACGCGCTTCACCATCGTAGAAGTATTCGCCGCTGAAGCCGGGGTCGAAACCGCCGATGATCTTGACCATGGTCGATTTCCCGGCACCGTTTTCGCCGACCAATCCCATGACCTCGCCGCGTCCGACTTCGAAACTTGCGCCTTTCAGCGCCTGGATCGCACCGTAATGACGGCTGATGTTTGTGAGCTTTAACAGCGGTTGATCCGCCATGCTCCCCTCCCTGATCCATTATGGATATTCTTTTGATTAGCATGAAAGGGCGCCCGAATGTCGGGCGCCCTCCGCAATTTTCAGGAGTTAGCCGCCCCAGGCGCCCGAGCAGAGCTCGTCAATGCCGTAGAGCTTGCCGTCAAAGCCGCGCAAGGCAACCGTTTCCATGTTGATCGCTGTTACCGCAGGGTTTGGCGTGAAGTTGATGTAGTTCTCCAACTCGCCCGTCTCGAGGTATTCCTCGACCATCTTGATGGCCAACTGACCCTCGTGCAGCGGTGACTGCAAAGTGGTGCCGAACTGCTTGCCTTCTTCGATCAACTGCTTGTCGCCGTTACAGACGGTGCCGACGGCGATGACGTCTTCACCCATCGCGTAACCTGCTTCTTCAAGCGCCCGGATGCCACCAGTCAGGATCGCGTCGTCCATACCGTAGACGAAGTGAATGCCCTCATCGCGCAGCGACGCAATTGCTTTTGCCGCACCGCTATAGCCGTTGGCTTGGCCGAAGCCTTCGTCAACGTCGCCGATGATGGTCAGGTCAGAGCCTGCAATGGCTTCCTGGAAAGCGTTGATGGAAAGGCCATACCCGCCATAGCTGTGGGGGTAGGACAGGACCAGGACGTTGAAGCCTTCGCCGCCTGCAGCTTTTTTCGCCGCTGCGGCTTCACGCATCATGTATCCGGCGTTGCGGGCGCGCAGACGGTCGTCAGGTCCTGCATAGCCAAAGATATACTGCCGGTCCTGATCGTTTGGCAGCTGGTTGATCTTGAGAACCGGCACGCCGGTTTTGGACAGAGCGCGCAGCGAGCCTAGACCCGCAACGGCATCGGATGGCCACCAGATGAAGACATCCGGCAGAACGCCTGCGGCCAGCACCTGCTGAACTTGCTGGTCCTGCTCGGCCTGGTTGAACTGGTTTTCAAAAACCTGAATATCAAAGCCCTTTAGCTCGGCTGTATCCTTGATGCCCTTGATGAACCGGCCGATGTAGGCTTCGCCCGCCGGCCCGTTGAATGAAACGATTGATGGTTTGTCTTGCGCGAATGACGCAGTTGCCACAGCCGCAACGGCCAAGGCTCCGGCCAACATGCTGCGCATGGTTTGTCCCAAGTACGACATAGTTTCCTCCCTAGAGTTTTTAGACGATGTGTATTCGTCTTTCGCACCGTCTCAAATATTAGCAGACGCTTGGTCTTTGATTTCGTCCATTTTAGACAAATTTGGTCCGGAATGGACGAAAAGCCGCTGTGGTTCGCTCTTCTGCTGCGTCAGCGTGGTCAAAATAAACACGACTGCGCTCTGGGAGGAAGCACCATGGACAAACAACGGCTTGCCGGAAAGAACATCATGATAACCGGCGCGGCACAAGGAATGGGTGCCGCCAATGCAAAGTATTTTGCCGCTCAGGGTGCCAACGTCTGTATTGGCGACGTGAACTTCGAAGGTGTCGAGGGTGTTGCCGAAGAGATCAATTCTGCCGGTGTCGGAAGGGCCGTTGCGGTCAAGATGGACGTCACAAGCCGCGCCGACAATGCCGCCGCAGTCGCCGCTACGGTGGATGCTTTCGGCTCGATCAACGTCGCACTCTTGAATGCCGGAGTGAACAAGCCGCGCATGTTCATGGATATCGACGAAGATAACTGGGACATGATTATGAACATCAACGCCAAGGGTGTCTTGCTTGGTATGCAGGAGGCCGCGCGGGCTATGATCGCGCAAGGCCCGATGGAAGATCATCCCTACAAGATCATTCCTGTCGGTTCGATCCTTTCACGGACTGCTTTCCTCGATGTCGTTCCCTATAGCTGCTCGAAATACGCGGTTCTGGCGATGATCATCGGCGGCGCAAAGGCACTTTGGGAGCACAAGATCACGGTCAATGGCTATGGTCCGGGCGTGGTGAACACCGAACTTTGGAAGCAGCTGGACAAAGACTTGGTCGATATCGGCATGTTTGAAGAAGAAGGTCAGTCGCTGGAAACGCTGCGCGAGAAAATGATTCTGATGAAGCAGCTTTCGACAGCCGATGACGTCAAGGGAACGGCTGCGTTCCTGTGCTCGGACGAGAGTGACTACATGACCGGGCAGCTCATCATGATAGATGGTGGCATCGTCATGCAGTGACCGAGGCTCCGCGCCTTTCAGGGAGCGGGTCGTTTCTCCAGGTAGTCCGGCCTCAGGCCCGGATTGCCGACAAGCCGGTCCGATGCGAGCAAAAAAACACGCATCGGCTGGCCCTCACACAAAAGGATTTTCGAAATGGGTGCCTTGACGCCAAATGTTCTGACCCCGCAAGATCTTGAGCCGAACTGGCGCTGGGAAAACAAGCTTCCGGCATGGGGTCACACTTCGGTCGATTTCGAGCGTCGTGTCGATCATGATCGCTTGCGCCGGTATCGGCTCAGCCGCACGCGCGAGGCGCTCAAGAACTCGCCTGCCGGGACGCTTTTGTTGTTTGATGTGAACAACATCCGATACGTCTCGGCCACGAAGATCGGTGAGTGGGAGAGGGACAAGATGTGCCGCTTCTGCCTTTTGACGGGTGACGACAGTCCTTACGTCTGGGATTTTGGATCGGCTGCGGTACACCATCAGAAATATTCCGACTGGCTTGAGCCGGATCACTGTCTTGCAGGCGTGGTTGGGATGCGCGGGACGATCCCGCCCGAGTTTGGCTTGATGAAGAAGTACGCCAAACAGATCGCGGGTCTGATCCGGGACGCCGGGATGGGCGATATGCCGGTTGGCCTGGACTATGCCGAAACAGCGATGTTCCACGCTTTGCAGGAAGAGGGCATCAACGTCATCGACGGGCAGCAGATCATGCTGGCTGCGCGTGAAATCAAGAACTGGGACGAGATCCAGCTTCTGACGCAGGCGGCCAGTATGGTCGATGGTGTCTATCATATGATTTACGAAGAGCTGAAGCCGGGTGTGCGCGAAAACGATATCGTCGCGATGTCCAACAAGATGCTCTATGAAATGGGTTCGGACGACGTTGAGGCGATCAACGCGATTTCGGGCGAGCGTTGTAACCCGCATCCGCATAATTTCACCGACCGGCTGATCCGTCCGGGCGATCAAGCGTTCTTCGATATTCTGCAGAGTTATCAGGGGTATAGGACTTGTTACTATCGAACGTTCAATGTCGGCCGTGCGACTCCGTCGCAGAACGATGCCTATGTGAAGGCGCGTGAATGGCTGGAGGCGTCGATCGAGATGATCAAGCCCGGCGTATCGACGGACAAGGTCGCCGAGGTCTGGCCGACAGCTCAAAGCCTCGGGTTCCCGAGCGAAGATGCGGCCTTTGGTTTGCAGTTTGGGCATGGGCTTGGTTTGGCTTTGCACGAGCGGCCCATCATTAGTCGCGCTGTCAGCATGGATCATCCGATGGAAATTCAGACAGGAATGGTGTTCGCGCTGGAAACCTATTGTCCGGCGAGCGACGGGTATTCGGCCGCGCGGATCGAAGAAGAAGTGGTCGTAACGGACACGGGCTGCGAAGTGATCAGCCTGTTCCCCGCCGAAGAATTGCCAATCGCGAACCGTTACTAATCGCGGCGGGATCAGCCTGCCTTGCGGATACCTCGCAAGCTGGGCTGACCCTCGCTGCCTCGGGAGATCCCAGATGGCTGACGCCAAGACCAACACCGAAGACTATTTGCAGATGTACCGCCAGATGGTGCGTATTCGCGCGTTCGAAGATAACGCCAACCAGTTGTATCTTGATGCCAAGATGCCTGGCCTGACGCACATGTATTCCGGCGAAGAGGCGGTTGCGGTCGGTATTTGCGAAGCGCTTGAGGTGACGGACAAGATCACTTCGACCCACCGTGGCCACGGCCATTGTGTCGCCAAAGGTGCGGCCTTCAAAGAGATGTTCTGTGAACTTCTGGGCAAGGAAGAAGGCTATTGCCGGGGCAAAGGCGGGTCGATGCATATTGCGGATCAGTCCAACGGCAATCTTGGGGCGAATGCGATTGTCGGCGGGTCCATGGGGATCGCGACGGGTTCGGCTTTGCGGGCAAAGATGCAAGGCTCGGATGATGTGACGGTGTGCTTCTTCGGTGATGGGGCGACGGCGCAGGGGTTGATGTATGAGGTCATGAACATGGCCGCGCTTTGGAAGCTGCCGGTCATTTATGCCTGTGAAAACAATGGGTATTCCGAGTACACGAAGACCGACGAGATTGCGGCAGGCGAGATCACCGCCCGTGCAGAAGCCTTCGGGATCGAGGCGCATCAGGTCGATGGGCAGGATGTGCTGGCAGTCAATAAGCTGACGACGGATCTGGTTCAGCGTGCGCGCAAGGGCGAGGGGCCGTTCTTTATCGAATTGATGACCTATCGCTACCACGGACACCACGTGGGCGACATCAATCGCACCTATTACCGAACCAAAGACGAAGAGGCCGAGTGGAAAACCAAGCGTGATCCGATCAAACTGTTCGGAGACTGGTTGACCAGCGAAGGGATCGCCAGCGAGGACGATCTGGCCGCGCTTGGTGAGGGCGTCCGCCAGGAGGCAGCCGATGCGGTGACCTACGCGCTGGCCGCGCCTTACCCCGACGGGTCCGAGGTCGACATGCATGTATTTCTGGAGAAGACCTGATGCGCAGTATAACTCTCAGTCAGGCGGTCAATGAGGCCATTGCAGAAGAAATGCGCCGCGATGAGACGGTATTCCTCATCGGTGAGGACGTGGCCGAAGCCGGAACACCTTTCAAAGTGACCAGCGGATTGGTCGAGGAATTCGGCACGGGGCGGGTGATTGATACTCCGATTGCCGAACAGGGTTTCATGGGGCTGGCTGTCGGGGCGGCGATGACGGGCGCGCGCCCGATCGTGGATCTTATGTTCGGGGATTTCCTGTTTCTGGTTATGGATCAGCTCTGTAATCAGGCGGCCAAGACCCACTACATGTCCGGAGGCAAATTGAATGTGCCGCTTGTTCTGCGCACCAATCTCGGTGCGACGCGGCGCTCGGCGGCGCAGCACAGTCAGTCGCTTCATGCCCTTGTGGCGCATATTCCAGGGCTGAAAGTCGCTATGCCGTCTTCGGCCTATGAGGCCAAGGGGTTGATGAAGACCGCAATCCGCGATGACAATCCGGTTGTGATCTTCGAAGACAAACTGATGTATCAGGACAAGGCCGAGGTGCCCGAGGATGAGTATCTCATCCCCTTCGGAGAGGCAAAGGTGCTGCGCGAGGGGCGCGACGTGACGCTGATCGGCACGTCCTCAATGCGGCAGGTTTGCGAAGCCGCGGCGGCAATGCTTGAGGCCGATGGCATTAGTGCCGAGGTGATTGATCCGCGCACGATTTCGCCGCTGGATGAAGCCACGATCCTTGGAAGCGTTAAGAAAACGACGCGCGCGATTGTTGTCGACGAGGGGCACCAGAATTTCGGCACGACGGCCGAGATCGCCGCGCGGATCAGCGAAAAGGCGTTCTATCACCTTGACGCACCGGTGATCCGCATGGGGGCGATGGATGTGCCTATTCCGTTTAGCCCGGCGCTAGAAGATTTGACGGTGCCAACTGCCGAGAAAGTTGCCGAGAATGCGCGTCGTCTGGTAGCAGGGGAGCTGATCCATGCCCTCTGAAGTCAAGATGCCCCAGCTTGGAATGAACCAGGACAGCGCCGTAATCGTTGCCTGGTTGAAGGCGTCAGGCGACAAGGTCACTCGCGGTGAGCCGATCTTTGAGGTCGAAACCGACAAGGCGACGATGGAGGTCGAAGCGACGAGCGACGGATATCTCGCCGGTATCCGCGCAGAAGAGGGTGCGGACATTCCGGTTGGGGATATTATCGCGATGATCGTAGAGACCGCGGATGAGGTGGCGGAACATGCCTCCGCGTCCGTTGAGACGACCGAGACGTCCAAGAGTGCCGAGGGCGAGGTTGAGCCTGAAGCCAAGCCCGAGCCGGAGGCGGCGGTGACGAAGACCGAGGAGACGGTGCCAAATGAGTCTGTCGAAACGCCTGCGGCGGCCCCGCGCGCCACGTCGGGGCCGGTTCTGGCCTCGCCACTGGCCAAGCGACTGGCCAAGGAGCGTGGTGTCGATCTGGCAGCCTTGCGTGCCAGTGGTTTGCCCGAGCCGATCCATGCCGCCGACCTGTCACGCTCTGTGGCGGGCGGACAGTCTCAACTGAGCGCGCGGGTCGTCGCAGACGCCTTGGCGGCGCTTCTTCAACGCTCGCAAAACGCGGATCGCACAACGCTGTTGGCGGCCTTCACAGCCGGGGCGTGGCGTCAGGTGTTCGATACTGTCGACGTCACAATTGCCATTCGTGGACTTGACGGAGCGACTGCTCAATATCCCGCACCTCGCGATGGTGAAACTGGCACAGCGGCGGCGATCTCGCTGGTCGATCTTTGCGACACGCGCCTACAGGCCTATGCGCCAGCAGGTGGCGGGATCACGATTTCGGTCGGCGAAGGCGATAGCCACTTCGCACTGACGCTATCCTTCAACGAGGCGTCTTTGCCGATGCCACATGCCATCACGCTTCTCGACGCAATCGCGGCACGGGTCGAAGACCCGATCCGCCAACTCATCTGAGAGACCCATGAAAAACCTTAAAAACCAACTTTATATCGGCGGCGAGTGGCGTGACGCCTCGGATGGCGGGACATTTGATGTCCTCAATCCGGCTGACGAAACGGTCCTTTCCACCGTCGCTTCCGGCACGGTCGAGGACGCGATGGCCTGTCTGGATGCCGCCGAAGCCGCTTTCAAGCCCTGGGCCGCGAAAAGCCCGCGCGAGCGGGGTGAAATCCTGCGTCGGGCTTTTGAGCTGTTTACAGACAAACTGGACGAGATTGCGCGGCTTATCACGCTGGAGAACGGCAAGGCAGGGTCCGATGCGATGGGTGAGGCAAAATATGCGGCCGAGTTCTTCCGCTGGTATGCCGAGGAGGCGGTCCGATCGGAAGGGTATCTCGGCATGGCGCCTTCGTCTGGTGCACGGCTCATGGTGCATCAGAAACCGGCTGGAATCGGGGTGTTGGTAACTCCTTGGAACTATCCGGCGGCCATGGGCACCCGCAAAATCGGCCCCGCCCTCGCGGCGGGCTGTCCGGTGGTCCTGAAGCCCGCGTCCGAGACACCTTTGACGATGCTTGCGCTGATGCCAATTCTTGAGGAGGCGGGCGTGCCGCCGGGCGTTGTGAACATTCTTCCGTCGCGGTCCTCGGGCGCGGTTGTCGGCGCGATGCTTGCGGACCCGCGTGTGCGGGTGGTCAGCTTTACCGGGTCGACTGAGGTCGGACGCAAGTTGTTGCACGCAGCGGCTGACAACGTTGTGAAACCGGCCATGGAGTTGGGTGGCAACGCGCCGTTCATTGTCTGCAAGGACGCCGATATCGAAGCGGCGGCGGATGGTTTGATGGTCGCTAAAATGCGCAATTTGGGCGAGGCCTGCACGGCGGCGAACAGGATCTACGTGCACCGGGATGTAGAGGCGCCTTTCGTCGAGGCTTTCACCGCAAAGATGGCGGCGCTCAAGATCGGGAATGGTCTGGATGAAAGCGTCGATGTCGGCGCGCTTGTGAATGCCGAAACCCGCGACAAGGTCGATTTCTTCGTCCGTGACGCGGTCGACAAGGGGGCCACGTTGCGCCTTGGCGGGACGCGCCCGAACGGCCCGGGGTATTTCTACCCGCCGACGGTTTTGACAGGCGTGCCCGACGATGCCGCCTGTTTGCGCGACGAGATTTTCGGGCCGGTTGCGGCTTTGCAGACCTTTGAGGATGAAGACGAGGTTATCGCGCGGGCCAATCACACCGAATACGGTCTGGTGGCTTATCTTTACACCGCCGACATGGCGCGCGGGATGGGACTTGCCGAACGGCTTGAGTTCGGAATGGTCGGATTGAACCGGGGACTTGTGTCCGATCCGGCCGCGCCTTTCGGAGGCGTAAAGCAATCCGGTCTGGGCCGCGAAGGCGGCAAGGAAGGCATGCTGGAATTTCAGGAAACCCAATATATATCGACCGAGTGGTAGGTATGGCCGCGATTGCCAGTCCATCCGTTCGTAAGCTGGCCGCGGACCGTGGCGTGGATATCGACGCGCTGGCGGCTGAACTTGGCCGAGAGACCATCGCGCGCGAGGATGTGCTGGGGCAGACGGCTCCGCGCGGTGGCAGAGCGGTAACTTCTTCGTCCGGTTACTGGGACGTGGATCACGGCGATTGGGGGCCGGTGACTGTCGAGCCGCTGAACAGGATGGCGAAGGTCGCCTCGGCAAATCTGACTGCCGCGCAACAGTTGATCCCTGCCGTCACGCATCATGACAGCGCCGACGTGTCCCGCCTTGAGGCAACGCGCAAGGCATTGAAGGCGGAGGGCATGAGTGTCACCGCGCTGGCGTTTCACGTGGCGGTTCTTGCGCGATGTCTGAGGGAATTTCCTCGATTTAACGCGTCGTTATCGCCGGATGGCGAGTCGCTGATTTTGAAGGGCTATGTTCATATCGGGATCGCCGTCGATACACCGCATGGGCTTGCCGTTCCTGTCTTGCGCGATTCCGACAAGATGCGATTGTCTCAGATCGGCGGTGCAATACGGGACTTGGCGGGGCGTGCGCGGGACCGAAAGCTGAGAGGTCATGAAATGGGCGGAGCGTCGATGACCATCACCAACCTTGGTGGCATCGGTGGCGAGGCCTTCACGCCCATCGTCAACCCGCCCGAGGTCGCAATTCTAGGAATCACCCGAACGGACATTAGACCGGTCTGGGACGGCACGGCGTTCCGCCCGGTGCCAATGACCCCGCTTGATTTGTCGTATGATCATCGCGTCATCAATGGCGCGGATGCGGCAAGGTTTCTTACGCGCTATTGCGAGTTATTGGCGCAACCGGACGATCTGTTGGTGGGCTAGGGGTGCATCAATGCGTTTCTCAAATCCCGCGGGGCGAAACACTGCCGGATCATGGCACGAATCCGGTGATAGCCTTCGCACCGCACCCTCGGCCGAACTGAGTTCCGCACAAAAAACTGTTGCCTCGCTCGAAACGTCCGGGATTGTCCCATAGTCTTCAATTTGCAGCGCGGTACCATGCGACGATAGCGGCCCTGCTTTCAGCATCCATTTCGAAGGCGTTCGGGGGAGGCATGGCGTGGCTTATACCCGCTTGCAGGAAGATCTGGCTGGCGTGGCGCGCAACGTCGCCGTGGGTTTCCAGAACCACGCCCTTGGGTGCCCATCTGATACCATCCCAAACGGGCTCACGCGCGTGGCACATCGAGCAATTGCCAAGGATGACGTCGTATGCCTCGCTGAACCCGGCGGCCGAGGCAAACTTTTCCTCGTAGGGCGTGAGCGCGCGGGCTTCGGCTTCGTCGTATGTGTCGTGCATGTTGGTGGTAGAAAGCCAGGCGATGATGATGAACAGGATCACCGTCACGGCCCAGGTCCAATGCGGGCCTTTTCCGGTTTTGTGCATCGTGTTGAAGTAGTGCCGGATGGTTACGCCGGTGAGGAAGATCAGGCTGGCGATGATCCAGTTGTATTCGGTCGCGAAGGCCAGAGGGTAGTGGTTTGACAGCATAAGGAAGATGACCGGAAGCGTCAGGTAGTTGTTGTGTGTCGAGCGCAGCTTTGCGATTGCGCCGTATTTCGCGTCCGGTGTGCGGCCTTCCTGAAGGTCTTTCACCACGATGCGCTGATTGGGCATGATGATGAAGAAGACGTTGGCCGTCATGATCGTAGCCGTGAACGCACCTAGGTGGAGAAGCGCTGCGCGGCCAGTGAAGACCTGATCATACCCCCATGACATGATGACGAGGATCACGAAGAGCAGAAGCATTAACGCTGTTGGGTGGTCGCGAAGTTTGGATTTGCACATGAAATCATAGGCGATCCATCCGATTGTAAGGGATGCGGCGGAAATCAGGATACCCTGCCAAAGAGCAAGGTCAGCTTTTGTTGGGTCGAGAAGGAAGAGTTCGCCGCCAACCCAGTAAACGATCATCAAAAGGGCCGCCCCGGAGAGCCAGGTCGTGTAGCTCTGCCATTTGTGCCATGTCAGGTGTTCCGGCAGGCGGGCCGGGGCGACGAGGTATTTCGTGGTGTGGTAAAAGCCGCCGCCGTGCACTTCCCATTCTTCGCCGTATGCGCCTTCTGGCATGTCATCCGCGGGCTTCAGCATCAGGTCGAGTGCGATGAAGTAGAACGACGCGCCGATCCAGGCCATCGCGGTGATCACGTGCAACCAGCGGACGGCAAAGCCGATCCAATCCCACATCACAGCGAAGTCATACATGCGTCGTCTCCTTGAGGTCCTGTGCATCACACTAGGCGGACTGCTATTATTCTGCTATTGACCCTAAAAATCTAAGAGCATCAAAAAAATCCGAATAATGTCTTATCTTGATAATATCCGAACCTTTGTGCGCGTCTATGAGTTGGGCAGTATGTCGGCAGCCGGACGCGATTTGCGGATCTCGCCGGCGGTGACCTCGGCGCGGATATCGCAGTTGGAAGAACATCTGAGTGTGCGGCTTTTCCAGCGCACAACACGGAGTTTGACACCGACCGAGCATGGCAAAGCATTCTACACCGGGGCGCGCGAGGTTCTGGAATCCGTCGAGAACGCCGAGGCGCAGGTGGTGAATATCACCGACAATCCCAAGGGTTCGCTTTATGTGTCGGCACCACTTGGGGTTGGGCGGCGTCTGCTGGCACCCTATGTGCCGGATTTCATTGACGCTTACCCGGAGGTGACGGTGCGCCTGCGCCTGACGGATCGGTTGGTGGATTTGACGACGGAAGGGCTCGATCTGGCGTTCTTTCTAGGCCAGCCCGAAGACAGCAACCTTCGTATTCGAAAGATCGCGGATGTGCAGCGGGTGTTTTGTGCCTCGCCGGGATATGTCGAAAAGCGCGGGCATCCTGAAAGCGGGCAGGCCTTGGTTGATGATCGCCACGAATGTTTGAACCTGCGGTTTCCGGGCGCACCCGAGTTTCAATGGCGCGTCGTCACCGAGGAAGGCCCGCAGCGTTTGCGAGTGTCAGGGCGGTATGAGTCCGATGACGGGGATGTGCTGACAGACTGGGCACTGGCGGATCGAGGCGTTGTGATGAAACCCTTGTTCGAAGTCGCCGAACATTTGAAGGCCGGGCGGTTGGTGTCGGTCGCAACAAAGACGCCGCCCGAGCCCATTCAAATGGCGTGTTTGTTCACTCACCGCAGGCGTCAGGACCCGAAAGCCCGGCTGTTCATGGAATTCATGGTCGAGCGGATCGGGGCCGGGATTGCGGCGGCTGATTTCGGGGCCTAACTGCCGCGATAGGTGGAATAGCCAAACGGCGAGAGCAAAAGCGGCACGTGATAGTGCGACGCTTCGGACATGCCGAACCGGATCGGGATTTGATCGAGAAAGCGCGGGCTTTCGGGTGGTACGCCCATTGCGTCCAAATATGGGCCGGTATGGAAGACCAGTTCGTAGGTTCCCATAGCAAACTCGTCAGTGGGCAGGATTTGCTCGTCGGTGCGCCCATCGCTGTTGGTCTTGAGGGACCGCAGATGCGTGCGGGTCTCGCCGTCGAGACGGTAAAGGTCGATCAGAAGTCCTGCGGCGGGTTTGCCGTTCGCCGTATCAAGAACGTGGGTCGTGAGGTATCCGGCCATAATTTTTGCTCCCGTTTCGCTTGACGTAACATCGCGGTTTGTCAGGCTCTATACAAACCGGAAGGGCTGATACAGTCTTTCAAAAATTTGTTGAGAAACAGATCGACTGTTTTGGAATAGAACGGTCTGGCTTTGAAAAGGGGATGCCATTGTCTCGATATCCGCGCGATATGACTGGTTATGCGGGCCAGGAGCCCGTCGCGAACTGGCCGAACAGGGCAAAGATCGCTGTTCAGATTGTCGTTAACTATGAAGAGGGCGGCGAGAACAACGTCCTGCATGGAGATGCGGCGTCGGAGGCGTTTTTGTCCGAGATCGTTGGTGCGGCAGCTTGGCCGGGGCAGCGGCATTGGAACATGGAGTCGATTTACGAATACGGTGCCAGGGCCGGGTTCTGGAGGTTGCACCGGTTGCTGAAAGACCTCCCAGTGACGGTTTACGGCGTGGCGACGGCATTGGCGCGCGCTCCGCATCAGGTGGCGGCCATGAAAAACGCGGGCTGGGAGATCGCCAGTCACGGGTTGAAGTGGATCGAATACAAGGATTTCAGCGAGGCGGACGAGCGCGCGCATATGGTCGAGGCGATTGCTTTGCATACCGAGGTCGTTGGGGCGCGTCCCCGTGGGTGGTATACTGGGCGGTGTTCCGGGAATACGGTTCGGCTTGCGGCGGAAGAAGGCGGGTTTGCTTACGTCGCTGATTCCTATGCGGATGATCTGCCCTATTGGTCCGAGTTCGGGCGTCGGGATCAGTTGATCGTGCCCTATACGCTTGATTGCAACGATATGCGGTTTGCCACACCTCAGGGCTTCAATTCTGGCGATCAGTTCGAGGCGTATCTGAAAGACAGCTTTGATGTGCTTTACGCCGAAGGGGTCGCGGGCGCGCCGAAGATGTTGTCGATTGGTCTGCATTGCAGGCTTGTCGGGCGGCCTGGTCGGGTGGCGGCGTTGAGGCGGGCGCTGGATCATATGGCGGCGCATGAGGGAGTCTGGTTCGCGACCCGGCTGGAGATTGCCGAGCACTGGGCGGCCCAGCACCCGGCGCGCCGTATCCGGCGACCTTCCCAGATGAAGCGTGAGGAATTCGTCAGTGCATTTGGGGGCATTTTCGAGCATTCCCCTTGGATCGCCGAAGGGGCCTTTGATCTGGAATTGGGGCCGACGCACGAT
Organism: Boseongicola aestuarii; assembly: GCF_900184815.1. Lineage (GTDB taxonomy): Bacteria > Pseudomonadota > Alphaproteobacteria > Rhodobacterales > Rhodobacteraceae > Boseongicola > Boseongicola aestuarii. The sequence goes on along the minus strand of NZ_FXXQ01000005.1, from coordinate 220,853 downwards.
ACGGCAACGGGCGTGCACAGTGTCTTGTCGAGGGTCTTTCGGTCGGCGACGGAGGAGCAGCGCCTTGGCGTTCTGACAGCACACCCTGACCTTGCGGGCAAACTGGCCGAGGCCAAGCGTTTGACGGCGGAATCGACGGCCGAGCAGGCGTCTGTGGGTCTTGATGCGCTGACGGACGAGGAGCGGGCGAGCTTCACGCGGTTGAACGATGCATATGTCGCGAAATTCGGGTTTCCGTTCATCATCGCGGTGCGAGACAACACGAAAGCCTCGATCATGATGGCCTTTGAAGCACGGATCGAGAATGACCGCGACACCGAGTTCGCGACCGCCTGTCGGCAAGTCGAACGCATCGCTGAATTGCGTTTGATTGAAAAGTTCGGGGCATGAGAGTGCCGATCCGCCTTGAACCCCTGACGGTGGAGGCGTTTCAACCGTTTGGTGATGTGATCGAGGTGACCGGCGCGCCGGACAAGATCATCAATCAAGGGCTTTGCGGGCGGTTTCACGACCGCGCAACATTTGATTTCAGCGATGGACGTGCGGGTTTGAGCCTGTTCAAAGCCGAGCCACGCGCGCTGCCCCTGACGTTGGAAATGGTCGAGCGCCATCCGGACGGAAGCCAGGCGTTCATTCCGATGAGCGAGCATGCCTTTGTCGTCGTCGTGGCGCCCGATCAGAACGGGACGCCGGGTCGGCCATTGGCGTTTCGCACCAAAATAGGTCAGGCCGTAAATTATCATCGCGGGACGTGGCATGGGGTTCTTGCTCCGTTGCATGAACCCGGACTTTTCGCTGTCATCGACCGCATCGGGAGCGGCTCCAACCTTGAAGAGCACTGGTTCCATGCGCCTTTTGTGATCGAGGCATAGGGCGGTATCGGTGGGATTGGCGGTGAGAACGATTGCGGCGTTTGCGGTCGCGCTAATCTCGCTTTGGGTTCTGGAGGTCGCACGCAATGGCGTGGACATCCAGCAGACATGGGTCGGCCAGACGCCGGTGACGATCTACGCCGCACCGGACGCCACCGGGCCTGCGGTTTTTGTCGCCCATGGATTCGCCGGATCCCAACAAATGATGCAAGGTTTTGCGCTGCCGTTGGCGCGGGCAGGATATCGGGTCTTTGCATTCGAATTTCTGGGTCACGGACGGCATCCCCTGCCGATGTCGGGGGATGTGACAACAGTCGAGGGAACGACGCGTTTTTTGATGGACCAGACAAACGAGGTCATTGACGCCTTGAAGGACGACGCTTCGCCAGTTGCCTTGCTTGGCCATTCGATGGCCACCGACGTTTTGGTGCGTGTAGCCACCGAACGTTCGGACGTTGGCCCGGTCGTGCTGATTTCGGCATTTTCGCAGGTGATCGACGCTGTGACGCCGCAAGACCTGTTGCTGGTGACCGGCGCATGGGAGCCGGGGTTGCGCGGGTTCGCGCTTGAGGCCTTGCAGATGGTCGTCCCTGAGGCGTCGGAAGGCGACACTGTCAAGAACGGATCAATCACGCGGCGTGCTGTGGCCGCACCGTTCACTGAACATGTCTCGATCCTGCAGAGCCGCGTTGCGCGGGCCGAGGCAGTCGCGTGGTTGGATGAGTATTTCGCACGGACATCGCGCGTTACGGTCTTGCCGACGGGTTTTGCGATCATCGGGCTGCTTGGCGGATTGGTGGTACTGTTCCCTGCCATTGCGCGGCTTTTGCCCCGCCGCGAGGTCTTTGCCGCCAGTCTTACAAAGGCGCAGTTGGCCGCGAGTGTGCTGGTGCCTGCAAGCGTCACGCCTTTGGTGGCAGGGGCGATTGAATTGGAGGTCTTGCCGGTTCTTGTAGCCGACTATCTGGCGCTGCATCTGCTGATCTTCGGTGTGCTACAGATTGTCTTGTTGCGATTTTGGGGCGTTGGGATCGGGCGGTTTTCCTGGTGCACTCTGGTTTTGCTGTTGGCGTGGTGCGGGGTTTTTGCCGTGGCGCTGGACCGATATGCGGCGAACTTCTGGCCGTCATCCGGACGGCTCTGGGTCATTTCTGCGATCCTGCTTGGCGCTTTGCCCTATATGCTGGCCGATGCCGTTCTGACGACGCGTGCGCCATTCTGGCGACGGTTGTTCGTGCGACTTGGATTTCTGGTGTCACTGGCTATCGCCGTCGCGCTTGATTTCGAAGGATTGTTCTTTCTTATCATGATTGCTCCCGTGCTTGTGCTTTTCTATCTGGTGTTCGGCACGGTAGGGCGACAGGCGGCGTACCGCGCGGGGCCCTTGTCGTCGGGCATCGCGCTTGGGATGGTTCTGGCGTGGGCCTTGGGCGTCAGTTTTCCGATGTTTCAGGCAGTATCATAGCTTCATGTGCCGGTTCACGTCCTTGTAGAGCAAGTAGCGGAACTTGCCGGGGCCACCTGCATAGCAGGCCTGAGGGCAAAACGCGCGTAGCCACATGTAATCGCCAGCTTCGACCTCGACCCAGTCTTGATTGAGGCGGTAGGCCGCCTTGCCTTCGAGCACGTAAAGACCGTGTTCCATGACATGGGTTTCGAGGAAAGGGATTACGGCGCCGGGTTCGAAGGTGACGATCGTGACGTGCATATCATGGCGCAAGTCAGTTGGATCGACGAAGCGCGTGGTTGCCCATTTGCCATCTGTTCCGGGCATCACGGTCGGAGCCACGTCCTGGTCGCGGGTGATGATGGCGTCTGGTTCGTCAAGGCCGTCGATGGTCTCATAGGCTTTCCGAATCCAGTGGAAACGGCTGACGGATCCGGAGGTGTTGTGAAGCGTCCAGACGGATTTAGGCGGCAAATAGGCGTAACCGCCGTGGGGCAGGTTGTGCGGCGTGCCGTCGATGGTCAGCTCGACCTCGCCTTCCACCACAAAGAGAACGCTTTCGACACCGGATTGCGTTTCGGGCTGATCCGAGCCTCCGCCGGGCGAGACTTCCATGATGTACTGCGAAAAGGTTTCCGCAAAGCCGGTCATCGGCCGAGAGAGCACCCAAAGACGGGTTTGGCTCCAAAACGGCAGAAAGCTGGTCACGATATCGCGCATCGTGCCTTTCGGGATCACAGCGTAGGCTTCGGTAAAAATGGCGCGGTCGGTCAGCAGTTGGTTCTGTCCGGGATGGCCACCTGTCGGAGAAAAATACTTTGGAGACATATGCTTGCTTTCGATGCGTCGGTGCGAGGGGTCAGTATGTTGCCGAGATGAGCTTTCGGCCAGCCGTACAAATTCGATGACACCTTTCGGGATGGTTTGAAAATCCCGCGCGGGCGTCTTGTTGTGCCAAAGTAAGTGAAATTTAATGATAAGTGTACGCTAAATGGGGCGAAATGGATTGGAAACGCGTGGTTTGAAAGTCTTGTTCGTGCATCAGAACTGTCCGGGGCAGTTCAAACATCTGGCACCGGCGATGGTCGAACGGGGCCCATCGGGTTTGCCGGCAGTTTTCACAGGGATCTCAGTGGGTTGCAGAACACGCGATTCGTGGCGCGGGTCTATGGCGTGGATACGAACCGGCTGGAGACTTTCGTGCGCGAGATGGCGGAGCTTGGCGATCATTTTCGATTGCCGTTTCGTACATATTCGGCCGGGATGAAGGCGCGGTTGGCATTTGCGGTGTCGATGGGGATCGACTTTGATACCTATCTGATCGACGAGGTTACAAGCGTCGGGGACGCGGCGTTTCGGGCGAAGTCTGAGATGGTTTTGGCCGACAGAATCCGGGATCGGGCGGCGATTGTAGTGTCGCACAACCTGCCGCTGCTCGCGCGGATATGCTCGGCTGCGGTGGTTCTGGAACAGGGTCGGGCGGTCTGGTTCGACGATGTGGACGCGGCCATTGCGACTCATCAAGGCGCGTTGGTGCCCGGTTAGTCGGGTTTGTGGACCGGCGCGCCGCCTTCAAAGGCGTTGGGGGCGGCGTAGCTGATCGGATCCTCCTGCATTTCAAGGTGTAGCCCCGTGCCGGTGTAAGGGTGCGCGCGAGCGAGAGCTTCGTCGACATCGATGCCGAGGCCGGGCGTGGTGGGCGCGCTGATGTAGCCGTCTTCCACGGTAATCGTGTTGCGGATCAGTGCCTTGTGGTAGTCGGTTTCGATGGTTTCGGCCATGAGGATGTTTGGGATGGACGTGGCGAAGTGGACGTTGGCGGCCCACTCGACGGGGCCGGCATAGAGATGCGGGGCCATTTGGGCGTTGTAGGTTTCGGCCAGCGCAGCGATCTTCTTGGTCTCCCAGATACCACCGGATCTCCCCAGAGCAGGTTGCAGGATATTGGCGGCGCCAGCGGCGAGGACGGCGGCAAATTCTGCTTTGGTTGTAAGACGTTCGCCGGTTGAGACGGTAATCGAAGTCGCGCGGGCGACCTCGGCCATTGAGGCGACGTTGTCGGGGGGGACAGGTTCTTCGAACCAGAGCGGGTTGTAGGGCTCGATCGCTTTGGCAATGCGGATGGCGCCGCCGGTGGAGAACTGGCCGTGCGTGCCGAAGAGGAGGTCTGCGCGGGGGCCCACAGCGGCGCGTATGGCGGCGCAGAAGGCGACCGAGGTCTCGGTGTCGTGGAGTGAGGGTTGGTGGCCTCCGCGCAGCGTATAGGGTCCCGCGGGGTCGAACTTGACCGCTGTGTAGCCGCGCTTGACGAGGTCTATCGCGCTTTCGGCGGCCATGTCGGCGTCGATCCAGAATTCTGGCAGGCGGTGGTGCGCCATTGGGTAGAGGTAGCTGTAAGCGCGGACGCGGTCGTTCATGCGACCACCGAGGAGCGCGTAAACGGGGCGGTCGCGGTCTTTGCCCAGGATGTCCCAGCAGGCGATTTCAAGGCCCGAAAAGGCACCGATGACGGTGGGATCGGGGCGCTGGGTGAAGCCGGCAGAGTAGGCGCGGCGAAACATTCGTTCAATGTTTTCAGGGTTTTCGCCTTCCATGTGGCGGGCGAAGACGTCCGTGATCACGGCGCGCATGGCGTCGGGGCCGACGGCGGAAGCGTAGCATTCGCCCCAGCCGGTGACCCCGGTATCCGTCGTGACCTTGACGAGTATCCAGTAGCGGCCACCCCATCCGGGGGCTGGCGGAGCGGTGACGATGATGTCAAGATCACGGAGTTTCAATGGCTTGGCCCTTTGTCGCTTGTCGCGTGAGTATGTGAGATGAACCCAATCACCATTCGCAATCTTGGTCCAGAGGATGCGCATGTTCTTGAGCGTGTGCGCGACGGTGTATTTGACGACCCCATCGATCCGTCATGGGCATTTGGCTTTCTGGCGACGCGGGTAAACGAGATCGTCGTGGCGCTGGATCAGGGGGAAGTCATTGGTTTTGCAAGCGGAACCGTGCTGATGCATCCCGACAAGCCGTTTTCGTTCTTTGTGAATGAGGTCGGAGTTCATGAGGATTATCAGCGCCGTGGGATCGCCACGCGGTTGATGAACCGGTTGTGCGATCTGGCGCGTGACAGGGGGTGTGAGGGCATTTGGGTGGCGACGGAAGACGACAACGACGCGGCGCGGGGGTTGTATCGGAGTCTTGGGGCGCGCGAGACTTCGGGGGTTGTGGTTTTCGACTGGGATCATCCGGATCTTTGACGTGGGATGGGCCGGGTGTCCGGTTTTCTTCGGGTCGGGTGATTCGTTGTTAAGACATTGGCGAATTTGTGGATTTGGCCACGACGGTAGCACGTCGGTTTAACGTCGGTATTGCGTCGGTGCGACCGTTCGCAAGTTGCTCTGGTTAACGCAACGCGCGCTGGAATTTGGGTGTCTCGCCGTTTGGATATTTGAAAACAGGTGAAGATCGTGGCGGAGTGCTTTGGTATCTAACGGTAATGCCCGATCTTAGTCGAAGAGGATGACATTTCGGCGCGCGGTGCCTGATTTGGTGTCGGCGATGGCCTCGTTGATCTGGTCGATGGACCAGCGGCCCGAGATCAGTTCGTCGAGTTTCAGGCGGCCTTGCAGGTAGAGATCGGCGAGCCAGGGAATGTCGCGCGCCAGCACCGTGTTGCCCATTTTGGAGCCGACCATGGACTGGCAGGCGGAGGCGAAGTTGCCGGGCTCGTAGGTGGAGGCGGCGCCTGTCGGCGGCATTCCGACCATGACGAGGCGGCCACCCGGTGCGAGGTAGCTCGGAGCATCGGTATAGACGCGGGCTACGCCAACGCTGACGAAGACCGCGTCCGCGCCTCGGCCGGTGATCTCGCGCAGGCGGTCCCAGGGGGCGGGGTCGGAGGCGAGGATGCCGTGGGTGGCGCCGAAGGCGCGTGCGTCGCTCAGTTTTTCTGCCGACAGGTCCACGGCGACGATGCGACGCGCGCCCGCGATGACCGCGCCCTGAATGGCGTTGAGGCCGACGCCCCCGGCACCGATCACGACGACGTCTTCGCCCGCCTGAAGGTTGGCGGTGTTGACCACGGCGCCGACTCCTGTGATCACGCCGCAGGACAGAAGCGAGGCGACGTCGAAGGCGATGGCCTCGGGGATGGGCGCGATCTGGCTTTGGTCGACGACAACCTTTTCGGCGAAGGCGCCGGAATACATCGCCTGTGTGACAGGCGTGCCATCGGAGAGTGTGAGGGGGGCAGGGCCGGTGGGGCGTTCGCAGATCACCGGTTTTCCGGCGCTGCAAGTCGGGCAGGTGCCGCAGGAGCGGATCAGTGTGACAATGACGCGGTCGCCGATATTGTAGCCTTTGGCGTCCGGGCCAAGGGAGGTGATTTCGCCGGCCGCTTCGTGGCCGTAGATGGCGGGCAGCGCGCCGCCCCAGTGGCCATCGATATAGGTAATGTCCGAGTGGCAGATCGCGCAGGCCCGGAGCGTGACTTCGACGTCTCGGCCGGAGGGGGCGGCGAGGTGGACGGTCTCGATTTTCAGTGATTCGCCAAAGGCATGGCAGACAGCGGCGCGGATTTTGGTCATGGGGTGGGCCTTTAGAGACGGGTTTTCATCAGGGTGTCGGTTTTCGGGGTGCGCGGCGTGTCGGAAACCGACTTCGGATGGCGCGAAACGGTCAATCTTTGCCTTAAACGGTTTGTTGACGCCTGCCGGCCAGAAAGACCAGGGCGCAGACGAGCATGAGGAACATCGAGACGAGGAAGGGGGCGCCAGGCAGGTAGAAGGCAGCGTCCTGGCGGGCGAAGGTGGCGAAGATTTGCGTCATGATCAGGGGTGAAATGATCGTGGCCAGCGCGGCGGTCGACGACAGTACGCCCTGAAGTTCACCCTGGCTATTGTCGGAGGTTGCGCGTGACATCATGCCTTGAACGGCAGGGGTGACGACGGCTCCGAGGGCTGTGAGCGGGATAAAGAGGATTGCCAGCGTGCCGCTTTCAATGAAGGCGAGGACGAGGAAGGCGAAGAAATTGAAGGCGAGGCCGTAGAGGATGGTGCCGCGGTCACCGAACCATCTGAGGATGAGGCGGATGAGGCCGCCTTGCACCAGCGCCATGGCGATGCCGAAGGCGCCGAGCGAGAAGCCTATCATGCGGGGCGACCAGCCGAAGCGCTCTTCGGTGAAAAAGGCCCAGATGGCGGGGTAGACCATGAAAGCGACCTGGTAGAGGAAAAAAAGCCATAAGAGGCGGCGCAGTTGCGGTGTGGCCGAGACGTTTTTGAAGGCACCGAGCGGGTTTGAGCGCGCGAGGGACAGAGGGCGGCGGTTTTCGGGTTTCAGGGTTTCGGGCATGACGAAATAGCCGAAAATGAGGTTTGTCGCGGCAAGGGCGGCGGCGGCATAAAAGGGCGCGCGTGTGCCGAATTCGGCGAGAAGGCCTCCGAGGAGGGGGCCGAACACGAAGCCCATGCCGAAGGCGGCGCCGATCATGCCGAAGCGGGCGGCTTTTTCTTCGGGTTTCGAGATATCGGCCATGAAGGCGGTGGCAGTGGATTGGGTCGCCGCGGCGATCCCGCCGACCATGCGGCCCACAAGCAGAACCCAGAAGGCTCCGGCCAGCGCCATGACGATGTAGTCCAGCGCCATGACCAGAAGCGAGATCAGCATGACGGGGCGGCGGCCATAGCGGTCGGACAATGCGCCGATGACGGGGCCGAAAAGGAACTGCATGAAGGCGAAGGCGGTGACGAGGACGCCACCGTAAAGGGCGGCGTCTGCGAGGGAGATGTCGGAGACTTCGCGCAGCAGGGCGGGCATTACGGGCAGGATCAGGCCGATGCCCATGGAATCGATCACTGTGGTCGCGATGACGAAAATCAGGGGCAGGCGCATTAACGGCTTTCTGCGGTCAGGTCGGGATGGTGATATGCAAGGCGGGGCTGCACGGGAACCGGAGTAAACGCGGATGGTTCGGGTTTTCGCTAAATGTGACCGATCTCTGTGAGGAAAGTCGTGAGAGTCTCGGCGTATTCCTCGGGTTTGTCGACGCAGGGCACGTGTCCGGCCCCTTTGATGAGTTGGAATTTCGCGCCCTTGATGAGCTCGGCGGTTTCGCGCACCAAATCGGGCGGCGTCGAGCCGTCTTCGCTGCCCGCGATGGCGAGCGTGGGCAGGGTCAGGCTGGCTGTCGTCGTGTAAAAATCGGTGCCGGCGATGGCGGCGCAGCAACCGACGTACCCTTTGATCGGTTGGCGCGCGAGCATGGCGCGCCAGGCGCTAAGCTCGGGCGTGCGGCGGAATTCCTTGCCGAACCACATCTCCATCACGGTATCGGCGATGCTGTCGAAGCCGTCGGTGGCGACCGTGTCGATGCGGGTTTGCCAGGTTTGAACCGTGCCGATCTTCGCGGCCGTATTGGACAAGACCATGGCGCGCACAAGGTCCATGCGTTTGACCGCAAGGCCCTGGGCGATCAGCCCGCCGATGGAAAGTCCGACAAAGACGCAGTTCTTGACACCGAGGTGATCGATCAGGGCCTCGGCATCGGAAATCAACGCGCCCATCGAATAAGGTGGGTCGAGCACATCGGTCAGGCCGTGGCCGCGCATATCGTAGCGGATCAGGCGCAGGGATTTCGGCAGACGGTCGATGACCTTGTCCCAGAGCCTAAGGTCAGTACCGAGCGAATTGGCGAAAACCACGGCATGACCATGCGGGTCCCCGTCGTCGCGGTAGTGGGTCTTTAGACCATCGAGATCGGCAATCAGCATGAGATCTTCCTTGCGTTAAGCATATTTCTCCAATGCCATACGAAACAGTGGCGCGTCTACATTGCCGCCGGACGCGACGGCAATGACGTCCCGCGAATCCGCGCGGTGGAAGAGGGCAGCGGCAAGGGCGACGGCGCCGCCGGGTTCAAGCACGATCTTGAGGCGCGTGAAGGCGATGGCCATCGCGCGAAGGGCGTCATCGTCGGAAACGACGACGCCCGGTCCGCAGTGGGCGGCGAGAATTGGAAAAGTCAGATGGCCCGGGCTTGGGGTGATGATGGCGTCGCAGATCGACCCGGATCGGCGGGGGTTCGTCTGGATCGTACCGGTCGCAAGCGAACGGGTCACATCGTCGAAGCCTTCCGGTTCGACCGGGCGCGGCGTCAAGTCGGGGGATTTCGCAGCCAGAGCAATGGCGATGCCGGACGTCAGACCGCCGCCACCGCAGCAGATCAGAACGTCGGCGCCGTCAATGCCGGCAAGCCGGGACTGTTCGGCAATCTCAAGTCCCGTGGTGCCCTGACCTGCAATCACGTTGGGATTATCGAATGGCTTGATCAGAGAGAGGCCGCGTTCGGCGGACAGGCGCTCGCCGATTTCGTCGCGATCTTCGGTCTCGCGGTCGTATAGCACAACTTCGGCACCAAGCGCGCGCGTGTTAACGATCTTTAACGACGGAGCGTCTGACGGCATGATGATGACAGAGGTTGCGCCCAGTTCGCGGGCCGCCAGCGCGACTCCCTGAGCATGATTTCCGGACGAGAACGCGATCACTCCGGCCGCGCGCTGGGCGTCGCTAAGTGCGGCAACGGCGTTGCGCGCGCCGCGGTATTTGAAGGAACCGGTCTTCTGCAGGCACTCGGCCTTGACGAAGATGCGACGCCCGAATTCAGCGTCCAGAAGGGGCGCGTTCAACAATGGCGTGCGTTCGGCATGGCCCTTCAGCCGGGCCGCTGCAGTTTCGATATCACTGATCAGGGGAGACGTGTCAGCCATGTGTTCAGGACCTTTAGCGAGTTGGGTTCATCGAGGAAGGGAACGTGGCCGCGATCCTGCACGTTTGCGAATAGAATGTCGGGTCGCCTGCGCCTCATTTCCTGCGTTGTTTCGGGCGAGAGCAGATCGGAATTCGCGCCCCGGATCAATGCCAGCGGCAAACCTTCCATCGCGTCGAAGAGTGGCCAGAGGTCCGGCATCGGCTGGGTTCCGGCGGCCAGGACTGCGTCGCGCAAGGCGGGATCATAGTTAATTTTGAGGCCGTTTTCGGTTTTGACATAGTGTTTTTCGACTTCTTCCAGCCAACGGCTTTCGGGAACGTCGTGAAAGCCAGAAAGGAGGCGCGCACGCATCGCGGCGGCGTCCTGATATGTGGTCTCGGAGGGGTTCTTGCCGATGTAGTTCCTGATGGTGTCAAGGCCCGCAGCGGCCAGTTCAGGGCCGATATCCACGAGGCACACGCCGCTAAGGCGGGACTTTGCGGTGGCGGCCAGAAGCATGGCGATCAGACCGCCACGCGATGTGCCGAGGATTGCCGCTTTTTCAAGGCCGAGGTGGTCGAGGAGGGCCAGTGCGTCACCCGCTTCGACCGGGATCGTATAGGTCTCGGGCCCCGACCATTCAGACTGACCTCGCCCCCGGTAATCCATTCTTATCAATCGGGTATCAGGCAAGTGGGGGGCAACATAGTCAAAGTCGCTGCCGTTTCTCGTCAAGCCCGCCAAGGCCAAAACCGGCGTGCCATGACCCTGATCGGTATAGTGAATACGCGCGCCGTCTGGGGCAAGAAATTCGGGCATCAGAGCGTGCCCGCAAGGTCGGGAATGCCGCTGAGATCGGGAAGGATATGTCCGGGGACGCCGGGAAGCCGGTCGACCGGTTCACTGGCGCGATTGATCCAGGCGGTCTGAAATCCGTAGGCCGCCGCGCCCGCCGCATCCCAGCCGTTGGCCGACACGAAAAGGACCTGCTGGGGCGTGGCCCCGAGGCGTTTTTCAACCAGATCGTAGACGGCTTTTGCAGGTTTGAAGATCTTAACGTCGTCGACCGAGATGACAGCGTCGAGAGACTCGCGCGTGCCGGAGAAATCGACGGCACCATCCAGCATTTCAGGCGAACCATTGGACAGGATCGCGGTGTTGAAACCGGTGGCTTTCAGCAAGGCAAGAACGGTGTGCGCCTCTTTGTAGGCGGGCAGTTCCCAGTAGAGCGCAAGGAGCGTTTCGCGCAGCACTGGGTCGTCGATTTCGGCGGCCTCCATAGCCCAGTCGAGCGCATCCTTGGTAACCTGCCAAAACGGAACGTAGGTGCCAGTCACGGCCCGCAGCCAGCTGTACTGAAGTTGTTTCAAGCGCCAGTCCGCCGCAAGCTTGGGCCAGATCGCCGCCAGTTGGTCCTGACCGGTTTGTTCCGCGGCGCGCCGGGCAGCGGCGGAGACATCGAACAGGGTTCCGTAGGCATCAAAGACGCAGGTGGTGACGGGCATTTTGCTCACTCCTTTTTCGGGCGAGACACTGGCACGCGCTCCGCGTTGAGAAAAGGGCAGTCGGGCACGATTGGGGTTAAGATTGGTAAATTATCGCGACTTTTGGGCGCCGTTAACGTTTATGAACAGACGCGGCGCGCAAAAATTGTTAGGTTGCGACACGTTCTATTCAAATTCTTACGGAAAGAGACGCTTATGACTGCTGCAAAATCGGGCGACACCGTTCGTATTCACTATACCGGGACACTTGCTGATGGATCGACGTTCGACAGTTCGCAAGGGCGGGATCCGCTGGAGTTCAAATTGGGAACCGGACAGGTGATTGCGGGTTTCGATGCGGCCGTGGACGGTATGAGTGTGGGCGAGGAAAAGACGGTCGAAATCGAGGCGGAAAAGGCCTATGGGCCGCATAATCCGGACGCGCTTCAGGCGTTTCCGCGGGAAAAAATCCCGGACAATATTCCACTGGAAATCGGGACTCAGCTGCAGCTTCAGTCGTCGCAAGGCAACCCGATGATGGTGACGGTTTCCGAAGTTACCGAGACCGAAGTGATCCTTGACGCGAACCATCCGCTTGCGGGCAAGGACCTGACGTTTCAGATCGAGTTGGTCGAAATTGCCTGAGGCCCGAGCCCGCGTGATCGCACGCCATTGTGTCGGCTGAAATGACCGCGCAATCGGGAGTGGCGCGCAATATTGCGCTTTATCCTTGGTTCAAGTTTTTCCAGAATTTGCTGTTCTGGCAGGCGGTATGGTTTCTGTTCTTTCAGGACGTCCTGTCGGCTGCCGAGGCGGTAATCCTGTATGCGATTTACGATTTGGCAACCACGGTTTTCGAGGTGCCGTCGGGTTATTTTTCGGATCGCATAGGGCGCCGACTGACGCTGTTGACAAGCGCATTGGCGGCAGTCGCCGCGGCGTTCCTGTTGTTGCTGGGATCGTCGTTCGAGGCCTTTGTTCTGGCACAGGTTCTGTGGGGGATCAGTGCGGCGTTCGTGTCGGGCACGGACAGCGCGATCTTGTACGAGTCGCTGGCGGCGGCAGACCGATCTGACGAGGTAGAGACGCAGGAGTTGAGGGCCTGGCGCTTTTCGTTTTCGGGCCTGGCGGCCTCGGCGATTACGGGGGGCGCGATGTCCCTTGTGGCCTACGATCTGGCTTTCGCGGCGTCCGCTGTGGCGATGATTGCCTGGGCGATTTGCGCATTTCTGATGGTGGAGCCGCCACGCGAGGAGGCCAGCCAGATTACGGAAACTCTCAGAATTGTTCATTTGAAAGAAGCGTTTAGAAATCCGGTTCTGATCTGGTTGTTCGTTCTGAGCACTTTGATGTACGGCTTCAGCCATATCCCGTTTGTCTTCGGTCAGCCCTTTATTTTCGAGGCTTTGGACGCGCGGGGATGGTCGGGTGAGGCGCCGTTTGTGAGTGGCTTTGTGTCGACCGTGATGATGCTTGTGTCGGTCGCGGCGTCGTGGCTGGTGCCGGCGCTGCGCAGGCGCATCGGGTTGGCGGCAATCCTGCTTTTCGCCATGTCTATTCAGGTTGGATTGGTGGGCGTTCTGGCGACCACGAACTCGGTTCTGGCGGTGGCTTTCCTGTTCTTGCGCATGGTGCCGTCGTCGATCCATGGCCCTCTCTTGATCGCCCGCGTGCAACCCGTCTTGAACGACGACAGCCGGGCGACATATCTGTCGATAAAGAGCCTCGTGGGGCGTCTGATGTTCGCGGGTTCGCTTTGGTTGGCAGCGAAAGCCACAACCGACATCGGATTGATGTCCTATCGCGAAATCCAGACCGTTCTGGGCTGGTATTTCGTCATCGGCCTGATCGCGTTTTGCGGACTTTGGATCATGGCCCGACGCGTTTCGATTGAACCGCCCGCATCGGTTATGGCGGCGGCCGTTAAAGAAGGTTAATACCCCTCCATGACACGTCGTATCGCCGTATTTACCGGAAACAGGGCAGAATACGGGCTATTGAGCCCGGTGCTTCAGGCCATTTCGAAAGAGCCTGCTCTTAAGCTGCAGTTGATCGTGGGAGGTGCGCATCTCGATGCAACCTATGGGAGAACGCGCGACGAAATCTTGGCGGACGGATTTGAGATTTCCGCCGAGGTCTCTGCCGGTTTGGGGGAGGATACGGCGCGGGCCATTGGCGAAGGTATTCTTGCGGTAGCCGATGTTCTGGACGACCTGAAGCCCGATGTTGTGGTGGTTTATGGGGACCGATTTGAGGCCTTCGCCGCTGTGATCGCCGCGTCGCAATCGAATATTCCGGTTGCGCATATCGAGGGTGGAGACAAGACCGAAGGCGGTGCTTTGGACGATTCTGTGCGCCATGCCATGACGAAACTTGCGCATATTCATTTTGCGACCAATCCGAAGGCTGCCCTGCGGATCGCCGCTATGGGCGAAGAAACCTGGCGAATTCATGATGTTGGCTTGCCGGGGATCGATAGGATCAAGGCCGGCGATTTCCCGGACGCGGACGAGGTGGCGTCAACGCTTGGATTGGATTTGAGCCGTCCCGTGATCTTGTTCACGCAGCACGCGATCACGACTGAACCCCATCTTGCGGCCGCGCAGCTTGCGCCCAGCCTTGCGGCAATGGAGCGCGCTATCGCTGAATACGGTGCGCAGATCGTCGCGACTTATCCCAACAATGACGACGGCGGCGAGGTAATTCTTGAGCGACTGAAGGTGTGGGCCGATAAGCAGCCACAGGTTGTATTGCGACAGAGTCTAGGGCGCGCGCTATACCACGGTACGCTGAATGTTGCGGGGCGGATTACACGGGGTGCTTGCATTGGCAATTCATCAAGTGGGCTGAAAGAGACCCCGGCTTTCGCCTGTCCAACAGTGAATATCGGGACGCGTCAGTCCGGTCGATTGGCGGCTGAAAACGTTCTGAATGTTGATTATGATGAAGAAGAGATCTCGAATGCATTGACGCGCTGCATAGCCGATGACGAGTTTCGATTGATTTCGGCCACCTGCGCGAACCCGTATGGAGACGGAAATACCGGTCCAAAGATCGTTGAGGTTCTGAAAACAATGGATATTTCCGATGCACGGCTTTTGCAGAAGAAACTGACGCTGGACCCTTAGGCCGCTTCGCGCGAGGATGCCATTTATGGATAACGAAACGTTAAAGGCTCTTACGATCACGCGCGATGTTTCGGTGCGCGACGCGATCGCGACGATTGACAGGTCGCGCCGCCAGGTTGCCTTGGTAATTGATGCGGACGGCCGGCTGATTGCGACCGTGACCGACGGGGACGTTCGGCGGGGGATTTTGCGTGGCGTCGATCTGGACGGGCCGGTGTCTCAGGTAATGCACGAGTCGCCGACAGTTGTGCGCGAAGGCGAAAATGACCGCGAGGTCCGACGTCTTATTCGGGACCGGAAACTGCAGCATATTCCGGTAATCGATGCGTCCGGTCGATTGACCGATCTGGCGACGGTCGATGAATTGTTCGGAGTGGCACCACGGGACACGCGGGTCGTTTTGATGGCTGGCGGTTTGGGAACGCGGTTGCGTCCTTTGACCGAGAAGATTCCAAAACCGATGTTGCCGGTGGGGGGCAAGCCGCTTTTGGAACAGATCTTGGGCGTGTTCGTGGACCAGGGATTCCAGCACATCTCAATCTCTGTTAATTATCGCAAAGAGATGGTTCAGGATCATTTCGGTGACGGCTCGAAGTTCGGCGTGGATATCGACTACATCGAAGAAAACGAGCCGATGGGAACCGCTGGCGCCCTGTCGCTGCTGAAAGAGCGACCCACACGTCCGTTCATCGTCATGAACGGCGATCTTCTGGTATCTTTACGATTTGACAGACTATTGAAATTCCACAAGGAAATGTCTGCAATCGGCACGATGGTCGTCCGTGAGTATGAGTATCAGGTGCCTTACGGAGTGGTTCGCGCGGACGGTGACCTGATGATCGGTATCGACGAAAAACCGACCGAGCGGTGCTATGTGAACGGCGGTATTTACGTTTTGTCGCCCGAGGCGCTTGAGGCTGTCCCTGACGGTCAGGCTCTGGACATGCCGACGCTGTTAACGAACCTTAAGGATGACAAGAAACGCGTTGCCGTCTTCCCGATGAGTGAATACTGGCGCGATATCGGCCGCATCGACGATCTGGAAGCGGCGCGAACGGAATTCGATACAATTTTCCGCAAATGAACCGGTCGTCGAAAGAGCCGCCCCACACACTGTTTATCGGTGCGCCCACGGCGCTTGGTCATGCGCTGAATGCTTTGGTGCGCGGGCAGACCGTTTCGCTGGGAAGCGCGGGTGTGGCTGCCCATCCGAACAAGATCGTGACTTATGCTTTGCGGGCGGCGATCGGCGATCGCCCCGACCCCACACACTTGAACGCGCTGGTTTCCACGGCGTCTGATAGACACCTTTTCCTGTCAGCTTTGTTTGCGTTGGGGCGGCCCAGGACGGCGCTGCGGGACAACGAATTGTTCCCCGAAGCGGAGAGGATGCTTGGCGAAATATCGGCTGTGCTGGGCGATCATGTGGAGCGCGTGGTACTGGCGATCGAACCAGTGCATCACCTGCTTTTGTCGGTGGAGCGGGAACAGGTTTTCTCGCGGCCGGGGGGCGTAAAATGGGACGCCCTTTACGAGGTGAGCTGGGCGGATCTGGTAGATGTTGTCGCGACGTGTTTTGGCGGGGCCGAGCTGGTGGTTCTGACACCTTTTTCGGTTGGAAATGGTGCTGCGCCGATTTTGTATTATCTCTTTGGAAACAAAGGATTTGATCTGGCAAGTGAGGCCGCGGGCGAGGGCTTTTTGCGGGCTGCGCAGCGGGTGCCTGTACCGGACGAAATCAAAGCACATACCGGGCTTGATCGCGTCGCTTGTGACCTTCTCTTGCAACGTTTTGACGAGGACGTGGCCACGATTTCCAGACGTTCTCGGGTACGGGTTTTCTGAGCGTGGGCGCGGAGTTCAAACGACGTCATCTGGAGGCTTGTGAAACGTCGCACGGGTGGCTTTTGGCGGCGACGGCTGCGGCGGGAAAGGGATATCGGACTTACTTGTCAGGAGCGCCTGACGAGACGATCTGCACATCGCTCGCAGAGAGACTGCTGTGGCACCGGCAGATCGGCGGAGGGGTAATGGCTGTCACTTCGGATACTGACGGCTGCGTGCCTGCAGAAACCGATTTATTTAACGCTAAACGATGTTTGCTGGCGCTGAGGAATGGCGAGAGCGTCGATGCGACGATGGATTGGGTGGGATACCATTCCGCTTTCGGTGTGAGCGGCATTCTGGTTTTTGATCGCGCCGCGCCCGGTGAAGACGAGGAGTATGCGTCTGAGTTAGAGGCACGATTAACGGCATTGGGGGACGGGGCGCCTTTCGTTTTGTATGTCACGGCGTCGCGACCGATGGGGCGGTCGGGGGCCGCGGATGCGCGGCTTGCGGCGACAGCTCCGGTGGCTCCGGGACATATCCAGGCGCAGGTTCACGCGCCTGATCCATGGCATGGAGAGTTCAGCGAAACGGTCCTTTTGGAGACGTTGAGGCGGCGGTTTCTGGGGAAGGCGGCGTCGGTTGCTTTTCTTAACATTTCGGACCTTTTGCTGACCGGGCGACGCGGTGAAACGGCTTTCGACCGGGCGGAGGCATTGCCGGGACGATGTTATCTTTTGGAGGGGAAAGAGTATTATCCATGGCGGCTGCGAGGGGACGAGGCGCGGCATGTTGATCATGTGCATTTCCGACGCGATGAACCGCGCAAGGTGACGCGGTGGTGCGTTGCGCCGACGACTTTGGAGGACCCGTCGGTCTGGCGGATGATCCGGGTCGGTGGGGCGCGCGGCGTGGTCGAGGGCGCGCGGTTTGTGCGGGCCATGGGGGTTGCTTATCCGGGAGCGAAGGTCGGTCAATTGGTGCAGAAATCGGCTTTGGTCGAGGACTTCGGCGTGAGATCGGCTCTGGAGGAAGCGTTTGGAGACAAGGCTTTGGCCGCTCCGGTGCGCGTTGAGCCGGCGTCTGGCGGCAACGGTGTGACGGTTGTGACAGCGATGAAGAACGAGGGCCCGTTTATCCTTGATTGGATTGCGCATCACCGCGTTGTCGGGGTGGATCGGTTTTTGGTCTATACGAATGATTGCGATGACGGGACGGATGAGGTTCTGGACGCCTTGGCCAAAGAGGGTGTGGTCGTGCGGCGGGATAATCCTTATCGCGAAACCGGGAATGTCCCCCAGCACGCGGCATTTCGGGCGGCGGAATCCGAGCCGATTTTGACCGATGCGGAGTGGTGTCTGACGCTGGATGTGGACGAATACATCAATGTTCACAAAGGTGAAGGAACGCTTCAGGATTTGTTTGCCGCGACCGACGGTGCGAACGTGATTTCTATGCCCTGGCGGTTGTTCGGAAATGGGGATCTTGAGGGGTTCGAGGACGCGCCGGTGACGCATCAGTTTCATGCCTGTGCACCGGAGTTTTGTTCGCGGCCGCATCAGGCCTGGGGATTCAAGTCGATCTATCGCAACGCCGGTCTTTTTCGGCGTTTGGGGGTGCATCGCCCTAAAGGGATCATGGATGAGAGCCGGTTGCGTTGGGTCGGTGGAGACGGTCGGCCCTTGCCAGCGAAAATGTGGAAAAACGGCTGGCGGATGACATCGGGGACCTGGGGTTATGATCTGGTCACGCTGAACCATTATGCGGTGAGGAGTGCGGAGAGTTATCTGGTGAAACGGGACCGGGGGCGGGTCAATCACGTCGATCGGGGGCAGGGTGTTGCCTATTGGTTTCGGATGAATCACAACGCGGTCGAAGACTCTTCGATACGTCGGTATGACGCGCGGGTCGCGGAGGAGCGAGCGCGTTTGGCGGCTTTGCCTGGGGTCGGGGAGACACATGAGGCTTCGGTGGCCTGGCATCGAGAGCGGATCGCCGAGCTGATGCAAGTCGATGAATTTGCAGAGTTATATGGCGAAATTACCGGAGTCCGGCTGCGGCATTTGTCACGGATGTTGAAGCATTTCGGGTCGAATGTCTTTTTGTCCGGACCGGATGTTATTCCTGACGAGGTGCTGGAGCGGCCCGCCTCTGGGGACTGGCAGTTCACCATTTCCAAGCCGAAGCGCGCCGATTAGTTTAACGTTAAACTAAATGTCGACCCAGTGTAGTCCTGCCGGGGGAATGACAATGCCTCGCCAGTGCACAGGGGCTGCGCCATAGTTGAAGGCGAAGCGATGTGTGGCGGTATCGCGCACACGCAGGCCGGGTGGGAGGACTTCGAGATAAAGGCCCGCTGCGGGCGCTATGAGTTTCAGGATGTGGTCCCATGCGGCGCGGTCGGGCCAGCCGGCGAGGTAGTGCAGGGTGCCCGAAGTGACGAGGGCGGGGTGGTCGTTTTTGGTTTTGAGCGTGACGTTTGCGGTGCCTTCGAGGCGTTCGGACCAGTGGACGAAACTGCCAGCGTCTTCGAGCAGGTCCTGCGCGCCGGGGGGGATGCTTTCGACGAAGGTCACCGTTGCGTCGAGGCCGGGCAGATTTGGCGGAAGCGGGACGGGGATGGCACCGTCTTGGTCTTTTGATCCCGAACGGGGCCCGACGATGACGTGGCCATCGTGTTCTGCGAGGCGGGTTTTCAGGGTGTCATCCATGATGGCGAGGCCGGGGGCGACGACGAGTTTGTAGCCGGCCAGATCGGCGTCTTTGGGCAGGATATCGATGGACAGGCCCGCGCGGCGCAGGGCGCGATAGGCGTCGAGGACAAGGCGGAAATAGCTGAAGTCCGCACCTTGGGGTTGGGTACCGAAGACCCAGTCAGCCTCATAATCGAAAAGGAAGGCGACGTGCCCTTGGGCGGGGATGACCTCGCCAAAATCTTTGATTTCGCGCGCAACTTGTGCGGCTTCGGCGAGGGCCGGGGCTGCGACGCTGTCGGGGCGCAGGAGGCCGGCATGGTTTTGTTCCTGAGCGAAGGGGGCCTGGCGCCAGCGGAAATAGCAGACGGCTTCTGCTCCGTGGGCGATGGCCTCCCAGGCCCAAAGGCGGGCCATTCCGGGGAGCGGTGCGGGGTTCCAGGGCGCCCAGTTCACGGGACCAGGTTGTTGTTCCATGATCCACCAGCGCCCGCGGCCGACGGCGCGGTAGAGGTCGTGGTGGAGAGCCTGATTGTCGGGATCGCCTTGGCGCAGGTAGCTGGTCTTGTCGGCTTCGTCGGCCTCGAGCCGATCAGAGAGGAAGCCGATGGGGTAGCTGTCCCAGCTGGCGATATCGAGGTCTGCTCCGAGTTTGAAATGGTCGAATGTCAGCTCGCGGCCCATGTAGTTGTGGATCAGGGGTTTGTCAGTAAGGGGGCGGAGCGTGTCGGTCTGGACCTTGTTGAAGGCGATGACCTGATCGGAAGAATAGCGTTTGAAATCAAGGACGTGGGCGGGGTTCGGTTCGGTGGTGGTGAGGTTTGGCAGGTCGATCTGGTCGAAGTCGTCGTAGTCCATGGACCAGAAGACATTGCCCCATGCGCGGTTCAGGGCGTCGGTGCTTTGGTATTTCTGGGCGAGCCAGTTGCGAAAGCCCGATAGAGCGGCTTCGGAATAGCTGAGGGTGGTATTGTGGCAGGCGTATTCGTTGTCGATCTGCCAGGCGTGGACGTGTTCGTGGCGGCCGTAGCGTTCGCCAAGAATGCGGGCGATGCGGGCGCTCTCGGCGCGGTAGCCTTCATGGCTGAAGCAGTAGTGGCGGCGGGAGCCGAATTTGCGGATCTGGCCTGAGACGTCGCGGGCCAGCATGTCGGGATGTTTGTCGATCATCCAGCGGGGCGGGGTGGCGGTGGGTGTGCCGAGGACGACTTTGAGGCCAGCGTTTCCAAGTGTGTCGATGGCGCGGTCGAGCCATGCGAGGTCAAGTTGACCCGGTTTGGGCTCCATGCGGGTCCAAGCGAATTCGCCGATGCGCACCCACGTGAGGCCGGTGTCGACCATGCGTGCGGCATCGGTTGCCCAGATCTCTTCTGGCCAGTGTTCGGGGTAGTAGCAGACGCCTAGGGTGGGGTTCATTCTTTTGTCGCCTCTCCCGAGGCGATCCGCCGGGAGGGCGCTGCCCTCCCGGACCCACCCGGGATATTTATGGGCCAATAATAGGAGGTCATAGGAGGACTTGGTGTTCGGCCTGGCCTTTGGTGGTGGTTTCCATCGAAAAAACTTTGCCGTGGTCGCCTGATTTGGCGCGGTCTGCCTCCGTCACGCGACCCCCGGCGGTGGTGCAGAAGAGCGTTGTGAGGTCGGCTCCTCCGAAGGCGGGGCAGGAGGTGTGGGCGGCGTTGATCTTGACCTCATCGAGGAAGGTGCCGTCGGGGGCATACTTGGCGATGCGCCAGCCGTTCCACTGGGCGTTCCAGATGTTGCCATCTGCGTCGATGACCGCGCCGTCTGCGCCGAAGGGTTTGCCAGAGAGGTCGAGCCAAACCTCAGGCTCGCCTGTGGGCCAGCCCTCGGCGTCGAGGGAGACGCGTTTCATCAGGTTGTCGATGGTGTCGCAATAGTAGGCCTGGGATTTGTCGGGCGTGAAGCAGATGGCGTTTGGGATGGTGATCTGGTCGAAGAGGGGGCGTATTTCGCCTTTGTAGTAACGATAGATCGTGCCTGCGGGGGTGCGTTCGTGTTTCGCCATGGTGCCGATCCAGAAGCCGCCATAGGGGTCGGCGCGCCCGTCGTTGGAGCGGGTTTCGGGGTTGTCGGCTTCAAGCGGAACGATGTCTTCCTGGGCTCCGGTTTCGACGTTGAAGCGGAAGAGGCGGGTTTCAGAGGCGGCGAGGAGGTGGGTGTCGTCGACCCAGCCTGCGGCGGAGACGTCTTCGTCAAAGCTCCACGTGCGGGTTTTGCCGTCTTCTCGGGTGTGGAGTTTCTGGCCGTGGATGTCGAACCAGTAGAGTTGGCCGCGCAATGGGTGCCATAGCGGGCCTTCGCCGAGTGAGCAGATGGTGTCGTCGTAGATGTTCATGCGGTAATCTCGTCCCATGCGGCGACGGTGTCGCGGGCCTTGGCGGCGATGTCTGCGACGGGGTCACCCGGTTTGTAGAGGAAGGAGCCGAGGCCGAAGCCGTTTGCGCCGGCTTTCAGCCAGTTGGCGAAGTTTTCGGGGCCGACGCCGCCGACCATGTAGACTTGGGTTTCGGAAGGCAGGACGGCGCGCAGGGCTTTGAGGCCGTCTTGCCCCATCTGGAAGGCGGGGAAGACCTTGAGTCCATCCGCGCCCCATTTCAGGGCGTTGAAGCATTCGGTTGGCGTGAGCACGCCCGGAAAGGAGTGCATTCCCAGGGCTTTGGTTTCTTTAACGACGGATTTGTCGACGTTGGGGGAGACGACGAGTTTGCCGCCTGCCTTGCGGACCCGTTTGACATGTTTAGCGGTCAGCACCGTGCCGGCGCCGATCAGAGCGTGTTTGCCGTGGGCCTGCGCCATTCGGGCGATGCTTTCGAAGGGGTCGGGCGAGTTCAGGGGGACTTCGATGCGGTCGATGCCGGCGTCGATGAGGGCGGCGGCGACGTCTGCGGCTTCGCGGCGGTCGATGCCGCGCAGGATGGCGATCAGGGGGCGGCTCATTCGGCTGGTTCCTGTGTCAGGGCGCGAGCGGCGCTGAGGCCTGCAAGCGTGGTTTCTTTGGCGTCGGCGATGTGGCTTGGCGCGCCTTGGGTCTGGAGGGCTGTGGCGTAGTGTTCCGAGAGGGTCGGATCGCCGATCAGGACGATGTTCTGCCCGAGCCAGTAGGGGCGCGCGGCGGCGA
The DNA here is from genome assembly GCF_900184815.1 of Boseongicola aestuarii. Classification (GTDB taxonomy): domain Bacteria; phylum Pseudomonadota; class Alphaproteobacteria; order Rhodobacterales; family Rhodobacteraceae; genus Boseongicola; species Boseongicola aestuarii. The sequence goes on along the minus strand of NZ_FXXQ01000005.1, from coordinate 198,519 downwards.
GTTCGGCGCCGATAAGGAGGCCCGAGAGGCGGGCTTTGGCGCGGCCGGGATCCGTGGCGTTCAGGAGTTGGTCGGCGCGGATGGCGAAGAGATTGGCGGCCATGGCTTCGGGGCGCGACAAGGTGTCGGTGACGGCTGTGGCGAAGGCCTCGTCGTGCCAGCCCGCGCCGACAGAGTGGCGCAGGACAGAGGTTTTCGCAATGAGACCAAAGAGTTCCCCGGTCATGAAGGTGCGGAAGGAGACGACTTCGCCCGCCGAAATGTGGACCCATTTGGTGTGGGTGCCGGGCAGACAGGCGACGCCGTCGAAGTTGGGCATGGCCGCTAGGAGGCCTGCGATCTGGGTTTCTTCGCCGCGCATGACGTCGGGGGTGTCGGTCTGTTTCAGTCCGGGGATGACGTGGACGTTGATGCGGGGATCTGCGGTTTGGGGTTTGGCGAAGGGTTGACCGTGGGGTTTGCAAGGGACGGTGCCATAGGGGGCTTCGACCCAGCCCTGACGCGCGCCGACCATGCCGCAGGCGAAGACGGGGGTTTTGGCAGTGCCAAGCCAGGGGTTGATGAGGGCAAGGAGGGCGGGTTCGAACTCGGGCTTCGTGAGCGATCCCATGCCCTTGTCGGATGTGGCCTCGGCGATGGCCTGATTGTCGCGCATCGCCCATGCGCGCAGGTTCGACGTGCCCCAGTCGACGGCGATCCAGTCGGCGTATGTGGTGCGGCCTGACATTACCCGGTGACGACCACGCCACCATCAACGACCATGGCTTGACCTGTCATGGCGCTGCTGGTTTTGGAAGCCATGAACAGCACCGGGCCGACAATGTCGTCGGGTTTCAAGTGTTCTTTCAGACACATACGTTCCATGTGTTTGGCGAGGCCTTCCGGGGTTGCCCATTTGTCCATCTGTTTGTCGGTCAGGACCCAGCCGGGTGCAATAGCGTTGCAACGGATATTATCGGGGCCGAACTCGCGGGCCATGGAGCGGGTAAGGCCGTTGATGCCGGAATTGGCCGAGGTATAGGCGGGGTAGTCGCCCATACCCATCATGTAACTGATTGAACTGAAATTGATAATCGAGCCGTGTCCGGCTTTTCGCATGCCGGGGATCACGGCCTGACCGGCAAAGAAGTAGGCTTTGAGGTTGATCGCCATCATCCAGTCCCAGAAGTCCTCGGTGACGTCGAGGGTATTGTGGCGTTCGTCGTTGGCGGCGTTGTTGACGAGGGTGGTTATGGGGCCGTGGGCCTCGGTTGCCTCGGCAACGCGTTGTTTCAGAAGGTCTGTTTTGGTGATGTCGCATTGCAGGAACAGCGGGCGGTTGCCGGTTTTTGCTTCCATTTCGTCGACAAAGGCGGAAGCGTCGGAGCGGCCGACGAAAGCGACCTTCGAACCCTGGCGGAGGAAACCTTCGGTGAGGTTCGCGCCGATGCCGGAGCCGCCGCCGGTGATGAAGACGGATGCGTTTTTCAGGTCAGGGAAGATGGCGTCGGTCATGGTGAATGCCTTGTCTGTGGAGCGTCGGTGTTACGTTGGTGCGTTGGTGCGGGGCGTAAGAGATTATTAGCCTCCGGCGGTGGTATTTTGAAAAGGGTGAAGCATTAAAGGCGTTCTCCTTCGACAACCCACATGGTTTCGGGGAAGGACCAGGGGAGGGTGAGGCCATGGCTCATGAGGTACTGGCCGGACAGGGTGACTGCGCCTTCTTTGAGGGCCGGGGTGCCGCGTGAAAGGGTGGAGGCGGACGTGCGGTTGATGAGGGTGACTTTGTAAAGCGCGTCCCGATCCAGGCGGGTGAGGCGCAGGGGGCGGGGGACGATCTGGGTGGAGGTTGTCGCTTTGCCGGCGAAGACCACGAAACGCGTGCCGTCGCGGGCGGCTTGTTGTTCGGCGATGACGGCGGGGTCCGAGCTGTCGAGGCGCAGGATGTCGGCGGTCGTCATCCAGTGGCGGTTGTGTTTCCACCATGCGGTGACTTCGGTCAGAACGGAGACTTCGTCGGCCGTGAGTTCGCGGGGGTCCATCTCGAAGCCCATGTGACGCTGGGCCGCGACCCATGCGCGAAAACGGATGTCAAGGTGGCGGCCCGAGGTGTGGCAGATGCGGGGGCCGACGTGGCTGCCGGTAATGGCGGCAGGCAGGAAAAGCGCGGCGTTGTGCTGCATCTGGAGGCGCTCGAGTGCGTCGTTTGAATCGGAAAGCCAGACGCGTTGGGTGCGCTGGAGGATGCCGAAGTCGATGCGCGCGCCACCAGATGCGCAGCTTTCAATTTCGACGTCCGGGAAGTCGGCGCGCAGACGATCGATAAGCGCGTAGGAGCCCCGGGTTTGCGACGCGTCGGGCATGGGCAACACGCGGTTGTGGTCCCATTTGATGTAGTCGATCGGGTATTCGGTAAGGATAGCGTTCATGCGGTTGTAGATGAAGTCGCGTACGTCGTCGCGGGACATGTCGAGGGCCATTTGCTGGCGACCGAGGATTTGATCCTCGGACCCGGCGGCCCAGTCGGGGTGGGCGCGGAACAGGTTCGAGTTCGGGTTGATCATTTCCGGTTCGAACCAGATGCCAAAAGCCATATCGAGGCTGTGGATGTGGTCAATGAGCGGGTGCAGGCCCTCGGGGTATTTCCGGGGGTCGACTTCCCAGTCCGACAGGGATTGCGTGTCGTCGTCGCGGTTGCCGAACCAGCCGTCGTCGAGGACGAAGCGTTCTGCTCCAAGCTTGGCGGCGCGGTCGGCGATGTCTTTCAACACGTCGAGTTTGTGGTCGAAATAGACTGCTTCCCAGCAGTTGTAGTGCACCGGGCGTGGGCGGTCAGCGTGGGGCCAGGTGACGATGCGGTCCCGGACCTGACGCTGGTAGCTGACGGCGACTCCATTGAGACCGTCGGAGGAATAGACCGCGTAAAGGGGAGCGGTCTTGAAGTGGGTTTGGGGTGCCGGTTCCATGCGGGCGGCATGGCCGAACTGAATTTGGCGGCGGCCGTCGGGGAGTTCCTCGGCGACCATGCGGTGACCGCCGGACCAGCCGTAGTGAAAGCCCCATGCTTCGCCTTGCGTGTTGGTCGCGCCTGCGCCCAGCACGATGAGCGCGGGGAAATGTTCGTGGCCTGTGCGCCCGGTGCGGTTTTCACGGTAGCGGATGCCCGGAGACCATGCGGTCTTGTTCAGTTGGAATTCGCCGCACCAGCGCCCGGAGACGTCGATCATCTCGGCACTGTTTTGCGGCGCGGGCAGGACCGGGGCCGACAGCCAGTGAAGGTGGACGGGGGTGGCGGCGTTGATCTCGGATGTCAGTGTCAGGACGTGGGTTTCAGGGTCCAGCGCGATTTTCGCGGTATAGGTCAGTCCGTTGTCGGCATCGGCGTAGGTGAGCGCGAGGGACTGTTCGGTGGTTTCCTCGCTGGCGTAGCAGAATTTCGGCAAAAGTGGTGTGCCGTCGTGGCTGCGCAGGATCAGGCCCGGCTGACCCGGAAAGGTGCGCACGGCTTCCGGGCAGATTGAAAGATCGGGGTTCTCGTCGAGCATGCCGCCGGTCACGTCGAGGCGATGGGCCTCGGCCAGCGTTTCGAGGGTTTCGTTGCTTGGCAGCGGCGCGCCCCAGTAGATAACTTCCGGCAAGCGCGCGCGACGGGCGGCCAGGACAAGTGTCTGCCGGTCGTCGTCCAGTCTCCAGGTTTGCATTATTTCACGGCACCAAGTGTCAGGCCTGCGATGAAGTGCTTTTGCATGAGGAAGAACATCAGCACGGGGGGCAGGGCAGCGACAATAGAGCCCGCGCTCATCAGATGATAGGCGGCGCGGAATTGCGCGTTGAACGATGTGATACCGGCGGTGACAGGCTGGCTTTCGGGGCCTTGCGTCAGCACCACGGCCCAGAAGTAGTCGTTCCAGATGAAGGTGAAGATCAGCACAGCGAGGGCCGCGAGGGCGGGTTTCATCAGCGGCAGGACGACGTACCAGAAGATACGCCATTCCGCGATACCTTCGACGCGGGCCGCTTCGATCAGCGGGAAGGGCAGTTGGCGGATGAAGTTTCGCATGAAAAGGGTGCAGAACCCGGTCTGAAAGGCGATGTGGAACAGGACGAGGCCGGTTTTCGTGTTGTAGAGCCCCATGTCGAGGGTGAGGTCGCGCACGGGCACCATGAGGATCTGAAACGGCACGAAGTTACCCGCGACGAACATGAAGAAGATCCAGATGTTCGATTTGAAGTTGTAGATGCCAAGGGCGAAGCCGGCCATTGCCGAAAGGGCGACGGCACCGATCACTGTCGGGATGGTGATCAGGAACGAGTTCAGCATGTAGCGCGGCATGTCGGAGTTGAAGAACACCATGCCGTAGTTGGTGAAGCCCTCGAATGAGCCGGGCATGCCCCAGTAGTTGCCTTGGGTGAAGTCGGTGTCGGGTTTGATCGAGAACACGGCGACGGCGATCAGTGGCAATAGCCAGACGATCAGCGCGATCGGCAGGAAGGTTTTGTAGGCGATCTGATTTGCGACGGGGCGTTTCTGGATTGGGGTAGGGAACATCAGATGGCCTCCTCGCGGGTGGGCAGGGTGCTTTGGGCTTTTTTGGTGAGGCCCGAGCGGATGGTGTCGTAGCTGACGGCGATCCGGTGTTTCAACTCGTCTTTTGTGGTTGTGTTGGGCAGGTGGATCCAGCTTGCGTGCATGTATGGCGCCTTGGTGCCGACGCCTGCGTCTTTCAGCATGGTCGCTGTTTCAAGGTCGGGGCATTTCACCGAGATGCCTTTGTCGTTGCTGCCCATGAGGGCGAACATCTTGCTGCCGACTTTCCAGACATCGTCGCCGGGGCCGAAGGGTTCGGACCATTCCGCGCCCGGCATCGCTTTGCAGAGTGCGTTTGCTGTGGCGCGGAAAGTCATCGCGCGCGCTCCTCTTGCCACATGGACCACAGGAAGTAGGCGATGAAGACAAGCATGATGAGGAACAAAACGACCGCGATGGCCGCGCCGTAGCCCATGCGGAAGCCGAATTCGGCGAGAGCTTTTTCGAACATATAGAACGACAGCACGCGGGTCTGGCCGAAGGGGCCGCCGTTGGTCATGATCGAGATAAGATCGAACGAGCGCAGAGCGCCGATGATCGTCACGACGAAGGCGATGAAGGTCGCGGGCTTCAGTTGGGGAACGATCACATACCAGAGCATCTTCCAGCCCTTTGCGCCATCAAGGCGGGCGGCTTCGACCTGTTCGGGGTCAACGGCGTTGAGGCCTGTAAGGTAGAGGATCATGCAATAGGCGGTCTGCGGCCAGAGGCCTGCGGCGATGATGCCGTAGGTGGCAAGTGTCGGGTCTCCGAGGACGTTGATGGGGCCAAGGCCAACGAGGCCGAGGATACCGTTCAGAAGGCCTTCGTTGGGCAGGTAGAACCATGAGAACACCAGGCCGACGACGACTTGTGAGATCACGAAGGGAAAGAAAAACAGGGACTTGTAGAGGCGGATGCCGGTCACGGTCTGGTTCAGGAACAGTGCGATGAAGAGGCCTGCCGGGATGGCGAGAAGGTAGAACACCAGCCATTTCACGTTGTTCCAGAGCGAGACTTCAAAGGCGGGGTCGTCGGCCAGTTGGACGTAGTTATCAAGGCCGACCCAGGTTTTCTCGCCCAGGCCGTCCCAGTTGTAGAAGGACAGGTTGATCGACTGGAAGATCGGAATGATGACGTAGACCGCGAAGAACAGGATTGCCGGCGCGAGGAACAGCCAAGGGGTGACGGCGATCTCGTTGCGCTTGTACCAGCCTCGGCCCTGACGGTCGATTTCGGTTTGCGGAGCTAATGTCATGGATGGTTCCCTTCGCTCGGGCGGCACATGCGGAAAGCCCTTTTCGGGGGATTTGCGGATGGGTCGCGTGGGGCGGTGGGGGTGGCCGGGCAACCCAGAGGTCGCCCGGCCGAAGTCTTTACTGATAGACGCGCTGACGCACGCTTTCGAGGCGGTTCAGGATGTCGTCCAGATTATCAGGGAACACCATGAATTCCTGGAAACCCTGCATCGCTTCGGCGGCCATTTCAGCCGGGAAGTCGCGGTCGAAGAACTGCGCAACACCGCCCGGGCTGTTGGTCGAGAGCATCGCGAAGCCTTCGTTCAGGAACTTGTCGTTGTCCACAGCCGAAGCTGCGTTCACCGGAAGCTGGCCTAGGTTCTGACCGTTGTTGATTTCGGTCTGAACGTTTGACGAAACAACGAAGCGCAGGAATTCACGTGCGGCTTCCTTGTTGGTGGCACCCGACGGTATGTGGAAAGTGTCGGTTGGCGCATCTTCCGCCAGTGCAACGTCCGGGTTGATCGCCGGGAACTGGTAGAAGTCCAGTTGGTCGTCGGTAAGGCCTGCTTCGCGCAGCGGTGCTACGGCGAAGTTACCCATCAGGTAGCCGGCGCTTTCGCCGTTGACCATGAAGGGCAGGGCTTCCTGCCACGAGTAGTTCTGGTGGTTTTCGACGAAGGCACCCATATCGATCAGCTCGCGCCAGTTGGCGAAGGTCTGACGCACGCGGTCATCGGTCCATTCGACATCGCCTGCGGCCATGTCCATGTGGAAGTCAAAGCCGTTGGTGCGCAGGTTCAGGTAGTCGAACCAGCCGCCAGCCGTCCAAAGGAATTTGGAGCCGATGGTGAAGCACGAGCGACCCGAGTCGACGATGGCCTGGCAGTTTGCCTTGAACTCGTCCCAGTTGGACGGCTCGGACAGGCCCAGCTCTTCGTAGATGTCTTTGCGATAGTAGACACCCCACTGGTAGTACGTATACGGCACGCCCCACTGTTTGTCGTCGATGGTCATCGCGCCTTTGGTCGAGGCCAGATTTTCGGCGATTTCCGGTTCGGCCCAGAGGTCCGATACGTCTTCGAACAGGCCAGCTTCTACGTAAGGGCGCATCCGGTTCGCAGCATACCATGTCGCGACGTCTGGTGCGTCAGCGGTCAGGAAGTTCCGGATTTGCGTCTTGTACGCTTCGCGGTCAATCACGGTCGTCTCGATGTTGAGATTCGGGTGAATTTCAGCGAAATCCGCGATCATCGCTTCCATGGTCGCACGGGGCGCCGGGTTCGATGTGTCGAGGAAGATTTTAAGGTCGCCAGACAGGCCGTGGCCGTCTGCGATTGCCCCGCCTGCCGTGATGGCAGTGAGGCCGAGCGCCGCGACGGACGCCTTGAACATGGAACGCATTGGTTTCCTCCCTGAGAGTTCCATTATAATTTGAGTTCCATTATTTGAAACTCGGTTTTGCATATTGAAATCTTAACACGGAATCGGTAAGGGTTGTCAACAGGCCGCAGAAGGAGACGCTGAATTACAGCGCGCGGCAAGGGAGGATAGCATGGCTGATCGTTCGGCCGGGGACGGAACCGTCGGAAAAGCACTGGAAGTGCTGGATCGCGTTGCCGCGTTCGGTCGTCCCGTGCGGTTTACCGAATTGCTGGAGGACTCTCCGTATCCGAAGGCCACGCTTTACCGTTTTGTTCAGACGCTGACCAATCAGGGCATGTTGTCGTACGACTCCGAGCGGCAGACCTATGCGATGGGTATCCGTCTGGTGCGGCTGGCGCATGTGGCCTGGCGGCAGTCGTCTTTGGCGCCGATGGCGCGCCCGCATCTGGATGCTTTAGCCGAAGAGGTGGGCGAGACGGTGCATCTGGCGCAACTCGATCATGCACAGGTGCTTTATGTCGACAAGCGCAATGCAAGTCGGCCGGTCGAGATGTATTCCTCGGCGGGCAAGGTCGGTCCTGCCTATTGCACCGGCGTTGGCAAGGTGATGCTGGCCTATCTGGACGAGGCGGTCTTGGCACCCATACTGGAACAGCAGAGCTTCCACCGGTTTACCGAGCATACTTTGACGGATGCAGAAGCGCTGAAAGCCGAGTTGCGTGCGATCCGCCAGATCGGGTACGGATTTGACCGCGAAGAGCATGAGCCGGGCATCATCTGCGTCGCCGTGCCGATCCTGACGGCTGGCGGGCGTGCGCTGGGCGCGCTTTCGGTGACCTCGACAACCGAGCGTAATTCTCTGGCGGGCCTTGAAAAGCGCGTCTCCCGCATTCAGCAAGCGGCCCGGTCCATCGCGCAGGTATCGCGGGACTGGGGTTTTCCGGACCAACATTCATCCAACAGACAAGTGGAGACCAACTGATGTCAGGCGTAACGCTTAATGAAGTGATCAAACGGTACGGTGATGTTCAGGTGATCCACGGTGTGGATCTTGAGATCGAGGACGGCGAGTTCTGTGTCTTCGTCGGGCCGTCGGGTTGCGGCAAGTCGACACTATTGCGCATGGTTGCGGGGCTGGAAGAGACCACGGGTGGCCAGATCAACATCGGCGCGCGGGATGTGACGCGGCTTGATCCAAGCGAACGCGGTGTGGCGATGGTGTTCCAGACCTATGCGCTTTATCCGCATATGACGGTCGGCGAAAACATGGGGTTTGGCCTGAAGATGAACGGTCACCCGGCGGCCGAGATCAAAGAGAAAGTGTCGGAAGCGAGCCGCATTCTGAAGCTTGATCCTTATCTGGATCGCAAACCGGCGGCCTTGTCGGGCGGTCAGCGCCAGCGTGTGGCGATCGGACGTGCGATTGTACGGGGGCCGGAAGTCTTCCTTTTCGACGAACCCCTGTCGAATCTCGATGCGGAATTGCGCGTCGAAATGCGTGTCGAAATTGCGCGTCTGCACAAGGAAATCGGTGCGACGATGATTTACGTTACACACGATCAGGTTGAGGCGATGACCCTGGCCGACAAGATCGTGGTGTTGCGTCTGGGCGTTATCGAGCAGGTCGGAGCACCTTTGGATTTGTATCGTGATCCCGACAACAAATTCGTTGCAGGCTTTATTGGTTCGCCTGCGATGAATTTCATGAAAGGCACGGTCAAGGGCGGTGTGATCGAGGTTCCCGCGCTGGAGATGACTGTGAATCCTGACATCACATTGCCATCCGAGGGGACGGATGTGATCGTCGGTTTGCGCCCCGAACATGCGGCGATCGACAGTTCCGGCGATGCCTTCACTGTCGAACTGACCGAGGCGCTGGGCGGAGTCAGCTATGCCTATCTGACGGCGAAAACGGGCGAAAAGCTGATCATCGAAGAGCGCGGGGACACGCGTTCCAGCATCGGCGATACGGTGAGTCTGAGTTTCGAGATGCGGCGGATTTATGCTTTCAACGCCGAGACGGAAGCGCGGATCAGATAGGACGGGTGCCTCCGGCGGGGATATTTCAGCCAAAAAGAAGCGATAATCTAAGACAAATTGCCCTTTCTTTGCGACTGAAAAATCCCGGGTTGAGCGCGTTCAGCGCGAGGGGCAGAGCCCCTCTGGCGCTACGTCAGGATTATTGGCAGAAGGCGCGGCATGAGCGTGGATGTAATCATTGAGGACGACCGCTGGGGGACGGCGGGGCTTGAGGCGTTGGCCGAGCGTGCGGTTGGGGCGACTTTGCGGCATGTGGGATTGGAGCCGGAAGCGTGGGAGATTGCGGTTCTGGCAGCGGATGATGCACGTATTTCGACTTTGAACGAGGGGTTTCGCGGCAAGGCGGCTGCGACCAATGTGTTGTCCTGGCCTTCGGCGGAGCGTGGTGCTTTGGCAGAGGGGATGCGGCCGGATTTGCCGGTTGGCGATCCGGAGTTGGGCGACCTTGCACTGGCCTTTGAAACCTGCGTCGAAGAAGCCGCAGCGGGCGGTCTTGCGTTTGATGCCCATATCACCCATCTGGTCGTTCACGGAACGTTGCATATTTTGGGCTACGATCATGTGAGAGATGGTGATGGTGACTTGATGGAAGCCACCGAAATCGCGATACTTGAGGCACTTGGAATTGCGGACCCCTATTCGGGGAACGGTTCCGGGGGTGATGGAAAGGATTGATGGGCGAACAGGGCGAAGGGTCCTCTGGTGCGGCGCAAAGCGCGCATGAGGGTGACGAGGATGAGAGTTCGAGGGGCTTTTTCGGACGCATTATTGATGCGCTGAGCGGCTCGGACGAGGCAGGAGATGACTCGCGCCGACCTCGGTTGGTCGAAGGGGGCGCGTCTTTTACCGGCGGACTTGCGAACCTGACACGCTTGCGCGTCGAGGATGTGATGATCCCGAAGGTCGAGGTCATCGCCGTCTCGAACGACATTGCGAAAGACGATCTGGTTGCGGTCTTCGCTGAAAGCGGACTGACGCGTTTGCCGGTATTCAAGGGAACATTGGACACGCCGGTGGGCATGGTTCATCTGAAGGACTTTGCGTTGAAGCACGGCTTCAACGGCAAGGGAGAGCGGTTCGTTCTGTCCAAGATGCTGCGGCCCTTGCTGTATGCGCCGCCGTCGATGCCGATCGGGGTTCTGTTGCAGAAAATGCAGACCGATCGGATGCATATGGCGTTGGTGATCGACGAATACGGTGGCGTTGACGGTCTGGTGACGATCGAGGATCTGATCGAGCAGGTCATCGGCGAGATCGAGGACGAGCATGACATCGCCGAGGGGCATTTCTGGACCGTAGAGTCGCCGGGATGTTATCTGGCGCAGTCGCGCACACCGATTGACGATTTCGAGGCGGAGATCGGAGAAAAGCTGATCGAGCCGGAGATGGAAGAAGAGATCGATACGCTTGGCGGTCTGGTCTTCATGCTGGCGGGTCGGGTGCCTGCCCGGGGCGAGGTCGTGAAGCATCCGGGCGGCGTTGACTTCGAGGTCGTTGATGCGGATCCGCGGCGGATCAAGCGGCTTCGGGTTCGATTTCGCACAGCTAAGGCGGCCGAGTAGAGCGTGAGCAGGCGCAGACTTCTGGGGCTGTCGTTTCTGGCGGGGGTGCTGGCGGCTTTGGGGCATGCGCCGTTTGGGCTTTGGCCGGTGTCTCTGGCCGGTTTTGCTTTGCTAATTTGGTGTGTTGCCGGGGCGCTGCCCCGGACCCCGGGATATTACAGCCAAAAAGAAGGGCATCGAGCTTTTGCGGCGTGGGCGGCCTGGGCCGGGGGGGTCGGGTATTTTGCGCTGTCCTTGTCGTGGATTGTCGAGCCGTTTCTGGTCGATGTGGCGCGACATGGGTGGATGGCGCCGTTTGCGTTGGTATTGATGGCCGGTGGGCTGGCGTTGTTCTGGGCGCTTGCGGGTTGGATCGGGGCCGGGCGGGTTTTGATCTTTGTGGTGGCTTTGGCGGCGGCTGAGATGCTGCGGGGGCATGTGTTGACCGGGTTTCCCTGGGCGTTGCCGGCTTACGTTTGGGCGGACACGCCGATGCGGATGCTGGCGTCGCTGGTCGGGCCTTATGGGTTGAGTTTCATCAACTTGTTTCTGGCCGCTCTGCCGGTTTTGCTGCGGGGACGGCAAGGCCCGCGACCGATTTGGCAGGGGACGGGTATTCTGGTCTTGTTTCTGGCCGTGGCGGGGTTGCAGGGGTATGGGCTTTTGCTGAAGGCCAGTCCTCAAAGCAGTTATGATCTTGGGACGGTGCGACTGGTGCAACCCAATGCGCCGCAGGATGAAAAGTGGGATCCCGAGCGGGCGCATCTTTTTGTGGAGCGTCAGATTGGGTTTACGGCGGCACCGAAAGAGGGTGTGGATCTGATCGTCTGGCCGGAGACGGCCTTGCCTTATCGGCTGGATCGCGCGGCGCCGGTTCTGGGGCAGATTGCCGGGGCGGCGGAAGGTGTGCCGGTGGCCACGGGCATCAACCGGAGCGAGGCCGGGCGCAATCACAATGCATTGATTGTCATCGGGGCCAATGGGCAGGCCGGGGAAGTGTATGACAAAGTGCATCTGGTGCCGTTCGGGGAGTATATTCCGTTCGGGCAGGTGGCGCAGCTGGTGGGCCTCAGGTCATTTGCGGCGCGGGACGGCTATGGGTTTTCGCCCGGGGCGGGCGTTCGGTTGATCGAGACGTCTTTGGGCCGGGCTTTGCCGCTCATTTGTTATGAGGCGATATTTCCAGGGCATGGGCGCGGGCTGGAGCGGCCCGACTATCTTTTGCAGATCACCAATGATGCGTGGTTCGGCACGGTCTCGGGGCCGTATCAGCATTTGGATCAGGCGCGGTTTCGTGCCGTGGAGCAGGGCTTGCCTTTGATCCGCGTGGCGAACACGGGCGTGTCGGCGGTATTCGATGCGACGGGCGAGGTGGTGTCGTCTCTGGAGCTGGGCGAGGCGGGGTTTGTGGATGTCGCGGTGCCGAAGGGGCGCGGGGCCACGCTTTATGCGCGCAGTGGTGATCTTCCTGTGGCCGTTTTCCTTTTGGTAACTCTGGGCGCGCTAACTGTCGCGGCGCGGCGCAACGGGATTGCAAAGCCTTCGTGAAGGCTTTAACGCGGGTGCACTGTCACAACGGCTTCCTGACGTGACAGGCTGAATCTCATAACGGAGCACGATCCATGAACCGCCAGAACTATATCTTCACGTCCGAGAGCGTCTCGGAGGGGCATCCCGATAAGGTGTGCGATCGCATTTCGGACGCCGTGCTGGATGCGTTTTTGACCGAGGAGCCGGAAGCGCGGGTGGCGGCGGAGACGTTTGCGACCACGAACCGGGTGGTGATCGGCGGTGAGGTGGGTCTGAGCGATGCCGGGCGGCTGGACGAGTATCTCGGGCGGATCGAGGCGATCACGCGCGAGTGCATTCGCGATATCGGCTATGAGCAGGACGAGTTTCATCACGCCACCTGTCAGGTCACCAATTTGTTGCATCGCCAGTCGGCGCATATCGCGCAGGGTGTGGATGCCTCGGGCAACAAGGACGAGGGTGCGGGCGATCAGGGGATCATGTTTGGCTATGCGGTGAAGGAAACGCCGGAGTTGATGCCAGCACCCATTCACTATGCCCACGCGATCTTGAAGCGTCTGGCGGAAGCGCGCAAATCCGGTGATGAGCCGACGCTGCGCCCGGATGCGAAGAGCCAGTTGTCGCTGCGCTATGAGAATGGCAAGCCGGTTGAGGTGACCTCGATCGTTTTGTCGACGCAGCACGCACACGAGAGCCAGACGAGTGAGGACATTCGCGCGATCGTGGAGCCTTATATCCGGGAAGTGTTGCCGGATGGTTGGTTGACGGAGGCCACCGAGTGGTGGGTCAATCCGACGGGTGTCTTTGTGATTGGCGGTCCTGACGGGGACGCGGGGCTGACCGGGCGCAAGATCATCGTCGATACATACGGGGGCGCGGCGCCGCATGGCGGCGGTGCCTTCTCGGGGAAGGACCCGACGAAGGTGGACCGTTCGGCGGCTTATGCGGCGCGGTATCTGGCCAAGAACGTCGTCGCGGCAGGCATGGCCGAGAAGTGTCTCATTCAGTTGTCTTATGCGATCGGGGTTTCGAAGCCTTTGTCGGTTTATGCAGATACGTTCGGGACCGGTGATGTTGCGCCGGAGCGGATCGAGAAGGCTGTGCGCGCGACAATGGATCTGAGCCCGCGCGGTATTCGCGAGCATCTGGAGCTGAACAAGCCGATTTATCAGCGCACGGCGGCCTATGGGCATTTCGGGCGTGCGCCGGAAGCGGATGGTGGGTTTTCCTGGGAGAAGACCGATCTGGTGGACGCGCTGAAGCGCGCGGTCTAGGCTTTGCGCCGGGCCTTTGGCCCGTCGCGGTGGGTGGGGGACGCTGTCCCCCACGACCCCCTGGGATATTTTTTGAACAAGAGAAGGGCTGGTCGGATTTTGCGCTTTACGGTTGCGATTGATGGGCCTGCTGCTGCCGGGAAAGGCACAATTTCGCGTGGCCTGGCGGAGCGGTTCGGATTTGCGCATCTGGACACCGGATTGTTGTATCGCGCGACCGGGCGGAAGGTTCTGGAAACCGGGTTGGCGCCTGAGGCGGCGGCGCGGGCTGTCGGGCCTGAGGATTTGGCGCGTGATGGTTTGAGAACGCAGGCCGTGGCTGAGCTGGCGTCTCGGGTGGCGACTGTGCCTGAGGTGCGACACGCTTTGGTGGCGTTTCAGCGCGATTTTGCGCGTCGGGACGGTGGGGCGGTTTTGGATGGGCGCGATATCGGAACGGTGATTTGCCCGGACGCAGAGGTGAAGCTTTATGTCACCGCCAGTGCCGAGGTGCGGGCGCGACGGCGGTTCGAGGAGTTGCGCGCGTCGGGTCAGGCGTCAGATTACGAGGATGTGCTGGACGAGGTTCTGAAACGGGATGCGCGCGATATGGGGCGCAAGGATGCGCCGATGCGGGCGGCGGAGGATGCGGTTCAGATCGATACATCCGAGATGGATATTGATGATGCTTTGGCGGCGGCGGTGGCTGTGGTCGAGGCGCGATTGCAGGGACGAGGGACATGAAGACAACGACGCTTGGGGTGAACGGGCCAGAGATCACGCAGTTTGGGTTGGGAGCAATGTCCTTTGCCGGGGCTTATGGCGGGACCACACAGGAGAAGTCGAACGAGGTGTTGGACGCCTGTTATGACGCCGGTGTGACGCATCTGGACACGGCGAATATTTATGGCGAGGGGCGTTCGGAAGAGATTTGCGGTGAGTGGCTGAAGGCTCGTCCGGGGATGCGCGACAATTGGGTGATCGCGACCAAGGCGGGGATTATTCTGGGCGATCCGGGTCGGCGGTTCAACAACGAGGGCGCTTACCTGGAGGCGGAGCTCGATGGGTCTTTGAAGCGGCTTGGGATTGACTACGTTGACCTGTTTTATGTGCATCGTCGCGAGACGGCCATTCCGATCGAGGAGGTTGCGGGTTCGCTTGGGCGGTTGGTTGAAAAGGGCAAAGTCAAGGGGATCGCCTTTTCCGAGATTGCGCCGAATTCCTTGCGCGAGGCGCACGCTGAGTTTCCGGTGACGGCTGTGCAGTCGGAGTATTCCTTGTCGACGCGGGTGTGTGAGATGGGTCTGGTGCAGACCTGTGCGGAGTTAGGCGTGACCTTGGTGGCGTTTTCGCCGGTGGGGCGGTCGTTTCTGACGGATGCGCCGTTCACGCGCGAGGCCTTGGAGGGCATTCCGTTCCTCAATGGCAATCCGCGTTTCATGGAGCCGAATTATTCGAAGAATCTGGAGGCGGTGAAGCCGTTTCTGGCCTTGGCGCGCGAGATGGGGGAGCCGGCGGCGGCTTTGGCTGTGGCGTGGTGCCGGGCGAAGGGTGACCATGTGGTGCCCATTCCGGGGACCAAATCGGTGCCGCATCTGGCGGAGTTGATCCGGGGGGCGGAGTTGGATTTGTCGGAGACGCAGGTTCAGGCGATCGAGGCGGCGCTGCCTC
Source organism: Boseongicola aestuarii (assembly GCF_900184815.1). GTDB lineage: Bacteria > Pseudomonadota > Alphaproteobacteria > Rhodobacterales > Rhodobacteraceae > Boseongicola > Boseongicola aestuarii. Next base: position 183,314 of record NZ_FXXQ01000005.1, on the reverse strand, counting down.
TCGGGTGGGCGCACGGGGATCGGTACAACGAGACGCAGTGGGTCGGGCCGGAGAAGTATGGCTGAGACCTGTCGCCTTTCTATCTGAATGCGCCCGGAGCTGGTCTGGCTCCGGGCGTTTTGCGTTTTAGCGCCGGCTGATCGGCGGATACATGAAGAACGGCAGGTCTTGCTGGGAGCAGACGAAGTCGATGAGGAGATCGTCGGTGGACTTTGTGGGGCGCGGGGCCGGGGTACCGTCGATAAGGCGGATGATGAGTTTTGTGAGGCGCATGGATCAGGCCTCGAGGAAGTAGTCTAGTTGTTCGATGAAGCCGCGCTCGCGCATGAAGGTGTCGCCGTCGGCGGAGCGGGAGGCGGCGCGTAGGCCGTCGAGGTCGGTGACATTCATCACGACGGCAATTTGGTTCTTGTCTTCGGGATGGGCGAAGGCACCGGCGATGGTGGCGTATTGGCCGAACTTGGCGTCGTGTTCAGCGATCCAGTCTTCGCGCTTTTTGCTGGGGTCGATGCGGGCGATTGAGATCATGCGGGTCATGGTGTGTCCTTGCTGTTGATGTGGTGATTTCACATTGCAGCATGAGGTATTGCGAGATAATCCGTGATTTCTGTGTTTTATTGTTCTATGAGATCGCACAATGTTGGATCAGATGCATAGAATGGCCGTTTTCAAGGCCGTGATAGACGCCGGCTCGTTTCGGGGGGCAGCGAAGAAGCTGGGGCTGTCGCCTTCAGTGGTTAGCCATCATGTGAGTCAGTTGGAGGATCATCTTGGCTTTGCGCTGCTCTATCGCACGACCCGACGGATATCGCTGACGGATGCAGGGTCGGAGTTGCTGGAGAGCGCGCGGCGGATGACGGACGCGGCGGAGGCAGGACTGGGGGCGATGTCGCGGCGGCGGGAGCAACCCGAGGGACGTCTGAGGATCACCATGCCGTCAGGGTCGGCGCATCCGCTCTTTCAGGGATTTCACGTCGCGATGGTTGCGCAGTTTCCAAAGCTGCACCTGACGCTGCACTTCGGGGATACCCTCGTCGATCTTGAGGGGTCGCATTATGATCTTGCGATCCGGGGCGGGTTTCGGGGTCTGGCGGATTCGCCGTACAAGGCGCGCAGAGTATATCGCGACGAGGTCTGGTTGGTGGCGAGTGCTGCGTATGTGGCCGAGCGCGGGATGCCACAGAGTTTGGACGACATTGCGGGATGGGACTGGATCGAGAGCCCGGAAGGCGCGGTGCCGAAGGTGGTGTTGGCGGAACCGTCGGAGTCCGTGCCGGACATGCCGGTGCGGGTCACGATGGATTCGGTCATTATGGGCGCGGCGTTCTGTGAAGCCGGATTTGGGGTGTTCGCGTCTGTGCGCTGCGACCTGATTGGTCCGGTGAGCGAAGGGCGCCTGGTGAGGCTGTTGCCGGATCTGGTGCTGAACCCGGTGGAGCTTTATGCGGTTTGGCCTGCAAATGTGGGGCCGGATAGCCCCGTGCATCTGGTGGTCGACCATCTGGTGACGCATTTGCAGGCCTACACGGAACGCGTGGCGGCGTTGGCGCAGTGACCTAGCCGCCGACGTAGGTGCCGCGAGGGCGGAAGAAGACCTTTTGATTGTGCAGACGGCCCAGAAGATCGTGGATCCGGCGTTTGTCGATGTCTTGGTCGCGCTTGGCTTTGTGCAGCGCGGTCTCGATCAGGTCGAGATCTTCGACGTCGAGTTCAAACTTCGTGTTCGGCTTCGGCATGGGATTGCGGTCTCCTGTTTTCGTAGTGGTGCAAATAGGCGGAGAATGACCGCTTTCAAGGAATTATCTCCATGTTTTCAGTGTGTTCTATGGTATACAGTATGGGCCGCATCGCTCGGAATCGGGATTTTGTATGTTTTCAGATAAGTAAAGCGAAGGCAGGTGCCTTGGTCGGTGGCGGGGTTGCAGGCGCATATCGGCCGCGAAGTCGCTGAAAGGCTTGCGTTACAGGGCCAATCGCCCTATGAAGCGCGCGTCAAAGCGGTGGTTACAATCGTGAGCGCAGAGACTTGAGTAGGGTCGGTTACCGCCGGCCCTTCTATTTTGCGTTTACGCGGAGCAACCGCAGACCAAACCGTCTCACCCAAGGTGGGCATGAACCAAGACCGGCGGAGACAACCGCGCGGCCAGACAAAACCGTAGATAGGAAACGAAAAACGCATGTGCGCTAAAGCAACTATGGAGGAATTCGAAGCCCTCCTTTCAGAAAGCTTCGAAATGGACACACCCGACGAAGGGTCTGTCGTCAAAGGCAAAGTCATCGCAATCGAAGCGGGCCAAGCCATCATCGACGTCGGCTACAAAATGGAAGGCCGCGTTGAACTGAAAGAATTCGCCAACCCCGGTGAAGCCCCAGAAATCGCAGTTGGTGACGAGGTCGAGGTGTTCCTTGACCGTGTCGAAAACGCGCGTGGTGAAGCGTCGATCAGCCGCGACAAAGCCCGCCGCGAAGCTGCATGGGACAAGCTGGAAAAGGCATATGCCGACGAAACCAAGGTCGAAGGTGCTATCTTCGGTCGCGTCAAGGGCGGCTTCACGGTCGATCTGGGCGGCGCGGTTGCGTTCCTTCCCGGCAGCCAGGTGGACGTCCGTCCTGTGCGCGACGCTGGCCCGTTGATGGGTCTGAAGCAGCCGTTCCAAATCCTGAAAATGGACCGTCGTCGTGGCAACATCGTTGTCTCGCGTCGTGCGATCCTTGAAGAAAGCCGCGCCGAACAGCGTGCTGAAGTCATTGCGAACATCACCGAGGGCGATGCCGTCGACGGTGTGGTCAAGAACATCACCGAGTACGGTGCGTTCGTAGATCTGGGCGGTGTCGACGGTCTGTTGCACGTCACGGACATGGCATGGCGTCGTGTGAACCACCCATCCGAGATCGTACAGATTGGCGAGACGGTGAAGGTTCAGATCATCAAGATCAACAAAGATACCCACCGCATCAGCCTTGGCATGAAGCAGCTTCAGGACGATCCATGGGATGCGGTCGAAGCGAAATACGCGCTTGGCACAACGCATCAGGGCCGCGTGACGAACATCACCGATTACGGTGCGTTCGTTGAGCTGGAAGCCGGTGTCGAAGGTCTGGTTCACGTTTCCGAAATGTCCTGGACGAAGAAGAACGTCCATCCCGGCAAGATCGTGTCGACGTCTCAGGAAGTCGAAGTCATGGTTCTGGAAATCGACAGTGCAAAGCGCCGTGTATCGCTTGGTCTGAAGCAGACACAGCGTAACCCATGGGAAGTCTTTGCGGAGACGCACCCTGTCGGCACGAATGTCGAAGGCGAGGTCAAGAACATCACCGAATTCGGTCTGTTCATCGGGCTTGAGAACGACATCGACGGCATGGTTCACCTGTCGGACCTGAGCTGGGATCAGCGCGGCGAAGACGCCATTCAGGACTTCCGCAAGGGCGACACGGTTCAGGCCGTTGTCACCGAAGTGGACGTCGAGAAAGAGCGTATCTCGCTGTCTGTGAAGGCACTGGATGACAGCTTCACCGAAGTTGTAGATGGTGTGAAGCGCGGCTCGATCATCACTGTTGTCGTGACATCCATCGAAGACGGTGGTGTCGAGGTCGAATACGAAGGCATGAAGTCGTTCATCCGTCGTTCCGACCTGTCTCGTGATCGTGCCGAACAGCGCCCTGACCGGTTTGCGGTAGGCGACAAGGTTGACGTGCGCGTCACCAACGTCGACGCCAAGACCCGCCGTCTGGGTCTGTCGATCAAGGCCCGCGAGATTGCAGAAGAGAAAGAGGCCGTTGAACAGTATGGTTCCTCGGACTCGGGCGCTTCGCTTGGCGACATCCTTGGCGCGGCCTTGAAGGGCGACGACAAGTAAGAACGTTCCCGGCTTTCGGGATGGAAGGGCCCGCGGTTTTCACCGCGGGCCTTTTGCTTTTCCGGGTGGCTGTCGGGGCGTCGACTGACGCGGAATCCGGCACGAATCGCATCCCCCGCCGCGGAGCAGAAAAAACGCCCGCGCAATTTTCGAACCCGCCGAAATCACGGCTGGTTCGCGTTTTCCCACGTTTTTCAGGGCGATAGAGCAAATTTTCGGCGCAAATGAGATGCCATATTGGTTTTTTCTGCTGCGGTTTGCGCCTATAGTCTCTTTACCTACTGCGTCCGCCAGAGACGCGGAGCAATGCAAAACAACCCAAGGGGGGATACATGATCAGATCAGAACTGGTCCAAAAGATCGCAGACGAAAATCCCCACCTGTATCAACGCGACGTCGAACGGATTGTGTCGACGATCTTTGACGAGATTATCGATGCCATGGCACGCGGCGACAGGGTAGAGCTGCGCGGCTTTGGCGCGTTTTCCGTCAAGAAGCGGGATGCCCGCACTGGCCGCAACCCGCGCACCGGTGAAAGCGTTCAGGTGGAAGAAAAGCACGTGCCGTTCTTCAAGACCGGCAAACTTCTTCGCGACCGTTTGAACGGAAAATAGGACAGAGGCGTCTATGCGCTATCTACGCTATGCAATACTGGCCGCGCTTGCGATCGTCATGGTGACGGTCGCAATCGCGAACCGGGGGCCTATTACCTTGCGGCTGCTGCCCGAGGAACTGACGGGGCTGTTCGGGTTTTCGTGGCAAATCACCTTGCCCGTGTTCGTGGTCCTGTTGATTGCGGTCATGTTCGGCGTGGTGCTTGGGTTCGTCTGGGAGTGGATCCGCGAGCACAAGTATCGCCGAGACGCTGTGGTGGAGCGCCGCTCACGCGTAGAGTTGGAGCGTGCCATTGGGGCGGCCGGGCAGAAGCAGAAACCCGGTGATGACGTATTGGCCTTGCTCGAGGGCAAATGACCGCCTGCCGAGGTTGAGCGCCTGAAATGACACGACGAACACGTACCAAAATCTGTGGCTTGTCCACGCGCGAAACCGTGGTCGCCGCTGCCGAAGCTGGCGCGGCATATGTGGGCTTTGTCTTTTTCGCAAAATCGCCACGCAACGTGACGATCGCGCAAGGGGCTGCCTTGTCGCTGGCCGTGCCGCCCGGTGTTGCGAAGGTGGCTTTGGTCGTGGATGCAGATGACGCGTTCCTGAACGCGCTGACCAGCGGCGTCGGTTTGGACATGTTGCAGCTTCACGGACACGAGGACGTCGCGCGGGTGGCCGAAGTGCGCGCGCATTTTGGGTTGCCGGTGATGAAGGCGGTTGGTGTTTCGCAGGAGGGCGACCTTGATGCGGTGCGGGCCTACGGCGAGGTTGCCGATCAGGTGCTGATCGACGCCAAGCCTGCGGCGGGGGCCGATTTGCCGGGGGGCAACGGGCTTGCGTTCGATTGGCGCCTGCTGGTCGGGCAGAGGTTCGCCTGCCCCTGGATGCTGGCTGGCGGACTGACGCCCGAAAATGTGGCCGAGGCGGTTGCTCTGACAGGGGCGCGGCAGGTCGATGTGTCATCGGGCGTGGAAAGCGCCCCCGGCATCAAGGACATTGCCGCGATCAAGGCTTTCATTGAGGCGGCTGGATGACTTTGGCGTTCCGCGTAGCGGGTCGGCGCGACGTTGCGGCTGCCGTTGAACTACTGCGCGATGACGGCCTGGGGCAGATGCGCGAAACCGCGACGCCCGAAATCTATCTTGCGGCCTTTGCCGATATGATGGCGATGCCGGGCAATCGCCTGATCGTTGGCGAGCGTGAGGCGCGGATCATCGCGACCTATCAGATTACGATCATACCGGGCATATCACTGGCGGGTGCGCGGCGCGCCCAAATCGAAGGTGTTCGCGTTGCGTCGGGCTTCCGTGGGCAGGGAATCGGGGCGCTTCTTGTAGAAGATGCCGAAAAACGCGCGCGCGCTGCGGGGGCGGTCTTATTGCAGCTCACTATGAACAAAAATCGCGACGAAACGCGCCGGTTCTATGAACGGGCTGGGTTCGTGGCCAGTCATTTCGGGTTCAAGAAGGCGCTCTGACGCCTGCAATTCCGGCGGCTTTCTTTTTGGCGAAAATATCCTGGGGAGCGCGAGGGGCAAAGCCCCTCGCATGGATCGCCCGCGATAGCGGGGGAAAGACAGCTAACCTCAGTTGCCGAACAACTCGTTCAGGACGTTCAGGATAACGCGCTCGACCGTGTTGTCACCGCCGCGGTTCCCGTCGCGGCGCGGGCGCTGTTCGGTTGCGACCTGACGGGACGGGGCAGGCGCGGCCATCGGCAGGCTGCGCGCGGGCAAGCCTTCGTGAACGCGCGTCATGGTTTCGTGCCAAATCTCGGCGGGCAGACCACCGCCCGTGACTCCTGACAGCGGCGTGTTGTCGTCGTACCCCATCCAGACGCCCGCGACGTAATCTGCGGTGAAGCCGATGAACCAGGCGTCACGTGCGGCCTGGGTCGTGCCGGTCTTGCCTGCGGCCGGGCGGCCATCGAGGCGGGCGCGGGTGCCGGTACCGCGGTAGATCACTTCGCTCATCATATAGGTTAGCTGGCGTGCCGCCTCTTCAGTGATGACGCGCTCGCCGATGCCGCCTTCCTGTGACAAAAGCGGATCGCTGTCGCCCTTCAGGCTGAGTTCGACAAGGCCGTAGGGGGCCACGGAAGAACCACCGTTCAGGATCCCTGCGTAGGCGCCTGTCATTTCAAGCAGCGTGGATTCGGATGTGCCAAGCGCAAGCGCAGGGCCGACTGCAAGGTCGCTTTCGATGCCGAAGTCCGAGGCGATCTTGACCACCGCTTCGCGACCGACGCGGTCGAAGACCTTTACGGCGGGAATGTTGAGTGATTGGGCGAGCGCTTCGGTCAGGGTAACCAGGCCTTTGTAATCGCGGGAATAGTTCGAGGGACACCATTGGCCCGAGCCGGGGACGTCCATGCAGAGGGGTTCATCGGTGACGGTGTCGTTCGGAGAATATCCAAGGTCGAGGGCCGCGCCGTAGACAAAGGGTTTGAAGGCCGATCCGGTTTGGCGCTTGGCCTGTATCGCACGGTTGAACTGGCCAGCGATACCGCGGAATTTGCGCCCGCCGACCATGGCGCGCACGGCGCCGTCGGCGCTCATCACGACGATGGCGGCTTGGGCTTCACTTCCCTCGCGGACCTTGTTGTCGAAGACCCATTGCAGCGCCTCTTCGGCGGATGTCTGGATTTGCTGGTCGAATGTCGTCCGGATCACCACGTCCTCGGTGGTGTCGTCGGTCAGGAAGGCCGGCCCCTGGTCCATGACCCAGTCGGCAAAGTAGCCTCCGGCGCGGGCTTCGGCGGCCTCGGACAGGGTGGCGGGGTTGGCGCGTGCGAAGCGGGCTTCGTCTGCGGTGAGTTTGCCCTGATCTTCCATCAGGCCGATGATCAGGTTCGCGCGATCGCGCGAGCGTTGAAGGTTGGCTGTTGGTGCATAGCGCGTGGGGGCGACGAGGAGGCCTGCAAGCATCGCGGCTTCGGAGGGCAGAAGCTCGTTCGCGGAGCGGCCGAAATAGCGTTGTGCGGCGGCTTCGAACCCGCGTGAGCCAGCGCCGAGATAGGCGCGGTTGAGATAGATCGTCAGAATATCGTCTTTGGAATAGCGCAGTTCCATTGCCATCGAATAGACGGCTTCTTTCATCTTGCGCACCAGCGTCGTGCGGCGGCAGTCGGTTTCGAATTCGGCCTCGGACATGCCACTGGTAGGGTCAAAAGGCGTGCCGAGGCAGAGGAGTTTCGCCGTTTGTTGGGTGATGGTCGAGCCGCCGTGGCCGGACAGGGGGCCGCGTCCTTCCGAAAGGTTGATGCGGATCGCGCTGGCGATGCCGCGCGGCGAGAGACCGAAGTGGCTGTAAAAGCGGCGGTCCTCGGTGGCGATGATGGCGTTCTTGAGAAAGGGCGAGACGGTTTCGGCGGTGATCTGGCCGCCGAATTGTTCGCCGCGCCAGGCAAAGACCTGGCCTGTGCGGTCCAGCATAGTGACCGAGCCGCGTGCGCGGCCATCAAGAAGCGTGTTCACCGGTGGCAGCGTAGCAGCATAGAAGACGACGGCACCGCCGACCAGCATAGTGGCGATGGCCGTGACGCGCCACCCGATACCCCAGACAAGCCGGAGCAGAAACCGAAATAGCCACACGAACGGATTGCGCGACCGCGTGCGTTGCACGGGTTTCTTGCGTCTGGTTCTGGTCGTGCGGGGTTTTGCTGCTGCTGTTGCTTTTTTCGACTGTCTTTTGTCTGCAACCAGCGGCGGCCGCCCTTTGCCCGTGCCACTCATACCGATGGGTCCAATACTGCTCTGGTATCTAACATAGGCACTGAATCACAAAATGTAGAGAGCGATTTCCGCTCGGTCCGTTGCGTCAGGGCGTTATCTGAATGACTAAAATTTAATCGAAACGCCTAATTTGTGCAAAAATTGTGCAAGTCGGTTGTTTTTTGCCCTGCAAACAACCCCTCGGTTCCTTGCCGCCGCGGTGCGGCAACGCTCTTTGTTGCCCGTGATGCGAGCGCAGGGGCTCGCTTAGTCGGAAGGGGAACGATGAAACTTATCATTGCAGCAATTAAGCCGTTCAAGCTGGAGGAGGTGCGCGAGGCGCTCACGTCCATCGGTGTGCGCGGCATGATGGTGACCGAGATCAAGGGCTTCGGCTCGCAGTCGGGACACACAGAAATCTATCGCGGCGCCGAATATGCCGTGAACTTCGTGCCGAAGGTCAAACTTGAGATCGTGGTCGCAGCCAGCATGGCGGATCAGGTCGTCGAGACCATCGCGACAACGGCAAAGACCGACAAGATCGGTGATGGCAAAATCTTCGTTCTCGATGTGCAAAGCGCTCTGCGTGTCCGCACGGGCGAGACGAACGACGACGCAATTTGATCCGCGCAGAAGGGGATACGCGAAATGAACTATAAAACACTCATCACTGCGACGGCTGGTGCGGCTTTGCTGCCGACCTTCGCTTTGGCGCAAGACGCAGCGCCTGACATTCAACCTTACATCCTGACCACGCTTTTGTTCCTTGTTGGTGGTTTTTTGGTGTTCTGGATGGCAGCTGGTTTTGCCATGCTGGAAGCGGGCCTTGTGCGTTCCAAAAACGTGACAATGCAGCTTACAAAGAACATCGCCTTGTTCTCGATTGCTTCTGTTATGTACTGGCTGGTCGGGTTCAACCTGATGTATCCGGGCGAGTTCAACGGCTACTTTGCCTTCAACTTCGTGCCGACATCTCTGGAGCCGGTTGGTCTGGCGGCGGCTGATGCCTCGCTTGATTATGCATCCGTCGGTTCGGACTTCTTCTTCCAGTTGATGTTCGTCGCCGCAACGGCGTCGATCGTGTCCGGTGTTCTGGCCGAGCGCATCAAGCTGTGGCCGTTCCTGGTCTTCGTTGTCGTCCTGACGGGCTTTATGTATCCGATCACGGGTTCGTGGCAGTGGGGCGGCGGTTGGCTGTCGGAGATGGGTTTCTCTGACTTCGCCGGTTCGACGATCGTTCACTCGGTTGGTGGCTGGGCTGCTTTGGCTGGTGCCTTGGTGCTTGGCGCGCGTATCGGCAAGTACAAGGACGGCAGAGTGCATCCGATGCCCGGCTCGAACCTTGCGCTGGCGACTTTGGGTACGTTCATCCTGTGGCTTGGTTGGTTCGGTTTCAACGGTGGTTCGCAGCTTGCTGCCGGCACCGTGGGCGACATCACGGACGTCTCGCGCATCTTTGCCAACACCAACATGGCGGCAGCTGCTGGTGCGATCGCAGCTCTGCTGATGACGCAGGTCATGTACAAGAAAGTCGACCTGACGATGGTTCTGAACGGCGCGCTTGCCGGTCTGGTGTCGATCACTGCCGAGCCTCTTGCGCCAACCTTGTTCGGTGCGCTGTGGATCGGTGCGGTCGGTGGTATCATCGTGGTCTTCACGGTTCCGATGCTGGACAAGCTGAAGATTGACGACGTGGTCGGTGCGATCCCGGTTCACCTGTTCGCAGGCATCTGGGGCACCATTGCGGTTGTCTTCTACAACAGCGACGCGAGCCTTGTGGTTCAACTGACGGGTATCGTCGCTTACGGTGTGTTCACATTCGTTGTCAGCTACATCCTCTGGATGGTGCTGAAGGGACTGATGGGCATCCGCGTTAGCGAAGAAGCCGAAATCCAGGGTCTCGATACATCCGAGCTTGGTATGGAAGCCTATCCAGACTTCTCGAAAGGCTGATCTCCCTTCCATTCAGTCAATTGAGTAAACTTGACCCGGGCGCGCGCGCCCGGGTTTTTTAATGCTTGGACGGCAGTCGGAATACGGCGGATCCGAGGTGAAATTGAGGCGTAAATGCCCTCATTGCGCCCAAATATGGCCACATAGATAATCTATAAACCTAGCTGTAAATCTTTTGTGTTGTGAGTGTTGTGTTATGAGTGAGATTTGGCTTCACCTTCCCTATGTCTTGTATTCCGTGCCGTTTATCGTGGCTGCGGGTGTGCTTATCAAAGCGCGTCGGGATGCGCGTCGTGAAGAGCATGTCGCCGACTACGAGCGGTTCATCTGGCCTGACCAGCCGGAAGAGACCGAAGTGGCGGATCGTCCAGTTCATCGTCGCTATATCTCTTACAGCAGTTAATCGGTAGGGCCCGCGCTGACGGCGAGGCCGTGGCTTTTGGCCTGACCTGTCGTTGTGTCCGCTGTCCGATTTCGCCAGCGGTGCGAGCCCTGAATTTCCATCCGGGGGCGAGTTACGAGGAATGTTGTTATGGAAGTACTGACTTTGGCCGGAATTATCTTGTCGGCATCGATATTGGAGTCTTTTTTGGGTGTGATCTTCGGGCGCCGGAAACCGGAAGATCCAGAGGACGCACCTTTGGACACGCTGATGGAGCAGCGGTATTCGCGGCTTGGCTCGGAATACGACGAGATCGAGGCTTAGGCGCTGTGCGCGCCATCCGCGAGTGACTTTACAAAGGACAGCACATCGGCCGGACTTTGACCTTTTGCAATCTTTTCGACAATCGCCGAGCCGACCACCGCGCCGTCTGCGACGCGCGCGATGTCGGCGGCCCCCTCGGGGGTCTTGATGCCGAAGCCCACGATGATGGGCAAATCGGTTTGCGATTTAATCCGAGCGACTTCGGGGCCGACATCGGTAGCGACCGCGTTGGCCGCGCCGGTGATCCCTGTGATCGAGACGTAGTAGACGAAGCCCGAAGTGTTCTGGAGCACCTTCGGCAGGCGTTTGTCGTCTGTTGTGGGAGTGGCGAGGCGGATGAAGTTCAGGCCCGCTTTCTGGGCCGGGATGCAGAGTTCGGCGTCTTCTTCGGGTGGAAGGTCCACCACGATCAGCCCGTCGATGCCGGCCGCCTTGGCATCTTGGAGGAATCTGTCCACGCCGCGAGAGTAGATCGGGTTGTAGTAGCCCATGAGCACGATCGGGGTGGTATCGTCGCTTTCACGGAAGGCGCGGGCGAGATCAAGTGTGCGTTGCAGCGTCATGCCGCCTTCGAGGGCGCGCTGGCCGGCAAGTTGGATCGTGGCGCCGTCGGCCATCGGGTCGGTAAAGGGCACGCCCAGTTCGATCACGTCGACACCGGCGGCAGGCAGGCCGCGCACGATCTCGAGCGAGGTGTCGTAGTCGGGGTCGCCAGCCATCACATAAGTGACGAAGGCCTTTTGGCCTCTGGAGGCGAGGTCGGCGAATTTGGCGTCGATCCGGGTCATGGCGGTGTACTCTTGTTGGTCAGGGTTTTAAGTCGCTCAACTGGCGGTGGGATGCAAGTGTTGCGCCGCCATTTTGGGTGTCGCGGGGAGGGAGATGCAGTCCCCCGCCTCCCTTTGGTCGGCGTCTTGGATATTTTCGCCAAAAAGAAGGGGTGGCGGCGGAGTGGACAGGAGCCGGGTGGTTTCTTATGTGAAGGAGTATGAATTATATTCTTGCGATCCTTTTGCCGCCTTTATCGATTGTTTTTGCCGGCCGGCCATTTCTGGCGATTGTCGTGTTTCTGATCTGGGTGCCGGCGCTGCTTTTCTCGGGCGGGTTGACGCATCCGATGTTCATTCTGCTGGCATGGTTCATCATTTTTCAGGCCGCGACGGCGCGGGCGAGGCGTGATTAGGGCTGCGGCGCTTGCCTCTTTCGGGGGTGGGGGGTAGAGCCATCTCGCGACATGCCAGGGAGAGCGTCAGATGGGCTTCAAGATGGGAATTGTGGGACTGCCTAATGTGGGCAAGTCGACGTTGTTCAATGCGTTGACGCGCACGGCGGCAGCCCAGGCGGCGAATTTTCCGTTTTGCACGATCGAGCCCAATGTGGGCGAGGTGGCGGTGCCTGATGCGCGGCTGGACCGGTTGGCGGAGATCGCCAAGTCGAAGTCAATCATTCCCACACGGATGACGTTTGTGGATATCGCGGGATTGGTGAAGGGGGCCTCGAAAGGTGAGGGGCTTGGAAACCAGTTTCTGGCGAACATTCGCGAGGTAGACGCGATTGCGCATGTTCTGCGGTGTTTCGAGGATGGCGACGTCACTCATGTTGAGGGGCGCGTCGATCCGGTGGCTGATGCGGAGACAATCGAGACCGAGTTGATGCTGGCGGATCTGGAAAGCATCGAGCGACGCTTGCAGAACATCGTGCGCAAGGTGCGTGGTGGCGACAAGGAAGCCGTGCAGCAGGAACGGTTGTTGAATGAAGCGCGCGCTGTCCTGGAGGCCGGTCAGCCGGCGCGGACGGTTGACGTCGCTGACGAGGATGCGAAGGCTTGGGGGATGTTGCAGCTTTTGACCTCGAAGCCGGTGTTGTTCGTGAGCAATGTGGCGGAGGATGAGGCCTCGCAAGGCAATGCGCAGTCGGCGCGCGTGGCCGAGATGGCGGCGGCGCAAGGCGCGGCGTCGGTGGTGATTTCGGCGAAGATTGAGGAAGAGATATCGCAGCTTGAGCCGGACGAGGCCGAGATGTTTCTTGAGGAGCTTGGGTTGGCTGAGGCCGGATTGGATCGGCTGATCCGGGCGGGCTATGAGTTGTTGAATTTGCAGACCTACTTCACCGCCGGGCCCAAGGAGGCGCGGGCATGGACTATTCCGGCCGGCACACGGGCACCTCAGGCGGCTGGCGTGATCCATGGAGACTTCGAGAAGGGGTTCATTCGCGCCGAGACCATTGGTTATGAAGATTACATCACTTTGGGGGGCGAGCAGCCTTGCAAGGACGCGGGCAAGATGCGCGCCGAGGGTAAGACTTATGTGGTGAAGGACGGGGATGTCCTGCACTTCCTGTTCAATAATTAATGGCAGTTTTTCAGACAGTTGGGGCGTCTGGCGCGCCTTTGGAGAGTGCGCTGTCGTTGCGTGACCAATTGGCGTCAGGTGATTTGAAGGCGCTGGCGTTGGTCGATCGCTGCATTTCCCGTATCGAAGCGCGTGAGGCGGATGTGCGGGCATGGGTGTGGGTCGATTTCGAGTTGGCGCGGGACGAAGCACGGCGATTGGATGCGCATCGTGCCGCTGGAGGCGTTTTGGGGCCTTTGCATGGGGTGCCAGTGGGTTTGAAGGATGTGATCGATACGGCAGGGATCGCGACCGAGAATGGCTGTGCTTTGGACAAGGGGCGGGTGCCGGAGCGGGATGCGTTTGTCGCGGAAAGGCTGCGCGCAGCAGGTGCGATCATGATGGGCAAGACCGTCACGACCGAGCTGGCCTATTTCACGCCCGGAAAGACGCGCAATCCGCACGATCTGGGGCATACGCCCGGCGGGTCCTCGTCGGGTTCGGCAGCAGCTGTGGCGGATGGCATGGTGCCTTTGGCCGTCGGCACGCAGACGGGCGGGTCGGTTGTGCGGCCTGCGTCGTTTTGCGGGGTCACGGGCTTCAAGCCGACATTCGGGGCGATCCCGCGGCGCGGGGTTCTGAACCAGTCCGAAACGCTTGATACTTTGGGCGTGTTTGCAGCAGATCCTTTGAGCGCGGCGATGGCGGCGGAGGTGCTCTTTGGGCATGACCCGGCCGATGCGGCGACGCGGTCGATTGAGGCGCCTGCGTTGCTTGCGCCTGCGAGGGCGGATCTGGGGCGCTCGCCTCGGTTCGCGTTTTTGCGGCCTCAGGCCTGGAGTCGGGTGGAGCCGGAGTATCGAACGGCGCTTGAGGCGTTTGCCGCGGGTTTGGGTGAGGCGGTTATGGTCCGCGATTTGCCGGACGTTTTCCAGACTGCGGAGGCAAATCGCCGGTTGATCAATTTCGCCGAGATGGCGGTGAATTTTCAGCATTATGTAGAGCGCGATGTGAGTGCGCTGGGCGCCGAGACTCAGGCGGCAATTGCCGAAGGGCGAGCCATTGCGGCAGCGGACTATGAGGCGGCGAAGGGCTGTCGGGCGGCGTTGAATGCGGCTCTTGCGGGCATTTTCGAAGCGGTCGACGCGATCCTGTGTCCGTCGTCGCTGGGGCAGGCACCGGTGGGTTTGGCGTCGACCGGAGATTCGGTGATGAACGGACTTTGGACGATGGCGGGCACGCCTGCGATCAACCTGCCATTGCTGCGCGCTACAAGCGGCTTGCCGCTTGGGGTGCAACTGGTTGGGCGCGTGGGCGAGGACGCCGGAATGCTGCAGATTGCCAACTGGCTTTACGCACGGATGGCCTGAGGGCCACGCAAAAATGCGAAGTGGTTCAATTCTTGCTTGTTTCCGGCGTGGCGAACCTGTTAGAGCCGTCAGCGGAGACGTGGCCGAGTGGTCGAAGGCGCTCCCCTGCTAAGGGAGTAACGGGGAAACTCGTTCGAGGGTTCGAATCCCTTCGTCTCCGCCACTGACCCCAGTTTCTGTGGCAATTTCATTTTCTTCCCTATTATGTCGCGATTTTTCCGAGGCTTGCCGTGGACGTTCGGCGTCGGAGACGTATGTCATCGACGCAGTCTTCCCATTCTGTGCTGCTCGTCTCTGTCGGGTGCATCACGCGCTTCGGTTCACACTTGGCTGGCGCGGTGTCGAGGCCAGGCTGATCGCCGGCGATCACAAACCGACCCCAGATCAAACCTTGCTGCGCGCTCTGGCATATGCGGCTTGTGAATGCGTATTTGCAGTGCGCCTATGCAGACGGGGCGATTAGGAAGCGCGGGTTCAAATGATGTCTGCGGTCGCCATGGGCGCGACTGCTTTTCAAAAAGGGTTGGGAGGGGTCCATGCTTTGTCGCATCCCTTCGGCGCGATTTATCATACGTATCATGGCACCATGAATGCGGTCTGCATGCCGGCGGTTTTGCAGTTTAGCAGGCCGGCCATTGACGGCGCGATCGGGCAGGCGGCGGCCTATCTTGGAGTGTCCGAGGAATTCGATGGGTCTTGCGCTTTTGTGGACGATTTGATCGCTTCACTGCAAATTCCGCCGTCGCTTCTCGGATTGGGTATTGAAGTCCCTGACATTGAGCGGATCGTTTCAGGCGCGCTAGAAGATCCGAGCACAGGCGGTAATCCCGTTGAGATCACGGCTGAAAACACGCGAGAGATTTTGTTAAAAATCTTTTGCGTTTAGGCGCTTAAAGCGAGGGTTTTGCGTCAGTCGCGAAAGCGAACGTTGGTGCTTTGGGCGCGTAAGCGCGGGTCCTGCGACGCTACTTGCACGGGGCGTCCGTCCAATATTTCGAAGCAGCGCTCAAGTGTTTCGGCTTCGAGCCGGTGCATTGCTTCGGTTGTATAGAAAGTCAGGTGCGGGCTCAGGATAACGTTGTCGCGGCCAAAGAGCGGGCTCAATGGATGGTCGTTCAAGGCCAGCGGTTCGGCACTGAAAACATCAAGGCCTGCTCCGGCAATCTCGTTTTTATCCAGCGCTTGGATCAAGGCTTGTTCGTCGACAATCGCGCCGCGTGAGACGTTTATCAGGTAGGCGCTTGGCTTCATTGCTTTGAAGGCGTCGGTGTCGATGAGATGGTAGGTTTCGTCGTTCAGGACAGAATGGATTGAGACGAAGTCGCTTTGAGCCAGCAGTTCGTCGAGCTTTTCGCATCGCGTTACACCGGCCGCGTCAAACACGCTTTGCTCTGTGTGCGGGCTGTAGCCGATGACGTTGGCACGGAACCCGGCACCCGCCATTCGCGCCATGGAGCGTCCGATCCGACCGAGGCCAATGATGCCAACCGTGCTCTCGGCGAGGTCGCGGGCAAGCCAGCGCTCTTCGGGCCAAGCCCAGCCTTTCGTCTGCATTTGGTGGTGCAAAGCGGGCACGCGTTTGGCCAAGGAGAGCATCATCGTGAACGCACCCTCGGCCACAGTTTCTTCCGCGTATTCCGGGATATTAACCACGGGAATACCGCGCGCGATGGCGGAGGGGATGTCAATTGCGTCGATCCCGACACCGTACTTGACGATGCCCTTCAAGTTCTTTGCAGCCGCGATGACAGCCGACGTGATCGGCTGATAGCACATGAGCAAAAGATCAGCTTGCGCGACAGCGCGGCAGAGATCGCTTTCGCTGATACCGTCCGGTAACAACGTCAGGTCGTGGCCAGCTTTTCGAAGCTCAGCGTCCAAATGCGGCGTGCACAATTCTGAGTCTGTGCGAACGATCTTCACGCCGCGACATCGCGGATTGCTGTTTCGACAATGCCAAGGGCGCGGTCCAAGTCTTCCTGCGCGATTGTCAGTGGTGGAGAAAGCGTCAGTACGGAACCGGAGCTGATTTTGAAGCTCAAGCCCTGTCCCAGACAGGCATAGTAAATCTTCTCAGCCGTTTGATTGTCGGGTTCGCGTGTGTCGCGGTCTTTGACAATCTCAACTCCGAACATCAGGCCGCGTCCTCGGATGTCGCCAACGGCCGGGTGATCCCCGAGGGCGTCCTGTAGCCGGTCCATTGCTTTGCGTCCCAAGTGATTGGAGCG
This sequence comes from Boseongicola aestuarii, assembly GCF_900184815.1. Classification (GTDB taxonomy): domain Bacteria; phylum Pseudomonadota; class Alphaproteobacteria; order Rhodobacterales; family Rhodobacteraceae; genus Boseongicola; species Boseongicola aestuarii. The sequence continues at coordinate 166,552 of NZ_FXXQ01000005.1, read as the reverse complement.
CTCCACCAGGTTTTCGTCTTCGATGATATCCAATGTGGTGAGCGCCGCCCGTGCAGTGACGGGGTTCTTTTCGTGCGTGTAGTGGCCGATTGCGAAATCACCGCAAACATCCAGATCGTTGCGAGCAATCACGGACGCAATTGGCAAGACGCCGCCTCCAAGCGCTTTTCCGAGCGTCACAATGTCCGGAATGATGTCGTCATGGTCAAAGGCAAAGAAACGACCTGTCTTGCCCAATCCCGTTGGAATTTCGTCCATAATGAGAAGCGCTCCGTGGCGATGGCAGGCATCGCGTACGGCCTTCCAATATCCGGGAGGAGGCACTACGGGAACGGCCCGCATCGGTTCGGCGATCACGGCCGCAACATCGCCTTCGCGGCCAAGAACATAGTCGACCATTTTGGCGCAAGCCAATCCGCAGGCCTTTGGTCCGGGGTGGCCGTAAGCGCAGTGGTAGCAATGAAACGGCGCCACGTGTTCGGCACCTGGCATCATTGGACCGGCGATATGACTACGAAACGTGGCTTCGCCGCCGACAGAGGCGGAGCCAAAACCCGCACCGTGAAAGGCGTCCCAAAAGCTCAGAGTTTTGAAGCGCCCGGTGGCTGCGCGGGCGATCTTGAGCGCGACTTCGTTGGCGTCCGAGCCGCCGGTGGTGAACAAGACTTTGTTCAGATCGCCGGGTGCCAACTGCCCCAAGCGTTCTGCCAGTTCAACCGAAACGTCATTTGTAAAGCGACGGGGAGAAAATGGCAGTTCGTTCAGCTGGGCCGTGATAGCCGCAATTAGGCGAGGGTGACCGTAACCGATGTGGTGCACCGAATTTCCATGGAAATCCATGTAGCGCCGACCGGCGGTGTCCTCGACCCAGATGCCCTCAGCCTTGGCGATTGTGGCAACGCATGGAGACGACAAGGACTGATGCAGAAACGCGTCCGAATCCCGCGCCAAGAGGCGTTGCGTTGGTGCGTGAGTCTCGCGCGCAGCCCAAGCCGCGCGCGCGGCGCTTGTATTGGCCTCGCCCTCTGTGTGGTGGCCGATTTCATCGTTCTCTTGTTTCAAAGTATCCCCGCCGGAGGCAGTGGTTTTTTGAAGAAAAAGCGCACTCTAGTTTGGCCATGGCAGCGAATAGGTCTTCACGTTCGTGAAGAATTTCATCGCTTCTATAACGCCTTCTTTCACACCGTTGCCACTGTCCTTGATCCCTCCGAAAGGAGACATCTCAATGCGGTATCCGGGCTGCTCCCAGATATTGCAGGTGCCGACATCCAAGCCGTTGATGTAGGCAATGGCACGGTTCAGGTCATTGGTGCAGACGCCCGAGGACAATCCAAATTCGGTGGAATTGGAGATCCGCATTACTTCGGCGTCGTCGTCTGGAACGCGCACGATTGGGATGATGGGTCCAAAGGTTTCTTCCATCACCAATTCGCTATTGTGAGGCACCTTGTCGACCACAATCGGCGGCAAAAGAGCGCCGTTGCGGCCCGGGTGATAGAGAATCTCTGCGCCGTCACTTTCTGCCATAAAGACGCGTTTTTCAAAGAGCTCCGCCGCGGCAGCGTGGATAACACAGCCGAGTTCCGTCGCTGGGTCTTGCGGGTCGCCGAACTTGATTTTCTTGGCCTTCTCCAAAACGAGCGGGACGAATTTGTCCGCGACGCTTTCTTGGACAAGAATGCGCTTCACAGCGGTGCAACGCTGGCCTGAGTTACCAGTTGCGCCCGCAACGGCAATCGTTGCTGCCTTGTCGAGGTCGGCGTCGCTCAGGTCATTGCACACAATGAGAGGGTCGTTGCCGCCAAGCTCGAGTGCCTGACGCTTGTAGCCGGCTTTATTTGCGATGATTTTGCCAACGGGCACACCGCCGGTGAAGGTGATGATGTCGATGTTTTTGTTGGTGATCATCTCGTCGCCGATATCTTCGGGCAATCCGGTGACGATCTGGAACATCTCGGGCGGCAGACCGGCCTCGTAGAGGATGTCGGCCAAGGCAATCGCCGTGAGGGGGGTCAACTCGGTTGGTTTGCACACCATGCAATTGTTCGTCGCGATAGAGGGTGCGATTTTGTGGCTGACCATGTTCAGCGGGTGATTGAAGGGGGTGATCGCCGAGATGGCCCTTACGGGTTCGCGTTTGGTGAAAATCTTGCGCTCTTTGCCGTTGTGGGTCAGGTCACAGGAGAAGATCTCGCCATCGTCGTTCATCGCCTGAGCGGCCGCGAATTGGTAAACGTCCTGCGCGCGCTTGGTTTCGTAGATTGCGTGTTGGTGGCAAATGCCCAGTTCCAGCGTGAGCCATTTCGCCAAGAACTCGCGCTTTTCGCCGATCAGTTCACCGGCGCGCTGAAGGATTTGGCTGCGCTCGTAGCGGCTGAGTTTGGACTTGTAGTTTGCGGCGATCTCGAAGGCTTTGGCGGCGTGCTCAGCGGTCCCGGCGGGCACAGTGCCGATCACTTCGTCGGTGTAGGGGTAGTGCACGTTGATGACTTTGTCGGTGAAAACAACTTCACCGCCGATGCGCATTCCTTCGTGACGAATGTCTGTTTTGTCCATTTTGTTCATGCGTCTTGCTCTTCCAGTGCTGCTGCTTGTGCTGCGTAATAGAACGCATCAAAATTTCGAAGGGTCGGTGCGGTTGGCAGGTCGATCTTCCGGTTAACGATGAAAGGGACGGCCTGTTCGGTCAAGCCGCCGTGCGAGCGCAATGGCTCTTTAAGGGCGGCGAGATCGTGGCGGTGGGCCGAGGTGCCGATGGTCATGTTCTCGGTGGAGACCATGACAATATCGCCGATGCGATCTCCGGGGAGTTCAAAGCGTTCGATTGCCTCTTCTTTGGTAAGCACTTCGAGCATTTCGGGAAGCGCTTTGAGGCGGGCGATGATGTCGGCTTGATCGGCCTGGGAGGGCAAGTAGGCTGTGGCAAAGCTGCCCAAGGCACCGTGGTGGACCACGTAGGGGTCAGTGATGGGCAGGATCACGCGGGCGGCGGCTTTGCCCAGCCACGCATCGAGCAAGTCTTGGACATAGATCACGGCGGGGTCGCCGTTGGCGTCGTGTTTGGGTTTCATGCCGTGGTCGGCGGTTACCACGATGGCCGCGCCCATTGCGTCGAGCTCGGCGAGGTAGCGATCGAACATGGCGTAGAAGTCTTTGGCGCCTTGCTCATCGGGGGCGAACTTGTGCTGGATGTAATCTGTGGTCGACAGATACATCACGTCGGGGTTCCATTCTTTGAGAAGCTTTACACCAGCGGCGAAGACGAATTCGGAAAGTTCGGCTGAATACACTTCGGGGACGTCCATTCCGAGCCATGCGCTGGCGTTGTCGATGCCGTGCTCGGACTTCGTAGTCTCGGCTGCGCGCTCCGAGGAAAACGCAATCGCCCGGTCGTCGTCAAAGCTGAGACCGGCCCCTAAGAGCGCGCGCAGTTTGTCTTTGGCCGTGACCACAGCCACCCTTGCGCCCGCTTCGTAGTATTTTGAGAAAAGGGTTGGCGCGCGCAGGAAGCGTACGTCATTCATCATCACCTCTTCGCCGGTATCGGGATCAAAGAGGAAGTTACCGCAAATTCCGTGCACTGCTGGTGGGCGGCCCGTGGCAATGGACATGTTGTTGGGGTTGGTGAAGCTCGGGATTACGGAATGTGCCAATCGGTCCGTTCCGGTTTCGCGAATGCGTTTTAACGTCGGCATCAGACCTTCGGCGATGGCGACTTCCAAGTATTCGGGCTCGCAGCCGTCTAAGCAAATAGCAATCGCGCAGGTTTTGGGGACTGCGTAGGTGCGCTCGTTGGCGACGACCTCGTTGGTGATCGGCATGTTGGTTCGGTCCTTATAATGCGGCAAGTTTCTTGCGTTCGTTCAAAGCGATGGCGGGTGGGGCGGCGCTGACCACTCCCATGTCAGATAGAGCGTCACGCGCGGCTTCCACCACAAGGTTCATAACGTGAGCATCCATCTGGCCGATACAGCCGATGCGGAAGCTATCAACAACTGTGAGTTTGCCGGGATAGATGATGAACCCCTTGGATTTCATCAGATCGTAGAACTGAGAAAATTGAAATGCCGGGTCAGCCGGACAGAAGAACGTCACGATGATCGGGCTGAGCCAACGGTCATCGAGCAAGGTTTCGAATCCAAGTGCGCGCATTCCAGTGACAAGAGCATCTCGGTTGTTTGAATAGCGCGCAGCGCGACCTTCGACGCCGCCTTCCTGAGCGTGTGCTCTTAGAGCCTCGCGGAATGCCGCCACGACATGGGTTGGCGGCGTGAAGCGCCATTGGCCAGTTTTGCTCATTGTTGACCATTGGGCTTCCACGTCGAGGCTGAGCGAATGACAGTTGCCTTTTGCGGCTTCAAGTTCGCTGGTGCGCGCTATCACAAATCCGAATCCCGGCACGCCTTCGATGCATTTATTGGCGGAGGACACCATTGCCGTGTAGCGCAGCGTGGCCAAGTCCATGGGCACGCCGCCAAAGGCGGACATGCTGTCGATCAGAAGTTTGCGTCCTGCCGCGTGGGTTGCCTCGGCGATCTCGTCAATCGGGTTCAAGATGCCGGAGCTTGTTTCGCAATGAATCGCCAATACATGAGTTATCGCAGGATCTTCGGCCAGAGCGTGTGCGACGTCATCGCCGCGCGGAGGGAGATAATCGCCTTTGTCGATCAAGGTGTGGGCGCGGTTCAGGTAGGTCATAGTCTGTGCCGCGCGCAGGCCGTAGGCGCCGTTGGCGAGCACCAGAACTTTTCCGTCTTTTGGCACGAAGGTTCCGAGCATCGCTTCGACGCAATATGAACCGGACCCTTGGATCGGCACGCAGTCGTAGGCCTCAGCGCCCGGGCCGATGAGGTCGAGTATCCCGGCGCGTATCTCGCGCGTCAAAGCGCGGAAATCATCGTCCCAGCTTCCCCAGTCCTTCAACATGGCTTCTTTAACGCCAAAAGAGGTTGTGAGCGGCCCAGGCGTGAGAAGGTAGGGTTCACCCAATTTCGGGGGCGGCAAGGGTGCAGGCATAGAGGTGACCTCTTGTTGCGGATACCGCTTAGATGGGCCGGCTTGACGCATATGTAAAATTTTCATTTTATATTGATCTATAATTTTTTTGTATGGAGAGCGCCATGCGCTATAGCCAACTTCGCGCCTTTCACTTTGTCGCCTTGTATGGCGGGTTTTCGCGGGCGGCGGAGGCTCTCAATCAGACCCAGCCTGCGCTGTCGGATCAGGTGCGAAAATTGGAGCAGACGCACGATACTTTGCTGTTCCGCCGTGAACACCGACAAGTTCGTCTCACTGAGGCGGGTGAGGGTTTATTTCGGATGACAAACCAGTTCTTCGAGCTTGAAGACGGGATTGGCGATTATCTTGGCCGCGCGCGGGCTGCGGTTCAGGGCAAGCTGAGGATTGTGGCGGATTCTGCGATCCACATTACAGACGCGCTCAGCCAGTTTCGCTCGGAGTATCCAAAGGTTTTTGTGACGATCGAAAGCGGGAACACGGCGGCCATCTTGTCGAAGTTGCGCAACTATGAGGCTGAAATTGGTATCGTTGGAAATCTGGATTCTGGTCCTGATCTTCAGAGTTATCGGCTGGGTCAGTCCCCGATTATTGCTGTTGCGGCCAAAGGTTTCCTGCCCAAGGGAACCCACGCGATCAGTCTTGACGACTTACCTGACTATCCTCTCGTTTTTCGGGAGAACGGCTCATACACGAGGCTTATTCTTGAAGACGTCGCCAAAAAGCGGAAGGTGACTTTGCGACCGGTGATAGAGGTCGATGGGCGTGAGGCGATGCGCGAAGTGGTAGCGTCCGGGGCAGGGCTGGGATTTGTCAGCGAAGCTGAGTTTGGGCATGATGATCGGTTGGAGCGGGTGTCCATCCAAGGGACTGATATCGCGATGACTGAGACCTTGGTTCATTTGTCGATGCGCACCGACGTGCCGGTTATTCGTGCATTTTTGCGCAGCATTGGCCCTCTTTAGTCGGATCTGCAAAGGTATTGCGCAGTAATCCGGCAGACGGCGTTGTTTTTCAAAAGAGTTCGCAAAATGCGACCATGACACTTGCCACATCGCTGAAAAGCGGATTTGCTCGTCCAGGGGAATACGGGAACTGGGGAACGCTGTCGACGTGACGGACCGTCCGAATATTCTGTTTGTTGTAATAGATCAGCTTCGCGCGGATTGCCTTACGGGCGCTTTGGCCGACCACGTCGATCTACCGAATTTGCAGGCTTTGCGGGCTGACGCTGTCACATTTCTCAATCATTACTCGGTGTGCAATCCGTGCGGGCCTTCCCGGGCGTCTATTCTCACCGGGCAATATGCGATGAACCATGGATCCGTGCGTAACGGCACGCCATTACCGCATGATACCCCAACATTGGGAACAGAAGCGCGGCGGGCGGGGTATCGTCCGATGCTATTTGGATATACCGATATCGCGCGAGATCCACGCCAGCATCACCCTAATGATCCGGACATCCACACTTACGAAGCAGTAGCGGCGGGCTTTGATGAGTTGGTCGAAATGCGCCTTGATGAGAGTTTTCCCTGGAGAGCCTATCTGAAATCGAAAGACTATGACCTGCCTGACTACTCATTATTTTATGCGCCTCAAGGGAGTGATCCTTGTGATCCCGCATTTTATCGAGCCGAGGACAGCGACACAGCTTTTTTGACGGATTGTGTTCTTCGCGATTTGGCCGTTCGTCCACCGGGATGGTTTGCGCAAGTGACGTATATTCGCCCGCATCCGCCCTTCGTTGCGCCTGAGCCTTACAATCGCATGTATGATCCGGCATCTCTCCCCAGGCCCGAAAGCGTGAGTGTGGAGCATCCATTTCTTGACGCGACAAGGCAGAGCAAAACCGCGGCGAGTTGTGTGCAGGGCTTGCCTGATTTGCCGGATAGTGAGGAAACCACAGCCAAACTCAGAGCTCTGTATTTGGGTCTGGCCAGCGAAGTGGATCATCACGTTGGTCGATTGCTGAGCTTCCTGAAAGATACCGGACAGTTTGACGATACGATGATCGTCATCACGGCCGATCATGGCGAGACGTTGGGTGATCAGGGGTGCTGGGGCAAGTCAAGCTATCTGAACTCTGCCTTTCATACGCCGCTCATTATCCGTGATCCTCGAAAGCCAAATGGCCACGGCAGAGATGTGGTTCAGCCAACCGAATCAATAGACCTCACGCCGACGATTTTGAGCAGGATCGGGGTTATGCCGCCGGATACGATGGACGGTCGCGATCTCGGAGTTTTCCTTGATGGTGACGTGCCGACAGACTGGCGGAGTCACTCTTTTTCGGAGCTGGATTTTGGCGATCCGATTGAGGCGACGAATGTACAAGTTAGCCTTGGCTTGGGAGCGTCTGAGGCAAATCTTGCGATCTTGCGTGATGGCACTCACAGCCTTGTTCATTTCAATGGTGGATTGCCCGCAATCCTGTTTGATCACACGGATGAAGGTGAGGCGCGCAACATCGCGGATGACCCTCAATCGGCAGAAAAAATGCTGATGCTTTCGCAGAGCATGCTTGATCATCGCATGTCCAATCCTGGCGGTCGGTTTGCGCAAACCATGGTCAGTGCCGCCGGTGTAAAAACCGCTCCGCGGCATGCTTCAGGCGATAAAACGAGTTTGAATGTTGCAAAAGTTTTACGAGAAAGTGCAAGCTTATGATAGAGATACAAGAGCTAGGCGCTTTCAAAGCGCGCAGCGACGTTGTCCTGATGGTTAGCAGTCTTGGGGGACGACAAGCGGGTGAAAAGAATTCTTCTCACTTCAAATTGCAAGACGGCGAAAACGCCGCTTGCTTCAAGCGATCTGGAGGCGGTCTGCGTTTCGCGTGAATCCGCTGACACAAAAAACGATAACTACTTCGTAAACTGGGAGACAAAATGAAACGAATCTTATTAAGCGGCGTTGCGGTGCTGGCCATTCCGGCGGCAGCCTATGCCAATTGCCCGGCCATCACGATGGCGGATATGGGCGGCGTTGCGGCGGGTGCTTATCCGCAGCAGTTTGACCTTATGGAATTTCAGGCAGCCGCTGGCTGTACGATGGAGTTCTCTGAGCATCCCGATATCGCAAGCCTGAACAGCCAAATTGTCGGGAATGGCGATCTTGCTCCGGTCGCGGATCGTTTGCCATCCGAGCCTCTGGTTGTGGTGCCTTACGATAGTGTTGGGCAGTACGGAGGCGTTTTGAACGTTCTTTCGAACGCTACGGAAGCTGGAACATCGGACTTCCTTTCCGTGCGTCACGTGAACCTCGTGCGCTATTCAGATGATCTTCAGACGATTGTGCCGAACATCGCGAAGTCATGGGAGTGGAACGACGATTTCACCCAGCTGACGTTTAAGCTGCGCGCAGGTCACAAATGGTCAGACGGTGCGCCGTTTACATCGGCTGACGTGGCTTTCTGGCATGACAACCTTATGCTCGACACCAATATTTTCGAAAATCCGAAAGACTACGTGACCGTCGGTGGTGAGACGATGACGGTCGACACACCGGACGATGTTACGGTGATCTTCAACTTGCCGGCACCTAAGCCGGGTCTTTTGGCGCACTTTGCCACGCACTTCGGTCAGGGCTTCCAGCCGAAGCACTTCCTTGGTCAGTTCCACCCGGATATCAATGCCGATGCGGACAGCTATGCTCAGAGCCTTGGTTTTGAAAACGGCTATGACGCGATCAAGGCCTATTACGGGAATTCGGACTGGACGGATACGCCTACTCCGATGCTCTCGAAACCTGACCTTGTAGACGGCTTGCCCAAGCACACTCACCCAACACTTGAGAGCCATATCTACATTGCTGACACCACTGAAGGGCGCCGCCTTGTGGCCAACCCTTACTTCCATCAGGTGGACACGACGGGCCAGCAGCTACCATATATCGGTGAACAGGATGAGGTCTATATCAACGACAATGAGGTGCGTATCCTCAAGATCGTGAATGGGGAAGTAGACTACAAATCGCAGTCCTTGCAGCTTGCCTCGGCACCTCTTCTTCTGGAGAGCCAGGAGAGCGGCAACTACACGGTGCAGCTAAAGCCTGAGATCACAATTGGTGCTTTTGGCTTTAACGTCACGCACGAAGACCCTGCCAAGCGTGCGGTCTTTGGTGATCTATCGTTCCGTGAAGCGATGTCTTTGGCCATCAACCGCGAGCAACTCAACGAAGTTGGCTTCTTCGGGCAAGGTACGCCGATGCAATACACCGGCTTCTCTCCGATGCCTGAGTTTATTGAAGGTGACTGGCAGAACTATATGGCCGGATTCGACCAGGCCGGTGCCAATGCACGTCTTGACGCTCTTGGTATGGCCGACACGGATGGTGATGGCTTCCGCGAACTGCCGAATGGCGACAAGCTGGTGTTGAACCTGAACTATTCGACACAGGGCATCGCCGGCCAGACGGTCGAACTTGTCAGCCAGTACTGGGCCGACGTGGGCATTCAGTCTGTCGTGAAGGAGGTGACACCGGACGAGTATCGCTCGGCGCAGTCCTCCAACAAGCTCGATGTCTCGATGTGGCGTAAGTCACAGCCGCTGGCAATCGTCCTTGGCAATAACGAGCTGTGGGTGCCCCCGTTCGAGAACTACTTCGGCAACCGTAACGGTATGCTCTGGGCCGAGTGGGTGGACAGCAACGGATCTGCTGGCGTTGAGCCGCCTGAGGATGTCAAACAGCTGATTGCTGACATCAACGCGTTCCAGTCTGCGGATCAGAGCAGCGATGAGTTCAAGATGCTGGGCAACCGGATGGTCGAGAACATGACGTCGAACTTGTTCTTCATCGGTACGGTCAACGCGCCTGCACCTTTGATCAACAACAACGATCTGAAGAACTTCACCGAGTTCAAGACGCACAGCTACGAGTACTACCGTACGTACCCATATCGGGCGACACAGTGGTGGTTGGACGAATAATCCGTCACGCGTAAACTCAGACAAGGTTCGGGCGGGGGTCTCGCCCGAACCAGACGACAAAGACCAGCCAAAACAGGACGCGGACCAACCGCGCCGTTTTAATGACAGGGACGATAGATGCTCCAATTCGCCAAGTTCGTGATGACACGTGCAATCATGGCCTTGATAACGCTGGTGATTGTGTCCTTGGTCGTCTTTTCTCTGATGGAACTGGTGCCTGGTGACTGCGCCGAGCGGTATCTGGCCTTTAAGAACACCCAAGGTTCCAGCATTCAGATTGCCAATGAACTTGAAGCCGAGCGCGCGCGCCTCGGTCTTGATCGACCCTTCCTTGAGCGTTGGGGCAGTTGGATTGCCGGCGCGTTTCAGGGTGATTTTGGCGATAGCTGTATTCTGCGCGTGGATATCGCTCAGCTTTTGGGCGACAAGTTTTGGATTTCTTTGGCGCTATGTGTGGCGTCGCTTGCATTGGCATATGCCATTGCCATCCCGGTTGGGATTATCGCCGCTGCGTCTTCCAGCGCCTTTTTGAACAACTCACTGCGTCTGTTCAGCTATCTCGGTCTGGCGCTTCCGAACTTCCTTTTGGCGTTGATGATTATGCTGTTCGCGACGGTCTATTTCGGAAACACCTTGACCGGGCTGTTCTCACCTGAATTCCGAGATGCCGATTGGAGTTGGGACAGGTTTGTCGATCTGTTGTCACACGCTTGGTTGCCTATTTTCATTCTTGGATGGTCCGCAACAGCGTTTGCATTGCAGACAGTGCGCGCCTTGATGTCTGACGAGATTGGCAAGTTGTATGTCACCGCTGCGGCTGCACGCGGGGTTTCGGGCGGTAAGCTTTTGTGGCGCTATCCGGCGCGGCATGCGCTTGGTCCGATTGTGAATTCGCTCGGTTTTGATTTGAACCGCATCTTCAACGAACTTCCGATTGTGGCGCTCATTCTAACACTCACCGAGGCTGGCGCCTTGTTGATCGAAGCGCTCGCGCGGTCAAACGATCAGCAACTGGCCGGGGCCATCATTTTCTTGCTGACCGCCTCCATCGTGACATTGAACTTTTTGACCGATGTCTTGTTGGCGGTCTTGGACCCGCGTGTTCGCAAAAGCATTATCAGGTAAGCGCCATGACCGATCAAATCACAAACCCCGCCTCCGCAGGAATGTCGGATCAGAAGTCCAAGGAGGCTTATTTTACCGCCTCTCAGGGGCAGTTGATTTGGGCACGTTTCAAGAAACAGCGCGCAGCCATGATCGCCGCGAGTGTGTTGGTGGTTCTTTTGCTCTCGGGATTGTTTGCGCCGTTCTTGTCGCCCTATAATCCGACGGTCGCTGGCAAAAACGACGATTACACGAACGGTGCACCGCAAATCCCGCAGTTCTGCGACGATGCCGGATGTAGTTGGCGGCCCTACGTCTATGGGGTTGAGCGCGAGCGGTCGATGGAAACGAACTTCAGGTGGGTGACAAAGATCAACACGGATGATCGTAAGTACCTGTCTTTTTTCGTTGAAGGATGGGAATACAAGCTTTTTGGCTTCATTCCGATGGACACTCATCTTTTCGGGGCTCCGGACGGCTTTGTGCATCTCTTTGGGACCGATGCCACAGGTAAAGACATCTTCTCGCGCACGCTGCATGCGATTTTGACGTCGATGCAGGTTGGGACAATTGGGGTGTTTATCGCCTTCGTTCTGGCGCTCGTGATAGGGGGGATATCGGGCTATTACGGTGGCTGGATTGACAGCGTTTTGCAGATGATCACGGACGCTGTTCGAACGGTGCCTGCGATCCCTCTATTCATGGCAGTGGCGGCCTTTATGCCCCCTGAGTTATCTGCGGAATCGAGGTTCTTTTACATATCCATGATCCTCGGTTTGATCGGTTGGCCGACATTGGCGCGAAGAGTGCGTACGCATCTTTTGACCGAACGAAATCAGGAATATGTTTTGGCGGCACAGCTCTGCGGAGCTTCTTCCGGGCATGTGATCCGGCGGCATTTGTTGCCGAGTTTCACAAGCTACATCATCGTCGATCTGGTGATTTCATTTCCCTACATGGTTTTGTCGGAAACCGCGCTGAGCTTCATTGGTCTTGGCCTGAAAGATCCGGTCAACAGCCTCGGCGTGATGCTTCAAAACGTGACCAGCGCTGACGTGCTTTTGAACTATCAGTGGTACTTTATTCCGGTCTTCTTTTTCATTGCTCTGGTGATGGCATTTGTCTTTGTGGGCGATGGATTGCGAGACGCGGCTGACCCCTATTCGGACAATAACAAATGAGCAATCTGATAACGGTTCAGAATCTGACACTGAAATTCCGCACGGATGAAGGTCTGATTACGGCGGTTGAAGACGTCAGTTTTCGACTGCGAAAAGGTGAAGTGATTGGCCTTGTCGGAGAGAGCGGATCGGGGAAATCCGTGACGGCCAAGGCATTGATGCACCTTAACGCCAAAAACGCGGTTTATTCGCCGGAGTCCAAGATCATCCTTCATACTGATGAGGGCGATGTGGATGTTCTGTCGTTGCGCAAGGCCAAGGATATGAAGGTGGTGCGCGGCGGTGCGATCTCGATGATTTTCCAGGAGCCAATGGCCAGTTTTGCACCTGCTATTTCCATTGGAAAACAGATGGTCGAGCAATTGATGCTGCATTCTGACATGTCAAAGGAGCAGGCGCGCAAACACTCCATCGAGATGTTGGACCGCGTCGGAATCTCTGATCCTCACAAACGCGTCGATCAATTTGCATTCGAACTGTCGGGAGGCATGCGTCAACGCGCGATGATTGCCATGGCTCTGTCGACCAAGCCCAAACTTCTGATTGCAGATGAGCCGACAACGGCATTGGACGTTACAATCCAAGCTCAGGTGATTGATTTGATGAAAAATCTCGTCACTGAGTTCGACATGGGGATCATCTTTATCACGCACGATCTTGGCGTCGTTGCGCAGACGGCTGACTACGTTTCAGTCATGTATTTGGGTCGCCTCATTGAGAAGGGTCCCGTGCGCGAAGTGATCCGCGATCCGCGTCATCCCTACACCCAAGGTCTGATCGCGGCATTGCCGAAGCTTGATGATTTGGAGAACCCGCTCTTGCCGATCCCAGGGGACATTCCATCACCTTTGGAGCGTCCACCTGGGTGTGTTTTCAACACGCGTTGTTCAAAGATTGTGGGCGACGCCTGCATGTCGGTTTTGCCGCCCGATATCAAAGTCAATCCGGTGCATCGCGTTGCGTGTCACATTTATAAAGATGAGGGGGTGGCATGAGCGACGACACACTCATATCCGCCCGAGGTCTGTCCGTTGGTTTCAGCATCGGAAAGGGCCTCTTCGATAAGCGTATCCTCAAGGCGGTGGACAACGTCGATATCGATATTCAAAGCGGGTCATTCTTTGGACTTGTTGGGGAAAGCGGCTCTGGAAAGACCACGCTTGGGCGCGCCTTCTTGAAGGCTGTTACGATAACTGGCGGCAGTGCGACCTACAAAGACGGCGAAGTGGAGTATGACCTCACCACGCTGAATGGCGCTAAGCTCAAGGATTTCCGAAAACGCGCGCAACTGATTTTTCAGGACCCATATGCAGCGCTTTCGCCACGGATGACGGTGCGCGATATCATCGCCGAACCTTTGGAAGTTATGGGGCTGACAAGCTCGCGGGAAGAGACCGACGAGCGTGTCCGTGAAATTGCTGCGAAGTGCCGTCTGAACCTCGAGCATCTGCGGCGGTTTCCTCATGCGTTTTCCGGGGGGCAGCGCCAGCGGATTTCAATCGCGCGAGCGCTTGTGTCGGGGCCGAAGTTTGTGGTGGCCGATGAGAGTGTCGCAGCACTCGATGTGTCGATTCAAGCCGACGTGTTGAACTTGTTGAAGGAGTTGCAACGCGATCTCGGGATTACTTTCCTGTTCATCAGCCATGATCTTTCTGTGGTTGCCCATACATGTGACCATGTGGCTGTGATGTATCTTGGTCGTTTGGTTGAAAGCGCGACGACGCGGCAACTTTTTGAGGCCCCGCGCCATCCTTATACCAAGGCGTTGTTTTCGGCGATTCCGTCACTGGATCCCGACGACGAAAAATCCGCTCAAAAGCTTGAAGGCGAGATCCCGTCACCGACAAATCAGCCGCCGGGCTGCAAGTTCCACACCCGCTGTCCGTTTGTCATTGATAAATGCAAGGCCGAGGAACCTGTGCTGGAACATGCGGACGGAACCGGTCACGAAGTTGCCTGCCACCGTTGGGTTGAGCTGATGGAGCAGAAGGCGCTTTGATGAAGCGGACGATATTTGTGTTGCCTTGAGTTAGTCCAATTGTTCGCTTTGTCAGAGGAAACTTGCTTGTGCGGGGTAGGGCGGTATTGCAGCGTCTAGGGGTGACGCCCTCGCGTGTAGACACACCGCGAGCGAGAGAGCCGACTTTGGCTCAGACGCAGCGAAAGCTCACAAGTCCCGCATAGCGGTCATTCGCAGTGATACGCATCGACGTCCGCTTTGCGGGACTATGTGGTCGGTCCCATAGCTTGAGCCAAGGCATGTCTTTGGTCTAATGCTATATAAACGGCGGGAGTTCGAGATGGATCTGGGATTAGAAGGCAAGCTGGCGGTTATCACGGGTGGCTCGAAGGGGATTGGTCTTGGAATTGCCCGAGCGTTCGCTGCTGAAGGTGCAAATGTCTTGTTGAACGCCCGCACACAGGACGTTGTCGAAAAAGCGGCGCGAGCAATTAGCGAGGAATTTGGCGTCGAGGCAACTTCTGTGACAGCCGACGTTTCCACCATGGAAGGATGCAACTCGGTAATCGACGCGGCGGCGGCGTCCGGCGGCGCGGACATCTTTGTCTCGAACGCTGGTACTGGTTCGAACGAGACGGTCGCCGATGCTCCTGATGAAAAGTGGCTCGACTTTTGGAACTTGCATGTAATGGCCGCGGTACGTCTGTCGAGGGGACTGGCAGATCAGATGGAAGCAAAGGGAGGCGGAGCGATGCTGATGAACGCCTCGATCTGTGCGGTTCAACCACTTTGGTATGAACCAATCTACAATACTACCAAAGCTGCACTCCTTATGTTCGGCAAGTGCCTGTCTTCAGAAATGGTAAAGCGGAATATTCGGGTCAATACTGTCAATCCGGGTCTCATCCATACTCCAGATTGGGAGAATACGGCCAGGGAACTGCGGGGTGACGATTGGGAGGCATACTTGCAGGAAGTTGCAAATGAGAATGCCGACATAAAGCGATTTGGAAGCGTAGAGGAACTCGCGAACTTTTGTGTCTTTCTGTGTAGTTCACGTGCTTCCTACTCTGTGGGGTCGGCATACCATGTTGATGGCGGAATGCTGAAAACCGTGTAAGCACGGGTCGGCATGGACGAAGAGTGACCTTGTGAACACCTCGTGCACAGGAAGATGTCCGCTTTGCAATCAATTCGTCTTTTTGAGACGCTTCCCCCCCTCTTGAATAACACCTCAGTGAAAACGGAACTGGGCGGCGGGTCTGCGGTAAAGCGGCTATCAAGATCTGGGTGGGGGGTATTTAGACCCTCATTGGCCAAATCCCACCGACCGGTGGAGGGGGTCAAATTCACGCATCCACAAATCAAAAATATTGTGGGTGACTGCGCAAGAGGGTCGAGGCGACGCGATGTTGCCAAATCTTGGCGCTCGCGCGATTTTGGTGTGGTAGATCGTGTGGTGTGCGATTTGCGTTTCTGAAATTTGTTTTTTAAAACAATGACTAAAATGTTTTACATGACGGACTTCGTCTCCGCCACCACACATTGCGTGTTGTTATCAACGTCTTTCGTCTCGATGTCCAAGGAGGTGTTGCCCAAAATGGACCACAACAAGGCCGAGATAGAAGACATGCGATACCTCGTTCAGCGTCGCCGCCCCGGCAAGCGCTGGGTTTTTCGGTATGTAACGCTGCTTGAACTGGTAGGCGTTTCGAAGGTTTGAACATAAGAAATCTGCTTGAGGGGGGCAGGGCGGTCCAGCATCTTCGCTGGATGATTGAATCCAGCCCAGTTCGCGACTTCAAGCCCAGTTCTGACATCATCCAATTTGCAACGAAGATCAACGGCGAGACAAATAATCTGCAGCGCGCTGTGGATCATGAGGGCGAAGTATTGGCAGCTTACGTCAGCGCATCATGGAAAAGTGACTGCTAGTGCAATCTGATGTATAGGTCTCGGCATCATTGTGCGGCGATAGTCTAATGCGCGTGCAGCAAGCGACGGCTTCATTCTCGAAACGGCCTTTGCATTGTACTCGAAAGTGACCAAACTCAACTATGCGCTGGCGATGGTCGCTTGAGTAGAACAGCATTTGAGAGAAGAGATTGAATGCCCGAAAGAATTGAAGTCTTGGAAGATATTTGCAGACAGGCAGGACGCCTGGCGCTGCAATACTTCCGGAATCAGGCCAGCTTGGTAATTGACCACAAGGGCCATCAGGATTTTGTTTCGCAGGCGGATCGCGAAGTGGAATTGCTGACACGCAAACTGCTTTCTGAGAATTTTCCAGACGACGCGATTGTGGGTGAGGAACATGCACCCTCGCCTGGCACGTCCGGGTTCACATGGGTCATCGATCCCATCGACGGCACGACGAATTTCATCAACGGGATCCCTGCTTGGACCGTCGTTGTGGCGGGCGTTCGCAACGGCGTGACCGAGTGTGGCGTCATTCACGACCCTTGCAACAACGAAACCTTCGTTGCGGTGAAGGGGCGTGGGGCAACGCTGAACGGGGCGGCCTTGACTCTGTCGGACGACCGCAGGCTATCGCAAGGCACCGTCGGGATTGGCTATTCAAGCCGTGTCGAGGATCAGGGCATCGTTCGTCTTGTGACTTCCTTGGTGAATGAGGGGTCCATGTTCTATCGGAACGCGTCTGGCGCGTTGTCTTTGGCCTATGTCGCCGCGGGACGCCTTCTGGGATACTCGGAAGAACACATGAACGCATGGGATTGTCTGGCCGGACAATTGATCGTCGCTGAGGCGGGAGGATGTGTCGAAGACCAGAATGCGAACGACATGATCCGGAACGGCGGGCGTGTTGTCGTTGGCACGCCAGCGATTTTTGAGCCACTGCTGACCTTGTCAAAGACGGCGTTTGGCCAGAAGGCCTAGGCTTCGGGCAGCAGCACCGGGCCTTTCTTCGAAAATCCGACGGTAACCTCGGCGCCGATTTGGAACGGAGCGTCCACGTCCTCGTGGACCGCGAACATCGTTCCGAAACTGGCCTCCAAGGTGTACTCCATCCGCACGCCGACATAGGTGGCTTTGGCGATGGTCGTCTTGAACCCGTTTTCCGCGCCGATCACCAGACGAGACGGCCGCACCGCCAGTTTCGCCGGGCCCGGCGCAAGGCCGCGCGCCGGGAGAACATGCCGGTAATTCTCGATTGCGATGGTTGCCATGTCGCCATCGACGCTGTCGATTTCACAAGGTAGGATGTTCGCTTCGCCGATGAAGTCCGCGACAAACCGGTCGACCGGAGCGTCGTATAGGCTGCGTGGCGTGCCGATCTGCGCAATCGAGGCATTGCGCATCACGACGATCTCGTCGGAGACGGCAAGGGCTTCCTCCTGATCGTGCGTGACGTAGACGACGGTCAGGCCGAGGTCCTGCTGAATTGCGCGGATGTCTTCGCGCACCTGCCGGCGCAGTTTGGCGTCGAGGTTGGACAAGGGTTCGTCGAACAACAGAACTTGCGGTTCCAGCACCAAAGCGCGCGCCACAGCGACCCGTTGTTGTTGGCCGCCGGACAATTCGCTTGGCAGGCGGCTGTCAAAGCCTTTAAGGCCGACCAACTCGAGCCCGGCCAAAGCACGCGCCTTTGTCTCGGCTTTGGAAAAGCCCGAAAACGTCAGGCCGTAAGAGACGTTTTCCAGCACACTCATGTGGGGAAAGAGCGCGTAGGACTGGAACACCATCGACACGTCGCGGTCTGTTGCGGGCAAAGTTGTTACGTCGCGATCCCCGATCAGGATGCGCCCCGAGGTTGCCATCTCCAACCCGGCAATCATCCGCAAGGTGGTGGTCTTGCCGCAACCTGAAGGTCCGAGAAGGGTGACGAGTTTGCCAGCCTCGACATGCAGATCGATGTTATCTACCGCGACGACATCACGCCCAAAACTTTTGGTGACGTTTTCAAAGCGGACCGGAGCGGCCTTGCTGGCTATCAGTGTTTCGCTCATGTCTGTTCCTTTGCCCCGAATTGCGTGCGGCGTCCGATCTTGGTGCGCCCGACCAACAATTGCAGCAACCCAACGGCCGCCAGCATGACGAAGATCAGCGTTGTCGAATAGGCAATTGCAAGGCCGTAGTCGTTATTTTCAACGCGGCCAATGATGTAGCTGGTTGCCATGTCGTATTCCGCGGACACCAGGAAGATGACCGCGGAGATCGCGGTCATGGCGCGCACAAAGCTATAGACCAGTGCGGCCAAAATGGCGGGTTTCAGAAGTGGCAGGATCACTTTGCGGAACGTTTGCCACGAGTTTGCGCCAAGCGTGAGTGAGCTTTCATCAAGAGATTTGTCGAGCTGGCTCATGGAGGCGATGCCGGCGCGCACACCGACCGGCATGTTCCTGAAGATGAAGCTTACGACCAGAATGATGCCGGTTCCGGTGATCTCGATCGGCGGTACGTTGAACGCCAGAATATAGCTCACGCCGATAACCGTGCCGGGGATCGCGAAGCTGAGCATGGTGCCGAACTCAAACGCGTTTTTGCCCGCGAAGGTTTGGCGTGTAAGCAGGTATGCGGTGATAAGCCCGACGATTGCCGTGAGCGGGGCGGCGGCGGCGGCGATATAGATCGTCGTCCAGAAGCTGTCCCATGCCGCGCCGGTCCAGCGGATGCCGGTTTCTTCGAAGCGGACCGAAAAGGCGGTGACGTAATGCTTGAACGTCAGTGTGTTGTTCACGCCCCAAAGTTCGACGACGCTGCCGTAAAGAATCATGCCGTAGACGACGACGGTGAACAAACCCCAGAGGCCTGCCGCGATGAACACCGGAATGGCGAGGCCATTGGGCATTAGTGGATGGACGCCGGCGTCGCCTTTGCCGGAAACGGTCGTGTAGCTCTTTTTTCCAAGCCACATGCGCTGGGCGTAAAACGCCGAGAGCGTGAAGAACAGGAGCACCATCGCAAGGACCGCCGCGCGGCCCTGATCGTATTGCGCGCCAACAATGGCGAAGAAAATCTCGGTCGACAGGACGTCGAAGTTGCCGCCGAGGACCAGTGGGTTACCGAAGTCGGCCATGCTTTCGATGAAGCCGAGGAGGAACGCGTTGGCAAGGCCCGGACGCATCAGCGGCAGCGACACCGTGCGGAAGGTTTGCCAGCGGTTTGCGCGTAGAGTCTGAGCGGCCTCTTCCATTGACGGTGACACGCCTTCAACGACGCCGATCAGCACGAGGAAGGCGATGGGGGTGAAGGCGAGTGTCTGGGCGATGAGGACGCCGGGCATACCGTAAAGCCAGCGCGTTGGTTGAATGCCGAGCAACTCGGCGACGAATTGAGTGACCGTGCCGGAAAGGCCGAACAGCAGGATCAGAGCAAGGCCGATGACGAAGGGCGGTGTGATGATCGGCAGAACCGTCAGTGCCCGAAGCGCACGTTTGTAGCGAAAGCCCGAGCGCGTCACGACCAGTGCAAACACCAGTCCAAGAACCGTTGTCAAAAGGCCGACGAGCACAGCGAGGAACAGCGAGTTCCAGGCGACTCCGCAGCGACCGCCCGTCAGGCAGTTTAGGCTCCAGAGCCGGTCATCGAAAAACTTGGAAGCGAAGACGGAGGCCGAATATCCACCCTCTTCAGTGATGAAAGCGGCCAGAAGCATCTTGGCAATCGGGAAGAAGACGAAGACCGTCACGATGACGATGACGCCGCCGATGGCGCTGACGACAAAGACGTCCCCATTCACGGCTCCGCGCGCGGCGATCCCTTGGGTGAACAGAAACAGAAAGGCCGAGGCGAGCAGCAAGGCGCCATAGCCCATCCCGAACTGGCGGTCGCCAAGCTCGCCGAACAGGGCGTTCAACCAGTCGAAGTTGAAGCCTCGGATGCCGATGCCGAAGCCCTGGGCAATAAGCCAGCCAAAGCCGAACGCGCCGGACAGGAGTAGAATCTTCGCATAGAGCGGGTCACTTTTCTTGCGACCAAGCGCGAAAACCGACGTGATGAGCGGAATAAGAAGTGGGGTCAGCCACAGCTTTTCGCCCTGTGCGATCAAAAACGCAGCCGGGGCATAATCCTCATCAAACGGATAGCCATCGACCAGCCATTCAAACGTGAAGAAACCGTCTTCGATCCCGTACCAGGGCAGAAGGCAGAACCCGACCCACCCGGCGACGATCCAGAAGATCAGCGCCGGATGGGTGGTCGTTTTACTTGAAATGTCGCGCAAGTCTTACTGCGGCAACGTTGAGACGTCTTCATCCCATTTCTGAAGCAGACGCTTGCGTTCATCGGATGAACCATAGGTCTTGAAGTCATAATCGATCAGTTTGATCGTCGACATGTCAGGCGCGGATGGCGATGTCTCGGCGCCCACGTTCGACGGCACCTGGAACGCGTTTACCTGCAGCGCAAGGTTCTGGGCGTCCGCTGATAGAGCCCAATCATAGAACTGCTTGGCTTCGTCCATGTTCCGCGCGCCTTCGATGATAGACATCGAGCCGATCTCGTAGCCGGTGCCTTCGCACGGGGCCACCACTTTGACCGGGAACCCGGCAACAGCCTGCGCCACGGCGTCGTGCATGAAGACGATGCCAATGGTGGTTTCGCCGCGACCCGCCGCCTTGATCGGAGCGGACCCCGACTTGGTGTACTGGTTGATATTGGCGTGGAGCCCTTTCATGAATTCAAAGCCTTCGTCCTCGCCGAAGATCTGCACCATCGAGGCCAGCGTCGTGTAGGCAGTGCCGGACGAGTTCGGGTTCGCCATCTGCACATGGCCTTTGTATTCAGGCTTTGTCAGATCCATCCAGCAGGATGGCTCAGGCAGATTGTTCCCCGCCAAAAGCTCGGTGTTGTATCCATAGCCAAGAGCGCCGGAATAGATGCCGATGGTCTTGTCGCCAGCACTGGTTGCCTGACTGATCGCCCAGTCGTGAAGTTCGGCCCGCATTGGCGAAACATAGGCCGCCGTCAGGTTTTCTTCAGCCGCCTGCAGATGTGGATCGCCCGTGCCGCCCCACCAGACGTCGCCCCGTGGGTTCGTAGATTCTGCCTTGATCTGGGCGAAGGTCTCGCCGGACGACTTGCGCGTCATGTCCACGTCGATGCCCGTCGCATCCTCAAAGCTGCGCGCCATCAATTGGCACCAGTCTTCCTGGGCCGAACAATACAGCGTCAGTTTGTCGGCCTGCGCAGCCGAAACGCCTGCGGTTAGCGCGACGATAGATGTCAACGCGAGTGTGCTTAATCTCTTCATGGTATTCCTCCCGTGGTCGGGCCCGAGGCCCTTTATTTTGTCCCGTCAACACAGTCTTGGTGCGGACAAGAAGTGTGTGACAGCCGCATTTTTTATTGCAGTCCTGATCCCACAAACCTTACGGTAGCGAAATTTTCGAGTTTGTGAAGTGAAATGGACCACGGCTGTGGTTTGGGGATACCGACGCCTGTTCAGTCTGTTAGTTGGTGATTACGCATGTCCGGAACGATGATTTGGGAAAAGTCAAAATGATTACCGCGCTCCTTCATACTGACGGTGATGAGGTTCTCGAAATTACATCTGATACCTGGAGAAATGTGATTTCGCAGCGCGGCTATCGAGCTTTCATTTTTGATTGTGACGGAACGCTCGTCGAAAGCTCCGAAGTGCATTTTCAGTCCTTTTCGCAGGCGATTTCAGAGCAGGGACAGGCACTGGACCGCGATTGGTATCTTGAAAGAACAGGATTGGATCGTGTTTCTCTTTTCAAGGAGTTCTCGGCAGTCATGCAGCCCCTCGACATCGAACTTGCGTGCAAACGTAGTATCGAAGCGTTTGTCGCAATCAGTGACAAGGTCGTCGCCATACAAGACACCAAAAGTTTGGTTGAGGCGCTGTCGAAGGTCGGTCCAATGGCCGTTGGAACGAACGCGGAAAGACCCGTTGCAGAGGCGTCGCTTCAAGCGACAGGATTGCGGGAATACTTCGATCACATCGTGGCGATCAGTGACGGTTTACCCCCGAAACCAGCGCCGGATATTTTCCTCCGCGCCGCCAACTTGCTTCTATCCGATCACGGAGTCCTTGTGATTGAGGACTCTGTTCAAGGTGTCGCTGCTGCCAAGGCGGGAGGCTTTGACGTAATTCAGCTTCTATCGGTAGGTTAAGGCGGTGCACGCAATCCGCATACCCCCTTGAACGAACCCGACAATCCTGGACGCAAATTTCATCACTTTGCAGCCGACGAAACTATCGCGCTCGACGTCTCAATGCGTTCGCTTTGCTGTGATAGTCATCAAAACCAATCTGGCGGCGCAGATCGGCAAAGTCCAAAAGGTGCTCTTTTGTGGATTGTCCTGCAGCGAGGTCCGCCAGGGCGGCATTCATCGCTTTCATCGCGGCCGAAAGCAGCGTGATTGGATAGGCTGCGATAGAATATCCGAGTGCTTCGAGTTCATCGGGAGGAAGAATTGGCGTTTGGCCGCCTTCCAGCATGTTTGCCATGTGCACACCTTGGATGGACTGGCAAATCGTCGCCATCTCTTCGGTTGAGTAGGGTTCTTCTATGAAGAGAATATCTGCCCCGATTTTGGCAAACGCCTCGGCGCGGGCGAGGGTTTCGTCGAGCCCGTGCTCTCTGCGCGCATCTGTTCGAGCAAGAATTACGGTATCGTGGTCGGCGCGGGCCTCTACTGCCGCGTGAATGCGTTCGATGGCTTCGTTACGATCCACAACGCTCTTGCCTTCGGTATGACCGCAGCGCTTTGGAGCGACCTGATCTTCGATCATGACTGCAGCGCAGCCTGCGCGCGCCAAACCTGTCACGGTGCGCATGACATTCATCGGATTTCCATAGCCTGTGTCGCCGTCTGCCATCATGGGGATTGTAAGCGGCTGCATGGCATTGCGTGCTTGATCAAGAACCTCGCCATAACTCATGAGTCCGGTATCGGGCGCCCCCAGCCTTGAGGCCGAGGCGCCAAAACCGGAAAGAAAAGTCAGCTCGAACCCAGCTTGTTCGATCAGTTTTGCAGACAGTGCATCAAAGCAGCAGGGCATTTTGATTAATTCGCCTCGCGCAATAAGCGCGCGCAATCGGTCCGCCATAGGGTTGGCAATTGACTTAGGCATGAGCATCTCCATCCTTGATCAAAGACGAGCATTGGCCAATGTCGTCCGTTGCCGAGCCAACGGTCTGCCAGGCTCTTTGGTCCTGTTGTTACGAAAGCGTCCCTTTGGACTAGTATCAAGCGATCTGCGCAGCAAGACCATGAAGCGGAAATACGACCCGTGATCCTTTATCGTTGCGGGCAATTCGGGCACCGCAGGCGGCGCCTTAGAAC
Source organism: Boseongicola aestuarii (assembly GCF_900184815.1). GTDB lineage: Bacteria > Pseudomonadota > Alphaproteobacteria > Rhodobacterales > Rhodobacteraceae > Boseongicola > Boseongicola aestuarii. Next base: position 143,087 of record NZ_FXXQ01000005.1, on the reverse strand, counting down.
CCAAACTCCGACATCGGCAAAGAGTGAACAGCGCGCCCCTTGACAGACCCGCCTCCCGCGCCCTGTGATGGGTCTTGTCATCAAAGGAAGTGAACCCATGTCCCTGCGCGCTGCCACCGTCTTCGCTGCCCTCGTCTTTGCCGTCCCGGCTCTGGCGGAAAACACTGTCAGCCATGGCTACTCCGCCTTCGGCGATCTGAAATACGGCCCCGATTTCAGCCATTTCGATTATGCCAATCCCGAGGCACCGAAGGGCGGCACGATGAGTCAGCGCCAGCTTTACGGCACGCCGACTTTCGACAGCCTGAACACTTTTATTATCAAGGGCGACAGCGCGCCCGAAGTCGGCGTGCACATGTATGACAGTCTTATGGTGCGGGCCTATGACGAACCTGACGCCTACTATGGCCTTGTCGCGGAAACCATCGAATACCCGGAAGATCTGTCATGGGTCGCCTTCAACCTGCGGCCTGAGGCGCGGTTTCACGACGGTGAACCGGTCACTGCCAGCGACATCGTATTTACTGTCGATGCGTTGAAGACCATGGGGCACCCTTACTACCGCAACCTGCTCAGCGACGTGTCCCTTGTTGAAGCAGAAGACAAACACCGCGTGCGGTTCGATCTTGGCCCCGGTGCCGGCGCAGCGTTCCCCGGCGATCTGGCCAGTCTTCCGGTGCTGCCGGAGCATTTCTATAACGCCCACCCGTTCGACGAGACATGGATCGTCGCACCGCTTGGGTCGGGGCCGTACCTTTTGGATCGGGTCGATCCGCCACGCACGGTGCGGTTCTGCCGCGATCCCGACTATTGGGCGCGTGATCTTCCGGTGAACGTCGGTCGCAATAATTTCGACTGTTTCGCCTATGAATACTTTGCGGATGACACCGTTGGTCTGGAAGCATTTGCCGCCGGTGAATACACGATGCGGGTTGAATACCGGTCGGCCTCTTGGGCCACCGGATATGATTTCCCGGCCGTCCAGCGCGGCTGGGTCAAACAGATGATCATTCCCGACGGGCGCCCCGCCAACGCTCAGGGAATCTGGTTCAATCTGCGCAATCCGGTTCTTCAGGACCGCCGCGTGCGCAAAGCGCTGGAACTTGCATTCAATTTCGAATGGACCAACGACACGTTGTTTTACGGGACCTATAAGCGCACGGACAGTTTTTTCGAGAACACCGACATGCAGGCGTCTGGCCTGCCCGAGGGCGGCGAGTTGGCGCTTTTGAATGAATTCCGGGACCAATTGCCAGACGAGATTTTTACCGACCCCGCCTATGTTCCTTATAGTGGCTCACCACAGCCCCGTGATCGTTCCGCCATGCGCCAGGCCTCAGCCCTTCTGGACGAGGCCGGCTGGACCGTGGGCAGCGACGGTATCCGTCGCAACTCTGACGGAAACGTGCTGTCGCTGGAGTTCCCGGAAGACAGCCGTAGCCTGGAGAGAGTCATGGTTCCATTCGTCCAAAATCTCCAGGCCCTTGGAATAGACACAGAGTTCGAGTTGATCGAACCCTCATCGCTGACCGAGCGCCGCCAGCAGTTTGATTTCGACCTTTCTGCGACCGCGTGGAGCGTGGCCGTGACCCCCAGTGCGGAACTCAGGGCCTTTTACGGCTCAAAGGCCGCAAGCGCGGAAGGCAGCAACAACCTGACCGGCCTGGCCGATCCGGTTGTCGATGCGCTGATCGAACGCGCGGTGAATGCTGGGAGCCGGGACGAGCTTGTAACGGCAGCACGTGCGCTCGACCGGGTGCTGCGCCAGAAGCTCTTGTGGATCGGGAACTGGCATCTGGGTGCGCACCGCGTCGCGGTTTGGGACATCTTTGGAATCCCGGAAACGCCTGCGCCTTATGATTTTAACCGCAATGTCGATTTCTGGTGGTTCGATCAGGCAAAATTCGACGCCATCGCCGCCGAAGGCGGACTGCGGTGACCGTCTGACGCGAAGCTACCTACAGGTTCTGCCAGTCGCATTCGAAACGGTCCGAAAGTGGGCAGGGTGGCCGTCGCTGGTAGCGCGAGAGCAGAGCTTGAAGGCTGGTTGTTGGTCGGCTGAGTCTCATGTCCTCAAGACCGTGGTCCACACTTACCCAAACACTTCCTTGAAATAGGGAATGCATTTTCGAAAGCCTGCCTCAAAGTCTCCATCACCTGAATGAAACACACTCTCCAGCGAGATCACGCCGTCGTAATTGTCGCGCGCCAACGCTTCTGAAATAGGGGCAAACAGCGGTGCGATCTGACCATGTCCCAGCTGCTTGATTTCCAGAAATGCGCGTGGCGTGTCGACCTGAACATCCTTGATATGAATATGCCCGAGATAGCCGTCTCGTACCTGATCATAGCCATCGGGATAGGCAGTCTCGTGGCACCAGCAATTATTGGCCGGGTCCCACAACACTTGGAGAACATCCTTTGCATCCAGATCGTCAATCAAGCGACGCGCAGTATAGTTTGAGTTGACCATTGTCCCATTGCCTGTTTCGACAACTAACGTCACACTGGCCTCGCGTGCCAGATCTACTGCGGGTGCGATCAGCGGCAACATCGCGTCCCAGGCGCCGCTTGCAACGTTCCATTTTTCAGCGCCATTTGAGCCCCAAAGAATCTGCTCTTTTTTCGGCGTCATTATTCTGACCAGCGGACTGCCAACGATGTGCGCCATGTCAATCACACGTGCCAAAGCGTCCATGTGCTGAGTGTGCAGTGTGTCCCCAACCTTGTTTGCTGATGTCATCCCCGCAAAAATATGACGCGACAGGCATGACACGGGTTTGCCCCGGTCCCTTAATAACCGATCGATCTGGCCGATCTCGTGCGATGTATGGTCACCAACCTCTGTGTTACCGACGAACTGTAATTCCGCATATTCGAGATCGAATTCATCCATGACGTCGATCGCATGAAACAAGTCACGGCTTATGCCATCACATATGACACCCAGCTTCATGGTCTGCCATTACGGTGCAACTCCGCTCCGATAATTTCTTCTATGACGCGTGTGCAAACCCAGTTGTCTCCGTTTGGGTATTTGGTCCGCCCTGCGTGAAATATCTGCATTGCAGAGGCGGCGGTATGAAGGGGCACGCCCAATTCCTCGCCAAGCCCCATCGAGATGGTGAGATCTTTATGCATGGTATTGATGTGGCTGCCCGTTCCTTCGAACTGGCGGTCGATGACTTTTTCCAGCGCATTGTTCACGACTCCGCAGCCGGCCGAAGATGTGCTGAAGACGTCGAGCAATACCTGTCCGGGCACACCCGCCTTGGCCGCAAGTGCAGCCGCTTCAAACGTGGCCGAGAACTGTGCGCCGATTAGCGACTGCAGACAGGCTTTGACTGTCTGTCCATCACCAGCATTGATGCCGACACGGTGGATATTGGCGGACACGGCATCCATGAAGGGCGCAAACCTGTCCAACACGCCGTCGGGGGCGGCCGCCATCATCGTCAACGTGCCACTCTGAGCTCCGGGAAACCCGCCCGAAACCGGGGTATCAATCAAGTGGACCTCGCTCCCGCGCATTGCCTCTCCGATCTCGCGGGCTTCTTTGGGCTTGATCGTCGCGCTCAGGATTATGGCGCCTCCTTTGGGCAGGTGCGCAACTAGCCCGTCGTCGCCTAAAATCACGTTCTTGGCCTCGTCACCCGTCATAACCATGACAAAGACGGCCTGCGATGCTGCAGCGACTTGTGCAGGGGTCTGCGCAGCTTTGCCGCCCATTGCAACAAATGCCGCCATGCGCTCGGGTTTGAGATCAATACCCGTTACTTCAAAGCCGTTCTTAAGCAGGTTCTTTGCCAAACCGCTGCCCATATCTCCAATGCCGACGATCCCTGCAGTTCTCATGAAACACTCCCGTTTTCTCGCAAAAGGGCTTGCCCTTGCGGATTTTGAAATCAGCCGATCTTTGGACCAGCGCCTTTCGCGGGGATTTCACGCGTCAGATGAGACGTCGGGCGGGTCCGGAAGACACCCCGCTGCCCGGTTATGTCCCATCAGGCTATCACTGAGATTTTGGATTTGACAAGCGCGGTTTCATCTTTGCAGCACTCTGATCGAGAGCTCGTTGATTTCTTTAGACTTTGCGAGGTCTTGTTCCATGCAATCGAATTGGGGTTGCTGGGTCTGGGACACTATTCCCCCTAGTCCTTGATGGGTGCTGCGTTTGTGCTGTTATCGTCGGAGGGCCATTCATAGATCAGGCGAATGAGGAGGGCTGCCGCGAGACATTGACGCGTGGCGGGCTAGATACTTCTGCGGCCTTGTAAAGGGGCGGAGCTTTCTCGACCGCTCTGATCGCGTGCAAGTCCTTTTCGGGGAACCCGGCTTCAGGCGAGGCAGGGGCTGGTCAGAAGGATCCGGAATAAGGCATTAGGTGATTTTTCAGGACAAGCGGGCTTGAGCCCGACGGGGTGCTCGCACGCTGTCCACGTGTCTTCACACAGTCGCCATATCTTATTTGAAACCCTAACCAAGATCACGGACACAAGAGAGATGCTATGCTGTCTTTCCCGGCTATCGCATGGGAACGTTGAAGTCTGGCCGGCGTACTGTTGCTAGAGGTTCACGATTTTACCCCGAATGCGTCGAATGCTGCACCGCGCTATAAAGTCGGCTTTCAGCACTGCAAATCGGGGATGATGTCCAAAATATTCATGCTTGGTTTATCATCCTTTTTGAAGCGGTTGGCTGTCAATAACTGCGCATAACCATGGACCAAACTCCACGCGAACAACTGCTGTTTGGCATCAACTTCTGTGGCTCTTCCCTGAAATCGTCCGAAGTCCTTTGAGATTTCGACAAGGATAACAATGCACCCTCGGACATTGCGCATGAGTTCCGCGTCCCTCGATGACACCCCGTCTTGTGCATATATCAATTCGTAAATCGTGGGATGGGCCTGTGCGAATGCGACGTAACCAAGAAGTGCAGCGTCTCATCGCGCTTCGCAGTCAGTCGCCTCATTTGTTCTTCGACGCATATAGGTTTCCAAATCGGTTTAACCCTGCGTTGCCAGAGCCGTCAGAAGCGCGGCCTTGTTGGCAAGATGGTTTTGCGGTGCGGTCGCGCTGACACCGACTGCCTCTGCACACTTGCGCAAGGACAGATTGCTCTGGCCTTCGGTCTCGGGCAGTTCGATCATCCAGTCGCGGGACACGCTCGATTTTCGTCGGCTTCGGACCGCCAAGGGCGTGTCGGTCCCCGCGAACCCCTGCCAATGCGCTGGCCGGGAGTGGGCGAGATCGGCTAGGGGTGCAGCCCAAGTATGTCACGCGCTTGGGCCGGGGTGGCGACCGGCCGGTCGTAGCGCGCACAGATTTCGGCGGTGCGTTCCACAAGTGCGGCGTTGGACGGGGCGAGGGTGTGTTTGTCCCAGCGCACGTTGTCTTCCAGTCCGGTGCGCGTGTGGCCCCCCGCAGCGATCGCCCATTCACTGACGATGATCTGTCCCGCGCCGACGCCCGCCGCGCACCATTTGGCCGTTGGCGCGATGCGTTTGACGGTTTTTACATAGAAATCAAATGTTTCGCGGTCTATGGGCATGGCGTTCTTCACCCCCATGACGAACTGCACATAGAGATCACCAGGGATGCGACCATCGCGGTTCATCGCGGCTGCCTGGTGGATATGGGAGAGATCAAAAGCTTCGATCTCGGGTTTGACGTCATGGGTGCGCATCTCGGACGCCAGCCAGTCGACCAGTTGTGGCGGGTTTTCGTAGACGCGGGTCGGAAAGTTATTCGAACCGACCGCAAGGGACGCCATGTCGGGGCGCAAGGGCAGCATTCCGCCGCGCTCGTTACCTGACCCTGATCGTCCGCCAGTGGAGAACTGTATGATCATGCTGGGGCAGTGTTTCTCTATACCTTCCTTCAGGGCGGCAAATTTTTCCGGGTCGGACGACGGCGTCTGATCATCGTTGCGTACATGGGCGTGGCAGATGGTTGCGCCTGCTTCGTACGCGGCATGGGTGGACTCGATCTGTTCTGTGATCGTGATCGGCACGGCGGGATTGTCTTCTTTGCGTGGAACCGAACCGGTGATGGCAACGCAGATGATGCAGGGATCTGACATGGTGGTCCTTCAGCTGGTCAAAGCGGTTTCGATCGCAACCGAGAGCTTCCCGACAAGTTCATCAATCTGATCGTCGCTGATGATGAAGGGCGGGGCCAGAAGCACGTGATCGCCGGATTGTCCGTCGATTGTGCCACTCATCGGGTAACAGATCATGCCCGCCTCGAACGCGGCTTTCTTGACCTTGCCGGCCAACTTTCGCGAGGCGTCGAACGGAGCCTTGGAGTCTCTGTCCGCGACCAGTTCGACACCTTGGAACAATCCGCGCCCACGAATGTCGCCGACGTTTGGGTGCTGGCCGAGTTTGGCGTGTAGCGCCGCCATCAGTTTTTCGCCCTGCGTGGCCACGCGGGGGATCAACTGGCGTTCCAAAAGGGCATTCACCACGGCGACGCCTGCGGCGGCGGCGGTGGGGTGGCCAAGATAGGTATGCCCATGCTGAAAAAAGCCAGAGCCATTCTCGATAGCTTCGTAGATTGCGCGACTGCAGAGCATTGCCCCAATGGGCTGATAACCAGCCCCCAACCCTTTTGCGATGCAGAGAATATCCGGGGATATGCCGTCCTGTTCGCAGGCAAAGAGGCTGCCGGTCCGGCCCATACCGCACATGACTTCGTCAAGGATCAGCAAAATTCCGTATTTGTCGCAGATCTCGCGAATGCGTTTGAAATAACCGGGTGCGGCTGTCAGCGCACCGGCTGTCGCGCCAACGACCGGTTCGGCAGCGAAAGCCATGACGTTCTCGGGGCCGACGCGCAAAAGCTCTTCTTCAAGCAGGTTGGCGGCGCGAAGTCCGTATGCTTCAGGCGTTTCACCATCGCGCTTCAGGCGGTATTCGTAGCAAGGGTCAATGTGGCTCATGTCGATGAGCAACGGCCCGAACTGTGCACGTCTCCAGGCGTTGCCGCCCGCGGAAAGCGCGCCCATCGTGTTGCCGTGATAACTTTGCTTGCGGGCAATCAGGCGACCGCGCTGTGGTTCGCCCTTTTCGACGAAATACTGGCGCGCGAGCTTCAGCGCGGCTTCCATCGCTTCGGAGCCGCCGGAGACAAGATAGACACGGTCCAGGTCGCCAGGCGCATGTGTAATCAGTAGGTCGGCAAGGGTCTCGGCAGGCTTTGAGGTCAAAAACCCGGTGTGGGCGTAGGCCAGTTGGTCAAGCTGCGCCTTGACGGCATCAATAATCGCGCGGTCGCCGTGCCCAAGGCAGGAGACCGCAGCGCCGCCGGAGGCATCCAAGTATTGTTTGCCGGTGTCGTCGTAGAGATAACACCCTTCACCGCGAACGGCGACCGGGGGCGGCTGTTTGGTGTGGCGAGGAAAGATGTGTGACATGGCTAATCCTTATGCGGCGCCCGGGATTTGGACCCGGCGGCCACCTTCCTGGAAGTCGTCCATCCCGAGGCTCCATGTGGTGCCTGGCCAGCGCACCTCCAGTTGTTGCAAGCGAGGGCGGTAGACTGCGGTGTAGAGCGTGCCGAACCCGGCATCGAAAGCCGTGGAGTACAGCGGGGGTCGAAGGAACGCGCCAATGAACTTGTTCTCGGGGTCGCGGTGCAGGGTCAGGCGCTGAAGCAGGAACCGCTCGCGCTCGACTGTTGCGGTGAAGCGCGCATGGCTCAGCCATTCGACGTTTTCCTGATGGTTGGTCGCCACGGCGGCGTGCGTGATCACGGTTGGTCGGTCGGGGGCCATCATTGCCGTCAGGAAGTGGCGCTTGGCGTCCAGAACAGTGACGTTGTAACTCATGTGTGTGGGCACACGTTGTAGCACTTTACGGGCATCTTCGGCCGTTGAGCAGGTCTGCAAAACATAGCGCAGGATCAGGGGCACGCCGAAGCCATCCCCCACAACGCGCCTGCCGCCAAAGGTCAGTGAAATCGCAAGGCCTGCGTCGTTCATTCCGTCAACCAGCCCCCACAGACCGTCTGAAACGCCGACGACGCGGCGCCCTTGCCAGCCGGTTTGCAGGACAAGGCTGTCGAATGCATCGGGGTTGTAGTCGTAGTTGCGCACCAGGACGGGTTCTTCGCCGGTCCAGATCGCCTGACTGCATCCGGACAGGTATGGGGGAGGGCAGTAAAAGCTGAGGAAGCGAGATGCCTGATCTCCGCCACCGGCAAGATCGCAAAGGCTTTCATAGAGCGGCACAATCTCGGGCATATGCTCTTTTAGTGCGCGGCGGCTTTCAAGATAGGTGGGACGCGCTGCATCGCCCTCTTTCAGCCACCAACGCCTGTAGTCTGGCCAGTATTCGGCAAAAAGCCCGGCCCATTTCGGGCCGGGGGTATGTTCGCTGAGGGCGCGCCAAAGCATGGGCAGTCCTTACATGATCTTGAAGGCAGGTTCCGCCAGTGCCGGGCCGGCATTTGCCACGGGAAGCGGCTTGCCTTCCACGGTTTGCTTGATGCCGTGGATCCACTTTTTGGCGCGTTCGTTCAACTGGAATCCTTTGGTCATCGACCGGCCACGGGTCACGAGGATACCGATATCGGCACCTTCGTAACGATAGTCGCCCGGCTGAAGGATGCGCAGGAAGAACGCTTCGTTTTCGCTTTCTACCGCGCGGCGGTGGTAGTCGAAGCGATCATAGACGACGCTGCCGTCCGCCAACATTTTGTAGATGCCGGTTTCAGGTGCTGCGGTGCAGATATCCACGCTGTCCTCGGTGTGTTTGATTACCATCTGTGACCAACTGTCGATCATGTCCGGGTCTGCCCAGCGGCTGTTGAGTTCATCCACATCGAGGTCGAATTTCTTTTTCGAAAACTCAAGCAGGTGGAACAGGAACAAAGGCGCGTCTGCGTGAGCAAAGGCCGCATGGTTTGTCATGGACGACGCACCTGTGATGCGGGGGTTCAGCTCGCCCAGCCACAAGTCACCGGTCTTTTTGTCGATCAGGAAATCCAGTTCGAAATAACCGCGATAGCCTTCCTTGCGCAGCTGCTCTCCGAATTTGAAGGTCAGGTCGCGGGCTTTTTCACGCACCTTCGGCGGAAAGGCTGTCGAGAGGATCTCGTTGCCGCACCAACCGCCGCGATAGGGCGTCAGTTCCTTGAAGCCGACAAGTTCCGTCATCAGCGGACCGACGATTGTGCCTTCCTTGGTGGCACAGGCCTCGATCGCGGAGCCACGACAGTCGATCCGCTTCATGATCTTGATTTCACCTTCGCCGATGATCTCGTGTTCGTGCCGGCGGAAGTCAGCTTCGGACTTGATGAAAAACGTTGTGTGGCCACTGTCACCGAAGGCCGACTGCAAAACCAGATCGTGCCCGATGCCTGCCTTTTCGCAGGTCTTGCGCAGGTCCTCATAGGACTTCACTTCGGCCAACACATTGGGGACGGATGGGACACCCGCCTTGTTGCCGATCCGCACGGTTTCGATCTTGTTGTCCATGCTCGTGCGAAGCTTGGCTTTGGGAAACCAGACATCGGCACCCAGCTCCTTGGACAGCCTTTCCGTTTCCTCGTCAAACATCAGGAACACGAATTTGGGCTTGCCACCGCGCCGCTTGATGAAGTCGATGACCTCTTTGTGCTGCAACAGGTAGTTGTTTATATCCTCGATCGACTGGAACTCGGCATGGGGTTGCTCGGACGGGCAGAACACGTTGGGGTGCTTGCCGCCATAGCAGTCGATATAGCAGATGTATTTGAAGTTCTTGACCCATTCATCGAGGCCAAGAAGGTTGAAGTTCGTCGCCGAGATAAAGTAAATCGGGTCTTCGTTACGGTGGAAGAACCTGCGGATCTCCGAGATATTCCTGAGTACTGTTGGCATTGAATTACTCCTTCTTCATTCGGCAGCGGTTTTGATTGCTTTGGCCTTGGGCAAGGCGGCCAATGCCTCCGGTGTAAAGACGCGCAGACCAAGATCCGGGCGATATCCGTGGATTTCGTTGACATCGAGAGCCAGCATGAACGCGAGGATTTCCTGACTGATGACCTGACCCGGCACAAGAATTGGAAAACCCGGCGGATAAGGGATAATGAAGCTGGCAGAGACGACTTCCTCGCCCGCATCCAGCGCATCTTTCAGTGACCCGGTGAGTTCAAGGTAATCGCAATTCGATTCCTCATAGCTCAGGTAGTAGGCCGTTCGAATGTCGCCTTCTGGTGTTACATTGTCAGGGCGGAAGGCATCGTGGAACCGGCTGAAATCAGGCAGCGGCGGATAGTTTTCGGTCAGGTTCTTCACCCGTCGCTCAAACGATAGGCGCTCCATTTTCGAGGCGTCATCCAGGAGGTCGTCCAACTCATTCGCAATCTCGACCAGGACCTCTATCAGATAGGCAACCGACGATCTTGTGGTTCCGATGTTGGTCATGAACAGAACGGTGTTGCGGGATGTCTTGTTGATCTGGATGCCGTACTTATCCATCAGGACATCATTCTTGAACGTATCGCCATCCCAGCCAGTGCCACCGACGGATAGTGTGACACGCGTGGCGTCCAGAACGAAGTCGTCCTGCTCCCAGCAGTCCCACATATCTGTCCAGCCCTGTTCATTGTCGAAGTAGCTGGTGACACCGCTTTGGCGGTGATGTTCGGGGATCATGTCGCCCGCTGTCAGAACCTTGAAGTATTTCTGTAGCAAGGGATGGCTGCTGATCGCCTTGCGCATCGCCATCGCGGCCTCGATCTGGCGCTGGACGAATTCGAACCCTTCAAGCTCGACCTGGCGACGTCCCACATCCAGTGATGCGATGATCTGATAGTTGGGCGAGGTCGAGGTGTGCGTCATATACGCCTCGTGGAACGACTGTTCGACTTCGCCTTTGAAGTCCTGATCACTGACGTGGATCATTGAACCCTGCCGCAATGAGGTCAGTGTCTTATGTGTGGACTGTGTGGCATAGACTCGCACGCGCGACGTCGGCGGAGCAATCAGCCGTGTGTTCAGCAGGTCTTCGTCAGTGGCGTCTTTCAGCTCCATTTGCTGCTTTGCATAGGCCTCGGCATGCTGCTCGGTGCGGAACCGTTTGCGCAGGTTGTTGGACGTGCGCATTGCCGTTCGCTGGCGGTAGGTCGGGCTGAAGCGCGCGAAGGCGAACCATGCTTCGTCCCACAGGAAGATCAGGTCGGGCTTGATGGCCAGACATTCCTCCATCACGCGTTCCACGTTATAGACCAGACCATCGAATGTGCAGTTGGTCAAAAGCAGCATTCGCACACGATCCAGTTTGCCCGCGGCCTTCAGGGCAAGCAATTGATGCTTGATTTCACGCAGCGGCACCGCGCCATACATCGAGTATTCATTCAAGGGATAGCTATCGAGGTAGACGACTTCGGCGCCGGCCAGGACCATGCCGTAATGGTGAGATTTGTGGCAATCCCGGTCGACCAACACGATATCGCCTGGACGCACCAACGCCTGCACGACGATCTTGTTGCAGGTCGATGTTCCGTTTGTCGCAAAGAAGGTCTGCTTTGAGCCAAACGCCCGGCTTGCAAGCTCTTGTGCTTGCTTGATGGGGCCATGCGGCTCCAGAAGGCTGTCGAGGCCGCCCGAGGTCGCGGAGGTCTCGGCAAGAAAAATGTTGGGCCCGTAGAACGCACCCATGTCTTGGATCCAATGCGACCGCGTGATCGATTTGCCTCGGCTGATCGGCAACGCGTGGAACACGCCCGTCGGCTGCTTGGAGTAGTTTACAAGGGCGGTAAAGAAGGGTGTTTTGTTGCGCGCCTCAACGCCCCGCAGGATGTTGAGGTGCAACTCCATGAAGTCTTCCTGATTATAAAAGACCCGGCGACAAATCCCCAAGTCCAGACCGGCGATATCCTCGACCGAGCGTTCGGTTACCAGATAGGCGTCAAGTTCTGGTCGTACGCGCCCGATCAGGCGGCAAAGCTCCGGGCCATAGTCCTCGGGTTTCATGGCATCGATCGTGTCGCTGCCGCCGGCACTGTTGAGGTATTTCTGAAGGATTTCGTTGTCGATCCTGGACTTCAGAACCAGCCCCGGGCGCACAACGATCGCCTGAATATTGTGATTGAACAGCACCGCAATCAGGGCGTCTTCTAGGCTTGGGACAACGACCGCTTCATAGACGAACGGATCCTCGGGGCGGCGCATCTTGGCGACGTTGCTTTTCAGCCAGTGGTCCTGCTGTTCGCTGACGTTATCGACAATGAGAACTTCAAAATAAGGCTTCGCCAGTGCCCGCGCTTCTGGCGAGAGCAGAGCTTCATCGTCGTATTCTTCCTGGGTATTGAAATTGTCGCGCTCAAGCGGGATGCGACGACGACGGTAGGCCCCGGTCGTGAGGGCGCGGGTGACGCGGTGGACACCGAAGGCAAGGTCTTCGAAGCTGTTGTGATCAAGCTGACGGCGCAGGTGATCAAAAGCGGCCATTCCGGGAAATGCCCAATAGGGTTCGATCAAGGCCAGCGACTCGAACAGCTCTTGTGCGCGGGCTCGGTCGAGTGCGGAAATCTTGTTGCCGGGTGCACGGGCAATTTCGCTGGTGACTTCCCTCAGTGCGCTCCATCTGTCAGAACGCAGCTGCGTTGCAGAGTAATAGTCACTCACAGAATCCATCGGTCGTTCTCCCAATTAGAGCCTTCAGAAAACGACCGTCCCGCAGGGCGTGACAGCCGCTTGCGGTCAGCCGCTAGATGTCTTGCCCATGACGGGCGATAGTCCCAGCGCGCGCGCGCGGGCCGTGGCATGTGCTTCGGCCTCGGCGGTTGCTGGCAAATCTACGTGAAGGCCGGCGCGCGACCCCTGTTGCGGTATTTCAAGCGGTCCAAGCGACTTGAGATAGGCGTCGGTGCCACTTTCGCGGTCATAGACCGAGAAATCACTGGACCGGTCACGGAAGCTTTTCAAAACCTGCCCAAGACCCTTCATCCCGGTCTCGCGCTGGCGCCGGACCATGGAGAGGTCAACTTCTATTGGGAACATGTCCTCTTGACCGGCAGACTGGTGCAGAACCAGGGACGTCGGGTCTACAACGAGGGATTTCCCGACCCCGCCAGCGCCTAAGCCATTGACATCAATGACATAGCATTGAAATTGCGCAGCCGTTGCACGCGCAATCGCCAATTCCGCGTCGCGGTCGGTTGTACCCGTCAGGACGGGGTGCAAAAGCACTTCGACGCCCTGCGAGGTCAATTGGCGTGTGGTTTCGGGAAACCACATATCATAGCAGATCGACAGACCAAAACGGCCCACGTTGGGCACATCGAAAACGCAGAAATCCGTGCCAGCTGCAATACCTGCCTCGTAGGGCAGGAACGGGAACATCTTGGCGTAGCGGCGCACGATATTTCCATCGGGATCAATCACCAGAGATGTGTTGTAGACGCGACCGTCATCCGGCGACGTCAGGAACATCGAGCCGGGGATCAGCCAGACTTTGTGGCGCCGCGCAGCCTCGCAGAACTTGTCGATGACATCGTTCTCCTGCGGCAGTTTGAACTTTTCCAACGGCCCAAAGGGGGCCAGTTCGCTGAAAAGGACCATCTGTGTCCAGGGAAAGCGCATCATTAGGATATCAAGGCGTTGCATCATGCCATCGACGTTGGAATGAAGCGCGTTGACGTACATCTGCACGCCTGCAATTGCGAAAGGGGTCATGTCTAAAAATCTCCGTGAAAACAGAGGCGGCCCGACGTGGCTCGCAGTATCTCTGCCTCACGCATTCATTACGCCCTTACGACCAGAACGGAAACAGGTGATCTGCGCACAACGCGGTCGGCATTCGAGCCAACCAGGAATTCGCGAACGCGATCTGGTTGATGCGAGGCCATGACCACAAGGTCGCAACCGGTTTCTTCGATGCCGGCCAGCACTTCATCATGGATTTTGCCGAAGGCAAGGTGCTGTTTGACGTTGATTTCCTGCGGAACTTCCCTCGTCACGAGGTCATTGAGGGCCGTATTCGCGGCCGAAATGGCCTGCTTCTCAAAGTCCGGTGGGAAGAAGCTCTCGACCATTGGTGTTCCCAGGTCAGGAACCACCGAAAGGACATGCAGCGTGCCTTTGGAAGCGCGTACGATTTCCACGGCTTGCGGCAGCGCCTTTTCCCAAGACGCCGGATGGTTAAGGTCGATCGTCAGCAAAACGCTTTTGAACATGACTTGCCCTTTCTATGCTGCGGCTTCTTTGCGCGTGGTCGGCGTGTTGCGACCGCGCTGCAAAAAGATGACCAAACCGAGAAGCAGGAGCGCTGGGATGAACATCAGGTACTTGGTCGGCTGACCCACGGGGCGCAGGACCCGCAAGACTTCCTGATCCCAGTCGAGGCCTGCGGTTTCGGCGGCGCTTCCAAAGCTCACGTCGTCAATGATAAGCGCGTCGCCGTCTTCCCGGAAGAGCAGCCCTGCATTCTCAAGCCGCTCTTCGCCGGTTGCACCTTCCTCGATCGCCAAGAGGGCCACGAATTCGATCGGGTCACCCAGATCGTTGACCCCAGCGACCCTTATGCGCAGGTCTTCACCGACAGGAGTGGCCAGTGCGGCCGCTGCAATTTCGGTCGGGTTTTCTTCGGTGTAGGGTGGATAAACCATATCCATCCAGAACCCCGGCCGGAACAGAGTAAAGGCGATCAGCAGCAACGCGAAGGTTTCGTAAAAGCGATTCTTAGCGAGGAACCAGCCTTGCGTTGCCGCCGCGAACAGCAGCATCGCTATGGTCGCGACAACGAAGACAAAGATACCTTGCGCCCATGTCACACCAATCAACAAAAGCTCGGTGTTGAAGATAAACAGGAAGGGCAACGCGGCGGTGCGCAAGCTGTAGAAGAATGCCACGACACCGGTCTTGATCGGATCGCCTCCTGATACGGCGGCAGCGGCGAAACTTGCCAAGCCAACCGGCGGCGTCACGTCCGCCATGATGCCGAAATAGAAGACAAAGAGGTGCACCGCGATCAGCGGTACGATCAGGCCGTTTTGCTGGCCGAGTGTTACGATGACGGGTGCAAGCAGTGCCGAGACCACGATGTAGTTCGCAGTGGTCGGCAAGCCCATTCCGAGGATCAGTGAAAGGATGGCCGTCAGGAACAGGATTGCCAGTATATTGCCGCCCGATAGAACCTCTACCACATCGGCAAGTGCCGAGCCGACCCCGGTTTGGCTGACCGCGCCCACGATAATGCCGGCAGTTGCCGTAGCGATACCAATGCCGATCATGTTGCGCGCGCCGGTTTCAAGCCCGTCGATCAGGTCCTTGCCCCCTTGGAGGACGGCGGAACCGAAGGCGCTATCACCCCGCATCAGCGCGGTTAATGGCCGTTGGGTTACCAGGATGAAGACCATGTATGCAGTTGCCCAGAACGCGGACAGTCCAGGGGACAGGCGGTCAACCATCAGCGCCCAGACCAGTACGACCACCGGCAGGATGAAGTGCAATCCGGATCGTATGGTAGGTCCTGGTAATGGCAGAGCCGTCACCGGCGCATTGGGATCATCCAGTTCAAGCGGTTCTTCTTTTGAGGCGACATAGAGCAGACCCACATAGACCAGAGTCAGGAATGCGAAGATGATATAGCCTGCCGAGTTCGGGAATGCAGGGCGGATCCAGCCCATGCCATAGTAGACAAGGAAGGATATCGCGCAGATCGCCGCGATGGTGAAAGCGATTCCGATCAGACGACCGACCAGTGGTTTAGGTGTGTAAGCGCGTGGCAGCCCTTCCATTCCGGCCTTCAGGGCCTCGAGGTGGACGATGTAGACAAGCGCGATGTAGGAAATCACCGCAGGCAGGAACGCGTGCTTGACCACGTCGAAATAGGGAATGCCGACATATTCAACCATCAGGAAGGCCGCAGCGCCCATCACGGGTGGCATGATCTGCCCATTGACGGAACTGGCAACTTCGACGGCTCCGGCTTTTTCGGAACTGAACCCGACCTTCTTCATCAGAGGGATGGTGAATGTACCGGTGGTTACGACGTTTGCAATCGATGAGCCAGAGATCAGACCGGTCATGGCCGAAGACACCACGGCGGCTTTTGCTGGCCCGCCCTTCATATGGCCCATCAAACTGAAGGCGACTTGAATGAAGTAGTTGCCCGCCCCAGCCCTGTCGAGAAGTGATCCGAACAGAACGAATAGGAATACGAATGAGGTCGACACACCCAATGCGATGCCGAAAACGCCTTCGGTCGTAATCCATTGATGGTTCACGATTTCCGAAAGGCTATTGCCCTTGTGGGCGATAATACTGGGCATATATGGCCCGAGCACCGTGTAGATCAGAAAGACCGAAGCGACGATCATCAGGGCAGGCCCAAGAGCGCGGCGTGTCGCCTCAAGGAGCAACATCAGGCCAATCACCGCGACCACGAAGTCTTGCATGATCGGCGCACCGACCCGGCCCGCGATGTCGCGGTAGTAAACGAAGAGATAGAGCGCAGCGATAGCACCGATGACGGCAAGCGCCCACTCCCAAACAGGTATGCGTTCTTTTGGAGAGCCGAGAACGACTGCTCCGACGAGAACGAGACCTACGATGGGGATCCACCATGTCGCGGTTCCCTCTTTGGCACCGGTCATGAAGAGCAGCGCAAGTATGACGGGGACTGCAATGCCCAGTCCCAGTTGAAATTTCGTGCGGGCCGCGGGGAAGGCTGCGAACGCCAGGAAAATGGCGAAGGCGAGGTGAATGGAACGGCTTTCGGTGTCGTTAAAGACGCCCCAGCCGACAATAAACGGAATAGGGGAAGCGATCCAAAGCTGAAAAAGCGACCAGGCGAGTGCAACGCAGGTCAGGAATATCCCGACCGTGCCAGCCGTGCCACGACCACCGGTATCAGAGGATGCAACGAGGGCATCGAGCTCTTCCTGGCTAAGTCCTCCGCGTCCGGCGGCAGCATTCTCAACGGCGGCAGCTTGCTGTTGGTTTGGATTGTCCGACATGTCAGTCCCCCTGCGGCCTATCGAAAGGCACGGCATCTCTTTAGGTGGCGTCAGGTGGGCGGCGCGCGACCGCCACACCCGTTTTCAATGCAGGCGGTCGACTTACATCCAGCCGCGCTCTTTGTAGTAGCGCTCTGCACCGGGGTGCAGCGGAGCGGATAGACCGTCGCTGATCATTTCTTCTTCGGTCAGGTTCTCGAATGCAGGGTGCAGACGCTTGAATCGGTCGAAGTTGTCAAAGACGGCCTTGACGACCTGATAAACGACTTCGTCGTCGACATCCGCAGAGGTAACGAACGTCGCTTTGACGCCAAAGGTCTGCACGTTGTCCGGCGAGCCTTCATACATACCACCGGGAACGGTCGCGGCAGCATAGTAGGGGTTGTTGGCAATAAGCTGGTCAATCTCGGGGCCTGTCACCGGGACAAGTACGGCTGCAGTCGTCGAGACGGCTTCCTGGATCGAGCCGTTCGGGTGACCGACAGTATAGATGATCGCATCGACCTTGTTGTCGCCTAGTGCGGCGGCTTGCTCGGCAGGCTTCAGCTCGGACGCCAGCGCAAAGTCATCCATGGTCCAGCCAAGAGCATCCATAACGACTTGCATCGTTGCATACTGTCCCGAGCCAGGGTTGCCGATGTTTACGCGCTTGCCCTTAAGGTCAGCAAAACTTGTGATCCCGGAGTCTGCGCGGGCGATCACAGTGAAGGGTTCGCCATGTACCGAGAACACAGCCCGTTCGCCCTCGAACTGGTTGCCCTCGAACTCGGATGTTCCGTTGTACGCGTGGAACTGCCAGTCGGACTGGGCCACACCCATATCCATATCACCAGCCATGATCGCATTGATGTTGGCGATCGAGCCCCCTGTCGACGGTGCCGTGCACTTGAGGTTGTGGTCAGCGGTGCCACGGTTCACCAGACGGCAGATCGACTGACCTACAACGAAGTAAACACCGGTCTGGCCGCCAGTACCTATTGTGATGAATTGCTCCTGTGCGGTTGAAGCGGTTCCAGCCATCATGGCTCCCGCAAAAGCGAGGTATTTGATCATTTTCATAATTATCTCCCTGTTTCTCATGACGTTTGTCTTCCTTGCCGAAAGATCTTAACTCCGACACGCGCCGACATCCTGATGCGTCTCGGTTCATGGCACGTGCCGATATTTTGGCTGGGTTGGGAAATCTTCAATTCAACCACGCTATTGTGCCAATTGATTACCAAGACTGACGAAAGACGGTGATTTCCGCAACTGAATTTGTGAAAAATCATCAATTTTGTTTATTATTTTGAACAAAAGGGCTACGCCAAGGGCCACAACTGGCCACAAGCGGCACCTTTGCGCGGCGAAAAGTGACCGGGTTAACGCCGGATCCTCATAGAATCGCTTTTAAGTTTGGGGGCGCTTTCCGGCCTGCAAATTCGAAGGGAAAAGTGCATGACGCCAACACAGTCGCTTGAAGACGTCCAGCCCGATATCGATATCACCGAGTCCGTTGAAAGCGCCCTGAAGGAGGCCAATGCGGCGGAACTGAACGTCTTGCTGGAAAGCGTCACCATCAGCGAGGCGCTCCGTGTTGTTCTCGCGTTTACGCCTGACGAACGTGACAGCCTGATTTATCTCATTTCGGCGGAACTTGCGTCCCGGCTGATTGATGAGGCACCGCTTGAACTGGCCGGCGAACTTATTGAACGGCAGGAGAGCGAAAAAGCCGCCGAGATCTTTGACGAGCTGGATTCGGATGTGCAGGCTGACGTCATCGCCGAGCTTGATCCGAATGATGCAGAGGCGATTCTGGCTTCGATCAAGCCGGAAGACGCCGCGGCGGTACGTCGACTGACCGAATATGACCCGGACACGGCGGGCGGTCTGATGCTTGCCGACGCTTTCAAATTCCGCGCTGACCAGACGGTCGGAGCGGTGCTGCGCAGCCTTGCCAGCGACGACGAAGACCTTGAGCGCTACAATGGTCAGCATCCTTATATCGTTGACGAAGCGAACCGTCCGGTTGGAGTGGTTTCGCTTCGTGGTTTGCTGACGGCGAAGCGAAGTGTGAAACTGGATGAAATCATGGTCGCGCCGATGACCGTGACGGCAAATGCGTCGCTTACGGCGTTGCAAGATTTGTTCAACGACCATGATTTTCTGGGCTTTCCGGTGGTCGATGGATCAGGTGAGCTTGTCGGTGTTGTATCCCGTACTGCCGTTGACGCGGCCATTCTGGCGCGTGCTGAAGGCGAAAACCTTCGTATGCAGGGTATTGTGGGAGACGAACTGCGGACGATGCCGCTGGCGATCAGATCACGCAGGCGGCTGGCCTGGCTGTCGGCAAATATCGTTCTCAACATCATCGCAGCCAGCGTCATTTCGGCTTACGAAGAAACACTTGCCGCGGTGATTGCAATCGCGGTGTTCCTGCCGATGGTTTCCGACATGAGTGGTTGCTCGGGCAACCAGGCTGTTGGCGTTACGATGCGCGAGCTTTCGCTGGGTTTGGTGCGCCCAAAGGACGCCATGCGCGTGTGGCTGAAAGAGGTCTCGGTTGGGGTGATCAACGGCATCGTGCTTGGGATTCTCATTGGCATCGTTTGCTGGATCTGGAAAGGAAATCCGTACCTGGGTCTGGTCATTGGACTTGCTCTGGCGGTCAATACGGTGATTGCCGTGTCTATTGGTGGCGTGGTGCCGCTCTTGCTCAAAGGAGTGGGGCAGGACCCTGCTGTCGCAAGTGGCCCGCTGCTGACGACAATCACGGATATGGCCGGGTTCTTTCTTGTGCTCAGTCTCGCAACGCTGATGATGCCCCTGCTTCTGCAGTAGCCGGACAAGTGGCCTTCTGTCTTTATGCCTACGACACCCGAAAAGGAGATGACCATGCAAATCAAATATGACCTTGGACGCTTCACCGCTTTCGCACTTTGCGGTTTGTTGACCATCGCATCTCTCATCGGGTTGTTTTGGACTGCGTGGGCTCTGATTCCGTTGATTTTATTCGCCGCGCTTACCGCGCTGGGGGTTGTCGATGTTGTCCAGAGCAGTCACTCGATCCTGCGAAACTACCCAGTCATCGGGCACATGCGTTTTTTGTTTGAAGGTATTCGCCCGGAGATTCGGCAGTATCTCATCGAAAGCGATCAGGACGAGGAACCGTTCAGCCGGGATGCACGATCGCTGGTCTATCAAAGGGCAAAAGGCATGGAGGACAAGCGCCCTTTTGGCTCGCGCATGCGGGTCTATGATGCCGGTTATGCCTGGGTCACCCATTCGGTCATGCCGAAACACCTGACAGACACCGACTTCCGGGTCACCATCGGCGGGCCGGCCTGCGCGCAGCCTTATGAGGCCTCTATTTACAATATCTCGGCGATGAGTTTCGGAGCATTGTCCGCCAACGCGATTTCCGCGCTGAACAAGGGGGCGAGAATCGGAGGCTTCGCTCAGGATACGGGCGAGGGCGGGGTCAGCCGATACCACCGCGAAGGCGGCGGTGATCTGATTTACGAGATCGGATCGGGCTACTTTGGATGCCGCAATGACGATGGCACGTTCAACGTCGACAAATATTCCGTGCAGGCCGCAGAGCCGCAGATCAAGATGATCGAACTGAAGCTGAGCCAGGGCGCGAAACCCGGTCACGGCGGGATGCTGCCTGCCGCAAAGATCAGTCCGGAGATCGCAGAGGCGCGGGGCGTGCCTATGGGGCAAGACTGCGTTTCGCCCGCCAGTCACTCGGCATTTTCCACACCTTTGGAAATGATGCAGTTCATCGGCACCCTGCGCGAGAAATCGGGTGGCAAGCCGGTTGGTTTCAAGCTGTGCATTGGCCATCGCCGCGAGTTCATGTGCATTGTCAAAGCCATGCTAGAGACCGGGATCGTTCCGGATTTCATCGTGGTCGACGGCACCGAAGGGGGAACGGGTGCCGCCCCGCTGGAGTTCGCAAATCACGTCGGGATGCCTATGATGGAAGGTCTGACGTTCGTGCACAATACGCTGCGCGGTGCAGGCCTGCGGGATCAGATCAAGCTGGGTGCTGCAGGTAAGCTCGTTTCGGCTTTTGACATAGCGCGGGCGCTTGCGACAGGCGCGGATTGGTGCAACTCAGCGCGGGGTTACATGTTCGCAATCGGGTGCATACAGGCTCAGGCCTGCCACACAAATCATTGCCCGGTCGGTGTCGCGACACAGGACGCGCTCCGACAACGTGCCCTTGACCCCGAGGACAAAAGCCAGCGTGTCGCGCGGTTCCACAGGAACACATTGGCAGCTTTGGGCGAGATGACGGGGGCTGCGGGTTTGTCGAACCCGGGCGAGTTCCAGCCGCGCCATTTGATGATCCGGCAGTCGGACGCGCAAATGGTGGCCGGGGATGAAGCGTATTACAGTCTTGGGATTGGTGCGCTTCTGGAGCCATCAAAGGACGATCCCGGAGGCTATCACGCGCGCTGGGCGCGGGCGGATGCTTCGCAGTTTGCTGCTCTTGAATGATACGAAAAGAGGCGAACCCGAAGGTCCGCCTCTTGCTTCCTGCTCAGTTCCTTGGGGGAATGTCAGAGCAGATCGTTCAGTGCATCGGCAAGTGCCGCCTCGAAAATGGTCAGACCTTCTTCGATAATCTCATCCGAAGCGGTCAGCGGAACCATGATCCGCAGGGCGTTGCCGTGCATACCGCAGGCCAGCAAGATGAGGCCCCGCTTCAATGCATGAGCCACAACCGCCTTGGTCAGGTTGGCGTCGGGGGTCGCTG
Source organism: Boseongicola aestuarii (assembly GCF_900184815.1). Taxonomy (GTDB): domain Bacteria; phylum Pseudomonadota; class Alphaproteobacteria; order Rhodobacterales; family Rhodobacteraceae; genus Boseongicola; species Boseongicola aestuarii. The sequence continues at coordinate 121,388 of NZ_FXXQ01000005.1, read as the reverse complement.
TATCGAAGTCGGTCACGAATTCAACAGCCAGCATCGCGCCAAGGCCGCGAATGTCCCACATCCGGTAGGGTGCGACGCGCGCGCCAATATCGGCAAAGCGTGCGCGGAAGGTTTCGCCCAAAGCGGTCGAACGGGCCAGCAGGCCCTCTTCCTCAATTGCCTCAATTGCGGCAAGAGCGGCGGCACAGGCGACGGGGTTTCCGCCGTATGTTCCGCCCAATCCGCCGGGGATGACGGCGTCCATGACGTCTGCCCGGCCGATAACGCCGGCGATCGGGTAGCCACCAGCCATGGATTTCGCGACAGTGATCAGGTCGGGCACAACGCCCGAATGTTCAATTGCGAACCATGTGCCAGTGCGGCCGAAGCCCGCCTGGATTTCATCGGAGATCAGCATGATTCCATGCGTGTCACAGATGTCGCGCAATGCTTGCATCATCTCGAATGGAACAGGTGTATACCCGCCTTCGCCTAGAACGGGCTCGATGATGATGGCCGCAACGCGCTCGGGCTGTGCATCCGTCAGGAAAAGGTTCTGCAAGCCAGTCAGTGCATCCTGAACGGTTATGCCGTCTCGCACGCTCGGGAATGGCGCTCGGAAGATGTCTGAAGGGAAGGGGCCAACGTCTTTCTTGTAAGGCGAGATTTTCCCCGTCATGCCTAACGTCAAAAGCGTGCGTCCGTGATAGCCGCCGGTGAAAGCGATAACGCCGGGGCGACCCGTCGCGACCCGCGCAATCTTGACAGCGTTCTCGACGGCTTCTGCGCCGGTCGTCACCAACAGTGATTTCTTGGCGTGGTCACCCGGTGCCAATGCATTCAGCTTCTCGGCCAATGCGACGTAAGGCTCGTAGGGGACTACCTGGAAGCTGGTGTGTGTGTAATGGTCTTCCTGCGCCTTCGCGGCAGCAATGACCTTGGGGTGACGGTGACCGGTGTTCAGCACGGCGATGCCGCCGGCGAAATCGATAAAGCGGTTGCCTTCGACGTCCCAAAGCTCGGCGTTCTCGGCACGCTGGACAAAGATCGGTGCAGCCGAAGCCACGCCGCGTGCGACGGCAGCTTCACGGCGGGCGATCAGACCGTCATTCGTTGTTGCGGCCCGAGCGACGTCAGGCACCACGGAAATGGTTGCCTGGCGCTTGGACGCCGGTTTGCGGGATTTCTTTTTTACGTTGGTCGTCATTTCGGAAGGTATCCTTATTAGAGACAACACAGGCCAATTCTGGGGTGTTTAAAATTCTCATAATACGTTTAATTTAGCTGTCAATGCAAATGCGATGGTTCGTCTCGGGGTCAGGAGTGACCGTCTGACGCAGTCAGGGATTGTGCAGCAAAAACGGTATTAATCCCCACTTTGATATATTACGTTGCTTTAACGGAAGAATTCCAAACAAATTCAAAGGTTCCGGCGTGGACATTGGAAAGAGACTGCAATCAATCCGAAAAGAAAGAGGGTTGTCACAGCGTGAACTTGCCGCTCGGGCGGGGCTGACCAATGGTACGGTCTCATTGATCGAAAAGAACAAGACGAGCCCTTCAGTTGCCTCGCTGAAAAGCTTGCTGGATGCGATTCCCATGAGCATCGCCGAGTTTTTTGCCACGATCGAGGAAGGCACCGACAACAAGATCTTCTACAGCGCGGAAGAATTCCTGGAGGTTGCACCGCAAGCCGGTTTTGGTGGCCTGTCGTTGCGCCAGCTTGGGGACGCCAGCACGCACTCAATACAGTTATTGGATGAGTCTTATCCGCCAGGTGCAGATACCGGTCCCGAGATGATGTCGCATGTGGGTGAAGAGGCCGGTATTGTCATTGAAGGCGAGATTGAAATCACGGTCGGCGATCTGGTCAGAGTGCTAAAAGCGGGCGAGGGGTATCTCTTTGAAAGCCGTCAGCCGCACCGATTTCGCAATAACGGCTTGGTGAGCTGCCGCGTGGTCAGTGTGTGCACCCCGCCAACCTTCTAGATCGAGCTACATTCCTGATTTCAGCGCGGCATCGAAGTCAGCTCAGGACGTGGGTCAGCCGAGCTTTCTTGATTGGTGAAAGATGCGAGACACAGACGCGGCCTTGGAAAACAGGTTCGCATGTGCCCGGCGTGACCTGAGCGTTGTGGCCCATGTCTGTGACTTGCTGCGGTGATGTATCTGGGGCGCGTTATTGAAACAGCGCCGACACGAACGCTGTTTTCTAACCCGCGTCATCCCAATACGACGACTTTGCTGTCTGCGAATCCTTCTCTTAATCCAGACGACCGCGGCCGCGCGCAAATGCTGGAAGACGAAATTTCCTCACCGACCAATCCCCCGCCGGGATGGAAGTTTCAGACCCGTTGCCCACATGCGATTGACCTTTGCTGCGTCGAAGGGCCGGCAATGGAGACTGCGGGAATCGAGCACTTCGTCGCGTGCCATCGCTGGAGAGAACTCCGTGAGCCGGCGCTTTGATGTTGCTTTCGGAGGGTTCGAATTGAGGCTGGCTGGCGCGCATGTGGCCTAGGTGAACTTTCGAAATAGCTTTGTTTGATCGAACATGTCCTCCAATGCTTCCATTCGATCCTTGGTGTCGCCCCAGGTCAGGCCCTGAACGCTTGAGATCATCGTTTCCAGCAACAACAAAGGTGTTGCGGCAGAATCCCAGGCGGACGGCACGACGATCCGGCAGCTAAAGCTGATCTCGGCCAGATGATGCACAGGCGATCGCCACTGGTCGGTGAAAAGGATAATTCTTGCGCCTTTGGAATGCGCCATTTCAGCCAGTTTGAGCGTGTTGTTTTCGTAGCGGCGCATGTCGAAAATGATGAAGACATCGCCTTCCTTAACGTCCAGCAGATAGTGCGGCCAGGCGTTTGAGGTGGATTGGATATGCGTGATCTTCGGTCGGATCACCTGCATGTGCAGGAACAGATATTCCGCCAGCGTGTGTGTGATGCGGCCTCCAACGATGAAAAGATTGTGGGTGGTGTCGGCGCTGAGTGCGCAAGCCTTGTCGAAATCCTCGGGATCGATCTGACCCAGCGTATGTCGGATATTGTCAATCACGGCATCGGTAAGACGATTTAACAGGTGTTCGGACGGCGCACCGTCTGCCCAGCTGTCATGCTTGGAGATAGGGTCCTTGGCCTTTGCTTTAAGCTCTTCGCGCAGTTCCGCCTGAAACTCAGGGTATCCGTTGAACCCGAGTTTCTGGACCATGCGGGCGACCGTCGGCACCGAGACTTCGGCGTCTTTCGCAAGCGCGCTGAGCGGCCCAAGGCCAGAGGCAGGGTAGTTTTCCAGGATCGAATGGGCGAGCTGACTCTCGGCGCGCGTCAGGTCATCCAACTGGCTTTGGATGCGATCTGAAATTGTGAGCCGCGCTTCGTTCATTTGGTCGCCCTATTTTTGATCGATAAAATAACATACCCGTTTCGATTGTTATATAATTTTCATTATTGTGTTGACGGATGCCTGTTTTGGCAAGAGGGTTGATCGAGCGGGAGGGCAAATGAAACACCGTGACATCAAAACAGAAGATGGCTGCGTTTCCTTGGCGAATGCCGGTGGCTCATCGTCCGTTGTTCTTGTTTGCGAACATGCCTCAAATGACATTCCGGCACGTTTCAATGGATTGGGGCTGTCGGCTGATGACCGCAAGAGCCACGCGGCCTGGGATCCGGGGGCGCTGGGCGTTGCGCAAAGCCTGTCCAGGCACCTCGATGCGCCGCTTGTTTCAAGCAGAATCTCCAGATTGGTTTACGATTGCAACCGCCCGCCTGAGGCGCCCGACGCGATGCCGGAGCGCAGCGAGGTGATCGAAGTGCCGGGAAACAGGTCCCTGAGCGCCATTGATCGAAATGAGCGTGTGGCGGCTTACTACCTGCCCTTCCGCGCGGCCCTGAGCCGGACGATACAGCAGATGACCCGACCGATTATCGTGACCGTTCACAGTTTTACGCCGGTGTATCACGGCGCGTTGCGCACGGTTGAAATCGGTGTCCTGCATGACAGCGATACCCGGCTGGCGGATGCCATGCTGCAAACGGCTGATGCGCATACACGCGCTGATGTGCAGCGCAACCAGCCTTATGGGCCGGAACACGGTGTGACGCATACACTGAAGGAACACGCGATCAGGGACGGGCATTTGAATGTCATGCTGGAAATCCGGAACGACCTTATCGCTTCGACCGAGCAACAAGAAAACTTTGGCGCGATGATTGCCGGTTGGCTGGTGGATGCAGTGGCTTTGATCGGGATTCAGGGGGATGTGAAGTGTCACGCCTGATGCATGGGTATATCCGCATCGTGGATGCAGTGAACTTGCGCGTGGGACGTGTGATGATGTACGGCATTTTCGCCCTCATGGCGATCCTGCTGTGGTCGTCGATCAGCAAGGCGTTTTTTGTGCCGTCGCTTTGGACGCTGGAAATGGCGCAGTTCGTGATGGTGGCCTATTACATTCTTGGCGGTCCTTACTCGGTCCAGCTTGGGTCCAATGTGCGCATGGATTTGTTCTATGGCGACTGGTCTCCGAAAAAGAAAGCGTGGTTCGACCTGTTCACCATCTGCCTTTTGATTTTCTACCTTTGTGTTCTGCTTTATGGGGCAGTCAGTTCGACCGCCTATTCGCTGGGATACTGGGGGAGCGAGCCGTTTTCGTACCTCGGAGGGCTGGTGACGGGCGCAGAAGAGCTCGGACGGCTGGAGCGATCGTCCACCGCGTGGCGACCTTATTTGTGGCCGATCAAGGCGGTCATAGTTTTGGGCATGTTCCTGATGCTGCTCCAATGCATCTCGGAATTTTTCAAGGACTACCTGCGTATCAAGGGTGAAGCGATCTGATGTCGTATGAATTGATTGCGATACTGATGTTCTCATCAATGATGCTGATGCTGCTCACCGGACAACGCGTTTTTGGGGCAATCGGCTTTATCGCGGTCGTCGCGGCGCTTTTGTTGTGGGGAGATAGGGGCGGTTTTGACATTGGCTTTTCCGCAGCGATGAAGCTGATGAAATGGTATCCGCTTCTGACGCTGCCGATGTTCATTTTCATGGGTTACGTGCTGTCGGAGAGCAAGATCGCCGATGACCTTTACCGGATGTTTCACGTCTGGATGGGGGGCTTGCGCGGGGGACTTGCGATCGGAACGATTGGCCTGATGGTGCTGATCTCGGCGATGAACGGATTGAGCGTCGCGGGCATGGCAATCGGATCGACAATCGCTCTGCCGGAGTTGCTGAAACGGGGTTATGACAAGCGGATGGTGACGGGCGTTATTCAGGCTGGATCCAGTCTGGGTATCCTTGTGCCGCCCTCGGTCGTGCTGGTTCTTTACGCGATGATCGCGCGGCAACCTGTCGGTCAGTTGTGGTTGGCAGGCGTTCTTCCTGGTCTGATGATGGCCGGGTTGTTCATAGTCTACATCGTTGTGCGCTGTTGGATTAACCCGGTTCTGGGGCCGGTGTTACCGGCCGAAGAGCGCAATATTCCGCGCGCCGAAAAGCTGCGCCTCCTGCGCGCTGGACTGCTGCCGATTGTCATTTTCGCAACCATGATGGTGCCTTTCGTGAATGGCTGGACCTCACTGGTCGAAAGCTCGGCGATCGGGGCGTTGGCCGCTTTCGTGGCGGCGGTCCTCAAGGGACGCATGACGCGAGAAGTTTTCGAAAACTCGGTCCGCAATACGCTTGGCATTACCTGCATGTTCATGTGGATCATCCTCGCGGCTTTGGCATTTGGCGCGGTATTCGACGGGTTGGGAGCTGTGAAAGCCATCGAGAGCGTCTTTACCGAGCGCCTGAACCTCAGCCCGTGGATGATCCTGATCCTGATGCAACTCAGCTTCATTCTGATGGGCACGTTTCTGGACGATACCGCCATGCTGGTGATCGTGGCACCTTTGTATGTGCCTCTGGTCGGAGCGCTTGGCTTTGATCTGATCTGGTACGGCATTCTTTATACGATCACGACGCAAATTGCGTATATGACGCCGCCGTTTGGGTATAATCTGTTCTTGATGCGGGCCATGGCGCCGCCGGAGATTTCGATCCGGGACATCTATGCGTCCATTACGCCTTTTGTCATGATCATGGTGCTGGCTCTGGTTCTTGTGATGATCTTCCCGGGCATCGCCACATGGCTTCCTGACTACGTATACAACAAACAATAATAGAACCGCCGTTCAGGTGGTCATCATTTAACCAAGGAGAGAAAACATGACTTCAAGACGTAAATTCATCCAAGGTGCCGCCGTCCTTCCTGCGGCCTCGCTGGCGACTCCGGCACTTGCTCAAAGCAAGATCACCTGGCGTATGCAAACCTATGCTGGCGCCGCGCTTGCCGCCGAGGTGATCGACCCGGCGATCAAGATGTTCAACACGATCGCAGGCGATCGCATGCAGATCGAGTTGTTCTATGCAGATCAACTGGTCCCGACGGGTGAGCTGTTTCAGGCGCTTCAGCGCGGCACGATCGACGCGGTGCAATCGGACGACGATTCGATGGCGTCGCCTACGGAGGTGACTGTATTCGGGGGCTATTTCCCGTTCGGTTCACGCTATTCACTCGATGTGCCCGTGCTGTTCAACCAGTATGGACTGAACGAGATCTGGGACGAGGAATATTCAAAAGTCGGTGTCAAACACATCTCGGCAGGCGCTTGGGATCCGTGTCACTTTGCCACCAAAGACCCGATCCGCAGCCTTGCGGATCTGAACGGCAAGCGCATCTTTACCTTCCCGACCGCTGGGCGCTTCCTGACCCAGTTCGGCGTCGTGCCGGTCAACCTGCCATGGGAAGACATCGAAGTCGCCGTGCAGACGGGTGAGTTGGACGGGATTGCCTGGTCTGGCATCACCGAAGACTACACCGTTGGTTGGGCTGACGTGACGAATTACTTCCTGACAAACAATATCTCCGGCGCATGGGCCGGGTCGTTTTTTGCCAATATGGATCGTTGGAATGAATTGCCGGAAGACCTGCAAACGCTGTTCCGGGTATGCTGTGACCAGTCGCATTACTATCGTCAATGGTGGTACTGGGGTGGCGAAGCCAATCTGCGGGTCAACGGCACCAAGTTGGAGCTCACGACAATCCCGGACGAAGAATGGGCGACCGTCGAAACGGCTGCGCAGGTCTTCTGGGAAGAGATCGCCGCAGAGTCCGAGACCAAGCGACGCGTTGTTGATATTTTCAAGAAATACAACGCAGATATGGTCAAGGCCGGACGGCCTTATCGTTACACCTGAACAGACGTCGGGGGTCGCGCACGCGCGGCCCCCACTCCAGATTGAAATGGACACGCCATGCCCGACAAAATGACCTTCGATAATCTGAAATCCCGCGTTGCAGACGGTGGAATTGACACGGTTCTTGTGTGCCTCGTTGATATGCAGGGGCGTTTGATGGGCAAGCGTTTCCATGCGCAGGCCTTTGTCGAGAGCGGATACGACGAAACGCATTGCTGCACGTATCTGCTGGCAACGGATATCGAAATGGCGACCCCCGACGGCTATGCCGCGACCAGTTGGCAGCAGGGGTACGGCGATTACATCATGAAGCCTGATCTCACCACGCTGCGCCCTGTTCCCTGGCTTGAGGGCACCGCTATGGTCCTGTGCGATGCCTTAGATCATCACCACAAGCCAATCGCCCATTCTCCGCGCGCAATGCTGCAAAAACAGATCGCGCGCTTGGCTGAAATGGGGCTGACGTCGACGATGGCGACAGAGCTTGAATTCTTTCTGTTCGAGAAGTCATTCAGCGAGATCACAAAAAGCGGGTTTCGTGAGCTGACACCGATCAGCGATTACAACGAAGATTATCACATTCTGCAAACCACCAAGGAAGAGGCGGTCATGCGCCCGTTGCGCAACCATCTTTATGCCATGGGTATCCCGGTCGAAGGGACCAAAGGCGAAGCAGAGGCTGGACAAGAAGAGCTGAACATCAAGTACGCTGATGCGCTTGCCTGCGCCGATCATCATTCCATAGCGAAACATGCGGTCAAGGAAATCGCGTGGCAACAGGGTCACGCCGCGACATTTCTGCCGAAATGGCATCATGACCGGACCGGCTCGGCCAGCCACGTTCATCAGTCTCTTTGGAAGGATGGCAAGTCTGCTTTTTTCGACCCCGACCGACCGCTCGGGAAATCGGAAATCATGGATCACTACATGGCTGGCTTGCTGAAATATGCCGCCGACTACACGTATTTCCTGGCACCTTACGTCAACAGTTACAAACGCTTTGCCAAGGGAACGTTCGCGCCGACCCGCATAATCTGGTCTGTGGACAATCGTACCGCAGCCTATCGCCTGGTCGGTGAAAACGGCCCGGGCATTCGCGTTGAATGCCGTATTCCGGGGGCCGATATGAACCCCTATCTGGCGCAAGCCGCGATGCTAGCCGCAGGCCTCAAGGGGATCGAGGAAGAATTGGTCTTGCCCCCGGCTTATGCAGGCGATGCCTATCTCGACGATACTTCGGAACACATTCCACGCAATCTGCGCGATGCGAAGGACGCGCTGTATCAATCATCCATGCTTCGCGAGGCGATGGGCGATGCGGTGGTCGATCACTATGTCCGCGCCGCGACATGGGAACTTGAGGAATTTGACCGTGTGGTGACCGATTGGGAAATCGCGCGCGGCTTTGAAAGGGCTTAAAGTCATGACAATCCAGTGCATCTCGCCGATTGATGGCTCGGTTTATGTCACACGCGAGGTATTGTTGCGGACCCAAGCCGATGAGGCCGTTGCCCGTGCGCGTTTGGCGCAAAAGAAATGGGCGGCGCGCCCCTTGTCGGAACGTATCGCATTGGTCCAGGCGGGAGTTGCGGCCGTGGGCGCGATGAACGACGAGATCGTCCCTGAACTTGCGTGGCAAATGGGCCGTCCGATCCGCTATGGCGGGGAATTCGGCGGCTTCAGCGAGCGTGCGACCTACATGGCGCAGATTGCACAAGAGGCGTTGGCCCCGATCGAGATCGAGGACAGCGACGCCTTTCGCCGGGTCATCAAGCGCGTACCGCACGGGCTTATTTTGGTCGTCGCGCCTTGGAACTACCCGTTCATGACCGCGATCAATACCGTGGCGCCGGCTCTGATTGCAGGCAACGCGGTCATGCTCAAACATGCTTCGCAGACACCGTTGGTGGGTGAGCGTATGGTCGCGGCGTTCTACGCGGCGGGCGTCCCTGCGGACGTTTTTCAGAACGTTTTCCTTGACCACCAAACGACGTCAGACCTGATTGCTTCCCGCGCCTTCGAGTTCGTGAATTTCACAGGTTCCGTCGGAGGTGGCCGCGCGATGGAGGCTGCTGCCAGCGGAACTTTCACCGGGCTTGGACTGGAGCTTGGCGGCAAGGACCCCGGTTACGTCATGGACGACGCCAACCTGGACGCAGCAGTGGATACTCTGATCGACGGTGCGATGTTCAATTCTGGCCAGTGTTGTTGCGGAATAGAACGCATTTACGTCCACGAAAGCTTGTTTGACGCCTTCGTGGAAAAAGCCGTTGCCATTGTGAACGGCTACAAACTGGGCAATCCGCTTGACCCCGAAACTACGCTTGGGCCGATGGCGAATGTGCGGTTCGCCGATGCGGTTCGCAGCCAAACCGCCGAGGCTATTGCCGCGGGGGCAAGGGCTCATATCGACCCGACCGATTTCCCCGAAGACGGCGGGGCATATCTGATGCCGCAAATTCTGACGAACGTGACCCACGAGATGCGCGTCATGCGCGAAGAGAGCTTTGGCCCCGTCGTCGGTATCATGCCGGTCAAGGATGACGCCGAGGCGATCCGGCTGATGAATGACAGCGACTTTGGTCTGACGGCCTCACTTTGGACGCAAGACACGGTACGCGCCGAGGCGATTGCCGATAAGATAGACACCGGCACAGTGTTCATGAACCGTGCCGATTATCTTGATCCGGGTTTGTGCTGGACCGGCTGCAAGGATACCGGGCGCGGCGGCGGACTGTCGATCATTGGCTATCACAATCTAACCCGTCCCAAATCCTATCACCTCAAGAAAGTCTGACGACATGAGCATCAAAGCAAACTGGTCTTATCCCACGGCCATTCGATTTGGCGCAGGCCGGATATCCGAGATCGCTGACGCTTGCGCAGCTGCGGGGATCAAGAAACCCCTTTTGGTTACCGACCGGGGTCTTGCCTCAATGGCGATCACTACCAAAACGCAGGACCTGCTTGAGGACGCCGGTCTGGGCCGTGCGATCTTTGCCGATGTTGATCCGAACCCGAACGAAAAGAACGCTGAAGCCGGGGTGAAAGCCTATCGCGATGGCGGTCATGACGGCGTGATCGCCTTTGGGGGCGGCTCTGGCCTGGACCTGGGGAAGCTGGTGGCATTTCTTGCCGGACAAACCAGACCGCTTTGGGATTTTGAGGATATCGGCGACTGGTGGACGCGGGCCGATGCGGATGCAATCGCCCCGATCGTCGCGGTTCCCACGACGGCGGGCACTGGCTCTGAAGTCGGTCGCGCCTCGGTGATCACCAATTCCGAGACGGCCGAAAAGAAAATCATCTTTCACCCCAAGTTTCTGCCAACGGTGGTGATCTGCGATCCGGAACTGACTGTCGGCATGCCCAACTTCATCACCGCCGGCACTGGTCTGGATGCGTTCGCTCATTGCGTTGAGGCCTATTGTTCTCCACATTACCATCCGATGTCTCAAGGTATTGCGTTGGAGGGGATGCGGTTGGTGAAAGACTATCTGCCGCGTGCCTATGCTGTCGGAAATGACATCGAGGCTCGCGCGCACATGATGTCTGCCGCTGCCATGGGAGCCACGGCGTTTCAAAAGGGTCTGGGGGCCATTCATGCGCTTTCTCATCCGATTGGCGCCATACATCACACCCACCATGGCACGACCAACGCCGTTTGCATGCCCGCCGTGCTTCAGTTCAACAAACCGGCCATCGCCGGCGTCATTGAAAAGGCTGCTCGATATTTGGATATCGACGGCGGTTTTGACGGTTTCTGCACCTATGTCGACGAGTTGAATGCGTCGCTTGGCATACCGAAAAACCTGACCGCGCTCGGCATCGAAAACCCGGACATTGATCGCCTTGTCGCAGGTGCTTTGCGGGATCCAAGCACGGGCGGAAACCCGGTCGAAATGACGAAGGAAAACACAAGGGAACTCCTTCTCGCCTGCATTTCCTATGGCGATGCCTAGTCGCAGACACTTGAGCGAAAGCAGCGCGGACGGCGCGGTATCTGGAGATTGGGTCCCGGTCGGCGGCTGCATTGCTCTTTGATGGGGCATTGATGAGGCGTCCGGCACCGGTTTATCGCTGCGAGAGAAACGGCTCGCAACCGAAAGGCGGGCCGCAAGAATTGCTTGGATTTCAAGAGGATGCGGCGGCAATCCGGGGCGCGCGACGTAGTGTGATCCACAAGGTCGCAGCAATGATCAACAATGCTCCGACCCAGAAGCTGAAGCTCGGCGCCTCGTCGAAAACGAGGTATCCAACCGTGGTGGAAAACAAGAGACTTGCATAGGAAAGGATCGCCAGAAACGCCGCCTGACCATACCGGTGCGCACGCAAGAAGCAGAATTGGGCACATTGGGCGAAGGCTCCGATTGCAAGCAGCGCAGGCCATTGCCCTGCCGGCACAGGCTGCCACGTCGACAGCGCGAAGGGCGCTGAAATGAGTGTGAGGCCGGCTGTGTAAAAGGTCATCATGACGACTGTCGGGGCTTCGACCAGTCGGCGGGTGACGATCACCACCGCCGTCGCGGCAAGAACCGTGATGACCTGCGCAACAAGACCCGAGCCGCCCGACAAGGTTGAAGGTTCGACCGCGATGACGACCCCGATCAATCCGATCAGCGCCGCGACCCAGCGCCCGCCCGAGATGACCTCACGCAGGATCAGCGCGGCAGCGATCATCGTCAGGATTGGCCGCGTAAAGCTCATGGCCGTGAACAGCGCGAGGGGCAGGCGTGTGATTGCATAGAAACTGGCTGTCAGAGCAATCGCGGAGAACACGACACGCATGGCGTGCAGGTGCAAGTCTGGCAGGCCGACGAAGGCGCGACGCTGGCGCAGGACCCACGGCAGCATCAACACCAGCCCGACGAGGGCTCGCAGAAACACGATCTGAAAGGCAGGGTAGCCCAGGCCGATTGCCTTTACGATCGCCAGCGCCCAGATGTTGAGCGACATATCAGCCAAAAGCCAGGCCGCGCCGGTCAGATTGCGCGGTGGATCAGTTCCTTCGGGCAAGAAGGTTGGCCATGATGCGGAAGGCGCCGGGTGTCAGTTTTTCCATCTGGTGGTGCAGGATCAGCGAGGTATGGACGTGGCGTCCCTTGCCGACGTCTGCAACCAGCAATGCGCCATCCAGAGGTGCTTCGTCGGGATCATGCATGGATATCAGGGGTTTATAGGCGGGATCCCAGTCCTTGGCGAAGTAGAGCCCACGTTCCTTGTGCCAGCCGGCCCAGTCGTCTTCACTGATTTCATTCGGCATGTGTAAAAGCGAATGCTCGGGTTCCAGCAGCGTGACCTCGGCGGCTTCGTCCGTCACACGCCACCTGAGAGACGGCTGCCCGATCTCAAGGCGATGCGGCGGTGTGGCTTCAGGATTCCAGTTGTCCCAAGGACGATGATAAAGCGTAACCAATGTCCCTCCGTTCCGGGTCCAGTCGTGAATTCTGGGCATGGCTTTCGCAAGACCGGGGCAGAATTTCATGGCGAAGATGCCGATCACAAGAGTATCGAATTGTGCCAACGTTTCGTCGTTCAACTGGTGCTTTGAAAGGTCCGTGACGTCGGCCCCGATGCGGTCCAGCCAATGTGCGACACGATCATTCCCACCGCCGATATACCCGACTTTGACGTCTGGAAGTTTTGCTTCAACGACGCGAACGCGGACTTCCGCCGGACGTATGAGTGCCCGAGGGGGGAGGCCGTGGTGCTGAATACGCTGCACACTTCGAGCGGGTGCGCCGTCAATCTCAAGCGCCAGCGTATAAATGCCAGGACTTACATCGCTCGGAGCTTCCAGCGAGAAAACATGACCGGCCTGCGAGACCGCCCAACCTTCCGGAGCCTGCAATGTGGCGTCAGCGCCTGCGGGTCCGACATCGTCGAGCCGGACCATGATCGTGCGATTTTCGGCTGCTGAGTTGATGACGTCCTCGCCAGGGGTCAAGGTTGCTGACCGCGCAGGAATGATGACCGGAGCTGTCTCAAATGGAACGCGTGTGGTCGAATGCGTGCCCATCGTTTTCAGCGTTACCTCAAGGCAGGGGGCTTCGGGTTCGCCGGGCAGATAGGTGTCCGGGTAAGGGTTGCTTGGATAGGTGGCCTCGTCAATGGTCACGGTTGAGCCGTTGAGCGACCAACCGGCCGGCAGAACAGGCGAAACTTCGACCGTGGCGGGGTGGCGATCTATGCGGATTCCAACGCTTTCCGAGGGTCTCAGGATGTTGCGTTCAAACGCGCCTGTGACCGCGACGCCAGCTGCGATGCGGATGACGGTGCCAAGCTGTGACCGCTTCCGATCAAGCTTGTGGCCGATTGCGTCTTCGCTGTCTTTGCCGAGTATGGCCCGAGCCCGATCTAGAGCGGTGAGCGCCAGTGCGGCACGTTTTACAATCTCTGATTGGTTGGGAAAGGCGACGATTGCCGCGTCAATATTTTGTTGTGCGTTTGCAAGGTGTTCGGTGGCTTCTGGGGCGGACAGGTCGCCAAGGGTCAGGGCGAGCCCTGAAGTCAGGCCTGTGTCGGGGCCGCCTGTGCGGCTGCGGACGAGGTGGAGCGGGAAATCGGTTTCTTCGCCCCGGTTGACCCAACGCCCCATCGCTTGAGTGGCGTGTCTTACCCGACTTTGCTGGCCCATGCGGGCGAAACTCCAACCGGTGACCGGGTCTTCGTCCATGGCTTTGATGGTGAGCGTGGCGGGCGGAGGAGGGAGGTCGTCGTCATAGGCCTGACCCGCGCCGGACCATGCTGGAAGGTAGAGCTTTTTCACCTCCCAAACGGGCAGATCGCAGTCGCTATAGGCAGGGTCCGCCGCAAGGTCCATGACGGTGTGTGCCGCTTCCGTCATTGCCCGGTGGTGTCCGTGCTGGCCGGGGATATCGAGGAAAGTCGGGCAGATGATGTCCGGCCGCTCGCGACGGATGATGTGAACGAAACGCGCCAACGTGCGCGCGCGGTCCCACTTTGCAAGCGTTTCTTTACCAGATTTGGAAAACCCGAAATCGAAGATCGTGTCGTCAGGGCTTTCGGATAGCCAATACATGCGCAAATCAAGCTGGTCGCAGGCGGCTTCCATTTCGACGGTGCGCAAGATCCCCAGTGCATGCGTCGTTTCAGTTCCGATATCGTTCTGTCCTCCCTCGCCGCGCGTCGAGCAGGCGTAGGAAATGTCGATGCCATCGCGGAAGCGCAGGGCCGCAAGCATGGCGGACGTTTCGTCATCTGGGTGTGCGCCGGTGTTCATAAATGAGACAACGCTTTTGAGGGCAGTCAGAGCTTTCCAAAGGACGACGATGCGCGGTGCGCTTTGGTCGCGGGCAATCCGGTCTTTGTCAGTAAGGGGCATGGACCGCTTTCCGATCAGTGAGCATGGGCGATATGGGGCGAAAGTGTTCGGTGAAGCACAAGAGCCGCCGCGCCAAGAGTCGCGGTCATGCGGCCAGATGCACCGCGCTGAAGTCGTGGATGCATTGAATCCGGCCGATGCGAGACCGATTGGTCCGCAAGCGCCGTATTCGTCACGAAATGATCCAGAATGGCGTCGGGCATAGCCCCGCCAAGGATCACGGTTTCGGGATCGAACAGGTTCTCGACAATGGAAATTGCGTATGCCAAAGCGTCGGTCGCCGACGCCAGCCAGTTCATGAGATCCTTGTCTTTTTCGGCGAAAAGGGCCGCGAGTGTGTCGATATCTTCGCCTTTCTTTCCCACATTCTGGAGGTGCCTTTGAAGCGACAGACGACTTAGAGCGCTCTCCAGATTCCGCGCTTTTGCTGGCATGGGGATATGTCCGATCTCGCCGGCGTTGCCGAATGCGCCCTGTATCAGGTTGCCTCCACTTACAAGCCCAAGTCCGAGACCTGCTCCGAAATACAGGTAAGCGTAATTCGAAATGCCCTGCGCGGCCCCGTTCAGTCGCTCTGCCATCGCGGCCGCATTAGCGTCATTGCTGACTTCAACCGGAAGCGCCAGCGCGCGAGAAAACAATGTGTTTGCGTCGACGTCACGCCATTCGTCGAGGTCCGTTCCGTGCCCCTTAATGCCGGTCGGACCGAAGGGTCCCGGCATGACAATTCCCGCGCCAAGCATTCGGGCTTTGGCCCCCGCTTCATCCGCAAGGGCTTCGTGGTAGAGGGATTTGATCTGGAAAACGACGGTTTTCGGGTCGTTCTTTTTCAGAGCGACTCTTTTTGTCATCACCGGTTCGCCTGCCATGTTCAAAAGGGCCGCGAAAACTGCGTCGGGGCGCACCTCGATCCCGAAGGCATAGCCGCCTTTCGGATTGAGGGCGTATTGTCTGGCCGGCAGGCCGCGGCCAGACGTCAGTTGCCCGCGTTCGACCAATAGGCCGTCGTCCGAGAGTTCTGCTATGATATTGCTGACCGCTTGGGTGGAAAGCGACAACGCGCGTCCGATCTCGGCGCGCCCCATCGTTCCACTTCGGTGGATCTGTCCCAGCACGGCCTGCCGGTTGCGGTGCCGCGAACGTTCGGCATTGCTGCCTTTCTGGGAAGCGCGTTGAAACATATCCGGGGATTAACTCAAACTGATTGAACGATCAATCTAATTGAGTTAATCGGGTAGCAGGATCAAAAACGAAAAAATCTTCTTGGGAGTTATCAAATGAAAAAGCAATTCAAGGGTATGGTCGCCGCTGGCCTGACCTCGGCTGCGGCACTTTTTGCATCAACGGCAAATGCCGTTGAGATCGAATACTGGCAGTATTTTTTCGATGCACGGGTCACGGCGATGGAGCAGTTGATCGAGAATTTCGAAGCCGCCAACCCGGATATAACAGTGACGATGACGCATTTCCCCTATGCCGACTATCGCACTAAAGTCGCCGCCGCGATACCGGCGGGTGAGGGGCCTGATGTCGTACAGTTGTTTTACGGCTGGCTGAATGACTATGTGCAGGCGGAGTTGATTCAGCCGTTGCCAGCGGACACATTCCCGGCGTCGACAATAGACGAAGAATTCTTCCCGATGGTTCAGGCGATGAAGGATGGCGACGCATATTGGGCGCTCCCAACAGCCGTTCGCTCGCTGGCGCTCTTTTACAACGAGCGTCTGATGGAAGAGGCCGGGGTCGAGCCTCCGACCAACATGGAAGAGTTTTTGGCCGCGGCTGCTGCAATGACGAAGGTTGACGGAGCTGGCAACCTTACACAAGTTGGAGTCACTGCGGGGATGACGGCGCAGGACCACCACTGGTGGCGTGAGGGCCTTGTCCGTCAGATGGGTGGCGAGCCATACACCAACGACTATCAAACGGTAAACTACAACTCAGAAGCGGGTGTTAAAGCGCTAGAGTTCTACACGGACCTTTTTGAGGGCGAAAACCCGGTTACGGCGATCGGCTTCATGGATGAACCGCAAGCGGCCTTCAAAGCAGGCAGAGCAGGCATGCACATTGACGGTTCGTTCCGGATCGGATCGTTGAACAATACGCGGGGCCTGAAGTGGGGCGTGACCGAGTTGCCGGCAATGGCTGATGGCACACGGTCGAACTATTCCTCCTACTGGGTGAATGCGATCACGACCAAGGCAGAGGGCGAAAAGTACGATGCCGCGGTTAAGTTTATGCAGTACATCACCTCGGACGAAGCCATGCAAATCTGGCTTGATGTGGTGGGTGAATTGCCAGCAAAGCCATCGGTTGGGCTGACAGAAGCAAATGCAAATGATGCGACTTACGGTCCGTTCATTCGTGGACTTGCTTATGCCAATACAACGAAGTTCGCCAATGAAAGTGCTCAGCGACAGCTTATGGTCGAAATGGTCGAGCGCATTCAGCTTCAGGACATGAGCGTTGAAGACAGTCTTGCGATTGCAGCGGAAGCTGAGCAGAAAATCCTCGACGAATACTACAGCAAATAGAGCTGTTTGGTGCCGTTCCGGTCTTCGCGGCCGGGGCGGCATGTTTCGACCCTAAAGGGCGCCTTCATGTATCGCAATCTTACCATTCGCCAGAAGCAGATTGTCTGGGCGTGGGGCTTTCTGGCCTTGCCGGTGATCTTTTATGTGGTGATCCGGTTTTACCCGACAGGGAATGCCATTGTTATCAGCTTCCAGAACTGGAACCTGCTGGGTGATCGCACATGGGCGGGGCTGGAGAACTACAAAAAACTCTGGAATGACCCGGTCTTCTGGAAGGTCTTCCAGAACACGTTTCTTTATCTTCTGATCGGGACGCCGCTGAGCCTCATCCTTTCATTCGTGATTGCGTATCACCTTGACAAGCTGCGGTTCATGCACGGCTTCTTGCGGATGCTGTATTTCCTGCCGTTCATGACAAGTGCTGTGGCGATGGCATGGGTCTGGCGCTGGTTCTATCAGGACGTCCCCATCGGGTTGTTCAACAACATTCTGGCCGGGTTCGGGATCCCGCAGATTGCGTTTCTGCAATCGACGACCAATGCCTTGCCGTCTGTTCTGGCCCCGGCGGTCTGGGCGGGACTGGGCTTTCAGGTGATCATTTTCATGGCCGGTATCCGCGCCATTCCGACAAGCTATTACGAAGCTGCCAAGATCGATGGAGTGGGGTGGTGGACTGTTTTGACACAGATCACGCTGCCACTGCTGCGACCAACGATCGTGTTCATCGTCGTCTTTTCGTCGATAGGGTTCCTGCGGATTTTCGATCATGTGTTCAACATGACGACCAATAATCCCGGCGGACCTTTGAATTCGACGAAGCCGCTTGTGCTGATGATCTATGACACAGCGTTCAATGGCTTTGATATGGGGTACGCCGCTGCGCAGACCGTTGTTCTGTTTACCATTCTTTTGGTCGTCTCGCTCATTCAACTTCGACTGCTGAGGAGCAATTGATGGTCGCTGCTCCGGATGTCCCGCGCGCTTCGTCCGACGCGCTTTTGAATGCCCAGCCCGCGCCCAAGTCGCGCAATATGGGACAGATCATCCGCTGGCTTGTGCTGTTTTTCGGCGGGATCCTGATGGTCATGCCGATTGCATACATGATCTCGACATCGCTGAAGTGGCCGCACGAAGTTTATAACGTCAATCTGATCCCCGAAGAGCCAACCATTGAGAACTACACCTTCGTTCTGGAAGATGGCCGCTTCTACTGGTGGTTCGTGAACTCGATCATCATCGCGACGATCACGACGATCTCGAACCTGCTGTTTGACTCGCTGGTGGGATATACGCTCTGCAAATTCCGCTTTCCCGGACGCACGATCGTTTTCATCGCGATCCTTTCCACGTTGATGATCCCGACCGAAATGCTGGTGATCCCCTGGTACCTGATGAGCCAGAGCTTCGGCTGGCTGGACAGCTATTGGGGTATCATGTTCCCGGGCATGATGACGGCATTCGGGACGTTCCTGATGAAGCAGTTCTTTGAGAGCGTGCCTGATGACTTTATCGAAGCGGCCCGGATCGACGGGCTGAATGAACTGCAGATCTGGTGGACCGTTGCAATGCCTCTCGTAAAGCCTGCACTGGCTGCCTTGGCAATTTTCGTATTCCTCGGCAATTGGACAGCGTTTCTCTGGCCGCTGATTGTGACCAACTCGGTCGACATGTACACAATCCCGGTCGGGCTTTCGGGCTTTGGCGACGAGGCTGACGTTGCTTGGGAGTTGATCATGACCGGTGCCGCAATCAGCACAATTCCGACACTGGTGGTTTTCCTGATTTTCCAACGCTTCATCATTCGCGGCGTGGTCATGGCGGGCCTGAAGGGATGACGGACAAAAGCGTATTCCCTGATCCGGTCTACAAGAGAACCGTGTTGGCGCCGCTGTTTGAGGGCGTGAAGGCGCATTATGCCAGCCACATGGGGGCAATCAACAGGGCACATCTGGTGATGCTGGTTGAGACAAGGGTCTTGTCCGCCGCCGATGGCGCGCAGATCGCCGGGGCGCTTCAGATGATCGAGCGCGAGACCGATGTTGCGGCTTTGGAGTATACAGGTGAGTTCGAGGACTATTTCTTCTACGTCGAGGCAGAACTGCGCCGCCGCCTAGGCGATCTTGGCGGTGCGCTGCATACGGCGCGGTCGCGCAACGACATGGACCATACCTTGTTCAAAATGGCGTTGCGCGGGCTTGCCGAAGCATTGCTGGAGAGTCTGCTGGATTTGTCGGATGCCCTGACGAAGAAGGCCGAGATTGAAGCCAGGACGCTGATTGTCGCTTACACGCACGGGCAACCGGCGCAGCCGACCACGTTCGGCCATTATCTTGGTGCGATGATTGAAGTCCTGAACAGGGATGCGGAACGCCTTTCTGTGGCGATTGATGGACTTGGACACTGCCCGATGGGGGCTGCGGCCATAACCACTTCGGGTTTTCCGATTGACCGCGCGCGAATGGCGGAGCTTTTGGGATTTGAAGCCCCTTTGATGAATTCATACGGCTGCATTGCATCGGTTGATTATGTGACCGGACTATATAGCGCGATGAAGCTTGTATTCCTCCATTTGGGTCGTGTCGTGCAGGATATGGCGTTCTGGTCCAGTTTTGAGGTCGGGCAATTATACGTTCCCAATTCGCTGGTGCAGATCAGTTCGATCATGCCGCAAAAACGCAATCCTGTTCCGATCGAACATATGCGGCACTTGTCGTCCGTGACGGTCGGACGCTGCGATATGGTCGTGAACACAATGCACAACACGCCGTTTACCGATATGAACGACAGTGAAGGCGAAGTGCAGCAAGCCGGTTATGCAGCCTTCGAAAGCGGCGCGCGTGTCATTGAGCTTTTGACGGCGTTCTTGCCTGCTTGTTCGATCAATAGCGATAATGTGAAGCGCAATACGGATGCCGCGTGTATCACGGTGACTGAACTTGCCGACACGCTCGTGCGCGACGAGGCCTTGAGTTTTCGTCAGGCGCATGAGGTCGCGGCTGGAACGGCGCGGTCTGTTATTGAGCAAAACGCGCCGCTTGGTGATGGGTATCAGGCTTTCAAGGCCGCGTTTCTGAGCATTGCAGGGCGTACCACCTCGATGAGTGAGGCCGGCTTCAGGCAGGCGACATCTGCCGAGAATTTTGTGGCCGTCCGGAACCGAATTGGTGGACCTGCGCCCGAAGCTTTGGCCGATGCACTTGCTCAATATCGGGGCGCAACCAAGGCATTGCGCGACAAGCACGCTGTGCGGTCTGACAGAACAGCAGCTGCTTCCCAGCGTTTGGAATCAGCGTTCACTTCCCTTTTGGAGACCTGACTTTGGCAAATCTCGCACTTCGCTCGCTGACGAAATCTTACGGCTCGACCGAGGTGCTGCATGGTATCTCGCTGGATGTTTCGGATGGAGAATTCGTGGTCTTCGTTGGCCCGTCAGGCTGCGGCAAATCCACGACGTTGCGCTTGATCGCAGGTCTGGAAGAAACCACCAGCGGGATCATCGAAATCGGTGATCGCGAAGTGAACAATCTTGAACCGAAAGAGCGCGACATCGCGATGGTCTTTCAGAACTATGCGATTTATCCGCATATGTCTGTGAAGAAGAATATTGCCTTTGGGCTGCGGTCTTCCAAGATGCCCAAGGCTGACAAAGAGAAGCGTATTCAGGAGGTTGCGGGAATCCTGGATATGACGGAACTGCTGGACCGAAAACCTTCGCAGCTTTCCGGCGGACAGCGTCAGCGTGTTGCGATCGGGCGGGCCATGGTGCGGGATCCGGCCGTGTTCCTGTTTGACGAGCCACTTTCGAACCTCGATGCCCAGTTGCGGACCCAGATGCGTCTCGAGATCAAAAGGCTTCATCAGCGCGTCGGTAGTACAATCATTTTCGTAACTCACGATCAGGTCGAGGCCATGACGATGGCTGACCGAATCGTCATCATGAAGGACGGCCATATCCAACAGGTCGGAACACCAAGCGAGGTCTATCACAAGCCTGCCAATACCTTTGTCGCAAGGTTTATTGGTGCACCATCGATGAATTTGCTGCCTGCAAGCATGTCGGGTGAGATGATTTGCCTGACGGGCGGGCGACAGGTCGAGGTGACCTTGAAAGAACTTCCGTCTGGCAAGGACGTGCTTGTCGGCGTTCGTCCGGACGATCTTCTTCCCGACGATGTGAATCCCGTCATAAGCGGCAAGGTAACCGTGTTGGAGCCCCTAGGGCCGGAAACACTGATCTACGTCGAGACCGCAAGCGGCGAGATTATCGCCGAGGCCGACGGAAGGTCTCCGCCCCGGGTGGGCGACACAGTCAACCTTGGTGCGGGACCCGAACATCTGCATGTCTTCGATGCTAAGACAGGAGAAGCTCTTACATGAGCGGGGGTGTCCTCTGTGCCGGCCGGCTTTATTGCGATGTCGTGTTTACGGGTGCGCCACGCTTGCCGACGTTGGGCACGGAGGTCTTTGCCGATGGCTTGTCTTTGCACGCCGGAGGAGGGGCCTTCATAACAGGCGCAACCCTTGCGGCTTTGGGGGATCGCGCGACGCAGTTTTCCGTCTTACCCGCAGCGCCATTCGACGCCGTTGTTCGTGAGGCGCTTCGCAAGGCCGGTGTGTCTTCCAACTTGTGTCATGCAGCGCCTGTGGGAAGCGATCCACAGGTCACGGTTGCCATCCCAATTGCGAATGACCGTGCGTTTCTGACACGCGCCACGGGTCAGGCTTTGCCTCCGCTTGGGACGTTTGACTGGACCGGGTTCTCACACCTTCACATCGGTGAACTCGGCACGCTCGAAGAAAACCCTGAACTTATCGAGACGGCAAAGTCGGCTGATCTGAGCATTTCACTAGATTGCGGCTGGCAAGACAGTTTTCGCCCCGAGGTCCGCGATTTGATCGCTGAAGTGGATGTCTTTCTGCCAAACCAACGAGAATTGGCTGCATTGCTCGACGTCGGGGTTCCCGAGACATGCGCCGAGGTGACTGTCGTCAAGAATGGCAAAGACGGCGCGCGCGCATGCGTGCGTGGTCAGTCCGGCTGGCATCACGAGGCATCGCGCCCGGTTCGTGTCGTCGATGCAACCGGGGCTGGCGACGCGTTCAATGGCGGCTTTATCTCTGCCTGGCTGAAAGGTGCATCGCTGAGGGATTGCTTGCGTCAGGGAAACGCCTGCGGTGCAGCATCGGTGCAATCCACTGGAGGGGTTGGCGGATTATCCAGCCTAGCGCAGCCTCAATCTGCAGAACCAAGCCTGCACTAAGCGTAATTGCGAATTCTAACGCCCTGCCTTTCCTCTCTGAAACCGGGCTCCTGCTTTCCGGGCGCGGGTGATGCGTTCCGGCGAAGCACTTGCCGAGTTGAAGATTCCGCATTGGTCAGATGGTCCGCCCGACTACCCTTTTACTGCGATGCCGCCTTTCATGATGAGCGGCATGTGTCGGCCCTGTCCGGTCAGAAGATCAAGGTTTTTCAGCGGGTTGCCTTCGACTGCGATCAAATCGGCATGTGCGCCCGCGACAAGGGCGCCGACTTCGCCCTCCATCCGCAAGACCTTGGCTGCATCAAGTGTTGCCGCGCGGATCACTGCGTCTGTGGGCAGGTAACGCCCTCGCAGGGTAAATTCACCTGATTGCTCGCTTTGCATTCCGCCCAAAAGGTCTGTTCCGTAACCCATCGTGACTCCAGCGGAATGCAGCTTCTCCAGCTTTTCCAAACCGGCCTCGCGGACGTCTTCGATTTTGGCCACGGACTCTGGCGGCAGTCCGAATTCCGCGCCGCGCCGTGCCAGAAGGTCGTAGGTTATGTTCGTGGGAACGACGACGGCGCCTTCGCGGGCAACGCGCGCTATTGTGTCATCGGAAATCAGATTGCCGTGCTCGATACATTCGATACCGCAATCGAGCGCGCGTCTTATGGCTGCGTCGGCGTAAAGGTGCCCCGAAACGTAGGTGCCAAAACCCTTGGCAATCTCCACTATGGCTTTCAGTTCATCCACCGAGAACACAAGGTAGCCGACAGGGTCCGATGGTGAAGATATGCCTCCGTCCGCCATCACCTTGATGAATTGCACGCCGCCTTTTAGCTCTTCCCTCGCGGCGCGTTGAACTTCAGGAACTCCGTCACAGATGCGCCCCATTGAGCCAAGCTGCGAGGCATACCAGTCAACGCTGCGATTGTCGTAAGGCCCGCGGTAATCCGTGTGGCCACCCGACTGCGAGAGCGCTTTGCCGCAGATGACAAGGCGGGGTCCTTGGAAATAGCCTTGCTCGACGGCTTGTTGCAATCCCCGGTCAGCACCTCCGAGGTCGCGCACGGTGGTGAAGCCGCGCATAAGCATGTCATTCATCAGCCGAGCACTCTTGGCGGCAATCAGCGATGAGGGAAGGCTGGCGTTTTCGCCAAGGTTGGCGGTGGTTGCGATTGTGTGGACGTGGCAGTCAATGAGGCCCGGCATGACGATCAGATCTGACAGATCCAACTCCCCGTCAGCGGCGAATGACACCGATGCCCCGATTTCTTTGATCTTGCCGTCTTCGATGGCGATCTGCACAGGATCGGTTGGGCGATCCTGCGATCCGTCGACGATGCGGGCATTGCGAATAAGGAGCGAAGTCATGGTGTTGGTTCCCATTATGTAGATGGCGGTGTTATCATCGTGGGCAAAAGCGTCTGAGCAATCTGGGCCATTTCTGCGAGGTCGTCGACTGTATAGCTGTCACGCGCCGCATTCAGCGAGAGAATGCCCTTTGTCTGAGCGTTCCAACGAACGGGTGCGCAGGCGCAGGCCTCGCATCCTTTTGAAAGGATCAGTTCCGCGTCTGGAAAGGCCCAGAGGACTTCATCACGGCTGTTGCCGAGCCATGTTTTTCCGCCTTCGATGACGACCTTGCCCCAAGGCGTCCCACCCATGGGTTTCAAGGCTCCGACCGGATAGTCATCGGGTGAAGAGCTGTGCAGGCGCAGCACGTTATTCGTTCCGGGAAGTGTTTGCAGGATCGTCAGGAAGTGGAAGCCGAACAGGTCCGAGCATGCCGTTTCGACGGCCTGAAAAAGTCGTGCGGGCTGGCCGTTTTCCGTTTGGGCCTTGATCAGCTTTTCGAGGGTGTCTTGCATCAGTCCATCTCCCATGTGTCGAGCGACAGGTCATCGACGGAGGCCATTGAACGCGCACCATCGAACAGGACTTTTATTATCCGGTCCTTGGTGAGTTCGTAGTGTTCGACCGCGATCGCATCTGCGCGTGTCACATCGCGGTCCACGATCGCACTAAAGATTTCGCGATGATGCGCGACGGTCGTGGCAAGATGGCTTTGAAGCGTTGCGCTGCTTTTGGTATCGCCGGTTTCTCGGGCACCGCTGAAACAGGCGCGAGCCAGACGGATGGTGTCGACCAGCACGCGGTCGTAGAAATCGCGGATGTATCTGTTCTGCGCTGCCTTTGACACGGCCTTGTGGAAGTCCTGATTGGCTTCGGAACGATTGATACCGTTACCTGTTTCGGCGGCGACCTCAAAGGCGTGCATATACCGTTCGATTGAAACGAGGTCGGTAGTCGTGCGATTTTCTGCGGCCAGTCTGTGTACCAGTCGGCTGGAGACAAGTAGGGCATCGTAGAGCTTCGGCACCTCGTCAAAATCCAGCGGCGCGACCTTGGCTTTGCGTCCGTCCCGAACAACGAGGCCTGCCGCGATCAGTTCGATAATGGCCTCGCGGATTGGCGTTCTTGAGACATCCAGGCGCGCCGCCAGTTCGGCTTCGTCCAGAATCGTGCCCGGGCGAAGCTCCATGCGCAGGATCGAATCTCTGAGCGTTTGAACGACTCTCAGACCGTCACGTTTCATCATTGGCTGTCCGAACTTGGTTGTTTCGCTCGATTTTCTGTTTCGTTTCAATTGCCTGCGTTGTGCAGGATCTTCGCTTGCAAATTCAGTATACTTTTTGGATGCTGAATTACAACAATCCTTGGATCGGGTGATAGAAGCGCATGAATGAGCAGGCTGGACGGTCGGATTGGATTCTGGGTGTTGACGTTGGTGGCACGTTTACTGACTTCGCTGCGCGCAACATGAAGACTGGCAAAACCCGGATCCACAAGCGCCCCTCAACTCCGTCTGATCCATCCGAAGCGATCGTCGAGGGATTTCGCGAGTTGATCGAAAAGGTGGGTATCGACGGCGGCGAGATTGACCGTTTTGCCCACGGCACGACAGTCGCCACCAACGCCTTGCTGCAAAGGAAAGGCGCGCGTGTGGCGGTCGTGACGACCAGGGGGTTTCGCGATCTTCTGGAGATTGGCCGACAGGTGCGTCCGGCGATTTACGACCTGCAGATGGACGCGCCACCGCCGCTTGCGGCGCGTGCAGAACGTCTGGAAGTATCCGAGCGCATTGCCTACGATGGATCGGTTCTGGAGGAACTGAGCGATCAGGCAATCGACGAGATGCTAGCGGGTCTGAGCGGCATTGAAGGTCTGCAAGGGGTCGCAGTGTGCCTTTTGTTTTCCTTTATCAACAATGCGCACGAGCAGCGGCTGGCCAAGGCCATTAGACAGGCCAGACCGGATCTTTACGTCTCGATTTCCTCGGAAGTTCAGCCGGAGTTTCGCGAGTATGAAAGATTTTCGACAACGCTGATCAACGCCTTTCTTCAGCCAGAAGTCGGCAGGTATATGGAACGTCTTCAGGCGACGATCGGCGAGGTGGCCGAGAACGCGCGGTTTGGCATATTCCAGTCGTCGGGCGGCCTGATGTCCGTGGAAAAGGCGGCGCAGTTTCCTGTGCGCACCGCATTGTCGGGACCAGCCGCAGGCGCAGTTGGCGCGGCCGCTTCGGGGGCGGCATCCGGCATCGGAGACCTGGTGACATTGGATATCGGCGGCACTTCCACAGATGTTTGCCTGATCCGCGAAGGACAGACTGAGATCGCCTATGTGCGCGAGATTGCCGGATTTCGTATCAGGCTTCCGATGGTCGATATTCACACAGTCGGCGCCGGCGGAGGCTCGATTGCGCGGATAGAGGCGGATGGCTTGATGAAGGTCGGACCCGAGAGTGCCGGAGCCGTCCCGGGGCCGGCATGCTACGGAAAGGGCGGGAGCGAGCCTACCGTGACCGACGCCAATGTCTTTCTGGGCAGGCTGCCGTTGTCATTGGCGGGGGGAGGATTGACGATCGACCGGGCGAAAGCCGAAGACGTCATTGCCTCGATTGCCGACAATCTGGGGGTTTCTCCTGTCAAGGCGGCGCTGGGGATTGTCGGGATTGCGACCTCCAACATGATGCGGGCGATTAGGTCGGTATCGACCGAAAAGGGTCACGACCCGCGCGACTTCTCGTTGATGCCGTTCGGTGGAGCAGGGGGGTTGCATTCCGCCGATGTTGCGGCAGCCCTTGGGATCAAGCGGATCGTCATTCCGCGCACGCCGGGAATTTTGTGCGCCGAAGGGTTGCTGGAAGCCGAATTGCAGGAGAACTTCGTCCTTCCTTGTCGCGGCCGGCTTGAGGGCGCGATGGAAGACATTGCGGCAGCGGCGCGCGCGCTTGATGCTGAGGGAATTGATTGGTTGCGCCGCGAAGCAGGTGGCAGTCAGGGAGGCCGCGTTATCGTGACTTTGGACATGCGATACGTGGGTCAGAATTACGAACTTGCGGTTGAGATGTCGGCTGGCGGCGGCGACATCGACAGTCTACGGCGCGGCTTTCTGGAAGCGCATGAACGCGCCTATGGTCACGCCGACCCCGACGCGGCAATTGAAGTGGTGAATATTCGCGCCAAGGCTGTTGCCCGGTTGGCGCGGGGCGAAACGGACCTGACTGGCCCCGAACGTCTGGGGGCGCCGAAAGAAGTCGTTCCGGTGTGGTGGACCGAATTCGATCAGTTGGAGACGCCGATTTTCGAGCGGGGCGATTTGCCTGTCGGCACCGTTCTTGAAGGTCCTGTCATCATAACGCAACTGGACGCGACAACATTGGTTCCACCGGGGTCGGTCGTGACCGTGGATGCCGCGCTGAACCTTTTGATGGAGAGCCGTGATGTCTGACGCTCCCGAGCTTGATCCGATTGCGCTGGAGATCACCTGGAACGGTTTGAAATCGATCGCGGACGAGTGTTTTCTGACGATCATGCGAAGTGCCTTTTCGACGAACATCAAGGAGCGCCACGATCATTCAACCGCGATTGCGGATGCGCGCGGCAGGTTGATCGTTCAGGCCGAGCGCGCATTGCCAATCCATCTGGCTTCGATGTCCGGGCTGATGACGCATATCTTGGAGATCTACGGGGATCGGATTGCGCCGGGCGACATCTTTATCGGCAATGACCCCCATGTGGCGGGTGGCACGCATCTTCCCGACATCAATTTGGCTGCGCCGGTTTTTGATGGGGACACGTTGATCGGTTTTGTGGCGAACATCGTGCATCATGCGGATGTGGGTGGCGCGGCGGTCGGGTCGATGTCTGGCGGTTTGGATGAGATTTACAAAGAGGGTTTGCGGATTCCGCTGGTGCGCCTCTACCGCGATGGCGCGCTGGACGACGATATCATGCGGTTGCTGCTGCTGAACATGCGCCTTCCGGACGAGCGAAAAGGTGATCTTTACGCACAGATCGCGGCCATCCGGCTTGGGTGCAAGCGCCTTGGTGAAGTGATGGACCGCATCGGAGCCGAGACGCTGACGCAGACGTTTTCCGAGATCGTGAGCCGGACATACATCCGGATGCAGACGGCCATTTCGCGGCTGCCGGACGGTGAATATACGTTCCAGGATGTTATGGATGATGACGGAGCGGGGACCGAGAATATTCCTATTGTCCTTACAATCCGAAAGTCGGGCACCGAGATCGTTTTCGACTTCGCCGGAACCGCCGATCAGGTGCTCGGAAACTTCAATCTTACGCTGAATGCAACGCAATCGGCGGTGTGTTTTGCGCTGAAGGCTCTGCTGGATTCCGATGTACCGAACAATCAGGGCATATTCGACGCTATTGGAATCGAGGCTCCGCTTGGGTCATTTGTGAACTGCGTCGCGCCTGCTCCGGTGGCTTTACGGGCCAACACGTGTCAGCGGGTGGTAGACATCGTCATCGGTGCTTTGGCAGATGCGTTGCCCGATCAGGTCGTCGCGGCGACGAACGGAGCCAACACTAGTGCGGTTTTTGCCGGGACCGATCCCCGCACCGGCGGGCAGTATGTCTATCTGGAAACGCTTGGTGGCGGCATGGGTGCGCGCGCCACACATGATGGCAAGGATGGTGTTCAGGTGAACATCACCAACACGTCCAATTTGCCCGTGGAAGCCATCGAACAGGAGTATCCGCTGAGGGTCGAGGAATATGCACTTGTCGAAGACAGTGGCGGGGCCGGAAGGTACCGCGGTGGCATGGGCATCAGGCGTGTGATCCGTCCTGTGGATCACACCTGCGAATTCAACGGAGTCGGAGAGCGGTTCACCAATCAGCCCTGGGGGCTTTTTGGCGGAAAATCAGGCGCAACCGGGTCATTTCAGGTGAAAAATGACGATGGTCCAACAACTCCTTTGCCAGCGAAGGCATCTCGTGTGAAGCTGTCACCACATGATGCGGCAATTATCGTGACTCCAGGCGCTGGTGGGTACGGGCCTCCGAAGGATCGCAGCAGCGAGCATTTGGAGAAGGACAAGCAGTCCGGCAAGTTCACCGAAGCCTTCTTGGCGAGGCACTATTTTGAAGCGGAATAATCAACGGACCTGACCAGAAAGGCCGGGTCTTTATAACAGGGAGTAAGTTCATGATTATGAAGTCTGTTCTTGGAAGCATCGGGGTGGCTGCCGTGATGCTTGCAGCGCCAGCTTATGCGCAAGACGTCAAATGGGATATGGCAAACGAATATCAAGACACATCCATCCACGGTCAGGCCCAGAAGGTTTTCACCGATACGGCGCGCGAGGCGTCCGGCGGATCAATTGATATCACCAACCATTTCGGCGGATCGATTGGCTACAAGTCCAAGGAGCATTTCGATGCGGTCGCGGACGGTGCATTGCCGATTGCCAACACCAGCATGGGTCAGGTCGCGGGCATCGAGCCGATGTTCCTTTTGTCGTCACTGCCATTCCTTGTCGGATCAGCCGAAGATGCACGGCTTTTGTGGGAAGTGGCGCGCCCGAAATACGAGGAAGTCTTCGCGCGAAACAACCAGGTGTTGCTCTATGCTTCGCCGTGGCCGCCAGCAGGTATCTGGGCGAAAAAGGCTATCACGTCCGAGGATGAGCTTGCCGGTGTCAAGACCCGGGCATGGGATGCAAGCGGCACGAGCACGCTGATCAACGCCGGCGCTGCCGCCATTCAGATGAGCTGGGCCGATGTTGTGCCGCAGCTTGCGACCGGTGGCATCGATGCGGTTCTGACCTCGGCCGAGGGCGGCACGAACGCCAAGTTCTGGGAACATCTGAGCCATTTCTCGGCAATCAACTATTCGATGTCGCTGAACATGACGCACGTAAACAAGGACGAATGGGACGCGCTTACCGATGATCAGCGGGCTGCACTGCTGACAGCTTCGGAAGCCGCAAGCGACGCAGCCTGGGGTGCTCTGGCGACGCGGGTCGCTGAAAACTATGCCGACATGGAAGCTAACGGGATTACCGTGATTGCGGAAGTTCCGTCGGAATTCCTTGGCCAGCTTTCGGCTGCAGGCGAGCAGGTCTATGCCGACTGGCTTGAAAAAGTCGGGGCCGACGGACAGGCAATTCTTGACGAATACCGCGCCCAAAAGGGCTCGTAAGTTCAGCAAATGACGCGGCCCTGCGCGTTGCGCGGGGCCGTTTTTGCCATTGCAAAACGAAGTGGGGCGGCTGTGCTGATAAAGGCCTTTGTCAAGGTGAACGATCTGGCGGGGAATTTCGCTGTTCTGATTTCTTCGGTTCTCTTGGTTTACATCGTGGGACACATCACGTTGGAAATCGCGATGCGCCATTTTTTCGAAAGCTCCACGTTTTCGATGGACGAGTTCGTCGGCTATGCCATTGGCGCGATGACGTTCTTGTCGCTGGCCCATACATTCAGATATCGCAAACACATCCGCGTCAGCATTTTGCAATCGTTCGTGAAAGGCCGCGTTGCTCTGGCGGTCGAACTTCTGTGTATCGCCTTCACGTTCGGGATCACGCTATTTCTGGCGCGCTACATCTGGCGCACGCTTGAACGGGATTTCACGCGCGGCACGGTCAGCCCAACTCTGACGGAAACCCCGATATGGATGGTGGATGCCGTGATTTTCGTCGGGTTGGTCTTGTTTCTAAGTCAGCTTCTTGCCAGTGCAGTATTGGCGATCAGGGACGGCGTGCCTGAAGACGAGGCCGTCGAATAATGGAAAGCCTGTTCGTCGCCTTCGTAATCCTTTTGTTGGTCATGTTCTTTCTGGGACTTGGCGTCTGGGTCTTTGCCGGTTTGCTGCTGGTCAGCACTGTGGGCCTTGTTTTCCTGATTGATATGCCGCCGGACCGGATCGGCAAGATCATGTCCCCCCTTGTCATTAGAAGCGCGACGTCGTGGGAGATATCGGCCATCCCGATGTTTATATGGATGGGCGAGATCATGCTGCGAACCGATATGTCGGATCGCCTGTTTCGAGGGCTGTCGCCTCTGACGTATCATTTGCCGGGCCGGCTCTTGCACACGAATATCATGGGCTCTGCCCTGTTCGCGGCGATCAGTGGGTCAAGTGCTGCAACCACGGCGACAGTCGGCAAGATCACTCTGGCGGAACTCGAAAAGCGCAACTATTCGAAAATGCTGGCGTTTGGATCGCTGGCCGGAGCAGGCAGTCTGGGTCTGCTTATCCCCCCCTCGATCGTGATGATCGTTTACGGCGTTCTGGCAGAGGTTTCGATTTCCCGCCTGTTCGCGGCGGGCGTGATCCCCGGTTTGATGATCGCGTCGCTTTATGCGGGATACGTGATGATTGTCAGCCTCATGTACCCGGATGTCGCACCGCCGGATCGCGAAAAGCCGGGGCTGAAGGAAATGGGCAAAGGGCTGCTTGACCTGATCCCGATTTCAGTTCTGATTTTCATTGTTCTGGGATCAATCTACAGCGGCATTGCGACACCTTCGGAGGCTGCGGCTGTCGGGGTCGTGGCGACCTTGACCATGACGGTGTTGACCGGGCAGATGAACCGCGATGTGTTCTTCGGCACCCTCGTTTCGTCGGTCCAGACAAGCTGCATGATCGCCGCGATTCTGATCGCGGCCGCCTTCCTGTCAACCGCGATGGGCTTTCTTCATGTGCCGCAGGATGTCGCGAACGCCATCGGCTCGCTGGATTTGTCGCCCTATCAGCTAATCTTCATCCTTGCGATTTTCTATGTGCTTCTCGGCATGTTTCTGGAGGGCATTTCTATAACAGTTATGAGTTTGCCGATTACGCTGCCGCTGATCCTCGGCGCGGGGTTCGACCCGATCTGGTTTGGCATCTTTCTGGTTATCATGGTCGAATTGGCGCAGATCACGCCGCCCGTCGGTTTTAACCTGTTCATCATCCAGGGCCTGACCGGAACGCCGATCATGCGCGTCGCACTTGCGGCATTGCCGTTCTTTATCCTGATGTGCGTCGGTGTGGTGATACTGACGCTTTTCCCGGACATCGCGCTTTGGTTGCCAAATCTGCTGTTCAATAGCTGAGGACGCGCGCGATGCAGAGGCTTCACAACAAGACCTGTCTGGTCACCGGCGCCGGTGCCGGGATCGGGTATGCAACGGTTGAGGCATTCATTGCCGAGGGGGCGAATGTCATTGCGATCGACCGCACGCCAGTAGGGTTGGCCGATCTGGCCAGTCGCCATTCCGGGCTGAAGACGCATGTTGTCGACGTAACCGACGCAGGCGCGGTCAAGGCGCTCATAGGCGGATTGGACAGATTGGACGTGCTGTTCAACTGTGCGGGCATGGTGACGACGGGCGATCTGTTGACGTGCACTCCCGAGGACTGGACGCGGACGTTCGATCTGAACGTGACCGCGATTTTTCATATGTGTCGCCATGCCGTGGCCTTGATGATCAAGTCAGGCGGCGGGAGCATCGTGAACATGGGGTCCGTCATATCGTCTATCGGTGCAGCTCCGGACCGGCTGGCATATGGGGCCAGCAAAGCGGCAGTGATCGGCTTGTCCAAGTCGATTGCGCTGGACTACGCCGCAGAAAACGTGCGTTGCAATGTGATTTGTCCGTCAGCCGTCGAAACACCTTCCATGGCGGCGCGGATCGAGGCGATGGACGATCCGGTCGCAGCGCGGCGTGCCTTCGAAAGCCGTCAGCCGATCG
This sequence comes from Boseongicola aestuarii, assembly GCF_900184815.1. Classification (GTDB taxonomy): domain Bacteria; phylum Pseudomonadota; class Alphaproteobacteria; order Rhodobacterales; family Rhodobacteraceae; genus Boseongicola; species Boseongicola aestuarii. The sequence goes on along the minus strand of NZ_FXXQ01000005.1, from coordinate 88,981 downwards.
GACGTATGGCGTTCACTGGCGAGATTGCCGAAATGGCCGTCTATCTAGCAAGCGATCTGTCGGGCTGCGTGACAGGAAGTACGATGATCATGGATGGAGGGGCGAAGCTGTGAGTGAGCAAGTGCCTGTGCGCGCAGCCATTGTCGGTCTTGGGCGGTGGGGGCAGAACCTTGTGTCGTCCGTCGCGGGTCAACCGGACACGGGCCTGGAATTCACCCGTGGCGTGACCAGAACTCCGGACAAGGCTGTTGATTTCTGCCGGTCGCGGGGCCTGCGGCTTTCGGATGATTATGACTCGGTTCTTGCCGAAGCCGACGTTGATGCTGTTGTTCTGGCAACGCCGCACAGCCAGCATTGCGATCAGATTTGTGCGGCGGCGCGGGCTGGCAAGCATGTTTTTGTCGAAAAGCCCGTGACGCTGACGCTTGAAGAGGCGCAGCGGGCTATCGCTGCGTGCGACGAGTATTCCGTCGTTCTGGCTGCAGGGTTCAATCGGCGGTTCTTGCCCGGATATCAGGCGCTTAAGACGCAGATGTTGGCCGGGCACATTGGTGTAGCACTTCATGTAGATGCGAACTTCTCGGGGCCGTTTGGCTACGACTACACCGCTGATATGTGGCGGGGAACCGTCTCTGAAAATCCGGCGGGTGGAATGGCGGCGATGGGTATCCATATGCTTGATGCGATGATCGGCGTTTTAGGACCTGTCCACGCGGTGACCTGTCTCAGCCGCCGGCGGGTCTTGAGCGCACCGATTGATGACACGACAACGGTCCAGATTGAATTTGATAGTGGTGCAACCGGCACTTTGACGACGCTCATGGCGACGGGTGCAAACTGGCGTTTTCAGGTGTTCGGATCGTCCGGTTGGCTTGCCATGCCGGATCAGAGCACGCTGACACTTCAGAAAATCGGGCACGAGCCCGAGGAGCGTCACTTCCAGGCGGCGGACACGCTGCGCGACGAATTGGAGCATTTCGCCCGTTGCATCCGCAATGGGGTCACCCCGATCGTGTCACGTCAGGATATACTGTCCGGCGTCGCGGCGATGGAAGCGATCGCAATCTCGGCCGCGATGGCCGGTGCGCGCACGGAAGTGAACCGATAGGTGGCTGCCCTATTGCTTCAAGCCAGTAAATCCTGCGCTTGGTTTGGTGCTAGCCGTTCCGGGCGCTCGCAGGTTGTGACCATGTCGATCCAGCGGCGCTCTTCGGCGGAACGCAGGATGGCGGTCATGACCTCTACCACATGTGTCGCAAGTTCGAGGCTACAGCGATGGGGTCGACCCTGCGCTATGGCCGCCGCCATATCCGCCAGTCCTGCACCGCGATAGTTCGCGCGACCAACGCCTTGCCCGTCAGCGGCATTGGGGACACCAAACGGGTGGTCCTGCGCGGCGACCTTGCCTGCTTCGCCGCCTTTCTCTGCCAACAAGACATCTCCTCCGAAGAAATTCGGGTCTGGTACATAAAGCGAGCCCTTGGTGCCATAAAGTTCGATGTTTTCATGGCGATGCGCCCATACGTCCCAACTTGCGCCAAGCGTGATGATAGCGCCGTTGCAGAACTCCAGAACAGCATGGATGTTTGTGGGTGTCTCGACCGGCACAGTCTCTCCCAGCCTTGGGCCGTTTTCGATTGTGCGGGTTTTGAAGCTGGCGGAGGCCATGGCCGACACGGTTTTCACCGGCCCGATCAGTTGCACCAGATTGGTGATATAATAGGGGCCGAGATCAAGAATCGGCCCGCCGCCTGGCTGGAAGAAGAAGTCCGGGTTGGGGTGCCATGACTCCATCCCATGCGACATCACATGGCAGGTGCCGCCGATGATTTCGCCGACCTTGTCGTCGTCGATGGTCGCGCGCGCCAGTTGGTGCGCTCCACCCATGAAGGTGTCGGGCGCGGACCCGACGCGCAGACCCTTTTGGACCGCAAGTGCGCGCAGGGCCTCGCCTTCTTCTAGGGATAAAACATAGGGCTTTTCGGAATAAGCGTGCTTACCGGCTTCGAGAATGCGCTTGGTGACCTCGAAATGGGCTGCAGGAATGGTCAGGTTCACCACGATCTGAACATCATCCGCGGCCAACAGATCGTCGATGGTATCGGCGCGCACCGCGTGTTCCTTGGCGCGTTTCTCTGCAGCTTGCATATTGAGATCGGCAACGGCGATCACCTCGAACGAGTTAAACAGAGGCGCAAGTTCGAGATACGCCGATGATATGTTTCCGCATCCGATGATGCCGACGCCGAATTTCGTCATTGTCTATTCCTCAAAACGCCTGAACTGTCGCAAGTGACCGGGTAGCCATGCGTTTGTGATCATTTGGGTTGTCGTGTTCGATAACGTAGCGGGTCACGCCCGCCGCATCCATCGCCGGTTTGATGGCGGGCCAGTTCATTGTGCCGTAACCAACGTCGGCCCAACCGCTTTCATCAGCGTTTTCGCCTTCGGGTGCGACGTCCTTGACGTGGACGTTTGAAATGCGATCAGCGTATTTGTGCAACCATGCGACTGGGTCCTGTCCGGCGACATGCACCCAAGCGAGATCAAGTTCGAGCATGATGTTCTTGGACGCCGCGGCGATCACATCCAGCGGCATCTGACCCTCGACCGGCACGAGTTCGAAGTCGTGATTGTGCCAAGCGAATTCCAGACCTGCCGCAACAATCGGCTTGCTCATTTCGGCAAGGCGGTCGGCGAACGTCTTCCATCCGGCAAGGTTCGTTGGGCGGACTTCAGGGGCAATGTATGGCGCAATGACCGTGCCGATACCAAGTGCGCGGGCAATCGAGATCACCTTTTCAGGATCGCTTTCGATCAGGTCCGGGGCGAAGTGTCCGGTTGGCATGGTCATGCCATGTGACTGAAGCAAGGCCTTCGTGCGGGGCAGATCTTCGTATTGCGGGCCAACGCCTTCGACTTCCTTGAAGCCAGCCGCGGCCAGCATCGCGAAGGTTTCTTCGATGTCCCAGTTGCGGGACGAGTAGAGCTGATAGGAGATGGTCGGCATGGTCTTTCCTTGTGCGAAGATGTTTGCTGAAGGGCGCGCCGCCCGGTGGCGACGTCGCAGATCAGATATCAGAGCCGGAGTTCGGATTTTGCGTCAAAAAGAGACGCCATTGACGGGTTGATACCGATCCGTAACTTTTCGCCCAACGAGACGCGCGACTGTCCGTCCATGCGAACCCGGAAGTGGTTTCCGGCAACAGTGCAGTCGATCAGCGTATCCGAACCCGTTGGCTCGATCAGGCTGACTTCGACGTCGACCTGGAAGGCAGCATTGCCGACAAGTTCACCTGTAACGACATGCTCGGGACGAATGCCGATTGTGGCGTCCGCGTCTACAGGGCTTCCGCCAGCAAAGTCGTAGCCATCGAGAGGAATCGACAAATCGCCGACATGGAACGCGCCGCCCTGGATTCTCCCGTCAAGGAAATTCATCGAAGGAGAACCAATGAAATCAGCGACATACTTGTTTACAGGGCGGCCGTAAATCTCATCCGGCGAGCCAAGTTGCATGATCTGGCCGCCGCGCATGATGGCGATACGGTCGGCAAGCGTCATGGCTTCGATCTGGTCGTGCGTCACATAAATCATCGTGTTCTGAAGGCTGTGATGCAGTCTCTTGATCTCCACACGAAGATCGGCGCGCAGCTTGGCGTCGAGGTTTGAAAGTGGCTCATCAAAGAGGAAGACATCCACATCGCGCACCAAAGCTCGCCCAATCGCCACACGCTGTCGCTGACCACCGGACAAAGCGGCTGGTTTGCGTTTCAGAAGCGGTTCGATCTGAAGAATTTCCGAGGCACGTTTCACGCGGCTTTCGATCTCGGCCTTTGGCAGTTTGGCGTTTTTCAAACCAAACGAGAGGTTTCCTTCAACCGTCATCTGCGGATAGAGCGCATAGGACTGGAACACCATACCGATCCCGCGCTCAGACGGTTCGGCCCATGTGACGTTTGTTCCGTTGATATGGATTTGCCCGCCGCTGACGTCCAGAAGTCCCGCGATGCAGTTCAGCAGGGTCGACTTGCCGCAACCAGACGAGCCGAGCAGCACGAGGAATTCGCCCTTGCCGATGTCCAGATTGAGGTCTTGCAGGACTTTGACGGCGCCAAAGTGAAGGTCGAGTTTTTTTATTTCAACTGAGTTTGTCATGAGATCAGCCTTTGACTGCGCCGGCTGCGATGCCGCGTACGAAGAGTTTTCCAGAGACGAAATAGATGGTCAGGGGCACCAGACCTGTGATGATCGTGGCGGCCATGTTGACGTTGTATTCCTTTACGCCCTGCGTCGAGTTTACGATGTTGTTGAGGGACACTGTCATCGGATAGCTGTCGGGGCCGGTATAGACGACGCCGAAAAGGAAATCGTTCCAGATACCAGTGACTTGCAGGATCACCGCGACTGTGAATATCGGAAGGGACATTGGCACCATGATGCGGAAATAGATGCCCCAGAACCCAGCGCCATCAACGCGTGCGGCCTTGAACAATTCCTCGGGAAGGGATGAGAAATAGTTCCTGAACAACAGCGTCAGGATCGGCATTCCAAAGACCGTGTGGACAATGACCAATCCCGTCAGAGATCCATAAAGCCCGATCTCGCGCAGCATGATCACGATGGGATAGAGCATCACCTGATAGGGAATGAAGGCGCCGAAGATCAGGATGGTGAAGAAGACGTTGGCGCCTTTGAATTTCCAGTTTGCCAGCGCGTAGCCGTTCACAGATGCGATAATGATCGACAGGATCACGGACGGAATGGTGATGCGGACCGAGTTCCAGAAGCCCGTGCTGAGGCCGTCGCATGTGAGGCCCGTGCAAGCCTGTGACCAGGCTTTGACCCAAGGCTCAAAGGTGACTTCGAGAGGGGGGGCGAAAATGTTGCCGAGGCGGATTTCTGGCATTCCCTTAAGCGACGTCACGATCATGATATAAAGGGGCAGGGCATAGTAAAGCGTGACCACGAACAGGGTTCCGTAAAGGAAGATATTGCGGCGCGATAAGGCCTTTTTGGGTTTTGGCCCGTGCGGGCCGGTGAAGCTGTGCGATGTTGTCTCAACCACGGTTCTTCGAGCCTCCGAATTCGAGAAATGCCCAAGGGATCACGACCAGCGCGACAGTCACCAGCATCATGGTCGAGGCCGCAAAGCCCTGCCCGAGATTGTTGGCCTGAAACATCATGTCGTAGACGTATTTTGCCGGAACCTCGGTCGCGATGCCGGGTCCTCCCCCGGTTTGTGCAACGATCAGATCGTAAATTTTCACGATACCCGTAACTACCAGTACCAGCGTCGTGATGAAGACGGGCCGCATCATCGGGATGACGATGAAGAGGTAGGTTTTCCATGCCGGAATGCCGTCGACCCGCGCCGCCTTCCAGACGTCCTGATCAATGCCACGCAGGCCCGCCAGCATCAGTACCATGACAAGACCGCTGCCTTGCCAGAGACCGGCAATCAGAATGCCGAAAATCGCGATCTCGGCGTTGTAGAGGGGATCGAAGGTGAACGTCTCCCATCCCCAGCCTCGGACGATGTTCTGAACACCGAATTCCGGGTTCAGGATCCATTGCCAGACCAGCCCGGTAACGACGAAGCTCAGGGCGTAGGGATAGAGAATGACAGTGCGAATTGTATTTTCGAAGCGGATTTTCTGATCGAGAAGGGCCGCTAGAATGAAGCCGATGACGAAGACCAGCACCAGCATCGACAGGCCATAGATGGCGAGATTCTCAATCGAAACCAGCCATTTTCGGGTGTCCCAGAGGCGCTCGTATTGGTCGAGTCCGACCCACTTCAGGCGCGGCAACAGGCCGGAGCTAGTAAAGCTGTAAACAATGGTCCAAGCCGTTCCGCCGACAAACACAAAGAGAGCCGTCACGATCATCGGGATCGCTGCGATCTTTGCGGATTTGTTGCGGAATAACTGATTTGGGCGTGTAGAAGCCATCTGCTCCCCCCCTTTTGACAATCAGAAACTCGTGGGTGTCGGCCCGCCATCTTCGAGCAGGTCGACGCCCATTGGTTCGCTTATTCGGCGCGTGAGATGATCTTCACGAAGTCCGCCTGTGCGTCCGCGGCGCTGATCGAGGCGTCCGCGAAGAACTCTGTGAAGAGCGTGTTGATCTGGTTCGTCGTGTCAGACGTCAACAGCATGTTGGTGTCAGGCAGAAGCGCGCCGTCAGCCAGAAGGGCCAGACCCTTTTGCATGCAGTCATTTGCCGACGATAGATCGATGTCACCACGTACAGGCAAAGACCCCTTCTTAAGGTTGAAGGCCACTTGCGTTTCGGGCTTCAACATCAGAGCTGCGAGTTCAGATTGTGCCGCGATTTGTGCGTCGTCTGACAGGACGGGGAAGTAGAACGCGTCGCCGCCTGTGCCCAGAAGCTCGGTCACGCCGAGACCCGGAAGGCAGCTATAGTCCTGTCCTGCAACTTGTTCTGCCACGGCGAATTCACCTTGTGCCCAGTCGCCCATGATCTGGCCGCCGGCCTGACCCGTGATGACGAGGTTTGTCGCATCGTTCCAATTCTGAACTGTCGAAGTCGCCGCCATGTCGCGCGCATCAGCAGCGGCTGCAAAGACGCGGGCGACTTCTGGTCCGGCCGCGACTTCGGCGTTCTTGTCGCCATAGACTGCCAGATAGATCTCGCTTGGCACGAGGGCTGCGAACATGACGTTGAACGCGCCCGACTGCTGCCAACCCTGCTGACCCATCGCCAAGGGCGTCTTGCCCGCATCGGCCAAGGCTTGCGACGCGCCGACGAATTCGTTCCAGTTGGTTGGAACGCTGAGGCCGACGTCCTCAAATGCCTTGTGCGAGACCCAAAGCCACTGCCATGAGTGGATGTTCACCGGGGCGCAATAGATGCGGCCATCGACAGTGCAGGCATCAAGAAGCGTCGAGGGGTTCACGATATCTTTCCAGCCTTCGGCTTCGGCAATATCGGTGATGTCGCGCAGAAGGCCGGCTTCGATGAGTTCTTCCGCCTGACGGCCGTGGTTGAACTGGAAGGCGCCCATCGGATCACCGCCTGTCAGGCGGCTGACCATGACTGCGCGTGCAGATTCACCACCAGCGATCGCAGCATCGACCCAAGTGTTCCCTGTGGCGTTGAACGCGGCGGCGAATTCCTGAACGGCAGCAGCCTCGCCACCTGAAGTCCACCAGTGCATGACTTCCAGCTCTGTTGCGGATGCGCTGGACGCAGCCACAATGGCTGTCGCTGCAAGTAATTGGGTAGATCGATTCATTTTGGTTCCTCCCTATAGCTGAATCGTTTTAGAAATTTCTATAACGATTTAGTTTATGCTTGCAAGAGTTTTTTGTTAGCGCCTAAACTATCAGATGGCCGAGCTGTATCCTTGATCAGCGGAGCGCTAGCAATCAGGAGCGTCCTCACGCTATTACTGTGCGGACGCAGGGAGTGGTCGGATGAAACGCATTGCGTCCGAAGTGGCAAAAACGAGCGACGAAGAGATTCGTAGCCAGGTGAAGGCCGGTGAAAGACCGACGCTGAAGACCATTTCCCGAATCAGCGGTATGGCCGTGGCGACGGTTTCGCGCGCCCTCAGCGATGCGCCCGACATCGGCAGCGACACCAAGGACCTCGTGCATCGGATTGCCAATACGATTGGCTATGTCCCGAACCGCGCCGGAGTGCGTCTGCGCACCGGGCGCACGAATGTCATCACGCTGGTCATCCCGGCCGAAGCCGATGTGATGACCAATGCGGCGAGGCTGACCAGTTCCATTGCCGGCGAATTGCGCGGCACCCAGTTCCACCTCAATATCTTGCCGTGGTTCCCAGATGAGGATCCGCTGAAGCCGATAAAATATATCGTGGAAACGCGGTCCGCCGACGCGGTCATTTTTAACATGACCGAGCCAGAAGACAGGCGTGTCGCCTATCTGATGGAGCACAAGTTTCCTTTTGCCACACACGGAAGGACGAACTGGTGCGACCAGCACGCCTATTACGATTATGACAACACCTCCTTCATCAGTGGCGCCCTGAAGCGACTGACAGAACGTGGGCGCTCGAATGTGCTCGCCATTCTTCCCAACCTGAAGCAGTTTTATGCGCAGGATATGGTGAGGGGACTAGAGCGGAATTCCGAGCGCCTCAATATCCGCTATCGCATCGCTCAGAACGTCGACAGCGACCGGACAGCCGAAGATATTCGCCATTGGGTCACGCGCCGTCTGGAACAGTCGCCCGAGATAGACGCCATTATCTGTTCGTCCTCAAAGGGCGCGATCGCCGCAGTTGTCGCCGCCGAAGAAAAGGGGCGTGTTCTGGGGAGCGACATCGATGTCTACACCAAGGAAGCCGCACCGATCCTGAAAACGTTTCGCGAAAACATCATTGTCGAGATTGAAGATGTCGGCGAGGCGGGGCGGTTCCTGGCCAAAGCTGTGACCCGGCAGCTTAAACACCCCGAACAGAAACTGATGCAATATCTGTTCGTTCCAAACGACCAGGCATCCTGACTGCCAAAAGGCGTGAAGAAAGACGTGGCAACACAGATCAAAGAAGCTGGGCTTTTTTGGCTCAATTCGCGGGTGGTGATCAACCAAGACCGGATCGATGCCTGTCACGTCAATGATGCTGAAATCGAACCAAGCGACCGAGCTGGAGGCCGGGATTTCTGTCAACCGTGACAAGGCTCTGACGGCAAAGAAAGTATTGGCGTTCTTGGCAGATCCGCTCAGTTTTGTGGATGGTCGCTAGGTCAATGACAACGCCCATGTTCTGTTGCGTTTTTCCGGCGAGGCACGGGGATTGCTTAGGGCCAGTCAGGTTGCCGCCGGACGCGAGAACGGGCTGGAATTGGGTCCGGAATTGGACCGGGCAGTGGTCGCTGAACCCGCATTCCAAAAGGTTACCCGGAGGTGGCCCTGGAAGGCTTCGACAAAATCTAAAGCGACGCCGCTGACTTTATTCCCAGAACAAGCAACGGCGATCTTTAGCCCGGCATCGATGCGATACGGGACGGAATGCGGTTCATCGCGGACTGCCAGACGAGCGCCGCGAATGATACGTCATGGGTGCCACGGCGTCCGGTGGGCTGACCGGGCTTGCGCGAAGGGTTTCTTCGTTGCAGTCAGTGCGTAACGCGGTGATCCTGTCGCTTGTGTGGAGCACGTCTGAAGGTACGCCATGATACTTGATCCCGATCGGTTTTTCCCTCTTGAAGCCAACGCAAGACAGCTTGCGCGAGAGCTTTTTGCAACCGTGGCCGGTTTGCCGATCATCAGCCCTCATGGACACACGGACCCGCGCTGGTTTGCCGAAAACGAACGGTTTTCTGATCCGGCGCAACTTTTCGTTACACCCGATCATTACGTATTTCGGATGTTGTTCTCGCAAGGCATCCCGCTTGAAAGTCTGGGTGTGCCGCGTGTGGATGGTGGTCTGACCGAGACCGACGGACGCAAGATCTGGCGGCTGTTCGCGGAGAACTATCACCTCTTTCGCGCGACGCCGTCGAAAATGTGGATCGACCACAGTTTCCAGCACGTATTCGGGTTGGATCGCGCGTTTGCGCCGGCAACGGCGGATGCCTTTTACGATCGTATTTCCGAGTGTCTTGGGCGGGATGACTTTCGCCCCCGTCAATTGTTCGACCGCTTCGGGATCGAGGCTCTGAGCACCACTGAAAGCGCGATTGATCCGCTGGTCTGGCACAAGGCCATCCAGACCTCGGACTGGACTGGCAGGGTCATCACGGCCTATCGCCCCGACAGCGTCGTGGACCCCGAGTATGATGGCTTCGCGCAAAACATCGCCACGTTGGGCGAAATGACGGGCGAGGATACGACCTCGTGGCCCGGCTATCTGGAAGCGCATCGTAATCGGCGGGCTTTCTTCAAGGCGCATGGCGCGACGTCTTCGGATCATGGCCATCCAAGTGCGCACACAGAGAACCTGTCTCAGTCTGAGGCGGTGGCGCTGTTCGCAAAGGCGCTTGCCGGGAACTGCTCAACCGGGGAGGCCGAAGCGTTCCGGGGCCAAATGCTGACGGAAATGGCGCGGATGAGCATCGATGACGGTCTGGTGATGCAGATCCATCCGGGCTCTTTTCGCAATCATTCGCAGCCGATCATGGCGCAGTTTGGTCGTGACAAGGGGTTCGATATTCCGACGCGCACTGATTTCGCGCGGGCCTTGCGGCCAATGCTGGAAGCCTTCGGGACGGATCCACGTCTAAGCGTGATCGTTTTCACCTTGGACGAAACCACTCTTTCGCGGGAACTGGCACCGTTGGCGGGCGTTTATCCGGCCCTGAAACTTGGCCCGCCTTGGTGGTTTTTTGACAGCCCCGACGGCATGATGCGATACCGCGAGCTGACCACGGAAACTGCGGGTTTTTACAACACCGTCGGCTTCAACGACGACACGCGCGCGTTTTGCTCCATCCCGGCGCGTCACGACATGGCGCGCCGTGTCGACTGCGCCTATCTGGCGAAGCTGGTGCGTGCGGGCAGGCTGAACGAGGCAGACGCCTATGAGTTAGCGCAGGATTTGTCTTACCTGCTCGCCAAGAAAGCCTATCGGCTGTGACCGGCAATCTTCCAAGGCTTGCTCGAAGGGCGGCAGCTCCCAGGCCGGGAATTGTCCATCTTGGATTGGGGGCATTTTTCCGGGCACATGGGGCGCTGGTCATTGAAGATGCCATGCGACCTGCTGGTGGCGACTGGGGGATTATTGGTGTCAGCCTCAGATCTGCCGGCGTCCGGGATAATCTGGAAGGCCAGGGCAACGTGTATACTGCTGTCGAGATGAGTCCGGAAGGGCAGCAGCCCCGCATTGTGGAAGCCTTGAGCGATGTGATTTTCGCACCACAGAACCCGGACGCGCTTTTGGATCTGATGGCGGACCCGGCAATCAGGATTGTGTCGCTCACGGTAACGGAAAAAGGCTATTGCCACATTCCAAGCCTTGGCACGCTCGATGTCTCTCACCCCGAAATCCAGAAAGATATCGGGGCAGCGCATCCCGCAACCGCGATTGGCTACATTGTTCGGGCCCTGGAAAGACGCCGTTCGGCCGGTGTGCGCCCGTTCACCGTATTGAGTTGCGATAACTTGCCCGACAACGGGCGGGTCGCGCGCAACGTGGTGGTCGGATTGGCAAGGTGTATCGACGCTGATTTGGCCGACTGGATTGAGCGGGACTGTCGTTTCCCATCGACGATGGTCGATCGGATCGTTCCTGCGACAACACCGGACGCTATCGAGCGGCTTGCCACGAGGGTCGGTTACCGGGACCTCGCTCCGGTGTTTCATGAACCCTTTTGCCAATGGGTGATCGAAGACCGTTTCGTGGATGATGCTCGCCCCGGATTTGAGTCCGTCGCGGGGGTTCAGATGGTCGACGATGTTGCGCCTTTTGAACTGATGAAGATCAGGATGCTGAACGGCACGCATTCCGCACTTGCCTACCTTGGATACCTGGCCGGTCTTGAAACCATATCCGACACAGTTCGCGATCCGGTTTTCCGGGGCTTTGTTCAACGGGTCTGGCGCGACGAAATTATCCCGAATGTGACCCCGCCCGAGGGCGTGGATTCGGTGGCCTATGCAGAAGACCTTTTGGAGCGCTATGCCAACCCGGCGATTCAACACAAGACGTGGCAGATCGCGATGGACGGAAGCCAGAAGTTGCCGCAACGCATACTTGGCACCATCTTGGATGCGGTTAAGGCCGGACGGCGCTGTGACGGGTTGATCCTCGCCGTCGCGGGCTGGATGCGATATGTTGGAGGCACCGACGAACAAGGCAGTCCGATCGACGTGAAGGATCCGCTGGCGGCGCGATTGCGTGCCCTCTCGGATGCGGCCAGCAGTCCGCGCGAGAAAGTCGTGGCTTTGTTGAACGTGACAGAGGTTTTCACGCCTGAGCTTGCGGAATTGATCAAGGACGATCTATGCCGAGCCTACGAGATGCTGAACCGTGTCGGCGCCAGGGAATGTGTGCGAATGCGCAGTCAAGAAACCTGAGTTGCCGCGGGTTTTTGAAAAACCATGCCGCAGCGGCAGCGGGTTCGAGTTTCCGGCGCGTTAAGGTGCGAAATTGTATGGGCTCTTGCTGAAAATGCCATGCGAAAGTGCTGTTGCCGGATTGCTTGTGTGGTCTACACTCTATGTCGCAAGATAATGAAATGTAGTCCAAAATGAACGCCGCCGCGGAACCATCTGACGTGCAATTCAACCCCGGCTTTACCGAGGCCAATCGCTCGGACGGTTCGTCTGTGACCTTTACGCGTTCGGAGGCTCGCGCGATTGCCGCAATGGCCGCCAGCCCCGGGCGCCTGATGACCCGCAACCAGTTGCTGGACGCAATCAGCGAGCCGGGCTCGGAAAAGAACGATCGCAATGTCGATTTTCTGATCAACCGTATCCGGCGCAAACTTGGCGACAGTGCCAAGAACCCAAGGTTTATCGCAACGCGCTATGGAGAAGGGTATCTCTGGGTCGGCAAACAAGAACCGGTTGTGGAAGATCAAATCGGTGACGCTTATCTGATCATTGGTCCGGTACGCGGCCTAGGCGCGCTTGGAGATATGCCGGACCTGGCAATCGAGGTGGCCAATGAACTTGCCGCTCAGATCAAGCCGCTCTTGGAGTCTGATCAGAAACTGGTGATTGCCGCGGACTTCGCCCCCGACAATGCCAAACCCGGCGAAGGGCCTGCGGTTTCGGTCGATCTGACGTTTTTTCGCAATTCAGGCAAGACAGAGTGCGTCTTGAGTGCGCGATCGCTTCGCACATCTCGCATCTATTACGCAACGCGTTTCACGCTGGAGATGAACACCGGACAGCCCGGTGCGGGTTCTGCAAAGCACGCTAAGCGCATCGCACCGCTGCTGCTTGCAAAATCGTGGCACGCGGACATGGATAGTGCATCAGATCAGTTGCCGTTGCCGGTCGCGATGCACGAAGCGGGTAACAAGCCGGACAAGGGAACGATCTCGTGGCCCGAAAACGATATCCGCTTGCGCGCGCTAAGGTCCGAACATCCGGACGATCCAGCGATAAAGATGATGTATGCGACGCACCTTCACACGAAATACATAACACGTGGACGCGAGTTGTTTCATCAAGGCGAGGCGACATGCGAAGCAGACGAAGCGGAAATCGAGGCATTGGTCCTTCAGTCTCTGGGCTACGTGCAGAACCGGCCTGAACTGGCGGTTGTCGCGGCAAAACTGCTTTATTTCGTTGATCGCGGTTATAAGAATCTGGCGCTTGAACTGGCAACTGAAGCACTGGCCAATTGCGGTTCCGTGTCTTCATCGCTGTCCATTTTCGGCCAGCTCAGGGGGTTTGTCGGCGACATCGGCGCGGCGGTCGAAAGCCTGACACAGGCCAAATTGCTCAGCACAACCGGCTCGCACCATCATATGTATGTAATGGTCATGCTGTGTCAGGTGCTGATGGCAGCGGGCCGACGCGAGGAGCTCGCGGTTGCACGAAGTGAGCTGTACAAGCAATCCTCGGTCTTGGCCGTGTTTCTCGAGCCAATTTTTTCGGATCCGATCAATCCGTCCTTACGGGCAAAAGGCGTGACGCTGATGCTGAGCCGCGCGCGCGCGGTCGCGATTTTGCGACACATTTTTTATGTTTCAGCGCGCCTCTTTGAGCACCAGAACCATCGCGAGAACGTCTTGCGCACGCCGGTTAATCTGTTTGTCCGCCGTTTCGGACAGGGCATCGTGCCTGCGGACATCCGAGCGACTGTTCCTGGTCTCTTCGATGCTGAACCGACAGCATCGCGCCGTCGAAAGCTGCATTTCAAATAATCTTGCAACAATTGAGTGCGATCCGTGTATCAGACGGCGTATTCATGAGCAGGGTATGAGCAAGACCGGATCGTCAGCGCATGCTGGCTCTCCTGAATCTGGCATTTGCCCGTGCCCTGTTCTTATATGCGCCGCCTGTTGTTTCGCGCCCCGTGGTTGCAGACTAAAACCTGACGCCCGCACGCACCCAGAATCTTGTCTGATCTTGCGGGGCCGGACCGATAGGCTGATCGAAGATATGGGTGAGACTGACTTCCCCGATGAAGTCGCCCTGGATGGTGCGCACGCCAAGAGAGGCGCTCGACCATTCATCGGTCCGCGATGGCAAGATAGCGTTCTCATTGTCCCACAATCTGCCGACATCGACGCCGAAATAGGCCTGGGTGAATTGCAAGCCTTCGTCGACTAAACTTGGCGGTTGAACGTTGTAGGCCAGTTCGAACCGCGAGCCGAGGCATTGATCGCCTGAGACAAAAGTTTGGTCAAAGCCGCGCGCATAGGCATTGGTGCCGTATCCGCATTGCTGAGACACGGGCAAGCTGTCGCCGCTCCATTGACCGATAAGACCTGCGTTGACGACCCACAATTCAGATAGGGGAAGCGAGATTTCCGCGCTGAAAGACGTGCGCAGGAAGTCCGACGTCGCACCCGGAGCGGAAGCAAGAGGATTGTCGTGGCTAGATGCACCCAAAGCGTCCAATCCTTTGGTGATGGCCGCGGCAAACCGGCGCTGGAAGAGGTTTGGCAGGCCTTGTTGATAAAGGACCGCCGCCCGCAGCAGTCTCAGGTCTTCGTCGATGGTTGGAGTTCCAAGCAGAGTTCCCTCTCCCTGCCGCGCGACAAGTTCGACCGATGAAGTGATCTCGGACTCGTTTTCGCGGGGCGCGGTATGGCGCACGCCAATCGCTCCGACGCGCAGTGTGCCGGTGATATCCAGCACAATCATATCAGAAGAGCCAAGCGTCACGTCCGACTGTGTGTAGTTGGCGTAGCCAACGATGCCTTCGCCCAAGCGCGCGCGATACCCGATTCCGCCCGCCCGCAACTCCAGGCTATCGTCGGCGGAAGGTCCGGCAATCACACCGACGATATCCAGCTGGTCTGCTTCGACAAAGAGATCGGGTGTGATCCGGCCAATCGACAGTATGTTTGGTCCGACGTCTTCGGATCCATAGGTATCGAAGGTAAGAAAAGTCGTTGGCTGATCGAGTTTCTGTATGTTTGAAGTTGACCCACGGTCCACACCGGCTGCGGGTTCACTCACGTTTGAGGCGAAAAAGGACTGCGCGTGTGAGGCGCTTGCCGTTGCAAAAAGGAATACGGTTGCCGCAAGGCAAAAAGCCTTAGCTACGGCGCAAAGAGTATTCACCTTTGGCGCAGGCCAAAGAGATTCTTCAGGTTTCATGAAAGCATTTATCCCCGTTCCGGCACCACCATGCGTGGATTTCGACTCAACCGCAAGATGCTAACGCGGTCGTGCGTCCGTGCGAACGGTGCTGATGACTTTACCGTCATCAGTGCATGTCAGTCGAACACGTTTGCCATTGTGGTAAAACGTCAGTCGAAGGCGTCCGGCGTCTTCGTCCTGTCCGGTTTCGTATTTGCTGGTGATCTCGCCTTGTCGCATTTTGGCCTGAACTTCGCTCGGTTCAAGTCCGAGCAGATCGCCAAGATCGCGTGCGTCGATCACCGGTTGTCCATTGTTCATTTCGATCTTCATGGCTCATTTTGCCCATTTGCGGTTGGTGCTCATCAAGGCAGAAAGGGGCGAATTATCAAGCCCCGTCCTCAGAGGATTTCCCGGCTACGGGGTCCAGCCTGCGTAAAGCGGATGATCCCTTTCAATGGGCAGACATTCAGGACCGCCAATCCGCGCCGATGCGTAGACGGCGGTGACGAATTCCAGTGACCGCCGTGCGTCGGCGAAGGTGACGCGCCGGTTGTCTTTACCGTCCAGTGCGTCGGCAATTGCCGCGAACAGACCTGTGTAGCCGGAAGGCGGCGTCGCAACAGACGCGAGCACCGCGTCGATCTGGGCCTGAGTGGTCGGCGCGCGGGCCGTGAAATGCCAACCCTTCTCGGCGGGTGAATAGGGCGCGTGATCCGATTCCACGCTAAAGCCTTCGAACATCAGGCGTACACGGCTGATGTTTTCGGCGCAGCCCAAAGTGACGGAAGATGTGATGACCGCCCCGCTCTCCATCCTCAGACTGAGGGCCGCACAGTCTTCGACCTCGATGTCGTTCACACGAGTCGCAAGCTCGGCGTGGACTTTTGCGACAGGTCCAAGGGCGGCGGACAAAAGATCGTGGATGTGGATCGCGTGACCCAAAATTGCACCGCCTTGTTCGCCAGCCCAGGTGCCTCGCCACGGAACGGCGTAGTAGTCGGCCTGCCGATCCCAGTGCGTTTCCAGCGTGCCGGCAAAAGCACGTCCCGGCAGTCCGGCGTCCATCAAGGCGAGAAGCTGTGCCATCCCCAGTCCGAAGCGATATTGAAACACTGGGGCCAGAAAACCGCCGGTGGCCTCAAGCCTTTCAGCGAGGGCATCGGCTTCTTTTAGCGAGCTTACCAGGGGCTTTTCGCAGATGACTTTCTTTCCGGCATCCAGCGCCCTCAGGCAGGTGTCAAAATGCAAGTGCGGGGGGAGGCAGACGTCGACGATGTCGATTGTTTGATCGCGAAGAACGTCGTCGAGACTCGTGGTGAACCCGGTTCCGGGCTGTCTGTCGGCGAGCGCACGTCCTCGTGCTTCGTCGAGGTCGCAGATCGAGTGCACGCTGTAGCGTTCGGGCAGGGCTGCATAGCCCGCCAAGTGCTCGGCCCCAATCCCTGCGCCGACGATACAAACCGAATGTCTCATGGGGTTTGAGCTTTCATCTGTGCCTCGATTGCCAATCTCATGGTGGTGAAGGTATGCGCCTGCGCGACCGCGGTTTCGCTTCGGTCTTCGACATCGCGTACAAGGCGGGGAAAATAGGGCAGAACCGCATCATGGCAGGGGATCAGTTCGTTCTTGGTGCCGTTCACCAGTATAAGGGTGTCGGTTGCATGTGCTCGGCCGATATCGGTGTATTTCCGCAATTCGATCTGGCCTTCGGTGCCTTGGATGAAAAGACGACCGTCGCCCCATGTCGGCAGTCCATCGGGCGTGAACCAATCCACACGAATATAGCCGTGACCGCGGTCCGAGCGCAGAACAAGTTCACCGAAATCCTGAAAGCCAGCTTGCTCGGGCATGGTGGTGTTTTCGACAAGCGCATGGACGATGGTTGCGTCCGTCGATCCGGTGAAATGCAGAAACTGGTCGATTTGGTGCGAGCCGATATCACACAGGATGCCACCGAATTTTTCGGGGTCAAAAAACCAGTCCGGTCGGGTCGCTAGGTTCTGTTTATGGGGCCCAATGCCGATGGTCTGGATGACCCGGCCAATCGCGCCGCCCAACACCAGCTCTTCGGCTTTGGTCACGGCGGGCACTTCGAAACGCTCGGAAAAATTCACCGTCCAAATCCGCCCCGTGCGCGCCTGAACGTCGCGGATTAACGCCAGTTGATCCAGCGTCGTGCAACCCGGCTTATCGACCATGACGTCCTTGCCAGCTTCCATCGCTTCGATGGCCAAAGCTGCGCGCTGAGCGGGGATGGCCGAAATCAACACCATCTTGACGTCCGGATCTTCAAGAATGCGGCGGCGGTCGTCGCATTTGGAGAGTCCTGGGAACACCTTGCGAAACTTGGTTTCGGTGACGGCTGCGCCGCGCGTCCAATAGGCGTCGCAAGTGCAGCCCTGTTCCAGCATCCGTCCCAGCATCCCGAAGATATGCCCGTGATCGATCCCCAGAACGCCAATTTTGAACGCCATCGCGTCTCTCCTTTCACAGGGGCCTTGTCAAAGCCATTCAATGAACCCCAGTCTGTGGGCAATCTGGCGCAATTCCGACAGGGCGTCGATGGAAGACATGTTTTTGCGCTATCGTTGTCCGGACGGGCGTGTTTAGACTCTCGGTATGCCAAGTGATCAAACACAGATTTTCGCTATTTTTGCAGTGCTTTTCGTCCTGCTGGTCTGGGGGCGCATCCGGTATGATCTGGTCGCGTTCGGGGCTCTGGTCGTTGCTGCCGGGTTGGGGCTGGTACCATCGGATCAGGTATTTTCCGGGTTCGGACATTCTGCGGTGGCTATTATCGCGCTTGTGCTCATCGTCTCTCGCGGGTTGATCGGCTCGGGGGCGATTGAACTGCTCGCAGCCCGCCTTTTGGACGCCGAGCGCCCGCTGCCGCTTCACATCGCAATCATGGCCTTTGTCGGCGCAGGTCTGTCGGCCATAATCAACAACGTCGCGGCGCTGGCGATCTTGATGCCGCTCGATGTCGAGACGGCCGCGAAAGCCAAACGTGCAGTAAGTCTGACACTCATGCCGTTGTCCTTTGCGACAATCCTTGGCGGCATGATCACGCTGATCGGCACGCCGCCCAATATCGTGATTTCCGAGTACCGTCAGGACGCGCTCGGCACACCTTTCGCGATGTTCGATTTCGCCCCTGTCGGTTTGTCCGTCGCAATTGCCGGTATCGCCTTCGTGTCTCTGGTCGGCTGGCGGTTGTTGCCCAGCCGCGAAGGCGCCGTCGAGCAAGAAGCGGCCTTTGCCGAAGGCCGCTATGTTGCCGAGTTGCGTGTCGGTGAAAAGGCAAGCGACCGCACTGTCACCGTTGGTGATCTCTTTCCTTTGGCCGACGAGCACGACCTGCATATTCTTGGACTGGTGCGCGGTGGTCGGCGCAAGTCAGGGTTCGCCGCCCGTGAAGAAATACGGGCGAGTGATTTCATCGTCGTGGAGGGCGAGCCGAAGTCAATTGAGGCGTTCATGGGCAAAGCCGTCCTTGAGTTCTCGGGGTCGGAAAAGCACGAGGGCGGCGTCGCGTCGGGTGGTTTGACACTGACCGAGGCAATCGTTCCGGATGGTGCTCGGATTGCCGGGCGTACCGCGCGCGATCTTAAGCTCTTGTATCTTCATTCAGTGACGCTTTTGGGTGTATCGCGCAGTGGCAGGCGTTTCCTTGACCGGGTGCAATTGCTCAGGGTCAAACCCGGTGATGTGTTGCTGCTTTTGGGAACCCCGGAACGCAACGCGGCAGCAGCCGCATGGCTGGGTGTCCTGCCGCTCGAAGGGCGCCAGACACAGGTTGTGCAACGCTCGAAGGCAGGCTTGTCGATCGGCATTTTTCTCCTGGCCATCGCTTTGGCGGCATTCGGGGTGAGTTCCTTGCCCTTCGCCTTGTCGGCCGCGGTTATCGGATTCGTGGGGGTGGGTCTGGTATCGGGCCGCGAGGTCTATGACTCGATCGAGTGGAAAGTGATCGTCCTTCTGGCCAGTCTGATCCCGCTCGCGGCGGCATTTGAAGCCTCAGGCGGCGCTGATCTGATTGCGTCGCAAATTCTGGGCGTGACGGACGGGTTCCCGCCTTGGGTTTCTCTTCTGGTCTTGATGGTCGTCACGATGACTTTGTCGGATTTCCTCAACAATGTCGCCACGACTCTGATCGCCGCACCGATTGCACTGGGACTTGCGACGGCGACCGGAACGAACCCGGACGCATGGCTGATGGCCGTGGCGGTAGCGGCGTCCTGTGCGTTCCTGACTCCGATAGGCCATAAGAACAATACCATCATCCTGGGACCCGGCGGGTATCATTTTGGTGACTACTGGCGCATCGGTCTGCCGTTGGAAATGCTGGTCGTGGCAATCGCGATGCCCGCGATACTTGTGTTCTGGCCCCTGTGATCGGCGCGCGTTCTCAGGTGCCTTTTTCGGCACAAAGCACGCGCCGAGTGATCGAGCGTTCCGCCCCATCCGGGAAATAGACCGCCCGACGTGCGCCCTTCAAAACCCCAAGACCCTCAGCGTCCTGCAAAAGCTCGGCCGGTGTTGATGTCGCGCGTCGCACCGCCTGCGACAGCTTATCCCCGACCTTGGTCATCATAACCTCAATGGCACGCGGCATCTCAAGGTCCGCGCCCGCCAGTGTCCCATCTTCAAGCGTAAGCCGCCCGTCCTTCCGCAGGATCTGTCGCCCATTCAGACGAAAGCTCGTGATGTCCGAACCCGCACAGGCCATCGCATCCGTCACCAGAAAGACACGCTCCGAGTGCGGCTTGGCGGCAAGGGCCACGGCCATTGTCGCGGGGTGAACGTGGATGCCATCCGCAATAAGCCCGGCATACACTTCGCCGCGCGAAAGGGTCGCTCCGACCAGTCCGGGTTCACGGCTCTGAAGCTGGCTCATCGCGTTGAACAGATGTGTCGCACAGCGCGCGCCCGCGTCAAACGCCGCGTGGCAGGTCGCCACGTCAGCGTCCGTGTGGCCCAGCGATACGTTGATGCCCGCCTGAGCCATCGCGCTGATCTGCGCTGGCGTCGTATTTTCCGGAGCAACCGTGACCATGACATTCGCCAAACGCTCGGCGGCGTTCAGCAGAAGTTGCAGATCGTCATCGCTCATCGGGCGGATCAGGCTAGGGTCATGCGCCCCTTTGCGCGCGACCGAAAGATGCGGGCCTTCAAGATGAATTCCGACGATCCCCTCAACCTTCTGCGCAATGGCCTGCTCGACCGCGTCGATGGCAGCGCGTGTGCGATCGGGCGTGTCGGTGATCAAAGTCGGCAAAAGCGCCAACGTGCCGGTCGTCGCGTGGGCCTCTGCGATCTTTTGCAAGGTCTCGACAGATTGGTCCTCGTTGAACATCACACCTCCGCCACCGTTGACTTGAAGGTCAACGAACCCGGGGGTGATCAGCCCTCCGCCCAGATGTTCTTTCGGACAATCGGCAGGCACGGCGTCAAGCGGCAGCACAGACAGCAAGCCTTTGCTGTCACAGACCAGAGCATGGTCGTACACCAGGGCGCGTCCATCGTGGATTTTGGCGCCGACATAGGCTTTTTGCGGCGCGCTCATACGGTTTCAGTCACTTTCTTCAAGTGACGCGGGGCGTCCGGATTGATCCCTCGCGAGGCAGCGGTGCGTTCTACCATTGCATAGAAACTGGCAATCAACGAGATCGGATCGGTCAACGCGTGGCCGGTGCGCGTCACCTCCAAGGCACTGGCTTTGCTCACCTTTTCGGTGGTCGCAAAGACGGTTGCGCCCTTGGATGCAATCTCATCCGCGACACTGGCAAGTGCACCTTCCGCTTCATCGGCGGACGCAAGCGCAATTACGGGAAAGCCGCCGTCTACGATAGAAACAGGACCGTGCAACACTTCTGCGGACGAGTAGGACTCGGCATGTATTTGACAGGTTTCCTTGAATTTCAGCGCTGCCTCATTCGAAATCGCATATGCAGGACCGCGACCCAGACAATAGATCGAGTTGCGCCCTTCCAGCGCCTCTCGAACGGCCGGCCAGTCGATCAGCACCGCGCTTTCCAGCTTTTCCGGAAGGTTGTGAATCGCCGCGAGAAGGGCGGCGTCCTCTGCCCATTCGGCCAGAAGCCAGATGCCTGCAACGGTCGAATTCACGAAAGTCTTTGTGGCAGCGACGCTGAGTTCGGGGCCGGCGTGCAAATTGAGCGCATGATCCGCCACCTGAGCAAGCGGGCTGTCGGGGTGATTGGTCATCGCCACGGACAACGCACCGCCCGCGCGCGCCATACGCGCCATTTCGACGATATCGGGGCTTTTTCCGGATTGCGAAACAGACAAGCAGACCGCGCCCTTGAGGTTGAGTTGGCGTTTGTAGATCGACGCGATGGATGGACCGATCGACGCGATCGGTGTTCCCATCAGAAGTTCGGACGCGTATTTCAGATACGTCGCCACATGGTCGGACGAGCCCCGCGCAACGCTGACCATGAACGATGGGTCTTGCGCCCGGATTGCGTCGGCGGCAGCTTTGATATCGTCGCCGCCGTTGCGCAACAGGCGATCAACAGCACTGGGGATTTCCAACACTTCGCGGCGCATTTGTGTCTCGGCCATGTCTGGCGTCCTATTCTTTTGCAAGGCGAAGTTCGGCCACGAAGTTGTAGGCGTCTCCGCGGTAAATGGATTGGGTGAATTCGACGGTCCGTCCGTCGGAAAGGTAAGAAGTGCGTTCGATACGCAGGCCGGCTTTGCCGGGCTCGACTTCAAGAAGTGTCGCGTTGTCTACTTCGAGATTTATTGCCGAGATTTTCTGTAGAGCGCGCGCTGGCCGATACCCGGCCTGTTCCAGCACTTCGTAAAGCGATGTTTCGACCAGCAGCGGATTGGGCAACATCTCTGTCGAAAGCGAGGCGCGCTCGATTGCCATGGGTTTGCCATCAGCGGTTCTTAGGCGTGCAATGCGAGACACAGAGGCGTCAGGCGAAAGGGCAAGGGCCAGCACCTCGTCCGGAGAAGGCATGAAGATACCACGTTCCAGCCAGATGCTGGTCGACGTCATGCCGCGCCGCGCCATGTCTTCGCTGAATGACGTCAGACGTGAAAGGGATTGCTCGATCTTGGGCGTATCCGAGGCGACAAAGGACCCCGAACCCTGTTTCTGAATGACGATCCCGTCTTGAGCCAGCGCGTGGATGGCCTTGCGAACCGTAACGCGAGACATGTCGGTGATCGCGGCGATCTCGCGTTCTGGCGGCAGTGAACTGCCTGCTTTCAACACGCCCTGATCCACACCATCGCTCAGCCGCCGGCGCAGTTGCACGTACCTCGGGCCGCCGTCCGGCCGGAGCCATTTTTCGGGGGCAAGGAAGTCCACGATGCTCATTGAGTGCGCTCCGGTGGACTTGCCGCAAGCCGGGCCGCCAACTGAAATGCGCCATCCAGGGACCCACCGTGAGAAGATACGCGACCCTCCAGAGCGTCTTGCGGAAGATAGGCTTCATAGTGCGGGCCGACGCCGCCGGTCAGGCAAATGGTGTCGCCGGATCGGAACCCAAGCGTTGCAAGGGCCTGCATCAGGTAATCGGCACCCTCATTCATCAGGCTGACGCCCCATTCATCACCCGCATTTGCAGCTTCGATAATGAGAGGAGCAAGCGTTCCAAAGTCTCCAGGCATGGCAGAGGCCGCAAAGGTGACCATACCATTCGGATCGCTATCGAAACGGGCGAGCAAGCTGCGGGTCAGGTCCGAGTGTGGGGTCAGTCCGTCGAGGCACAGGATCGTGCGCCGCAGAGCTGCATGTCCAAGCCAAGCACCCGAGGCCTGGTCCGAAAGCTGAAAGCCCCAGCCGCCGACAAATCCAAGTGTTCCGTGGTGGCTGCTGGCCACAATCGTTCCCGTTCCGACAGCCAGGAGATAGCCATCCTGATCCCCAAGCGCGCCCGCGATCGCCGTTGGCCGGTCGTCTGTCACGATTGTGCGCTGAAAGGGCAGAGCACTGGAAATGCGTGTACTGTCATCAGCCGTCATCACGCCCGCCAACCCGACATGGGCCACCGCGCCGGATAATGCATCGGCGGAAAACCCGGCTGTTTGCAGTGCCGCATGAACAGCTTCAAGGACGCTTCTAATTGCCAGCGCGGAGTCGGATGTCGCGTTTGCGCGCCCGCCTTCGGCGCGAGCGAGCACGCCTTTTGCAAGCGTGCCAACCGCAGCCCGGCAGCCGGTCCCGCCTCCATCCACGCCTATGAGCAAGGTATGATCTGAATCAGACATAAGATACCTTTATAATACCTATTTTGGAAAAGATAGACCTATTGCGTGTAAAAAGCTGATAATTGGCCTTATCAAAATGGCAGAAATGTGGCGGCGGAGAAAATGGTAGACAAAAGGTATTTAAAAGGTATTAGATTGAGGAAGGAGATTCGAATGTTGCTGCCTGTCACTGAAATGTTGTCCGAAAACGAGGCGATTGACCTGCTGGGCGCAGATCAAGCCGCCGAAGTCTTCATTGGCGCGCAAATGGCGGCGCTTCAGGCTGTTCTGGACGCATCGGAAAGTATCGCGCGCGGCGCCGAAGTCATGGCGGGAGCTGTCCGCTCGGGCGGGTCTTTGGTGTATGTCGCGGCCGGAAGCTCGGGTCTGATGGCGCTTGCGGATGCCTGTGAATTGCCCGGCACCTTCGGCATCCCCGCGAACAGAATTCAAATTCATATGCCTGGCGGTGTGCCGGTCGACGGACGTATGCCGGGCGATACTGAAGATGATGTCGGTGCAGCCGGCACAGCGATGCGCGCTGTCAAAGACGGCGATGTTGTCATCGTCCTCAGCGCAAGCGGCAGCACGCCTTTCGCGATTGCTGTGGCAGAGCGGGCGCGTGCAAAAGGCGCTGTCGTGATCGCGATCGCCAACAATCCAGGCACGAAGTTGCTTGAACTTGGAGATATTCCGATCTGTCTTGTGACGCCACCCGAGGTGATCGCCGGATCAACACGGCTGGGGGCCGGGACCGCGCAAAAAGCGGCGCTCAATCTCATGTCATCGCAGATGGGAATTGCGCTAGGTCATGTGTTTCGCGGGCAGATGGTGAATGTTGTCGCTGACAACAGGAAGTTGGTCGGGCGGGCGACCGGGATAATCTCGGGCATCGCCGGTGTCTCGCGAGACGCGGCAAAGGCCGCCCTGACCGTTGCAAAAGGTGATACAAAGGCAAGCATTCTGGTCGCGACGGGAATGACTGTCGAACAAGCGAACCAACTACTTTTCCGGCACAAAGGCCAGCTTGGCCCATGCCTCATGACGATCCAACCAAACCAAAACACAACTGTTTAACCAGGGAGACTACCATGAAGAGAACCAAATTGACCGCAGCGCTTCTCGCCTCGACGCTGATCGCAGGCGCGGCGACGGCCCAAGACGTGACGCTGACAATCGAAAGCTGGCGCAACGATGATCTAGCAATCTGGCAACAGCAGATCATTCCGGCATTCGAGGCCGCGCATCCGGGGATAAAACTGAATTTCACACCGTCGGCTCCCGCCGAATACAACGCGGTCTTGAACTCGAAACTGGATGCGGGTTCGGCTGGTGACATTATCACATGCCGTCCGTTCGACGCGTCGCTCGCGCTGTTCGAGGCTGGACATCTGGCCGACATCGGCAACATCGAAGGCATGGCCGGCTTCTCGCCGGTGGCGAAATCTGGCTGGAGCACAGATGACGGGTCCGTGCAGTTCTGCGTGCCGATGGCATCGGTGATCCACGGCTTCATCTACAACAAGGACGCCTTTGACGAGTTGGGTCTCGAGGAACCAAAGACAGAAGCCGAGTTCTTTGCGGCGCTGGACGCGATCAAGGCGGATGGCTCATATATTCCAATGGCGATGGGCACCAACGACCAGTGGGAAGCCGCGACGATGGGATATAACAACATCGGGCCGAATTACTGGAAGGGCGAAGAAGGCCGGTTGGCGCTTCTGGCGGGTGAGCAATCCCTGACGGATGAGCCTTGGGTTGCACCGTTCCGTCAGTTGGCGAAGTGGGGCGATTACCTGGGCGACGGCTATGAGGCGCAGACCTATCCCGATAGCCAGAACATCTTTACTCTTGGCCGCGCGGCAATCTATCCGACCGGTTCTTGGGAAATCTCAGGCTTCAACAATCTTGCCGATTTCGAGATGGGTGCTTTCTATCCGCCGGTCCAGAACGCGGGCGATACCTGCTATATCTCGGACCACACCGACATCGGAATCGGGATGAATGCAGCAACTCCCAACCCCGAGGCCGCGACGACCTTCCTCAACTGGGTGGGATCGTCGGAATTCGCGACGATTTTCGCCAACTCTCTGCCGGGCTTCTTCCCGCTGTCCGACGCTCCGGTCACTCTGGAAGACCCGTTGGCGCAGGAGTTCATCTCTTGGCGCGATGAGTGCGAGAGCACGATCCGGTCGACCTATCAGGTTCTGTCGCGCGGCACGCCTAACCTTGAAAACGACACATGGAATGCGTCCGTGGCCGTGATCAAAGGCGAGGAAAGCCCGGAAGATGCAGGCGCGCGTCTGCAAGCGGGTCTGGCAAGCTGGTACGAGCCTCAGCAATAAGCCCTTCGTGACAGCACTGCGCCGGGGGTTTCGGCCATCGGCGCAGTCTGCCCGGATCGTTTTCCGCAACCATTGCTTCGCTATGTGCTCCGCAAAAACGGCAGGATAATCTTATGACAAAACATCAGAATAAGCCGAAGTTCAGGTGGCATATCGTGATTTTTCTCGCGCCTGCCGTCCTCGTCTACTCGGCAATCATGATCTTCCCGCTGTTCGCCACTTTGCGCCTGGCTTTGTTTACCGAAATCGATCAGGAAAGGGTCTTCGTCGGCCTGCAGAACTTCCGCGCGTTGTTTGGCGATGCCGTCTGGTCGGATCAGTTCTGGAACGCGCTTGGCAACAATTTCTGGTTCTTCGTCATTCACATGCTGGTGCAAAACCCCATCGGCATTGCCCTTGCGGCGATCCTCAGCCATCCGCGATTGCGGTATGCTGCTTTTTACCGCTCGGCCATCTTCATTCCGACCATCCTGTCTTTTGTCATCGTCGGGTTTGCCTGGAAACTGATCCTGTCGCCGATCTGGGGCATTGCGCCGGGGATGCTGGACGCGGTCGGGCTGAAATCCCTCTACGCACCGTGGCTTGGCAAACAGGAATACGCTTTGACCACACTGTCACTTGTCTCTGTCTGGCAGTTCGTCGGCATCCCGATGATGCTGATCTATGCCGCGTTGCTGTCGATCCCCGACGAAATTCTCGAAGCCGCTGAAGTTGAAGGCATCACCGGCATGTCAGCCTTCTGGAAGATCAAGCTGCCGCTCATCCTGCCGTCGATCGGGATCATCTCGATCCTGACATTTGTGGCGAACTTCAACGCGTTCGACCTGATCTATGCCGCGCAAGGCGCGCTGGCGGGGCCAGATTTCTCAACCGACATTCTGGGCACCTTCATGTATCGGACGTTCTTTGGCTTCCAGCTTCAACTGGGTGATCCGCACATGGGGTCGGCAATTGCCTCGGCCATGTTCGCGATCATTCTGATCGGCGTGTGCATCTACCTTTTTGGCATCCAGTCGCGCATGCGCCGCTATCAGTTCTAAGGACAATGACATGAGCATCGCCCGTCAAAACCGCCTCAATACCTACGCTGCGCATGGTGTATTGATCCTCTATACGCTGATTGCGTTGTTCCCGGTATTCGTGATCATTATCAACAGCTTCAAAACCCGACGCGCGATTTTTCGCGAGCCGCTGGCGATGCCCAATTCCGAGACGTTTTCATTGATCGGATACGAGACGGTTCTCAATCAAGGCGACTTCTTCCTCTACTTTCAGAACTCGATGATCGTCACGGTCGCCTCGCTATTCTTCATTCTTCTGTTCGGAGCCATGGCCGCTTTCGCGCTTGCCGAATATCGCTTCAAGGGCAATCTTATGATGGGGCTTTACCTGGCCCTTGGCATCATGATCCCGATCCGTATCGGCACGGTGGCGATCCTGGAATTGATGGTGCAGACCGGCCTTGTGAATACGCTCTGGGCGTTGATCCTCGTCTATACAGCACAAGGATTGCCGTTGGCAGTCTTCATCCTGTCCGAGTTCATGCGCCAGGTGAGTGATGATCTGAAAAACGCAGGCCGCATCGATGGGCTTTCGGAATATCGCATCTTCTTCCGTTTGGTCCTGCCACTCGTGCGCCCTGCGATGGCGACGGTCGCGGTCTTCAACATGATCCCGATCTGGAACGACTTGTGGTTTCCGCTGATCCTTGCACCCGCAGAAGAAGTAAAGACGCTGACCCTCGGAAGTCAGGTCTTTATCGGGCAGTTCGTCACGGACTGGAACGCAGTCCTGTCGGCCTTGTCGCTCGCGATCCTGCCGGTCATGGCGCTTTACGTGATCTTTTCGCGCCAACTTATCCGCGGCATCACATCGGGAGCAGTCAAATGAGAGTTATCGTCGCCGGATTGGGCAATATGGGGCGCAGCCATGCGATTGCCTACCACAAACACCCCGAGGCAGAAATCGTCGGGTTGGTGAACCGCTCGCACGTCGATTTGCCCGAGGCTTTGCAGAGCTACCCGCGCTTTTCGACCTTCGAGGACGGACTGGCCCAAGACCCCGATCTGGTCTGCATTGCGACCTATTCGGACAGCCATGCGGACTATGCCATCGCCGCGATGGAGGCGGGGGCTGATGTGTTCATCGAAAAGCCGCTGGCAACGACCGTGGCCGACGCCCGGCGCGTGGTGGAAACGGCTGTGCGCCTCAACCGGAAACTGGTCATCGGGTATATTCTGCGGCACCACCCAAGCTGGCAGCGCCTTATCGCTGAAGCGCGCGCGCTGGGCGGGCCATATGTCTTCCGCATGAACCTCAACCAGCAGTCGGACGGTCCCACATGGGAGACACACAAGGCATTGATGCAAACCACAAGTCCGCTGGTGGATTGCGGCGTGCATTACGTTGACGTGATGTGCCAGATCACCGACGCGAAACCTCTGCGCGTCAGCGGCATGGGGGTGCGTCTGTCGGACGAGATCGCGCCGCAAATGTACAATTACGGTCAGTTGCAGGTTTGGTTCGAGGATGGATCAATCGGTTGGTATGAAGCGGGCTGGGGCCCGATGATGTCCGAGACCGCGTTCTTCGTGAAGGACGTAGTGTCTCAGAACGGCGCGGTGTCGATTGTGGACGGCAACAAGGGGGCCTCGGACGATGTGGACGGCCATACCAAAGTGGGCGGGCTTCTGGTCCATCGCCCAGGCGGTGACACTTTGATCGACATGCCGGGTGAACCCGGTCATCAGGAACTTTGCGACGCCGAGCAGGCCTATATGATCCAGGCCATTTCTCAAGACATCAACCTTACGCGCCACATGAGCGATGCCGTGCAATCACTGGCAATTTGTCTGGCCGCGGATGAAAGCATTCGCACCGGACGACCTGTGGAATTGGGAGTTTCGACATGACCGCGCTGGCCCTTACGAATATCTGCAAGTCCTTTGGTCCGGTTGAAGTCCTGAAGGACATCAACCTGACCGTCGAAGAAGGTGAATTCGTCGTCTTTGTCGGCCCCTCCGGGTGCGGTAAATCCACGTTGCTCCGGGTGATCGCAGGCCTTGAGGATGCCACCAGCGGGACCGTCGAAATCGGTGGCGCCCAAGTCAACTCGGTTCCGCCCGCGAAACGCGGAATTGCGATGGTTTTTCAATCCTATGCGCTTTATCCGCACCTCAGCGTTCGTGATAATATGGCGCTTGGTTTGAAGCAGGAGAATCAGCCGAAATCGGTGATCGAAGCACGCGTGAACAAGGCGGTCCAGATGCTTGATCTGGGTGCCTACGTGGACCGGCGCCCGTCAGATTTATCCGGGGGTCAGCGCCAGCGTGTGGCCATTGGCCGGACGATTGTGCGCGAGCCGAAACTGTTCCTGTTCGACGAGCCCCTTTCCAATCTGGACGCGGCCTTGCGAATGAACACGCGTGTTGAAATCGCCGAACTGCAACGCACGCTCAGTGCGACGATGATCTACGTGACGCACGACCAGACCGAGGCGATGACGCTGGCCGACAAAATTGTCGTCCTGCGTGACGGAAGGATCGAACAAGTGGGCTCGCCGATGGAGCTTTACAACAACCCCGTGAACCAGTTCGTGGCCGGTTTTCTGGGTT
The DNA here is from genome assembly GCF_900184815.1 of Boseongicola aestuarii. Classification (GTDB taxonomy): domain Bacteria; phylum Pseudomonadota; class Alphaproteobacteria; order Rhodobacterales; family Rhodobacteraceae; genus Boseongicola; species Boseongicola aestuarii. The sequence continues at coordinate 59,587 of NZ_FXXQ01000005.1, read as the reverse complement.
CCCCGGCGATGAACTTCCTGTCGAAAGCCCCTGTTTCCATTCCTGAAAACGGGGTGATCGGCATCCGTCCCGAGTATTTGCGTCCGGTTTCCGGCGGGCGGATCAAGGGGCGCGTGACGCATGTCGAGCGGCTTGGCGGGGATACGAACCTTCTGGTGAAAACCGCGCAGGACGAGGCTTTGACGGTACGCATTTTCGGTCAGGACGACACGCGCGTGGGCGAGGCGATCGAGCTTGATTTCGACGATGCGAAGGCCTTTGCGTTTGATCACGAACAGCGTCGGGTAATCTGAAAACACACGTTATGGCGGGTCGGTGTGACGTCCGTATCACGTCGGTATTGCGTCGGTGCGCCCGTTCGCTGGATTAGGAATGTGTTAGGATTGCCGACATCCGCGCAGCTTGGACGACGTGCCAGACTCTGACCTGCGTAGATGCAGGTCTGCTGTGATTGGACGGCGCCGGGATAATCGGCCATCGTGCTTTGAGAGGTCCTCACGCGACCCAAGGCAAAGGACGGTACACATGAAAACCACTGCGATTTACAAATTGGACGATCTGGCAGACCGCACGCCGGAATACGCGATTGTTGGCGAAGTCGATTTGGTGGTGGTGCGATTTGATGATGAGATATCCGTGTTCTACGGACGCTGCCTGCATCGGGGCGCCTTGATGGCTGACGGCCACGTGCGGGGCAACGATCTGATCTGCGGCGTGCATAATTGGGATTACCGGCTGGACAGTGGCGTGTCGGCCTATGCCAACGACGAGAAGTTGCCCAAGTTCAAATCCTGGGTCGAGGATGGCTCGGTTTGCGTGGATGCCGATGAGATAAACGCTTGGGGGCATGACAATCCCCAGCCCTATAATCGCGATGCGTATCTGGGGCTCTATGCGGACCCGAGCCACGGGACTGACGCAGAGCCCTACAACGGCTTGATCCAGCGATACGCCAAGCAGGGCCTGTCGAAAACCGGGCATCACGGGGTAGTTGAATCGATGGGCGTTCCGCGCGGCGAGTTGCCGGATTGGGATGAGATCCAATTGTTGACGGCGCAGTTGCACAAGCCTCCACTGTTGGATGAGGATCCGGTCGGGACCGAGGTTGTGATCGGGCCGAACGCGCAAAAGCCGTTGAAGTTGAAGATACCGTTGTTCGTGTCCGACATGAGTTTCGGGGCCTTGTCGGGAAGCGCCAAGATTGCTTTGGCGCGTGGCGCCGAGTTGGCGGGGACGGGGATTTGTTCCGGCGAAGGCGGCATGCTGCCCGAAGAGCAGGCCGAGAATTCGCGCTATTTTTACGAGTTGGCGTCGGGGCGGTTTGGCTTTTCGTGGGACAAGCTGGACCGGGTTCAGGCGTTTCACTTCAAAGGCGGGCAGGGTGCAAAGACCGGGACCGGAGGCCATTTGCCCGGTGAGAAGGTTCAAGGGAAGATCGCCGAAGTGCGGGGTTTGGAGCCGGGCACGGCGGCGGTGTCGCCTGCACGGTTTCCGGACTGGACCGAGGTGTCTCAGATCAAGGAATTTGCGGACGAAGTGCGCGACCGCACCGGAGGTATTCCGATCGGATACAAACTGTCGGCGCAGCATATCGAAAAAGACATCGACTCGGCTCTGGACGTCGGAGTCGACTATGTGATTTTGGATGGGCGCGGTGGCGGCACGGGCGCTGCGCCGGTGATTTTCCGGGACAATATCTCGGTGCCGACAATCCCGGCCTTGGCGCGCGCACGGCGGCATCTGGACGTTCTGGGGCGGCAGGATGTGACGCTGGTCATCACCGGCGGTTTGCGCAAACCGGCGGATTTCATCAAGGCGATGGCGCTGGGCGCGGATGCGATTGCGGTGTCGAACGCGGCCATGCAGGCGATTGGGTGTTTGGCGATGCGGGCGTGTCATACGAACAATTGCCCGGTCGGGATCGCAACGCAAAAGCCGCATCTTGTGAACCGGCTGGTGGCGGAAAAATCAGCGCGGCAGTTGGCGAATTTCTTTGAGGCAAGTGTCGAGTTGATGCAGGTAATGGCGCGCGCCTGCGGACACGATCATCTGTCGAAATTCAACGCCGATGATCTGACGACTTGGAAAAAGGACATGGCCGAGATCTCCGGCGTGCGCTTTGGAGGCGTCGGTTAACGTGGGCGCGTCAGGGTGTTGGGACGTCGTCGGACAGCACACGCCGCGCAATTTCCGTCAGCGTGCTTTCGAAGTCGATAGACAGGTCGACTTTGCTGAGTTTTCCGTCGATCCTGAGAAACGACAGACCGTGGACGAAGCTCCATAACAGGAAGGCGCGCTGGATGTCCTGATCGTTGATCTCGTCACTTCCGCGGCACCATGCGACTTCCTGCTGAACCAGTTTGAAAGTGCCCTGACCGACTTCTTTCAGGGCTTCGTCTTCGTCATTCTCATTCGCAAAACCGAACATGAGGCGGAAAACGCCGGGTTCTTCCTGAGCAAACCGAACGTAAACACGGCCCAGTGCGACAATGCGATCAAGCGTACCTGGCGCATGGGGACTGACCTCTTCGACCATCTGGGCGCGCTGGCGGTGCATACCCAGGATGCAGACTTCCTGCAGCATTTCTTCTTTATTTTTGAAGTGCTTATAGGGCGCAGCAGTGGACACCCCGGCAATACGGCAGGCCTCTGACACCGAGAACTGTTCGGGGCCTTTTTCTTCGACCAGGACACGCGCCGCTTCAATAAGCTGTGTGCGCAAATCACCGTGGTGATAGCTATCGCGTTTGCCAGTTTTTGGGTCGGTTTTCATGATCCAATGTCTTTCAGAGTGCGTAAGACTTGTCAAAGTAAGAGTTTCTAACTTATGTAAGAGCCTCTAACTTGCCAAGTCCGATTCGAAAGGTTTCGTCATGTCAGGATCGCAAAAGGCCGGATTTACGGCGCGAATGGCCCGGTGGGCGCTGTCGAGCACGCTGACCCTTATTGTCCTTGCGGGCGCTGTGGTTGCGGTGATGTCTGGCGCGACGGCTCTGGCCAACCGGTCGGCGGATGTGCCCGAACCCGAAGCGGCGGCGATGACGCGGGTCGCGGTGGAGATGTTGAAACGGCAGGACAGCTACCGAGTTGCGCGCAAGTTCGTGGGGCAGGTCGAAGCGCGCACCACCGTGGGGTTGTCGTTTGAGTTGAGCGGCCGCCTTGTGTCGCTTAAGGTCGATGAGGGCGAGGAAGTTGCCGCGGGGCAAGTGTTGGCGTCGCTTGATACGGCGCTTTTGAAGGCGGAAGAGACCCGGCAAAAGGCTGCACGAGCGGCGACGCTGACCCAACTAGATCTGGCTGAAACACGGCTAGTACGGGCCGAGGCTTTGCGCTCGGAAGGCTTTGCCAGTGTCGAGACGCTGGATCAGGCCTTGGCGACCCGAAATGAGTTGCAAAGCCGGTTGGCCGAAATTGATGCAAGCCTCCAGTCGGTGGCGATCAACCTTGAAAAATCCGTGATGCGTGCACCCTTTCAGGGTCGCGTTGGTGCGCAATTTGTGGATGAGGGCACAGCCTTGACCGCTGGACAGACTGTGGCAAGCCTGATCGAGACGGGTGTGGTCGAGGTACGTGTGGGGCTGCCATTGGGACTTGATCGCGCCAGCCTCGATGGGGTCGAAGTCGATGTGGGAGGCGTTGCTTACCCGGCGACGCTAATCCAGTTTCGCCCTGATATCGACCCGCTGACACGCACGCAGACTGCGCTATTCGCGATCGAGACCGAAACGCCTCCGGTGTTCGGGCAGACCGCCACCTTGCGCGTCGTAACTGACGTCGATGCGTCGGGCGTCTGGATTGGACTGGATGCGTTGCAGGAAGGTGCGGGTGGCGTCTGGACCATGCTTGTTGTCGAAGACAGCGTCGTAAAACCTGCGACCGTCGAAGTGCTGCACGCCGAAGAAAGCCGGGTTTTCGTGCGCGGCTCGTTTAAGGACGGGGCGTTGATGATCCGTTCGGGCGCGCATCGTGTGGTGCCGGGGCAGGTCGTCGACACCATCAGCGCGGAAGGCTAACCACATGGAAACGCTAACGTTTCGTCAGCCAAGGTTGGTCGCACTGATCCTTTTGGTGCTGATTTCGGCGGGCTTGTCATCGTTTTTGTCGCTGGGACGGCAAGAAGATCCGACGATCACCAACATTTTCGCGGTTGTCACCACGTCGTTCCCGGGCGCTGATCCGGCGCGGGTCGAGGCTCTGGTGACCAGCGAGATCGAGGACGAACTGCGAGAGATTTCCGAGGTGAACATCATCACCTCGGTGTCGCGTACCGGCGTTTCGGTGGTGTCGGTCGAGTTGTTGGAAACGCTGGACGAGGCCACGATCGAACAGGTCTGGTCCGAGGCACGCGATGCGGTGGAGGACGCGCGGCGGGATTTCCCGGCGGGAGTTCAGCCTCCCGAGTTCAACGCGGAAGGGATAAGCGCCTATTCGGCCGTGATCTCGGTGACGGCAGACCACGACGACGTGCCGATCACACTGGCACACGCCCATGCCGAGGCTCTGGCGGATCGGTTGCGGTCTATTCCGTCGACACGCGCAGTGGATTTGTTCGGCGAACCGGAAGAGGAAGTTCTGGTCACGGTAGATCAGGTGAAAGCGGCGGCCTTGGGGCTGACGCCGGCTGAGATTTCTGCGCGGATTGCGGCGGCTGATGGCAAGGTTCAGGCAGGGCATTTGTTAGGCGGGCAATCGGATCTGACGATCAATATCTCGGGCGAGATTGATGCGTTGGACCGCTTGTCGCGTATCGTTTTGCGCGAAAGCGACACGGGCGCTGTGGTGACGGTGACGGACATTGCCGAGGTGACGCGGGGCGCGCGCGAACCGGCGGCCGAACTGGCTATAGCGAACGGGCGGCCTGCGGTTCTGATCGGCGTTCTGGCGCAGGACGGCGTGCAGATCGATCGCTGGATGGAGTTCGTGCGAAGCGAATTGTCCGAAGGACAGGCGGCGGTGCCTCAGGGCATTTCCGAGACGTTGCTGTTTGATCAGAGCACTTACACGGCGGACCGGCTGGCCGAAGTTGGCACAAACATGGCCATCGGTGTCAGCCTTGTGGTGGCGGTTTTGTTTATCACGCTGGGAGTGCGGGCGGCGGCGATTGTGGCGCTGGTCTTGCCGGTGGTGTCGCTTGCGACCCTGGCGACGATGAACTTCATCGGGTTGCCGATCCATCAGATGTCGGTAACCGGTCTGATTGTGGCTCTGGGCCTGTTGGTGGACGCGGCCATCGTGATGGTCGACGAGGTGCGGCAGCGCTTGGCGCGCGGCATGGACCGGCAGACGGCTGCTGGCGAGGCGACGCGGCGATTGGCGGCGCCTTTGCTGGCCTCGACCGTGACGACAGCGTTGAGTTTCACGCCGATGATCCTGTTGCCGGGACCGGCGGGTGACTTTGTCGGTGCGATTGCGATTGCGGTGGTGTTGATGTTGGTCTGGTCGCTGTTGATCGCCTTGACCGTGACGCCGGCTTTGGCCGGCTGGTTTCTGAAAGCGGATACATCGTCCGGTTTGTCGATCCCGCCTTTGGGACGCTTGTTTCACGCCTCGATCTATTGGTCGGTGCGCCATCCGATCAAATCCGTAGCTTTGTCGCTTATTCTGCCGGTGATGGGTTTCGCGGCCTTTCCAACGTTGACGGCGCAGTTTTTCCCGGGCGTTGAGCGGGACCAGTTTCACCTGGAAATTGACATGCCACCCGGCACCGCGATTTCGCAGACGGCAGAGGTCGCGGGTTCGGTCGATGAGATGTTGCGCGATGAGCCGGGGATTGACCGGGCGTATTGGTCTTTGGGAAAATCGGGGCCTGCGTTTTACTACAATATCACCGGTGGGCGCAGTCAGGAGCCGGGATATGCCCAGGCGATGGTGACGACGGAGACGAACGCAGATGCCGCGCGGCTGGTGCCGGAATTGCAGGATCGTCTGGACACGCTTTACCCAGAGGCACGGATCATTGTGCGCAATCTGGTTCAGGGCCCACCTGTTGCCGCGCCTGTAGAAGTACGCATTGTCGGGCCGGATCTGGGCACGTTACGTGCGCTCGGCGACGAGGCGCGCGCGTTGATGGCGGATCTGCCGCTGGTCACGCAGGTGCGTTCGGGTGTGACGGGGGGTGCGCCGCAGGTGCGCTTTGACATTGATGAAACCAATGCGCGGCTTTTGGGGTTTGATGTGACCTCGATTGCCAGTCAGTTGCAGGCGAGTCTTGTGGGGATGAGCGGCGGAAGTCTGGTGGAAGGCACGGATCAGTTGCCGGTGCGGGTGCGGTTCGATGAGACATTCCGCGCGGACCTTGGGGCGATTGCACAGATGCCGGTGGTGTTGCCGGGTGCGGCGGCGATCTCGGCCACCGGCGCGTTGCCGATTGTGCCACTTTCGGCGCTGGCGACTCCGGTTCTGGAACCTGCGCCCAGTGTCATCACGCGCCGCAATGGCGAACGGATGAACACGGTGCAGGCGTTTATCGTGCCGGATGTGCTGCCGGAAGAAGCGCTGCAGTCGATCTTTGCGGGGCTTGAGGAGCGTGGATTTGAGGTGCCTGCGGGCTATCGGCTGGAACTGGGCGGAGACAGCGATGCGCGCTCGAACACGGTCGGCAATTTGCTCGCCTCGGTAGGTCTGATTGTGACGTTGACGATTGCGACGATTGCGCTGACATTCAACTCGTTCCGGTTGTCGGCAGTGGCTTTGGTGGTCTGCGTGCTATCGGCGGGGCTGTCGATGCTGTCGCTGGCGATCATGCAATTTCCCTTTGGAATCAACTCGATCATCGGGGTCATTGGCTCGATCGGGGTGTCGATCAACGCGGCGATCATCATTTTGACCGGGCTTCAGGGGAATGCCGAAGCCAACGCTGGCGACCGGGCGGCGATGGCAGATGTGGTGACGGGATCGAGCCGTCACATCATCTCGACGACCATCACGACCTTCGGAGGTTTCCTGCCGCTGATCTTCGCAGGCGGGGGCTTCTGGCCGCCGTTTGCCGTAGCCATCGCGGGGGGCGTTCTGCTGTCGGCGGTGGTGTCGTTCTACTTCACGCCCGCGATGTTCGCGTTGATACAACGGCGGGTGAAAGTCGCAGATGTGTGTTCGAGCGATGTCGCGCCCATTGCGGCGGAGTAGGCGGTGGGCTAGTCCGGTGTGACTGGAGGTTTGCCATGACGAGATACGCCATTTCCGGGCCCGCGCGCGTGGGGCTGCCCGTTGTCGGGACGAGCGAGTTGTTCCCGGTCCGGCGCGTATACTGCATCGGGCGTAACTATGCGGCACATGCGATCGAAATGGGGCACGATCCCGACCGCGAACCGCCTTTCTTCTTCCAGAAGAACCCCGAAAACCTCGATCCCTCGGGGGAGTTTCCCTATCCGGCCAAGACGTCTGATGTGCATCACGAAGCGGAAATGCTGGTCGCTTTGGCGTCAGGCGGGCGCGATATTGCGGTGGCTGATGCGCTGGATCACGTGTTTGGTTATGGCTTGTCGCTGGATATGACGCGGCGCGATTTGCAGGGCGCCCAAAAGAAGATGGGGCGCCCTTGGGAGATCGGGAAAGCGTTTGAGCGCTCGGCACCTTGCGGCCCGCTGCACCGGGTTTCGGACGTGGGGCATCCGAATTCGGGTCGTATTTCTCTGAGTGTTAACAGTCAGTTGTGTCAGGAAGGTGATCTTAATCAGATGATCTGGAAAGTGCCGGAAATGATCGCTTATTTGTCGGAGTATTTCGATCTGGGCGCAGGGGATGTGATCCTGTCCGGCACACCGTCGGGCGTTGGGCCGGTGCAGCGTGGCGATGTGATGGAGATGACCATCGAGGGCCTTGGCGAACTTCAGGTGCGGGTCGTGTGATCTCGGCAAGGGCGGGGCGTGTTAACTACGTTTCACGTCATAATAGTCCAGATACCACTCGATAAAACGATCGATGCCTTCGGACACGGGCGTGTCTGGGCGATAGCCGGTCAGCCTTTCCAGCAGGTCGGAATTGGCCCACGTGCCGGGGACGTCGCCCATTTGCATGTCCATGAAGTTCTTCTCGATTTCCATGCTTAGGGACCGTTCGATCTCTGAAATGAAGTCCATCAGGGGCACATTTTGGCCGTTGCCGATATTGACGACGCGGTGCGGGCCGACGGGGCTCAGGGTGTCGCCTTCGATGGGTGTCGTGCGCGCGTCAACCGGTTCCGGAGCAGCGTCGATAAGCAGGCGCACGGCCTTCACAAGGTCGCTGACGTAGGTGAAATCGCGCGACATGTTGCCGTGGTTGTAGACGTCGATTGGACGGCCTTCGAGGGCGGCTTTGGCGAATTTGAACAGGGCCAGATCGGGGCGGCCGTAAGGGCCGTAGACGGTGAAGAACCGGAACATCGTGATAGGCAGACCCCAGAGGTGGGCATAGGCGTGCGCCATGTTTTCATTGGACTTTTTGGTTGCGGCGTAGAGGGTGAGCGGCGTATCCGTCATGTGAGTTTCGACGAAAGGCATGTCGGTGTTTGCTCCGTAAACCGACGATGTGGACGCCATGAGAAGGTGCTGCGGCGCTGCCTCTTTCGCGCACTCCAACAGATTGAACGTGCCGAGAATATTGGTTTCAACGTAGGAGCGTGGATTTTCGAGGCTGTAGCGGACACCGGCTTGCGCCGCGAGGTGAATGACGATGTCAGGGCGTGCGTCCTCAAAGGTTTCTCTCAGGGCGTCCAAGTCTTCCAGCCGGGCTTCGGTGGCACGAAACGCTGGGTTTTGAAGCAGGTTCTGATGGCGGCGACGTTTCAGATTTACGTCATAGTAATCGGTCATGCCATCGAAGCCGATCACTTCGAAACCCGCGTCCAGAAGCTCTTTGCAAAGGTGGTATCCGATGAAACCGGCACTGCCCGTCACCAATGCCCGTCGTGTTTCATGGCTCATTTTCATCGGTCCCTTTTTCACCCGTCGAACACATCCGGCCGCGGCGAGCGTTAACTTTTGCTGGCGCGACTAAGACACCGAAACGCGCTTCAAAACAAGCAAATGACCAGAGATTTCAACCAAAAGGGCCACCCCTGATGGGATGGCCCGGGTCTTTGGACGACTTGTCGGCTCAGCCGATGATCGCATTCAGCGTCGGCGAGGGCCGCATTACGGCGGTCGTTTTGGCCGCATCCGTGTGGAAATACCCGCCAAGATCGGCAGGCGCGCCCTGAACGGCGGCCAGTTCTGCGGTGATCTTGTCTTCGTTTTCCGCCAGCGTCTTGGCAATCGGGGCAAAGTGTGCGGCCAGATCGGCGTCATCGGACTGCGCCGCCAGTGCCTTGGCCCAATACAGCGCGAAATAGAAATGGCTGTCGCGGTTGTCGGTCTGGCCGACCTTGCGGCCGGGCGATTTGTTATTGTCAAGAATGCCTTGCGTGGCGGCATCGACGGCTTCACCTATGATGCGCGCGCGGGCGTTGTCTTTTGTTTCGCCGAGAAACTTCAGGCTTTCGCCAAGCGCGCAGAATTCCCCAAGCGAGTCCCAGCGCAGGTGGTTTTCTTCCACCAACTGCTGAACGTGCTTTGGAGCCGAGCCGCCTGCACCCGTTTCAAACAGCCCGCCACCATTCATAAGTTTCACGATCGAAAGCATCTTGGCAGATGTGCCAAGCTCCAGGATCGGGAAGAGGTCGGTCAAGTAGTCACGCAGCACGTTGCCCGTGATGGCGATAGAGTTTTCGCCCTTGCGGATCGTCTCAAGCGCCAGACGCGTGGCTTCCCGTGGGGCGAGGATCTGGAACTTGTCGGCGACGCCTGCAGCCTCGAGCATCGGCGTCACATAGGCGATCAATTCGGCGTCATGGGCGCGGTTGGCGTCCAGCCAGAACACGGCCTGACAGCCCTCGGCCTTCTGGCGCGAGATTGCGAGGTTCACCCAGTCACGGATCGGCGCTTCTTTGGTCGAAGCAGCCCGCCAGATGTCGCCGGCTTCGACGTTGTGGGTGTGGATGACGTCGCCGTTTGCGGCGGTCAACGTAACGGTACCGGCGGCGGGAATTTCAAACGTGGTCGGGTGCGAGCCATATTCCTCGGCTTTTTGTGCCATCAAACCAATGTTTTGCACGGTGCCAGAGGTCGACGGGTCAAGCGCGCCGGTTTCCTTGAAGTAGTTTACGGTTTCTTCGTAAACAGGCGCATAGGAGTTGTCCGGCACGACGCAATTCGTGTCGCCTTCGTTTCCGTCCGGCCCCCAGCCCTTACCACCGGCGCGGATCACAGCGGGAAGCGAGGCGTCGATGATGACGTCGGACGGGACGTGCAGGTTGGTGATGCCCTTGTCGGAATTCACCATATACATCGGCGGGCGCGTGGCCATAACGGCGGCAATGTCGGCTTCGATTTCGGCGCTGTTGTGCATCTCGGCGATGCGATCGAGAACGGCACCGAGGCCCGAGTTAGGGTTCACACCTGCGGCGTCGAGGGCGGGGCCGTGCTTTTCAAAGACGGGCGCAAGAAAGGCGCGCACCGCGTGGCCAAAGATGATCGGGTCCGAGACTTTCATCATCGTCGCTTTGAGGTGCAGCGAGAACAGCGTCCCGTCAGCCTTTGTCTCTTCGATCTGTTCGGCGAGGAATTTGCCGAGTGCTTTGACGGACATGAAGGTCGTGTCGACAACCGTGCCTTTCGGCAGTTGGAAGTCGCCTTTCAGAACGGTCGCCGCGCCAGTGGCATGGGTGAATTCAATTTTCGCGGCTCCGGCCTGGGAATCGGTGATTGTCGAGGATTTCTCGTTTGAAAAGAAGTCGTTACCCTTCATGGACGAGACTTTGGTCTTGCTGTCTTTCGACCAGGCCCCCATCCGGTGTGGGTTCGCCTTGGCGTAGTTCTTGACCGCAACAGCGGCGCGGCGGTCCGAGTTGCCTTCGCGCAAGACAGGGTTAACCGCCGAGCCTTTGATTGCATCGAAGCGTGCACGCACGGCTTTTTCGGCGTCGGTCTGAGGGTCTTCGGGATAGTCGGGCAGGGCGTATCCCTGCGACTGAAGCTCTTTCACGGCGGCAACAAGTTGCGGCACCGATGCCGAGATGTTCGGCAATTTGATGACGTTCGCATCGGGAGACTTCACCAGTTCACCAAGTTCCGCCAAGTCATCGGGCTGTCTTTGCGCCTCGCTCAGACCTTCTGGAAACGCCGCGATGATGCGACCGGCAAGCGAGATATCCTTGGTGCCAAAGCTGACGTCTGCAGCCCCCGCAAAGGCGCGAATAATTGGCAAAAGCGACGCCGACGCCAGTTCTGGCGCTTCGTCGACTTTGGTATAAATGATGTCGGAACCTGTTTGCTCGGTCATGGGTAACCTCCCCGCAAGATGTGATTGGGCGTTGCATAATAGGATTTTCCCCCGCCGTCGACCATTTTCAGCATACCGTGGTATACTGTGCGACGAATTGCCCGGAACGGATTTGGCCAGTCGAGGCAAATTGGCTGCAGGAGCGGCTGTTTGCGGTTTGATTTGGGAAACTTGGAGCCAAGTACCGGGACCTTCCAGATGAAAAATAATATAATAAAAACAAATAGATATAAGGGTCCGTAATGTCCGCCGTAATGTCCAAACCAATGCTCGGCTGGGCATCCATACTGTATTGTTGGCCAAGATTACCTGCTCATTGATTTATTCTACGAAACAAAGCTGGATGCCTACCGCGTGGTCGATCTCGTTTGTGTTGTGCGCGATCTGACCGCAGCGTTCGACACTGGGTGAAACTCGAAAATACATAGTTATTGGTATGTTGCGGTGTTACGACCTTACTACGGGCCAAGCCAAATAATTAGATAGGCAACAACACTATGAAAAAAGAGACGCCGTCGGGCATCAACCGATTGATTGCGGCCTATCGAAATTCAGTAGCCGGCTTTCAGGATATTTGGCAGCGGGAGGAAGCCTTTAGACAAGAAGTCATAGTCTTGGGTTTGTCATTTCCATTGGCCTTTTGGATAGGGAATTCGCTTGCTCATATGGGCCTACTTATTGGCTCAATTCTACTGCTGATAATTGTAGAAATCCTAAACTCTGCCATTGAAGCCACGATTGACCGGATCGGGACTGAAAGACACGAACTGTCAAGAATAGCAAAGGATCTTGGTTCTTTGGCGGTGATGATAACCAATCTGTTCCCTTTGACCATATGGGGAGCGAGCATTTTGTCTTGGCTTGGCTTGATCACGCTATCCTAGATCTTCCGGAAGAAACCTTTTGGTTTGGATGCCGGGTCAATCGGTTGAAGCAAATTGGCCTGGCGATTGACTATTTCGCCGCGATGTTTCGAAGGGCTCGGCCAGCCGCTTCTACGATTGGCTTTGGTGCATATCTGTTGCGCAAGGGTTTGACTTCCAAGCGGGACTTGCGCCCTTGTGGTGGCGTTTACAATTGGCCACGAACAGCGGCCAAAGATATGAGATTGGGTCCATGAAGGACCTGAGCGAAATACCTCTCCTTGTGCAGCTTGCGCTCGGAATTGCGACCGGCGGACTGACTGGCCTTACGGGTGCTTCCGGGATGTCCGTACTGATTTCAGTTTTGCTTGCATTGAAAACTCCTGCCCAACAGATCGTTGCCACGACATTCGCAATCGCAGGGGTAAACGCCACATTCGCCATTCTTCCATTCCTGCGAAAGAACAGGCCGGCTAAACATGATATTCTGGCGATAGCAGCCCCCGCGAGCCTTGGCGGGGTTGCGAGCTTTCTTTTTCTCGCAAGAAACCTTGGCGGAGACACTCTTGGATTAGCGCTTACAGGGTTCATGTTCCTGGCGGGTCTCTATTTGGTTACAAGTGTCGGGAAGCAGGACCATCAACTGGTGCGAACGCCTGCATATTTGTTGAGCACCCTGGCATTTTTGGCTGGCGGCATGATCGGTGTGTTTGGCGGTGGAGGGGCGATATTCATCACGATCGGCCTGGTCGTACTGTTTGGCTATTCTTACCATCAGGCGCTGATGCTATCTTTGTTGGTAACGGTCGTCACATGTGTTCCGCTGATCGGGCTCAGCTATGTTGAAGGCAACCTCTTCATTTGGCCGGTTCTTGTCATTCTCGCGAGTTCCGTGCCTTGCGCACTCGTCGCAGCGACATGGGCAAACAGAGTGCCGGAAAGGACCATCAAAAGGCTACTTGGTGTCTATCTGGTTTGCATCTCGCTGTTCTTATTCGGTGGCAGGCTATGATCGTCCAACGTATTGAAATTAACCTGATCCGGCTCCCCTTTCGTGTTTCCTATGGTCACAAGCGAAAGACGCATAGTGAAGTCTATTCGGTCATTTGTCGGATTGAGGATGGGGAAGGCCATTCAGGTTTGGGAGAGGCCGTTCCTCGAAATTACGTTACCGGGGAAACTGCTCAGAGTGCACTACGGGATGCAGAAAGACTTGGAAAGAAACTCCTGGGCAGGCACTTTTCATCCTTTCGGGACATTCAAGACTGTATGAACGGTCTCGCGGCCGAGTGGTCAGAGCCGTTTCCATCGTGCGCCTTTGCAACTTTGGACTTGGCGCTTCACGATTGCCTGGCGGTTTCAAATCAACAGGATATGGGTGCGTATTTTGGGGTGCAGAGCACACCTGTCAGTTATACGGCCTCGATCGGGCTGAGCAGCAAAGCCAAGCTGCTTGCCCTTCTGTCCGTCTATCGACTGAGCGGCATACGCGCATTCAAGCTCAAGGTCGGTGACGAGCATGATGCAAGTCGGTTGCGCACAATAAAGAGTTTCATGGGCAACGACGTGTCGGTCTATGCGGACGCGAATGGCGCGTGGAGCGCGGATCAAGCGCCCAGCAAGATCGAAGCTCTTGCCGCGCTTGGTGTTTGGGGGATTGAGGAACCGTTGCATATCCCTATGCCGACGGACGAAGCGGTTGATGAACAACAAGTAGATCGGGATGGGAGCATGCTGCGCGCCCACTTCGAGCGATATGCCAAGCTGAGAAACGAGATTTCCATACCGCTCATCCTTGATGAATCTCTCATCTCTCCCAAAAGCTACAAGCGGATTATCGAGACTGGCGCTGCTGACATTCTTAATATCCGGCTGTCCAAGTTAGGTGGTTATAGTTTGGCGTCCACTATGGTGGAGAACAAACCCGATGCGCTGAAGTTTGGCATTGGAGCGATGGTGGGCGAGTCTCCCATTCTGGCAGCTGCGGGGTACTTTTTCGGCTGCGCCAATCCTGACCGACTTTACATCCAGGGCTATTCCCACCGCTTGTTGCATGGTTCGTCCTTCACCGAAGGCGGTCCTGCTATGAAACGTGGCAGTGTCTCGGCCAGCGAGAAAACGCCAGGGCTAGGCGTAACTGTCGATCAATCCGCTTTAGAACGCCTGACCATCAACAAGAGAATACTGAAGTATGAAAAAGAATAACCTGATAATCCTAGCTGGCGGAGAAAGGGGGCCGCTTACGGACGCTTTTGGCTGTGAAAACAAGGCGTTGCTCCCCATTCACGGCAAGCCCATGCTGGAATGGGTTGTCGAAGCGTTTCGGGCATCGGACTGTATAGATAAAATCGTCGTGGTTGGGTCCAGTGAACTCGACGCGCTGCCTTGCATGCAATTTGTTGATCGGCGGATCGAAAGCTCAAGCAATCTTGGGCGCAACATATTGCGCGGCATCGCCTATATTCGCTGGAAGTTCTATCGTCACAATTCTGATCATGCAGGCTATGTGGTTTCATTCTGTGACGCCGTCTTTCTAACGCCGGATGCAATCAAAGACGCAATTTCCAACATTCAAAGTGGAAACCATGATGTGGTTCTTCATTACGTTGAAAGAGAAACCTACGAAAAGCATGCGATCTCGGCCAAACGCACCTACATACCCATTGACGGTAAGCACTATACTGGGACGACCATCTATTACGTCAAAAAATTCAGCAATCTTCTGAGTGGTTTACATCTCTTTGGAGATCTCAGAAAAAATCGCAAGGACCCGCAAGGTTTGCTGCGCGCTATGGGCATCGAGGACTGTTCTTTTGACCAAGTCGAGGAGCAGTTGTCAGAGCGCATAGGCAGAAATGTTGGGGTCTATGTTTCGGAGTTTCCCGGGATGGGAATGGACGTGGACAAGAAATCTGATTTTGAGCTGGCGGAAGCCATGTTGCCACTTCCGGAAGATAAGAGATGATTTCCAATAAATGACTACAACTAGTTCTCCAGTCCGGCTTCCCAGTCCAAGATAAGCGCAATGGTAGAGTCTGTCTGCGCTGGGCTTCTGATATCCCCTGTAATCATGTGCGAGCGTGGGTCATCTTCGGTCGTCATCTTTCGAGCCTCCCAGCGAGAAGGCCCACCCCAGTTCTCAAGAAAGGACTTGGTATAGGAGACATCAACTACCTGGTCGTCCGGCGAATAGAGAACCAGTAAGGGCAGGTTGGTTTTGGTCGGGTCCAGTGACTTCGTCGCGCGAAGCAACGTGGCGACATTGAATAGGGCAGAGATTGGATACGGATTTGTCCAATACTTCGCATGGTCTTCAGAGGTTGGTGTGCTGGCATACTCCGGTCCGGTCAGTAACGGAGCCCATATCGGGGCAAAGCCAAGGTCAAGAATTCGGGCATTCGTCGGTTTCATTCGAAAATTCGGCGAGATCAGAACAACCCCGCTGATATCTTTCGAAAGTGTGGAGTCTAATGCCGAGATCGTGGCAAGGGTTCCACCTGTTGAGGTCCCGATCACCAACACTTTTTCACCTATCCGGCGCCCAATCGCGAGCGCCTCCGCCGTATCTCGGACCCAGCTTTCTGGTGTGGCTGCACCCAGGGCAGGCCCGTCGAGACCGTGCCCACTCAGTCGGGAGTAATACAGATTTGCGCCAAGTTCTCGCGCGACCACATCATGAACGGGGCTGATATCGACAGAGGTTCCGGAAAAACCATGCAGGTAAACGACAGCCAAAGGCGTTTTGACCCCCTTGGGTCCAGCCCAAACAATTTGTTTTTCTGTGCCCTGTATTATGCCTGGAAAAGCTCGCTCTTGTTCCTCAAGCCAGGCATCAAGATTGTCACCGATAGTCTCGTCATTGAATTGCGGGGTTAGGTAAACTTGAGGGACAGGTCCCAACAACAAAACCGCCGCGGCCCCAATCAAGGTAAAGAGAGTCACGGCTCCGGACCACTTCAATATTCGTTTCACGAACCACCACTCCTAAAATTCCTGAACTCTGAACATATGTACGATCTGAACGATTAGCGAGAATTAAGCGGAGCAATTGCTTTTAGACGTGCTTTGGTCTGTTTCGCGGAGACTGTGCTCGTCGTCATGACCGTTTCGTTGCGGCTCACTTTTGTGCGGTGCAAGAAGGGTCGTTTTTCAGCAGTTCTGACCGACAAAGAGCCCAGATAGGCGTTTGAACCTACAGGGCTGACAATCCGAATCATTCCAAGCCCTGAGAGCAAAATAGAGTTATTCTGAGGTCAAAATGGTCGGGGCACGGTAGGAATTCGGCGTCCTTTCCATCGCAATCGGAAAATAGATTAGACTCGAGGCGTGCCGTCTCGAAAGGTATTCTGTGGCAGAAGAAAGATTGGGTCGTCTTTGAATATTTCCATTTAAAACAAGTATTTGATTTGGATTTCATGCATTTCGACTCCCGAATTCGGTTAAGTCAGCAGGCTCATTCGACAGGTTAAGTCTTCGCTAATCCGAAGAATAATGAACAATGTTCATAAAATAGCTTGAACAGCGTTCATAACTCTCTTAGGTGTATTGCATGAACAACGTTCACAAATGGAAAGGCGCTACAATGTTTAAACAATTTATGACCTTGGCTCGTGGCCACGTCACTGACAGCTCAACGTCGGTGCTTGATGCGAACGCCATGACGCTCCTGCGACAGCAAATGCGCGACGCAGCAAAAGGCGTCGCCAAATCCCGTAAATCTGTTGCGGTCGTTATGGCTTATGCCGAGCGCGAGAAGGCGGCTCTAACTCGGATTGAGGCACAGATCGCTGACCTTGAAACGCGGGCGTTGGACGCTTTGGCAAAAGAACGCGAAGATCTCGCAAGCGAAGCAGCTGATGCCATCGCACGGCTCGAAATTGAGCGTGATACGACAAGAAATGCAGTGACGACCTACGAAACGCAGATCGTTCGTTTGAAGGCGTGCCTTGCAGAAAGCGAAGGTTGCCTCCGCGAAATGAAACAAGGGCAGCACTTGGCGGAAGCCAAGGACAAAGCTCAGCGACTGAGCGGCTCAATGCCATCCGGCATTATGAACGATCTCAAGGATGCCGAATTTACCTTAAAGCGATTGCAGGAGCGGCAAGAGCACGCAGAGGCGACAGCTGATGCATTGGTCGAGCTTTCGGTGGCTGACAATGCGGACGATCTTGTCAAACGCCTAGCTGAAGATGGATGCGGCACCTCACTAAATCCAGACGGAACATCGGTGCTGGAGCGGTTGAAAAAGAAGGCCGCTGACTAGGGCGCCAAGACGTCCACCAATTCGAAGACCCAATTCACAAATCACTTCAGAGAAGGACCAAGATCATGAATGCATATATCAACAAACCATCGGTTGCCTGGAACTACTTCACCTACGGTCAGTTTTTGCTGGCAGGTTCGCTAATGGCCGGCGGTATCTACAATCTGGATGCAAGCTTTGCTGCCAAGGGTTTTTACGCCATGGCCGCAATCATGTTGGTCAGTTCAACCGTATCTATTTCGAAGTCGCTTCGCGACACCGAAGAGAGCGCGCGACTGCACAACAAGATTGAAGACGCGCAAACTGAACGACTGCTTGCTGAAGCAAGTTCGACAGAGATTTCTTAAAAGACACGGGTGCCGGGGCATGGCAGTATGTCCCGGCATTCTTCATCGAAGGGCGCAGCCTGCGCCAGAACGCGCAGGAAATTCTCCCAATCGGCTTTCATTGCCACCCGCGTGATGCCGAAAGATGACCCGAACCTAGCAATTTCGCGAATTTTACCGTCGGTGCGCGCCCAGAAAACCAAGCGTACCGAATTCCACCCCTTATGGCAGACGGATGTGCTCTTTTAGAAGCAGCCAGCAGCAAAAAAGAAAGCGACAGGATCAAATGACCGATTATCGAGTACTTGCCCTAGCTACATTCCTTGGTGGATTGCTCATCACTTCAACGCTCTGGTTTTGGGGACAACCGCTCATCTGCACTTGCGGTGAAATTGACCTCTGGGTCGGGTCCATCTGGTCGAGCGGCAACTCACAACACATCGCTGACTGGTATACTCTGAGCCACATAGTTCATGGTTTGATGATAGCGCCGTTGGCAAGGCTTGTTTTTCCGAAGATCTCATTCGGCGCACTATTTGCGATTGCCATATCAACCGGTACTGCTTGGGAACTCGTTGAGCACACGGATTTTGTCTTGGACCAATTTCGCGACACGACGATCAACCAAGGTTATATCGGTGACTCAGTTCTGAATGCGGTTTCGGACTATGTGTTCATGATGGCAGGATTCTTCGTGGGCAGACTGCTACCGTCAATCGTCACCTTGATCACAATTGTTGTTCTCGAGCTAACCGCGGCATTCATTGCGCGTGATAGCTTGCTGTTGGAGGCCATCATGCTGGTTCACCGTTTCGAAGTGATTGAAAACTGGCAGCAAGACGCAAACCCTCGAAGAGATACATTGACCCCTTTGGTCACGAACTGATGGGTGATTTCTCAGGAGACCTTAGGTCGCTACCTTGCATACAGAACTTTGTTGGCATTTCCGTTTTCGTTCTGCAGACCAGAACTTCAGATATCCTCTAGATTATTGATATACTGAGATTATCAAGGCGTGGGATTTAGTTTCGTGTAACACTCTGCACTGCACTCACATCCGAATAATAACTCTATGATTTGGAAAGAAATGGAGGCGAGTACCGGACTCCTCTCAGAAATCTAAAAGCAATTAAAAACAAATACTTATATTGACGCGTAATGTCGGATGTAATGTCCATTGCAATGTCAGATGTAACTTGGTGGGCACCAAAGGTCGCCTGCTAAGGAGATTTCTGCAATCCTTACCGCTTGATACATCCATTGAGGCTTCGAGGAAGTCCCATAAAAATAGTCCAAGCCTTGCGTACGCCGCCCCTTGCTAAGAGTCTGAAGTTGCTCCTTCCTGTATGTGCATTTGTGCACTATCAGTACTTTTTGCTTGACATATGTGCATTTATGTGATATACTAATTATATACGAAGTCATATTTCGACTTCCGAAACCGCGGCTCTCAAACCGGTCCTAGCCCCAGCCAGAAACCTCAAACCTATTAGCTCCCTCTCGGATGATGCCGGGGGAGTTCGAACTTTTTTTGAAAGGTATTCAAACCATGTCCAAGCAATGGACCCATAGAAACTGTATCCGCTGTAACGCTGGCAAGCCTCACATCAACAATCACGGTTTTCAGTACACCTACTGCAACCGCTGCCTGCAAGAAACTGAGTTAGGTCCGTATAGAATGCGCCTGCCTCTCGTCGGAGAGGAGTACTCGCAATGGTAATGACCATCCGCATGCATAGGCTTCTTAGTGCCTCTCCGGTACCTACTCCCTCGGGAGAGTCCAAAGGCCGCTCAGAAGGGCAAATACCCCGGTCTACGGAGTCCCTAACCCATGACCTTAACTCCACTGGTAGCCGTAGCTGCTGCGAAATCTGCCGTGGCTACATCTTTGAGGGCCAAGCGCCAAATACCTCGATCCATTTTGTGAGGGGTGAGACCAAGGTTTTCGTTAACGACCACACGTTAGAATGGTGGGCGTGCCGCGAAGTTGCTGAAAGCGACGGCGAGCATTCGATGCGGTTTAGGAAGAAAGTGAGGTAACGCACAATGAAGATTTACAGTGCACACGACTACTGGATCAACGAGGTCGAAGCGATCGAAATCCCTGCCGTTGGACTGCTCGAGGCGGTCCAAGAGGAAGTGTACCAGCGCATTCTTCAGCGTCTGGCTAACCCCGGTCGGCTGATGTTCTTTGCGGCTGACACTGGGTTGGGAAAGACGACGGGCTTTCAGAAGGCAATACCCCGGCTGCCGAAGGACACGACGGTTCTGATTATGGTGCCAACCAAGCTGGATGCTGACCAAATGTATCAAGCCATGGAAGACCTTTGTCCGGGCGAGGTTGGGGTTTGGACGCAAACCCATGACCCAGATAAGGCTGAGAAAGACCCTAGGTTTGATCCGTCAGTCTGGTTCACAAAGTCCGAGGCAGTAAAAAAGCGGGTCCTTATCGTAACCCACAACTGCGGCAAGGAAGCTGAAGGCTGGATTGGTGCTAGAGACTTGGTTCTGATTGATGAGGACCCTGGTCCAGTGAAGTCAGACTACGTCTATGGCAGTCATTTCAGACAGGCCTTCGAGCAAGAGGCGAAGGTCGGTGTCAATGGCGCAGTATTCAAGGAAGCTGACGCTTGGGCCTCATCGCAATCAGAAGACGGACTCACGCCGATTGGAATCCCTGAATGGGTAGATAAGGTGCGAGACTGCTCACCACGCACGGCGGCTGGCGAGAAGATCAAGCTTCTTGCAGAGATGATCCATCGAGGAACAGCGTTTCAATCCAATCGGCGGCATGTCGCATGGCATTGGTTCCAGTATTCCCTGCCGTACCAAGAGCATGCGATTATATTCAGCGCCACAGCTCCCTACGAGGGCTATCAATTTGCGCCACATGCCACTGGACCGATCAGCCGAGACGGACCTGAAGTTGATTACTCCCAAGTGACGGCGTACCTCGTTCCACGTCCCTCAGGCGTCTCAAAGTACAAGAAAGAAATCTTATCCGATCCAGATCAGGTCAGACTATTCTCAAATGCGGTACGTGACGTCTGCGGCACTGATGGCGAAAACACGCTACTGATAACAAATAAAGACCTCGTAAAGCACGCACAGAAGGCTGCGCCCGAAGTGAAAACCACCTACTGGGGGGTGGACGTCGGCTCAAATGAGTATCGGGATTGCACCAAGGTCGTCATTGCCGGGGAGCATCACCTTCCGAAGGATGCTTACCTTGCGGATTACTATGGTCACAGCGGCGTTGAAGAAATGACTGCGGAGGAGCTAGAGAGGGGACAAAATACTAGAGGTAGCCTAATGCGCCAATTGGAAGAACTGCACCATTCGCGTTTCTTCAAGCAGATGGTTGCTCGCGGGTCGTGTCGAAATGTGTCAGATGTCGGCGGTGTCGCTCTAGCTGACTCTATGGAGCTATACTGCATGATCGACGGTGAGATCTTCTACAATCTTCTGCCAATCCTATTACCCGGCATTCAGCTCAAGACTATCGACGGCAAGCCCTATGAGCCGAACAAGTATGTTCGTGGTCGCCTGGGGGCCATTCAAGCTCATCTTTCAGAAACTGAGGCTGATATCGTTACGGCTGAAGACCTTAAGGCGGTAGGCATAAATATTAGCGGAGCAAAACCGAAAAAGCAGATTGAAGACAACCTCTCTCGTTTCCCTGGATGGAAGTGGATAAGAGGCAAGCCAGGACGACCTGTTGCGCCAAGCAAGTTCGTTCGTGTCAAAGGCTGAATCGGTGCCCCGGTACTTGCCCTGTGGTTTGGAGAGAAGACATGCCACTAAGGAGGCAAGTTAAGCACTCCTAATCTTATAGTAACCTTCAGTATGAAGGATTGAATATATCCTTAAGGATTAAGTAAAATCTAAACCTGAAGGCACTATAGGAATTTATATAGAGGCTTAAGGTTTAAACTTTAGCGCCGATTCACGTTAAGGAGGCTTCCTAGAAAACCACTAACTTTGGTCTTCAAAAGAATGACGGCAGGAGGTTGACTTATAGGGTTAGTCTCGAAGTGATCAGCGTTAAGATTGTTAAATTCAATACTGAAGGCTTGGTTTATGAACACCCCTCGGCAAGCAGGTAGTGTCTTCAGTTTTTCCGATAGCGGACGTTCGTGCACGGCGCAGCGAATGACGACTTAGAGCCCATAGTGACCGGCCAAGGCGATGTTGTTTTGTACCTGGTTATTCCCGTTGTGATTGATTTACCGGGAACCGTTCACGCATATGCTTGGCACTATCCCAAACGAGTTTAGCGCAGGCTTCGGTCCCGCTACCCAGACTATGCCCTGACTTTTTCAATCATCACCAATACCTGCTCTTCGCTTGGGCGCTGCGAAATGCCGGCCACCGGGCTTTGCCCAATCCAACGTAGAGGGTCTTGAGTGAGGTCTGATGCACCGTAAATTGCAATGTCACCTGCGGACAGGGCATCCTTCAGTGGTCGCCACCCCATCCAGACTTCGACCATTGAGCGAAGATTTGTTTCGATCCAAGTATCCACTTCCAGGCCGGGATCAACATAGCAAATATCGATATCGTTCTCTTCGATGACGAGCCAATGTACCCGTTTCTTTTCTATCTCATCCTTGAATTCAAAACGGGCAACCATCCGTGGACCCATGTCCTCGATCCATGAGGCGGAGTTTCGAATACTCCACATAAGATAACCGCCGTCGATCTCATCCAAAACGACTGACTTGTTCACCCATTCTTGCCCCCACTTTCCAACAGAAGAGATGACTGGCAGCAAGGCCTGTCCTGCGTCGGACAAAATGTACTCAGCATGACCTGATCGTGCGGAGTGCGATCGCTCAATCAATTTTGCGGCTTCAAGGTCCTTCAAGCGTTCCGAAAGTAACGAGCGCGACATCAACGGGACGCCGCGATGAATGTCATTGAAACGCCTCGATCCGGAGAGCAATTCTCGGATGATCAGCATGGTCCAGCGCCCGCCTAGGATTTCAATAGAAAGGGCGATTGGGCAATACTGCCCATACATAGTTTTTTTCATTTATTGCTCCCTGCATCAGTATCATCGGCGACCTCAAGCTCCACAAGTGCAGTTTCTGTACCTATAGGTTCAGATCTCGGACTGGATCGCTGCCGAACTTGTCGTCTAAGCGTTTCTCATCAACGGCAAGGAGGATTTCTTGAGCAATATTCTCATAAGCACACAAACTGAAGGAGGTTGAATATGGACATCGAACGCAAACCAACAACGGCGAAAGTGAACGGGCAACTTTGGGGCGCTCGCGCACGCGACTGGGCAGAGATTCAAGAGCAGTCTTGCCTCCCCGTTTATCACGAAGTCCTTAAACGTGCAGAAGTCGGCAATACAACACGTTATTTGGATGTGGGCTGCGGTTCTGGAATGGCCGCCAGTTTGGCGGCAAACCTTGGTGCCGATGTGTCCGGCATTGATGCCTCAGAAGCCTTGTTGATGATAGCAAAGGAGCGGGTACCAAAGGCCGATTTTCAACTTGGCGATCTGGAAAAGATTTCGTTTGAAGATGACAGTTTCGACGTTGTAACCGGATTCAATTCATTTCAGTACGCTGGAAACCCTACGCTGGCGTTGGGGGAAGCCCGACGGGTGACTAAGCCTGGCGGAACCGTGGCTATAGTGACCTGGGGCAACCCCGAAGGCATGGACGCCGCTTCGTTGGTGGCAGTCCTAAAACCGCTTCTGCCATCGCCGCCACCTGGCGCACCCGGCCCTTTTGCCTTGTCTGATGAGAGCAAACTTAGGGAATTTGCCTCTAGTGCCGGATTGACGCCGACGGATGTTTTTGATGTCGATGGCGAATGGATCTACCCAGATCTGGACACTGCTGTCCGAGGCATGTGCTCGGCTGGAGTTGCGGTAAAGGCAATGGAGCATTCAGGCGAAGAAGCTGTGACGTCTGCCTATGCCGCTGCTTTCGCACCGTTTCTGCAGTCCGATGGCTCTGTTCGGCTCGGTGCAAGTTTCCGGTGTTTGGTTTCACAACCATAGGCGGTTTAATGTCTGGGTAGGAAAAACCGATAAATGGAAATCGAACGCTAAGCGAACGGCAAATTTGTCCGCATAGCAGTCCTTGACTGAACGCTCGACGAATGGCTGCTTTTGATCGGTCGCGTGTCTCGGAACACCATCTGAAGTGCCACCTCAAGAAGCGTCTTGGCCTTCCTGATTGAGGTTATGATCTACCTCGTAGCTCTCGGAATTTGTCGCAGAAATTTTCGAGGTGTCATTCAAGTAAAAGAAGCACCCCCCCTGTCCCCCCGGGTGGGGTACCCTAAGATCGATAATCATTCTCCTGGTGGCAGGTCTTTCCACCGTAGGATAGATTGTCTCTCAAGTTTCATCACCATTCCCGTCTCATTAGAGCAAGGTCTATCGATACGTCTCAAAAGTGGAATCAATGTGTTTCACAAAGTCCATCTTATCTTTTTGAGACAAGCATCTAGGATTGTCTGAGACTTCATTGAGACACTCAGAGGAATTCCAGATGATCATAGGTTATGCACGCACCTCCACACTGGATCAGAAGGCAGGACTGGAAGCCCAACAACAAGCGTTGGGGAAGGCTGGCTGCGAGAAGGTCTTCATAGAACAGGTGTCATCCGTAGACCTGAAAGCACGTGAGAAGCTCACAGAAGCATTGGACTACCTTCGGGAAGGGGACACTCTAGTAGTTACAAAGCTGGACCGACTGGCGCGTTCTGTTGCCCACCTGTTGTCCACAATACAGGAGCTGGAAGATAAAGGAGCAACCTTACGCATACTCGATATGTCCGTTGACACTGGCACACCCAATGGTCGGCTGATGTTGAACCTACTTGGAAGCATTGCTCAATTTGAACGAGAGATCATGCTCGAAAGGCAGCGAGAAGGTATTGCTCGGGCCAAAGCTGCCGGAAAGTACAAAGGAAGGAAGCCAACCGCAAAAGCCAAAGCTGAAGAAGTTTTTAAACTTAAGGAGGCGGGGGCTGGAGCAACTGAAATTGCCAGACAACTGGGGATTGGTAGGGCAAGTGTTTACCGAATACTTAACGCTTCTTGATCACTGATGACGGCCTGCCTCGGCCTTAAGCGGACATTCGAAGTCTGCGCGGCGAATGCCGGGTTTGAGCCCAAAGCGGTCGGAACGAAATCGTGTATTTCGCCTATGCAGCAAAAAAGGTCGCCCTGATCAATCCAAGGAGCGTGCCGCAAGGCGGCTACAAAAGCCTCCATTCATTGTTGCTGCAGTGAAGCCTAGAGGGTCTATGACCGAGTTGCTGAAAAAGCGGACTCTGCCTGCTTCGCTGATGCCGGTCGCTGGGACATCAAGAAAGCACAAGAGCACTCTGTCAAAAAAGTCTCGACGCGTGCTTAAGGGGTCGTCTGCATCTCAAGGCTTGCCTAGCCAATAAATTCAAGCAATCATATATATATGGAAGAGGAAGACATCTATCGGGCGAGAGCGGCGATCGGAAGCCGGTTACGTCAGTACCGAAATGAAGCGGGTCTCACGCAGATCAATCTTAGTGAGGCGCTTGGACACCGCAGCTCGCAAAGGGTGAACCAGATTGAGCTTGGACGTGCGCGGCTTTATGCTGATGAACTGGCGGCAATCTGCAGGGTGCTTCGATGCTCGGTTACGGACATCGTCTACGGTGGTCCGCTCGCGGAAGAAACTGATTTCCAGAAGCTAATTGACCGCCTCGAGCCGTCTACGCGAAAACTGCTGGTAAGGGCACTGCACTCCGTCATACAAGAAATGGACGCTCCTTGTGCTAACCTGCAGCGGAAACTTCACCAGCTGTCCGAAGAGCAGCTGGTCCAGATTGATTCAATCGTTTCGACTATGATCCCGCACCCTTGAAAGTACTCGGTTGACATTGTCCGCTTCGGACCCGAAGAGGCCTTGCTACGATGCCGCAGGTCAAGATTGAACCGCGTCCCGAAAGCCGCCTTTCCCGAAATGCAGAAGGTTCACCCAAGTCAGCGGCTTGGATTGATAATTGGACATTTGGCTTTTCGAAGCGGTTGTTAGACCAACGGCAAAGGAACGACTGCATAGAGCCCAAAGCGGAAAGAAGATCGAGTTTCGCCTCAAAATGTCCTCGGCCGATACCGATGCTCTTGTTAGCCCTGCAATCGATCCGCATTAACGGTCGTCAGGATAGACTTGATCAGGCGCCTCTTTGTATGACCACTGCAACCCGGCGTTTCTCCAGCCGTTCACCATGCGGAGGCCTTTGTGAGGGCCATCCTTCACCTTGTCGCCCTCATAACCGTCGACAAGCGAATACACCTGAGTATACCCAATATCCGCAAGTAGGTCGGCTGCTCTTGCGCTGCGGGAGCCTGACCGGCACATAAGAATGATTGGCGAATCCAACGACACTCCATTTTCAGCTGCATACGCCTTAAAAACTGAGAGAAAGTCGGGATTTATCTCCAGGTCATATGCCCCTTTATCCATGTTGAATGAGGCCATCATCGGCATCACCATATACGGCATGTGGATATCTACCGCTGTTGGAAGTCCCAAAAATGCGACCTCAGCGCGGCTGCGAATGTCTATAAAAAGAGCGTTTTTGCTCTCTTTCATTTTGGCTGCCTCCTCGGCGGTTACGTAAAGACCAAGCTTCGTTTGCTTGCTCTTTGGCAAATCCTCCGCATATGCAATTTGAGCTGAAAGAGCTGCAATCACTAAAAGCACGGAAACAGCAGATAGCTTACGCATCGCATTCCCCCCTGTAGTTATTTAGCTATTCGAGCGGGCAAGCGCTCGCCGCAAGCTTACGCAGCGTCAACTATTTCTGGCAATAAATTTCTAAGTGAATTCTAGCGTCGCCAACTGACTTCAAGCTGTAGATTATTCCCGCGATTGAGAAATCTGACAGCCTCGCGGCGAAAGGCCGGTTTGTGTCGTCGATAATTTCGCTGCCTATGCATCAGGCTGGTTCGTCCGCAAAGTGGACATTGAGTCGGAGCGCAGCGAATGTCCGCTTCCCGCCCAACAAGGCGTCTACTGTCCGGCTAGAAAGCATTGAGTGAGCAAGTCGAGAACCTGGCTGCTTGCCACGAACTTAGTCAGAAGCTCTCTTAGATGAGTTTATCAACTAACTTATTGATTAATTGTATTAAATATTCTCACGGTGTTAGACAGCCGTCTCCAGTGTTCTTCTATTTCACTGCCACATTAACTACACCATCCCAGTTTGGCTTATCCAATGCCGCCTTCCGAACCTTTAAACTAGGTCCAACGCCATATTTGCCCGACACATCTCCTGTACCGTGTCCCGTTATGAAGTCATTGGTCTCTTTCGAAACATCGGCATCCCTAAGTTTGTCTTTCAATGTACCTCTCAGACTGTGAAGTGTCTTTCTGCGGTCTTTCGTGACGCTACGAATATAAGGCATCAGCGCTCTGCTAGCCGGTCCTTGGGCCTTGCCGTCCGAATTCCGTTTGTGCTCCGGAAACATCTGGCCGGTCTTGCCGGTGGGAAGCTTGGCTTTGAGAGTTTCCGGAACTGGAACTTTTCTGCGGCTGCCAATCGTCTTGATGGGCTTATCGTGGTCAGTCAGGTCGAAGTAAACAACACCATCTTCCTCTTTGACGTCTTCCCAGTTCAGGAGTGCCGCTTCGTCCAATCTCATCCCAGTGGTCGCAAGAATTTCTAAAAGAAGACGGCGGTTGTCTGGCATGTCCTGAGCGAACAATTCTCTTAGTTCCTTCGAGGTCAGCGGTAGGTAGCTTTGTGTCTTCTTGCCGTAGAGTGAGAGCTTTAGCCCAAAGAACGGATTGGACTGAACCAGCCCTTTCCTTTCACCCCAAGAGAGCGCACCCGAGACGTATCCGATCTTCTTTCTGAGCGTCTTGTTGCCCTTGTCTTTGCCAAGTTCCTCAGCCCAGTCATAGCCTGTCTGCGCAGATAGTTTGCCTACAGTCAGGTTTCCGTTGTCCCGTATGAATTCTTCAATTGCGGTTTCGGCTTCCTTACGAGTCTTACGCGAGGGGTAGGGGTCGCTTTCCAGCCATCTGTCGGCAAGTTCTCGGACGGTTAGGACATAGGAGTTCCTTTCAGCTCTTAGTTCGGCAATCTCCTGTTCAAGGCACTCAACTTCTTTGCGCCGCCCGTCCATCTTTTCGTCCTGCCGTTCCCATTCATAGGCTTCCTCCTCATCCTCTGGTGCCCATACTGGTTTATTCAATTCCTCCACACGTTCCTCCAATTCGGCGATTGGGTCTGGAAGTTTGTTGTAAAGCTCTTGAGCCTTCTCATGCTTAAGTCGTTCAGCGATCTTTTTGTCTGTGGTTCCGGTCGAAACCCTGAGCTGTTTTTGATTTTTCACTGCCGCACGGTGCTCTTTGGGAACGGTAATCTGTACGTTCCATTTGCCTTTAACCATGACCAAAGATGCTGGGGGGTTCATGCCTGTAATGTCCTACGTAATGTCTATCGTAATGTCCGATAGCCTTACATATAAGGAAGATTAGGGCAAAAGTGTGTTTGGAGGCGAGTACCGGAATCGAACCGGTGTACACGGATTTGCAATCCGCTGCGTAACCACTCCGCCAACTCGCCGGAAGCCAGTGCTGCTTAGGATTCTCGAGCCTTCGCGTCAAGCTGTTATCAATCATGTTATCAGCACTCGTTCTGTTTATGTTCGAGCACGCTTCTTTGCCGCTGACCGCGCGAGCATTTCTTGACGGGCTTCTCCTGCGTATTTCCGGATCATTGCAATTGATGCATGCCCGCTGAATGCCGCTATTTCGTCGTCCGTACAATTGGCCCAGGCAAGTTCCATAACGCCACGGTAGCGGAGCGCATGTAGGTCAAATTCAAGCAGCCCGAGACGTTGGCGCTCATAGCGCATGATTTGTGCTAAATACCGGTAAGACATTGGCTTGCCATCGCGCCGCGTCAAAATCGTCAAGCCTATCTTCGGAGCACTGTCCAATGCATGTTTAAGTGTCTCCGTGCAGGGCAGCCGTAGCACCTTTCCTGTTTTGCCTTGCCTAACTTTGAGTGACTGTCCGTCGTAGTCAGACCAGCGAAATCGGACCCAGTCCCCGGGACGCTGAACGCTTCCGATGCCAATTTCAAGAATCAGTCGGGGAAGCGCGTGCGCTTCCTCTCGAAAATGCTCAACCGCGGCATCAGGCCAAGGAATGTGTGGGCGCTTTTTTGCCTCTGGGGTTCTCAGCTTTCGAACGCCCTTCGCAGGATTGGCTTCGAGCCATCCAATATCGAGAGCATGCTCAAACAGTACGCTCAGGACTTGCTGGATGTAATTGGCAAAGCGGACCCTATGGGCGTTTGATTGCATCATATCCAGAATCGCGTTGCGACGAAGGTCGGTCACTTCCACATGAGGTGATGCGTCTTTGAGGTATACGAGGACTTTTTCGTAATCCGAACGTGTCCTGGCTTTCAGAGACGTCCAGCGATCCGATTTACGGTAGCTTTGAATCAGTGATGTTAAGGTTCGCTCTTGGATATCAGAATGTCCGGAGAGGATGTCCCAATATTGGCGATCAAACTCCGAAGAACCTTTTGGTGCTGTTATTCGGCCCAGATATTTGCCACGCACTCGTACATACAAATAGCCTGACTTCGGGGAGTGCAGATACTTTTTCACCACTCCATCCTCCCGGTTTTAGCCATTTCGCTGTTGGCATTTTTGCTCAGCGCTTCAACTTCCCAACGTTCACTTCCGCCAATGAGCCTAGGTTTTGGAAGGTACTCCACATTCCTAAGCGCGAGGATTTCTGAGGTCATCATGTGAAGCAGCAGCGCAGCGATACACTTGTTGATAGGGAGCTGAGTGAAACGGGACGCTACTTCACCTTACTTCCTTAAATTTTGCTGCATGCACGGATGACGTCTTGACTATCTAAGCCGATTGAAAAAGAGATATAGTTTAGCCGTTCGCGCAAACGCGTTGTTCGTATTCTCCAAATCGATTATGTTCTATTAAGAACATATATATGTTCCAATTAGAACACAAGGGCGAATATGACATCATCGGACCAACTACGAGCAGCGAGGGCGCTAAAAGGCTTGTCTCAGAAAGACATGGCTGAAAAAGTTGGTGTCTCCACGATGACAATCAAGCGTGCCGAAGGCACTGGCAAACCGGGGGCATCGCACGATATTGTTGCCCGCATCCGCACCGCTCTCGAGTCGTTGGGTATCGAATTCATAGACGAAAACGGGGGCGGAGAAGGCGTGAGGCTGAAGAAGTCGCTGTAATCTGATCGCATAATCTTCGCGGATGGACCCACTATCGGTAGATGCAAACTCCGCCATAACCTGCTCTGGCCTAGAAAAGGGCGCAAAACTAAGACAGTGCATTCATTTGCGGATGAAGAGGTTAAGAAGTTCGCGACAGTCGTCGGGCTAGTCTTACGGACAGCGTTTTAACTTGCTCGGGATTGCCGTGATGCCAGGTGTGGAGGTCCGAGGGCATGCATTATCGGGCATTTGAAGGGGGGTATATAGGAATGTAGGGTCTATCGTTTATTGGTCCGCGGCCCTCAAGATCGCTTGCCAGTCTTGACCTGCGCCGAGGATACGCAAGATCGCAAGGTGACTGTCCACGGCCCGGTAGATGATCAAATGTTCAGCGCTCGGGTGTATTCGAACAGGCGGATCGAACTCACGACGTTCACGCGCCATTTCTGGCATAAACAGCAATCGCTCCAATGTATCTTCAAGGATATCGGTGTATCGGTCAGCCTGCGCCGCCGACCACCTCTCAGCCGTATAAAGCCAGATGTCTTCCAAATCGTTTTGCGCTGCAGGTGTCAGCCAATAGGAAGTCAGACTATTTGCGGGCATGTCGCTTCCGCATCTCCGCCTTGAATGCCTTGAAGTCAAATGGCGCGGCGTCACCGCTCTTCAGGCCTTCGTCAATCGCTTGCTGCAAAGCCTCGAGTGCTTGCGCCCGCTCCTGATCGCGTCGAATAAGGTGGCGCACATAATCGCTCGTATTGCTGTAACGACCGTCCTTGAGACGTGCTTCAACCCAGGTCTTCATTGGATCAGGAAGGGACACATTCATGGTTGCCATTTTCATCCTCCTTTTGTTGCCTAGTCTGCTGGAACTTGGCAAAGTTTGTCAAGAATATTGGCAAAGATCGACATTGCAATGTGCATTATCGGGCATTTGAAGGGGGAGGGGGCAATTACCTTTAAATTAGGAACAACCCTATACACAGTAAAAAACTCGGCCCGTTTGGCCCTGATAATTTCTGTGCCAATGTGCAATGCTCAGCATGACGCAGAACTGCCGAGGGGTTGAGATATGGCAAAAAAGCCCCCCGAAATTTGCGTGCCAAAGGGTAGGCAAGCCGCTCATGAAAACGTGCCAGCGGATAAGGTCCAAGAGGCGTTTGGGGTGAGCGACACGGCGCTGCTGCAGCAAAAAAATCAATGAAATCGCCAAGCTTCTGTGGGTTCACGCGGATGCAAGTGAAGAGACAACACGTGAGCGCGTCGTCCGGGCGTTGGAACTGTACGAGAGCCCTGAACCGGCCGATGGCGCCGAGGGTATGCTGGCGATGCAGATGGTTGGCACCAATGACGCGGCTCTGGAGTGTCTCAAGCGCGCTGCATTGCCAAATCAGACATTCGAAGGGCGTGATATGGCCTTGAAACACGCCCATAAGCTGATGACCCTTTATGCGCAGCAGCTCTCAACGCTCAACAAACACCGCGGCAAAGGCCAGCAGAAGGTGACGGTTGAGCACGTGAATGTCGAAGCTGGGGGCCAGGCGATTGTCGGACATGTCGCGCATGGCGCTGGCAAGACACATAAGCCGCCGCCAGAGGCGCTGGATCATCAGGATATGTCCATTCTCGACGCCGCGCCGGCTAAGGCTAAGGCGAAAAACCGGAAATCCTGACGATGGTCTATTCACACCAGCGCAATACCACCGCCATGCGCCAATCGGCCCGCTGTGGGGCGAAAACCCGTCAGGGAACGCCCTGTCAGGCCCCTGCGGTATCGGGAAAGGAACGCTGCCGGATGCATGGCGGCGCAAAGGGGTCTGGTGCGCCGAAGGGCAACCAGAATGCCTTGAAGCACGGGATGTATAGTCGCGATACGCTGACGTTCCAAAAGCACATGCGCAAGCTGCTGCGCGAGGGGGAGAGGCTATCGAGAAGCTTTGACAGGGGCGGCGCGTGGTTTGTGGCCGCGGCGGGGCTGAAACCACCATCTGCGCATCGTCAGTCCGAGTATCAGCCCGCAGGCTACACCGATAATATCCGCTGCGAAGTCTGCCATTTCGGCGGAGCGCCCCACGAGAGGTTGAACGAGCTCAATCGCTGCGCCGAATACCAGTGCTGCTGGGATCAACCAGATAAGACTTCTGAGGTAGAGGAGGGCGCCCGGAAAGATCAGGGCGGCAAATGCAATAACATGGTAGGCCTTGTCAGACAGCAGATCATAAGACGCCTCAAGACGTGGAGGCGTGAGGGTCAGATAGGCAATCACCGAGGCCAGGATTATCGTGGAAAGGAGTGCCAGAGCGTGTCGCTTGGATGCGGTCATGTTTTGATTGTGCTCGTGCTTGCTGTGCGGATCAGGGCTTTGGCGACGCGGTGTAGATGCGGACGCCAGGGCCGTCATCCGGGGTGCCGATGAACTCGATGCCTGCAGATTCGAGACAGGTCTTAACAGCTGAAATGTTTGCGCGTGTGCTTGATGGTTGGCCATCATAGGCTTCCATTCTCTTGATTGTCCGCGAACTTACGCCTGACATTTCAGCAAGGCTTTCAATGCTGAGCTTTATAGCCGCCCGGGCGCACCGAATTTGAAGGCCGGTAATCATTGACTCAGGTCTATATCGGCACTAAAAGTGACATATGGCACCAAAAGTAACATTAGTCTTTGACTGGCGCTCCGCATTCCAGCGCCTCGAAGGCGCATATTCGCCTGCAACCATGCGCAGTTACTACGCCGATGTCGAGGCCTTCGAGAATTGGTGTGTTGAAAACAGAATTCGGGAACCCTTTCCCTCGGAAGTCGCGACTGTCTGCGCCTTTCTTGAAGAACAGGGAAGGATCAGGGCACCTTCGACAGTCAGGCGCCGGCTCTATGCGATCCGCAAGGCGCATCGGCTTCTGCGGCTTCCTGATCCGACCTATGACGAGGAGATCAATCTTACTTTTCGGCGTGTCCGGCTGAGCAAGCCGGTGAGGCCAAAGCAGGCGAAGGGCCTGACGCGAGACTACCTAGATCGCTTTCTGGCGAGCGAACCTGACACGCCTTGGGGCTTGCGCAATTGCGCGATGCTATCCCTCGGCTATGAGTTGCTCACGCGCAGATCGGAACTCGTTGCACTGACCGATGCTGATTTGGAGGAGCGGGACGACGGCACTCTCCGCGTCCTCATTCGCCGCAGCAAGGCCGACCCCTTCGGTGAGGGGCGCATTGCCTTTACTTCACGAGAGACTGCAGACCGTGTGCGAGAGTGGATCAAATGGCGAGGTGCGCAAATCGATTGGCTCTTCTGCCCAATCTATCAGAGCAAGCCAATCGACCGCTCTCTCGAAACGACGGCAGTGAAGAGGGTCGTGAAGAACGCCGCTAAACGTCTCGACCTCGATCCCGACGACATCGATGCCTTCAGTGGTCATTCGATGCGGGTGGGGGCTGCCCAGGACTTACTGACGCGTGGCTTTGATACTGCGGCGATCATGAGAGCAGGGGGGTGGAAGTCGGTCAATGTGCTCGCGCGCTACCTGGAAAAGGCGGAGCACAATGTCTGGGCTTGAAGGTGTTGGCTGAGGATGCATGTGCAGATCGGCCCTGTCTTCTCAAAGGGAAGACGACCGATCCATCTTCGAGATCTAGGGGGTGATTGCGGCGCAATCGGTGAAGGGATGTGGCCCCCTATGAGCTGCTCAAGAGCTCCCTCACCCGCTCGACTCCCGCCGTGACCATCTCCGCATCCCCCCTCGCTTCCAAATTCAACCGGACCACGGGCTCTGTATTCGAGCTGCGCAGGTTGAACCGCCAGTCTCCCATATCAAAACTTACGCCATCCGTGCGGTCGATGGTTTTTGCGCTGTCCTCAAATGCCGCCTCGACTCGTGCAATCGCTGCTTTCTGATCTTCGAGCGTGAAGTTGATCTCGCCGGAGGATGGGAAGGCTGCGATCCGGTCGGCGACCAGATCGGCAAGCTTGCCGTGTCGGCTGACCAGTTCGGCCACGAGAAGCCAGGGGATCATGCCGCTGTCGCAGAAGACGAAATCGCGGAAATAGTGATGCGCTGACATCTCGCCGCCGTAGACGGCGTTCTCGTCGCGCATGGCCTGCTTGATAAACGCATGGCCCGTGCGGCTTTGCACGGCGCGGCCGCCGGCGCGGGCCACGATGTCTTGGGTGTTCCAGATGATGCGCGGGTCGTGGATGATGGTCGCACCGGGTTCCTTGGACAGAAACGCCTCGGCCAGTAGTCCCACGACATATTCTCCGTCGATGAAGTTCCCTTCGTGGTCAAAGAAGAAGCAGCGGTCAAAGTCCCCGTCCCATGCCACGCCGAAATCTGCGCCGGCCGCACGGACGGCCTCTGCCGTGGCGGGGCGGTTCTCGGGCAGGAGGGGATTGGGGATGCCTTGCGGGAAAGTGCCATCGGGGCTGTGATAGATCCTCTCGAAGGTGAGCGGCGAGCCGCGTCTGGCCAGTTCTGCGGCAATGGCGTCAAAAGTGGGGCCTGCGGCACCGTGGCCTGCGTTGACGAGGATCTTGAGGGGTTTGAGGGCTGTGACATCGACGAAATCACAGATGCAGGTGACATAGGCAGCGCGGGCCTCGTCCGAAATATCTTTGAGCGCGCCTTGGTTCCTTGCTGCCGGAAATACGTACTCTTCGGCCAGCGCCTTGATGCGGGCAAGCCCGCTGGCCGCATCCAGCGGCGCAGAGCCCGCCCGCACCATCTTCATCCCGTTGTAGTCCATCGGGTTGTGCGAGGCGGTTACACAGATGCCGCCATCCGCGCCGAAATGGGTGGTGGCAAAATACATCTCCTCAGTTCCCGACAGCCCGAGGTCGAGCACGGCGCAGCCTGCATCCATCAGCCCGCGTGCGACGCTGGCGGCGAGGCTCTCGGATGAGGCCCGCACATCGCGCCCCAGCACCACGGTCTTGGCATCCAGCGCCACGGCAAAGGCCCTTCCGATCCGGTAGGTGATGTCCTCGTCCAGATCGAGCCCAAGACGTCCGCGGATGTCATAGGCCTTGAAACAGGTGAGGGGGGTCATCCCTTGGCCCCTTGTCCGCGCGCATAGATGTCCTCGTAGCGGATGATGTCGTCCTCGTCGAGGTAGCTGCCGGTCTGCACCTCGATCAGGGTCAGCGGCACCTTGCCGGGGTTTTCCATGCGGTGGACAGCACCGAGGGGGATGTAGACAGAGGCATTCTCGCCAACCAGTTGGACCGTATCGTCGATGGTGACTTTGGCGGTTCCTTCGACGACGATCCAGTGCTCGGAGCGGTGATGGTGGCTTTGCAGCGACAGGGCCGCGCCGGGATGCACGGTAATGCGCTTCACCTGAAACCGCGGCCCGATGACGAGGCTTTCGAACCAGCCCCAAGGGCGATAGTCGCGGGGCAGGGTCTCGGCCTGCGGGACGGATTTGCGTTTGAGAGTGGCGACGGCCTCTTTGACCTCCTGCGCGCGGTCCTTGTGGGCCACGAGCACGGCGTCGGGCATGGCCACGGCGATGATGTCTTTGAGCCCGATCCCGACAAGCTCCTGTGCGTCATTCGTCGCTTGTAGCAGTGTCCCCTCACAATCGAGTGCGGTGGTAGGGCCCGCCGTGACTGTACCGGTCGCGTCAGCGTCCGCCTCACGCCAGACGGCCTGCCAGTCGCCAAGGTCAGACCAAGCACCGGCATAGGGCACGACGCTCAGGTTATCGGCGTGTTCCATGACGGCGTAGTCGATGGAAATATCCGGCAGTGTGTCCCAAGCCTCTGGTCCCAGCCGCGTGAAAGCAAGGTCGCGCTCAGAGGCGGCAAAAGCGGTTTGCGTAGCCTCGAGCACCTCGGGCGCGTGTTTGGCAAAGGCGTCAAGGATCGTCGTCGTCGTGAAGAGGAAGATACCGGCATTCCAGAGGTGCACCCCGTCAGACAAAAGGGCTTCGGCCTTGGCCGCATCCGGCTTCTCGACAAAGCTCTTGAGCGGCTGTGCCACAGGCGCGAAATCCTCTGTCGCTTCAGACAGCTCCAGCCAGCCATATCCTGTCTCGGCACGGTCGGGGCGAATACCAAAGGTGACCAGCTGGCCATCAAGGGCGGCAGGGGTTGCCGCCTGCACAGCGGCGCGGAATGCTGCGGCGTTCGGGATCACGTGATCAGATGGGGCGACCAACATCAGCGCGCCCGGCGCACGGGCTTCGAGCGCAAGGGCGGCTGCACAGATCGCGGCGGCTGTGTTCTTGGCCGCAGGCTCGATCAGGATATCTGCGGGGGCCATCTCCAGTGCCGCAAGTTGTTCGATCACGATGAAGCGGAAATCCGAGGCCGTGACGATCATCGGTGCGGCAAAACCTGCCCCTGAAAGGCGGCGGGCAGAGGCCTGATAGAGGCTCTCGTCACCGATCAGGTTGACGAACTGCTTGGGGTAGGACTTGCGCGAGAGCGGCCAGAGGCGTGTGCCAGAGCCGCCGCAGAGAAGGACCGGATGAATGTCTTGGGTCATGTCAGTGTCTCCTTAGCCGCGCAGGTCGTCTTGGTGGTCCAGAAACCATGCGTAAGTGCTGCGTAGCCCTTCATCGAGATCGATCTGGGCGGTCCAGCCCATCGCCGCGAGACGCGAGACATCCATGAGTTTGCGCGGTGTCCCGTCGGGTTTGTCGGGGTCAGTGGTGATGCGGCCTGTGAACCCTGTGATCGCGGCGACCTTTTGGGCCAGTTCAAGGATCGCGATATCCGTGCCGGAGCCCACGTTGATGTGGCTCAGCATCGGTTCGGTGTTGGCGTCATAGACGTCCTTGTGCAAGTCCAACACAAAGAGCGAGGCCGCAGCCATATCGTCCACGTGCAGAAACTCGCGCCGCGGCGTGCCTGTGCCCCAGATCACGACCTCCTCAAGACCGTCCTGTGTGGCCTCGTGGAAGCGGCGGATCAGGGCGGGCAGGACGTGGCTGTTCTGCGGATGGAAGTTGTCGCCAGGCCCATAGAGGTTCGTCGGCATCACACTACGGTAGTCGACGCCGTGCTGGCGGTTGTAACTCTCGCAGAGTTTGATGCCCGCAATCTTGGCGATGGCGTAGGGTTCGTTGGTCGGTTCCAGCACGCCCGTCAGCAAAGCATCCTCGCGCATCGGCTGTGGGACCGCGCGCGGGTAGATGCAGGAGGAGCCCAGTTGCAACAGGCGTGTCACACCGGCGTCAAAGGCCTGATGGATGACATTGGCCTCGATCATCAGGTTGTCGTAGATGAAATCAGCCGGAAAGGTGTTGTTGGCTAGAATGCCACCTACCCGTGCCGCCGCAAGGATCACCACATCGGGACGCTCGGCTTGCATGACATCTCGCACGGCGCCCTGGTCGGTCAGATCTAGGTCGGCGTGCGTGCGGGTGATGATGTCCACGCCCTCTCGCGCCTGCATCTGCCGCAGGATCGCCCCACCGACCATGCCCCGATGCCCTGCAATATAGACCTTCATCGCGCTTAACCGTTCTCGACCGCGAACGGCACGTTGTGGCCATGCGCCTTAAGGAGCGCATGGCGCTCTGCGACGCGCAGGTCTTCTGCAACCATCTCTGCGCACATCTCGCGTGCGGTGATCTCCGGTTCCCACCCCAAGCGCTCTTTGGCCTTGGTTGGATCGCCAAGTAGGGTCTCGACCTCGGCAGGGCGGAAGTAGCGCGGGTCGATGCGGACAATGACGTCGCCGACCTTCAGGGCAGGGGCCTTGTCGCCGGAGATCGCGGCGACGGTGGCGACTTCGTCCACGCTGCTGCCTGAAAATTCCAGCGTGATGCCTAGCTCGGTCGCAGACCATTCGATGAACTGCCGCACCGAAAGTTGCTGACCCGTCGCAATCACAAAATCCTCTGCCTGATCCTGCTGCAGCATCATCCACTGCATGCGCACATAGTCCTTCGCATGCCCCCAGTCGCGCAGCGCGTCGATGTTGCCCATGTAAAGGCACTGTTCCAGCCCTTGCGCGATATTGGCCAGACCACGGGTGATCTTGCGCGTTACGAAAGTCTCGCCGCGCCGCGGGCTTTCGTGATTAAAGAGGATCCCGTTGCAGGCATACATCCCATAAGCCTCGCGGTAGTTCACCGTGATCCAATAGGAATAGAGCTTGGCGACCGCGTAAGGCGAGCGCGGATAGAAGGGCGTCGTCTCGCGCTGCGGTGTTTCCTGCACCAGTCCGTAAAGTTCCGAGGTCGAGGCCTGATAGAAGCGGGTCGTCTTCTCTAGACCCAGAAAGCGGATCGCCTCAAGCAGCCGCAGCGTGCCCATGCCATCGACATCGGCCGTATATTCCGGGCTTTCAAAGCTGACGGCGACATGGCTCTGCGCACCGAGGTTATAGACCTCGTCCGGCTGCGTCTCCTGAATGATGCGGGTCAGGTTGGAGGTGTCCGTCAGGTCGCCATAATGGAGATGCAACTGCGGATTGGTCTCATGCGGGTCCTGGTAGATGTGGTCAATCCGCTGGGTGTTGAACGACGACGCACGGCGCTTGATGCCATGCACGACGTATCCCTTCTTGAGCAGAAACTCCGCCAGGTAAGAGCCGTCCTGGCCTGTAATGCCTGTAATCAATGCCGTCTTAGTCATTGTTCTTGTATCTTCCTTGGTATGAATTGGTCGATTTTGCTCAAATTCTTCAGGGCGAGGGCACCGATCCCACCTACACCGTTGCGGCGCAGGGCGTGGTAGTATTCCCAATTCTTGCGTATGATGCCCCGAGGGAACAGCTGGACCCGCCGCCACCGTGCATGTTCATGATCAAATGATGTAGATTGGTCGGATTGTAGCGGCGTCCCAAGCACCGAAGCATCTTGGCGCCTAAGTCGGCGGAATGTAAAAACTTTAAAATTTGTTCGGCAGGACTTGTAAGATACCGCCGGTCGGATCCGATGCAGAATAGAGGTATTGATTGAGCTCCTAAAAATGCTGCACACGCTTTGGATACTGCCAAGTATTGGGCTGTCCATTCGACAAGACTGCAGGTGCAAATATCCGTTCCGAATCCCCCAATACTGAAGCCCAGTAGCAATACGATGACGGGGAACACACGATTGTCTTGGCGGAGAGCAACGTAGCAAAGTCGTATTCAGGTGAACCGGAAATGAACTCAAATTTGAGCTTTGAATTCTCCAATACCTCGCTAATCTCATTCTGGGCGCTTAGGGAGTCATCCGAGACAATTGTCACAGATTCCGCTTCAGAGCATTCTTCTTCGATGAGCCTAATTTGCTGATCTAGCGATACGTTTCTCAAATTTGCAAAGTCTCCCCTTCGAGCATGAATAACCACAGTACTGGCTGGCATGCTCCGCGCCGGAAATGTTCTCCGAACAAGCAACTTGAGCTCCTCGAAGTTCTTGTCGTTCAAATGCTGTCCTTGCTGATAGTAGCCAAGATAACCGCACGCTAAGCATTCAGCTCCACTATTCCAAGTTCGCAAGAACTGAGGCGCGACCTTCCATGTCAATAGATAGAAGCACAATGAAAAAAATGCCCGCCAACAGAACCGATTTTCAATATGATCGGGGTTCAAGTTTGAAAGAAGTTTATTTGTCATCGAATAGTCGTGCCGCCTCCATCCCAGCAAGCGGGTGAGGTGGTTGTCGTCAATAAAGAACGTATTGATCTTTACTTTGTTGGACCCTCTGTGAAGTAGCTCAAAATATAATGCTAATTGAAAGAGATTATTGCCAAATCCACCAAGTAGAAAAACCAAGTCAGTGCCCCATTCTGATACGCGATACGCGATAAAGTCTTTTCAGGACCGGGTGTGGAAGGGTCCCAATCAAGAGACGTGCAAATGACAAAGCGTAGCCTGTTAAGTAGTATTGTCGCCGCTCAAGCAGGAATCTGATCTTGAACTTAAACTCCAACCATGATTTGCGATAACTACGCTTATTGAGGAAGTTCTGTTGGCGCCGGAAGCGAAGAAGTGGGACTGGAATATTGCCAATCTTGTATCCGTCAAGAACTAGGCGTATCCACAGCTCGTAGTCCTGTGACATCTTCAGATCAGATCGATATCGGTAGCCATTTTCAAAAACATGCCTGCGAAAAACTACCGTTGGGTGATTTAAAGGGCATCGCCAGAACAGCCACTGCTCTAGATTCTTGCTATTTGTAGCAAGCTTTTTTAGGTACTCTGTTTCCTCCAGCTCATCGAATTCGACCAGCCAGCTCCCCAAAACACTGATGCTCGGGTTCTCTTGGAGGTACGACACCTGCTTCTTGAACCTATCTGGCATCGAAATGTCGTCTGCGTCCATGCGGGCTACAAACTCCGCAGAGCTCTCATCGAGTATTCTATCGATTAGGCGATTTAGGCTGTGGGCGAGTCCTTGGTTCTTTTCGTTCACGAATACGCGAAATGTCTCACTGTCTAGAGATCTGAGGTATGCAAGCACTTCACCGTCTTCGTTTCCGTCAACACAGCAATAAACTCTGATTTTGCCCTCAAAACCATCTTGTGCCAGGCTTATCAGTGCCTGTTCTACATGCGCTTTTTTTTCATTTGGGCCAATCGCCACAATAACGTCGATGTCAGAGGCTATCATTTGTTCAACATTTTTGTTGCAGTGGCGGGTGCTAATTCCCACCATTTCGAGTTCTCAACCTGTTGGATTTCTTCTTGCGTCAGTCTGGTCTCTTTCTTCTTGGCCGGCACACCGACGTAGACCGAGTAGGGCTCGGTTGAACACAACACAACAGCTCCCATGCCGATGATTGAACCTCGGCCGAGTGAAACATCAGATCTAACGATGCAGCCATTCCCAAGCCAACAATCCTCTCCGATTATAGTGCTTTGTTTTGCGTTTCTCCTCTCGAATCTTGAGCCTGAAAGCTTCGAGCTCAGTACCGTTGACCCTTTTCCATGGTCTCCTCCACCCAAGATCACCTTATTTCCAACTGATGCATAGCGGCCAACCACTGTGCCAGGTGAGACCAAGCATCCGTAGCCGATGTAGCTGTATGCCTTGATTGTGACACGATGAAAGATGCGCGTTCCTGGCATAATCTTAATGCCCGGACCTACGATTGTTGCCCTGATATCAAAGTAGGTAGCCGCTATGATAGAGCGATGAAGTAGCCCCCTTAGAAAAACAAAAGGTTGCCGGGAGGCCGCAAATATTAGAACTTTATTGATCATTTTGTTGACGAACGGATAGCAAGAGAAAGACTAAATGAAGCGCAATGTTTGAAACAGGAAATGTTGACAGCAAGAGCAACATTGTACCTGGGAAGTGTAGTCTTGCATAGGTCCCTCCGCGCCACAGGAAATAAGTGAAAAGGAATACATAAGCTAGGTACAGGGCACCTAGCTCAGGCAACATTCCAACAAGCGAATGCCCACTGTGCGTAATTATGAACTCATCGATGGTGGATTTTGGGCCCAACCCCCAGAACCCTATCGAGATATCACTGATTAGAACTCTTGCGGAATATAGGAAGATTTCGACTTTGGTGGCGAGGCTGCTGTCGATATTTTCTCTTATCCATCCTGTATCTATATCTTG
The DNA here is from genome assembly GCF_900184815.1 of Boseongicola aestuarii. Classification (GTDB taxonomy): domain Bacteria; phylum Pseudomonadota; class Alphaproteobacteria; order Rhodobacterales; family Rhodobacteraceae; genus Boseongicola; species Boseongicola aestuarii. The sequence continues at coordinate 18,092 of NZ_FXXQ01000005.1, read as the reverse complement.
AAACATTGTTGACATGGGCAAAAGCGAAACGAACGCAAAGAACACAGCAAGAATTTTGCCGTTCGGCGTCACCGTCAGCTTCAAAACTATAGAGATCAAGAGCGCTGCCCAGTAAGATCTCGAAAAAGTTAAGAGGATAAGGAATGAAATAAAGCCGACACCCGTCCAATACTTGGCTAAACCGAAACTGAGGCGCGCGACTAATGCGCAGTAAAGCAAGAATGCTGTATAGTTTGTATTCTGGAAGACTAAGTTTTTATCCTTAAGGTTATAGATGTTGGAGATGTCTCTTTCAGTAATGATATGAAGAACTACACCGCTGAGATCGATGACTGAGATGACGACAATACCTACGGTCACATTGAGTATCCCCGCCTCATCAAGTCGGGCGACGTGTCCGTACACAAGAATGGCCAAAATGATAGGAAATATGAGCCGTCCAATGGTTTCAATCGTGCGGAATAAATCCATGGTGCCACTGAAAAAATGAATAAGAACGTATGCGGTCGCTAGGACAGACACCGTGATCAACACTGCACTTCTTCTAAACCGTCTTATAACAAATGGTAGAATAAGCGGACCAAGAGGGACACCTTGAGATCCCACAAAGGCAACTGTAGAGCCCGTGGCCCCGATTAAATGAGATAATTTCAAAGGTTTACCCAAAAGAAGCAGGCAGTCGTCAAGACCAAGATGCCGATCGAAACATTTCTCCTAATCCATCTGGTTACCTCTAAGAATTTCTCGAGATCCGCATGAGACTTCGATAAGCGCTGCATCGCAGGCTCTTGGACGAATGCTATGATGAACCCTGCGATACCATTGGCGAGGGTCACAGATGTCATGGCAGTGCTCTTTAAGCTGTCGTTTGCCAAGTTTACGAGAAGCGGCATCACCCAAGCGCCGCAGAAGAGCGCATAAGATAAATGGATTAATATTATCTCCCTGATTGTGAGGATCCTCCTCGCATTGTTCAAATGGAATAATCGCTTCGAGTCCCTAGAAGACATTAGGAGTATCCCGAAGGACGGTACAAAGAGCAACAAGAACAGCAAAGTGGTCGTATCGTTGTTCAAATCGATGTTGATCGCAATTGCGACCTGAAAACCAAAGACCAAGAGCCGGTTCATATAACCAAGCTGCATTACTCTGCTGAATGCATTGAAGCCTCTTTGCCTGAGTTCGCCGCGTATTCTGTGCGCAATCAAAAAGTAATCAATATAGAGCAAAACCAACAGTATGAGCGGGGCTACAATTTGGCTCGCAGTTTCGATCATGGCAATTTCTGTTCCATTAGCCCAAGTAAAGGCAGCAGATACGGTCCCCGACTTAACAAGAAACGGTGATTTTCGGCATTCATTGCAGAGCCACGTACAGCAAGACAGAGTTGTAATTTCGGTCGCATTAATGACGCAAAGGAAGTCCTTTGCGACCGCACTGTGCAATGACATCCAATCTGGAGTTGGAGACTACTATTATGGTTTACCCCGCCGAGATGGCCCAGGCCGAAAAAGCTTCCAGCGACATCTTACCAGCAGCTATATGGCGTTTTGTTCATGAAGATTAGGTGTGTTGCATCCTTCCGTCACGCCCATTTGGCCCGAGCGCGGACGATGATTGGATTTTTCGATTTCTCGTCACCCAAAGTTCTTTCTACCTTGACCAAATAAGGAATCTCTCTCTCAACGGTCCAGCTGAAACCATTATTGTTCGCGAACTCTACCAGAACATTAGGTGACGGATAACGGAAAGTAAGGTTCTAGCGAGTAGACTTTTTTGTAGTTGCGACCAAGAAAATTTGTGGTTTTTCCCAAATACGTTCCGGTTTCGACGCATACGCCGTCCGGAATAAAGAACTTCTTCAGCACCCGCCATTTCACCCAGTTTGGCGCTGGGTCTTGAAAGCCTTGACTAATGAACCGAGCGTTTTGAGCTAGCGGTCTAAAGTGACGCTTCAAAGAATTGCGCATTCTCATCTCCATCTTTTTTCAGAGCTGGTTCGTTAGCGAACTTAATCGATCAAATGCCCGATAACGCAAACTCTCGACCTCGATCGCGGGCCGGCCGCTTGTCTGCGCGGCCCCGTCCTGCGCCTCAAAACGACCTCTCAAGGCTCACTTGCAGCCTCGGCTCTTTGGCCGCAATCATCGTGCCGTGCCCCTGGAGCCCTATGGAGTTTGTGGCGAAAGCTGTGAACGACAGCGCGTTCTGTCTGTTCCACCGAATACCCGTCGCCCATGTGTCTTCTCTTGACCCGTTCAGACTGAACTCTCCAATCAGTTCGAGGGTGTCGCTGACGGGACGGCTTATCCCCAAACCAAGCCCCACGCGGCGCTGATCTCCCCAGGCGGCAATGTGTGGTTGCACGCGGACCGAATACCCGGATCGCAGTGTTTTGCTCGCCGTGAGCTCCCCATAAAAAGCGCCTGCACCGGGCGGCTCAGTCTCACGGCCCGCGAAGACCCCTGCCGCGATCCAGACCGGCAGAGCTGCTGTGGGCTCATGGAGCTGCAGGCGTCCGCCAAGCATATAGCGATTTGGTCCTGGCGCGACGCTAACCTGGTCTGCCGAAGCCTCGGCATGGCGCTCGAGAAATACGTCGAACTGCAAGCCGGTATCCGGCGATGTCGAGATGCCAAGTGTCGCCGCCCCACCTGTTCCGGCTGACGCGATTAGGCGCCGGGTCTCCAAAGGCAGGATGGCACCGCTTCGGAGCATGAGACCATCGGGAGGTCGGACTGCGTTTTGGTCAGTCTCCGGGCGTGGCTCGCGGTCCTGGCCGGGGCGATAAACGAGTTGGGCTCCGAACAATGTCTGATCGCCATTTGGAGGAAGGGTCAGGCCAGATGTGGCCATAGTTCCACCTGCTCGGTTTGTGACGTAAAGATCAAGATCGGCAGCCGGTGCGACTTGAATGCGAGCCCCAGCGCTCCAGGCAAGGTCTCTGACAATCGCGCCAGAGGCATCGAAAGTGTTGCCGCGTCCTGCGACTTGATAGGTTGCCTCAGCGTAGGCCGTTACCCTGTCGGTTGCCTCCCATGAGAGGGCCGTGCCGAGGAAGGCAGTCGTTCCAAATCCGTCACCACCATTCATGCGATCCGGCAGAAAAGCGACCGCCGGATCAATATGTGCACGAAGTTTGGGAGTGAGTGACAGGGACACGGGTGCGTGAAGCGATCCAACTACAGTATCGATCTCAATGTCGGATTTGGACAAACCGGAGGCGTATCGAAAGCCTTCGAAAGAGGCTGTGACCGCCCCGGAGAGCCGCTCCGTTTCGATGAAGGACCGCTTCGCCTCAACACCGATGCTGAGAATCGAGAGGTTTGCCAGGCTACCGCCAATCGCAGCGGGGGGTGGGTCATCATAGACCGAGACGCGCGCACCAAGTTGCCACTCGCCCGTTCCGCGATAGGCGATACCGCTCTCGTAGACCTGTTGTCCGGTGCCGCCGGTGGTTTCAGAATTCGATTGATGCCATCCAAAGCGCAGCTCGAGGGTCTCTTCGCGGAGCAGGTCGCCAGTCTCAACGCCGTGGAACCGGATATCTTGTGCCTGCGCCTGGATCGGGGCCAGGATGGCAAGAACAACCAGAGCGCCGCGAAGAGTGGATGCTTGGTTCGCACCCGAGTGACGGCGACGATTTTTCCGGTCAATCATGTGGTGATCCAGTTTAAAGTCTCTGAGGCGACCCGCAGGGTCGGTATTTCTTACGGCACGGCCGATCATCTCATCAAGAGAGGGTGCCCGGCAAACTATGCTGCACGGACCGCTGCAATGCAACACTCTGATATCTGTCAATAAAATAGCTACCGCATCGGCTCTCGCTTGGTCGCGGGCCGTCTTGATGATTGGAAGTCTTCGACTTTAAAGTCACGGATTGGACACTGTTTCATATGCGCTCGGGTTACAAGACCAGGCCCCTAATTTTAGTCAGTATTTGGCCGGTAGTCGTAGCGGTAAGCATAGACCTGAGCGCCTGCCTTTTTCGCACGCGCCGGATCGAATGCGTTGAGGACGGCCCCCGAGGGTTTAACCCCCGCGCCCTTGAGTTGACGGAGCACTGCCTCGACTTCGCCGAGCGGGGTCGTTTCGTAGCGAGTGATGATGATGCATGCGCCGGCCGTGCGACCGATCACAACAGGGTCGGTCACGGCCAGGACCGGCGGTGTGTCGATGATTGTCAGATCGAAGCGCTTATCGAGTTCAGCCACGAGTTTTCCGAAGGCCGGCCGCATCAGGAGTTCAGAAGGATTGGGCGGAAAGCGCCCTGTGGAAATGAAGCTCATGCCGTCGACCGGACCGTCCTGCAAGACATTGTCAAGATTTGCAGAGCCGGAGAGGAGTTCAGAAAGGCCTTCAGCCGATTTGGGCACTTGCAGGTACCGGCGAAGATGTCCCCGGCGGAGATCCGCGTCAACGAGGCAGACGCGCTGGCCGGCCTCGGCCGCAACAACGGCAAGGTTGACGGCCATAAAACTCTTGCCGGCGTTGGGTGCGGGGCTCGTCAGAGCGACGGATCGGGTCTTTGCGTCGAGCATCCCAAAATGCAGGCTCGTTCGAAGCGACCGGATGGCTTCGGTCGCTAGATCGCCGGGATCGCTAAGCGCGAGGATCGGATCGCTGCCGCGGCGCCGGCGGCCTTCCATTGCCGGGACACGGTTGACCGTTGCAAAGACCGGCAAGCCCAGGCGCTCGAGTTCATCCGGATCCTGTATGCCGCTGTGCAGCCACTGCCGCAGAAGGACGTTGGCAATGCTCAAGACCAGGCCAAGGACGAGTGACAGGGCAAGGATAACGGCTAGCCGTGGCGCGATGGGCTTTGGGGCCGTTCGGGAACTGTCGACGATGCGGACGTTTCCGATTGTGCTGGCTTTGAGTACCTGCAATTCCTGCGCCCGGTTCAAGAGTTGCAGATAAACCTCCTGGGCCAGTTCGAGATCGCGGGTCAGGTTGAACACCTCCCGCTGCGTTGTCGGAAGCGTATTTACCTCGTCTCGAAGCGTGGCGAGCTGCTCATTCAAGCGAGCGCGGGCACTCAGAAGCTGCTGGTAGACCGGGTGGTTCTGGGTGTAGCGCTCAGCAATCTCGTCTTCTTCGCCCGCGAGGCGCCGCAGCTCCGTTTCAATCGTTCCAATCTGGGTCAGAAGGCTCTGGCCCTCGAACCCGAGATCAATCGCCTGCTGTTCCTGGCGATAATCGTTGAGAGCGTCCTCGGCCTCGATCACGGCGCGCTCGGCTTCAGGAAGCTGTGTCTCAATGAAGTTGAGACTGCTTTCTGCCTCTGCGGCACTCCGGTTGACGTTTTGGCGGAGGTAGGACTCGGTAATCGCCGCGAGGGTCCGTTGGGTTTCGGCGCGATCAGACCCGGTCAGGCTCACCTCGAGAATCCCCGATTGCCGCCCGCGCTCCGAGACCGACATGCGCTCGCGAAGGTCGTTGATGGCGCCGGTTTCTTCGCGTTGGCGCAGGAGAAATTTCCGGCCCACAGGCGCCTCGAGTTCCCCGATGCGGAGACCAAATCCGCGTTCAGGACCCCCGATCAGGTTTCCAACACGCCCGTCTACCGTGCTGCCGTCTGGCAGGGTCAGGCTGAAGCTGTCATCGCCGCCAGACGTAAGCATGATCTCTGCATCGATCCAATTTGGCGGGACGTCGAGGAGATCGAGGCGGATGGTTGCATCGCCGCGGCTGTATTGCCGAAGGGCCTCGATTTCGGGAAGGGGTAGCCCGCGTGCAGAAACGGCATGTGATAGGAGAGGGATTTCCAACGGCTCGACCTGCCAGTCGAGATGAAGGTCGGCCACGGCCTTGCCAAGAACCAGGCGCGAGCGAAGGATTTCAATCTCGGTCGCGCTTCGAGGGTCGCTGTCGGCAAACTCACTCAGCGCAGTGGGGAGGGACATCAAGCCCGATTTCTCTTCGAGTTGAAGCAGTGCGTCGGCTCTGTAAGTCGGGGGCGTTGCCAAGGCGACTGCGAGACCGATTGCGCCGGCCAGGATCGTAAAGCCTGCAATCGTGAATTTGCGGCCCCAGAGTAAGGCAAAGAGTTGGCCGAGGTCGATTTCGTCATCCTCGATGTTCTGAGCGGATCCGGAATTTTCTGTGGTCATTGGTTGCCCCCCGGCGCGAGGCGAGCAGCCCAGGCATCGGCCGCCGCTGTCAGTTGGTCGAATGCGGTTTCGTGAGACTCGCGAGGATGGCGGTAGGGGTCTGCGATCCCTTTCGAACCTGTCCATTGGTCGAAGAGCATCATCCGACCCGTAAGTTCCGGCGCCATCCGAGCTATCTCGCGTTTGTGCCCCGGTTCCATAACGAGAATGAGTTCTGCGCCCGCGCCAATCTCTGCTGTGAATTGGCGTGCGAGATGTCCGTCGAGGGAGAGGCCGTGATCGGTCGCAACCTCTGTCATCGTGCCATCTGCCGGCTTGCCGACAAGGGCTGCGATGCCGGCGGACGTGACTTCGACACCGCTCAAGCGCTTGCTCAGGAGCCTTTCCCCCACGGGCGACCGGCAGACATTGCCCACGCAGACAACGAGAATCGAGCGGATCATGTCAGCCTCATTCTTTGCCAAGGTCGTCGATGCTTCCGACCACGTTGATCGACGGCAGAAGATCGCTGATGACATCGTTCCAGCGGCTCAGCGGCGCACGGGTCACATAGACGACGTCATTTGGCTGCAAGAGAAAGCGGGTCCCCAAGAGGAGCGCTGAAGGCGAACTGGCATCAAGCTGGAAGACCTTCATACCCGGCTTCGTAGCATTGGCGCGGAAGACGAACACACCTCGTGCATCGGCGCGGCGTTCCTGAAGACCACCTTGGCGCGCGAGCGCCTGTGTGAGCGTGATAGGCTCCAAGGAGAGATCGATCGGCGCGGGTTGATCGACTTGTCCGAGCAGAAAGGCCTCGCGGGTGAGGCGGCGTGGCACGGTCACGACATCGCCATCACGCAAGAGCGGATTGTTCTGCGACATGCCGGTTTCGAGAAAGCCTTCGAGGTTTACCGGGTAGTTTATGCCATTGCGCTTCACCGTGACGCCGGCGAGGTCACCCATCTCTTTGGCTCCCCCAGCAGCGGCCAAGGCATCGAGAAGTCGTAAAGGTACTGTCGTCAAAGGCAAGCGGTTTGGTGCCACGACCTCTCCCGCAACTGTAACCGCCTGCGAATTGAACGCGGCCACACGGACGTCGATTTGCGGATCGGGAATGTATTCGGCGAGCCGTACACGCAAGTCCTCCCGAATTTCCTCCGGTGCTCTGCCGCGCGCCGCGATCGCGCCGACGAAGGGATAATTGAATGTGCCGTCCGCCTGAACACGGAAGCCGCTCTCTTCGGCACTTCGTTGCGGACCGGCCGGCAGGGTAAGCTCTGGGTGGTCAAACACGATGATACTGAGCACGTCGCCGACCCCGACGCGATAATTCCAGGCCTCTAACGCGGGAAGGCGAGTTGGTCGGGGGACATCACTTCGCTTTGTGAAAGAGGCGATGTTTCCGGCGTTGAGCGCGACAACCTCGACTTCAGGCGGAAGGGAACTCTGTGCTTCGAGCGTTACCGGAAACTGAACGTGCCCATCGGTGCAGGCGGCGAGCGCAAGCGTTGCCAACACAGCGCCTAAAAAGCGGGTCCACGTCCCCATCGGTCATCCTCAATCCGCAAAAAATCTCTCGATCGATATGATCAGTCAGAAGGAAAGTCCACCTTCGTCAACGATCCGGCTGAAACCTGACTGCACCAGTTGTGGGATTACGGCACGCCAAAAAAGAAATTGGACCCAATTGAACACTTGTAACGCGGGCTCTCTGTTAGAGTTGCGGCCGAAAGAAGTGACGCGGTCGTTCTCCCATTCTCAGAGCCTTTGGAACGCGTTTCCTCGCCATGTAAGTCCAAAGCAACTGGCGGTCGCTGACGCCTTCGCTTCCCTTGTATTTGGCTCGGTTCAAAACATGAAATTTTTGCTATGAATTGGTTGCCGGCCGGATTAACTTTCGGTATGAACACGCTTCAAATTTGTCAATTTGACAGATTATGGACCCAAACAGTCAGACGTTGGGGAAACAGAGGTCACAATTGTCAAACGCGTTTGAATTATCATTCGTCTTCCTCATTTCGTTCATCGTTTGCGGGCTCATCCGTCTGACGCGGGGGTGGCATATCCCGTTGGCATTGAGCCGCGAGGATACAAAGGCCGTTCAGGCCGCACACAAGGTGCCTACGCCAAGGTTGGGCGGCGTTGCCTTTTTTGCGGGGCTTTTAGCCAGCTATTTTGTAATTTCAGCCGAAGCGCACATTCTTTTTCTGGCGATCTTGTCGATGTTGCCCCTCTTCCTTGCTGGCTTGGCCGAGGACTTTGGGGCCCGCATCAGCGCCTCTGGACGTATGCTGGCGGCCTTAATATCTGCCGCGCTTATGATCTGGAACCTCAACTTTTGGCTGCCGAGGCTTGACCTGCCCGTTATTGATACCTTGATGATGTGGGCGCCCTTCGCAATTGGCGTCACGCTCTTTTGCAGTGCGGGGGTGTCCAACGCTTTCAACTTGATTGACGGGGTCAACGGATTGTCCGGATACACCGGGGTGCTGGTCGCTCTTGCGTTGTCAACAATTGCCTTCGAGACCGGTCTCGTTGTGGCCGGGGAGTTTGCTCTTTATATTGTCGCGGCCCTCATGGGCTTCCTCGTTTTCAATTACCCATGGGGCAAGGTCTTCTTGGGAGATGCGGGCGCTTATGTGCTTGGACATATCCTTTGCTGGCTAGCAATTGCGATGGTTGTGCGCGTGGACGAGCTGACGCCCTGGGCGATCCTTCTCGTGTTCTTTTGGCCCGTTGCTGACACGCTCCTTGCGATTTCCCGACGCTGGGGGTCCGGGCGCTCAACAGGGCATCCCGACCGTCTTCACTTTCACCAGCTTGTGATGCGAGCCCTTGAGATTTGTCTATTTGGGCGGCGTGCGCGAGTCTATTCGAACCCACTCTCCACCCTTATTCTCATGCCGATGATCGCTGCACCTGTATTGACAGGAGTGTATTTTTGGGATGCTCCGTTTGCGGCGTTCCTCGCGACCGTCTTTTTTGGTACTCTTTTTGCAGGTACCTACCGGCTCGGTGTCTCCCTCGCGCGGCGCCGGAAGAAAATTTGGCAGGCCCAGAAAAGCAGAAATCTGAACGCGGAGGCGCTTCCCGAGTGAAGACGGACAGAGCCAGGAGCGCAAGGTGGTCGACATGACGTCGCATTCCCGGCGGCATGAACGCGAGGCCTGGTATTTGGTTCAGTTCAGGCCGAACTGTTTCTCTCTTGTGCATCGTAATCTGACGCGACAGGGTTTCGAGGTTTTTTGCCCTAGGATCGCTGAAACGCGAAAGTCCCGTGGGCAGTTTCGGTCGGTAAGACAGCCCCTTTTTCCCGGCTATCTATTTGTCCACTTCAATCCATCAGAGACCGGATGGCGGTCAATCAAGGGAACTCGCGGGGTGTCGCAGCTTGTGAGTTTCGCCGGCGTGCCCGAACCGGTGCCTTCGACCTTGATAGACGGCCTGCGACTTCGGTGCGACGACGAGAGTGTCCTTCTGCCTGAAGCCGACATTGGTCCGGGAGACAGAGTTCGTGTGACGGCCGGCCCTTTCGCGGAGTTCGTTTGCACGATCGATAGCACTCCCAAGGACCAACGTGTTTGGGTCCTGCTTGAGATCATGGGGCGGGAAGCGCGCGTGGCGCTCCCCGCGAGGATTATGCAAAGAACCGTCTGAAGGAACAGACGCTTTACGAGCAAAGTGTTCCAGGACACCTGCTGTAGGCTTAGCATAGTTCCTGTTTTGCCTTGCTTAACTCGGAGTGACTGTCCGTCTTGGTCAGACCAGCGAAATCGGACCCAGTCTTTCAACTGTTCTTGATTTTGAGCGAGAGCGTCGCCGCGTATCGTCCGAGTCCATCCAGAAAATGGCGCAAGCCCTGATGCTTGCTGGCATTAATTGCATTCCTAGGAACGACGGCGGTCTTGGCGTGGGCTTGAGGTCACCAAGCTAGATCGAGCGGTTCTCTCTGGCGCGCTTTGCACGTGCTGCAGCGAGGGTGGGATGCCACGTTATCAGGCATTTGCGCGGCAGAGGGGGGGGGCTGGTCAGGCTCGGAGTGATCGGCAAAGCCATCGCCTGCTCGGCCGGTTTGCGGTCTGCCTTGCCCGACAAAACGCATGATTAAGGCTGTGTGGCGGACGTCGGCGGTAGTTGTTGTCAGTCGGACAAAAAAGGATGACCTTTTGTGCTATGCTTGGGTTCAAGGGAGGGCGACCAGATGGGTTTTGTATCAATCACGACGTGGCGGATCACAGGTGAGACCGAGACACTGCGGCATGTCACGCAACTCATGAAGCAAAAATACTTCCCAGGGCTTTTGGCTTTGGGGGCCAATCATTCCATGCTTATGGATGCCGAATTGGATCGATTTGCCATCGTGACTGTCTATCCCAGCCGCCAGGTGCGCGATGATGCCATCTCGCACATTTCCGATCTGCGTAGTGAAGGGGCAGAGGAATTCGGTGCGGAGCTGATGGACGCCTATGCCGGAGAGGTCCTGGCCGCGTCCGACGAGTAGAGTGGTTAGCCGTGCGCCTCTGCCGCAACCTCGCCCACGGTTTCGACTTCCTGAGTTGCCATGTTTTTGCCGCATTGCCTTAGTCACTTAAGCAAGGGGGTCAAAGGGACGAATATTATGCTGCGAAAAATCCTCAGCCTTGGCAAAAGCATCCGTCAAAAAAAACGCTCAGCGCAAAAGAAAAAGCTGATAGGTCATCTTGAAGGACGGCCAGAAGCCTCGAGGCTGCGTAGTAAGAACCGGAGTGTCATAAGTTCGCGACAAAACTCAAGCGTAGGCCCATAAAGAAGACCCCACTACATCTGCACCGCGGTCAGTTCATTTTGGGGACGGGTAAGTGAAGCTTTCTTAGCACCTCTGGCTTTGGTGTGACTGGGCTCTATCAAGTCATGGCACATTGCGCATGCCGCACGCGCGTTTCATTCTAAGAGTTGCAAGTGACGTCGTCGGGCTGAGCACCAGAGTATCGGGTGCAAGAGCAAACCCCTGCTATGGAATCCAAAGCACAAGGTATTCGGCGACATTCACCGCCACTAAAGAAAAAGCGCGACGACATAGATTGATTTAACGCAATGACATGTATCCGAAGATGGATAGGCTTTGCATGTGTTGCCGCGATTTCTGTTCGCACAGTGGCCATTAGATGTTTCCGTCCCAGGTATCATCTAATGCGGCGGCAACACACTTTCACTCACTTCTCTTGTGTTTTTTTGAAAGCCGAGCGGGGTCGCGTTCACGACACCGGTTGGAGCAGGAGCCATCCACCCGATCAATCCTGATGCCAAAGTGCACGCTCAAAATCTTCGGATAGCTTGCGCTGGCTTCGAGGTCTTTTGCTATTGACCTTAGATCCAGCCCAGCACGCGCAGCCCCAACCCAAGAGTTGATAGCGCTGCCAGAGCGAAACTGAGCGTTCTCAGGACAGTGATCCCCAAGGTATAAATGACGTAGTGTGCGAAAATGCCGACAAAGAATGTCAACGCCAACAGCCCCGGGTATGTGTCGTCTGGAATACGCATCATTGCGAGGATCGCAAGCGGCGCAAATGCTGCGAAGGCTTCGACCGCCACTTTATGCGCGGCTTTAGCGCGCAGCGCCCAGGCCGACTGGGGAGCCAAACCCGGACCTGGATTATCAAGGGCTCCCATCAGCCCACGCACCATGATTCTGTCGATGATATAAGGCACCCAGGCCACAGCGATCCAAAGTGCAGAAAGGCCGGTGTAGAATTCTAATTGCGACATTTGAAGTTCTCCCTTTTCAGTTCGAAACAGCCCACTCGGAACACTGTGAAGTTTGTCTAGTCAATCAAGATGATGCCGCATGATAACGCTTCTGTAGTGATGTTTTCAAATTCAGAAATTTGGCCGTTGCGTACCTGCAAAGCGGCAATTCGGTACAACGCTTGTGTTTTTCACAGAACAAACGGGCCACGTTTTGTCTGGAAAGAACCGTTAGCTGCACACTTTGAGCCAAGAGCGGACCCTGAGACCCAGAAAAGCCGGTGAATACTCAAGAATTGTTCCGTTGAGAAGGTCTCAAGCAAGATCTTGGAGATCGTTCGCGTCCCGTCGGGTAAATTCTCCGCTCCAAGGGCTCTAACTGTTTCTGTGGGAAGATCGATAGGTGGAAATGTCAGCCTGGTCGCGTGAGGCGAACACGGAGAGGCGGTTAAAACCTTGCACTGATGGTGTGATGCGTATGGCGCATCGAGATGCGTCGCGCGGCGCGGTCAGAAGATAAGGAAGGTTTCATCGAGCTGCTTTTCCTCCCCGTCGATCCCTCTCAGCCGGAGGCTATTCTCGCCATAGCTGACGAGAGTGTCTCCATCCACCGCCGTGATAAGCAAGTCTTCAACGGTTAATCCTGTGCCCGAGAAATCAAGAGTGTCTTCACCAACGGTGTAATCTTCAATCGTATCCTGACCCCAATCCGTGTTGAAACCATATGTGTCAGCCCCGGCTCCTCCTGTCATGACATCATTCCCGCCACCTCCTTTGATGATATTGTCAAGCTCATTGCCTGTAAGGATATCATCGTATGCGCTACCGACGGCATTCTCGATGTCTGCACCATAAGCTATGGCAAGATTATTGTTACCTTCCGGCGCGATCGTGCTGAACGCACCGTCATTCAAGTCAATGTTCACTCCATAAGTTGCTGCCGACAGGTCCAGAGTATCGGATCCGCCGCCGTCCCAGATGGTGACCAGCTTGTTGTCGAGCATGTCAAATTCGTAAAGATCGTCGCCTGCAGCAAATGCCTGATTTGTTCCATAGAGATGCTGAAGAGCCGCGATGTCGTAAAGCTGGTATCCTGTAACCCCGTCCTCGAGCAGATGCCCATCAACGTGGTCGACGAGCTCCATAACGGTGTACTGATTGTTGTCCTCTTCGCCGGGCAGCGTCGGGTGTACGAGACCTGCTGTATGCCCAATCTCGTGCATGAGAATTGTAATCGCGTCGCTGCCCGGTGCGAAACTATCGCCTGCGAGATCGATGTCAAGCCACACGTCAGAGTAGAATGATCCCGTATCATCCCCGTTCGGATATGCGCCAGTGGCGCGGCTGTCTCCCCCGAGTTCCTTAATGCCAAAGGCGAGGGTCGACTCGTTCGGAGATTCGACTTCCGTGAAAGTGATGTTCGTATAGGACTCTATCTGAGAGAGTATTTCCCGCGTAAACTCGCGCTGCTGTTCACTGAAGGCCTGGAACGTATCCGCGTAGGAAACCCCGCTGGTATAGTACTCCGGTATCGCCTCCATAAACGCATATTTGATCGTGACGGCGGAGCCTATTTCGTCCGGATAGTTCAAGCGTTGCCACGCGCCGTTGGCGAGCATCGCCTCGACATAATAGGGAATGTCTTCGATGGGAGTTTCGCTGGGTGCCAGCACGTTGAGTGACACTTCGGCCGATGCGTCGTGGCCATGCCCATCAGTTACCGTATAGGAGAAATTGTCAGAGCCTGAATACCCCGAAGGTGGCGTGTAAATGAAGCTCCCATCTTCGAGCATTGAGACACTGCCACCCGCGGCCGTCTCATTCTGGAAAGACAACACTGTCAGCACGTCGCCATCCGGGTCGGTATCGTTTTCAATTACATTGCCTTCAATCACGGTGTCCGTTTCCACGCCGAAGCTGTCCGCCGTGGCTGTTGGCGCGCTGTTATCGGGTACGGGCGTCTCTAAAACGATTGACACCGTCGAAGTCGCTGAGCCGCCATTACCATCGCCTACTATGTAGGAAAAGCTGTCGGTCCCGACGGCACCAACCGCAGGGCTATAAGAAAAGGTTCCATCTTGGGCCATCGACACGGTGCCGCCAAGCGCAGTTTCCGCTTCATAAGACAGGATTGTGAGCGCGTCGCCGTCGGGGTCGGCGTCATTGTCGAGAACTGAGGCGAAGAAAGTCTCTTGATCGCCCTGAAGAGAGTATATGTCTGAAACGGCATCGGGGCTCGAGTTTGAGGCAAGAATGGCTATCGATACTGTTGTGGTCGCCTCTGCGCCGAAGCCGTCGTCCACAGTGTATGTAAAGGTATCTTCTCCGGTTGTGCTCGCTGGCGGTTGGTAATGAAATGACCCGTCTGCATTCATGGTTACGGTCCCGCCAAGGAAAGTGGTCGAATCGTATCGGACAACGCTTAAAACGTCTCCATCAACGTCCACGTCGTTTTGAAGCACGCTTTCGAGTGCGAAATCACCTGCACCTTCGACGGAGTAGACATCGGTAACAGCGACGGGCACATCATTGATAGGCGAAATATCAACCACAACTTCCGCAGTTGAAGTTTTACCGGCACCATCAACGATCGTGTAGGAAAATCGATCTTCTCCAAAAGCGTTTTCGTTGGGTATGTAAGTAATAGTGCCATCTTCGTTGACAATCGCTGCCCCCTTCAATCCGCTTGCGACGGCGGTGAGTGAGATCGCTTCGCCAAGATCGTTTTGCAGCACGTCGATTGTTACCGAAGAGTCTTCAATACTTTGCGAAAAATCGGACACTGCGACGGTCACGGTTAATGGTGCTTCATTGACCGGGATATCTGCCACGTCGAGCAATCCATCCGCAAATTGCAGCACTTCGACGCCACGCAGCACATCAGAAATGCCATCAGCATCCGTGAGAAGCAGGTCATTTTTTTCCCATGTAATGGCATAATCGGACTGGGTTCCATCGAAGGCCGCAGTATCAATTCCTTCGCCCCCGTCGATGAAATCAGCGCCAGACCCGCCCGACAATAAATCGTCCCCATCCCCTCCGACCAAGGTGTCGTCGCCCGCAAGACCGAACAACTCGTTGGTCCCCGAATTTCCCGTCAGAATGTTGCCGTCTTCATTACCTGTGCCGGAAATGTCGTCAGTGCCAGCTAGGGTTAGATTCTCCACATTCTTATCGAGAATCCAGCCGATCAGAGATATGATCGTGTCGATACCGCCTTCGTTGTTTTCATTAACGACGTCGTCTAGGTCATCGACGTAGTAAGTGTCGTTGCCCTTGCCGCCCTGCATTGTGGCAACAATACCTCTCGCATCAAATACATCGTCAGAGTTACTGCCTTGGATCCGTGTGTTCTTGGGCATTTCAACCTCGCTCCTCTGATTCTGAGAACCAAAACACGTCTGCATGACGTGCACACCAAGCAACACTTGTCGAAACTCTCACCTCGATACTCAGGAATGCAGCAATAAGGAATGTACTCAAGATCGACCAACACACATTCGCATAGGCAATGAGTGTGTCAAAAATTGGGCTGGTCGCCGGAGTTCTGCCACATTCATGTAAGTGGTTAGGATTTCTGGGTTAGGCAAGCAATATCGGCCGCGAATGTGTTTACTTGAAGCGCGGATTTCTGCCGAGTTCGGCCCGGAAGGTTACGCTCACTTGAGGTTCCTTACGCGTGTCTATCTTGCCCTCTCTTGGGGGGGGCGTGTCAGCTTGAGAGCAGCGAGGCTGCTGAACGAGTTGACTTTTTAGGCTAATTTTGAGATGATGAAAGGGCGAGCAGTTTAGGTTCGGTTACTGTCCATAATAAAACTGTTAATTTTTATCCTACCTGTGTGATTGGCGAATTTCCGCCGTAATTGTCCTGGGGGAGTTCTCGGCCACTTTTAAATTCGCAGACGTCCTGACGTTTGTTTTTGGTCGCGAAGCTAACGATTATAACGTTTTGCCTTGGCCGCGTTCTTTTGATTGCGGATTTCAAGTCGCTCTCGCTGTGACGTTCGTGCGTAGACGAGCCAGTCCCCGGTTTCAACTATCACTTGCTTCCTGGGAGGGCGCGATATGGCGATCACTTTTTCATTCACAGATCCTGTCAATAACGACCAAACGTCTGGCGAGCAAAGTGGCTTGAGCCCGGACGCATTCGATACAGACGATACAGATGTTGCGCTGTCGTCGCTTGACGGTGGTCTGACTCAGTCCTTTTACGACCGGCTGGTCGCACTGGGGTTGATTGTTGAGCCTTTGGGCGTTCCCCCCCTTGCATTTGCGGAGGACACCTATGCCGCCAGTCAGATTGATGCGGGAACCATAACACCGTCTGGCAATGGTGTTATCACGTCCATCGGATTCACCGGCGAGCTGGATGACAATGGCACGCCCGGAGATCCGACGGATGATTCAGCGCCGGCGCTGGATCCTTTTGAGATTGGCGTCACCGATGCGACTACAGGCGACCCGTCTGGTCTGACCACCGTTGACGGGCAAGTCATTTACTTGTTCCAGGATGAGGCCCCCGCGGACGGCGGCCTTGGGAATCAGATGGTGCTTGGCGTGGCAGCGGATGGGACGGTCATTTTCACGGTCTTTTTGGTCTACGATTCCACCGATGGAACGGTTGACTTCCACCAGGTCACTTACGGCGCGATCTTTCATGGAGATCCTGGCAATCCGGATGAAGAGGTTGACCTGAACGATTTCCTGACGATTTCGGCGTCTGAAGAGCGGACCTTCGACTTCAATGACCTGCCGTCTGGTCAGAACCTTTTCGGGATTGTTGGTGACCTGGGCGAACAATTGATCATTATGCCCGAGGACCCAGACCTTGACGGGAACGGTGAATTCACCAACCAAAGTGAGACAACCAACACCTCGAAAGGTGGCGGCCCGGTCACGATTGGTAACTCAAACCAAATGATCGACCCCGGCGAAGGGTTTTTCTTCTACTATGTCACGGGCACCAATCCCGATTACATCGCGGGACAGCCTGGCGGTTTGACCCAGAATGAGGCCGATGACGCCGACAATGTCGATTTGTTGCCGGGTGCAGACACGATTGACGTGGATGCCGCCTTTTTTGATGTCGTCCAGACGCAGGGCAACGACACGGCGTCGGTGACGGTTACGGCCTATCTTTTGCCTGATACAGGCGGCACTCCACAGGAAGGTCAGGAATTTACCAATAATGTTGACCAGGAGGCCGGACTTGCCGGCACCGAAGTCGATATTGTCAAAGTTCAGGTCTTTGGTTCGGGTGATCTGACGACGCCGATTGAAGAAGCGGTGTGGAACGGAACAACGACTATCACCACCATTGGTGGCGCAGACCCGGCGATTACCATCACGATTTCCAGCACTGGAGAGGCACTTGTTACCGGGCTCGACGCAGGTATGCGCGTCAAATGGTTCACCGACGGGCTGCACAACCTGTCGCTGGTTCATGGTGAATCTGGTAAGTTCGATATTGGACAATTCGGCATCAACCAACCGGATGGACAAGCCGCGAGTGTTGGCGACTATGTCGTCTGGGATGACGACGCACCGGACATCGCGCGCAATCTGACAGCTGTGCCGACGCTGACGACGGACGATACGGATATCACCGACAGCGCCGGCCCGGTGGACTTCTCGGTCCTGTTTGACGAGGACTTTGGCACCGACGGTTTCAAGGACGACGAGCCGGATGGGCTCGAAGACGAGGATGCGGTGACCTATGCGCTCGGCGTGAGCGCGCCCAATGTCGACAGCGGACTTGTTGACACGTTGACGGCCGATGCGGTTCTTCTGCGTGTTGACGGCGCCGGCAATGTCGAGGGCTACGTCGCGGCGGGCGATCTGCTTGTCTTCGAGATCAGCGTTGACGAGAACTCTGGCGATGTCTCGATTACGCAGTACCGTTCGGTTGTTCACAACGACGCCGGCGACCCGGTGGAGAACGGTGCGTCTGCAGCAGAGATGACTGCGGCAAACCTGATCACGCTGACGGCGACCATCGAGGATGGCGACGGGGACACGGACAGTGCCGTGGCCCATATCGCCCAGGCCTTCCAGTTCGAGGACGATGGGCCGGATATCTCGCGCAATCTGACACTTGTGCCGACGCTGACGACGGACGATACGGATATCACCGACAGCGCCGGCCCGGTGGACTTCTCGGTCCTGTTTGACGAGGACTTCGGCAAAGACGGTCCGAAAGACGATCTGGATGCCGACGATACAGGTCTGGTTCCGGCCGAGGATGCGGTGACCTATGCGCTCGGCGTGAGCGCG
>NZ_FXXQ01000004.1 GCF_900184815.1 Boseongicola aestuarii | reverse complement strand
GAGCCAACCACGTTCAGAAGTCAGGCGATATGATCCCCGTCAATTGGGCCGGAGCACGTCCGCTCTGGGCTCAAAACGGCCATTCGCCGCAAGATGAACCAACGACTGCTATGCGGGACAGAGCCGCAGTTCGATGTTCTGGTTCGAAGGTTCGCTTTTTGCTCCTCACTACCGCAGCGAAAATTCTTAGAGTGAAAGTGGAGGTTCGCTGCGAAGAAGACGGACTTTGCAGCGTTGTCAAAAGCCGGCTTTCCACTCACGACCTCTGAGGCCATACACTACGACCTGCATTCGCAGCGTGTTCCTGGTTGCCGGATGGTTCCAAAAAGGTGCAAGCCCTCGGTTGCTTTCGCGCATCTCATATCTGTGTGTTGCTTGATCTCGAACCGCTTCAAAACCTGATTTGAGGGTCGGCTCCGATCATAAGTTTGAGGCCAAACTTGATGGGAAAGGTCGTCTTCTCCTGGAGGCTGGCCGCCCTACTTCCCGATGAAATCCACACGTCGCTCCAACAATGCAGCACTCAGATAGTCGACCAGCAATCGCGCGCGTTTTACCCGGCGCAGATCGCCATGTAGCAAGATCCAGGTGGAGCGTCGTTGGTCAATCTGGGTGCCGGGGACGCGTTGAAGCTCGGGGAAAACCGATTGCACCCAGTTGGCGATGAATGTCATGCCAGCACCCGCGCGCGCCATGTGCAGGTGCATCTGAGGATCGGCCACGGTATGCCGCACCCTTGCTTTGGGAAATGGCGTTGCGTCGATCATCGCCTGAAGTTCTGGCACATCGCCATAACCGATCCACGTCAGTCCCGCACCCTTTGGTCCGGCCTTGGGCAAGGTTTTGTCGATATAGCCGCGGGACGCAAAGACACCGATCGACAACGGAAAGAGCTTGCGCCCGACAGCATCTTCTTCGACTTCGCTCACGTGGCGAATAGAGATGTCAGTTTGGTCCTTGGCGATCGAGTCGATGAAATAGGAAAGCTTCAGTTCAATCTCGATGTCTGGGTATAGTTCAGCAAATGCGACCAAAACGGGCGCCAGCATGAAATGCGCGGTCAGCGGATCAGCCGATAGGCGGATGCGGCCTGAGGCCTCACGATCGAGACCTTTCACCGCGCTGAAACCTTTCAGCAGGGCCGCTTCTGCTTCCAAAGCCTGGGGCAACAAACGTCGCCCCGCCGCGGTCAACGTCAGCCCACCAGCGTTGCGGCGAAACAACGTTGTGCCCAATTGCGCCTCCAGCCCTTCAATCTGACGGCGGACAGTGGCGTGGGTGCCATCCATTTGCTCGGCACCAGCGCGCAGTGATCCTGACCGGGCAACGGCAAGAAAGGCAGGGAGTGATTTCCAGTCCATCATGTGGCTGTAACGTTATTGATCCATTGTGGATCATAATAGTCAATTATTGGACCAAAATAAATCCGGTATCTCCAACCCTATTCTAGAGAGGAGATCATCATGGAAACGACATTTCAAGCATGGGACGTCAGCCGCTACGGAGGTCCCGACGTCCTTACCCCCGTATTGCGGCCTGTGCCAACGCCAACCGCGACCCAAGTTTTGATCCGCATTCGCGCCTCGGCCGTGTCACGTGCCGACGGCTTAATGCGGGCGGGCCAGCCAAAGTTTGCGCGCCTGTTTCTGGGGCTGAAGCGCCCGCGGGCCGGCTTGTCAGGCACTTGTTTCTCCGGCGACGTCGTCTCGGTCGGTGATGACGTAACAAAGTTCCGCGTTGGCGATGCAGTCTTCGGCGAAGCCGGATTGAAGTTTGGTGCGAACGCTTCCTATATCTGCCTGGATCAGGCGGGTAGCCTTCTGAAGAAGCCTTACACCGTCACCTATGAAGAAGCCGCTACCCTGTTTGACGGTGCGATGACTTCTTGGCACTTCCTGAGCCGCATAGCCGCTGTCCAACCAGGCGAAGATGTCCTGATCCTCGGCGGATCGGGCAGTCTCGGGACAGCGGCAGTGCAGTTCGCGAAGGCCTTGGGTGCAACCGTCACAGCCAGTACCAGTGCCCGTAACGCAGGACTGCTGCGGTCCCTGGGAGCAGATCACGTTATTGATTACAAGGCCGAAGATCCGCTGAGACTCGGGTCCACCTACGACGTCGTCTTTGACACGCTTGGTATCTCTTCATTTGGTGCCGCGAAACTGAGATTGAAACAGGACGGGCGCTTCATCTGTCCGGTACTGGGACTGAGACTGCTGCGCGATGTGATCGTCACCGGCTTGCTCGGCAGCAAGAAAGCCAAGTTCGCGGCGGCAGGGATGTCGAAGCCCGCTGTCCATCGTGAAGAACTGACAGAGGTCCTCGCGCTGATGGCAAAGACCCAGTTCTCACCCGTGATGGACCGCACCTATCCGCTGGCCGATCTGGTGGAAGCGCATTGCTATGTCGAGACAGGCCGAAAGCGCGGCAATGTCGTTGTTGTCTAGGCTCTGCTGCAATGAACGCGCTTCCTGTTCCGCCGCAGTAGTCTCGGTTCGCCGGGCTCTGCTACCTGATCATTATCGTTTGCGGCGACGGGTTTCGGGTCGCCTTAAACGGGCCGTTGATTGACTTAGCAATAGCGCAAGGAACGATTGAGGCCGTAAACGCCGAAATCCATCATTCGCCGCGCGCTTCATCAGTGACAGCTATGCGGACAAAGTGTTAGCTCTCTTCGTCCGCGCCGATAACGGCTTTGTGGAACGAACACGAGAACCAAGCTATCCAACTTTCGCCTTCGCCGGCGTTCGTATGGTTGCAGGAACAGCCCAAATGGACGGCTTATGATGAGCATCAGCATTGCGGTTGAGGCAAGCGGCGTACCGATCTCCGTCCCGTCCACGCCGGTCAACCGCAAACTCAGCCATGGACCGGCAACTGGAACGTCAGGAACACAGCGCCATTGTACAGTGACTTGCTCCAAGAGACGTTTGGCTTAGCGGTCGCAAAGTACCAGTCACGCCAGACGCCGTATGGTCGCCCGGTCACGACCGTCATCGGAATCCAGCATTCATCTTAGCGCTGGGAAGTCATCCAAAAGACCATAGGAGTAACGACCCAAGGGGGTTAAGAGTGGGCCAGAAGCAAATGGGCCCAAAGAATCGTCCCAAGGTTAGTTCGATCGACTGCTAGAATCGAAAACTGGCGTTAAAAACAAAGAGCGTTTTGCCACCTATAGTGTAGCCATTAATCAGTTTGGATACGCTTTTTGATGTCAGTCAGGCTTCGCGTTTTTGTGCCGCAGTGTAACTAACGTGTGAGTGAATCACGGGACTCACCGGTAGATAGGCATACTGATTAAGAAGAACGTCATCGCCTTCGCGCATCAGGACTAAATCGCCAGCGTTACCGAGATTCAACCAACTCGCTCTGTCGGTGAGTATATACGCATTTAGACCGGACGCCGTATTCAAACTCGCTCCCATGCCAGCGCCAACTGCCTTTTACCAATCACAAAACTCTACCGGATCAAGTCCCGCACTAGCCCAAAGAGAGAGTTCTTTTTCGTGCGTCCCGCTGTCGTCGCCCCTACTCACAAACGCGTCCTCGGCCGACCTAGAATGAACAAGAATAGCATCAACGTCGCCAGATCGTCCGAGCCGTGAAGCTGGCTCGGTTCCAACAACCAAGAGCTGAGCATCCATCCCTGTGTCACTTTGGAATGCTGAAAGCAAGACATCGGAAAGGCCAGAATTGTGAAAGCTTGTAGTCACAGCCGTTTTCATCGTTTCGGCTTTTAGTGACGAGGCAAGGAATAGAAAAGAAAACGATGAAGAAGCGGATTAAACCAAAATATCTCCGTTGAGAAACGACCGCGCTTCCGGCGTCCTTGGTGAAGCCATAAAGCTTTCTGCGACCCCAACTTCATGCACTTTACCGTTCAACAAGAACACCACATCACTAGCAAGACGGCGACATTGACCAAGATCGTGAGTTGTCATGATGATTTTCGTTCCATCCTTACTCGCTTGGAGCAACAAGTCTTCTATATCCCTTGTCGCGCGACCGTCCAAATTAGCACACGGCTCATCGAGAAATAGAACCTTCGGCTTGCGGATCAAAGCCCGGCCAAGGGCGAGTTTCTGCTTTTCACCCCCCGAAAGCCGGGGAGCCGGGCGATCCATTGCGTCCGCGAGACCAATGCGTTCTGCCCACTCGCGTATCAGTATTTCAACGGTAGCCTTGTCGACACCGTGAACCTTCAAGGGATAAGCCAAATTCTGAGCCACAGTCCTCCGCAGCATGATCGGGTTTTGGAAAACATATGACTGCGCCTCGCGGGCCGCTTCTGCTGGAATGGACCAATCAACCGAGCCCCGCGTTACCCTTTCAACTCCGTGAAGAACCTTGAGAAGAGTCGTTTTTCCCGCACCATTTGGCCCCAAGACGACAGTGAAGCCTTCCGATCCAAGCTCCAAATCTATTGGTCCTAGGATTGTGGATCCGCGGCGCTTCACGACAAGATCGCTCAGCTTGACAGACATCAGCGACGTCACCACCTGCCCTCCCGCTCCGTTTTGGACAGCGCGTGCATAGTAAAGTTCACAGCAAGTGCCAACGCGATCAGGACAAACCCCAATCCAAGTGCCAAAGCGAAATCACCCTTCCCTGTTTCCAAAGCAATTGCAGTTGTAAGTACCCGAGTTGCATGGTCGATGTTTCCACCGACGATCATGATCGCACCTACTTCGCCAATCGCTCGCCCAAAACCCGCAAGCGAGGCCGTTAGAAGTGTTCTACGACCATCCCAGATCAATGTGAGCATCCGCTGCCGTCGCGAAGTGTTCAAAGAGATTAGAAGATCGTGATACTCAGCCCAAAGTTCACGCATGGCCTGGTGCGTTATCGACGCAATAAGAGGCGTAATGATGATGACCTGCGCAATAATCATGGCAGTCGGCGTGAACAATAGACCAAAGACGCCAAAAGGCCCTGATCGGCTCAATAGTAGATACACTATTAGTCCTACGACGACCGGCGGAAGCCCCATCAGTGCGTTCAGAGTTGCGATAGCAAGGCGTCGATGCCGGAACCGCCGAATGGCCAGCCAAGTTCCAAAGGGCAAAGCAATTGCCGACGCAATCAAGAGTGCTGTTAGACTTACCCGTAGAGAACGCAGCGAAATCTCAATTAGATCAGCATCAAACGTGACTATCAGCCAGAATGCGGCCCGCAATCCGGCCCAGATCTCATTCATTTTCAGATGATCCTAGCTCAGCTTGCTTCAACTAGTTGCCTAGGCGGACAGCCGGGCCTGATGTCTTTTCCTCAATGGAAAAACCTGCGCTACGTAACACGACATTCGACCCCACCGATATTACCACAAGCGCCAAAGCGGCATAGATAATAGCTCTCATATCAATTCCCCCCCTGCACTGTCGCGGTGCGAAGATACTCGATCAAATCATCCCGGTCCTGTTGCTTCGCAATACGTTGCATTGGCATCTTGGTCTCGGGAATGTAATGGTCAGGCCCTATTTCAAACAAATCATTGATCGTCTTAGCTGACCAGACAATTTTGGATTTATCTAGTGTTGCCGAGTAGTTGTAATCCGACACTGAACCTGCAGGTCGCCCGAAGAGTTTGTATAGACTGGGGCCCGCCTTTCTGGCGCTTCCTTCCGTCACCGTATGGCAAATCGAACACTTGCGCTTGAACTGACGCTCCCCATTTGGGAGCCGCTCGGGGTTTTCGAGGAACGATCGAACTTCAGCGCTCATTGGCTGGTGTTCATCCATTGTAGCTATCGGCCATGAGTACATGATGTCCTCGATACCACCGGCATGGATATTCCGTCCGTTGTTAGAGAAGGCCAAGGCCCATATCGGGCCGCGTTGTGTTGCACGAAAGTCCCGTGTTATCCGCCTCTCCTGAGTATCTATTATCATGATGAAACCCTCCCCATCACCGACAGCAAGTTGCTTGCTTGGGCCATGATAGGCCATGGCAAGAATTGGACGGCGATCAAGGGTGAAGTCAGCTATCAGCAAGCCGGACTCAAGATCAATCATCCGTGTGCCGCCATCGACGGCCCCGTACGCCAACCAACCGTCGTCCTCATTCAGCACAATTTCATTCACACCAAACCCATGAGACGCCAATTGCTGGACCTCAACATGGCTTTCTGTGTCCCAAATCCGAATTGTGCCGTCGGTTGAAGCTGAGTAGAGCCGGGTTCCGTCGCCGCTGAACACAACGTCATTTACACCCTGGCGATGCCCTTCCAAAAACACCGGGGAACCGTCGGCACCAGGCGCTATTGACCACACGCCAATCGTTGCATCCCAACTCGCCGTGGCAACTTTTTGACCTATTGGATCAACAGCGACTGACGTAATTTTTGCCCGATGCTGGCCTACCACATCTGACTTTTGGTTTTCACCAAGAGCCCACGCTCTCAGCACGAAGTCATCGCCTCCGGAAATAATGGTAATGTCATTAAAAAACTCAACAGCTGTCACAGCTGCTTCATGTCCATCGAGCCAATCGGGTTCGCTACCTTTCCACGCGCCAACAGAATTGTCGAAACTCGCCGTTGCGATCTGGTCGGACGAGGAAACAGCGATATCCATGATGGGGCCGCCGTGACCCTTAAGAGTAAAGAAATCTTGGGCCGAAACAGGCGAACCTAGCACTATCAAAATGCAAAGTGCTCGGATCATTTATTCGGCTGGAGTGGCGTCTTCAGATGGAGACTTGGACGCCTTTTCCGCTAGAACTTCTTCGACCCAAATCGAGTGATGTTCTCGTGCCCATTGTTCCTCAACTTCACCGCTTCCCATCGCATCGTATGCGCCCTCCATACCTACTGATCCAATGTAGATATGCGCCAAGATAATGGCCATGAGAACAAAACTGACGATCGCGTGCCAGGCTTGTGAAAGCTGCATCTCTTCATGTGGCGCTAGAACCTCAGGAAGCGGGGCCATTCCAAACAACCCGGGAATCCCAAACGCATTGAGTTTTGCAAATGTCGCCGCAAACATATTGATTTCAAACGGGAAAAGCAAAGCCAAGCCGGATGCAGATATCGACGTACCTAAGACAATCACTGACCAGAAGATCAGCTTCTGGCCCGCATTGAACTTTTTCGCTGGCGGATGCCCTTTGGTGAAGATTCCGCCGCCCTTGAGTATCCAATTAATGTCTGTGCGATCAGGAAGGTTGTGAATGACCCACATCACAAAAACCATGGCCAGCCCGAGAATGAAGGCCCACGAAACATTATTGTGTACCCACTTGGACGCAACCGCCACAGTTGCAAACGCATCATGACCGAATACGGGGATCAAGAACTTCCTCCCCATCAACGTAATCAAACCAGTAATCCCTAGCAGGATGAATGACCCCGCCAACAACCAATGCCCGAAACGTTCAATCGTCTTGAAGCGCGTGACTGTCCGACCGGTCTTCTCGCCGTCTATCGTTATCTTTCCGCGGACAAAGTAGAATATTGCCAACAAGCCAAGAGTCGCCAACAACAACAAACCGCCATTGGTAATCAATGGTCCCTGTCGGAACGTTAACCAAGCCATACCACCATCTTGTATGAGCGTGGTCGCTGCTGGACCGTTGTTGGAAGCCGTAATGTCCACACTTCCAAATCTAAAGGCTCTCCACAATTCCGGATCGGAAGCACCTCCGAGGGTTCCAAGCTGGTTTTCAATACCTGCTGCGTTTTCTGGATTGCCCGTCGCGTCGCTGCGAAACGAATTATCAACCGGTTCTCCACGCTGACGACGCATGATGTCTTCTAACGTCTGAGCGCCGCCCGTCGCAGATCGGTCGATGGTGTCATCCCGCCCCGCGTCTTGCGCATAGGCCGACGAAATCCAAGTCACAGTGATGAAAAGAGTAATCAGTGCGCGAAACATGTCCGGTCCCCAAAATTCTCTAGGAAAAAAGGGCGACCTCCTAGTTAGAGATCGCCCTTTTCTGGTCAAATGGGCAGTGACTGCCTATCCGTCTTTTTGGTCGTAGGCGGTCCCCCACCCCCAAGCACCAGATCCAAAGCCACGGGCAACCACGCGTTCGCGATAAATGCCCGACACAATGTCTCCGTCACCTGCGAGAAGCGCCTTAGTCGCACACATCTCGGCGCAAATAGGCAGTTTGCCCTCTGCAATCCGATTGCGTCCGTATTTGGCGAACTCGGCTGTGGAGTGGTTCTCTTCGGGGCCACCAGCGCAGAATGTACATTTGTCCATCTTGCCGCGGCTTCCAAAGTTGCCTGCCTGTGGGAATTGCGGCGCACCAAACGGGCACGCATAGAAGCAATATCCGCAACCGATGCAGAGGTCTTTGGAGTGAAGAACCACCCCTTCCTCATTCTGGTAAAAGCAATCCACAGGGCAGACCGCCATACACGGTGCATCAGAACAATGCATACAAGCCACTGAGATCGAACGTTCACCGGGCGAGCCGTCATTGATTGTGACGACCTTGCGGCGGTTGATGCCCCAGGGCACTTCATGCTCGTTTTTACAAGCAGTGACACAGGCGTTGCATTCGATGCAGCGTTCAGCGTCTACGAGAAACTTAGCTCTTGCCATTTCTCATTCTCCCTTATGCTGTCCAGATTTTGCAAAGAGTGGCCTTGGTCTCTTGCATCTGGGTCACTGAATCGTAGCCATAGGTCTGAGCTGTGTTGGTACTCTCACCAAGCACATAGGGATCCGCACCGTCGGGGTATTTATCCCGCAGGTCCGCACCCTCAAAGTGGCCGCCAAAGTGGAACGGCATAAACGCCACGCCCTCTCCGACCCTTTCGGTAACCATGGCCATGACTTTGACCTTGGCGCCCTCAGGGCCCTCCACCCAGACTTGTGTGCCGTCACGGATACCAAGGTTATTGGCATCACGAGTGTTTATCTCAACAAACATGTCCTGCTGGAGTTCCGCCAACCATGGGTTTGAACGGCTCTCATCGCCACCACCCTCATACTCGACCAGACGACCCGAAGTTAGGATCATCGGATACTCCTTCGAGAAATCCTGTTTCTGGATCGAAGCATACATGGTCGGGAGTCGATAGAACTTCCGATCCTCGTAAGTTGGGTAGTCCGCCACAAGATCGCGACGGTTGGTGTAAAGCGGCTCCCGGTGTACCGGAATTGGATCTGGGAATGTCCAGACCACCGCACGCGCTTTGGCGTTTCCGAATGGAGCCATCTCATGTGCAATCGCCACCCTCTGGATGCCTCCTGAAAGGTCCGTCTTCCAGTTGATCTTACCGATCGCTTCGCCTGAAGATGACCAGATCGCCTCGATGGCATCCGGTGTTTCGCCATCTTCAAGGTTGGCATTGGCAATATCGATCAACGGATGGTCTTCCGCTACATACTCGCCCGCAGCAATTGCCTGTATTGCAGCCCATTCGGCCTTGGTCAGTTCCTTGTCCCAGCCAAGATCGTGAAGCATTGCCATCGTGAATTCAGGATAACCGTCCTGAATATCGGAATCCAAGCTCGCAACACCTTCGGCCAATAGGTTTTCACCATCCCGCTCAACACCGAATCGAGCGCGGAACGTCAGACCTCCCTCGGAAACACGCTTAGACATGTCATAGAGGTTTGGCGTACCGGGGTGGTTCATTTCGGCCGTGCCCCAGCTTGGCCATGGCAGACCATAGTAATCGCCGTCGGCTGGACCGCCATTGGCGCGCAGCGTCGTTCTGTCGAACGTGTGCTGATTTGCCATGTGCTTCTTGATCCGATCCGGACTTTGACCCGTGTATCCGATTGTCCACATTCCGCGATTGAACTCGTGCGTGATGCTTTCAACATTCGGTGTCTCTTCATCTTCCATTTCGATGTTCCGGAAGAGTCGGTCCGCCCAGCCAAACTTGTTGGCGAACTTGGCCATGATAACCTCGTCGGGCAGACTCTCGAAGAGTGGATCAACCACCTTGTCGCGCCACTGAAACGACCGGTTTGATGCAGTGACAGAGCCGCGTGTTTCGAACTGTGTACATGCAGGCAGAAGGTAAACACCGTCTGTTCTGTCATGTAGCACCGCCGAAACTGTTGGATATGGGTCAACCACAACGAGCATATCGAGCTGCTCCATCGCGGTTTTCATCTCCTTCATACGGGTCTGAGAGTTTGGCGCGTGCCCCCAAAGAACCATCGCACGAACCTTGTTCGGGTTGTCCATGTTCTCTGGGTCCTCAAGGACACCATCGATCCAGCGTGACACCGGAATCCCGGTGAGATTTTGAAGCGACTTGTCCTTGCCGTCTGCATCCTTGACCACGGCAAACTGACCCTTGAGCCAGTCAGCGTCTTCTTCCCAGACACGGGCCCAGTGTGCCCATGCACCAGCCGACAGACCATAGTAGCCAGGCAGCGTGTGCGAAAGAACACCAAGGTCAGTCGCACCTTGCACGTTGTCATGACCGCGGAAGATGTTTGTACCGCCTCCAGATGTACCCATGTTTCCAAGAGCAAGCTGCAAAATGCAGTAAGCGCGCGTGTTGTTGTTGCCGTTGGTGTGCTGAGTACCACCCATGCACCAGATCACTGTGCCAGGGCGGTTGTTCACCATTGTACGAGCAACGCGACGCAACTGCGAACCAGGTGTGCCGGTGACACGCTCTACTTCTTCAGGATTCCACTTCGCGACTTCTTCCTTGATCTGGTCCATGCCCCACACCCTTGTGCGGATGAACTCTTTGTCTTCCCAGTCATTATCAAAGATATGCCAGAGAATACCCCAGATCAGAGCAACGTCTGTGCCCGGACGGAAGCGAACATATTCGTCTGCGTGTGCAGCTGTGCGCGTGAACCGTGGGTCACAAACAATCAATGGAGCATTGTTTTGCTCTTTTGCGCGAAGAACGTGCAAAAGCGAAACAGGATGCGCCTCAGCGGGGTTACCCCCGATTATGAAGATTGCTCTGGAATTGTGAATGTCGTTGTAGCTGTTGGTCATGGCGCCGTAGCCCCATGTGTTTGCTACACCGGCAACCGTTGTCGAGTGACAAATCCGAGCTTGGTGGTCGACGTTATTGGTCCCCCAGTAAGCTGCAAATTTGCGGAACAGATAGGCCTGTTCATTGTTGTGTTTCGCGGACCCAAGCCAGTAGACACTATCTGGTCCACTTTCTTCGCGAATGTTCATCATGCCGTCGCCAATCTCGTCGATTGCTTGCTCCCAGCTGATGCGCTTCCATTCGCCGCCTTCTTTTTTCATCGGATACTTCAGCCGCCGCTCGCCATGAGCGTGCTCGCGAACCGCTGCGCCTTTAGCGCAGTGAGCGCCGAGATTGAACGGGCTGTCCCAGCCGGGTTCCTGCCCCGTCCAGACACCATTCGTCACCTCTGCAACAACGGTACAGCCGACCGAGCAGTGCGTGCATACAGATTTTACTGTTTCAACCGCATTGTTCGCCGCTGATTGAGCCGACGCCTGAGTGACAAAGCCACCCGTCGCCGAAATTGCGGCAAGGCCACCAATGGCCAAACCGGATCCGCGCAAAAACGCGCGGCGATCCACAGATTTCTCTGCGACGTCAGACAGGATACCAGTCCGCTGGGAGCGTCTCGCAACCCCGTTGGTCTTTTTCCTAAGCATTTTAGTCCCTCCCTTGCTTGCCCATCCGGGCTTGCAGGTCTTCGAATTTCCATCAGCAGTCGGGCGTCACGCAACCAGTCGCTTCAGGCGTGATAACGGCATCCTAAAAGCGGGTGCTGTCCAAGTAAGCGCGTGTGTGCGCGGTGTCCTGCATCTTGTTAGAGGCTGGATCAACGGGCTGGGCTTCAGCATCAGTTGCGCCCGCGGCTAACGCTGCCGCTGCAACTGGTGCGGTCGTTCCGGCCAGTTTAAGAAAATCCCGGCGGCTTGTGCCTTCGTTTTTCTTCGTCATGGGGATGTCTCCCTCCCTAGTGTATGGCGAGCATCCTCGCCGGTTCTGTCGCAAGGAGCTACCCTGCGGACATTCTGAACGCTTCGCGCTCAATCTCCATAAATACGCGCCCAATATTTCCCACACACGCGTAAACGACCGAGTTTTTTGCGGCCTCCAGATCCGAAAAAAAGTGCCCGGCCCAAGGTGCGATATGTTTGTTGAAAAAGAGCTTCTGGTCTTCGAGATCAGCAGTCGTCCCAAAACGACCGACAATCATTCCGGCCATCATTTCCATGAGGGACGCGATGTTGTCTTCTGGTTCGTAAACATTAGGAGCGCGGGTCATCGTGCGAACAGCCATGTCATTACGCAAACTCGCCAGAGGCTTCTCATTCAGGAAGCCCGTCAAATAGTAACTTGCATAAGGCAGCAGTTCTCCCCGTCCCAGCCCGACGAATAGCGCATTGAACTCACTTTCAACCTTTTTGGGTTTTGAGGCCTTGGCGACTCGTGACAAACCAGAGATTGCCTTGCCCAACTCGCTCTCATCACCAGACAAATTCACGCACTGATCCAAAAGCAACTGATCAGGAGGCCCAGCCAACATGAGCCCGAGAAAATTGTACAAGTCGGCCCGTAAACGGTCTTCCGACACAATCTGGATATCTTCGACGGCGCTCACGACATTTCCTCAACTCTGAATTTCATTCGGCGCGGAGATGGAGCGATCAGCTCCTCAGGCTCATAGGACTCCGCAACCAACACTTTCTCTTCGGATATCTCTTCTGGCTCCGGCTGAAGTTCGCGTTCTTCAAGTTCTTGAAGGTCATCGTCCTCTACCTCTGGCTCGATTTCGCTTGGATTCTCAAGCTCCTCAGCCTGACGCGCCATTTCCTGAATATGCTTCAACATACCTTTGCCGACCTGATACGCGGTTTGCATATTTTCAACGACAAGCGCAGCGTCGGTAAAGTCCTCGCCGTAGTCTACAAGCATGTCGACATTTGCCAAAGTCGGGTTCGAACGCCAAAGAACGCGAAGCGCCCGACGCCGCAGTCGGTCAGGAACAGCTCTCGTCATAAACACCGAAAAATCATCACCCATCTTCAGGCTTTCAGGCTCTGGAAGATTCAGCTCGGTCAAAATCTCTTCGTCGCTTTTTTCTTCGAGAACGGCATGCTCATCGGCAAGAGACTGAGCTTCAATCGCTGCCTTCTCAGCCTCAGCTTCGGCCAAAACGCCCGCTTTTCGGCGGGACCAGAAATTTTGCTCACCGCTCAATGAATTGTCTCCGATCTCCGCGGCGCACGATACACATCCGCAACCTGACGAATTCGGGCGTCGCCAATCCCATCCTGTTTCAAATCGACACGCGCGTTTTTCCTACGCCGCTTCACAAAGATTTCTTCTTCATGGTGAAGCTCAACATAGTCGCGAATGTAAGCCACCAGACCTTCCGGCATCGGGACTTTTTCAACCAGCTCTTCGCCGGTATCAGCATAGTCCTGTGCCTCGTACGGGGATGCTGTAGCTAGAACCATCTCCAAAGGACTGTCGTCGTCGGTCTCGCGCATGACGACATAAATCGAAGGAACTTTGGTCGAAAGCCCGGACAGGTAGGCCTCTGTGTCTGTTCGATAGAGCACCAATGGCAATGTCGCGGCGTGGTATTCCACCACTTCACCTTCGCGGCGAAGTTCCTTCCAAACCGCCTCTGCAGCACCGGGCAAAACACCAACCGCTTTCCACACTTGCTTCGCCCAGCGCGTAACTCCAGGCGCCCTGCGGACAACGATGCCCAAAGGTAGTGAAATCGATTTCTGGTCTTTTGCAGTCAAGATACCTCCGAAGCGCTCGCTCTCACTGCTCTTAGTTTGGAGGAAAACTCCTTCTTCACAAAGGAGTTTCTGGCGAAGAAAGCACAAAAAAAAGATGTGCCGCGACGCGGCATTCTACTCGGTTAACGAATACCCAACGGGACATGGCTCTATCGCAAAGGAATTGATTGAAAACGATATCACGCGATGGGTTCTTTGCAGTCGCAGAAACAAGTAACCTCAAGAAATCCGCGAGGGATAAGTGTTTACCGTAGCGACGAATCGCGTCTAACTTGTCTCTCGCGAAACCCTTCCGAGAGCACAACAAAGGAAATCTGAATGGCGAAAAAGCTTGTTTTGTGCGACTGCCTTGGCAGCCAATCCTTCGATGTGAACGCCATTTCGAAAGCCAGCGGCTTTCCTTGCTCTCGAGTCTACACAAATCTTTGCGTCTCGCAGATCGAAGACGCCGCAAAGGAAATTTCGTCAGGCGATGCAATTATCGCCTGCCAACAAGAGCGCAGGATATTTGAAGAGCTTGCCGAAGATCTAAATGCAGAAGTCTCGGGCTTCGTAGACCTTCGAGATCGCGCAGGTTGGGGCGAAGGCGATCCCTCTCCCAAGATGGCAGCATTGGTCGCCGAAGCCGCGATGCCTATGAAGTTCGGGAAGTCCGTGGATGTCCGCTCGGAAGGATCCATTTTGATCTTCGGCGGCGCTGAAGCTCTTAAAGCTGCAGACAAGCTTTGCGAAACTCTTGCAGTAACCGTGCTCTTGGCTCCCGATGACGAATTGCCTTTGAATCGCCGCTTTGATTGCGTTGTCGGTCATTTGGATCAAGTCTCCGGCGCACTTGGCGGATTTAGGATTAGGATCAAAGACTTCCAAGTGCCAAATTACGGCGGTCGGGGCGAGATGACCCTCGGCATTCCGCAGAGCATGGCTCTTTCCGAGTGTGACATTGTTTTGGACTTAAGCGGGCAACCAGCCCGTGTCCCCGCACCAGAAAAACGCGAAGGATACCTTCGCGCTGATCCTAATCACCAACCCTCCGTCGCTCAAGCAATCCTTGACGCATCCCAGCTCGTTGGGACCTTTGAGAAACCGCTTTACGTGCGGCTAGAAGAAAGTCTTTGCGCGCATAGTCGAGCCGAAAAACCCGCATGCTCAAATTGCTTGAACGTCTGCCCCACTGGCGCCATCACTTCAGCTGGCGAGAACGTCGCAATAGACCCCATGGTCTGCGCGGGCTGCGGCTCGTGTTCAGCTGTGTGCCCATCTGGTGCCATCACCTATGACGCGCCTCCGGTGGAGACTGTTTTCAAACGCCTGACAACCATGGCTTCTGCGTACTACAAGGCAGGTGGCACAGGTGCGCGTCTGCTGGTGCATGACGCCAACCATGGCATTGAGCTGATCTCGCTAGCGGCGCGCTTCGGGCGCGGTTTACCCGCCGACGTCATCCCGATCGAAATAGCAGCGCTCTCAAGCTTCGGTCACGCAGAGGCACTAGCCGCGTTGGCAACTGCTTTTGTACACGTCGATATCCTCATGGCGCCAACGACTGAACGCGGAGTAATTGAAACTCAATGTCAGCTAGCCAATGCGATCGCAGGCGAAAGTTCTGTTGGGATTATTGACGAGTCTGATCCCGACGCATTGAGCGCGCATCTTTACGATGCTCAAATTGACCCAGTTATCTGCGAACCTATTCTACCACTTGGCAACCGTCGCCAGGTAGCGAGGCTTGCAGCTAAAGCAATCCAACCCAATTCAGACACTATTGAGCTCCCAGAAGGCGCGCCGTATGGCGCCGTGATAGTTGACACCGACGCTTGCACTTTGTGCCTTTCTTGCGCCTCGTTGTGCCCATCAGGTGCTCTCGGCGACAATGTTGACCTCCCACAGTTGCGCTTTCAGGAAGACGCCTGCCTGCAATGCGGATTATGTGTCAGCGTTTGTCCAGAGAAAGCCATAACTCTGCAACCGCAGTTGGACCTGACGGACGCTGCACTCACCCAACGTGTCATGCACGAAGAAGAACCCTTTGCCTGTATCGAATGCGGCTCCTTGTTTGGTGTGAAATCAACTGTTGAGCGCATTACCGAGAAGCTGGCTGGCTCTCATTCAATGTTCTCAACGTCGCAGGCTGCCAAACTCATTCAGATGTGCGACAACTGCCGCATTCAGGCCCAGTACCACTCGGAGGATAATCCGTTCCAAGGCGGCGAGCGCCCGCGCGTTCGGACAACGGAAGACTACTTTTCAAAGCGCAAAGATCACTGATCTTGAGCCCGTTACTTCGTATTGAGCGGCGCCCCTAAATCTGCGGCCTCAATAGAGCCTACAAACGCTGTGATCGCATCAATCTCATCTAACGTCACTTCAATTGGCGCAATGGGAGACGGAAGATGTTCCGGAAATGGCGCTGTTACATCCTTTACTTGTGTAAACGCCCCATGCGGCTTCAAAACGTAAAAGGCCTGAAACCGTTCCTGCCAATCTGCAAAATTACGCATAAGTGCAAAGGATGGCGTGGAGCCGATCGCATCCATACGGTTCTCATCGCTTACCACATGGCATCGTCCGCACTTTCCCAAGCTGACTTCGGCGCCCAATTTTATGTCGCCCGTCAAAACCACTTCTTCCTCTTCAGTCTGAACGCCCACGTCACTGCTGTAGATGGGTCCACCTTCTGGCTTAAAACCGTCGATCGTTCTCTTGCCTATGTCGGACGCCATCCAATTCAAGAACGTATCCGCGTGTGGACCATCAACTTTGCTGACAAAGTAGACCTTGTCCTCTCGCCGAAACACCGGCGTACCGCTTTCGCCGATCTCCAACTCAGCAGGAGATGAGCTCAAGTTAATGCGAACTCCGGTCTTCAGCGAAAACCTAGGCAAAATATACTTCAGGAAACCGTCCG
This sequence comes from Boseongicola aestuarii, assembly GCF_900184815.1. GTDB lineage: Bacteria > Pseudomonadota > Alphaproteobacteria > Rhodobacterales > Rhodobacteraceae > Boseongicola > Boseongicola aestuarii. The sequence goes on along the minus strand of NZ_FXXQ01000004.1, from coordinate 231,624 downwards.
CTACCAATTCATCGGGAGCAGATAGCGTGATCTCTTTGGTTTGGGCCGATGCACTTGAGGCTACCAACACTAGGATGACAGTCAGCAGTTTCAGCATTCGGGCAGCTCCAAATCTCATAACGGGTTGCATGTCAGCCTATGGGCGCTAGGGTCAAACCGTCAACATTTACAGAAAATAAGGCCGAGTAACCATGAGTGATGACTTCAACATGTCCATGCGCAAATTCCTCAAACAGGTCGGCGTGACTTCGCAGCAAGCCATCGAAGAAGGCATGCGAAATGCGGGCAGTACCGAAGGCAAAAGCTACTCTGCAAAGATGGTATTGACCGTCGACGGTCTCGATATCGAACACGTCGTCACTGGCAAGATTGAAGGCGCATAGATGGCACTTACCCGGGAGGAAGTGCTCGCCTGCCTAAGAGGTATCGACGCGCCATCTGGAACAAACATTGTGGACGCCGGCTTAGTTCGGGCCCTGCAGGTTGAGGACACCTCAGTCCGCTTCGTTATGGAGGTTGAAAGCCCAGCACCCTACGGCGAGGCTAAGTCCAAAGCCGAAGACGCACTCAAGAAACTCGGAGCGAGCGCTGTCTCCATCGTGATGACCGCGCATTCCACACCAAAACCCCCGCCCGATCTCGGCACCGGGCGCAAGGCCGAACCTTCTGGTCCAGAAAAAATTCCTGGAATTGACCGGATAATCGCTGTCGCATCGGGGAAAGGTGGCGTCGGGAAATCAACTGTTGCATCCAATCTTGCCTGTGCCCTCGCGGCCGAAGGCCGGCGAGTCGGGCTGTTGGATGCAGACGTATACGGACCATCACAGCCACGCATGCTTGGTGTGTCGGGCCGCCCACAAAGCCCCGACGGTAAAATCATTCTCCCCTTGAGGAACCACGGCGTCACGATGATGTCGATCGGTCTAATGACCAACGAAGATCAGGCCGTTGTTTGGCGCGGCCCCATGTTGATGGGAGCCTTGCAGCAAATGTTGTCGCAGGTTCAATGGGGCGCGTTGGATGTCCTCATTGTGGACCTGCCGCCGGGGACAGGCGATGTGCAAATGACACTTGCACAAAAAGCGCATCTCGACGGTGCCATAATCGTGTCGACACCGCAGGATATTGCTCTTCTGGACGCCCGAAAAGGCATTGATATGTTCAATCAGATGAAGACCCCGATTTTGGGAATGATTGAGAACATGAGCACGCATATCTGCTCCAGCTGTGGTCATGAAGAGCATGTCTTTGGACACGGCGGTGTTACTTCCGAGGCGAATAAACTAGGCATTCCGCTACTTGCGGAAATCCCGCTCCACCTCGACATCAGGCTGGCCGCAGACGGTGGCGCGCCCATAGTAGTTAGCAAACCGGACTCGGCGCAGGCCAAGGGTTTCCGTACGGTTGCAAAAGCTCTGATTGATATGGGATCTGCATGAGCTCTCCAACCTTTCCGCCCCTTTTTTGGGGATTGGCTGTCGAAGGCCAAGTTGATCCGTTCGACAAAGCATGCGTCGAGGCCGCACGCGGCTGCGACGCAGGTCTCGTCGTTTACAATTTGGGAGCAAATGAACTGCGAGCCGCATTGGTATTTGCCCCAGATGTCCCGCTGAAAGATGCAATGACGATGCTGCCTTTATGCGGTGTAGGCTTTCAGAATGCTCTCGGCGCACTGGCACCACCCGAAGTGGCCGTTCATCTCGGTTGGTCCGGCGATATCCTAATCAACGGCGCTAAATGCGGTAGACTGCGTGTCGCTAGCTCCCACAGCGCTCCCGCGGCCGAGCCCGATTGGTTAGTGGTTGGATTAGATTTACCGCTCTGGCCCGATAGCGATGATCCCGGAGAAAGCCCGAACCAAACTGCGCTTTACGCCGAAGGGTGCGCTGACGTGAAGGCTGACATGCTGGTCGAATCTTGGGTCAAACACACGCTTGTCGGAATAAACCGTTGGTCGGATGAAGGGGTAAGTTCCCTTCACAAGGAATGGCGCGGACTTGCCCATGGAATAGGAGAGGACATAGAAATTGCTGGTACATCAGGAACTTACCTTGGAATAGACGAGCGCCTTGGCATGCTGCTACGTGACGAAGCCACAACACATCTGATCCCCCTCACCCATCTTTTGGAGAACAGCTAACATGATGCTAGCTCGAGCAATCCACTTCGATGAGAGCGATATGAATGTCTTTCATTCGCCTGCGAGAACCGGCGAATGGTGCATATCAGGCGGGTTCGAATTCTCGAATTGGTCCGAGTCAGATCTCGCGGGCAAGGCTCGCCAAGCTTTCACGAATGGATGGCTTGGAGTTGAAACGTTTGGTCGTGTGACTTTCGTGGCAGTAACGCAAATTGAACCGGTTGAGCTCGAAACTCTTAAGCACGCGCTGGCACAGCATTTTGTTGATATTTACGGAGCCCCTTCCGCCGAAGAGGCAATGGGAGTCGCCGAGCATGAGATCATGCAGATGGCCGATATGTGCTCAGGTCAGCCGCCGAATACGCTGATGACAGTGACCCGTATATTGACAGAATCCGGAGTAAAAGAGAGTTACCGAACCATAGAGCCTCGCGACGCAGGCTTAGACCAATTCGCGATTCATGGCTCACTGGATGACGGTCACGACCACTAACTAACAGCACTCATAGGTAGCTCTGGAAACTCGACAAAGCCTACGCAACGTGATCCGTCTTTTGCGAACGGTCACTTTGTAAGATGGAGTCTAGCCACTCCCGCAGAGCCGTTTCGGTAGCTTCCAAATGCTCTGCCGCACCGTCAGTGAATTCCAAGAATGCGTCGTGGTTCAATCGGTTCAGACCAACGATAATCGGCACCTCGAGTTCAAGAGCTTGTGCGATCAGTGGACGAAACCCGCGGCCAGTGGCTTCGTGTTTTCCGAACTTGTTGACGATCAAGCACTCGGAATTCCTGTCCAAACGTCCCGCGACAAGTCCGATAGCGCTTTCAAGGGCGGAGGCATCCAATCTGCAACCTCGCGATAGGGCACCAAGATCTTGGGAAATTCTGATCAAGGGTCCGTCAGGAAGCACTTTCACATCCATGTCGCACCTCCCTGACGATTTGCACCGTTCATTAATTTGCACTGTGCCTACCGGACTGTACCCGTCTTCGCAAAGACGAGCTGCAAATTGAAACAACAGTAAATCCGTACCGCCAGTCTCGGATGAAAATGTATATGCGATGTTCATTCTGCAAACGCCCTCTAAGCTTACAACTTGATGCTGGTTCTCGAGAAATGCCCTGAATTCGGTTTGATAGGATTTAGCAGTAGAGAGTATCGTCGAAAACCGGGGCCGCAACCTCACAAACACCGATCCTGCGTCCGGGCTGTCAGTCATGCATTGCGCCACCTGCCGCGGACTTGCGGGCCTACGTATTGAACTGACCGACGCGCCTGGCGCTCTATTTCCGTTTTATGTCCGCTCAGTGGAAACTCATAACGTCCGAGCAAAACCACTCTAGGTCTGCTCTACACACAAAATTGTGATATCCCCTCTTGGAGCACTTGCTTGACCGTCCAGTGGGCGGAACCTTTACAAAGCTCAGAAGGTCGGAGTCGCGTTCTCGAAAAAATGTTCTTGCTACTCCGACGGCACTTTCTGCGCTCGGCATTCATTGGACGTTGGGTCATCCACATACGATGATCACCGCAAAAAAAACGGGATTTGGGAATGATGAAGCTCACACGTCGAACTCTACTGAGCACTGCCGCCGCCGCATTTGCGATGCCGAGACATGCACTCGCTACTCCGAGCGTCTTGCGTGCAGAAGCTGTCAGCCTGCAAGTGTTACCTGCGGGTCAAAATGCGACCGCGCTGTGGGGCTTCAACGGGTCGTCTCCGGGGCCAGAATTGCGGGTTCGCCAAGGCGACACACTTGCACTTCGATTTGAGAACCGCACCGAGCAACCGTCATCCGTCCATTGGCACGGGATACGTCTGGAGAATGCAATGGACGGTGTGCCCGGCTTAACCCAACCACTCGTTCAACCCGGAGAGACTTTCGACTATACATTCAAGGTGCCTGACGCAGGCACCTTTTGGTATCACTCTCATCATCAGTCTTGGGAACAAGTGGCCCGCGGACTTTATGGGCCGTTGATTGTCGATGAGATTGACCCACCAGAGGTCGATGCCGACATCACAGTCACTCTCGACGACTGGCGTCTGGATGAAAACGGAGCGATTATGGGCGGCTTCGGGAACATGCACGACTTCTCGCATGCCGGGCGCCTAGGGAACTATGCGATGATATTGCCATCGCAGGAAAATGTGCGACTAGGGGATCGGGTGCGGTTGCGCCTTATCAACACCGCCACAGCTCGCGTGTTTCCTATACGAATTGAAGGGCTGAACGCCAAAGTCGTTGCCCTCGATGGTATGCCCCTTGCTGAACCACGGGATCTCTCAGACATTCAAATCGCTCCGGCTCAGCGCGTGGACATTATCGGCGATGTGACGGCACAGGTGGATTTCCTCTTCGTGGCACGCGATGAGCTTTACGAAATGGGGTCGCTTTCGATAGCGGGCGAGAACCCTGACCCGGCGAGATCAAATATTTCCGGCTTGCCGGCAACCAATTTGCCTTATCCTGCTGAGACACCCGACCATAACCTGACACTCAGGATGGAAGGCGGTGCGATGGGCGGGCGCCACGCGGGTGATGACATCTGGGCCTTCAACGGTGTGTCTGGCCTGAAGAGCGCGCCTTTCGCGAAAATCAAACGCGGCGAAACAGCCATCATAGAAATAATTAATGACACAAGCTTTCCGCACGGAATTCACCTGCACGGTCACCACTTTCACGAGTTGAGTGACGATGGGTCGATGGGTGACTTTCGTGATACTTCTCTGGTCGAACGCGGCGCAATCCGAAAGATCGTCGCTGTCTTTGACAACCCCGGCAAGTGGTTGCTGCATTGCCATATGCTCGAACATCAGGCTTCGGGAATGAAAACTTGGATCGAGGTGACATGATACGCTTTGCGATGATGCGTTGTGATTGACCAGCGCGTCCGGCCACGCGGCGCATGAGTTGGGCGGCGCCGACATGTGCCGGGTCGGTGGGCGCTCAGCTATCTTATGGCAGGGCCGCGACTGGCGCAGTTATCTGACCGTCAAGCCTAACTCGAAAGGTCTGCGCGCAGATGAAACGGACAATCTCCGTTTCTAGCCGTTCGCAACAAAACCTTCATCGAGCGCCTAGCCAATGACCGCTCTGAGCCCAAAGCAGGCGTGGCGAGTAAGCATAAATCGCACGATTACGACATTCGGCAATTAAAGGTTGTTGCGGACAGGGGCATTGTCATGCCGCTTGATCCGAATGTCGCCCTGAGAGCGGACTGCATCTCTGAAACAACCTCTCTCGGGTCCACTCCACCGCGTTCTCTGATTTCGTCGATGAGCGGGTTGCCATAAACGAGCGCCGCTGCAAATGCTTCTGGATTGGCGATCGTCTTGTTGAGTTGGGTAGTCTCATGCTCCACTTCGGACCACCCGCCAGATTCCAAATCCGCTTGAACCTCTTCTGGGTTCCCATAGTGAAAGGGGACCTTATAGAACCCAGGCGGATCGTCTGGAAAGAATTTCGTACCTACATCCTGCGCCATTATTGCGAACGGATTTTCCGACATTGCGCTCCAGACGTTGAAAACATAACGCCCCCCAGGCTTCAGAACGCGAGCCGCTTCCCGGTATGAAACTGGTTTGTCAGGGAAAAACATGACGCCGAATTGACAAACAATGAGATCAAAAGCCTCGTCGCCGAAAGGCAAGTCCATTGCATTTGCTACGCGAAACTCAACGTTTTCTTCTTCGGAAAACTTGCCTTTAGCGACGTCCAGCATTGGTTGGTTTAGGTCTGTAACCATTAACTGGGAATTGGCGGGCAACTTGTTCCTTAACAATCTGCTCAATATCCCCGTCCCGGCCGCGAGCTCGATGACATTCCTTGCATCGACGTTGCAGCAGAGGTCAGAGAGCATTTCGGCATAGTCGACGAAGATGTTAGGGCCAAGGCCGTTATCGTAGTGCTCCGGAATATCTCCTACGAAACTGGAAGAACTGTTAGACACAGTGAGGCCCCTGTCTGCTAAGTAATCCACTAATGAGTAAGACACTATCTGAAGTCGTTGGCTTTTGCGAATGTGGCTGCATTCAGTCCGGTCTTATATGACGACAGTTTGACCGCACAGCAGTCATTTACTCTGAAAGGTATCAGAGTCCGGCATACGGTCGTATCAGGCTATAGACGCGAAACAGGGTTATTTCCGGATTGGCGTTGCGCCCGTCTCGACACGGCTAATTTTTCCGTCTTTCTTTAGACAAGACATCAAGACCGCCTCACGGGTCCCGTCAGGATAGTCATTAACCGAGTGCATCACTAGAATATCGTCATTCTCGTAAATACAACGTCGCACGCCCATGTCGGTTTTGTCGGACGCCATCATCTTTTTAATCAGGTCGCTGAACTCGTCTCTGTTCATTTCGGTCCCGGTTTGGTGCCGAATAAAAATAGCATCGTCGCTGTAGAGCGCGACATATGCGTCCGCATCTCGGTTTTGGATTGCCTTGTTCAATTCTTCGAAAATCGCCATCGCTTATCCCCATTTCTGCTTTGATAATCTCAGCCTCTGCTGAATTTCCTAAGGGCGCAACGATTCCATTTTCGATACGTGGACAGCGGATAGACGAATAACCGCCCAGTCCGCAGAGCAATCATCAGTTCTCGCTGCAGCAAATGGCGGCTTCGAGCCCGACTTGACCAATCGAGGGAGCGGAGCAATCGCGCTGACTGAATCTCCGCTGCCACAACACCGCCGAGAGTAAGAAACAGGCCGGGATGACCTGGGAAGAGATTGCCGAAAAGATCGGCATGTCTCCGGTGTGGACCCATTCAGCTGCTATGGGCATGAATGCATTTCCACTCGAAAAGGCAAAGCTGATGGTCAGCGTCATGGGCCTGCCGCAGGAAGCCGAAAGCGTGCTGGCGGAAAGCCCCACCAAGATCTGGGAACAGGCTGTTCCGACAGATCCATGCATCTATCGTTTTTATGAAATTGTGGGTGTATATGGCCCGACACTCAAAGCACTCATTCAAGAGAAATTCGGCGATGGGATCATGTCGGCCATCGATTTCGACATGTCCGTGACCCGGATAGAAAACCCCAAAGGCGACCGTGTAAAGGTCGAGATGACCGGCAAATATCTTGGTTACAATAGCTGGTAGGTTCCGATGATACGGAACGGCCGCTCAAAGGCTTCCGGGCGCATGAAGGCGCCCGGACCCCGGCTCGGTTGCACCAAACCAGTATAACGCGCCGAAAAAGCGATTGATGTGGCACCCGATCATGGCATGCGCCGTGCATCCTCAAGGACGTGCAGATCATTCAAAGCAACCGGCCTAGCCCCAGGTAGGGTGAAACTTGCCCGCAGGCGACAACGTGAAAATCTCGACACCGTCTTCCGTCACGCCCACCGAATGCTCGAACTGAGCAGAGAGTGATTTGTCACGGGTCACGGCCGTCCAGTCATCGGACAAAACCTTGGTTTCGGGGCGGCCAAGGTTGACCATGGGTTCGATCGTGAAGAACATGCCCGGCTCAAGCTCCGCGCCCGTTCCTGGTCGGCCATAGTGCAAGACATTTGGCGGCGCATGAAACACACGCCCCAGCCCATGTCCGCAAAAATCGCGAACCACTGACATGCGGTGTGCTTCGACATAAGCCTGAATGGCATGGCCGATATCACCGAAGGTATTGCCCGGCTTAACCGCCTCGATACCCTTGAACAAAGCGTCATGGGTCACCTGAATCAGCCGCTCGGCCTTGCGTGACAATCCACCTGCCGCGAACATGCGACTTGTATCACCGAACCATCCGTCAACGATCACAGTCACGTCGACGTTCAGAATATCGCCGTCTTTCAAACGTTTCTCGCCCGGTATGCCATGGCAGACCACGTGGTTCACACTGATGCAACTGGCGTGCTGATAGCCTTTGTACCCAATGGTTGCGGACGTCGCTCCGGCCTCTTCGACCATGCGCGTAATGGCATCATCGATTTCACCGGTGGTTGCTCCCGGCACGACAAGCGGTGCGATATCGTCAAGAATACGGGCCGCCAACGCGCCCGCCCGATGCATACCTGCAAAATCGTCCTGGTCGTAAATACGGATGCCGTCTTTCGTCATCCGGCCCTGCCTGCGGTCGTCCAAAGTCTCAATTCCCATGTGGTTTCAGGTCGATATAGGAGGTTTACACGGATTTCGCTAGCCACCTCGGGCATTGCGTCACACCATCAGCGGGATCGGCGCGCCGATCTCAACGCCCCCGCGCGTGATTTCCGTGCCATAACAAATCGCCTCGACACCCGCCTTTCGCGCACGATCAAAAGCGGCGCCGTAAGCAGGATCAAGATCACGAGCCAGGTCGAAACGGCCACAGTCTGTGCGTTGCACTAGATAGACCATCACAGCGCGATGACCCTCGCCAACCATAGCGGCCAGATCATCCAGATGACGCGCGCCGCGCGCCGTCACGCAGTCGGGAAACTCGGCAAGATCGCTTTCTCTTCGAAGATGAACGTTCTTCACTTCGACATACACGTCAGGCTTGCCCGCACCACTCAGCAGAAAATCGATCCTGCTTTTTTCGGCATACCGGACTTCCGGGCGCACATTGTCCCAGGCCGCCAACTCGGAAATGGCGCCCGCCGCAAGTGCCTCGCTGACAACACGGTTCGGCACGCCGGTATCGATCCCCGCCAGATGACCCCCCGGCAGTTCAACCAAACGCCAACCGAACTTCAGCTTCTTCCTTGGATCATCATTCGGCTCAAGCCAGACCCGAGTTCCCGGTTCCGCAAGTCCCAGCATCGCGCCGGGGTTCGGGCAATGCGCAACCGTCAGCTCCCCCGTTCCTTCAAGCTCAACATCAGCCAGAAAGCGTTTATAGCGTCGCACAAGTCGCGCAGGCACAAGAGGGCTTGGAAACCGCATGTTCAGCGGCCTATACCGACAAAAGCAAAGGGACAAGGACCCCAAGAGATGGCAAATCCAACGGCTGCAATGCTGGTCATTGGCGATGAAATTCTGTCAGGACGCACCCGCGACGCGAACATGCACCATCTCGCAGGGCAGCTGACCGAAGCGGGAATCGACCTTAAAGAAGTCCGCGTCGTGTCCGACGACCGAGATGCCATCATCGCGGCAACGCGCGCCCTTTCAAAGGCTTACACCCATGTCTTCACGTCCGGCGGCATCGGGCCCACACATGACGATATCACCGCCGATTGCATCGCGGCAGCCTTCGACGCACCTATCGACATACGCGACGATGCCCGCGCCTTGCTTCAAGCGCACTACGACCGGCAGGGCACAACCCTCAACGCTGCGCGACTCCGCATGGCCCGCATCCCGGACGGAGCCGCCTTGATCGACAACCCGGTGTCCGTCGCACCGGGGTTCCGGATCGAAAACGTCTATGTGATGGCAGGCGTCCCTTCGGTCTTTCAGGCCATGGTCGCCTCGGTACTGCCGACGCTGAAAGGCGGCGCGCCGCTTGTGTCGACCTCGACCCGTATAGAACGCGGCGAGGGCGATATCGCAGGACCGCTTACGGATTTGGCAGCCAGATTTTCCGACCTTAGCTTCGGCTCGTATCCCTATATAAAAAATGGAGTTTTCGGCTCAAATATTGTCATTCGAGGCGCGGACAAGTCAACCGTTGACACAGCGACACGCGCGCTAATCGCCGTATTTGCAGATGCGGTGAAATGACGACGCCCTCGACGCACGAGCTGTTTCTTGCCCTCGACGCAACATGGCCCCCGGCACGCTTTATCAATCACTCGCCCTGGCTATTGCGCGAAGGCGCCGGAGGCGGGCAGCGTGTGTCAGCAGCAACGGCCATGGCCGAGGTCTGCGAAAGTGACATCGCATCCGCCGAGGCGGGAATGCGTGTGCTAGATCAGCATCCCCTCTTCATGCTCAAACCCGGAGAGGACGCGCTTGATGACTGGCTTGAAGCCCGCACCTACGAAATCGTTGACCCGGTTGCGATCTACCTCAAGCCGCTCACGCGGGACGCCCTCGCGGTAACTGACGCGGAAGTCCGGTCGGACTGGCCGCCAGACGCCGACGCTCTCGATCTTTGGGCCGGCGGAGGTATTGGTCCGGCCCGGATCGCGGTCATGGCGCGCGCCGGTGGGGCGAAAACCGCGCTTGTATTGAAAGATGGCGCAACCTGTTCAGGTGTCGCTTTCGTCGCGATCTACAACCGCATTGCAATGCTGCATGCGCTTGAAGTCGCGCCTTCAGGACGTCGCCTCGGGTTTGGAACGCGTCTGATGAATGCCGCCGCGCACTGGGCCACCGCAAACGGAGCGGCATGGCTTTCACTTATGGTCACGCGCGCCAATGTGCCTGCGAACGCTTTATATCGCGGGCTTGGAATGACTGAAGTCGGCGCGTATCATTACCGGCGTGCTCCAAAGGCAAAATCATGATCCGTAACGCCTTTTTCGCCGTTCTTCTCTCCGCCACTCCGCTTGCGGCCCTGGACCTGTCCGTGCCCGGAAGCGTCGAGACACGGCGCGAAGTATCGCCCGCAACCACAGTCCGGCTACCTACGGCCGCGTGGTCCCGTGATGTGGCTCCTGACGTTGTCGAAGGCGCCATCCGCAGACGCACCTTGCGCGTTGGCGGGGGCGGTCAGACAACCCTGCAACTCCTTGTCCCATTGCGCGAGGCTATGCGCGAAGCTGGTTATGTCGAGGTCTTTTCCTGCCAAGCCGTGATCTGTGGCGGCTTTGATTTCCGCTTCCAGCTGGACCTTCTCGGCGAACCCGAAATGCACGTGGACCTTGGCGACTTTCGCTACCTGCTGATGCAAAACGACACTGAGAACCTGCAATCCGCCCGTCAGATATCCCTTGTTGTCTCCCGAGATGCGCAAGCGGGTTACATCCATATCACCGAGGTTTTCGCGACAAGCCTGCCCCCCACCGACGCGCCCTTCAGCCGTCCCGCACAAGACCCGACCGCAACGGGGTCGCTGCCCGCGACGCTTGAAATGATGGGTCATGCCATTCTCGACGATCTGGACTTCGGCTCGGGTGCGTCGGACCTCGGTGAAGGCACCTACCAAAGCCTGAGCGACCTTGCCGCATGGCTCTTGTCCAATCCAGGCGCAAGTGTCGCCATTGTCGGGCATACAGACGCCGTTGGAAACCTCACCAGCAACACCGCTTTGTCCAAACGGCGGGCGGAAAGCGTCGTCGCGCATCTTGCGGCAGAGTACGGCGTCAATCCCGCGCAAATGCAAGCCGACGGCGTGGGCTATCTGGCTCCGATTGCGTCAAACCTTACCGATGAGGGTCGCGCGCAGAACCGCCGCGTGGAAGTCATCCTTTTGTCGGACTAAGCGCCAAAAAAAACGGGCGCCACCTAGGCGCCCGAGTCAAACTATACTGAGGGAACACTCGTCACTAGAGGGTGTTACCAGCTGTCCGGGCCCTTCTCGGCGAAGGAATGGACAAGAAAATCAATGAACGCGCGCACCTTGGGCTGAGTAAAGCGGCCCGGAGGATACACGGCGTAAATGCCTTGGGTTTCGACCGGAAGCTCCGGAATGGCTTCCTCGACCAGACCCTGCTGCATTGCATCCGCATAAAGGAACGAAGGCAGATAGGCGATGCCCAGACCGGCGATAGCCGCGTTCAAGAGCGACTGTCCATCGTTGACGGTCAACCAGCCTGCCGTGCGAACCTGACGCTTTTCACCCGAAGGCGCGGTCAGCTTCCAGACGTTGCCGCTGGAATTGTTCGAATAATGCAGAAGCTTGTGCTCGTTCAGGTCGTCGATCTTCTGCGGGCGACCGTATTTCGAGAAATACTCCGGGGACGCGATCATCCGGCGGTTTGTCTCGCAAAGCTTACGGGCGCGCAGCGTGCTGTCTTCCAGTTCGCCGATGCGGATCGCAAGGTCGAACCCTTCCGAGATCAGCTCCACATAGCGGTTGTTCAGCACCATGTTCACGGTGATGTCGCTGAACTCCTGCAGGAAGTCCCCAAGCACCGGTGATAGATGGTTCACACCAAAGTCGGTGGCGACGGAAATCCGCAGAAGGCCGGACGGTGCAGATTGCATCGAGGTTACAAGCGCGTCTGCTTCACCCGCGTCATTCAGTACTCGGCGAGCGCGGTCGTAATATGCAAGGCCAATCTCCGTCGGGGAGACCCGACGCGTTGTGCGGTTCAAAAGGCGCGCGCCAAGCCGGGCTTCAAGAGACGAGACGTGTTTGGACACGGCTGATTTCGAGATACCCATTTTCTTGGCAGCGTCTGTAAACCCGCCCTGATCTACGACGGTCGCAAACGCCTCCATTTCGGTCAGTCGGTCCATTAGGAGCTTTACCCTTGTTCTTTTGTGCCCCCCGGCAAAGTCCTCAGTGATGCCGAAATCGGGCGAGAATGGGGAAAGTCCCCGACAATTTCCCGGTATTGTCGGGATCGTTTTGCGATGGGAAACGACGCGGCGAACCCTGAATCATAATAATATCATTTATTTTCATAGGATTAACCCTAGAGTGACGCCGCAAGCCGCGCGCCCTGATCTATCGCCCGTTTTGCGTCTAATTCCGCTGCCACGTCTGCGCCGCCGATCACGTGAACGACCGAACCTTGTCCTTCAAGCACGTCAGCAAGCGATCTATCCGACTCCTGACCGGCGCAAAGGACCAACGTATCGCAGGTGATCACGCTTGGACCGTCCGAAGTGTTGATATGCAATCCGGCAGCGTCGATGCCCACATATTCAACCCCGCCCATCATTTTCACGCCCTTGGCCATCAGACTTGCGCGATGAATCCAGCCCGTCGTCTTGCCAAGCCGTTTGCCGGGCCGTTCGGCTTTGCGTTGCAACAAGACCACCTCACGAGGCGACCCGGTTGACGCTCCACTTTTCGGCGCCAAGCCGCCGCGATGCTCGGCAGGGTCTGCCACACCCCATTCTTCTTTCCAAAGTTCAAGGTTTTCCGCCGGGCTAACGCCGTCATGCGTCAGATACTCGGCCACATCAAAGCCGATGCCTCCTGCACCGACAACCGCCACCCGTTTGCCCGCAGTCACGCGTTCTTTCAGAATGTCGACATAACTTACGACCCGAACATCTCCAGAAACCGGAATCCCCGGATCGCGCGGCACGACACCGGTCGCAACAACAACATGATCAAATCCGGAAAGCAGCGGCGCATTCGCTTCAACACCCAGTTGCACAGTCACGCCATGCTCAACCAGCATCGTGCGATACCAGTCAATCAGGCCATAGAACTCCTCCTTGCCCGGCACTTTCTTCGCCATGTTGAGTTGGCCACCAATTTCGGGGGCTCGGTCAAAAAGCGTTACTGCGTGCCCGCGTTCGGCAGCAACCAGAGCCGCCGACAGACCGGCAGGACCAGCCCCGACCACGGCGATCTTCTTTGGCGCATCGGTCGGCGCATAGACAAGCTCGGTCTCATGCGCCGCCTGAGGGTTCACCAAACACGAGGCGACCTTCATTTCAAACGTGTGATCCAGACAGGCCTGATTGCAGGCAATGCACGGCGCAATCGTGGCCGACCGCCCCGCCTTGGCCTTGGCGACAAATTCCGGGTCCGCCAAAAAGGGGCGCGCCATCGACACCATATCCGCGCAGCCATCGGCCAATACGCTTTCAGCGACCTCGGGTGTATTGATCCGGTTCGAAGTGATTACCGGGATCGACACGTCACCCATCAGTTTCCGGGTCACCCACGTAAACGCACGACGCGGCACCGACGTTGCAATCGTCGGAATGCGCGCCTCATGCCAGCCGATGCCGGTGTTCAGGATTGACGCCCCCGCAGCTTCGATGGCTTTGGCTAATGTCACGACCTCATCCCAGGTCGACCCGTTCGGCACCAGATCAATCATCGACAAGCGATAGATCACGATGAAATCGTCACCCATTGCGGCCCTGACTCGGCGAACGACTTCGACCGGAAGGCGCATCCTGTTCTCATAAGACCCACCCCAGCGATCCGTCCGACGATTGGTGTGCGTGACCAGAAACTGGTTCAGGAAATATCCCTCGGACCCCATGATCTCGACACCGTCATAGCCCGCCTCACGCGCACGCAACGCCGCCGTTGTGATGTCCGCGATCTGTTTTTCGATCCCCGCCTCATCGAGTTCTTTGGGCGCAAACGGAGAAATCGGGGATTTGACCGCCGACGGCGCTACACATTCGGGACTGTAAGCATAGCGACCCGCATGGAGGATCTGCATCGCAATGCGCCCGCCCTCGTCGTGTACGCGGTCCGTCACTTTGCGATGGTTGGTGATATCCTCGGGCTTGAACAGCCCTGCAGCCCCCGGCAACACCCCCCCTTCGCGGTTGGGAGACATGCCCCCCGTAACGATCAGCCCGACCCCGCCACGTGCGCGAGCACCATAAAACGCCGCCACGCGATCGAAATCGCCGATCTCTTCCAGTCCCGTGTGCATCGATCCCATCAACACACGGTTCGGCAACGTCACATGCCCAAGATCAAGCGGCTGGAAAAGATGAGGATACTCAGTCATGGTGCGGCCCTTTTTCGTAATTCGCCCGACACTGACCCAAGCTTTGCTCACTGTCACGGGGGAACGCCGCGTCAGATCACCCCCTTTCGTTCAGATTGTTCCGCCCTGCTGGATCGGCTAACCTCGCCGCAACAAAACAAGGAACGCGGGGGCGGTCGAGCAGGTGACAGTGCTTGCAAAATATCAGCGACTGGAATCCGAAGGTGTCTGGCGTGCCGACGAAGACGCACAGCGACGCGATATCATTGTCTCGATCGGCGAAGCGACACTGACGCTGACCGACCTGAACGAGGTCGCTCTTACGCATTGGTCACTTCCCGCCATTCGTCGCCAGAATCCCGGGACACGCCCTGCCATCTACGCCCCCGGCGAGGACACTTCCGAGACGCTCGAAATCGCCGATGACGAAATGATCGACGCGGTCGAAAAGGTTCTGCGGGCGGTGCGCAAACAAGGCCGACATCCAGGGCGATTGCGCACCTTCGCCGTAGGTGGCCTCTCATTTGCAATCCTGTTGTTGGTCGTGTTCTGGCTGCCCGGAGCGATTTCGCGTTATGCCACCAGTATCATCCCCAAGGAAACCCGCGACAACATCGGGACGCGTCTGGCGGCCGATGTCGAACGCCTCACGGGCGCACATTGCGAAGACGCCGCCGCCCGCATCGCGCTCGACCGCTTAACGCGGCGCCTGTTCCCCGAAAACACACCGAAGGTGCTCATTCTGCCCTCGGCGCTCGAAACAACCCAGCACCTGCCCGGCGGCACCATTCTTGTCAGCCACAAATTGGTCGAGGATTTCGAGACAGTGGACGTTCTGGCTGGCTTCCTTCTGGCCGAAAACCTGCGGCGACGGTCATCCGATCCGTTCGAACGCCTGCTTAGGGACGCAGGTCTTGCCGCTGCGCTTGGCTTGCTGACCACCGGCGATATGAACGAAGACGACCTGCGCACGCACGCCGAAAGCCTCATCGCCGCCGACCCCGCGCAGCTTCCCGCAAATGCGCTGGCAGCCGCGTTCGTCCAAAGCGAAGTCAAACCCGACGACTACATCGCAGCAGCGACGCCGCCTGCCGCGACTTCGGATATCCTGACAACGACCAGCGCGCAGATCCCGACATCGCCGTTGCTCACCGACAGCGAATGGATCGCATTGCAGCAGATTTGCGAGAGCTAGTTCGCGCGGCGCTCCATCGGCACATCGTTGGACCAGACCCGCGCCATAGCCGCATCGCCTTCTGCCGTGCGCGGTCCCCGGTTCGGATTCAGGCGCCCGTCTGTCCAGACTGGTTTCAGCCCGTTTGGCACAGAGCTTGTCACCGCAGGCACGCGTTTGGTCACGCTTACAACCGGAGCCTGAGCCACTGAGACAGATACGGGCGACGTCACCAGGACGCGCGTGGAATTGCCCGCAAAAGTCGGCACCTCGTCGCAGATGTGAACACGTTTCGCGTCCAGCCGCGCCACCCATAAGGTTGCATCGTTCAGGCTTGCACGGGTAAATGCGCACCCTGCGCTGTCGACATAGGCGCGTCCGGTGTACCCCTCAGGAGGCAATTCAGCCGGATCAGCAACCGCCGCCGCAGCCGACAGGATCATAGCCGCCGAAACACCAAGATATATGCGCATCAATTGCCCCTTCCACAGGATGTTGTCGCCAAAATGGCGCGCAGGCGCCTCCCTGTAAAGAGCGATCCGACCTACTTCGTGCCAAACATCCGGTCACCCGCGTCTCCGAGCCCCGGCACAATGTAACCAAGTTCGTTCAGTTTTTCGTCCAGTGACGCCGTGACGATCGGCACATCCGGATGCGCCTCTTTCATGCGGGCCACACCTTCGGGAGCCGCCAGCAGGCACAGAAAACGGATATCGGTCGCACCCTTTTCCTTGATCAGATCAATCGCCGCGACCGAGGAATTGCCCGTCGCAAGCATGGGGTCCACCGCGATCACCAAACGATCCGACAACTCGCCCGGCAACTTGCAGTAATACTGTACAGGCTTCAGCGTTTCTTCATCGCGGTAAAGCCCGACAAACCCCACGCGCGCGGACGGGATCAAATCCAACATCCCATCCAGCAACCCGTTTCCCGCCCGCAAAATCGACACCAGGGCCAATTTCCGACCATCCAGAACCGGCGCATCCATGACTTTCAGCGGCGTCTCAATGGCGCGCGTCGTCATCGGCAACCCGCGCGTTACCTCATAAGCCAGCAGGTGGCTGATCTCGCGCAGAAGCTGGCGAAAAACGGCCGTCGATGTTTCCTTGTCGCGCATTAGGCTCAACTTATGCTGAACCAGCGGATGGTTCACCACAGTCAGATGCTCGCTCATGATCTCTCCAGTCTTTTCAATATCTTGTCTTTGGTCGCCACATCACAAAAAGCGGCCTCAGCACTTGTGCGGGCGATATCTTCGAACACGCCCTCGTCCCACTCGAATGCATCTGCAAGCCGGTTGTATTCATTCACCATCGTGGTGTGGAAAAAGGGCGGATCATCGGTCGAAACCGTCACCTTCACGCCCCGCTCACGCAACCGGTGGATCGGGTGCGCGCGCCAGTCCGAATAGACCCCTAGAACCACATTCGAGCCCGGACAGACCTCCAGCACGACACCGTCCTCCGCAAGACGATCGACCAACGCAAGATCCTCAATCGCCCGCACGCCATGCCCGATACGCTCGACACGCAGATGATCCAACGCATCGCGCACGCTTTCAGGCCCACCCCATTCGCCAGCATGTGCCGTCAACCGCAGCCCCGCCTCGCGCGTGCAATCAAAACTCCAGACGAAATCCTCCAACGCGCCCGCATTCTCATCGCCCGCGATCCCGAAACCAACAATCCAGTCGCCTGCCGTTTCAGCCGCACATGCCGCTGTCTCGCGCGCCTTTTGAGGCCCGAAATGCCGGATGCAGGTGACAATGCCGCGCAAGACAATCCCGTGCTCGGCTTCCGCCGCATCCGCTGCCTCGCGAATGGCCGCAAGATACTCGCGCCACGCCCCGACATCGCGGTCACCACAGAAATCAGGCGACAGAAAAGTCTCCGAATAAACCACACCCGCAGCCGCGCTTTCCTCCAGCACCGCCGTCGTCAGGCGGGCATAATCCTCCGGCGTCTGCAGCACGCTCGTGGCGGCTTCATAAACCTTCAGAAAGTCCCAGAAATCCTTATAGTGATACCCACCGTGCTCGTTGAAAATTCCCGACAGGTCCACCTTCTTTTCCGCAGCCAGCCCGCGAATGAACGCCGGCGGCGCAGCCCCTTCGTGATGAAGGTGCAATTCGACCTTCGCCATATCTGAAACCGTCACAGAAAACTCCTTCCGGGCCCCTGCGAAGGCACCCCAAGATGCACCGCAATCGAGGCCGCGACATCGACAAACGCGACATGCCCGATCGACTTTTCACCAAGCCCCACCCCAAGTACCGGCACACGCTCGCGCGTATGATCCGTGCCGGTCCATGTCGGATCGTTGCCATGATCGGCCGTAAGCAAAACCAGATCTCCGGGCCGCATCGCAGCCTCGATCCGGGGCATTTCAGCGTCAAACCATTCCAGTGCCCGCGCATAGCCGGACACGTCGCGGCGATGTCCGTAAAGACTGTCGAATTCCACAAAATTGGCAAAGGTGAACGCGCCGTCCTCAGCCTCGCCCAACACATCCAACAGATGCTCCATCAAGTCGGCGTCCTTGCCCTTGCGCACCTCATCGATCCCCTGCATCGAGAAGATATCTCCGATCTTCCCAACGGCATAGACCCGACGCCCCGCGCCCTGAACCCAGTCACACAGCGTTGGCGAGGGCGGAGCAATCGCGAAATCCTTGCGGTTCCCGGTCCGCTCGAATGCGCCCGGCGTGCCCACAAAGGGCCGCGCAATCACTCGCCCGACCTTCATCTCGTGCAACATCGGCGCAAGCCTGCGACACAACTCCAGCAAACGCTCAAGGCCAAAATGCTCCTCGTGCGCGGCGATCTGAAAAACACTATCGGCGGATGTATAACAAATCGGCCAACCCGAGCGGATATGCTCCTCGCCAAGTCGCGCGATAATCTCTGTCCCCGAAGCATGGCAATTGCCCAGAATCCCGTCCGTCCCCGCCAGACGCGCGGCCTGTGCCGACAGGTCCGCCGGAAATGCCGGTTCCGCATCCGGGAAATACGTCCAATCCCAAGGCACCGGCACGCCCGCCAATTCCCAATGACCGGATGGCGTATCCTTGCCCGGTGACACCTCGCTCGCTGCTCCCCAAAGCCCCGAAACCTCGGCCTCAAGTCCTGGCGCCTTATCGCCCGACGCCAACATTACAGCTTCACCCAATCCAAGCCGCGCAAGGTTCGGCACCCTCAATGGCCCGGACCGCCCGTTTTCAGCCCCACCCGCCGCACAAACCTGCGCAATATGGGCCAGTGTGTTCGCTCCGGTATCCGGCACATCCCCATTGAAAAAGCGATCCGCATCCAGCGCGCCACCAATCCCGACACTATCCAGCACAATCAAAAACGCCCGCGCCATCAGCCCACCTTCGCCACGATCAAGGGCCCGGGACTGGCCGCGTCACCAATGGTCACGGCCTCCAAAAACGCCTTTTCCGCCGCCTGCGCCGATCGCTCGCTGCGGGCATGAAGCCGCGCCAACGGTTGGCCCTTCACGACCTTCTCGCCCAATTCGACAATCTCGGAATATCCAACCGAAGGATCAATACGCTCGCCCCCCTTCAGCCGCCCGCCGCCCATGTGAACCACGCCCATGCCAATACCGCGACCATCCAGCCCGGCGACGACGCCCGCCTCCGGAGCCGCAATCTCGCGGATCACATTGGCTTCCGGCAAGCGTCGCTGCCAATCGCCGCTGAAATCCTTGGGCCCGCCCAGTTCGGCGATCATACGGTCGAAAATCTCGACGGCTTTACCATTGGTAAGCGTTTCGCTCAGTTTTACCGCGGCCTTCTCCGGATCATTCTCGATCCCGGCCAAGACCAGCAACTCGGCCCCAAGCGCCAAAGTCACCTCGATCAGGCGTGAGTTCTTCGGCGCGGTCAATGCCTCCATGATCACCGCAACTTCCAGCGCGTTGCCCGCCGCCGGGGCCAGGGGCTGATCCATGTCCGTGATCAAAGCGGCGGTTTTGCACCCCGCCCCATTAGCCGTTTTCACCAAAGACTCCGCCAGCGCGGTCGAGTCCTCAAGGCTCACCATGAACGCGCCCGAACCTGTCTTGACGTCCAAAATCAACGCCTCCAACCCTGCCGCCAGCTTCTTCGACAAGATCGACGCCGTGATCAGATCAACGCTCTCAACCGTCGACGTGACATCGCGCACCGCGTAGAGCCGCTTATCCGCCGGAGCCATGTCCGATGCCGCCGAGACAATCGCGCAACCAATATCGCGCGTGATCGCGCGAAACCTCGCCTCATCCACATCCGTGACCACGCCGGGAATAGCTTCCAGCTTGTCAAGCGTGCCGCCCGTGTGGCCCAGACCCCGCCCTGAAATCATCGGCACATAAGCCCCCGCCGCCGCCAGCATAGGCGCCAGCAACAGCGACGTGCAGTCCCCAATACCACCGGTCGAGTGCTTGTCGATCACCGCCCCGGGCAAGTCCCAGGTCAGCACATCGCCCGAATCGCGCATCGCCAACGTCAACGCCACACGCGCCTCCTCGGACAAACCGTTCAAACAAGCTGCCATCGCAAAGGCTCCGGCTTGCGCATCCGTAACTCCGCCCGAGGCCAACCCCCTCGCGAACCAGCTCAGTTCGGCCTGCGAAGGCTCTTCCCGATCACGGAGTTTGGCTATGACACGACGTGCATCCATGGCTCAGACCGACTCCATGTGGCCCGCATCAAACGCGCCCGGCAAAAGGTCCGCCACCGCCATTTCCTGCGTCACGCCGTCCGTCGTCGCCATTGTGATCCGCGCACCCGCGTCAGCAAATTCTGCCAGTTTCTGACGGCACCCGCCACAAGGCGGAACAGGCGACGGGCTGTCGGCAATCACCGCGATCTCGACAAACCCAGTGTCTCCGGCGGCGATCATTGCGGCAAGCGCCCCCGCTTCGGCGCAGGTGCCCTCGGGATAAGCCACATTCTCGACATTGCAGCCCACATGAACCGCACCCGACGAACTCTTCAGCGCGGCCCCGACCTTGAACTTCGAATATGGCGCATAAGCATTCAATCGCACGGCGGCGGCATCGTCGATCAGGCTCATCTGACACTCTCCCTCGGACTTTCCCCAAGGGTGAACCTCGCCGCCCTCAAGCGCAAGGGTGCTCAGCCCGAAATTGTCGTAAAGGCACCCGGCAGAGCGACTTCCAGCAATTCGATATCGTCGCTTGGCTCGGCGTATCGCGTCGCCATCCCCGGCGGGATCACGAAGGCATCCCCGGGAGACAAACGAAACGGCTCTTTCCCCTCGCCCTCCAGGGTCATCGCACCCTCCATCACAAAGGTGAACAGAATATCGCCTTCGTGGCGCGTCCATTCGGGGTCACCCCCCCCACGCCGCACGACATGAACCCCAGCGACGCCACCGGTATTCGCATCAATCGTCGTGTCGCGGCTTTGAAATCCCTTCAAACGAAACGGCCGCCACTCGGCACCCTCCGCCTTGTGATGTACAAATCGCTGCCCCTGAAAGAGCCGCTCCGGGTTCACCTCAGCGTTCGGAAGTTCCATCTCGTGATCGATCGTCGTCACATGCTCAGCCGGAACGCCAATCTCGATCACTTCGATATTATCACTTGCAAACAACACCCTATGTCGAATTTCCGGCGGCTGGATCACGCAATTTCCGGCAAAAAGCCGAAACGGCTCGCCCTGGTCCTCATAAACCAGATCGACCCAACCCCGATAACAAAAGATCAACTGAAACCCGACCGTGTGATAATGCACCATGTCCGGCACCGGGCCGCCGTCAGGAATGCGAATGTGACTGGCAATGATCGATCCACCCAGCCGCGAAGGGATCAAATCGCGATAATGCATGCCTGCGCGGCCAATGACCCAAGGCGCCTGATCGGCCAGTTTGCGCACCACAAACGCATGTTCCGTTGCGGGTAAGACAAACGGCGGGTTCAGCGCGTCGATCTCAATTCGGGTGCCGTTGGGCGCGACAAGCGCGCGCGCTCCATCGGCAAACCCATCCGGATCCTCGGTCAGAATCCTAAGCGTTCCCGGCGCTTCCGTCGCATCCGCATCCACCCGAATCCGCAATCCATGCCCCGAAAACACCGCCACCGTCGGATCATCCGCGGGATAGATCGTGTCCATCCGCATCTTCAATACCTTTGTGAAGAAGGGAATATCGTCGCGCAGCTCATTCGTCGGCAGCCGCACTTCGGCACGGATTTCGGCCATTCTTGCCCTCCTGACCCAATATGCGCCAGACTGCCTCTCACAAAGCCTGCGCGCAAGCCTGTCACCTTGACGAAGAATCAAGGTCAGGTTAAGCGCTGCTCAATAATAGTTTAACGTTAAACAAAATCGGGAGGGACAGGATGACGGGCGATCCAAAACAGGAGGCGCTGAGACAGGCAGCGCTCTATTACCACGCAAACCCCAAGCCCGGAAAACTTGAAATCCGCGCCACCAAACCGCTGGCAAACGGTCGCGATCTGGCCCTCGCCTACTCTCCAGGCGTGGCCGAAGCCTGCCTCGAAATCAAAGCCGACCCGAAAACCGCCCGCGACTACACCTCGCGCGGCAACCTTGTCGCCGTTGTCACCAACGGATCTGCCGTGCTGGGACTCGGCAACATTGGCGGCCTCGCTTCCAAGCCCGTCATGGAAGGCAAAGCCGTTCTCTTCAAGAAATTCGCCAATATCGACTGTTTCGACATCGAACTGAACGAAAACGACCCTGAAAAGCTGGCCGATATCGTTTGCGCGCTTGAACCCACGTTCGGCGCGATAAACCTCGAAGACATCAAAGCCCCAGATTGCTTCATCGTCGAAGACATCTGCCGCCAGCGCATGAATATTCCCGTTTTCCACGACGACCAGCACGGCACAGCCATCGTGGTCGGCGCCGCAGCGACCAACGCGCTGCGCGTTGCGAAAAAATCCTTCGAAGACATCAAGATCGTCTCGACCGGCGGCGGCGCGGCAGGCATCGCGTGCCTGAACATGTTGCTGAAACTTGGCGTTCAGCGCCAGAATGTCTTCCTTGTCGATATCGAAGGCCTCGTCCACGAGGGACGCGAAAAGGACATGACACCGCAAAAGGCCGCCTATGCCCAACCCGGCGGCCCGCGTACACTGGACGATGTCATAGATGGCGCGGACCTATTCCTCGGCCTCTCCGGCCCCGGCGTTCTCAAGCCGGATATGGTCAAGAAAATGGCCAAGCGCCCCATCATCTTCGCCCTCGCCAACCCAACACCCGAGATCATGCCAGACCTCGCCCGCGAAGTCGTTCCCGATGCGATCATCGCGACGGGTCGCTCGGATTTCCCCAATCAGGTCAATAACGTCCTGTGCTTCCCCTTCATTTTCCGAGGCGCGCTGGATGTTGGTGCGACAACAATCAACGACGAGATGAAAATCGCCTGCGTCGAGGGCATCGCAGCCCTTGCGCGCGCCACAACCAGCGCCGAAGCCGCCGCCGCCTATCAGGGCGAGCAACTGACTTTCGGCGCTGATTACCTGATCCCGAAACCCTTCGACCCGCGACTCATGGGCGTCGTTGCCAGCGCCGTCGCCGGGGCCGCGATGGAAACCGGCGTGGCCGAACGTCCGCTCGAAGACATGAAGGCATACAAGGCCAAGCTCGACGGGTCGGTCTTCAAATCCGCGCTGCTGATGCGCCCGGTGTTCGAAGCCGCTGCAACCGCTCAGCGCAAGATTGTCTTTGCGGAAGGCGAGGACGAGCGTGTCCTTCGTGCTGCCAACGCCATGCTTGAATCGACCACCGACAAACCGGTGCTCATCGGACGCCCGGACGTGATCGAAGCCCGCATCGAACGCGCAGGCCTAGCGATTCACGCTGGCGTCGACTTCGACGTCGTGAACCCCGAAAACGACCCCCGCTACCGCGACTATTGGCAGACCTATCACAGCCTGATGGACCGCAACGGCGTCACGCCCGATCTGGCCCGTGCCGTCATGCGCACCAATACCACCGCCATCGGCGCAGTCATGGTGCATCGCGGCGAAGCCGACAGCCTGATCTGCGGTACCTTCGGCCAGTATCTCTGGCATCTGAACTACATCACGCAGATCCTCGCGACAGATGGCCTGCACCCGGTCGGCGCGCTCAGCCTGATGATCCTCGAAGACGGCCCGATGTTCGTGGCCGACACTCAGGTTCACCCCGAACCGTCGCCGCACCAGATCGCCGAAGTCGTGATCGCTGCCGCGCGCCACGTCCGACGCTTCGGCCTTGCGCCGAAAATCGCGCTGTGCTCGCACAGCCAGTTCGGCAACCTTGACTGTGAAACCGGGCGTCGAATGCGCGCGGCGATCGACATTCTCGACAGCGAACCCCGCAACTTCGAATACGAAGGCGAAATGCACGCGGACTCTGCCCTCGACCCCGACCTGCGCGAGCGCATCATGCCCAACGCCCGCTTTCAAGGCCCGGCCAACGTGCTGATTTTCGCCAACACCGACGCAGCATCCGGTGTGCGAAACATCCTCAAATTGAAGGCAGGCGGCCTTGAAGTCGGCCCGATCCTGATGGGTATGGGCAATCGCGCCCATATCGTCACACCGTCGATTACAGCGCGCGGGCTGTTGAACATGTCCGCATTGGCCGGAACACCGGTCTCGCTTTACAGCTAGGTGATTCCCGGCGCGCGCGGCACAGACCCCGCGCGCCGACTTTGCAAGTTTGCAATCCCTCGCAACCGCACCCGCCCGAAAAGCATTACGCCGCGGGGTTTGCAAAATTTTGCAACCCCTGATCGCAAACTCTGCAAATATCTTGCGATAAACTGCCACGCCCCGGCGCGCAAAGCTTGCCCACCACACACCTGTCGCCCTATTCCGTAGATAACTCGAGGAGGAGGGACTCATGAGCTATCGCGACGTCTATTCGTCTGCACAGGCAGACCCCGAAAGCTTTTGGATGGAGGCAGCACAAGCCATCGACTGGGTCACCCCCCCGACCCGCGCATTGAACGATGACAACGCACCTCTCTACGAGTGGTTCACCGAAGCCGAAGTCAACACCTGTTGGAACGCCGTGGACCGCCACGTCGAAGCCGGCAATGGCGACCGCGCCGCAATCATTTACGACAGCCCCATCACCGGTCACCAAAGCACCACTACCTACGCCGAACTTCAGACCCAGACGGCAGCCCTTGCCGGCGCACTCGCAGAGCGCGGCGTCACGAAAGGCGACCGCGTGATCATCTACATGTCGATGGTCCCCGAAGCCCTGGTCGCCATGCTGGCCTGCACCCGGATCGGGGCGATCCACTCAGTTGTGTTCGGCGGTTTCGCAGCCCACGAACTGGCAGTGCGCATCGACGACGCCAAACCGAAAGCTATCGTCGCCACGTCCTGCGGCGTCGAACCCAACCGCGTTGTGGAATACAAACCGCTCCTAGATGCCGCGATTGAAATGTCCACCCACAAGCCCGACTTCACGATCATTTTCCAGCGTGAACAGGCCGTCGGCAAATTACTCGAAGGTCGCGATTTCGACTGGAACGACGCCGTCGCCAACGCAACACCGGCGGCATGTGTCCCAGTCGCTGGAAATCATCCCGCCTATATTCTCTACACCTCCGGCACCACGGGTCAGCCCAAAGGCGTAGTGCGCCCGACGGCGGGCCATCTCGTCGCGCTGAACTGGACGATGAAGAACATCTACAACGTGGAACCGGGCGACGTTTACTGGGCCGCCTCGGATGTCGGCTGGGTCGTCGGCCACAGCTACATCTGCTACGCCCCTCTCATCCACGGCAACACCACCGTCGTCTTTGAAGGCAAGCCCGTCGGCACCCCGGATGCAGGCACGTTCTGGCGCGTCATCCAGGACCACAAGGTCAAGGTCCTGTTCACCGCCCCGACCGCCTTCCGCGCGATCAAGCGCGAAGACCCGAAAGGCGAGTTGGTAAAGAACTACGACATCTCGTCCCTGCAAACGCTCTACCTCGCGGGCGAACGCGCTGACCCGGACACCATAAAATGGGCCGAAAAGATGCTGAACGTGCCAGTGATCGACCACTGGTGGCAAACCGAAACCGGCTATGCGATTGCCGCAAACCCGATGGGCATAGAACAACTGCCAGTGAAGATCGGCTCGCCCTCGGTCGCCATGCCCGGCTGGGATATCCAGATCCTCGACGAAGCAGGCCACCCCGTCGCACCCGGCGAACTTGGCGCCATCGCCGCCAAACTACCGTTGCCACCGGGCACCCTGCCGACTCTCTGGAACGCCGAGGACCGCTTCCGCAAGAGCTATCTCGACCACTTCCCCGGCTACTATGAAACCGGAGACGCAGGCTACATCGACGATGACGGCTATCTCTACATCATGGCTCGCACCGACGATGTCATCAACGTCGCAGGCCACCGCCTGTCGACCGGTGGCATGGAGGAAGTCCTCGCCGCTCACCCCGACGTCGCCGAATGTGCCGTGATCGGCGTGACGGACGAGCTGAAAGGTCAGCTTCCCGTTGGATTCCTATGCACTAACGCCGGCACCACGCGGTCGGACGCCGAGATCGTCGCGGATTGCATAAAGCTGGTGCGTGACAATATCGGCCCCGTTGCTGCCTTCAAACTCGCATGCTGCGTGCCGCGTCTGCCCAAGACCCGCTCAGGCAAGATCCTGCGCGCCACGATGGTCAAGATCGCCGATGGACAGGACTTCAAAATGCCGGCCACCATCGATGATCCCGCAATCCTCGACGAGATCAAGACAGCCCTGCAAAGCATCGGATACGCCAAGGACTAACCGCTCTTTTCAGCGCCAGATCACGCGACTAAGGTGCCCGGATCATGCCGGACACCGCCCCCACCATCCTTATCGTCGCGCAATCGGGACGGCTGACCTACGAGGCAGTCCTGTTCGCCGCCTCCCTTCGCAAGGCCGCACCGAATTTCGCCGGTAAACTGGTGATCGCCGAACCGCGCCCCGGCCCCAATTGGCCCGGGGAACCCGGCATAACGGACGAGGACGCCCGAGACTTTCTCACCGACCTTGGCGCCGACATCCGCAGCTTTGAAACACCGCACTTCGGCGCCACCTACCCGCAAGGCAACAAGATCGAAGCCCTGTCGACCCTCGAAAAGGATGAACCCTTCATCTTCTTCGATACCGACACCCTCTTCATCGGCCCCATCGACCAGATCGCCTTCAACTTCGCGCGGCCCAGCGCCTCGATGGCCCGCACGGCCACCTGGCCCGACCCGCCCCTCTACGGCCCCGGCCATACCGAGATCTGGCAAGCGATATACGACCGCTTCGACGTCCCGTTCGAACCGACGCTCGACACCTCGCAACCCGAAGACCACTGGGAACGCTACCTCTATTTCAATGCCGGGTGGTTTTTCGCATCTGACCCCCATGATTTCCGCGACCGGATGCTGGACGTCATGACCAGCCTGCGCGACGACCCGATGGAGGCGCTGGCCTCGCAAAGTCTGTTCCCCTGGCTCGATCAGATCGCTCTGCCGGTGGTTATCACTGCACTTGGCGGTGGTCGCCCTGACGCCAGCCTCGCAGGCCTCGACGGAGAGATAAGCCAACACTGGCGCGCTCTCCCGCTGTTTTACGCCCGCGCCTCCGACGCAGAACTGGCGTTCCTCGAAGACCTCACCCAACCCAACAAGATCAAGCGTATCCTGAAAACCTACGAACCCTTCCGTCGCATGATCTACCAGCGCCGCGGAGCGCGCGTGCGCGCACTTTTCGACCAGAACGACCTCCCCGCCAAGGAACAATCCATCCGCGCAAGGATCAAGAGAAACCGATTGTGGATGCGCTGAACCTTGAATTTGCGCACCGGGACGTCCACCTTTTTGCCAAAGCTGACAGATCTTAACAGGAGGTCGCGAAGATGGCTCAGGAAAACCGCAATCAAAACGTGATCGATCTGATCGCGGACAGCTTTGAACCCGCCACCCCAAATCTCCTGCGCCAGATGTTCAACGCAGCCGGTGCGCGCGCCCCCGAGGTCATCTGGTCCCCGACCGATATCGAAATCCGCAACCCGCTTCTGCGCGAGTTCGCCGCCGTCTGCCGCGTCCTCGCCCGCGAGGATGGCAGCCTGCCCGATACGGACATCAACCTCGACCACTTCGGCGAGCTTAAAGAATGGATCATGATGATCGAACCCGTCGAGGGGGAGACAGACTTTGTTTACACCTACTACGGCTCGGGCATCGCGCAGCACTATGGACGCGACATGACCGGACA
Organism: Boseongicola aestuarii; assembly: GCF_900184815.1. GTDB lineage: Bacteria > Pseudomonadota > Alphaproteobacteria > Rhodobacterales > Rhodobacteraceae > Boseongicola > Boseongicola aestuarii. Next base: position 203,627 of record NZ_FXXQ01000004.1, on the reverse strand, counting down.
GCGATCCTCGCAGTTCACCGGTCACATCGGAACCTTCATAACCAGCCTCTACGGCGCCATGCTTGAGCGTGGAGAAATTGCCTATACCGAACACGAACCCCCGCAAAACGTCTTCGTGCGGGCATGGCAGCGCTATATCGTGCCGCGCGTCGACGATACCGGCAAAACGACCGGCTTCCTTGCGCTGAACGTGCCCGAGAACGAGCTTCGCGCGGGCCTCGAACTGATGATCGACCCGGTGATGGTCGTCAGTCAGAACGAAAAGATCGTCTACGCCAACCGTGCCGCTCAAACGATGTTCAATCTGCCATCCATTCGGAAGGACGAAGCCTTCAATCAGGCAACCGGCATGTCACTCGACGTTAACAGAACGCCGCTTGAAATGCTGGCACAGCATCGCATCGAGGATTCAGTTCAACTGACCATCCGCGACACCATTGTCGAACGTCTCGTGATGACCGTCAGCGCCGCGCAATACAAGGATACGGCCTATTATGTCGTGGTTTTGCGACTGATCGGCACCTGATCTGCCATTGCGGCTACTGCACCACTAATCTAGGGTCCGCCCAAATAATTTAATGGGAGACCCAAAGAATGTCCGATCGCCCCCAAGGCTTTGATACCCTTCAAATTCACGCTGGCGCCAAACCAGATCCCGCCACCGGCGCACGTCAGGTCCCGATCTACCAGACCACGGCTTACGTTTTCCGTGACGCAGATCACGCCGCTGCCCTGTTCAATCTGGCCGAAGTCGGCAACATCTACTCGCGCCTGACAAACCCCACAGTTTCGGCCCTCGCCGAGCGGATCACACACCTCGAAGGCGGTATCGGCGGCGTCTGCTGCTCGTCCGGCCACGCAGCCCAGATCATGGCGCTTTTCCCGCTGATGATGCCCGGCACAAACGTCGTTGCCTCGAACAAGCTCTACGGCGGCACCTATACGCAACTGACCCACACGATCAAACGCTTCGGCTGGTCCGCGACATTGGTAGACTTCGACGATCTGGACGCCGTGCGCGCGGCCATCGACGACAACACCCGCGCGATCTTCTGTGAAAGCATCGCCAACCCCGGCGGCTACATCACCGACCTCGACGCCATCGGCAAACTGGCCGACGAAGTGGGCCTGCCGCTCATTGTCGACAACACATCGGCCACGCCATACCTGTGCAACCCGATCAAGCACGGCGCGACACTCGTCGTCCATTCGACCACGAAATACCTGACCGGCAACGGCACGGTCACCGGTGGCGCCGTCATCGACAGCGGCAAATTCGATTGGGGCAAATCCGGCAAATTCCCATCGCTCGCAGCGCCCGAACCCGCCTACCACGGCCTCAACTTCTATGAAGCCCTCGGCGGCATGGCCTTCACCTTCCACTCGATCGCGGTTGGCCTTCGCGACCTAGGCATGACGATGAACCCACAAGGCGCGCATTATACGCTTATGGGCATCGAAACCCTGTCCTTGCGGATGCGCAAACATGTCGAAAACGCGCAGATCGTGTCAAAATGGCTGGAGAACGATCCACGCATCGACAAGGTCACTTACGCCGGCCTCGAAAGCTCGCCCTACTTCGAGCGCGTCGCGCGCATCTGCCCGAACGGCGCAGGCGCACTGTTCACCGTCGCAGTCAAAGGCGGCTATGATGCCTGCATGAAGCTGGTCGACAGTCTCGAACTGTTCAGCCACGTCGCCAACCTCGGCGATGCGCGCTCGCTGATCATCCACTCGGCCTCGACGACCCACCGTCAGCTTTCCGACGAACAGCGCGAAGCGGCCGGGGCAAGCTCGAATGTAGTGCGCCTGTCCATCGGCATTGAAGACGCCGCCGACATCATCGCCGATCTCGATCAGGCGCTGACCAAGGCGACCGCCTAACCGACAAGCCGGGGCGGCAAGAACCGCCCCGGCCCCACCCGCGAGAGACGAACATGGTCGACATCGCCACCCGCGTCTGGAACCACAAGTGGAAGATCGACCCGATCGTCCGCTCGTTGATCGATGACGACTTCTACAAGCTGCTGATGTGCCAGTCGGTGTTCCACAATCACCCCGACACCCGCGTCACCTTCAGCCTGATCAACCGCGCCAAACACATCCCGCTGGCCGACCTGATCGACGAAGGCGAACTGCGCGAGCAACTCGACTACATTCGATCCCTGTCCCTGACCCGCGGCGAAAGCACATGGCTGCGCGGTAACACCTTCTACGGCAAACGCCAGATGTTCACCCCGGAATTCATGACGTGGTTCGAAAACCTGTCGCTGCCGGAATACCACCTCGAACGCGTCGGCGATCAATACGAACTGACCTTCGAAGGTGCGTGGCCCGAAGTGATGCTCTGGGAAATCCCAGCGCTTGCTGTCCTCATGGAACTGCGCGGGCGAGCCGTCCTGAAAGACATGGGCCGGTTCGAACTTCAGGTGCTCTACGCACAAGCCATGACCCGCGTGTGGAAAAAAGTCGAAGCCCTGCGGGACCTTGATGGCCTCCTTCTGGCCGACTTTGGCACCCGTCGCCGCCACTCGTTCTTGTGGCAGGACTGGTGCGTCCAGGCCCTCCACGAAGGGCTTGGCAAAAGCTTCATCGGCACCTCGAACTGCCTCATCGCCAAGAACCGTGACCTTGAAGCGATCGGCACCAATGCTCACGAATTGCCGATGGTCTATTCCGCGCTGGCGTCGTCCGACGAAGACCTCGCCCAAGCGCCCTACCGGGTTCTTGCGGACTGGCACAAGGAACACGACGGCAACCTGCGTATCATCCTGCCCGACACCTACGGCACCGAACAATTCCTCGCCAATGCGCCGGACTGGCTAGCAGGCTGGACAGGTATCCGCGTTGATTCAGGCGACCCCGCCACCGGGGCCGAAACCGCGATCCGCTGGTGGAAAGAGCGCGGCGAAGACCCGACCAAAAAGCTGATTATTTTCTCGGACGGTCTCGACGTCGACAAGATAATTGAACTCCACAGCAAGTTCGCAGGCCGCGTCCGCGTCAGCTTCGGCTGGGGCACAATGCTGACAAATGACTTCCGCGGCCTTGTGCCGAACGACGCCCTGGCACCCTTCTCGCTGGTCTGCAAAGCCGTCTCCGCCAACGGCAACCCGACGGTGAAACTCAGCGACAACCCCAACAAGGCCATGGGACCGGAAGACGAAATCCAGCGCTACAAGCGCGTCTTCGGCGTCGGGAAACAAGTTGCGCAAGACGTGGTCGTCTAGGCCGCAACCGAGACCCGCGCCGTAATCGGAAGATGATCCGAGGCGACCTTCGTCAACGAAGTTTCGACCACAGCCGCGTCCTCCAGTCGAACCGCCTTGCTCAAGGCGATCCGATCCAACGCAGCCACAGGCCGCGACGAGTGGAACGTGGCACCGGGGGCGTGAACCTCGAAGTCCGGCAATCCCGGAAAACCGCGCCCTGTTCCCCACTCATTGAAATCGCCCAGTATCACGGTCGGAAGCGCCTCCAGAACGGCCAGATGCGCACGGATCGCATGGTATTGCTGCACCCGCGATCGCGTCATCAGGCCAAGATGCACCGCCACAATGCGCAGTTTCGAGTCGCCCTTCTCAATATCCGCGATCACCGCGCCCCGAGGCTCAAGCCCTGGCAAATCCATGACCTCGACATCAAGGCAACGGGTGTCCGGTCCCAGCAAGACCGCGTTCCCATGCCAGCCCAGACTGACCTCGCTGCGCCCCACACGCACTGGCGCATAATCACTCTCTCCGGCAATCATCCATTCTGGCAAAGCCGCCGGGCGCCGCCCGAACCGCCGGTCCGCCTCCTGCAAGACGACGACATCCGCGGCAAGCGCATTCAGTCCGTTTACGATGCGCAACGGATCGCGCTTGCGATCCAAACCGACGCATTTTCGCACGTTCCAACTGGCCAGCCTGATATCATTCATTCCAGAAACCCGCAGCCTATCCCTTTTGCGCATCACATTCGTCACATAATATCAAACTCATGAATTTCGAGCGCATCCCATATCTCACCCTGATTATCTGGGGCATCCTCGCCGTCGCCTTTTTCGTCGCGCTGTTCACACGGCAATGGTCGAACGCGTTCGTGACATGCGTAGCCCTCACGCTCACGCTTCTGCCGACGGTATTCTCGAACCGCTTTCAAATTCAAATCCCTCTCAGCTTTCTGGCGGCAATTTCACTGTTCCTCTTCGGAACATTGTTTCTGGGAGAAATATTTGATTTCTATAATAAATTCTGGTGGTGGGATGTCCTCTTGCACGGCAGTTCAGCCGTCGGCTTCGGCATCATCGGGTTTCTCTTCGTCTTCTACCTCTTTCAGGGCGACCGCTATAACGCACCGCCCTGGGCGCTTGGTCTGATCGCATTCTGCGTCGCCTTGTCGATCGGCGCACTCTGGGAAATCTTCGAATTTGCAATGGATGAGATTTTCGGCCTTAACATGCAGAAAAGCGGTCTCCAGGATACGATGTGGGACCTCATCGTTGATACGATCGGTGCCAGTTTCGGCGCGATTTCAGGATTTCTGTGGTTGAAAGAACGTTCGCTCGGACTTTCTGGCATGATCGAAGAATTCATTCAGAACAACCGTTCCCTCTTCAAGCGATTTTCTCGGGCCGTGAAAAACAAGGACAACGCCGACAAATGACACCCCTCGTCCGGCTCTTCATCCGTCAGGGCCTGTTCGGCCTCGCGCTAGGGCTGATCTTCGCGATCCTCGTCGTCGGCTTCAACGTCGCGAACCTGCGCCACCTCGTCCAGAACGTCGACGGCGGATATATGGCGTTCTGGCTCTTGGCATTCTTCTCAGGCTCGGTCTTCGGCGGCGCGCATATCGCGATCACCGTGATGATGATGCAATGGAAATCGGAAGACGAGCATCAGAAAGAAAAGTGACGGGACCGCCGCGACCGTAGAGGTTCTATAAATTCCCGAAGACCTGTAAGTACAGGTGGGCGCCAGGTAAACAGACCAAGATCCGCACAGAGCCAGCTCCCTCGGAATTGAGTAAGGCCACTGGAATTAGACCCGGACACGAGAAGGGCAGAACCCGTCACTTCGGCAGATAGGCCTGTGCAATCGCCAAGACAAGAGGGCAAATCGCCAGACGCTTAATCTCTCTTGATAAATGTTTACCTTTTGTTCACACTATTCTCATGCCCGATGATCTCTCACCTCCTGAAAAGAAGCCAGGCCAGTTGTTGGCGCGCGGGGTTTGCCGGCATCTGCTAGGCCATGATTTCGTGACCGTCGAAGAACTGACACCCACATCCGGTCTGCGTGTGGACGTCATGGCGCTGGGTCCGAAAAGCGAGGTCTGGGTCATCGAATGCAAATCAAGCCGCGCCGACTTTCAGTCCGATCACAAATGGCAGGGCTATCTGGAGTGGTGCGATCGGTTTTTCTGGGCCGTGGACGAGGATTTCCCGACCGACCTTCTGCCTGAAGATACCGGCCTCATCATCGCCGATGCCTACGACGCCGAAATCCTGCGCATGGCGCCCGAGGACAAACTTGCACCCGCGCGCCGCAAAGTGATGGTGCAGAAATTCGCGCGCCACGCCGCAACCCGCTGGCACGCCGCGCGTGATCCGGATTTTATCCCCTCTTGGGGCCTTTAGACGCCGTTGCCCGCGCCCGCGCAGCCGCTGCGCGAATTTCCTCGGCAATTTCCTCGGCCTCGTCAGGCTCGAAATCCATAGGAATATCAATCCCATCGCCCGCCACGTAGATGCGCACCATGCCCAGGCTTGTTGGCCCAATCTGCAAGTTCGCTTCGATGTCTTTTTCGCTGTTGATGCCCATGACACGGCCCTCCTGATCTGCGCAGGCGTACATTTCAGCACCAAAAGACGCAAGCGGATCAGTATCTGCCAGTCTCAAGCATTCCGAAATCGTCCCTGTCCAGCATGCAAACCGGATAGCTTTTTGACCACCATCATCCCCGTCGCCCGTGAACGGCACGCCGATGTTGCGCCGCTTTGCCGAAGGACTCGCACCGATCTCGACAGGTGCGCCCGCGCGGGCTTTGCCTGCTCCACGTCCCGGCCCGGTCACCTTTTCGGTCGCAAAGCGGTCAAAGAAACCTGCGACCTCGATCTCTGACCAAGCCTCTTGCAATCGTGTCGAACCGGCGCTATCCCCTGCCCGCGTGCCGCCTTAGCTCAGTTGGTTAGAGCACTGGTTTGTGGAACCAGGGGTCCCCCGTTCAAGCCGGGGAGGCGGTACCACTACTCCTTACCAAATTCACGAATATAAAGATCGGTTCATCCGCTCTTTACGAATTCGCCAATGCGGGACAGTCTCGCCTCATGAAATTCGCCCTCATCTCGGACATTCACGGCAACCGCTCGGCCCTTGAAGCTGTTCTTTCGGATATCGACCAACGCGGACTCACGAGGATCATCAACCTTGGTGACAGCTTGTCCAGCCCGCTTGATGCCGTAGGAACCGCCGACCTCCTCATGGCGCGCGAACTGCCAACGGTGCTTGGAAATCACGACCGACAGCTTTTCGACCGCCCGGCCGACCAGATGGGCCTATGGGAAAAGTGGATCATCGACGATCTCTCCAGCCATCACATCGACTGGCTGAAAACCTTCTCGCCAATCCTCAGGATCGAAGACGCCCTGTTTTGCCACGGCACAATGCAGGACGACAACGAGATGTGGCTGCACATGGAAGGCCCGCAAAACCGCATGATCAAACGCGATCTGACCGGCGTGGCGGAACGCATGGGCGATACCGATGCCACGCTTATCGGATGCGGCCATACGCACACCCCGGACCTTGTACGCCTGCCCAAAGGCCCGACAATCGTGAACCCCGGCTCGGTCGGATGCCCGGCGTTTCTCGACAGTCGCCTCGATCCGCCCTTCGTCTTCCAGCTTGGGGCGCCCGACGCCCGCTATGCAATCGTCGAAAAGGTTCAGGGCATCTGGCAAGTCGACTTCATCGCCGTCCCCTACGACACGGGCGAAATGGTCGCGCTGGCCCGCGCAAAGGGTGTTGAAGACTGGGCACAAGCCCTTGAATCCGGCTGGCTCGCCTAATCAGACGCAATCTTCACCGTCTGAATGATCTGACCGGTCGCACGCGAGAAGATCAAAATCTCGTCCGTTTCGGTGACCACGGCAAACCAGTCGTCTCCCTGCGTGAACGCAACCGCCTTCGCCCCATCCGGCAATTCGATCTCATCCGGCAGCGGAATGTCATTCAATGCACCAAACTGCATGACAAGCAGGCCCACGACCGTTAGAACCCCGCCGATCATCGTGACGGTCAGGATCGTCACCAGCCACTTGAGATACTTGAGGTGCCTGACCTCGCCCACCGAAGGCTCGCGTTCGTCCATGTCCAAGACCGTCCATCGCATTACAATCGGCGAAGCCCCGCCGTCGCGCCTTGATAAGGCGCTCGCCCGCGATGTGCCAGAGGAAGCGCATCTCAGCCGCTCCCGGCTGTCGAAACTCATCTCCGAAGGCGCCGTCGCCAAAGACGGCGTGCCGTTAACAGACGTTAAGGCCAAGGTGGCCGAAGGTGACACCTTCGACATTACCGTGCCTGACGCCGTCGACGTCGAAACCCTCCCCGAAGCGATCCCGCTTGATATCGTGTTCGAGGACGATGACCTCCTCGTCGTCAACAAGCCGGCCGGCATGGTCGTTCACCCGGCGCCCGGTTCCTACTCCGGCACGCTCGTGAACGCTCTCCTTCATCACTTCGGCGGAGACCTCTCAGGTGTAGGTGGAGAAAAGCGGCCCGGCATCGTGCATCGCATCGACAAGGACACATCCGGCCTGCTCGTCGTCGCCAAATCCGACGCCGCCCACCACGGCCTCGCCGACCAGTTCGCCGCCCATACCGTCGAGCGCACATACCGCGCGCTCTGCTACGGCGTGCCCGATCAGGGCGACCCGCGCCTACGCGGCGTCAAGGGCGTCAGCTTCGAGCCCGGCAACATCATCAAGGTCACAACACAACTTGCCCGCCACAAAACCGACCGCCAACGGCAGGCCGTCTTGTTCCACGGAGGCCGCCACGCCGTTACGCGCATTCGCGTGATTGAAACATTTGGCCGCGCCGCCGCCGAGATTTATTGCAACCTCGAAACCGGCCGCACCCATCAAATCCGCGTCCACGCAGCCCACATCGGCCACGCTTTGATCGGCGACCCGACCTACGGCGGACGCCGCCGACTGGCCGCGGACACTCCGGGCGCGGATGAGGCAAAAGCCTCTACAAGACAAGCACTTCACGCCGAAACGCTGGGCTTTTTTCACCCCGTGACAAAGGAAAATCTCAGCTTCACCTCCCCTATTCCAGACGATATGACGGCCCTTCGGGCCGCACTTGCCGCTATGTGAATTTCTGCACATTTCGTCGCCAATTTCACGAAACTCTGCACGTCTATGTGAGATCCAGAGTTTACGACTGGCAGAAAAAGACGGTCACATTCATCTTTCAATCAAAGCGATCCGATAATATCGACTCGCAAACCTTGAACTGAACTGACCGGTTCACTATCTATGTTAAGCGTCGCAACATAGCGACCTACAGGGAAAGGAATTTGAGATGGCTAATTACGCAAATCTACCTGCGCCGTCTCCCGAAGGCGGGCTGAACAGGTATCTGCAAGAGATCCGGAAGTTCCCCATGCTGGAACCCGAGCAGGAATACATGCTCGCAAAGCGTTGGGTCGAAGATCAGGACACGGATGCCGCCCACCAGATGGTGACATCGCACCTGCGTCTGGCGGCGAAAATCGCCATGGGCTATCGCGGCTATGGCCTGCCCCAGGCCGAGGTCATTTCCGAAGCCAACGTCGGCCTCATGCAGGCCGTGAAACGCTTTGACCCCGAAAAGGGGTTCCGTCTGGCGACCTACGCCATGTGGTGGATCCGCGCCTCGATCCAGGAATACATCCTGCGGTCCTGGAGCCTGGTGAAGCTCGGCACGACCAGCGCGCAAAAAAAGCTGTTCTTTAACCTTCGCAAAGCCAAGGCCCGTATCGGCGCTCTGGAAGACGGCGACATGCGCCCAGAAAACGTGGCCCGCATCGCAAATGATCTGAACGTCACCGAAGACGAAGTGATCTCAATGAACAGACGCCTGTCCGGTGGCGACGCGTCACTCAACGCGACCGTTTCGGCGGATGGCGAAGGCGCCGCGCAATGGCAGGACTGGCTCGAAGACGAAAGTGCCGATCAGGCAACTGATTATGAGGAACAAGACGAACTCGAAGTACGTCGCGAGCTTCTGGCTAAGGCGATGGAAGTCCTCAACGAGCGCGAGCAGGACATCCTGACCCAGCGTCGACTGCAAGACTCACCGATCACACTTGAAGAACTCAGCGGCCAATACAACGTCAGCCGCGAGCGTATTCGCCAGATCGAAGTCCGCGCCTTTGAAAAACTGCAAAAGCGGATGCAAGAACTTGCCAAAGGCAAAGGCATCCTGGAACAGGCCTGATCCTCCCCCATCGGCCTGGTTCCTCCCTGGAAAGACCCCGCATTCCCGGCGGGGTCTTTTTTTTCATGCGGCAGACCGACGCTCCAGAAATCGCACAATCGCGGCAATAACAGGCGTCAGCGTCGCCGCCAACAGAGCCATCGCCAAAGCCGTAAGGAAGGTTAACGCCAGAATGTGCGTAAGCTGTTCCGCGTTCAGCGCCTTGAAATAGCCGAATACGCCCAGAGCCAAGGCCAGCACCCAACACGCCGCCGACAACGTGCCAAGCGCACAAAGTTGAATGCGTTCCAAAATCGGTATGTCGCCAAACCGCCAGCTCTGAAATCGCAGCAGCGTCGGCAATCCAAGCCGTCCGATCGCGATAGCGTTCAGCGTCAGAACCGAGACCACGCAAACCTTCGTCCAAAGCTTCGGACTGAATCGCTCCAGATCAAACCCCGTCCGCAGCCACAACAGCATCAACCCGCTCGCCCAAAGCAAGACCAACCCGAATGTCACGACATGATGCAGCATCTTCAGCATCACCACCTCGCGCTCCTGCAACGGCCTCAAGACCGCCCGCGCCGCCGACCCATCCGCCAAAAGCGCCACCCCGAAGCCCAATGCCAACCCCAACAAATGCACCAGTCGCGCCCCGTCGTTCAAAAGCACTGCGTCCATGTCCAAGGTCTCCCGCGTTGCGTCGGCCCGTCTTTCGTCGGCTCTGTTCCTTTCAAAACTTCCGGGACATTGTGGCGCTGCGCTGACAAATCTATGGCGAAAAAACGGCGGGCAGGACGCTGTTCACACTCGCCCTGCAAATCCTGCGACGACGCCCTTGATTGTCGCCAAAGCGTCGGTTTCCTCAGCAAAATCCCGCCGAACTCCGCGCAACAATCACCAGAATCTCGCGATATTAAGACGCCGCACGCCCCGCAATGGCCTGCCCAGCCGCCCATCCCGACGACCACGCCCACTGGAAATTGTATCCTCCAAGCCAGCCCGTCACATCGACGGCCTCGCCAATCGCAAATAGCCCCGGTACGTCCTTCGCCTCCATCGTTGTTGATGAAAGCCCAGCTGTATCGATTCCACCTAGCGTCACCTCGGCCGTGCGATACCCTTCCGTCGCCGTGGGGCGAAACGGCCAGGCTTGCACCGCCTTCGCGATCTCGCCCAAACGCGCATCCGGCTGATCCGCCAGATTACCCGTCAAGCCAAGCCGCTCAACCATCGCCTGCGCCAACCGCTGCGGCATATGCTCTGCCAGAACCGACGCCACCCCGCGCCGTCCAGAGGCCCGCTTGGCCTCAATCAAGCATTCCTTCAAATCCCTTTCAGGACAGAGGTTTAGCAACACATCTTCACCTTCGCGCCAATAGGACGACGTCTGCAAGATTGCCGGACCCGAAAGCCCGCGATGCGTGAACAAAATCGCCTCATCAAAACTCGCATTACCCGCAGCCGCACGACCTTCCACTGCAACACCCGCCAGAGCCTTCAACCCGTCATCGTCATGCGTGAACGGCACCAAAGCCGGACGCGTCTCGGTCACCGCCAATCCAAATTGCTCCGCCAACCGATAAGCCAATCCGGTCGCTCCCATCTTCGGTATGGACTTCCCACCGGTAGCCAGAACCAGCGATTTCGCCTTCACCCGAACCGGCTCACCAGCGCGCACCAACGCCACATGAAACGCCCCATCGCGCCAGGCAACATCTCCAATTTCCGTTTTACACCAGAGTGTTGCGCCCGCTTTCTCAAGTTCGGAAATCAGCATCGCAATGATCTCTTTCGACGATCCATCGCAAAACAACTGCCCCAACGTCTTCTCGTGCCAGGCGATCCCGTAAGCGTCGACCAACTCAATGAAGTCCCACTGCGTGTACCGGGACAAAGCCGATTTTGCGAAATGCGCATTGTTCGACAGGAACGCTTCGGGATCACAGCCCATGTTCGTGAAATTGCACCGCCCGCCGCCGGATATGCGGATCTTTTCACCCGGTGCCTTCGCGTGATCCACCACCAAGACGCCCGGCCCGGCATGGGCTGCACACATCAAACCAGCCGCGCCCGCGCCCAAAATCAATGTGTTGACCGTCTTAACCAATTCTACCGCCCTGACCGCTTGAAAAGCGCATGTTTTCCTAGCCCTTTGCCCGCCGATTCGTTACACTGACAAGCAGACCCGGACAACCGGGCATACTTCGGCAGTTCGAGCAGGACGCATGACAGAAATGGTATATGGCTCAGTCCCCACAAGGGACGGCGAGCCGATTCTTCCACGGTGGTGGCGCACGATCGACAAATGGTCGCTCAGTGCGGTCTTCCTGTTGTTCGGCATAGGGCTTTTGCTTGGGCTCGCAGCCTCGCCTCCGCTGGCCCAGCGCAACGGGTTTTCCGATTTCTTCTATGTGCAACGTCAGGCCTTTTTCGGGACAGTTGCAATATTTACCATGTTCGCGTTCTCACTGATGTCTCCGCAAACCGTGCGCAGACTGGCGGTGATCGGCTTCGCCTGCAGCCTTGTCGCGCTCATGCTCCTGCCGATCTTAGGTACCGACTACGGCAAAGGCGCTGTGCGCTGGTTCTCGCTCGGTTTCGGCTCGATCCAACCCTCCGAGTTCCTCAAACCCCTCTTCATCGTCGTCGCTGGCTGGATGATCGCCGCCTCGAACGAAGTCGCAGGTCCGCCCGGCAAAAGCTATTCCTTCGCGCTCGCACTCTTCATCGTGCTTCTGCTCGCCCTGCAACCCGACTTCGGCCAAGCCAGCCTTGTGCTGTTCAGCTGGGGTGTGATGTATTTCGTCGGCGGCGCGTCCTTCTTCATCCTCGCCGGAATGGCGGGACTCACTGTCGTCGGCGGCGCGCTCGCCTACCAGAATTCAGATCACTTCGCCCGACGGATCGACGGCTTCCTTTCGGCAGAAGTCGACCCGACGACGCAACTCGGCTACGCCGCAAACGCCATACGCGAAGGCGGTTTCTTTGGCGTCGGCGTCGGCGAAGGCACCGTCAAATGGTCCCTGCCGGACGCGCACACCGACTTCATCATCGCCGTCGCCGCCGAAGAATACGGCCTGATCCTCGTCCTCGTGATCATCTTCCTCTACGCTACAATCGCGCTTCGGTCGCTCTTCCGCCTCATGCGCGAACGTGATCCCTTTATCCGCCTCGCAGGCACCGGCCTCGCCTGCACCTTCGCCGTGCAAGCCATGATCAACATGTCCGTCGCCGTCCGCCTCCTGCCCGCCAAGGGCATGACATTGCCTTTCGTCAGCTACGGCGGGTCCTCCCTCATCGCAGGTGGCATCCTGATCGGAATGCTCCTCGCCCTTACCCGCACCCGTCCTCAGGGCGAGATCGCCGATCACCTGATCCGGAGAGGCCGTTGAGCAAACAGCCACATCTTGTCATCGCCGCAGGCGGCACTGGCGGGCACATGTTTCCCGCTCAGGCCCTGGCCGAAGAAATGCTCAAACGCGGCTGGCGCGTCACCCTCTCCACCGACGCCCGAGGCGCGCGCTACACCAGCGGCTTTCCCGATGCTGTCGCAGTAACCGAAGTTAACAGCGCCACCTTCGCGCGCGGCGGCCTCCTCACCAAAGCTCTGGTCCCATTAACCATTCTCGCCGGTATCGCCGCCGCCAAATGGCGCTTCCTCATCGACCGCCCTACCGTCGTCGCAGGTTTCGGCGGCTACCCCTCGATCCCCGCAATCGCCGCCGCTTGGGCCTTGCGCATCCCCCGCATGATACACGAACAAAACGGCGTCCTTGGCCGCGTGAACCAGGTCTTCGCCCGCCGCGTGAACACCGTTGCCTGCGGCACCTGGCCCACCGCCCTGCCGTCAGGCGTCACTGGCACCCACACCGGCAACCCTGTCCGTGCCGCAATCCTCGACCAGCACAAGGCGCCTTACCCGGACGCAAACGACGGCCCCCTGAACATCCTCATCATGGGCGGCAGCCAAGGCGCGCGCATCCTCTCGGACATCGTCCCGGACGCCATCACCCGCCTCCCCGACGCCCTGAGACCGCGCCTGCATGTCAGTCATCAGGCCCGCCCCGAAGACCTCGCCCGCGTCACCGACGCCTACACGCTCGCCACCATCCACGCTGATGTCCAAACCTTCTTCAACGACGTGCCACAGCGCATGAGCGCAGCCCACCTCGTCATCTCCCGCGCCGGAGCCTCCTCCGTCGCCGATGTCTCGATCATCGGCCGCCCTGCTATCCTGATTCCCTTCGCCGCCGCCACGGCAGATCACCAGACCGCCAACGCAAAGGGCCTTGTCGACGCAGGCGGCGCTTTGCTCATCGCTGAAAGCGCCCTTGATCCCGACGCGCTTTCCAAGCACATCCACGCCATCCTGACAGACCCGGATCGCGCCCGACAAATGGCCGAAAACGCCTTGTCTACAGGCACACCAGACGCAACCGAGCGCCTCGCCGCGCTGGTCGAACAACTCGCGGAGTAAGCCCGATGAACGCAGCAGCAGCGACCAAACTGCCCACCGAAATGGGTCCGATCCACTTCGTCGGTATCGGCGGTATCGGCATGTCCGGCATCGCGGAGGTGCTGATCGAAGCCGGCTACATCGTCCAGGGCTCCGACCTCAAAGCGACCAAGATAACCAACCGCCTGCAAGACCTCGGCGCGAAGATCTTCGAAGGCCAGCGCGCCGAAAACCTCGAGGGCGCGGAAGTCATCGTCATTTCCTCCGCCATCAAACGCGGCAACCCCGAACTGGACGAAGCCCGCCGCCTCGGCCTGCCAGTCGTGCGCCGCGCTGAAATGCTGGCTGAACTCATGCGCCTGCGCTCCAACATCGCAGTCGCGGGCACCCATGGCAAAACCACCACCACCACGATGGTCGCAGCCCTGCTCGACGGTGGCGGCATCGACCCCACGGTAATCAACGGCGGCATCATCCACGCCTATGGCTCGAACGCGCGCGTCGGTCAGGGCGAATGGATGGTTGTTGAGGCCGACGAAAGCGACGGCACCTTCAACCGCCTGCCCGCGACCATCGCCATCGTCACCAACATCGACCCCGAACACATGGAACACTGGGGCACCATAGAGGCCTTGCGCAAAGGCTTCGACGACTTCGTCTCGAACATCCCGTTCTACGGCCTCGCCGTGCTGTGCACCGATCATCCCGAAGTTCAGGCGCTTGTCGGGCGCATCACAGACCGCCGCGTCGTGACCTACGGCTTTAACTCTCAGGCCGATGTCCGCGCCGTTAATCTTCGTTACCAAAACGGCATCGCCCACTTCGATATTGTCCTGTCCCAGGACGATATGGTCATCGAAAACTGCACACTGCCCATGCCGGGCGACCACAACGTCTCCAACGCCCTGTCCGCCGTCGCCGTTGCCCGCCACCTAGGCATGAAAGCCGCAGAAATTCGCGAAGCGCTCGCCAACTTCAAAGGCGTCAATCGCCGCTTCACCAAGGTCGGCGAAGTCGATGGCGTCACCATCATCGACGACTACGGCCACCACCCGGTCGAAATCGCAGCGGTCCTCAAGGCCGCGCGCCAGGCCGTGGGCGACAGCCCCAACGCACGTGTCATCGCCGTCCACCAGCCCCACCGCTACTCTCGCCTCTCGACCCTGTTCGAGGACTTCTGCACCTGCTTCAACGAGGCCGATGTCGTCGGTATTGCCGAGGTCTATGGCGCTGGCGAAGACCCGATCCCCGGCGCCACACGCGAAGACCTCGTTGCCGGCCTGATCCGCCACGGACACCGCCACGCCCGCGCGATCATCAGCGAAGACGACCTCGAACGTCTGGTGCGCGAACAGGCACGCCCCGGCGATATCGTCGTCTGCCTCGGCGCCGGCACGATCAGCACTTGGGCAAACAACCTTCCTGGTCGTCTGATGAAACAGGCCGGCTGATATGGCGACGGCAGCTGCCGCTCTCGTCTATTTCACCATTCTTCTGGTCAGCTTTCTCGCCGCCCGCAAAATCGTCGCCTTACGCGGGCTGAAAGGCGCGATCGGCCTCGCGATGTGCTGGGCCGCCCTCCTGGCCGTCTTTGCCTATGCGCCCTCTCTGGCACCCTTCGTCCCGCTCGACCAAAGCCTGTCCTTTGCAATTGCCCAGATGGTGCTGGCCGGTTCTGCATTCGGGATTCCCGCCGGAGCTTACGACCGTTTGAGGCATCGGAACAAAAGACCTCCTTCCGGCGAATAAGGACAATCCCCGCCACAATGCGCCCTTAAAGTACACGTTTTTAGTCAAATTCAGAGCGTATTTTAGTTGAATACTGCTAAGGCGTCATAGAGCAAGACGTGACAGTGTAGTGAGTTTGACTGCGGACCGTTCGGAACGCTTTCGGCATGTAGCCAAAGCATTTTCTCGGGGGGCCAAAGTCGCAAGTAAAGAGTGTTGATGCCATGAATTTCTTTGAAAAAGCCCAAGCGCGCGCACATGCGCAAGAAATCCTCGGACTTACAGGTCATCCTGATCCGGATGAAATCCGCGCCGCCTACAAGAAACTCGCCTTTGAAAAGCACCCGGATCGCGGCCAGGGAACGGCCGACGAATTCGCCCGCATTTCAACCGCTTATGCGCTCTTGAAAGACGACAAAGGCTATACTGCGGCGGATGCGCTTCAAACCGCGCCCACGGACACCGGAGCCACCACCATTCGCCCCAAGGCCCAGCGCCCTGCAAGTGTTCCAGTCAATACAATGGTCGACGAAGACGCCAAGGCGGCAAGCTATGTCTCACCGCGCCGTCTGCGCACGGCCATGACCTCGCGCATCTGCAAAATCAACGCGAACGAAGCCCAGGAATGCCGGACCCTGCTCGACGAAATTCCCTTCATGGCTGAGCCGGATCAAGACGAGATTTCCCTGCGCGCCAGCATTCTGGACGTCATCAAGACCACAGGCGCGCCGCATGTCCCCCACAAAAACCACTTGCCTTACGCGATACGCCAGAGCGGTCGCCGCATCTCGTACATGGTCAGTGCTTCGATCGAAGAAGGCGTGAACCGCGTGGCTGTGCCAACAGGCGCGTTCACCGACAATCGCAAGGTTCGTCCCATCATCGTGCGCTTCAAAGCAAGCGAAGAAGGCGCGGGAACACATGTCGTCGCCGCCTCGACGCTGGCCGAATCCTTTCCAGGAGCAAAAAGCGTGCGCATTCATTTCGCACTCGGCGAATGGCCAAAACCGGCTGCGGAAATGCAGCGCGCCTACGCGTAATTCACGGGCCTTCCACCGCTGCCAGCCCCGGCGGCGGCGAAGGTCATATCGATCATGCGCTGCGTTCCGCGACTGAATTCCAGCGGTGCCGGATAATCCATTTCGCCGCGCATCGCCTTGCCGAAATTCTCGACCTGCGCGACGTATTGATTGACCGCGAACCGCCATAGCCGCGTCTCGTCGGCGTTGATCAACTGCACTTCGGCGTCGCCAAATGAAAGCGGATTGAATGGAGCCGTAACGCGCAAGACACCGCGATCCCCGTGAAACGACATCTCCTGAAACAGATGCATCCGCATGCTCACCACGGCCTCGAAAGTGAAGCCCGGAAACGTCGCGTTGACGCGCGCCACGGTATCGACGCCGTTTTCCCATGACACATCCGCCCAGATGACGCTCGGCTCCTGACGTGTTGCAAACCGTTCCGTTCCAAAGGGATAGACTCCGATATCGCGCAAACCACCGCCCGCGGTCTCGGGGCGATTGCGGATATTCTCCGGGCGATCCACGTTGTTATAGGTAAACACCCCGCGCACATGCGCCAGTTTGCCAACGGCGCCTTGCGCGATCAAATCCCGCACTTTCATCCATTGTGGATGGTGTACTGGCATAAAGGCCTCGGCGGCCAGCAGTCCCGCGTCATCGCGCGCGGCAATCAATCGATCAAACTCTGCCTCTTCCAGCGCAATCGGTTTTTCCGTCAAAACGGCCTTGCCCGCGGCCAGCGCTTTCAGCGTCCACTCCACATGCAGATGGTTTGGCAGCGGTACATAAACGGCATCAATCGCGTCATCCGCAAGCAAGGCATCATAATCATCATACACCTGCAACCTAGGCTGAAATGCCTGAAACGGCTCGGCTTTCTTCGGATCAGACGTCGCAATCGCCGCGAATTCCGCGTTCCGCGCAGCGTGAATCGCCGGAGTCATTTGCTCGCGCGCAAATTTCCCTGCTCCCAAAACACCCCAACGCACCGGATCAGGCATCTTTCATTTCCCCGCCCGGATCATCCGGCCCACCCTTCTGCAAAACACGCGCCACCTCGGACACAAAGTCCTCGCCGCGTTTCTCGAAGTTATCGTATTGGTCGAAACTTGCCGCCGCCGGGGCCAACAAAACCGTCTCACCCGCCAGAGCTTCCGCGCCCGCCCGCCCGACCGCTTCGGCCATAGTCTCGCAGACCTCACAAAGCGATCTGCCTGCCATTTCGTTCAACTCCAGCGCCACTTCCGCCGCCTGTCGTCCAATGGCATAGGCTTTCGACACGTTGCCCAAATGGGGTGCCACAGCAGAAAGGCCGCCGTCCTTCATCTGCCCGCCAACGATCCAACGCACGCCCGAAAACGCGGCCAAAGCTTTGGCCGCGCTGTCCACGTTGGTGGCCTTGCTGTCGTTAACGAAGGTTACCCCGCCTTTTTCTCCGACAATCTGGCTGCGATGCGGCAGGCCTTCGAAACTCTGGAAACCCTGCTCAATCAACTTTGGTGCCAGTCCAAGCGCGCGCAGCGCCGCGAAGGCCGCACAGGCGTTCTGGTGATTGTGCGCTCCCGGCAATCCACGGACGGCACGCAGATCAATCGAAGCCACCTGTCGCGACTTCCTGAATTCCGCCAAAAACCCTTTGCGAACAAAGACATTCCAGCCTGCACCGCCCAGCTTCTGGCCCGATGAAATCCGGATCACCCGGTCGTCTCCCGCCCCTTCCGAAAGCTGTCCGGCCAGAAGCCGTCCTTCGGGTTCATCGACACCGATCACCGCGCGATCCGGTCCACCTTCCGCAAACAACCGCCGTTTCGCCGCAAAATACCCGCCAAACCCGCCGTGGCGGTCAAGATGGTCCGGGGTAAGATTGGTAAACACCGCGATATCAGGTGTTAGCGAACGCGCCAGCTCCGTTTGATAAGACGACAATTCAAGCACCACTATTCCGCCATCCCCCGGCGGATTGATGTCCAGAACGCCACGTCCGATGTTCCCGGCCAACTGGCTTTCACGTCCCGCAACCTCAAGGCAATGGTGGATCAAAGCCGAAGTCGTCGACTTCCCGTTCGACCCTGTCACGGCGATCACCCGCGGCACCGTTTCAAAGCGGTCCCATTCCGGTACCGCAAGCGAGCGAAAGAACAATCCGATGTCGTTGTCCACCGGCACACCCGCCGCCTGCGCCGCCGCGACATAGCGGTTTGGCGCGGGATAAAGATGCGGAATTCCTGGCGACACGATCAGCGCGTCCACAGCCTCCCAAGCGCCGCCGCGCCCAAGATCATGCAACGTCAGTCCCTCGCCCGCGGCTCGCTCTCGCGCGGCCTCCGCGTCGTCCCAACACAATGCCACGCCACCACCTGCCATAATGGCACGCGCCGCCGAAAGGCCCGTTCGACCCAACCCTAGCACGGCAATCCGCCGGTCCTCGACGCCCCGGACGGGGATCATGGCCTAGATATCTCCGTCATCATCAACTTCGATCTGCCCCGAAATCCGGCGCCACAAGATGCCCCAATACATCCCGACCGCCAACACCACCGAAAGCGCCAGGATCGCGACCCAGGTCATCATGCCGGGGTCGTCGATCGACAGCCAGCCAAGGTCCAGCAACACCCAGACCAACGCCGCGATCACCGCCAGCACAAGCGTGACGCCCAGTGCGCCGATGCCCCGCAAGACCGCTGTCAGAAACACCACGTAAATGACCAGCAAGACAAGACCGAACAGCACCACCAGTGAAGTTTGCTCATTCCAGGACGCTCTCGCCCATTTCACAAAGCTCAGTTCCGTCGGATTGAACGTGGTCGCAAGCAACACGAATGCCACCAACCACCGTATCAAGAAACCCATCGCCATTCACTCCTGTTAACGCGTCTCGCTGAACGACAGGTCGTGGACCGCCGTTCATCTTCATTAATCTTAACGTACTTTCAGGGTCGCCAACCCGACCAGAGCAAGAATAAGACTGATGATCCAGAACCGAATCACGATCTGTGGCTCGGCCCATCCCTTTTTCTCGAAATGATGGTGGATCGGCGCCATCAGGAACACACGTTTGCCAGTGCTTTTGAAGTACAGCACCTGGATAATGACGCTCATTGCCTCGACGACGAACAGACCGCCGATAATTCCCAAAACGATCTCGTGTTTGGTCGCCACCGCAATCGCTCCAAGCGCGCCACCTAACGCCAACGACCCGGTATCCCCCATGAAAACAGCCGCGGGCGGCGCATTGTACCACAAGAATCCAAGTCCTCCGCCAATCAGTCCGGCAGTAAATATCAGGATCTCACCCGTGCCCGGAACGTAGTTGATCCCAAGGTATTGCGTGAAATCCGTGCGTCCAACTGTATAGGCAATCACCCCCAAAGACCCCGCCGCGATCATCACCGGCATGATCGCCAGGCCGTCCAGACCATCGGTCAGGTTCACCGCGTTGGCGGACCCGACAATGACCAGCATGGCGAATGGCAGAAACAATATACCAAGGTTAACAAGTCCGCTCACAACCGGGATCGCCACCCGGTTCTGAAGCTCTTCGGGATGCATTCCCACAGCCCAATACGCCGCCACCGCGGCGATCACGAAACCAATTGCCAGACGCACCCGGCCGGACACGCCGGCATGCGAATTGCGCGTCACTTTCTGATAGTCGTCGACGAACCCGATGGCACCGAACGCAATGGTCACAAACAGGACCATCCAGACAAACCCGACGTCCAGCCGCGCCCAGAAAAGCGATGATGTCACTACCGCACCAAGGATCAGTACACCCCCCATCGTCGGCGTTCCGGCCTTGCCTTCGATATGGCTTTCCGGCCCATCATCGCGGATCGGCTGACCATGCTTCTGACGCCGCCTCAGCAGGTTGATCAACGGTTGCCCGAACAGAAATCCGAACACCAGGGCGGTGAAGAATGCCCCGCCGGCGCGGAAGGTTATATATCTGAAAAGGTTGAAAAAATCACCCCCGTCAGAAAAGAGCGTCAGCCAATAGAGCATCCTAATTCCGTTCCTTGTCTGCGGCGGTCCTGCGCCGCTCGCTCTGTTTTCTCAGCGCATCGACAACAAGACTTACCTTACTGCCTTTCGACCCCTTGACCAGCACCACATCACCCGCGTCCGCCAGGTGATGCGCCTCTGCCGCCATCTCTTCGGCCGTCGTAAAACTATGTCCGCGCTTTTCGTCCGGCAGCGCGTCGTAAAGGGCGCGCATCCGTTGCCCGACGCATTCCACCCGGTCGATCAGTTCCATCGCAGGATGGTCGGCGATCGCTGCGTGCAGTTCCAGTTCGGTCGCGCCAAGCTCCAGCATGTCCCCCAGCACCGCAATCCGTCGCCCGCGCCGAAAGCGACCCACGCCATCGGTGGGATTAACCGCGGTTAACACCCAAAGCGCGGCCCCCATCGACGCCGGATTGGCATTGAACGCGTCGTCGATCAGTTCGAAAGACCAGCCTTCGACCGGGTCCAGAACCACCGTTTCGCGTTGCCCTCGCCCGGCCGGCGCGCTCCAGGCGCCGATGTCACACGCCGCGACATCCGCGTCCGCCCCCACCAGGCAAGCCGCGCCGTAAACCGCCAGCGCGTTCATCGCGAAATGCCGCCCCGGTGCCCCGACGCGAAACAGAAAACGTCGCCCCTGGAACTGGCCGCGCACGACGCTGCTTTTCTCGCCCAACTGGATATCTTCTGCATAAAGCCCCGCCCCCGGCAAAGCCCCGAACCCAATTCTCTGCGCCTCGCAAGCCTTTGCTTTGTCGTCCAAAATCAGCGCCGTTTCGATATCAGCGTTAAACAGGGCAACCCCACCGGGCTCCAATCCTTCAAAGATCGAGGCCTTCTCGTGCGCGATCTCCTGAATGCTCTCAAACGCTTCAAGATGCGCGGCAGCCACGGTGGTGATGATCGCCAGATGGGGGCGCGCCATGTTGGAAAGCGGCGCGATCTCTCCCGGTGCATTCATGCCAATTTCGATGATCGCAAACTCGGTGTCCTGTGGCATCCGCGCCAAAGTCAGAGGCACACCCCAGTGGTTATTATAGCTCGCTTCGGCTGCGTGGGTGCGTCCCTGACGCCCCAGAACATCGCGCAGCATTTCTTTCGTCGATGTCTTGCCCGCCGATCCGGTCACCGCGATGACCCGCGCTGTCGTGCGCGCACGCGCAGCACGTCCCAAGGCTTCCAGACCTTCCAGCACGTCGTTAACGATGATTAACGGTGCATCCGGTCCAACGCCCTCCGGCACGCGCGACACAAGCGCCGCAACCGCGCCCCTTGCCAATGCCTCGGCGACGAAATCATGCCCGTCGCGCACATCCTTCAGGGCGACAAACAACTCGCCCGCTTCAATCGTGCGCGTGTCGATGGACACACCCGTGGCCGCCCAGTCCGGCCCCTGCGCTGTCCCGCGCGTCGCGGCAACCGCGCTTGCCTTTGTCCAAAGCGCGCTCATAATCCGCGACCGTCCAGCGCGGCGACGGCAATGCTCGCCTGTTCGACGTCATCGAACGGCAAAATCGCATCTCCGACGATCTGACCCGTCTCGTGCCCTTTGCCCGCTATCAGCAATGTGTCGCCAGCCCCAAGCGCGTCGACACCGCGCAAGATCGCCTCGGCGCGGTCCGCGACTTCGCTCACATCCGCAGCTCCCAGCCGCGCCCCGTCCAGCACTGCAGCCCGGATCGCAGCAGGGTCTTCGTTGCGCGGATTGTCATCAGTCACGATCGCGATGTCCGCGTAATCCGCAGCCGCGCGCCCCATCAAGGGTCGCTTTGCACGATCTCGATCACCGCCAGCCCCAAATACCACGATCAGCCGCCCCAGAACATGCGGGCGGATCGCCTTCAGCGCGGTCAACAGAGCCTCCGGCGTGTGCGCATAATCGACGAAAACCGTCGCCCCATTGTCGCGCCGGGCGGCAAACTGCATCCGTCCGCGCACAGTCTCCAGGGCGTGCAAACCGTCGAATACCTCCTCGGCATCCGCGCCCGTGGCGATGCAAAGCCCGGCCGCCACCAAGGCGTTCTCGGCCTGAAAACCACCGATCAGCCCAAGCCGCACCTGCCGGGTCTTTCCGGCCCATTCAAACCGGCATTCCTGCCCGGTCGTGTCAAACCGCTGACCCAGAATGCGCAACACCGCATCCTCGCGCCGCCCGACCGTCAACAGGTCCTGCCCACGCGCTTCGACAATGTCGGCCATCCGCGGCCCCCAGGGATCGTCAATGTTAATGATCGCCGTCCCGTCTTCCGGCAGGACACGCTCGAAAAGTCCCGCTTTCGCCTGAAAATACTCCTCAAACGTGGCGTGATAGTCCAAATGATCCTGGCTGAGATTGGTAAACGCCGCTGCCGATAAACGCACAGCATCCAGCCGTTTCTGCGCCAGTCCGTGCGAAGATGCTTCCATCGCCGCATGGGTAATCCCCGCATCCGCGATCCGCGCCAAAGCCCGGTGAAGCGTGATCGGTTCCGGCGTCGTAGCCTGAAGCGGCGCTGTAAACGCACCCTCGATTCCGGTCGTTCCGATGTTCACGGCCTCGGCGCCCATTTCCGCCCAAAGCTGGCGCGTGAACGATGCCACCGACGTCTTCCCGTTGGTGCCGGTAACGGCCGTGATGATCTCGGGCTGCGCCTCGAACCAAAGTGCGGCGCAAAACGCCAGCGCCTCCCGCGGGTCCTCGACGACGACCAGAGGAATGCCGCTTTCGGCCAGAACATCCGCCGCGATTCCGGCACCCTCGCGGTCCGTCAAAACTGCGCCCGCGCGCATCCGAATAGCGTATTGAATGAACTCGGCGCCGTGAACCTGCGTGCCGGGAAGCGCACAAAACAGGTGGCCGTCCTTGACCTCGCGACTGTCCACCGACAAGCCCGTCACACGGATATCTCCGGCATTGCGCGCGGTCAGCCCAAGCTCTGACAGCGATTTCGTCTTTGCCTGAGTCTGCATCTTTTTCGCGCCTCGCGGGTCTAGTTCCGGGCCAGTGTTATACCCGTGGGCGTGCCGGTTTCAACGTCCAGCGAAAGGCTCGGCGCAAGCCCCAAGAGAGGCGCGACCCGCCGGATCACTTCGGCCGCCACCGGGACCGCTGTCCAACCGGCTGTTCGGCGAGGTTCCTGACCACTTGTTTCGACCGGCTCGTCCAGCGTGACGACCAGAACGTACTGCGGATCGTCCACCGGAAAGACGCTGGCGAAGGTCGCGATGACTTTATCCTCGTAATAGCCGCCGGTTGATTTCGGCTTGTCGGCCGTGCCGGTCTTGCCACCGACGCGATACCCCGCAACTTCACCAAACGACGCCGTGCCACGTGTCACCACCTGTCTAAGCATCTCGCGTGCCTGTCGCGAGGTATCTTCGCTGATAATCCGGGGTCCGGGCACTGGGTAATCTTTCTTAAGAAGCGTCGGCTCGACCTTCAGCCCACCATTCAAAAGTGTCGCGTATGCCGAAGCCAGATGTAGCGGAGACGCCGAAATCCCGTGCCCATACGAGATCGTCATCGTGGAAATCTCCGACCAGTTCTTTGGAACCAAAGGCCGTGCGCCGCGCGCCTCGATCAACTCGACCGGGGTCGTTTCAAGCAATCCCAGGTCGCCCAGAAACGCCTGCTGACGTTCGGTTCCAATCATTTGCGCAATCCGCGCCGTGCCGATGTTTGACGATTTAACGATCACGTCCTCGACAGATAAGGCTTTGCCATAATTGCGAAAATCGCGGATCTTGTGCTTGCCCCAGCGGAGTGGCCCTTGAATATCCACCATCGTCGAGCGACTGACCAGCCGCTCTTCAATGCCTTGGGCAACCGCGAAAATCTTATAGGTCGATCCCAGCTCGTAAACGCCCTGCACAGCCCGGTTGAACAAAGGCGAGTCGCCCGGATCGCCGGTCGTCAAAGGCTGGGGCCTGTCATTGGGATCAAAGTTGGGAAGGCTCGCAATCGAAACGATCTCGCCGGTGTTAATGTCCATTAACACGGCCGCAGCCCCTTTGGCGTTCATCAGGCGCATCCCGCCCTCAAGTATGCGCTCAACCGCAGCCTGAACCGTCAGATCAAGCGACAAGGCCAGCGGCACGTCGCCCCGGCCGGGGTCGCGCAACTCGGCGTCCATCGCCTTTTCCAGTCCCGCAACACCGATCACTTCCGCAGACGACACGCCCTCACGCCCAAACCCGGCGCCGCCAAGGACGTGCGCTGCGACCTGACCGTTTGGATAAAGCCGCATCTCGCGCGGCCCGAACAACAACCCCGGATCACCGATATCAAACACCGCTTGCTGCTGTTCCGGGCTGATCCGCCGCTTGATCCAGATGAATTTCCGACCGCCCGTGAACTGCCTCAGCAGCCGCTCTTCCTGCAAATCCGGGAAAATCTTCACCAACTCCCGCGCCGCCCGTTCGGGCTCGATCATCAAGGGCGGCTGCGCATAAAGCGCATGAGTCGTCAGGTTCGTCGCAAGAATGCGTCCGTTGCGATCCGTGATATCCGCCCGCGTCGCCAGGATCTGCGCCCCAGAAGCCGCAGCCCGCGGCTCGACCGGGTCCGACCCAGCGATCATCGACATCTTCAAACTGACCATGGTGAACGCACACAAGAACACTACGCCCAGAACCAGCAACCGCCCCTCAGCCCGCGCCCGCGCGCTGTCGCGCTCGGCTTCGTGGCGTTCGGCAAGGTTTTGGCGCTCAATAATGTCCGGATTCTCGCCCGCACGGCGTGCTGCCAGAATTCTTGCCAGGGGTCGAAGCGGAGTGCGTGTCATTCGCTATCCCTCAAACGGCTCATCACCTCAATCGGCACCATGATCGGCGGCAAAGGCTCAATTGGATAAGTAATCTGATCGATATGGCCGAAATGGTCCGGACGAAGTGGCAAAAGTTCAAGTCGGTCGAAGTTCATATCGGCCAAATCCGCCAACCTCTCCGGGCGATTGAGATATGCCCACTCGGCCCGCAGTACTCCGGCGCGCTCGCGCAGCTCTGCAATCTCCGAACGAAGCTCCCGCACCTCGCGCAGGCTCGCTTGCGTCTCGTAATTCTGTCGATACGCCCAGACAGCCAGCACCATCACAAGGCACGCCGTCAGGACATAAAACACCGACCGCATCTACCGCTCTCCCATCTTTAACTTTGGTAAACCCAGCTTTGCGCGCTCCACCGGGCCCGCCGGAGCATCCGTCCGACGTCCCACGCGCAAATTCGCCGACCGCGACCGGGGATTGCGCGCAATCTCATCGGCGTCGGCAGGAATGGCCTTGTTTCTTGCCTGAAACCGCGCCGCTTCTACCTGTGCCTCAGGCTGATAACGATTGCCGCCGGACGCCTTGCCCGACCGCTCCTGAAAGAAGCGCTTCACCACGCGGTCTTCCAGCGAATGAAAGCTCACAACTGCCAGCCAACCGCCCGGTTTCAGCGCGCGTTCCGCCGCCTCCAACCCTTCGACCAGTTGACCAAATTCGTCATTCACCGCAATCCGCAACGCCTGAAACGTGCGGGTCGCCGGATGGCTCTGCCCTGGTTTCGGACGCGGCAAACACCGCTCGACAATCGCCACCAATGCTGCCGTCGTCACGATCGGCGCCTCGGCTCTCGCCGCCACAATCGCCCGCGCAATCCGGCGCGAAGCGCGCTCCTCGCCATAGTGATAAAGAATGTCCGCCAGCAGTCCTTCGTCTGCCTCAGCCACGATATCCGCCGCAGAGGTCCCCGCCTGGCTCATGCGCATATCAAGCGGTCCATCCCCCATGAACGAGAACCCCCGCTCGGCTTGATCCAACTGCATCGACGACACACCAAGGTCCAGAACCACCCCATCGAGAGGCTCATTAACATACTGATCTAAATCGGAAAATGTGCCCTCGACCAAATCAAGACGGTCCCCGTATTCACCCGCCCATTCCTTCGCCATCTCGAAAACCACCGGATCGCGGTCAACACCTGTGACCCGCGCGGCACCTGCCGCCAGCAACCCCCGCGCATACCCGCCAGCCCCGAACGTTCCATCAAGCCAATGGCCCGAAATGGGCGCGCACGCCTCCAAAATCGAGCCAAGTAGAACAGGAATATGCGGATCACGGTTTTGGGCCTTGGCAGCGGCGGCCATGGTCAGCCTCCCCCGCCACCAAAATCAAGAAGCGTCAGCACATCGAAGTCCTCCGGCTGCTCATCCAGCCAGGCTTCAGTCTTGGCTTCTTCAATTTCTTCGTAGGTCTCAGGCTTCCATATTTGGAACGTATCGCCCGATGCGATGAAATATGCTTCGCCCTCAAGGTCGATCTTCTGGCGCAGCTTCGCCGGCAGAACAATCCGGCCCGTCTCGTCAACCGTCGTCAACAACGATTGACCATTGAACAGCTTTTCCAGCATCCGCCGCTCGATTGAACCGCGCGACATACGGTCGATTTTCGCGTCAACCTCGTTGGCGGCGTCAATCGTATAACACTCAAGATATCTGCGGCGGTGATCGCCATACACAATCACCAGTTCAGGCGCCTTGTTCTCGGACCACGCAGGATCGCCGGCTTCAAGCACACGGCGAAACGAGGCCGGGATAGACACCCTGCCCTTCGTATCCACCTTGTGATGGCCTTCGCCTCTGAACCTGCGAACCACTGTCCCGCGGCCCCTTTCAAATTTCTGCCCCCTAAAACCGAAAGCGGCGGATCGAACTGCTGCCAGAGTTCGATCCGCCGCCCTCGTCCCGTTACCGGGTTAGTCCAGCTGCGCGCGCCACCTGGGGGGATGTCTGCTCGCCCGCGCGCCGGATCTCGTGTGGTCGGTTTTACGACCTGAATAGAAGCGAGTGCCTGTATGAAACCTGCTATTATTATTTGGGTTTGGGGTCTTTTGCGCCCCGTATCACGTGTCCCGCTCTATCCGATGAGACGAAATTGGCATGGGAATTCGTGGGAAGCAATAGAAATCTTTGGGCCAGGCAGGGAAATCCCCTTGTTTCCTTGGATTTTCCGTCGTCAGGAACACAAGATATGTGATCAATATATAGATATTTCGCCAATATAACACAACATATAGTATACTCAAGAAATCCCACCTTTTCAGCAGGATCCCTGTGAAATCTGGCGAAAATCCTAGCACAAGCCCTCGAATCACCGATTCCAGCGGTATTTGCCACCTCATTCCCATGAGAAGGCCATGAAGTACCATCTGTGTGCCATAGACGACTCACTTTGGCCCGGCGCGTCCGCAATCAGCGTCCGCGCGGACCAGATCCAGCTTTAAAAGATCGCTAACACGCAGAACGGGTGCACCGACGCGATACCGACGTCGCTGTTTCAGCCCATTCCGCCGTCGATCAGCCGCTTTGCAAGGGCGTGATAAGCATCCGAAACCGGCCCCTCACCCAACGCAACCGGCCGCCCTGCGTCCCCAGCCAGACGCACATCAAGCGACAGGGGAATTTCCCCAAGGAACGGCACGCCCAAACGGTCGGCTTCGGCAGCAACGCCGCCGTGACCAAACAGATGCGCCTCGTGCCCGCATTGCGGGCACACATAGGTGGACATGTTCTCGATCAGCCCCAACACAGGCGTGTTCAGTGTCTTGAACATGTCCAGCGCCTTCCTCGCGTCCAGCAAGGCCACATCCTGCGGCGTCGACACGACAATCGCGCCCGTCAGTTCGGTGCGCTGGCACAACGTCAGTTGCACATCGCCCGTCCCCGGCGGCAAATCGACGATCAGAACGTCCAGCTCGCCCCATTCGACCTGACCCAGCATCTGCTGCAATGCGCCCATCAACATCGGCCCGCGCCAGACCACGGCCTTGCCCTCTTCCATCATGAAGCCGATAGACATCAGCGTAACACCATGGGAATGCAGCGGAATAATTGTTTTTCCGTCCGGCGAAGCGGGGCGCTTGTTGATCCCCATCATCTGCGGCTGTGATGGACCGTATATATCAGCGTCCAAAAGACCGACCCGCCGCCCCTGCTTTGCCAGCGCCACGGCAAGATTGGACGACACCGTTGATTTCCCGACGCCACCCTTGCCGGATCCCACAGCAATAATGCGATCCACGCCCGAAACCTTGGCCGGCCCGCCCTGTTGCGGCTTGGGATGTCCGCCGATCTTCAAGCTTGGGGGCTCTTTTGCGGGCGGTGCCGCCGGACCGTGTGCGGTCAATACGACCGAGGCCGCCTCGACGCCCGGCAAGCCGGCCACAATCGCCTGAGCCGCCGCCCGCACCGGCTCCATCGCACGTGCCACCTCCGCGTTTGGCGCTTCAATCACGAATCGAACCGACCCACCGTCCACCTGAAGCGCCCGGATCAAATCCGCCTCGACCAAATTGCGCCCGTTCGGCAGCGAAACAGCGCGCAGCCTGTCAAGAATTTCTTCACGTGTAATCGGCATATTGATCGCTCACTTTTGCAATTCGTGCTCTACTTGCGACGCATCCCCGCCCGAGACAAGGCCACCGGGGCCATTTGCCGCTTTTCTCATCGTTAAGCTTGAAAACGCGCCAGCGACCTATGACGATGCTGCATAGCAGCATTGAGGCATCGTCCATTGTGCACCTGCAGCATCGCCTTAAGTATGGGTCACAAGCAACATGGTGCAAACAAAGCAGGGCACCAGCAACAGGACAACGATTATGAGTGCAATCGACTTTTTCAACGCGAAAGACCGCAGCGCGAACCGCGCCGGTTTTCTTGGCGGGCTGACCAAACGCGTGCAGCGTTATCGCACTTACCGCCAGACCCTTGACGAGCTTCAGTCGCTTTCCGACCGCGAGCTCGACGATTTGAACATCTCGCGCCACTCGATGCGCGCCATAGCGTATCGCGCAGCCTACGACGGCTAAGCGACCCTCGATCAGACGGCCCTTCCTCCTCCCTGGGTCTTCTGTAAATAGCGGCGGCACCTCCTCCTCCCTGGTGTCGCCGCCTTTTTTTTGCGTCGCTTCTGTGGAACGACGCATGGCGTGTATCGAATTTCGCAGAAAATCACGGGCGGTCACCCGGTCGCCAATTAAGCGCCAGAGACCCACAACCCACTAATATCAATCTAAAACGGCGCCTCCACGTCCCCCATCCCGACGTAAACGGCCTTCATTTCCGAGTAATTCTCAATCGCCCCCTTGGAATTCTCGCGTCCCACACCTGACAGTTTCGACCCCCCAAACGGCATCTCAACCGGTGCTGCATTATAGTGGTTGATGTAACAGGTCCCCGCCTCGAACGCTTTCACCACCCGATGCGCCCGCGCAAAATCCTGCGTGAAAACCCCCGCCGCCAGTCCGAAAACCGTGTCGTTCGACCGCGCAATCGCCTCTTCTTCGGTGTCGAAATCCAGCACCGACAAGACGGGACCGAAAATCTCCTCACGTGCAATCGTCATATCATCCGTCACGCCGGTAAACACCGTCGGCTCAACGAAAAATCCATCGCGATCCGCCCGCTTTCCGCCATGCGCCACCACGGCGCCTTCCGCGATCCCCTGTGAGATATACCCAAGCACGATCTCCATCTGCGCCTCGCTCACCATCGGCCCAAACGTCACGGCTTCATCCAAAGGATCACCCATCACCACGCCGGCCTTCAGCCGCTCTACCAGTCGCGCAACAAAGGCCTCGCGAACGGATCGCTCGACGTAAACCCTTGTGCCGTTGGAACAAACCTGACCCGACGAATAAAAGTTCCCAAGAATGGCTCCGGAAACAGCCTTGTCCAAATCCGCATCCGCGAAAATCACCATCGGTGATTTCCCGCCCAACTCCATCGTCACGTGCCGCATCCCTTCGGCCGCCGCCGCGTAAACCTTGCGCCCCGTCGGCACCGAGCCAGTCAACGACACCTTCGCCACCCGCGCATCCGTGATCAAGGACGCCCCGACAGCGCCGCGCCCCTGCACCACATTGAACACTCCGTCCGGCAATCCGGCTTCAGACAGGATCTCTGCAATCCGAAGCGCCGACAAAGGCGTTGTCTCCGAGGGCTTAAACACCATCGAGTTGCCACAGGCCAAAGCCGGAGACGCCTTCCAACATGCTATTTGCGTTGGATAATTCCACGCCCCGATCCCTACGCAAACCCCCAGGGCCTCGCGGATCGTATAAGCCCAATCGCCTCCCGGCAGCGGAATATGCTCACCCGTCAAAGACCCTGCCAACCCGCCGAAATACTCCAGTGCATCCGCCCCGCTCGTCGCATCCGCCACCAGCGTTTCCTGCAAGGGTTTACCCGTATCCATCGTCTCAAGTTCAGACAAAGACCGGTTTTCGGCGCGGATCATATCCGCTGCCCGCCGCAAGACGCGTCCGCGCTCGGTTCCGCTTAATGCCGCCCAGGCCGGTTGCGCCGCCTTGGCTGCCGCCAAAGCCTCCTCGACAATCGCATCCGTCGCCTCATGCAACCGCGCGATAACCTCGCCGGAGGCAGCGTAAACGCAGTCGATCGCCGCACCAGCGGTGTCCTCGACATATCGACCGTTGATGAAATGGCTGGCTTTGGGTTGTGCGCGCATCGGATGAACTCCTCTATCTGACCACCTGTCACACCACGATCCGGCCGTTTGAGCAAGTCCGCTCCCTGCCCGTTCACCCTTTTGAAAATACCACGGGAGGGTCCGGGAGGGCAGCGCCCTCCCGCAACTATCAACACAAGGCAACAAGTCTCTCGCACTTCAAAGTCGCCACAGCTAGCCTTGCGCCCATGAACACCGACCGTCCCGTCCTCGGCATCCTTCTGATGCTTGGCTTTTGCGTCCTCGCCCCTTTGGGGGACTCCATGGCGAAACTGCTCGGGGGCAGCATGGGCGTTGGCCAACTGGTCACCGTGCGATTCGCGCTTCAGGTCGCCATTCTTGCCCCTATCGTCTGGTTCACGGGCAAGCCGCTGGCGATGCGGGGGCGCGTGCTCCGCCTGACCATGATTCGCACGACCCTCCACATCCTCGGCATCGGCATGATGTTTCTCGCGCTAAGATACCTGCCCCTTGCAGACGCGCTGGCCATCGCCTTCGTGATGCCCTTCATCATGCTGATCCTAGGGTATTTCGTCCTAGGCGAAGAGGTCGGCCATCGACGCATCATCGCTTGCGGCGTCGGCTTTGTCGGCACGCTGTTCGTGATCCAGCCCAGCTTCGCCCAAGTCGGCTTGCCTGCCCTGCTGCCCCTTGGCGTCGCCCTCGATTTCGCGTTGTTCATGCTGGTGACCCGTCAGGTCGCAAAAGACGTCGACCCCATTTCACTGCAAGCCACCTCGGGCCTCATCGCGGCGGGGATGCTCTTGCCGCTCATGCTGATCGCTACACCCTTCGATATCCCCGGCCTCGCCATGACACCACCCGCCGGCGACGAATGGGTGCTCCTCTTGGCGCTCGGAGGCATTGGGACCTTCGCGCATCTCCTCATGACATGGTCGCTGCGCTTTGCCCCGTCGGCCACGCTGGCCCCAATGCAATACCTTGAAATTCCGGTCGCTGCCGCCCTCGGCTGGCTGATCTTCCGCGACTTTCCAAACGGCATGGCGCTGTTGGGTATCTGCATCACGATTTCGGCCGGCCTCTACATTATCGCCCGCGAACAACGTCTTAGCCGGTCAGTGACGACACCACAGACCCCAGCGCCGCCCGCGGCGTGATCACCAACATGCCGCGGGCGTCAAACGTCAGGCGCACCGGCCCGGTCACCCGGTTTGACGTGCCGATACGCCCCGCCGGCGAAAAGGCATGTGGATCAAGCGGCCACTCCAACCCTTCCGAGCGCCCCCGGATGTCCGCCATCGGAAACAACGAGAACCGCGAGCCGACCTCAAGATCAAGCGACAACTCCAAAGGTGCGGCGAAGACAACGTCGTCTTCCCCCAGCACAATCACCGGCGCACCACGGTCTTGCACCAACGCCGACATCACCGCCAAAGTGTGGTCGATCCGCCCGTTGGCAAACCCCACCGCAATCACGAAAGGCGCATCGATCAATGTCAGGGATTTCTCGAAATCCGTCTTGTCCTGATCGTAAACCTCGAACACCTTGTCGGCCCCGATGCGCTCGGTCGCCGACCGTGATACCGAATCAAGGTCACCGATGATCGCCACCGGCACGGCCCCCAACCCCAGCGCCCGATCCGCCCCACCATCGGCGGCCACCAGCGTCGGAGCAAATTTCAACGCTTCCTCAAGGCTTTGTGCGCTAGGCTCCGCCCCACCCACCAAAGTGACGCCCTGCCGGGATTGAACTTGCCGCTGATCCATGGCCGAATACCTGCTATTGCCCGAGGCGCCACAATTGTGACGCGAAAAAAACCTGTGAATTCCTTAGGAGTATCCCTATTTCCGACCCGCTTCTTGGTAAACACAATGTTGCTGGATAAGGGAGAAAGCGACCCGATATGACTGGTTCGAACAAAATACTGACCGTTTCTTACGGCACGTTCAGTTGTACGCTGGAGGGGTTTGACGACCCATTCGGCACGATGCGCGGGATTGCTGAGTACTTTCGTGATCTGGCCGCCGACGATCGCTACTTCGGTGCCGAGCCTCCGACTCCCGATGTCGAGATGCTTCAGAACATCGCCCAGAAAGAAGTAAATCGCCGCGTGGAAGCCCGCGTGGGCGAAACCGGCCTTTCCTTGCGTCAGGTCGACAAACCCACCGAAGCCGACGAGGCCGAGGCCGAGGCTGCTGAACCCGAAGTCCACGAGACGCCCAAGCCCGTCGCGGTATCAGACACCGCTGAAGACGCGGAAGTTCTCGAAAGCGGTCCCCTGGCGTTTGACGACGACTATCTGATGGCGGACGAGCCTGAAGACGTGCTGACCGTCGATCCCCGCGCGACTCCCCAAGCAACCGGTCTGCCTGCTGAAAGCGTTGCCGAAAAGCTCCGCCGCATCCGCGCCGTCGTCTCCCGCACCATCGAACCCGAGGAAGACAAATCGGCTTTTGACAAAGCCCCGGAGAGCGAGGCCGGGGCAGAAGTCGAAACCGATCAGCCCCAAAACCGCCAGCGTGCGCTCAGCAAGACAATTGCCGAAATCACCGCTGACCTCGCAGACGAAGATGATGCCACCGAATTCGACGAAACCACGGGCGAGACGCCGCTGACACTCAGCGATGACGCCGCCGAAAACGCCGACACGTCGCTCGTCGCCTCAATCGTCGCCTCGGACCGCGACATCGAGGCAATCGAAGCGCCAGCGGACAACCTGTTCGAAGAAGACGCCGACAGCGAACCCGAAGCCGAGGCTCCAGCAGAAGACCTCGCCGCGCAGGCCGACGACTTTGAGGACGAATTCGAAGACGACACCGATGACCTTGACGACGACAGCCAGTCCGAAGCCGAAGTCCGCGCCGACGCCCACGAAGACGCCGACGAAATCAACGATGAAGACGAGGACGACTTCGAAGCGACCCTGAACGCCGCCATCGCGAATGTCACCGCCAAAGTTGGCGCTGCCACACCGCGCGCCGAAGAAGAAACCCCGGCTGCAAGCGTCCAGGACGAACAGGAACTGGCCGCTTCTGCCGAGTATCACGACGATGACTTTGAAGACGATGACTTCGAAGACGAAGAACCCGAAGACATCCAGGTCGCGACCGTCACCCCCTCCGAGCGCAAACCATCGCGTCCGCTCGAGCCTCTGTCCGATACCAACGGCAACGTTGGCCGCCTGCTTCAGGAAACGGATCAGAAATTCAACGAAGACGGCGGTATTCGCCGCCGCCGTGTGATCAGCCAGATGCGCGCCGCCGTCGCCGCGACCAAGGCCGACCGCATTCTCTCACGCATCATCCCGCGCGACGAACAGGAAGCCGAGGACCAAAACGCCTATCGTCAGGACCTGAGCCGCGCCATGACTCGCCGCCCCAGCTTTTCCGACGTAACAAAAGCGGAAGAAGCGGCACGCCCGGCGCCTCTGGTTTTGGTGTCGTCGCAGCGCGTGGACGAAAAAGCCCCTTCCCGCAAGCCCGAGGGAAATGTCGCACCGCATCGTCCCGCAGTCGACGACGGTAAAGCGACCGAAGCGTCGAATTTCCGGGAATTTGCTGTCACAATGGGCGCAACCGAGCTGCCCGACCTTCTCGAAGCCGCCGCTGCCTATACCGCCTTTGTGGAAGGCCAGCCGCATTTCTCGCGCCCCGAGATCATGAAACGCGCCGCCCGCGTCGATCCGGCGATAGCAGCCAGCCGCGAAGCGGGGCTGCGCTCGTTCGGGCAACTTTTGCGCCAGGGCAAAATTCACAAACTGCAACGCGGTCAGTTCACCGTGCCTGCAAGCACCCGGTTCAATCCGGCGCAGCGGATTGCGGGCGAATAACACCGTTAAAATTCAGGGAAAACGGCCCCGCTTCAGGGGCCGTTTTTTGTGTCAGACGCCGGTGGCGGCAATCGCGTCTGCAAGGATCGGCACGGTCGCCTCGTTCAGTCCTGCGATATTCATGCGGCTGTCACCAACCATGTAGATCGCGAACTTCTCGCGCATCTCGACCACCTGTTCCGGAGTCGCCCCTAGCCGCGAAAACATTCCCCGGTGGTCGGCAATAAAGTCGAACTGATCCGAATTGGTGCGCTGGCGCAAAGCGTCCGCTAGTTGTGTGCGCAGCTTCAACATGCCGGCCCGCACATCTTCCAACTCTGCCTGCCAATCGGCCCGCAACTCGGCGTCATCGAGAATGGTCGTCACAACACGCGCACCATGATCCGGCGGGAACGAATAATTCTGACGGTTCAGAAACGCCAAGGTCGCCTGCGCCGAAGCCTTGGATTTTTCCTCAGGCGCAATCGCCATCAAAAGTCCCGTCCGCTCGCGATACACACCGAAATTCTTCGAACAGCTCGCCGCTATGATCATTTCCGGCAGTTTCGACGCCAAAAGCCGCGTGCCATAGCCATCCTCTTCCAAGCCGTCGCCAAACCCCTGATACGCAATATCGACAAAAGGCACTGCGCCCGTGCGCTCCAGCAATTCAACCACTGCGTCCCATTGCTCTGCCGTCAGATTTGCGCCCGTCGGATTGTGACAACAGCCATGCAACAGCACCAGATCACCGGACTTCACATCCTTCAGATCATCCATCATCCCGGCGAAATCGACACCGCGCGTCTCACTGTCGAAATAGCGGTATTCGCGCATCGGCACGCCCAGATACTTGATGATCGAAGGATGGTTCGGCCATGTCGGATTGGAAATCCAGATCGTCGACGCGCGGTCCGCGTATTGCATCAACTCAAGGCCCTGACGCACAGCGCCCGTGCCACCGGGCGTCGCAACAGCCGCTACCCGTCCCGCATCCACGCTGTCGGCCAGGATCAGCTTGCGCATCGCGCTGGAAAACGCAGGGTCACCCGCCAATGACGTATAGGCCTTGGTCTCCTGACTTTCCAAGATCCGCCGCTCGGCCGCCTTGACCGCGCGCATCACCGGCGTGACACCCTCGGCATTCTTGTAGACGCCGACCCCAAGATCGATCTTCGTCTCGCGCGGGTCGTCCTTGTACATCTGGACAAGCGCGAGAATCTTGTCTGCGGGTTGCGGCTTGAGATTGGTCAACATGGGTCAGATCCTTAAGATGGAATGCGCGACAGATCACGGTCGCGGGTCAGAACTCGGGTGCGATCTTCGCGCCGTACAGGCGTGAAACCGCTTTTTTGGTAGGTTTGCAAGGCGCGCGGATGGTCCAGCGTGCAGGTATTCACCGTCAATTTTTTGGCTCCGGGCCGATCCCAGGCCGTCAAGATCGCCGTGCGCAGCAGCCATTTTCCAAGCCCGCGCCCGATCGCTTCGGGAACCAGTGCGAAATAGGCAATGTCCACAACGCCATCACCCTTGTCTTCCAACAGGAAAAAACCGTGCGGCCAGCCATGCCCGTACAAAACATACAAAGACATCGCATCCGCCGTCAGCCATTCCTGAATTTCGGCGTGCTCGCGCTTGTGGATATCCTCCCACGCATAATCCCGCCCCACGGCATCATAGAGCGACAGGAAAAACCAGACCGGAGGCTTTTCTGCTTGCATCAGAGACACTTGCGCGCCCACCGGAAGATGAGGCCAATCCCAACTCGGGCGCTTGTCCATCTCGAGATAGGTGACCGTATAGGCGACTTCGGTGCCGGCGCACTGACGCGTCATCCGGTTTCGACCTTCAGACCGTGATACATGCCCCATTCGGACCACGAGCCGTCATAGAGCGCGTGCTGCCGATGCCCCATGCGCTCCAGAGCCAGAGATAAAACGGCAGCCGTAACGCCCGATCCGCAGGTCGTGATCGCCGGTTTGGCAAGATCAACACCGGCCGCCTCGAATATCTGGCGCAATTCCTCGACCGGCCGCATGGTCCCGGCTTCCGTCAGGAGAGACTGGAAATGAACGTTCTTCGATCCCGGAATATGTCCGGACCGCAGGCCTGCGCGTGGCTCGGGTGCTTCGCCCTTGAACCGCGCAGGCGCGCGCGCGTCGATGATTTCGTGATCCCCCAGCTTAGCCGCCGCCGCCACTTGCGTGACATCTCGCACAAGGTGGTTCTGGCGGGTCACAGTGATATGACGATCTCGCAAGATCGGGGCCATATCCTCGGTCGGGCGGCCCTCGGCGATCCACTTTGGATACCCGCCGTCCAGAACCGCAATGTCCGTCTTGCCCATCAGCCGGAATAGCCACCACACACGCGCCGCCGAAAAGAGCCCCGCGCCGTCGTAAACCACAACCTGATGTCCGTCACCGACACCCATCGCCCGCATCCGCGAGATAAACTTCTCAACCGGC
Source organism: Boseongicola aestuarii (assembly GCF_900184815.1). Taxonomy (GTDB): domain Bacteria; phylum Pseudomonadota; class Alphaproteobacteria; order Rhodobacterales; family Rhodobacteraceae; genus Boseongicola; species Boseongicola aestuarii. The sequence continues at coordinate 166,239 of NZ_FXXQ01000004.1, read as the reverse complement.
GGCGCCATGTGGGGCATTTCCGAACGCTGATCGCTGATCTCGTCAATATCGAAAAATCGCGCGCCGGGAATATGGCCGCGCTCGTATTCCGATTTCGGATCGCGCCCGGATCCCGGCAAATACCACGATGCATCGAACATGCGCAGATCGGGATCTTTCAGGTGCTGTTCCAGCCAGTCTGTGGACACAAGAGTCTGCGGATCGTCGGTCATCTCTTCCCCCAAGGAATGGTCTCGCTTTGTGCTACGCCTGCATCCCGCCCTTGGCAAGGTTTGGCCCCTCGAAGTCGAACGCTTGACCATACTTCTCGCCCGCGCAATCGTGGCTCCCAGAGTTCGGAAAGGGACGTGATGATACCTCAGACGATGCGTGGCGTACAACTTACGGCACACGGCGGCCCCGAAGTTCTAATCTATAATGCGCAGATTCCAACACCTGTTCCTGCCCCCGGCGCCGTCCTGATCAAAGTCGGAGCGGCCGGGGTGAACAACACCGACATTAACACCCGTGTCGGTTGGTATTCCAAAGGCGACAATGACGCCGACGACGCAAGCTGGGCCGGACAGCCACTTCGTTTCCCCCGGATTCAGGGCATAGACGCCTGCGGCCAGATCGTGGCTGTCGGGACTGGCGTTGACCCGGCCCGCATCGGCGAACGCGTTCTTGTCGAACCCTGCCTCTACGAGCACGACGGCCAGACGCTCGAAACCCCATGGTTCTTCGGCTCGGAATGCGACGGCGCATTTGCCGAATACACAACCGTGGCGGCGCGCCATGCACACCCGGTTTACAGCACCCTTTCGGACGTCGAACTGGCCTCGTTTCCTTGCTCTTATTCGACAGCCGAGAACATGCTGACGCGCGCAAAAGTATCAAACCGTGATCGCATTCTCATCACCGGTGCATCCGGCGGTGTCGGCTCTGCCGCCATCCAGCTTGCCGTGGCGCGCGGTGCCGAGGTCATCGCCATCACCAGCCCGGCCAATGCCGCCAGCCTCAAGGCGTTGGGCGCGGACCAAGTGCTGCGTCGCGACGACGATCCGGTGGCCGTGCTTGGCACCAACAGCGTTGACGTGGTCGTGGATCTCGTCGCCGGCCCCCAGTGGCCCCGCCTTTTGGACATTCTGCGCCCCTATGGCCGCTATGCTGTTGCAGGGGCCGTCGCTGGTCCCATTGTCGCATTGGACGTCCGCACGCTTTACCTGAAAGACCTCAGCTTTTTCGGATGCACCGCTCTGGACGCAGAGGTTTTCGGCAATCTGGTCTGGCTTATCGAAGGCGGTAAAATAAAACCGCTGGTGGCGGCGACATTCGACCTTCGCGACATCGCCAAAGCGCAAGAGGTGTTCAAAGATAAAGGCTACACCGGCAAAATCGTTCTGAAGGTCGCAAAAGACTAGCCGTTCTCGCGCAGAACGGCCCCCGCCAGATACAAAGACCCGCAAATCAGAATTCTGGCCTTCGGATCATGGGCCACGATATCTGCCATCGCATCGTCCAGCGAAGCTGCAACATGAGCTTCCAGACCCACCTCCTGTGCGGCTTCTGCCGTCACTTCCGCAGGCAAGGTCGCAGCCTCGCCTGGAATGGCAACCGCGTGCAGCGATAACGCCTGACCTGCCAAGGGGCGCAAATACCCGACCACATCCTTCGTCGACAACATCCCGCAAATCAGATGCGTCGCGCGTTTTGGCATTGCGGCCAATGTATTCGCCAGTGCTTTTCCAGCCGCAGGATTGTGTCCTCCGTCCAGCCATAACTCGGCGTCCGGCGCTCGTTCGACCAGCACGCCTTTGCGCAAACGCTGCATCCGCGCAGGCCAGAACGCCTGAGTCACAGCACCTTCGCAGGCTGCCTCGTCGAACCCGAGGTGACGCAGCGCGGCAATCGCCATACCCGCATTTCCGATCTGATGGGCGCCCCGCAAGTTCGGCATAGGAAGGTCCAGCAGGCCGCGTTCGTCCTGATAGACCATCCGGCCATTTTCCTCACCGATATGCCAATGCTGGCCATAGACAAGCGTCGGCGCGGAATACCGCATCGCTTCCTTTTCAATGACCTCCAACGCGTCTTCATGCTGTGGGCCGACTACGACAGGCACACCCTGCTTTATGATCCCGGCCTTCTGAAAAGCGATTTCGGGTATTGTCTCGCCAAGAAACTGCTGATGATCCAGATCGATCTTTGTGATGATCGTCAACGCGGGCTTCGCGAAGACATTCGTTGCATCATGCCGCCCGCCCAGACCGACCTCAAGCAAGGTCCAGTCAGCTGGCTGACGCGCAAACGCAAGAAACGCCGCGACAGTGGTGATCTCGAAATAGGTGATCGAACCGCCACCATTCGCCGCATAAACCTCGTCCAGATACTCAGTCAAAAGCTCTTCACTGATGATCTCGCCCGCGACCCGGATACGCTCGTGAAAACGCGCCAGATGCGGCGAGGTATAGGCATGTGCGCGTTGCCCCGCCGCTTCAACTCCCGCCCGGATCATGGCCTGAGTCGAGCCCTTGCCATTGGTGCCCGCGACATGGATCACCGGCGGCACGTTCAAATGCGGATCCCCGACCGCCGCAAGGCACCGCCACATCCGATCCAGAGTCAGATCAATGATCTTCGGATGAAGCGCCATCATCCGGGCAAGGATGGCGTCGGACGTATCTCGCGTCATGGGCAGCAATTCCAGCAGCGTCGGTTAAGGATGTGTAAGACAATTCCAGCGGTTTCAGCACCACGAAGGCGAAGCGACATGGTCCGAAAACGTCAGGTCTTGGTTTTCTCGTCGGACGTTTCGGCACCCATTGCCCCGGGCGACGGCAAATCCCCCATGACTGGCGGGCTCATACCCATCAACATGCGCAGAATCGACACCAACTCGACCTTCATATCCCGACGATGCGTCACCCGGTCAAGCATCCCGTGATCCAGCAGATACTCAGCCCGTTGAAAGCCCTCCGGCAGTTTTTCGCGAATGGTCTGCTCGATCACGCGTGGCCCGGCAAAACAGATCAGTGCGTTGGGTTCCGCAATATGAACATCTCCCAACATGGCATAAGACGCCGTCACGCCGCCCGTTGTCGGATGCGTCAGGACCACAATGTAAGGAAGCCCCGCCTCTTTCAGCATTTCTACCGCGACCGTCGTGCGCGGCATTTGCATGAGGCTCAAAATCCCCTCCTGCATCCGCGCGCCACCCGCGGCCGAAAACAGGATCAAAGGACGCTTCAACTTCACCGCACGTTCGGCCGCCGCGATGATCGCATTGCCGACATACATCCCCATCGACCCGGCCATGAAGCCGAAATTCTGCGCCGCCGCCACAATCGGCGTGCGCCCCATCTCGCCCTCGGCCACCAGCATCGCTTCGGCCTCACCGGTGCCGCGCTGTGCCATTTTCAGACGTTCGGGGTATTTCTTCTGGTCGCGAAACTGCAGCGGATCGCTGATCGGGGCCGGCACCGGCACCTCGACGAACACGCCTTCGTCGAATAACGCATGAAAGCGATCCCGCGGCGTGATTCCCATGTGGTGATCACAATTCGTGCAGACATTCAGGTTTTCAGCCAATTCGCGGTGGAACAGCATGGTTCCGCATTCTTCGCACTTGGACCAGAGATTCTCCGGCACCTCTCTGCGCGAAAACAGCGAGTTGATCTTGGGCCTGACGTAGTTGGAGATCCAGTTCATGCGGCGCTCGTAACCTTTATGGGTTTTCTCTCAGATAATTGGCGCGGGCGGTGAATGCAATCAGTCAAGCACTCGGCGCAAAAGCAGCCAAACCAGAACCAAGGCCCCGAGGTCGGCAAGAATCCAGGGACTAAGCTCGGACAGACGCTCGATTCCAACGGTCGAACGGAACAACCCAAGGCCGGTAATCGTCCCGTCCACCGCGATTATCGCCACGGCAATCGTGTTGTTTGCAAAGTGAAATCCCCAGCCAGCCCCGATGCTCCCGGTGCGCGCGGTCAAATCCCCTGCCAGCAGGCCGAAAAGCGAGGCAAATCCGACATAGGCCCATGCTGTCTCAGGCGGAAGGGCCGGTGAAAAATGTGCAAGCCCAAAGGCAAATGCGGGAAATGTCAGCCAGATCAACGGCCTGGCGAACCGCGCCGCAATCTGAGACTGCAGATACCCGCGAAAGAACACCTCCTCCGCACCGGTCTGCGCAGCAATCGCGAACAATGCAAAAGGCAACCAGCCAAGCCATACACTCAGCTCCATATTGCGCTCGATAGAAACATCCTGCGGACCTGGGATCACCATCAGAACCGCGGCCACGCCAAGAGTCAGAGCCGCCGCGATCACGAAGTGGCGCAGCGTGCGCGCGGCAGGCCCGGTCAACGACAGCGCGCCACGCCCATGCCAAAGCCGTGCGGCCAAAAGCGTCGAAAACCCAAGTCCCCCAACGATCAATAAGTATTTCAAAGCACCTTCTGGCGTCTCCGGGTCGCCCTGCGTCACAGCTGACAGCGCGCGCGAAACCGTAGTGTCTTCCGTCAATGACAACACCAGCGCGATGGCAAAAAGCCACGCGATCAAAAGCAGCGCCGCCGAAGCACCCCCGGCAACCAACCGCCATATCGCCGGCCTTTCGGACGCTGCGGAAATCATCGGAGCAAAGCGTGCATAGGCCATCGAAGGCTGCGCTCCCTCATACCAAAACCCAGAATGCTGCCCGAAACTAAGGCAAAATTAACCAAAACCCGTCATCCGAACTTGGAAAGGACGAGGTTCAAAATGTCCACCCTGGTGAGGCCCATCTTGAGAGGAATGGTGCTGTGGCTCCTTTTTGCGCCGACGGCACTTCTTGCCATGCACCCGGATATGGGCCCCACCAGACCATCTTTCGGCAGGTTCTCCGCCGACGGCGCAAACGATGCATGGGCGGACCACATTCGCCCGGCGACATGCAATTTGACCCATGCGTGTCCGGGCAAGTCACGCCGCCCCAGACCCGTGATTTGCCGACCCGACAAACCCTGCATCCCGCTCTCGCCAGCATGGTCGCCAAACGGCCCGCGCGCGATGAAATCGCAAAAACCGGGCGGCTTTCCGGGAATTGACGCGACGCCCCCTACGCCCATCCCAACGCCGATGTCGGGTCTCTTGCTGGCCTCGGCGCTGACCGCGATCGGTCTGGCGTCGCGATGTCGGTTCCGACGACACCGGAAATAAATCACCTGTCCACCGCAAAAATGCGCGCCAAGCCTTGCCGAGAACCGACGCCTCGCCTATCCCTCGGGACGTTCGATCTCGAGAGGCAATCCCAATGACCACATACGACAAATCCCATCTGCCCAGCCGCCACACCACCGAAGGTCCGGCCCGCGCGCCGCACCGGTCGTATTACTACGCGATGGGGATTTCGGAAGAAGAGATCAAACAACCCTGGGTCGGCGTCGCCACCTGCTGGAACGAAGCAGCGCCCTGCAACATCGCCCTGAACCGCCAAGCGCAATCGGTCAAAATGGGCGTCAAATCTGCCAAAGGCACACCCCGGGAATTCACCACGATCACCGTCACCGACGGCATCGCCATGGGCCACGAAGGCATGCGCTCGTCGCTCGCCTCCCGTGAAGCCATCGCCGACACGGTCGAATTGACCATGCGCGGTCACTGCTACGATGCGCTCGTCGGCCTCGCAGGCTGCGACAAGTCCCTGCCCGGCATGATGATGGCCATGGTTCGCCTCAACACACCCTCGGTGTTCATCTACGGCGGCTCCATCCTTCCCGGTCGCCTTGACGGCAAGGACGTCACCGTTCAGGACGTGTTCGAAGCGGTCGGCCAGCATCAGGCGGGCAACTACTCCGACGAACAACTCGCCATCCTCGAACGCGTCGCCTGCCCGTCCGCCGGGGCCTGTGGTGGCCAGTTCACCGCCAACACAATGGCTTGCGTCTCCGAAGCCATCGGCCTTGCCCTGCCCAACTCCTCGGGCGCGCCCGCCCCGTACGAAAGCCGCGATGCCTACGGCGAAGCCTCCGGCGTCGCCGTGATGAACCTCATCGAAAAGAACATCCGCGCTCGCGATATTGTCACGCGCAAATCCATGGAAAACGCTGCCCGCATCGTCGCCTGCACGGGTGGGTCCACCAACGCCGGCCTCCACCTGCCCGCCATCGCCCACGAAGCCGGAATCGACTTCGACCTCGACGACGTTTGCGACATCTTCCGCGACACGCCCTATTTCGTCGACCTCAAACCCGGCGGCCAGTACGTCGCCAAGGACCTCTACGAGGCAGGCGGCGTCCCGGTCGTGCTGAACGAATTGCGCAAGGCAGGCCTGATCCACGAAGACTGCATCACTGTCACCGGCAATTCGATGGGCGAAGAACTTGACCGCATCACTCGCAAAGCCGATGGCCGCGTCATCTTCCCGGTCGAAAACCCGATCACCCCCACAGGCGGCGTCGTCGGCCTCAAAGGCAACCTTGCCCCCGACGGAGCCATCGTGAAAGTCGCCGGCATCCCGACGCAGCACCAGCGTTTCGTCGGCCCGGCCCGCGTCTTTGAAAGCGAAGAAGAAGCCTTCGAGGCCGTGAAAGCCCGCACCTACGAAGAAGGCGAAGTCCTCGTCATCCGCAACGAAGGCCCCGCCGGTGGCCCCGGGATGCGCGAAATGCTCGCCACCACGGCAGCCCTCTCGGGCCAGGGCATGGGCAAGAAAGTCGCCCTCATCACCGACGGCCGCTTTTCGGGCGCGACCCGCGGCTTCTGCGTCGGGCACGTCGGCCCCGAAAGCGCGCATGGCGGTCCGATCGGCATGCTCAAGAACGGCGACGTTGTCACAATCGACGCTGTAAAAGGCGAACTGTCGGTCGATTTGACCGACGACGAACTAGCCGAACGCAAGGCGGCCTGGGCCGGTCCAAAGGAAACGATCTATGCTTCGGGCGCGCTCTGGAAATACGCACAACTCGTTGGATCCGCAAAGCTGGGTGCTTGCACGCATCCCGGAGCCAAAGAGGAAAAGCATGTCTACATGGACCTCTAAGGTCTGCGCTCTGGTCGCGGGGAGTCTCCTCGCGGCCTGCGGAGCTGGCGTCAGCGTGACACGGAATGCACCGATGCAGGTGCAACTGGCCGATGGCCTGATCGTCGCTGGCGCGCGTGGTTGGTGCGTGGATCAGACAACCTCCAAAGCCCGCGAAGGCGGTGCCGTCGTGGTCCTCGGAAGCTGCGCCGCCATTGCCAATAACGCGCTTCTGCCCAGCCCGCGCATCGACGGCGTGGTGACGATCTCGGTCGAAACCCCAGCGAGCGTGGCCCCGCCGGTCCGCGATGTCGCGGCGTTCCTGTCGACCGATCAGGGCCGCGCTGCCCTTGCACGCGACGGTCGCGCAGAAAGCGTCGAGCTTCTGGAAGTCGCCGCGCAGGACGACACCATTTTCCTGCATGCTCTCGACACCAGTGGCGGCCCGCTCAACACCGGCGCCGACTACTGGCGCGCCCTGTTCGACATTGACGGGCGCTTTGTCTCGGTATCGCTCGCGCCGAATGACCCCGACCAGACCAGCCGCGCACAAAGCATCGCGGCACTCGATGCGCAAATCGATCGGCTGAAAGCCGCAAACGCCCGTTAAGCCGCAAAGCCCAACCAAAGATTTTGCAGGTCAGGCCAACTGCGATCTTGCCTGCATATAGCGGCCAAGGCTACACTCGCCCCAAGATCGTGTGGCTCGAGCAGGGTACCCAACGTGTTACTGAAACTGGCAGATCGGCGCGCCCGAAGGCGCTGGAGCCGCGTCGACGGCTTTGCCAACGCGCCCGAGCCGCTCGCCCTGAACTTCATCGAAACCGAGACAGCCCGCCTGACACAACGCGTCAATCAGGCTCTGCGTGCGGCACAAACCCGCCTGTCGAACTCGCTACACGCACCCGCGAACAAATCGACCCCGACACAAACCGACTGGAACTGGCGCCCCGACCCCGGCACCGACACGATCCCACTGGGCGGCATGGCCGCTGTAAGGCCCGGAACCCGCATCACACCCGACACTGCGCTTTTCCATGACTGCCACCGCCGTGAAGTCACCTTTCTTGCGACACCGCCCGCGCATGACGCCAGTGATCTGCCGTCCACAACCATCAAAGTTCAAAACTTCGAAGGCACTTACCTCAGCCTTGCGACAGACCTTCCGAACGAAGCGCTTGCGGGCTTGTCACGACATCACATCGTGGCGCTTGATATCAGCCTCACCCGCGACTGCCCTCTGGACGCCTACGCGCGCCTCAACCTGCGTCACGGACCCAACACCGATCATATCGTCGCAAAACTGGCCGATGGAAACGGCGCGCAAAGGATCGAATTCGACCTCGGCTGCCTCCGGCTCGACGAAACCCGCCTGACACAAGCCTGGCTTGATCTCATTTTCGACTCTCCCGCCCAAAGCCGAATTACGCTCGAGCATATGGCGCTCCATCGGCGCCCCCGCGCCGAGATCTGACGCCTTCACCCTTTTTCAAATACCACCGCGGCGCCTGCAAGGCGGCGCAATCCCTACTCGCCGCGTGGAAACCTCTGGCTTTCCTCCAGAACATTCAAATCCATATGATTGCGCATGAAACGCTCGGACGCCCTGCGCAAAGGCTGGAAATCCCACGGATAATACCCCCCTTTGCGCAACGCTTCATAGACCACAAGGCGACGCGCCTGACTGGAGCGCACATCCGCGTCAAACTGCGCAAGATCCCATTGCGCATCCGCCGCGCGGCGACACCCCTCAAGCACCTCAGCATAAGCCGCCTCCGCAGCCAGGTTCACCCGCTCGTACGGATCACTTGAAACGTCAAAAAGCTGTTCAGGATCAACGAGGCAGCGTACATACTTGAAGTCCCCTTCCCGCAACGCAACAATCGGTGCAATGCTCGCTTCCGCAGCGTATTCAATCGGCACCGCACCGCCACGCGCGCCGCCGGATACCAGAGGCAACAGGCTTTCACCGTCCGTCCAGTCCGCGATCTCGCTCAGATCGATCCCTGCCAACTCCGCCAGTGTCGGCCCCAGATCCAGCGTCGACACCGGAGCCGCGATGCGTCCAGGCGCCAGTCCCGCCATCGAGATCATCAGCGGCACCCGCGCCGAACCTTCGAACATGCTCATCTTGAACCACAACCCGCGCTCGCCAAGCATGTCGCCGTGATCCGACACAAAGACCACAACCGCCTCTTGGCGGGTGTCTTCAAGAACCGTCAAAATCGATCCGATTTTGTCATCCAGATACGAGATATTCGCGAAATATCCGCGCCGCGCCCGCCGAATGTTGTCTTCGGTGATGTCGTAGCTGCGCCAGTCATTGGCATCGAAAATCCGCTTTGAATGCGGATCATGCGCCTCGTATGCCAGTGCCGGAACCTCTGGCAGCAGATGCGCGCACTCCTCGTACAGATCCCAATACTTCCGCCGCGCCACATAGGGGTCATGAGGATGCGTGAAACTGACTGTCAGGCACCAGGGCCGTGCATCACCGCCGCGCGCCAGATCGTAAAGCTTGGCCTCTGCCAAATGCGCGACCTCGTCGTCATACTCCATCTGGTTCGATATTTCCGCGACACCCGCCCCCGTCACAGACCCCATATTGTGATACCACCAGTCAATCCGCTCACCAGGTTTGCGATAGTCTGGCGTCCAGCCAAAATCCGCCGGGTAGATGTCCGTCGTCAGCCGTTCCTCAAACCCGTGCATCTGGTCCGGTCCGACAAAATGCATCTTTCCCGACAGGCAAGTACTGTATCCGGCCCGCCGCAAATGATGTGCGAATGTTGGAATATCAGCCCGAAACTCGGCGGCGTTGTCATAAATACCGGTCCGCGAAGGCAACATCGACGACATGAACCCACCGCGCCCCGGCGCGCAAAGCGGTGACGCAGTATAGGTGTTTGCAAACCGCACTGATCGCGCCGCCAGCGCCTTCAGGTTTGGTGCATGTAACCAGTCCGCCGGCCCGTCCGGAAAGAACGTGCCGGCCAGTTGGTCGACCATAACGATTAGAATGTTGGGTTGTGCCATGATGAATGCCCCTCGCCTCGCTTCTGGCGACAGCACCCTATCGGTATGGCCTGGTCAATCCCGCAAAGCGCGTTTTACAGTCGACGGACCTTTGGCAGGGCCTTTTTCGCCGGAGCATCGCCGCCCTCTGTTTCCACGCCTGCGGCAGGCGCGGCTTCTTCCGCGACCGTCTCTTCAGCCTGTGGTAAAACGGTGAAATAGTTCCCACGGAAATAGATCGATCCTGGCTCGGAATACGCCACCACATCCTCGGCCCATTCCTCCGAGAACAACGCACCAAACAGACCCGGCGCCGAATGCACCATATTGTGCATCGTTCCGATCATAATCGCGATCCCGACGACCAAAGCGGCCTTGACCGGATTGTCGCCAAGATTGTTCAGACTGAGCATGCTTCCGCGTTCCGCACGGTTTGCATCGCGCATCGTCAAGCCAGCAGCCGAATAGATGACAAAGGCCGCAACGCCCGCCAAAGCTGCATCGATGAACATCGTGAGGTCGGCGTCATTCCCAGCCAACGTGCCGCCCATCAGATGAAACCGCACATAGCGCACGACAAAAACCGCGAACATGCCCAAAAGAGCCATGCCCACCAAAGTCGCCGGATACCTGATGTTTTCCTTCCAGTCAGGTAAGACATCGACTTTCGGTCGTGCAGCCTCGATCGGCGCGCGCCGCTCCTGCATGCGATTGATGCGATCCTGAAAACCGCTGTTCGGGGTGCCTGCGCCGGGTCCGCTCATGTCAATCCGTCCTGATAAAACCGTATCGGTTCCTTCAATGGCGGCGGAAAATGGCAAAATGATGTGAAAACCTTGGCGAGACAGGCGCTACGCTAAAACCCGCCAAACCTCACAAGGTCGACGCCGCTTCCCGTCGGCGCTTCAACATCGCCTCGCGGATCGTGATGAAAGTCACCGATGTCATGATGATCAAGCCGCCCAGCAACACCCATCCGTCTACCGGCTCGCCAAACGCCCAAAGCCCCAAAAGCGTCGCCCAGATCAGCTGCAGATAGGTCACGGGCTGCGTCACGGTCACCGGCGCCGCCGCAAACGCCAGCGTCATCGTGTAATGCCCCGCCGTCGCGAACAAAGCCACCAGCGCCATCCATCCGACCTCCGCCATCGTCGGCGTCTGCCACACCGCAAAGGCAAAAGGCGCAAGCCCGATCGTGCAAAAGATCGACAACATCCCTACCACAACTGACGCCGAGACCTGCCCCGAGAACTGTTTGGCCATCAGGTAACTGATCGCAAACAGCACGGCCGTCGCCAGCATGGCAAAATGCCCGGGACTCAGCTCCCGAAACCCGGGACGCAAAATGATCAAGGCCCCCACAAACGCCAGACCAATCGCCAAAATCCGGCGCACCGCCAGCGTCTCGCCCAGAAAAAGTGCAGCCCCAAAGGTGATGTAAATCGGCGCCATGTAATTCATCGCCGTCACCTCAGCCACGGTGATCCGCGTCATCGCAAAGAACCACAGGATCACGCCGATGGAATGCGCCACACCGCGCCAGCCAAACAACACGACCTGCCGACGCGACAGACCCGCCGCCCGGATCGGCTTGATCAGCGGCGCCAGAAATACCAACCCGATCGCATAGCGCATGAACGCCGACTGAGCCGCCGGCAGGTCCTGCGCGCCGTGCTTCACCAACGCCGTCACAGCCACGAACAGCACACCCGTCACCAGCATCCAGAAGATGCCAAGGCCGGGACGGTGAATGGGCAATGCAGAGGTCGTGGTCATCGCTCGCTTATGCGCCCCTTGTCAGGCCCGCTCAAGGCAAGATCAGATAAACCGCCAAGGTCCACATCAAAGCGCCCACACAGACATCCAGCAGCCGCCAGGCACCCGGACGCGCGAAGACCGGCTGCAATGCCCTCGCACCATACCCGAGACTTAGGAAAAACGTGGTCGACGCCGCCACAGCGCCCAAGGCGAAAACCCATCGTGCCTTCCCGAATTGCGCACTGACCGACCCCAGCAGAACAACCGTATCCAGATACACATGCGGATTGAGCCAGGTCAGCGCCAGAACCGTCGCAATCGCCGCTTTCAGACTTTGTCCAGTACTCCCATCGACCGCCAGCGCCTCATCGCCCGTAAACGCTTTCCAGAATGCCAGCGCTCCATACCCCAGCAAAAATGCCGCCCCTCCCCAGCGCATCACGGTCTCGAAAACCGGAACAGCCTCGCTCAGGGCCCCAAACCCCGCAACCCCGGCAAGGATCAAAAGCCCGTCTGAAACGATGCACACCAGAACAACAGGCCCGACATGCTCGCCCCGAATCCCCTGCCGCAAGATGAACGCGTTCTGCGCCCCAATCGCCAGGATCAGAGAAAACCCCAGCGCAAATCCCGATAGCAGCGCTGTCATACCCGTCGTCCTTCACCCTTTTTGCAGCCATTGACCACGCAGGCCCACATCATGCAAATTAAAGAAAAAATATATGGATTAGTGATACTAATGTTCGAACATCCCCACCTCGCCGCCCTCACCGCGATCCTGCGCACCGGTAGTTTCGAGGCCGCCGCCGCCCACCTCTCCGTCACGCAATCGGCGATTTCACAACGCATCCGCGCGCTGGAAGACCGCGTCGGAGCCCCCGTCCTGCAACGCACCACCCCACCCAAAGCAACACCAATCGGCAAAAGACTGGCCGCCCACGCCGATGCGCTCGCCCGCCTGAATGCCGAACTTGACGCCGACCTGGGCCACGACCACGCCCTTGCACTGCGCCTTGCGGTTAACGCCGACAGTGTCGATACCTGGTTCCTGCCCGCACTTCAGGACCTACCCGACCACCGCTTTGAAATTCGCATTGAAGATCAGGACCACTCGGCCGATCTTCTTCGAAACGGCGAAGTCGCCGCCGCCGTGACCACCCGCGCGACAGCAGTACAGGGCGCCGACGTGACACCCCTCGGCGCCCTGCGCTACATCGCAACCGCCAGCCCTGACTTCAAAGCCCGGCACTTCAAGGACGGCCTCACCGCCAAGGCGCTCGCAACCGCACCCGCACTCGTGTTCAACGAAAAAGACAAACTGCAGGAGAGTTGGGCGCGCGCGGCAACCGGGCAAACTCTCACCCTGTCCGCCCACTACCTCCCCTCAACGCGCGGCTTCGTGGAAGCCGCTACCCTCGGCATCGGCTGGGGCCTGAACCCCGAACCCCTCGTGCGCGACGCCCTCAAGGACGGTGACCTCGTCGCCCTCAAAACAGAGCTACCGTTCGACACACCGCTGTACTGGCAAACCAGCCGCATCGGCCAAGGCGCCCTCGCCGCCCTGACGTCAAACGTCAGAGCGGCTGCAAAACGCCTGCTTCACCAGACGCCCGGCCCTTCACCCTTTTGAAAATACCATGGGGTGAGGCCCCGACAGGGGCCGAGGGGCAAAGCCCCTTGAATCGCTCCGTTCAGAGCTGCGCCATGATCTCGTCGGAAATCTCGAAATTCGCCGTCACGCGCTGAATATCATCGTCGTCTTCCAGAACTTCGATCAACCGGAACAGCTTTTGCGCGCCTTCCAGATCAAGCTCGGTCGTGGTGGTCGGCTTCCAGATCAGCTTGGTCGATTCTGCCTCGCCCAGGCTCGCCTCAAGCGCCGTCGACACCTCGTTCAAATCGGTATCGCCGCAATAAATCGTATGACCCTCGTCGCCACTCTCGACGTCCTCGGCCCCCGCCTCGATGGCCGCCATCATCACCGTGTCCTCGTCGCCAACCGACGCGGGATAAACGATCTCGCCCTTGCGCTCGAACATGAACCCGACCGACCCGGTCTCGCCAAGGTTGCCGCCGTGCTTGCCAAAGGTCGAACGCACAGTCGAAGCGGTGCGGTTACGATTGTCGGTCATCGCCTCGACGATCACTGCAACGCCGTTCGGCCCATACCCCTCATAGCGAATTTCTTCATAATCATCGCCCTCGCCGGCCTGGCTTTTCGAAATCGCGCGATCGATCACGTCCTTTGGAACCGAGTTCGACTTGGCTTCCTTTACTGCCAGACGAAGACGCGGGTTCTTCTCGGGGTCCGGGTCGCCCATTTTTGCGGCAACCGTGATCTCCTTGGACAGCTTCGAAAACAGCTTCGAACGCATGGCGTCCTGACGGCCCTTGCGATGCTGAATGTTTGCCCATTTTGAGTGACCGGCCATGCCACGACTCCCGATTTGATAAGATCGGCCCCTTCTAGTCGCGCGCCATACGGACCTCAAGACCGCGCGCGCAAGTTCTCTGCCAGCACAAAATTACAAACAATTTATCATAGATCTGCCTCAAATCGCCGAATCGCATCGTTAGAGTATTGGCAAGTTCACTAGTAATCCTTGTTTGGCGAGTATCTGACATGAAATCGAATTTCCTCCTGCCCGCTGTTATCCTTTCTGTCGCATCCTTGGCAGCGACCGCTCCGACGACAGCTTTCGCAAAATCACCAAGCTGCGCAGCCTTCCAGTCACAGCAGACCTGTGATCGCCATGACCGTGCCGACCGCAGAGATGCCGCCAAGAAAAGCCCCGCGCGCGCAGACGCCGCCAAGGCCGAAGCCGCCGAGAAAACAAAAGAAAAAGTTGAAGACAAAACTTCAGACAAGACTGAAGACAAGGTCGAAGAAAAAGCCACCAAGTCCGACAAGGCAAATAAGCTGGAAAAGAAAGCCGCTAAAGCCAAAAAGAACGCCGAGCGCCTTGAGAAAAAGGCCGCAAAAAAAGCCGCCGCCGCTGAAAAAGCGGCCGAGAACGCCGAGAAAGCCGCAGACCGCGCCGAAAAGGCACAAGCCAAAGCCGACAAGCTGTCCGACAAGGCCGAAAAAGCCGCGGAGCGCGCTGAAAAGCTGGAAAACCGCGCTGAAAAAGCGGCCGATACCAGCGAAACGGAAAGCTGATCCTGAACTGGCCGCCTCAGAGCGGCCAGATCACCGGGATCAGAAAGGACGCCAAAAGCCCGATGCTCAAATTCAGCGGTATCCCTACTTTCAGGAAATCGCTGAATTTATACCCCCCCGGACCATAAACCAGCATATTGGTTTGATAGCCGATAGGCGTCGAAAACGCCGCCGAGGCCGCAATCATGACTGCAATCACCAAAGGCCGCGGGTCTATCCCCAGCGCCCCCGCCAAGCCGATGGCGATCGGGGTCACTACAACGGCAACGGCGTTGTTGGTCACCAGTTCCGTCAGCACAGACGTCAGCAGATAAATCGCCCAGATAATCGCCCAGGGCGGCAAAGCTCCGAGTGAAGGCGCGACCGCGTCGACGATCATCGCCACCGCCCCCGTTGCTTCCAGCGCCGCGCCGATGGCCAGCATGGCGAAAATAAGCGCCAGAAGTCGGCCGTCGATCATCTCGAACGCCTCTTCGGCGTCCACGCAACCCGACAACAAGACAACCGCAACCGCCAGGATCGCCAACAGAAAGATCGGCGCAACTCCGAAGGCCGCCAACGCCACAATCCCCAACAACGCAATCACCGCGACAGGCGCCAGCTTGCGGCGATAAGCGCGCTCCGTCGGGTGGCTGACGTCCGCCAACTGCATATCGGCTGCCACGCGCTGAATATCGGCGGGCGCGCCTTCCAAAAGCAGCGTATCGCCGACACGCACCACAAGGTCGTCCAGCTTGCGTCCGATATTCTGCGCGCGCCGATGCACCGCCAACGGATAAACCCCATACCGCCGCCGAAGCCGCAAAGACCCAAGCGACCGGCCCACCATCCGGCACCCCGGAGTGATCAGAACTTCGACCGTGGTCGTCTCGACCGACCCAAGCTTGTCGATTGTGCGCAGTTCTTTCGACTGCTGAAGGCCCAGCGCTTCGGCCATGGGTGTGCGCAAGACAACGCGGTCCCCCGGCGCCAGTTCGACCGACTCCAGATCCCGCCGTAGCGACGCATCCCCCCGCAAGACGTCGATCAACCGTACTCCATCCCGCTTGAACATCTCCACGTCGCGTACAGGCCGACCGATCAGGTCGCTTTCCTCGGGAATGGCCACTTCGGTGAAGAACTTCATTTTCGAACGGTCCGACAAGACCATCGCCATCGAGTCCCGGTCCGGCAGCAGCCTCGGCGCGACATAGCGCAAATAGATCATCCCCCATGCCACCAGCACGACGGCCAAAGGCGTGACCTCGAATATCGTGAAGGCCTCTAACCCCTGCGCGCGCGCCACGCCGTCCACCAAAAGGTTCGTAGACGTGCCCAGCAGAGTCAGCGTGCCGCCCAGAATCGCGCCATATGACAGGGGGATCAACAGCTTGGACGCCGACACGCCCAGCTTCGACGCCAGTTGCACGAAAACCGGGATCATCACCACGACCACCGGCGTGTTCGAAACCACCGCCGAGGACAGGACCACGAACCCCATCAATCCCGCCGCAGCAGCCCAGGGACGTACGCCCGCCTGCCGCTCGACCTGGCCCGTGAACCAGCTCAACGCGCCCGTGCGCACCAGCGCGCCCATGACGATAAACATCGCTGCAATCGTCCAGGGGGCGGGGTTTGACAACACTTCCAGCCCTTTTTCATAGGGCAAAAGCCCAAGGACCAGCATCAAGGCAACACCACCGATCGCGACGACCTCGGTGGTCCATTTCTCCCATAGGAACATGCAGAACATGCCTCCCACGACCGCCAAAGCGAGAATGGCGGACGTCTCCTGCGAAAAGGTGAAAAGCGGTGTCATGTCACGTCAACTCTTGCCTCTTTCGTCCAACTCCACAAGGGCCGCGCGCGGACTGGGTTGGACCAGAAAAACCCCGGTCAGAATGACGCCCATCGCGCCCCAGACCCACACAGAATAGCTTTCGTCCAGGATCAGCATCGCCCACCCCACTCCGAACCCGGTGACCAGATAACTTACCTGAACCGCAAAGACCGGTCCCGCGCGTCCGACCATCCAGACATAGGCCGAATAAACCAGAACATGGATCGCCGATGACAGCATCAACGCGAAATCAGGCCGCCCCCAGGGGCCGCGCGGATCAATAAATTGCCCCGATGCCAAGGCAATGGGCAAAGCGATCATGGCACCGACAACCGACGCACCGTACAGCACCTCGACCGGCTCCAGACCCGCCGTCCCCCAGCGCGCCACCACATTACCCTCCAGCCCGTAAAACAAAGGTGCAATCAACGCGAGCGGGATGAACACAATAGCGGCACGTTCCGGCAGGCTCGCTTCCGGTGCCACGATCAGCAAAACGCCGAATAGCCCCAACGCCAGCCCTCCGAACCGCACCCATTGAAACCGCTCGTTCCCCATCACGATCGCAAACGGAAACGCAAACAACGGCACCAGCGACAACAGAATCGACACGACCCCGGCGGGCAAATGCCGCGCCGCCTCATAAGACGCCGAATTCGGCAGAATCGTCCCAATCATCGCGATAATCACGTAAATTCGCAATGCGGGCCGTGAGAGCGTCAAAGGACGGCCGCGAAGCGTCTGAATCACCCCCATCACCATGGCACCAATGGCCAACTGCCAGAACACCAGCCCGATATGGCGATAGCCTTCGCTTACTGCGATCTTGGCCAAAGGCTGCGTGGACCCCCATCCTGCCCCCATCGCAACCAGACATACGATCAGAAAGACGCGCTCGCTCACTCCGGTCCCGACGCCTGAAGGCGTCCACCATCACGGATCATCTGCACATCCGTCGCCTTGCCCGTGCGATCATCCGTCACCACGAACAGCCCCGACAAGGTCGCCTCGCCACTCGCAGGCTCGAACCGCCCCTTGCCCATGCCGGTCACGAACCGGCGCAACGGCTCGGCCTTGTCCATGCCGATGACCGAATTGTAGTCCCCGCACATCCCCGCATCCGCCTGAAAGGCGGTGCCGCCCGGCAGAACCTGCGCATCCGCCGTCGGGATATGCGTGTGCGATCCAACGACCATGCTGGCACGCCCGTCGCAGAAATGGCCCATGCCCATCTTCTCGCTCGTCGCTTCGCAATGCATATCCACTAAGATCGCCTGCACCATGCCGCCCAAAGGGTGCGTGCGCAGAATATTGTCGACAGCTGAAAACGGATCGTCAAAGGCGCGCTTCATGAAAACCTGCCCAAGGACCTGCGCCACCAGCACCTTGCGCCCGCCCGGAGCCTCAAAGACCCGCGATCCCACACCCGGCGCCTGTTTGGCGTAATTCACCGGGCGAATGATACGCGGCTCGCGCTCGATATAGGTCAGCATGTCCTTTTGATCAAAGGCATGGTCCCCAAGCGTCAGCACATCGGCGCCGCTCTCCAGAAGAAGCTTGGCATGATCGCCTGACAGCCCGGCCCCCGAAGTGGCGTTCTCGCCGTTGACCACGACGAAATCCGCCCGAAGGCGCGCCCGCAATGGCTTCAACCGCTCGCGGATCGCCGTCCGCCCGGACCGCCCAACAACATCGCCAAGGTAAAGAATTCGCATGACTTCGGACTATCCTTGGCCCGAAAGCAAAGCAAGCACCGTCACGAAGTCACCTGAAAGCGACGGATGCCAGTTTCCGTGACGATCGCATCCAAAGGCTGGTCCGTCGGCTCGATCGGCAGCGTGTCGGCCAATTGCGCCTCATAGGCAAATCCGACAGCGGTCACCGGCCCCTCGGGCCGCAACTTGTCCAGTGTTCGATCATAATGCCCGGCACCATAGCCCAGCCGATGACCGCGCTCGTCGAACGCCAGCAAGGGCACGACCAGAACCTCCGGGATCACTTCCGTTTCATCGGCAGGCACCTCGACCCCGAAACTGTCCGCAACCATCGCCGCCCCCGGCGACCACGCGCGGAAAATCAACGGCTTGAACCCCGTCGTCACAGGCAAACATACCTCCCTGTGGGCGCAAAGCTTCTTCAGCAGGGGGCGGGGGTCAATCTCGGTTCGAATTGGCCAGTAAAACGAAATCCGGCCCTCGGTTTCGCCCAAGACCTTTTCCAGATTTGCCAGTGCGGGTGCAGGATCAACGACCCCATGCGCCGCCGCACGCCGGTCTCGCGCGGATTTGCGCAAAGCGGCCTTGTCCATCACAGCAAAACCACGGACGCCAACCCGAGAAACGCAAAAAACCCGACCACATCGGTGACGGTGGTCACAAAGGTTCCCGAAGCCAGCGCCGGATCAATCCCGACCTTATCAAGCGCCAAAGGCACCAGAACACCCGAAAGCCCCGCGACCAGCAAATTCACGATCATGGCAACCGCAATGACAAAACCGATCATCGGAGAACCGAACCAGATCACTCCGACAATTCCCATAACCACCGCAAAGATCACGCCATTCAAAAGCCCGGCCACGGCCTCGCGTCGCACAACCCGAAACGCGTTCGACCCGGTCAGGTCCCGTGTAGCCAATGCGCGCACCGCGACTGTCATCGACTGCGTCCCCGCGTTGCCGCCCATCGAGGCCACAATCGGCATCAAGACCGCCAAAGCCACGACTGCCTGCAAGACATCCTCGAACAGGGAAATCACGATCGACGCCAGGATCGCGGTCGCCAAATTGACCCCCAGCCAAGGGAAACGCCGCTTCACGATCTCAAGAGTCGAGTTCGACAGGCTTTCATCGCCCACGCCACCCAGACGCAAAACGTCCTCCTCGTGTTCTTCGTCCAGAACCGCCATCGCGTCATCAATCGTGATGACACCGACAAGCCGTCCGTTCTCGTCGATGACCGGCGCGGTGATCAGGTGATACTGGTTGAAAGCATAAGCGATGTCGCCTTCGTATTCGACGGCATCAAACACACGGAAACTGTCTTCGGTGATGGATTGCAACGGCATCTCGCGACGCGACGACATCAAACGACCCAAAGTCACGTAAGCCGTCGGCCGGTGGCGCGGGTCGACAAGAACCACATGGTAGAATTGCTCGGGCAGATCGGACTGCGCGCGCATATGGTCAATCGCGTCCCCGACCGTCCAGTGTTCCGGCGCAATCACAACCTCGCGCTGCATCAGTCGCCCGGCCGAGAACTCCGGATAGGCCAATGCCTGCTCGACCGCGATCCGGTCCACAACGTCAAGCGCCTCAAGAACGGCCTCTTGCTGGACATCCTGAAGATCTTCAAGGATGTCGACGACATCGTCGGACTCCAGCGTACGCATGGCTTCGGCCAAAACCGACGGCTCAAGCGTTTCGATCACTTCATTGCGGATATCTTCATCGATTTCTGAAAGAATCTCTCCGTCGATGTAATCGCCAGCAAGTTGCAGGATTTTCGTGCGTTCCTGGACGTTTACCTGCTCAAGAAGGTCGGCGATATCCGCCGGGTGGAGCGGCTCGAAAACCTCCAGAAGTAGCGCGCGATCCCCGTCATTCGCGGCCTGTATCGCCGCAGCCACGACCCGGTTGCGCAGCGCATAGTCGTCTTCGGTCTCGTCCTCGGGCTGCTCAATCGTTTCGGTCTGATCGTTCATTTTTGAAACACCTTCGCACGCGGGACGGGGTGAACATTTTCACACCCTGCTCTAGAAACCAGAATTGACTATAGTTGAGTAAATGCGCCAACCCTAGAGGCTGCGATGACAAAAGAAACATTGCTTATCGGTCAAACGCTCGCTTTCGAGGCAGATCCCTTTCAACAGGGCATCGATGCGGCAAGATACGATTCGCGCGGCGGCATCCTGATCCGCGACGGCCTGATCGCGGCGACGGGAACCGCCGACGATCTGCGCCGTAAACACCCCATGGCCGAGGTAACCGACTACGGCGACGGCTTCATTCTGCCAGGCTTCATCGACGCGCACGCCCACTATCCCCAAACCGCGATGATCGCGTCCTGGGGCAAGCGGCTGATAGATTGGCTGAACGGATATACTTTCCCGGAAGAAATGAAGTTCTCGGATCCGAAATATGCATTCGAGATCGCCAGGACCTACTTCGACCTCACACTGGCCAATGGCACGACAACGGCAACCAGCTTCACCACGATCCACCCCGAAAGCGTGGACGCCTATTTCACCGAAGCCCAAAGCCGCGGCCTGCGCGCCATCGCGGGCAAGACCTGCATGGACCGCAACGCACCCGAGCGCCTCACTGACACGGCACAATCCGCCTATGACGACAGCAAGGCACTGCTGGAAAAATGGCACGGGCAAGATCGCCTGATCTACGCCATCACACCCCGCTTTTCCCCCACCTCGACCCGCGAACAATTGAACGCCCTAGGCGCACTTTGGGCCGAACACCCGGACTGCCCAATGCAGACGCACCTCAGCGAACAGACCGAAGAAATCGCCTGGGTCCGGGACCTCTTCCCGGAAGCGCGCGACTACCTCGACACCTACGAGGCCGCCGGTCTTGTCGGACCGGGCGCACTTTTTGGACATGCCATCCACCTGACGGACCGTGAGCGCGCCAGACTGAAGGAAACCGGCGCCAGCCTCATCCACTGCCCGACTTCGAACACCTTTATTGGCTCTGGATTGTTCGACATGGACGGCCTGATGCGCGAAAGTCAAACCATCGGCCTGGCCACGGACACGGGCGGAGGGTCATCGTTTTCCATGCTTCGCACCATGGCGGCGGCCTACGAGATAGCGCAATTGCGAGGCCGCGCGTTGCATCCGGCGGAACTTCTCTGGCTGGCCACGAGCGGTTCCGCCCGCGCACTGAGGCTTGAGACGAAAATCGGAACCCTCGCGCCGGGCTTTGAAGCGGATCTGGTGATCCTAGACCTCGCCTCGACCCCCGCGATCGCCCAACGCGCGACACGCGCGCAATCGATCTGGGAAGCCGTGTTCCCAACAATCATGATGGGAGACGACCGCGCAATCCAGGACGTCCGGATTTCAGGCAAACCGGTGCGAGTCTGATTTTTTTGCCTCCGGCGGTGGTATTTCGGAAAGGGTGAATAGCAAAGCGCGATCCACCCCGCTTTCAGCCCGAAGACCAAGAAGCGGGGCTTCACCCTTTGCGGTCATCGGCTCCACAGCCTGTACCGCAACAACTTGATACAAGCTTAAAGTTAAGGCTTCCTTGCAAGGAAAGCGCCGCGCGCCAATACTTCACCCTTTCAAAAATACCAGATTGCACCATTTGCCGCTCCGCAATCCCTTGTCATTTGAAGCGCATCCGTCATTCTCGCCGGAATGCTGACCTTTGCCCTCGCCGTCTTCTTTCTCATCATCACACCTGGTCCGGGCGTCCTGTCGCTTGCCGGCGTCGGAGCGGCCTTCGGGTTTCGACACGGCAGCCGATACCTCGCAGGGCTCTTTGTAGGTACCAACCTCGTGTCGCTTGGGGTCATTACCGGCCTTGCCGCTGTGATGCTTGCTGACCCCCGCGTTCGAACCCTCTTCTACCTGATTTCTGTCGGATATCTGCTTTACCTTGCCTTCCGTATTGCCTTTGCGGGTTCTAGGCTCGCCTTCATCGAACGCGCCGCGCCCCCCGGCATCAAAGGCGGTATTCTGCTGCAGGCCGTTAATCCCAAAGCCTACGCGGTCAACACGGCGCTGTTTTCGGGCTTTGCCTTCCTGCCCGAAGCTCCTGCGCTGGAGATGGCGCTTAAACTGTTGATCCTGAACCTGATCTGGATCGCCATCCACTTCTTCTGGCTATGGATCGGGATCACCTTGAGGCGCCTCGAACTTGCGGAAAAAACCCAACGCGCGATCAATATCGGGATGGCCACATCCATGCTGATCGTCGTCGCACTGGCCGCGTTCGCGCCTCACTAGGCCATCAGCCGCGCAACCAGCTTTTGCCCTTCACGCAACGCCGCCCCAAGATCGAACGTTGCCATTGCGCCCGCTTCGACCACCCGGCGACCTTCCACAAAGAGATCTCGCACCTGCCTCGGCCCGGCCAGCACCATCGCGGCCGGATCCCAACTACCGGCGCTTTCGATGCCTCCGACGTCCCAGATTGCGATGTCGGCGCGCATCCCCGGCACGAGACGACCGATGTCGTCACGCCCCAGAACCTCGGCTCCTCCGACGGTCGCGATCTCCAAAGCTTCGCGCGCCGACATCTTGTCGGCACCACCAACGACCCGCTGCATCAGCATCGCCTGACGCGCCTCGCCGATCAGGTTCGCGATATCGTTCGAAGCCGACCCGTCAACACCAAGCCCGACCCGCACGCCCGCGTCGCGCATTGCACGCACCGGAGCAACGCCCGACCCAAGCCGGCAATTCGAACAGGGGCAATGCGCAACCCCCGTGCGACTGTGCGCGAACAGATCGATCTCTTCCGCATCCAGCTTGACGCAATGGGCATGCCAGACATCGTCCCCCGTCCACCCCAGATCTTCGGCATACTGACCCGGACGGCACCCGAACATTTCAAGCGAATACGCGATATCCTCGACGTTTTCCGCCAGATGCGTGTGCAGCCGCACCCCCTTGTCGCGCGCCAGCAAAGCCGAATCCCGCATCAACTCGCGGCTCACCGAAAACGGCGAGCATGGTGCCACGCCGACCCGCACCATTGATCCCGGCGCGGCGTCGTGGAACGCGTCGATCACCCGGACGCAATCGTCCAGAATGGCGGCCTCTGCCTCGACCAGATGATCCGGCGGCAACCCCCCGGCGCTTTCACCGATCGACATCGACCCGCGTGTAGGATGAAAGCGCAAGCCCACCTCTCCCGCTGCCCAGATCGTATCGTCCAGCCTTGCACCATTCGGAAACAGATACAGATGGTCTGAACTCGTGGTGCAGCCCGAAAGCGCCAACTCCGAAAGGCCCAACACAGTCGACACCCGCATCTCATCGGGACCAAAACGCGCCCAGATCGGATAAAGCGTCTGCAACCAGCCAAAAAGCAGCGCGTCCTGCCCGCCCGGAACCGCCTTGGTGAGCGTTTGAAACAAGTGGTGATGCGTGTTGACCAGGCCTGGCGTCACAACGCAGCCCCGCGCCTGGACAACCCGTACGCCCGGCGCATCGAGGTTTGCGCCGATCTGCTGAATAACGCCGCCTTCGATCAGAATATCGCTGCCCGACAGGTCATCACCCGCCATGGTCATGATTGTCTCGGCGCCTTTTATAAGTGTTTTCGACATGATCTCTCCTGGTCCTGTCGCTCTCTTCGGACCAGGTTAGGTCGGCAGGACGACAGAAGAGAGCGCAAAAGGACTCGTCCTGCTTGCGATCTTAATGTGCCAAATTCACCGCGTCCATCACAGGCTGTCAGCCATCAGCGCCAAAGCTGCACGATGAAGCTCGGGCGTGGCAGCCGCGATGACCTGACCACCCTTGTGGACCGGCCTGCCCGACCAGTCCGTCACTATCCCGCCCGCCGCCTGAATGACGGCAATCGGAGCCTGCACATCATAGGCTTGTAGACCGGCTTCGATCACCAGATCGATTTGTCCCGCCGCCAACAGCGCATAGGCATAACAATCACACCCATAACGCGTCAGACGCACCCGGTCCGCGACGCGCCGAAAGGCGCGAGCCTCGTCAACCGTGCCAACCTCGGGAAATGTGGTGAACAGCGTGGCCTGCGCCAAATCCGTCGTGCCCCGGACCTTCAAAGCGCGCCGGCCCATTGGCCCGATTACTTCCGCCCGCCCCGGCCCGCCATAAAACCGTTCGCCGATATAAGGCTGATCGATCGCCCCCAGCACCGGACCGTTGGCATCCGAGCACGCAATCAAAACGCCCCAGGTCGGCGTGCCGGAAATATAGCTCCGCGTGCCATCGATAGGATCGAGAACCCAGGTCAAACCGGTTGTACCCTCCTTGGCGGCAAATTCCTCGCCCAGAATTGCATCGTCGGGCCGCTCTGCCGCCAGAACCGTGCGCATTGCAGCCTCGGCCCCCTTGTCAGCAACCGTCACGGGGTCGAAATCAGCGCGCTTGCTCTCGGTCTGCAAATCCGCCTTGCGGAAATGGCGCAAAGTCTCGACGCGGGCCGCGTCTGCCAGCGCATCGACCACCGACCAAAGTTCGTTCACATCGAAATCAGACAAAAGAAAACCCCCACGCCGACAGGCATAGGGGTTTGCGTATCAGACCCGCTGTGCGGGTCAAGCAAAGGAACTCTTAAGCGACGTCGCTCAGCACACGCGCCAGTTCGAACAAGCGGCGGCGTTGCGTTTCCGGTATGGCGTAATAGGACCGCACAAGTTCCAGAGCTTCTTTGTCGGCAAGGATATCACGCGGTATCTTCTGATCTTCGACTGTTGCTTCAGACTCGCTGTCAAGTCCCTCGAAGAAAAAGCTGACTGGAACACTCAGTGTCTCGGCAATGTCCCAAAGGCGGGAGGCCGAAACACGGTTCATGCCGGTTTCATATTTCTGTATTTGCTGAAATTTGATGCCGACGTGTTCCGCAAGCTGTTGCTGGGTCATGCCAACCATCCAACGGCGGTGCCGAATGCGTTTCCCAACATGTACGTCAACGGGGTGTTTCATATGTATTTCCTTACAACCATGGATATACATGACCTCAATCCATACAACTTTGATAGCTGTCTTTTTAGTCAGGTCATCGGGTTCACGTCAAATGATTGACCATCACGTCAAGGTCAACTTGAACACAGTAAAGCGAAAACCCTTCGAAACAGTATATTGCAGACACCAACTGGTTCATCTTGTCGATCATTCCGGGCACACATACTATAAGCGGCAGACCGCGCGATACGAAAACGCAGAGTGGGAAACGAACAAAATGTACGCGGCTTGCGCATGATTCTTCTGTCCGTGAGCGAACCGAACGCAACACCCACTCTCATTTCAGCGCCGATTCCCACGCCTTCCGACACGCAAATTCAGGTCAGGATCGCCGCCACAGCCCTTAATTTCGCGGACCTTCTGCTGATCCAAGGCCGATATCAGGACACACCCGACTTTCCTCTTGTCCCGGGCCTCGAAATCTCCGGCACCGTCACCGCGGTCGGCCGCAAGGTCACAACCCATCGGATCGGCGACCGCATTGCCGCCATCACCGGCCACGGCGGCCTTGCTGAGTATGCCGTGCTCGATGCGCGGCGGGCCATTCCCCTTCCGGACGCAGTTGACTTCCACACATCTGCCGCCTTTCAAATCACCTATGCAACCGCGCATCTCGCGCTGGTCCGCCGCGCAAGACTGGCCGCTGGCGAAGTCGTCGTCATCCTCGGGGCCGCCGGAGGCGCAGGTCTCGCCGCCATCGAAGTCGCAAAGGCCGCAGGCGCCAAAGTGATCGCCGTCGCCCGCGGCGCAGACCGCCTCAAGGTCGCAACCCGTGCAGGCGCGGATATCTCAATCGACAGCGCCGCCACTGGCTTCGCCGACCTCCTGCACTCCCATGCGCCGTTCGATATCGTCTACGATGCCGTAGGGGGCGATGCGGGAACAACCGCCGCCCGTCGCTTGCGCCCCGAAGGTCGTCACCTCCTCATCGGCTTTGCCAGTGGCGACCACCCCACGCTGAAGCCAAATCACCTGCTGGTGAAAAACATCGACGTGATCGGCTTCAACATCTCGGCCTACCCGGGCCTGAACCCGACCGCGATGACCGACAGCCTGACCACCCTGCTGCGCTGGCTGGAACAAGACAAGATCCGCCCGCACATCGGCCACACCTTCCGGCTTCAAGACGCAAATCAGGCACTCGACCTGCTGAAAAGCCGCAAAGCCACCGGCAAGATCATCGTCACCCCGTAAGAGCCAGCTTCGGCGCGCCATAGGACCGCCGCACCAACTGCGCCAGATGATCCTTGACCGTGCTTTGCGCCACGTCCGAAACGTACATATTGATCAGCTTTTCTCCGACTGCAGGCAGCGCGCCGTTGTGGTTCACTTCCTCAAGCTGGGGTGCATTGGTCCCCTCGATCTGCGCGAACACTGCCAGATCGGCCGCCACCACGGCCTCCACGGTTCGCGTCGATTCCGAATCCACGGCCATCTCCCATGGCAATCCGGCCCGGTCCAAAGCCTTCATCATCGACTTCCTGAACTGACAATGCGGCTCGGACGCCAATGGCAAGGGCCGCCGCTGCCACGCCGACCCGCCAGGTGCGCCGTACCAGACCATCGGCTTTGTCACCAAAGTCTCGCCGTTCGGATCGACGTGATCTTCCGTTGTCAGAATGATGTCGCACTGGCCGTCCGCAAACAGCTCTTTCAGCCGCGCCGTCCACGATGACAACAATTGCACACGCATCCGGGGATACTCGGCAGTGAAAATCTGCAGGATCCGCGGAACGCCCGGATAAATGATGTCATGCGGCACACCCAGAACCAGAACGCCCTCATAGGCCTGATCCGTCATCTGGCTGAACACCTCGTCATTCATTGCGATCATCCGCCGCCCATAGCCCAAAAGCTGCTCACCCTGAGGCGTGACCCCGATCGTACGCGACGTCCGGTCCAAAAGCGCCACCCCAAGCGATTCCTCAAGCCGTTTCAACTGCATCGAAACAGCCGATTGCGTCAGATTGAGCAACCCCGCCGCTTTGGTGACGCCCCCCATATCAGCCACGGCAACGAACGAGCGCAAAGCAGTCAGATCCAAATTTCTCGGCATATCAAAATCCTTGATGACAAACGTCAAAAACATTCGTTTCACTAAAGTATCGTGACATGGCAAATACATCAAGCTTGTTGATGCAAGCGTGGCGAACCATCATATTTTAAAAGGAAATCCCCATGTCTACGACAACTCACACCGCCCGCTTTGTCACAACTCCGTCCCGCCGGACCGGCTTTGTGCAGTGGCTCCTCACGCTGAACGCGGCGCATAAATCGCGGATTGCTCTTGCAAATCTGGACGAGAAAGCACGCCGCGACGTTGCTCTTACGCAAAGTGATGTGCAAATCGAACTGTCGCGGCCGCTCTGGGACGTTCCAAGCGCTTGGAAATGCCAAAAGCGTACCTGACAAAAAGACTCGTTTTTCAGGGCTTCGGCCTTGAAAAACAAACGAACCCAGCCAATATTCTTTCTTGGGAATGTCCGGACTGTCCGGACATGTGGAATTTCGTCAAGGAGACCACCTCTTATGGCACAGTATCAGACCGTCCGCACCGCACCCGGTGTCCGCACGGCCGAGATTGATGCGGGCCTTCGCGCCCACATGAACAAAGTCTACGGCACTATGTCCGTGGGCATGCTTATCACCGCACTCGCTGCATGGGCTATCGCTGGCCTCGCCGTCACATCCGATCCGTCGGCGACCGGCATCGCGATCCGTGAAGGCGAATACCTGTCCGGTCTCGGCGCCGCGATCTACACAACGCCTCTGCGTTGGGTGATCATGTTCGCGCCTCTGGCGTTCATCTTCTTCGGCTGGGGCGCATTGATGCGCCGCGCATCGGCCGCTGGCGTGCAACTGGGCTTTTTCGCCTTCGCCTCCGCCATCGGCCTGTCGATGAGCTCGATCTTCCTCGTCTTTACGGACTTCTCGATCGTACAGACCTTCGTCGTCACCGCTATCGCCTTCGCGGGCCTCTCGCTTTGGGGCTACACCACGAAAAAGGACATCTCCGGATGGGGCACATTCCTCATCATGGGCGTGATCGGCCTCATCGTGGCGATGATCATCAACATCTTCCTGGCCTCGCCTGCGATGATGTTCGCGATCTCGGCGATTGGTATCCTGATCTTTGCGGGCCTCACCGCCTACTACACTCAGGACATCAAGAACCAGTACGTCCAGCACGCCGCCCACGGCGACCAGGAATGGCTCGACAAAGCGGCCTACGACGGCGCCTTGAGCCTCTACATCAGCTTCCTGAACATGTTCCAGTTCCTGCTGATGTTCATGGGTCAGCAAGAATAGCGACTGAGCTAAAGACAAAGGAAAAGGCCGGCCTCAGCGCCGGCCTTTTTTGTTCCCGTGGCTTGCACGCAGGCGGCTCATCGTAACCGGCGTGATCCCTAAGAACGACGCAATCGACGCATGGGTGAAGATATCTTCATAGCAGGGAAAAGCCTGTCGAAACCAGGTCAGCCGTTCCGCTCCACCAAGCGCCGCCAGGCACCACTCTCGTTCGGCCTTTTCGCTCAGAGCATGTCGCAAAACACCATTCGCCCAATTGCGTATGGACGGTGATGCGATCATCCGATCCGATAACAAACCACTATCGATCTGAACCAGTGACGCATCCGTCGTTGCTACAATCGACACAAGCGACAAACCCTCCCGCGTGCGCGCAATACTCGGCGTGACAACGCAGGGCCCCACGTAAAACCCCACACAAATCTCCTTGCCCTCCGGGTCACAAATACTGCTCGTCAGACACCCTTCCAAAAGGATGAATTCAAGTGCTTCGGGTTGCTCCTGCCAAGTCAGATGGGCGCCTTTGCCAAGGCGCACCTGCTTCCAATCTGACGCAAAGTCATCCGCCCAATCGATATCTGACACATCAGGCGACTGCGTCAGAAACGTCCGTAAATCCATCTTTGCGGGCCTTATCATATGATAATGCGGGGCGCTTCGCCTGAGCGCATGTATGTCACAAATCAAGGAGTTTACAAAATGGCGAAACATATTGCTTCAAGCCACATCGCAGCGGTAGCAGTTACCGCCGGACTGTTGGTCACCATGATCTATCTTGTGATGATCAATGTCACACTCGCTCATATCGAAACTGCCTCAGGCCTCGTCCCCTTCGACATGCGCCCCCTTGGATATGGCCCAACAGACGCGGCCGCCCTTCTCGACGCGCTCGGCGCAGACGGACGCTGGTATTATCTCAGCCGCCAGATACCACTTGATACACTCTATCCAGCCCTGCTCGCCCTCACCCTGATCGCCACGATTTACTGGCTTTCACAACGCAGGCCAGATCGAATGCTCACCCGAGCCGCCATTGCCCTTTCTATTGCCTGCGCTCTGCTCGATTACCTCGAAAACCTTGGCATCGCGGTCATGATCTCGAACTGGCCCGATATTCCGACTGCTCTGGTATACGCCACAAGCACCGTGACAATTGCAAAATCCCTTGCAACCACATTGGCCGTGCTCCTGACGATCTGCATAGCAGTGGTACGAGTGCGCCAGCCCAAAGCGGACCCTCGCAAACAAGCAGTCCATCCCGAGGCAAGCACAACCCGGGCTCCTTCACCCCTTTAAAAAATACCAAAAACTTGGGCCGCGCGACGCCAGTCGCACGGCCCTAAAAAATTCGAACGTCTGACCGCAGGTCAAACCCCGCTACCCTACGGCAGCTTTCTCTTCCGCCGCATCGGCCAAAGCCTCGGCCCGCGCGGCCAATTCGGCAAGCGTCTGCGTCACCTCGTCGGGGATCACTGCGACCTCGACCCGCGTGGGCTCCGGCTGCGGACGGCTCTGCAATTCCTCGATCCAAGCCTGCTGCTGGGCCATCTTGTCCTCCAGCGCCTTCATCTGATCATCCGTCCCAGCAGCCTTGTCGGCCAGCATCAGACCTGCCATCAACAGCATCCGCGCTTCGGGAAGGCGCCCGATCTGATCCATCAGAATGCTCGCTTCGTTGTCCAGCAGTCCGGCCGCCGACTGCAGGAAATGCTCCTCGCCTTCCTGACAGGCCACCTGAAACGGGCGACCGCCGATATTGATCGTCACTTCCGGCATCTTACGCCTCCTTCAATATGGGGTTGAGCGTAGCAAGCACATCGTCGATCTCCGCACGATCCGCCGCCCGTGCCGCGCGCAAAGCGTCAAGCTCACTTTGCAGCGACGCATTTACCAAACCTGCATCAGGCAAGGAACTCGCATTCGCCTCGCGCAGCACCTGATTGGACCGCCGCAATTCATCGCCAACAGCTTTCAGCCGCGACAATTCCCCGTCCCGGCTTTCAACCTGGGCCCGCAAACGCGCGACCTGAGCCTCAAGCCCGGCCACCATCGTTTCCTGCTTTTCCTTTATCGCCCGGACCCGCTCTTCCAGTTGCGCATTGGCGACGCGTTCGGCCTCCAACTCGTCCATCAAGGCGGCCGCATCCGCTCCACCTTCGGAACCACCTGCCACGCCAAGTCGGTCCATCGCCTGCGCCGCCCGGTCCAATGCCGCCGTGATCCGCCGTTCCAGTTCGGAAATGTCGCTCATCTGACTGTCCGCTCCCTCATCACTTCGGGGCTGTAAAACGGTACACGAATCGCACCAAACCCCACCATTCCCTCAGTCATACGAAGGAAGCGCGGGGTTTTCACCCCCTTTCGGCGCTATCGGGGCCTCGGCACGCTTGAACTCGCCCGCCTGCCTGCTATCACCGCACGAAATCATAACCGCATTTCGCGAACACGACTGACAAGGGGACAGACCTGTGGACATTGCAACCTTAAAAGAGCTTCACCCAGACCACTTCGCCCGCGCCACCGCGATCCGCGCGCTGTCGATGGACGCCGTGCAAGCCGCAAACTCGGGTCACCCAGGCATGCCCATGGGCATGGCCGATGTTGCTACCGTCCTGTTCGAAAAGCACCTGAAGTTCGACGCCGCCAACCCCGACTGGCCCGACCGCGACCGTTTCATCCTGTCCGCAGGTCACGGCTCGATGCTGCTCTACTCGCTCCTCCACCTCACCGGCTACGAGGACATGACGCTTGAGCAACTGAAGAACTTCCGCCAGCTCGGCTCGATTACTGCGGGTCACCCCGAATACGGCCACGCCAAAGGCATCGAAACCACCACCGGTCCCTTGGGCCAGGGCATCGCCAACGCTGTCGGATTCGCAATGGCCGAAGAAAGCCTCCGCGCCCGCTACGGCAAAAAGGTCTGCGATCACTACACCTACGTCATCGCCGGCGACGGCTGCCTCATGGAAGGCATCAGCCACGAAGCCATCGGCCTCGCGGGCATGCAGAAACTCGGCAAACTCATCGTGATGTGGGACGACAACAGCATCTCTATCGACGGCGACGTCGGCCTCTCTGACATCACCGACCAGAAAAAGCGCTTTCAGGCTGCCGGCTGGCAAGTCGTCGAATGCGACGGCCACGACCCCGAAGACATCGACCGCGCCCTGACCCAGGCCAAATCGTCGAAGAAACCCACGATGATCGCCTGCAAGACCCACATCGGCTTCGGCTCACCCAAACAGGACACCGCTGGCGCGCATGGCTCGCCGCTCGGTCCCGACGGGATCAAAGCCACTCGTGAAGTCTACGGCTGGCCCTACGGCCCCTTCGAAATCCCGCAGAACATCCTCGACGAATGGCGCGCCATCGGCGCACGCGGCGCCGCCGACCGCGCTGAATGGTCCGACCGCTTCACGTCCCTGTCACCCAACCGCCAAAGCGAGCTCACCCGCCTCTGGCAAGGCGAAGCGCCAAAGAAACTGGCCTCGACCATCCGCAAGCTGAAAAAACAGATCTCTGAAGACGCCCCGAAAATGGCGACCCGGAAGTCCTCCGAACTGGTGCTGGAACACGTGAACCCCGTCATGCCCGAAAACATCGGCGGCTCGGCGGACCTCACCGGCTCCAACAACACGCTGACCCCCGACCTCGGCATCTTCAACCCGTCAAACCGCAAAGGCCGCTACGTCCACTACGGCATCCGCGAGCACGGCATGGCAGCCGCCATGAACGGCCTCGCCCTCCACGGCGGCATCCGCCCCTATGGCGGCACGTTCCTCTGCTTCACCGACTACGCACGCGGCGCGATGCGTCTTTCGTCCCTCATGGGCGTGCCCGTGACCTACGTCATGACCCACGACAGCATCGGCCTTGGCGAAGACGGCCCGACCCACCAGCCCGTCGAACACGTCGCCATGCTGCGCGCCTCGCCAAACATGAACGTCTTCCGCCCGGCGGATACGGTCGAAACAGCCGAAGCCTGGGAGCTGGCGCTCACGTCCAAAAACACCCCAAGCACCCTCGCGCTCACCCGCCAAAACCTGCCCACGGTGCGCACCGAACACAAGATGCGCAACCTCACGGCACAAGGCGCCTATGTCCTGCGTGAAGCCGAAGGCAAACGCCAAGCCATCATCATGGCCACAGGCTCGGAAGTTGAAATCGCCGTCAAAGCCCGCGATCTTCTCCAAGCCCAGGGCATCGGCACCCGCGTCGTCTCTATGCCCTGCTGGGAGTTGTTCGAAGAACAAGACGAAGCCTATCGCCGCAAAGTCCTGCCCGCAGGTCCGGTGCGCGTCGCGGTCGAAGCCGGCATCCGTTTCGGCTGGGACCGCTGGTTGTTCGGCGAGCGCGGCAAGCGCGAAAAGTCCGGCTTCATCGGCATGCACGGCTTCGGAGCCTCCGCCCCCGCGCCAGAACTCTACGAGCACTTCGGCATCACGGCGGAAGCCACAGCCACCAAGGTCAAAGACCTGCTTGGCGGCAACTGGGCGCCCGACCCACGGACCTGATCCGATCTGGCAATTTTAGAGAAAGGGCGCACTTCAGCGCCCTTTTTCATGCACCGCGCCCCAGACCCCGCAAGGAAATAGTGTCGTATCCCGCTAAGGTCCGGATCTTGTCCGAACCGGCAGTTCCATTAATCAAGCGCGATACGATCCGCGACCAACTTCTGAAGCTCCCATAGTCCTTCATCATGCATGCCCCTGCGTTCAAGCTGCGTCACGGTATTCAGCAAATAGTCCGCTCCAGTCCCAAGGTGGCCGCAACTTTGCGCCAAAATATCCGCAACGTCTTCAGGCGGCAGATCTCCGGCATACTGGGGACACTCCTTGTTCATGACAAACACCAAAGCGTTCTCTTTGCCTGTAGAGGTTTCCACTTCAAGCCATGTCGGAATGTTCGTTATGGGCTTCAGGGTAAACTCGCGACGGAAAAGCTGATTGAAGCGTGTTTCCAAGTCCCCCTCTGGCAACTCAAACATGACACCCTGACAGTGACCGCCGCGATCTAGGGACATCATCAATCCGGGATACTCGGGAGAGCCGCGAAACCGCCACTGTTTGAGGCAAAAGGATCGATGCCATCCGGTCAATGACGCCTCCCGCTCACCACGATGCTCAATTTCCGGCCTCCAGATCAAAGAGCCATAGGCGAACAACTGTGTGGGTCGGTCTGGAGCCGGGTGCGACGCGAGAACTTTTTCAACCCATTCAGCATAGTCCTCGTCCGTCTGCGGGGTCAGCCCCGCCGGCGGTCCACCGTCCACCATGTCTTTGTGGACCTTCGCAACATGTTCGGATGTAAGTGAAATTGTTCTCGGTTCTGACGCCATGAATTTGCCCCTGATTGGTCTTGGAACCATGAAGTCCGAAAACAGATTGAGCAACTCCCAACTATTTAGAACGGATGTGAACGGGAATTCACAGATCCGCTCCAAGACCGCAGTGTACCGGCTCAAATGCCGCCAATCTCACTGAACGATCCGCCCGCTTCAAGCGCCCCTGACCATCCGCGCCATCGTCCCGTCCTTACGCATTACCGCCCCCGCAATATGCAGCACGACACACAAGGCCAAAAGCTTCGTCGCCACGAAATGCACCGCGAACGCCGCCTCTTCCCAAGCCTCCGACACAGGAGCCAATGGCGGCAAGGTCACGCGATTGAACACCAACACATCCAACCCCGTCGCCCCGCTCCCGATCCAACCGCTGAGAGGCACCACGATCAAAAGAACGTAAAACGCCCGATGCACCCAGACAGCCGCCCGATCCTTCCAGCCCACCCCCGACGGCAAACTCTCCGGCACCGGCGACACAAAATGCCAGACAATCCGCACCGCCAAAAGCGCAAACAACACGATCCCAATCGACTTATGCACCCCGAACATCCAGATGTTCGACATGCCCACTTCCATCCGCGCGATGTACGAGCCAAACCCCAACATCGCGAGAACCCCAAACGCCATCGCCCAATGCAACGTCCGGGTTACCCAGCCAAAAGAAACATCCGTATTCCGCGCGCTCATGATCTACTCCACCAGATCGATCCGCAGCATCAGATTAAGCGAAACCTCGTCGCCGACAAGATCATCCCACCCGCTCGCCCCAAAAGCCGCCCGACTGACCGCTCCCTCAAGACGTACGAACAATTGCTCCCGCTCTCCCAACGCGCGCCCCGCTGGGCGAAATAACTCGGCATCCAGCGTAATGGGACGCGTGACGCCGCGAATGGTAATATCCCCCGTCAACAGCGCCTGCGAAGGTGCATCCGCACGGACTTCAATCGTATTTGAGACAAACGAAATATCCGGAAACTGGCTCGCATCCAGCACCCGTGGCCCACGCAGCGCCTGCGTGGCAAATGGAAAATTCGCCTGCGCATTACCCACATCCAGAACCACCGAAATCCGGCTGTTCGCGGGCCGCTCGAAATCCAGCGCTATGTCCGCCGAACGCACCGGCATCGTGCCCGTGATCTGATCCGGCCCAAAAGGAACCTCGAACCCGACGCGGCTTTCACTCTCATTCAGCGCATAGGTCAAAGGCATGGCCCAACCGCAGACGGCGGCTGTCAGCCAGACACACAACGAGGCAAGAATGATTCTCATAAGGATCAACCTAGCCCATCTCAGGCCTTAGGCGCGTCTTAACGCTGCGAACGGTCGCACCGACGCGATACCGACGTGATACCGACGTAGCACCGACGTTGGCGTCATCGCCTTGCGCGCACTTCAAGGTAGTCGCGCAAGGCCTTGTTAAATCAGGAGCAATCCAGAGTATAGACTGCCGCATCCTCCGACCGCAGCGGCCGCGGATCCACAAGGCATCCGGTCCGCGCTCTGATAACGCTCACCAACGACGCCACTGGCGCATCGCCTTCGGAAACCACATAAATATTGTCGTTCAATTCCACCTGCCGCATGAAATACGTCCGGCTTTCCTGAACAATCTCAAGGTTTTGCTCGGCCTGCCGCAAACGGTTCCCGCCCGCATTCAAAGCATCCGCCGGCGTCGCCGCCGCCGCGAAACTGAAGCGATAGATCGGCAAAGGTGTCAGCCCCGCCATCTCGAACTCTGTCCGCGTGTTCTGCGGCAAATCGGAAACATCGCTCCCCATCGGCCCCAGCCCCACACCCTGCGGCTGCGCACAAGCCGAAAGGGCTACCGCAACTCCCAGAAGTAAAAGCATCTTCTTCATCATTCCAAATCCTTCATTCAATCGGCCTTGAGAAACCGTCGCATATGCACCGCAGGAAAGTCGATACCCCCTCGCAAGGCAACTGTCATCGGTCCAAGGGTCGAAAATCCACAGGCGGCGTAAAACGGCACCGCCGTAAGTGTCGAGAAACATTCATATTGTTGGATACCCGCCGCTTCCGAGGTGCGAAAGATATGACCCATCAACCGCCGCCCGATCCCTTCCCGCAGCCGCCTGTGATCGCAAACCACATGGCGAATATGCGCAACCCCG
This sequence comes from Boseongicola aestuarii, assembly GCF_900184815.1. Taxonomy (GTDB): domain Bacteria; phylum Pseudomonadota; class Alphaproteobacteria; order Rhodobacterales; family Rhodobacteraceae; genus Boseongicola; species Boseongicola aestuarii. Next base: position 130,038 of record NZ_FXXQ01000004.1, on the reverse strand, counting down.
CGCGCTTCCTCACCAAAACCAGGCGGGGCCATACGCGTCCAGCCCCCCGCACCCACGATCACCCCATCGCCGTCCTCAACAACGAAATACGTCCCCGACATCACCAGCCGCGGCTGCGCCTTCGAGATCAAAGGAACGGCCGTCACCAGGACAGACGGCGGATAATCCGCTTTGAGAATAGCAGGATAGGACCGGGCCAGCAGCGCATCGACAGCGCCGAAATCCACCGCCAAAGCCGTTCGAACTGTCAAAGCCTGTTGCTGCATAATCCCAAATCTGCCCTATCCGAATAGAGATTGCCAAGCCGATCCGCACGCCAGAAACGAAAAAAGCCGCGCAAATTGCGCGGCTCGTTTCCGAATTGTTAAGCAAAATTATTTAATTTTGCCTTCCTTGTATTCGACGTGCTTGCGCGCAACCGGGTCGTACTTCCGTACAACCATTTTCTCGGTCATGGTGCGAGCGTTCTTCTTGGTCACATAAAAGTGGCCAGTATCCGCGGTCGAATTCAATCGAATTTTGATCGTGGTCGGCTTCGCCATGGGTCGTCTCCTGAATAGCCACACCTAACGAGAAGGCAGCAGCCCAATAATCCTTGAAGCCCGCGTTCTAGCGATCACCCCGCCCCTGTCAAGCCGATTCCCGAGGATCAGACAAACCATTTTTCTGTTCATAAATATCCCCCGAGGGGTCTGGGGACAGGATGTCCCCAGTGGATCGGCTCCGCAGGAGACGAAAGGTTAACAAATCGTTAACGAAAAAAGGTAAGCGCGGAGAGCCTGTAAGCCGGATTCTGTTCCCCGCGTTACCACGGTTCGATGACCATTCCTCTGGCCCCGCCGTTACCGACGGGATCAAGCTGCCAACCCGGGCCTCTCGGGCTGAAACGACCCTGCGTGGCGGTATCCCCGAAAGGACCGACCCCGCACGAGACCCCTATTTGGCATTGCTCCCGGTGGGGCTTGCCGTGCCGTCCCTGTTGCCAGGTCCGCGGTGGGCTCTTACCCCACCGTTTCATCCTTACTTCGGCGGACCGAAGCGGTTTGTTTTCTGTGGCGCTTTCCCTCGGGTTACCCCGGCCGGGCGTTACCCGGCACCGTTGTCTCATGGAGTCCGGACTTTCCTCCCGGCCCGACCCAAGGGTCAAACCAAAGCGGCCATCCGGCTCTCCGCGCAACGGCCCTCCTAGGCCCGCCGCGGGGTTGCGTCAAGGATCAGCTTTCCAGCCCAAGGGGCCGCGATGGCACACGACGCGCAAACCGTTCAGTCACATCCGCCGGATACTGGCGCGCCAACCCCGACATCATCGCCTGATCTGCCGGGTCCAGAGGACCGCTCGCGCCGGGGCGAAACCGCTGACGGAACGCGTCCAGAACCAGCTTTTCTCCAAGTTCAATCGGATACCCAAAAACGGCCGCGTTGCGCATGAAATCGCCCTTCAGAGATGGTTCCGGCCATACAGAAAGCCCTTTTCTTGCAAGGGCTTGCCAGTCAAAGTTTCGACCCGGATCGGACTTGCGTTCAGGGGCGAAATCGGAATGCGCCAAGACCGCTTTCGCAGGCATTGCGTGACGGTCCAGAATATCGCGCAACAGCTCTTCCAATGCCTCCATCAACGGCGCTTCAAACGCACAAGTCCCGTCGTTATCAAGTTCGATCCCGATCGAGCGCGAGTTGATATCCTCACGGCCGGCCCAGCGCCCCTCGCCCGCATGCCAGGCCCGATGCGCCTCATCGACAAGCCGATACACCGCACCGTCTTTCCCAATCAGATAATGCGCAGACACCTCCGCGTTTTCGTCGCAGAGCTTCTCAAGCGCGGCCTCGGCGCTCTCCATCGCCGTGTAGTGGAGGACCACCAGAGACGGCGCAAGACCACCCCTCCGCGCATTGCAATTTGGTGAGGGACGATCTTCGATGCGCATGGGCTCAGCCTCCGCGAGCAGTCCGAAAGGGGGCCGGATTCCAAAAGCATGCATACCCGTCACCATCCGGGTCCATTCCCCGCCGGTCGCGCTGAGGGCCTCCGAATCCAAGGAACGCTTCTTGCGCCCGATCCGCTGACGGGTATTTCGCGCACTCTCGGTTGAACCGATCAATACTGGTCCCGCTGCGGCGATAAACCTGCGTGCCAACCGGATGCGACGTGGCAAGCGCGAAGGCGACGACATTGGGGCGCCCGGTGGAAGAACGCTCAGGAACAGCCGTCGGCGCAACAACTTGAAAAGTCTCGCGATTTCGCTCGATCCGCTCGGCATCGCTCTCGATGGATTCGCGTGACGCAACGGCGTCGAAACTCTGCTCGTCCGAGATGTTCGGATTGTCAGGCACAGGTGCCGCGTCAAGTGTGGCCGTTTCCACCGCGACCGGCGACGTCGCCATGGCCGTGGAGGTCCCGAGGGTGCCTTGCACGGTCGAGCCACCCACTCCACCAACCGGAGACTGACCCCCTATGGTTCGGCCTGTTTGCAGGACCGTCAATGTCTCCGCCGCAATCACCTGACCATCGGGCACGGGACGTGGCCGCATTGCCTGCAGCTCGGCGTCACGGCGGGCGCGTTCGGTCGAAAACTGATCGTAGTCACTGAAGCCAACGCCGGTATTTGGATTGCTGTCAGGGACTTGCGCGCCACAGGCGGCCAGAAAGCCCGCCGCGCCAAGAGTCATAAGTCGTTTGATCATCTGCTGCTCTGCCAATTTGTTTTGACGTTTTGAGACAGCTTACCACCATTTCGATGGCTTGGAAACAAACCCTGCACGGTCCTCAAGGGCCTGCGCGACATTCATCAACGCGCCCTCTTCCCAAGGCTTGCCGATCAGCTGAAGCCCAAGCGGCAGCCCTTGCATGTCCAGACCCGCTGGAACCGCAATCCCTGGCAACCCGGCAAGGTTCACCGTAACCGTGAAAACGTCATTCAGATACATCTGTACCGGATCGTCGAACTCCTGCCCCAAAGCGAAGGCAGACGACGGTGTCGCTGGTGTCAAAATCGCGTCCACACCCGCAGCAAAGACGTCCTCGAAGTCTTTCTTGATCAGTGCACGAACCCGTCGCGCACGGTTGTAATAGGCGTCATAAAAGCCCGCCGAGAGCACATACGTTCCGATCATGACACGACGTTTCACCTCAGCACCAAACCCTTCAGCGCGGGTCTTTTCGTACATCTCCGTCACACCGTCACCGTGCGAAAGCTTGGCCCGGTGTCCATAGCGCACACCATCGTACCGCGCGAGGTTCGACGAAGCTTCAGCCGGTGCCACAACATAATAGGCAGGCAACGCGTACTTCGTGTGCGGCAACGAGATATCAACGATCTTCGCGCCCGCATCTTCCAGCATGGCGCGCCCCTCGGCCCACAAGTCCTCGATCTCTTCAGGCATCCCGTCCATGCGATATTCTTTCGGGATTCCAATGGTCTGACCCTTGATATTGCCCGTAAGCATCGCCTCGAAATCCGGCACGGCCAGCTCAGCACTGGTCGAATCCTTCGGGTCATGCCCCGACATCGCCTTAAGCATGATAGCACAGTCGCGCACCGACTTGGCCATCGGCCCCGCCTGATCCAGCGAGGACGCAAACGCCACCACGCCCCAACGGGACACCCGACCATAAGTCGGCTTCAAACCGGTAATCCCGACAAATGCTGCAGGCTGTCGGATCGAGCCGCCCGTATCCGTGCCCGTAGCCGCAAGACAAAGATCCGCCGCCACAGCAGAAGCCGATCCACCAGACGAACCACCAGGCGTCAAAGCGGTCTCGTCATTGCCGCGACGCCAGGGGTTGATCACATTGCCATAAACGCTGGTCTCATTGGACGAGCCCATCGCGAACTCATCCATGTTGAGCTTGCCGATCATCACCGCGCCCGCATCAAAAAGCTGCGTCGTCACGGTGGATTCATACTCGGGCTTGAACCCCTTAAGAATGCCACTGGCCGCCTGACTGGCGACCCCTTTGGTGCAGAACAAGTCCTTGATGCCCAACGGAATACCGCACATATCGGGCGCATTACCCGACGACAGTCGCGCATCCGCGGCTTTCGCCTGCTCAAGCGCGATCTCGGGCGTGGGATGCACAACCGCATTCAAAGCTTTCGCCGCATCGGCCGCCTTCAGGCAGGCTTCGGTCAATTCGACAGATGTTATTTCACCGGCGCGCAGCTTTTCGCGCGCATCCGCGATGGTCAGTGCGTTCAGATTGCTCATCTCTATTCCACCACTTTCGGGACTGCGAAAAAGCCTTCGCGCGCATCGGGCGCGTTTGACAGAACCTTATTCTGCTGATCACCGTCAGTAACCTCATCCGCGCGCCGCTTCAGTCGCATCGGCGTCACCGAGGTCATTGGCTCAACACCTTCGATATCGACCTCATTTAACTGCTCAACAAAGCCCAGAATACGGTTAAAATCCTGCGCCAACGCAGGCAAATCGGCCTCCTCGACCTTGATGCGGGCAAGCTTGGCCACGCGACGAGCGGTTTCTGTGTCGATCGACATCGAGCAGTCTCTCCATGCTAGAACGCGGACCATGTAACCCGTGCGGACACGGCCCGCAAGAAGTCGCTCGCTTGCCAATTCGCGCACAGAGTATACGATACCGTCACGCGCCTCGAAGACCTCCCGGATTTTGCACGATGACCGTAGCCATAGCGATCCTGCCCATCGCGTTCGCTTTTCTTGCGGGCTGGACTGCAAAAGTGACCGGCATTCTTAAACCGGAGCATTGGGCCGGCATCGAACTGCTGAGCTTTCGCGTTCTGATACCTGCGATCCTGATCAACTCTATTGCCAATGCGGACCTCTCGTCGGATCGCATCGGTTCCCTTGCAGGTGCTCTCGTTTGTATGGTGTTTATTGCCGGGCTTCTTGGCCTGAGCGTCCGACTGATCCTGCCGGTCGAGAAACTCTCCGCCGCCTCGCTGTCGACCATGTTTCAAACAACGACGCGCTGGAATGCCTTCATATCGCTCTCGGCGGCTGAACTTTTGGGAGGGCCCGAGGTTCTTTTGCTGATCGCGGTTGGCATGTCGGTTCTTATTCCACTGATCAATGTCGGCAATATCCTAGTGCTGGCATGGCTTTGCGGCCAGGCAACCGGACCGCGCCGCGTGCTTAAGACGGTTCTGACAAATCCCCTTGTGATCGGCTGTGCTATTGGATTGTCGATCAATGCCGCCCCCTTCGACTTGCCTGTGCCTATCTCTGAAACGCTTGATATCATTGGACGCGCAGCCCTAGGCATCGGCCTATTGGTCGTTGGAGCGGGTATCTCGTGGCAACGATTGAGACGGGTGACGGCCCCCGTGATGATCGGGGCTATTCTGCGTCCTTTCGCCATTCCACTGGTCTTTCTCGGACTTGCCAGCCTGTTCGCCCTTTCGCCGACCGAAACTCTTGCAGGGATTTTGGTTGCCGCCGTTCCAGCAGCCTCAAACGGCTACGTTGTCGCCCGCACGATGGGCGGCGATACCGAGCTTTACGCCGACATCCTTGTGTTCCAGACCCTGTTTTCGATTGCCGCGATCCCGATTTACGCGTCTTTCGTCACGTGACGCCGCCAGACTTCGATCATCCAGCCCAGCATCACACCATTTAGCAAATGCCACACAAAATGCGTCCCGGTTGGGATATGCGCGCAAAGCATTTCATCGAGCGAGCGAAAAACAAGCGACAGACTGAGCAACCCCGCTCCGATCAACAGACCTTTGCCCGTTTCGGGCGCACGATTTCGCAGCAAGGCGCCGTAAACTCCAATCAAGACTGGCAACACCCAGTAGACCGAAGAGATCGAGAAAAACGGCAACCCACCGAAAACGGGCGTCAAAAGCGCGGCGTACGGAATGAACGCCAAAGTCAGCAAGGTCGCACCCCAAAGCGGAAGCTGCCAAAAATCTCGGTTAGCCAAAAAAATGAAGCTAAAGGTGAATACCGCGATCGGGATGACGTCCAGCGTCGCTGACCACGCCGTCGCATGGGTGTGAAACAAATACGAGCCGATACCGATCGCGAACAACACCACCGATAGCCAACGTCCGGCTGCCAGCCCGCCCGTTCGCCGCCACATGATGACGGCGACCAGAACGAATGCGATATTCGTCACCGCGTTCAGAGGCTCAGCCCAATAGCTGGCATCGCCTCTCTCACAATAGGCATCGATGGCGCGGCTCCAGTCCATCAATCACGCCTTGAAGCAAAAAAAGCCTTCAGCAAATCGGTCGATTCCTGTGCTGCGATACCGTCATAGACCTCAGGCACATGATGCGACTGTGCATGTGAAAACACCTTTGCTCCATGCGCGACGCCACCGGATTTTGGATCGCTTGCTCCGTAGTACAGCCGCTCAATGCGTGCCGCCGACGCCGCTGCCGCACACATCGCGCATGGCTCCAGCGTTACATAAAGATGGCAACCCGACAGGCGCTCGGATCCCAAGACCTGCCCCGCTGCCCGTATGGCAAGTACTTCCGCATGTGCCGTCGGATCGCAAAGCTCACGCGTGCGGTTTCCAGCGCGCGCGATGACTTCACCGTTCCTGTCGACCACGACGGCACCCACGGGCACCTCTCCCCGCTCGCCAGCCAGTTTGGCCTCGGCGATAGCAAGCGACATATAGCTTTTGAAAGTCATACCTCGTGATGCCGCGTCAAATCCCGCAGCGCAAGAGATGCTCGCGCTTCCCAATTCCACTTCTGCGCGCTATTGCGACCCCATGAGCAAATCACCCGTTCCCGGCGAGCGTATCGCCAAAGTCCTTGCCCGCCGGGGCGTCGCCTCGCGTCGCGAAATCGAGCGCATGATCGAGGCGGGTCGAATCTCGCTGAACGGCAAGACACTGACAAGTCCGGCACAGAATGTCGTCCCGAGTGATCGGATAATCGTCGATGGCAAGCCTGTCCGAGAGGCAGAGCCGCCACGGCTTTGGCGCTACAATAAACCTTCGGGCCTTGTGACGACCCAAAGCGATGAAAAGGGCCGCAAGACAATATTTGACGAATTGCCGGAAGACCTTCCGCGCGTCATGACTGTGGGACGGCTGGACCTGACATCCGAGGGGCTTTTGCTGTTAACCAACGACGGCGAGATCAAGCGCAAGCTTGAATTGCCCAAAACGGGGTGGCTTCGAAAGTATCGTGCGCGCTTAAAAGGCTCACCCGACGACGCAACCTTTGATCCCTTGCGGCGCGGCGTGACTCTCGACGGTGAGCGGTTTCAGCCGATGGAAATTACTCTGGATCGACAGCAGGCAAGCAACGCATGGGTGACTGTCGGTATCCGTGAAGGGAAGAACCGGGAGATCCGGCGCGCGATGGAAAGCATCGGCCTGATCGTGAACCGTCTGATCCGCGTCAGCTACGGCCCTTTCCGCCTTGGCGAACTGAAGCCTGGCGAAGTCGAAGAGGTCAAAGCGAAGGTCTTGCGCGACCAGTTGGGCCTTGCGCCTGACCCCGAGGCCCCTTCCGCGGCCAGGTCCAGAAATGCGCGCGTCACACGCCAGAGGCGCAACAACACGCCGTGATCGGCGCATTCTCCCAAGCTGGTCTTTCAAGCAGTTGACCAAGCGCCTATATCAAGTCGCGTTCGTTCAGGGTGATGGGTATGATACCGAAGATCGCATTACTGGTCCTGATATTCGCCGTGGTCGCGGGCGCTGTCGCCATGCTATTGAAGGGCGCAGCAACGGTCAGCCAGCGCCACAGTGATCACGACGGAGGTCGCGCAGAAAACATGCAAAGACTATCATTCTTTCTTCTTCTGGCACTTATCGCTTACGTCGCAGCGACCGGGGCATCCTGATGGCCGAGCGCTTCAGCGGCAAGTACAGCCCGGGCGGCACCTCAAAAACGCCCCCGCCGCCCCAACAACGGCGCCGGCGTGCCGGAGCGCGGGTGAACTTGCTGTTCATCGTACCAGGCATTCTTGTTCTGACGGCCTTTCAGCAAGAGCCAGTTGGTATGGCGCTTGACCTCGCGGGGTTCGGCACACTCATTCTTGCAGCTTGGCTAACGCGCGAAGGACTACGGGCGGAAGACGCCTATGAAGTGCGCCGGGTTGCAAAACGGCCGGCCATCCCACGCAAGATTTTTGCCTCGGTCCTTACAGGCATCGGCCTTGCGATCGCAGGCCTTGATCCGGCGACCTTCTATCCGCCGAACCCTCTATTATTCGCGCTGCTTGGTGCCGGGCTTCACTTTATGGCGTTTGGCCCGGATCCGCTGAAAGACAAGGGCGTCCCCGAAGGCAGTGCATTCCAGACCGACCGCGTGGCAAAAGCGGTAGATGAAGCCGAGCGCCACCTCACCGCGATGCGGGAGGCTATTAGGGGTGCAGGCGTGCCCTCTTTGTCGCGACGCGTCGACCGCTTCAGCGAGACCGCCCGACAGATGTTTCGCGTTGTAGAAGACGATCCGCGTGATTTGACAGGCGCGCGCAGATACCTTGGCGTCTATCTGTTGGGAGCCCGTGACGCGACATCGCGGTTTGCCGACCTCTATTCACGCAATAAAGACGAAAGCGCACGAACGGACTATGAAGCTTTGCTTGATGACCTCGAAACGACATTTGCTGCGCGAACTGATAAGATGTTGCTTGATGACAAGTCGTCGCTTGACGTTGAAATTGAAGTTTTGCGCGACCGATTGGCGCGCGAAGGTGTGAACCGAAATTAAAGAACGCTTTTCAAAACGAGGAAAAATTCCATGTCCGACACCGTGCGCCAGAAGGCCCAGGAATCTGAACCGCTCGTCGCCGAGGTGACATCCGTTAACTTGCCCGCGCCCAGCACCGAGATCGTTGCCCTGGCCGCTGCCGATCCGGCCACAAGCGCCGAGATCGAACGCCGGATTGATGAAATTGACATGGGCGATACGAACTCGATCGTCTCTTTCGGCTCAAATGCACAGGTGGAATTGCAGGAAATCAGCCAATCGATGCTGGCGGATGTGCGCAACAAGGATGTCGGTCCCGCCGGAGACAGTCTGCGCGATATCGTTTCAACAATCCGAGGATTTTCGATCAGCGAGCTTGATGTCCGCCGCAAAAGGTCATGGTGGGAAAGGCTTCTGGGCCGCGCAGCGCCGATTGCCAATTTCGTGGCGCGCTTCGAAGAGGTCCAGGGTCAGATTGACGGGATCACCGACAACCTTCTTCATCACGAGCACAAACTGTTGAAAGATATCAAATCGCTTGATCAGCTCTACGACAAGACCCTCGCTTTTTATGACGAACTTGCGCTCTACATCGCTGCCGGCGAAGAAAAGCTCACGCGTCTGGACGGTAGGGAAATCCCCGCCAAAGAAACCGAAGTCGCGAATGCTGCCGAGGAACAAGGCGTCATGAAAGCCCAGGAGTTGCGCGATTTGCGCGCCGCACGCGACGACCTCGAGCGTCGCGTTCACGACCTCAAGTTGACGCGCCAGGTCACGATGCAGTCGCTGCCCTCGATCCGTCTGGTTCAGGAAAACGACAAGTCCCTGGTCACCAAGATCAACTCGACGCTGGTCAATACCGTACCGCTTTGGGAAACGCAGCTGGCACAGGCTGTCACCATTCAGCGTTCTGCCGAAGCCGCGGAAGCCGTGCGCGACGCCAATGACCTGACAAACGAGCTTTTGACTGCCAACGCAAAGAACCTGCGGGAAGCCAACAAGACGATCCGCGAAGAAATGGAACGCGGCGTGTTCGATATCGAAGCCGTCAAACAAGCCAACGCTGACCTGATCGCGACCATTCAGGAAAGCCTTCAGATCGCTGACGAGGGCAAGGCAAAGCGCGCCGTTGCCGAGCAGGAACTGAAGAAGATGGAAAACGAGCTGAAGACCACGCTTGCATCCGCCAAGGCGCGCAAAGACGGGATCGGCTCGAATTCTGGGGAAAGCGTGCCTACCTGAGAAATGCGCAACTCGTTCGCCGCTTTAAGTGTGCTTTTCGCACTAACTGCCTGCGACGCCTTTCCCGTCGCGGGCATTGATGGACCCATTTCGTCACCGGTCTCGGAAACGCCGGCAGTGTTTCAGCCACGCACTGCCGAAAGTCTGGAAATCGAAGCGCTCTTTCAGCGCGTCTCCGACAACCTGATCGCACGCGGTCTGCTTCGGATCGACGGCGGCGGCCCTGACGTCCCTTTCACTGACGAAATGGTCGCGCGAAACTTCAATGCACTCGCCTTCAGTGAGGAATTCAGCGGGCGTGGTGGGCAATTGGTAAGAGCTACCCGCGAAAGCACGCTCCATAAGTGGGACCAGCCGGTCCGGATAGAGACGTTCGTTGGACCGTCCGTCGACCTCGTCCAGGCGGAACAGGACACGGCAGAGATCGCGGAGTTCGCCGCGCGCCTTTCCCGTATCACCGGCCACCCGATCCGGCGGGTAGAGCGCGACGGGAATTTCCAGGTGTTCGTGCTCAACGGTCAGGAATTACGCCGTTCCGGCAAGCTTTTAAAGCAGTTCATGCCAGAGTTGGCACTACCGCAAATTCGCTTCGTCGAGGACATGACTCCGGACACCTATTGCGTCGTCTTTACATCCGATCCGGAACAAGATGGAGCAATCCAGCGCGCCATCGCCGTAATCCGCGCCGAATTGCCGGATCGCCTGCGCACATCCTGCGTACATGAAGAGATCTCGCAAGGCTTGGGTCTTGCCAATGACAGTGCTCAGGCCCGACCTTCGATATTCAACGATGATGATGAATTCGGACGACTTACCTATCACGACGAGTTGCTGCTACAGATACTATACGATCCCAGGCTTAAGCCGGGCATGAGCGAGGCTTCGGCCGCAGCTCTCGTACAGAGCATTGCTACAGGGCTTTTGTCGCCCTCAACCTGACTTTCCGGAAGGAGACCCACAATGGGCATTTTTGATTTTCTAAGTGGTGAGTTCATTGACGTCATCCACTGGACAGACGACACGCGAGACACCATGGTCTGGCGGTTTGAACGCGAAGATCATGAAATCAAGTATGGCGCCAAACTGACCGTCCGTGAAAGCCAGGCAGCCGTCTTTGTCCACGAAGGGCAATTGGCCGACACCTTCATGCCCGGTCTCTACATGCTTGAAACCAACAACCTGCCGATCATGACGACGCTTCAGCATTGGGACCACGGTTTCAAAAGCCCGTTCAAGTCCGAGATCTACTTCATTGCGACGCGCCGGTTCACTGATCTCAAATGGGGTACCAAGAACCCAATCATGCTGCGCGACCCCGAATTCGGCCCGACGCGCCTGCGCGCCTTTGGCACCTATTCGGTGCGCGTTTCGGATCCCGGCAAGTTTCTGGTCGAGATCGTCGGCACCGACGGCGAATTCACCATGGACGAGATCAGCTACCAGATCCGCAATATCATCGTGCAGGCCTTCAGCCGGGTCATTGCAAATTCGGGCATCCCGGTCCTGGACATGGCCGCGAACACCGCCGAACTTGGCCGGATACTTGCGGACTCGATCACCAAGTCCATCGCGGCCTACGGTCTTGAATTGCCTGAGCTTTACATCGAAAACATCTCGCTGCCGCCAGCCGTCGAAAAGGCTTTGGACGAACGCACCTCGCGCGGGGTCGTCGGCTCGCTGGACGAGCACCTGCGCTACAAGGCCGCCGAGGCGCTTGGCACCGAAGCCGGCGCGGCCGGCGCCGCCATGGGCACCGGGTTCGGTGCGGGCATGGGTATGCAGATGGGGAGCATGATGATGGGCCAGCCCGGCCCCTGGGGCCCACGCCCCATTGCGCCCGCGCCGCCGCCCCCGCCGCCGGTCGAACACGTGTGGCATGTCGCAGACGGCGGCGAGACCACCGGTCCGTTCTCGAAAGCACGAATGGGCAAGATGGCAGGCGACGGCAGCCTCAAACGCGACAGTTGGGTCTGGACACCCGGACAAGACGGCTGGAAACACGCAGAAGACACCGAACTGGCCGAGTTGTTCACCGTTTCACCGCCACCCCCGCCGGGGGCATGAGGAGATCGCTATGAAACTTATCTATCTCATACCGCTCGTTGCTTTGCTTGGGTGTTCGGCAAGTCTCAACCGACCGGCCGAAGGTGCGGTGAAAGCCGACTTTCTGGCAGAGCAGGCCCTATTCATCGAACAGAACCCAACAGCGCGTGGTGCGGCGCTGTTGAACGCAAATGGCAAGGGCTTCGAGTTCTACGACAATGGGCGCGCGGTGTTTGTCTCATTCGGTGCGTCCACTAACTTGCGCACGGAAACGCTGTGGTTGAGCGTCATTTCTTCCTGAACGGAAAATGTCCGGTGCATTCAAAATGGTGGCCTGATGAGCGCTGAGGAGCATCGTTTCCCTTGCGAGACCTGCGGATCGGACCTGCGGTTCGACCCCGGTGGCGATCGATTGATTTGCGACCATTGCGGTAGCGTGGAAAGCATCGACCACGGACCGTGGGACCGCACCGAGGCCATAGCCGAACAGGACTTCTACGCTGCGCTGCGCGCGATCGCATCGGACGTCGAAATGGTAGAAGCTCGGATTTCACAATGTCCGAATTGCGGCGCGCGCATTGAATTCGACAGCGCATTGCACGCCAAGGAATGTCCATATTGCGCAACACCTGTTGTGACCGATACCGGCTCGGAAAGGCAAATCAAGCCGCGGGCAGTCGTGCCATTCGCGCTGACCGAAGAAGAAGCCCGGCAAGCGATGAGCAACTGGCTTGGCAGCCTTTGGTTCGCCCCGAATGGCCTGACCGAATACGCTCGCAAGGGGCGCAAACTCAGTGGAGTCTATACCCCTTGCTGGACATTCGATGCCGATACCAAAACGCGCTACACTGGTCAGAGGGGCATTGAATACACGACAACACGCACGGTTACTCGAAACGGGAAAAGACAAACGCAGTCTCAAACGAAGGTGCGTTGGACCTCGGTTTCAGGCCGTGTTAGCCGGTTTTTTGATGATGTACTTGTCGTGGCCTCAACGGCTCTGCCAGAGAAATTCCGCGCTGGAATCGGCCAGTGGGACCTGACGCGGCTCGAACCCTACCTGCCGCATTATCTCGCAGGCTTTCGCGCCGAGGCTTATACGGTTTCGCTCAAAGAGGGTTACGAACAAGGCCGTGCCATCATGGATCGTCAGATCCACCGCGATATCAAATTCGACATCGGCGGAGATCGTCAGCGCGTCCAAAGCGTCGAAACACGAGTGAGCGATGTCACATTCAAGCATATTCTGGTGCCGGTCTGGTTGGCCGCGTACAAGTATCGCGGGGCGTCTTTTCGTTTTGTCGTCAACGGGCAAACCGGTCAGGTCGTCGGAGAACGACCATGGTCGATCTGGAAACTTGCTTTCGCAGCGATCATCGTGGCACTCATTGCCGGCGTCGTCGGTTATACGGCGGCTGTAAACCAAGGATAGCCGCTTGGTGGCTGGCTTGCGACTGGCGTGACCTGCGATTAGACAACGCAAAAGCGAAAGTTCTGGGGAAAGACGTATGATCCTGTGTTCCGGCGAAGCCTTGATAGACATGCTGCCGCGCGAAACGGGCGCTGGCGAGCGCGCGTTTGCACCCTTTCCCGGAGGCGCTGTGTTCAACACGTCTATCGCCCTCGGCAGACTGGGTGTTGCCACAGGTTTTTTCAGTGGCCTGTCCTCGGATCTTTTTGGCGATATCCTCACCAAGTCGCTCTCGAAGGCCAAGGTCGACAGTTCGATGGCGGCGCGCTCATCACGCCCAACCACGCTTGCATTCGTGACGCTTACAAATGGTCAGGCAAGCTATGTGTTTTATGATGAAAACACAGCCGGTCGAATGCTTGGGCTCGATGACTTGCCCACCCTCTCCGAGAACGTATCAACTTTGTTTTTCGGAGGAATCTCATTGATGGTAGAGCCCTGCGCACAGGCCTATGAGGCGCTGTTGCTGCGGGAACAGGAAAACCGCGTCATTATGATCGATCCGAACATCCGCCAAAGTTTCATCAGTGACGAGGCCACCTATCGCACACGGATCTCGCGGATGATGGCGGCGAGCGATCTCGTCAAGGTTTCGGACGAGGATCTGGCTTGGCTGACCGGTTGCGACGATCTTCAGAAAGGTGCCAGCGACGTTTTGGAAGCCGGGACAAAAGTCGTTTGCGTGACCGAAGGAGCGGAAGGCGTCACGGCTTTCAGTGCCATGCACACGGTAAGAGTCCCCGCAAACAAGGTCGATGTCGTTGACACTGTTGGTGCTGGCGACACGTTCAATGCCGGTTTCATGGCCGCCCTGTCGGATGCAGACGTCCTGACCAAGGACAAAATCGCCACTCTCGACGAAGCGACAATTCATGCGGCCCTTACACTGGGCGCACGCGCCGCAGCCGTCACCGTAAGCCGAGCAGGAGCGAACCCACCGACGCGCGCTGAACTCTGATGCGTGCTCTGATCCAACGGGTCAGCCGCGCGGACGTGCGTATTGACGGCGTCCTTGAGGGCGAGATTGGCGAAGGCGCGCTTATCCTCGTTTGCGCGATGGCCGGAGATCAGGCCGAAATGCCACAGAAGCTTGCCGCGAAAATCGCTAAATTGCGGATCTTTCGCGATGAAGCGGGACGTATGAACCGCTCGCTGCTAGATACCGGCGGAAGCGCCTTGATCGTTAGTCAATTCACGCTTGCTGCGGACACACGACGGGGAAACCGTCCGGGTTTTTCAAGTGCTGCTGCCCCCGATGAGGGCAAAGCGCAGTATCTTCAGTTCGTTTCCGCGATTGCCGATCTCGGAATTCCGGCTGCGACAGGTGTATTCGGCGCTGATATGTCGGTGTCACTGGTCAATGACGGGCCAGTCACGATATGGCTGGATACTGACGACTAAAGCTCCCATGAAATAGCGTCCTATGGTCCTTTGAGTCCCCCGCGCTGCGATCAACTCACGCGCGGCGTGCAGAAATGGAACCCGTTCTGCATCGACGAAAATCCGCAAAATACTTTCTGGCATCTCCTTTTCGTCACGAACCAAGACGGCGGCGCCGGTTTCCTGAAAGCCCTCTTAAGTCTCTGAGAAAACGGCAACGGAAGAGCCGTGAGTGATGGCCGATTGGAACGCAGCTGCTTCGCATGCGTTCTGGCCTCCAAGCGGCATTCCTTCTGGACCTAGCGAATGACCGATGAAACTGACCGGCGCTAGCCGATACCAAAGGCCTATTTCGCCGATGGTGTCGGCAATGTTGATTTGAATGCGATCATCCGGGAAGTCGTCTTTGCAGCGGCGCGCAATCCTGTCCAGAGCCAGACGAGATTCGGGTTCGATGACGTCTGCGCTTTGAAGAAACGAGGCACGACAATGAGCTGCGCGTTGGGCACGAATCGCAGGATTTTCAATTGCGTGGATTTTTGCGGACTCTTCCACGTCTCGCGTCCGCGCCAAGCTCCTTGAAGCTTTCGGTGTCCGGCACCACCAGTTGATCGAAGAGCCGCAGGATATCGCGCACCATTCCCCGCGTTTGCCCGACTTCTAAGACTCTCAAACGACATCTGATTGCTGGCGGCGATCATAGGAATTTGGCGGTGATGGGTTTCGAACATTCGCCGGGGTCAGAAGTTGAGCTCGGCAAAAACTGCGGCGCTTGGCCTCCAGTGATAGAGAAAACGGCGTACGACCTTCGGTGTGTCGATTGGCAAAAGGGCTGGGCTGCACGGTTTGGCAAGCCAGCCTTTTCAAGTGCGACGACGGACGCGAGCGTTGACGTCATTATGACAAGTGTCGCAGCCTCGTCTTCCGCCAGAGCGCGGTCAACCGGCACCAACAGCGCAAGGCTTTCGCCGACTGACAGAACTTGGAACCAAAAACAGTGCCGTCAGGACGTGCGCAAGGCGGAATTCCATATTTCTCTTAAACCCGCTTCGGGTCGTTCTTGCCTTTTTGCAACCTTCTGTGGTGCTAAAGTCCCCAAATCGGCTCGGAGACTTGTGAATAGGCGAGATAGTGACGCGTCAGCGGCGACATCTGTCAGGCCGCACCCCGATTGAGGAGCCGCAGCATGGTAATAAGTCCGACGGGTTCTCCTTCGTCCATAACGAATGCCGCCGAAATGCGTTTGGTTTGTAGGATCCTCAACGTTTCCCCCAAAAGCAAGCTCGGCTTCAAGACAACTGAGCCTTTCGTCATGACGGCGGATGCCGGTGTTTCATAGAGCGCCGATTTCATCGTGGATGAGGCGTTTCTTTCCAGATACCGACGGATATCACCGTCGGTTATCACACCTTGCAGTTGACCCGCGTCCGTCACCCCGACGATGCCCTGCCCCTTGGCCGACAATACACTCAAGGCCGACATGACTGGCGTGTCATGCAAGACCAACGGCAGTTCATCGCCCTCGATCATGATCTCATCAACGCGCTTCAAGGCTGCCCCAAGAGACCCGCCGGGGTGAAAGGAATGGAAGCTTTCTTCTGTAAAACCTCGCTTTTGCAACAAAGCGATCGCAAGAGCATCACCCAGAGCGAGTTGTAGCAACGTCGACGTAGTTGGCGCCAAATTGTGAGGACAAGCCTCTCGGACTTTGGGTAGAACGAGTGCCGCGTCCGCCGCGCGACCAAGCGCACTTTCAGCGGACCCGGTGATCGCCACAAGTTTCACCGCATGCCGTTTTGCGTATCCGATCACGTCCGACAATTCGCGTGTCTCACCCGACCAGCTCAGTGCGAGAACCACGTCATCGGGTTGCACCATACCGAGATCGCCGTGGCTCGCTTCTGCGGGGTGCAGGAAGTACGCAGGTGTTCCGGTTGATGCAAAGGTCGCCGCGAGTTTTGCTCCGATATGACCGGACTTTCCAAGCCCTGTGACGATGAGGCGCCCCGACATTTCTGAAATAAGATCAAGAGCCGCCCCCAAAGCCGGTTCCATGCCCTCCAACGCCTCGGTCAAGGCAACAAGAGCAGCAAGATCCGTTTCGATGGCCGTCCTGATGGGCGCGGTCGTGTTCATATCGTGAAAACCTTTCGTTGCCGAAGGACATAACGGATTAACGACCACGGGCAAAGATGGCGCCGGGCAAGTTATTGTTTGACGATGCTGTCCAATGCCTTGAGGCGTTCCAGCAGCACCGGCATATCCGCAAGGGCGACCATATTCGGACCATCAGATGGGGAGCGCGCTGGCTCTTCGTGGGTTTCGATGAAGACCGCCGCGCAACCAACCGCGATGGCCGCCCGCGCGAGTGGCGGTACGAACTCTGCCTGTCCGCCCGTTGATCCGCCAAGCCCCCCCGGCAACTGCACGGAATGCGTTGCATCGAATACAACCGGATAGCCCGTCCGAGCCATGATCGGAAGGCTGCGCATATCGCTGACCAACATGTTGTAACCGAAACTTGCGCCGCGTTCGGTCAGCAATATCTTCTCATTTCCAGTGCTTTCCACCTTCTCAACGATGTTCTGGACATCCCAGGGAGCGAGGAATTGCCCCTTTTTCACATTGATGATGGCACCCGTTTCTCCGGCAGCCAGCAACAAATCAGTCTGGCGGCACAGGAAGGCAGGTATCTGAAGCACGTCAACAGCTTCGGAAGCGGGTTTGCACTGTCCGATATCATGTACGTCCGTAAGAACAGGGCACCCGAATTCTTCCCGGATTTTGGAAAGAATCGTAAGCCCTTCGTCCATCCCCACACCGCGCTTGCCGCTGAGACTTGTGCGGTTGGCCTTATCAAAACTCGCTTTGAAGACAAACCCGATCCCCAAATCGGCACAGGTCTTGGACAGTGTTTCTGCAAGCATGCGCGCGTGATCGAGGGTTTCTAACTGACAAGGCCCGGATATCAATGAGAACGTCGCCTCGTTGGACACGCTGAGCGCGCCGATAGAAACCGTTTTCATACCAAGCCTTCCTTTGCCATTATGTCCTCGATGATCGGAATGTCGGTCGGATTGTTCAACTCCCAAAAGGCGCGTCCGCTTGATGACACTTCAACGCATCTTACCGGGATTCCATGTTCCAGAAACCGCAATTGCTCAAGTCCCTCGCGTTTCTCCAATGGTCCTTCGGGCAAAGAATTGTAGGCTTTGAGGGTCTGCGGTCGGTAGGCATAGCAGCCCACGTGGTGGAAAACGGGGACGGCATCCTGTCGGGCGTTGTCATAAAACGGCAGGACCTCCTTCGAGAAATATAGAGCGTCATGATTTGCGGCAAAGACGGCGGTTGTTGCGCCGACACGCCCGGCTTTCCGGTCTGCCTGAAGCTTGCCAAGATGCTCGGGCGCAGTTCTAAGGACAGGTGTCGCCATCCCGATCGCAGGATCCTCGATCATGGCCGAGACAAGCGCTTCGACATAGTCGGGCGGTGTAAGCGGGGCGTCGCCCTGTAGATTCACGATGATATCCGGTTCTTCCTGCAGCAATTCGGCCGCCGCTGCGCAGCGTTCAGTCCCATTGCGACATGTAGCCGGCGTCATCAGAACCTGCGCACCAAAAGCGTTGGATGCTTCCTCAATGCGCCTATCATCCGTCAGAACGAAAACATCCGATACGCCTGCCACAGAGATCGCTGCGTTCCAGCTACGTTCAATCAACGATTTGGAGACACCACTCGCTCCGCGCAGGACGGCCAATGGCTTGCCGGGAAACCTCGCGGACTGGTACCTCGCGGGAATGAAGATGACAGTTTTCACGTAATCTGACCTTTTTGGACCTTACCTTGGCTTAGGGAATATCCAAACAGTCTGCAATCGTATGGTCACTACGCGACGCGAAACTCCGGTCGACATGACCGAGTGAAGCGTTAATCTGCGGTCTCATTATTTTCACGAAAGGCCGCGTTTTGGGCGTTCGCTTATTCTCCGACAAGAAACGCGCCGTGCACTTGGGCCCTTTCCCGCTTGAGCGTTTGTCACGGGGTGAAATACCGGATTTGTCCGCCGTCCCCGAAGATCGGGAAGTTGTTTTTGCCAGCGACACGCCCGAGTCGTTGCTGAATGCGATGCGAGACTATCAGGCGATGATGGATGCGATCCGTGATGGTCTGGTCAACAGGACGAAATCAAAGATTCCAGACGATATTGCCGAGCGGTCGCGACACCTCAAGGCGTTTTGTTATTTCAACGACGCCAGTATGGTAGGCATCGGCGCATTGCCGGACTCAGCCCGACGCGCGACAGCCATCAAGAACCCCGAGATCGACCGCCTGTCTTACGACCTGTCAACGAAGCAAACCAAGACTTTGGCCAGCGGCATTGATATGATTATGGCCGATTTGAAAGAGTCGATGTCCGCCCCCTCGACCGATATAGACACACATTCCTCCGCACTTGTTATCTTGAACGAAGCGCCGCGCGCACCCTGGCAGGACGAGCCCGGATCAGGCTGGCTGTCGGGCGCGAGCTTGCCTGCAGCTGCGCTGCGTGCGTCCGAAACTGCGGTCGTGTTGGCGAACTATATCCGTCTTCTTGGTTGGGAAGCGCGGGCGCACGCAGTTACGTCATCGGACGTTCATCTTGGCCGCCTCGGCGTGGCTGCCGGGCTTTTGACTTTGGAAAGCGGCGGGCTTGAAGCGCCCTATCTGGGCGAAAGCTATGGCCTTGCGGCGGTGACCACATCCATGCCACTGGAACACGATGCCACTTTGCTCCCAAAAGCGATGCAGTCTTGGGCACGCACCCACGGTCCGAATTGGTGGCTGGGAACCTCGGGTGCGCGCCGCTCCGGCGTCAATGGCGACCCGTTCAGAAAGCGCGCCTTTCATCTGGGGCCACATCCATTTGAAACCCTGAAACGTGTTGAATCACCAACCACTTACATCGATGAACCGAACGTGGCGCGCGTTCCGAAACGTACCGATATGTTCGCGCGGGCGCAGTTCGGGGACATGGGGCCGGCGCTGCAAAATGGTGCGAAAGGTGGCCACTATGTCAGAAAGGCCGCCCCATCGAGCGCGCAGCGCCGCTTGCTCGGGGCTTTTGTTTTGCTTCAGGATGGACCCGCAAAACCACAGCGTTTACAAAGTGATGCTGCGAAAAACGCTTTGGCGATCAAGGCTGCGAGTTATTTTCTTGGTATTGATGCCGTCGGAATAAGCCGTTGCCCGGAGTGGGCCTGGTATTCGCATGATGCGACCGGCGCACCGATAGAGCCGCCCCACGATCAGGCAATTTCAATGATTGTTGATCAGGGACACGAGACGATGGAAGGCGCCAGCGGCGACGACTGGATTAGCGTCGCACAATCCATGCGCGCTTATCTCAGATTTTCGCTGCTTGGTGGCATCATCGCCGCACAAATCCGCAATCTCGGGTATTCCGCCAAGGCTCATACTGTGATGGACGGAGAGGTTCTTCAGCCACCACTCCTGTTGCTTTCCGGCCTCGGAGAAGTCAGCAGAATTGGCGAGGTCATCCTGAACCCGTTTCTGGGGCCCCGCCTGAAGTCCGGTGTCGTAACGACCGACATGCCATTGGCGCATGACATGCCGATCGATTTCGGGATGCAGTCCTTTTGCGAAGCTTGCAACAAGTGCGCCCGCGAGTGCCCAAGTGGCGCGATCACGGCCGGGCCGAAGCTGATGTTCAACGGCTATGAGATCTGGAAGTCGGACAGTCAGAAATGCGCTACTTATCGGATCACCACCGAAGGTGGAGCGATGTGCGGGCGATGCATGAAGACTTGTCCCTGGAATCTTGAAGGCCTGTTTGCCGAGAAACCGTTTCGTTGGGCCGCGATGAATTTGCCGAAGTCCGCGCCCGCTCTTGCGAAACTGGATGATATGGTCGGCAAGGGTCGCCTCAATCCCGCGAAGAAATGGTGGTGGGATCTGGAACTCTCGAACGACGGCGCCTATCGGCCTACGGCGAAGCCAGTGAATGCGCGAGACATTCAGCCGGACCTCGAAGTGAATTACGAAGATCAGACTTTGGCGGTTTATCCGGCAAACCTTGCCCCACACCCTTGGCCCTACCCGTACGCGATGGACCGCGAAGCGGGAATCGAAGCCTATCAGGCACTTGTGACAGCCGAAGAATACCAGCGCCGAAAAGACGGCGGTGACGAAAGCCATATCCATCGGTACGCGGTCGCAGGGGAAAGTCCGGTGCTACGCGTGGTCTGCTCAAAGGCCGAACAAATGTCCCCCGATGTCACAAAGTACGAATTCCGGAACGTTGACGGGAAAGATCTGCCCGTCTGGGAGGCAGGTGCGCATCTCGACATTGTCGTCGCGCCGGAATTCCTGAGGCAATATTCCATGTCCGGTGATCCTGCTGATCGTAAGGTCTATCAAATCGGCGTTCTGCGCGAAGACCATGGTCGCGGCGGGTCCGCATTGCTGCACAGGATATTTTCGGAAGGCAGAAAGGTCTTTATCTCGCGCCCCATCAACCACTTTCCACTGGTTGAAGATGCCGAGATGACGTTTCTGATGGGGGGAGGCATCGGGATCACGCCGATGATCGCAATGGCGCATCGCCTTCACGCGCTTGGGCGTCCCTTTGAGGTGCACTATTCGGTCTCTTCCCGCGAAAACGCGGGCTTTCTAGCCGATCTGGACGCGGCTCGCTGGCGCGAAAACGTAGCGCTTCATATCTCTGATGCAGGAAGTCGCGCCGATTTCTCACAACTTCTAAACAAGTATCGCCAAGGTTCGCACGTCTACACATGTGGACCGGATCGCTACATGGCCGCCGTCCTCGATGCCGCAGAACGAGCAGGGTTTCCCGAAGGCGCGCGGCATCTGGAATACTTCTCGGTTCCGGAAGTCCCCGACTACAAGAACCATCCTTTTTCGATTCGCCTCGTGAAATCCGGCAAGCAACTTCACGTACCCGCTGACAAAACGGCATCGGACGTTCTGATCGCGAATGGGATTCCAATTGACTTAAAATGCTCGGATGGCCTTTGCGGAGTATGCGCTTGCGGCCTTGTCTCTGGCGATGTCGAGCATCGTGATTTCGTTCTGTCCCGCGCGCAGCGCGAAACGCGCTTCATCACTTGCCAGTCACGCGCCACAGACGCGAACGGTATCGTGGAATTGGATCTTTGAGCGCTGCCAGAGCGGCTCAAGGTATTGAATTGGAGGTCTGAGATCTTCATGCTGGCAAGGCAATCAGGACGGAACATGAAGTCGGTTCAAGCTGAAACACTTTTTCGAAGCATCGAACAGCGCCGTGATGATTTGATCGCGCTGACCCAGAGCCTTGTTCGCATCCCAACGATCAACCCTCCGGGCGATCATTATCTGGAAATCTGCGAATTCCTCAAACGGCGACTTGAGGCCACAGGATTTGAAACGGAACTGATCCGTGGGAAAGGCACGCCGGGTGACAGCGATCGTTTTCCGCGCTGGAATATCGTTGCTCGACGTGAGGGGAAACATCCGGGCGAATGCGTTCACTTCAACTCGCACACCGACGTTGTCGAAGTCGGTCAGGGTTGGACCAAAGACCCCTTCGCGGGCGAATTGGAGAACGGCAAGATCTACGGACGCGGCACCTGCGATATGAAAGGGGGCTTGGCGGCTTCGATCATCGCGGCTGAAGCTTTTGTCGAAGCCTGCCCGGATTATGCCGGAGCAATCGAAATTTCGGGGACGGCGGATGAGGAGTCCGGTGGATACGGAGGCGTCGCCTACCTGGCTGAACAGGGATATTTTTCACCAGAACGCGTTCAACATGTCATTATCCCGGAACCTCTACAGAAAGACCGGATCTGCCTTGGACACCGGGGTGTCTGGTGGGCAGAAATCGAAACGCATGGTGAAATTGCACATGGCTCAATGCCATTCCTCGGGGACTGCGCCATTCGCCATATGGCGGCTGTTCTGAACGAGATGGAAACCTCGCTTTTCCCGGTACTGGCAACGCGCTCGACCTCAATGCCCGTTGTTCCGGAAGGCGCCCGTCAGTCCACTTTAAACATCAATTCATTTCATGGCGGACAGGATGAGTCTCCAACCGGATTCACTGGATTTCCATCGCCTTGCGTGCCCGACAGCGCGCGCATGGTGATCGACAGAAGGTTCCTGATCGAAGAGGACTTTTCCGACGTCCAGCAAGAGATCCATGACCTTCTGGAGCGCGTGAAATCTCAGCGGGAAAAATTCAGCTATGACGTGCGCGAGTTACACCACGTGATCCCGACCATGACGGAAAAGACCGCACCCATCGTCGAAAGCGCCGCAAAAGCAATCAAGAGCGTTCTTGGGCAGGATGCAAAATATGTCGTTTCCCCAGGGACTTACGATCAAAAACACATTGACAGGATCGGACGGCTCAAGAACTGCATTGCCTACGGACCTGGATTGCTTGAACTTGCACACAAGCCCGATGAATACATCGGCGTTGAAGATATGCTGGATTCGGCCAGAGTGATGGGATTGTGCTTGATTGATCTTTTGACCGATGCAGGCGAACAGGGAGAAAAGTTATGAACGTCAAGACACTGACAAGCGCGATTGCTCTAACGCTTGCCGCAGGGGCCACTCAGGCCGAAACCGGCTTGATCGTGGGCATCCAACTTGAACCACCACATCTTGATCCAACCAGTGCTGCCGCGGGAGCAATTGACCAGGTACTTTATTCGAACGTCTTCGAAGGACTAACCCGATTTGGTCCCGACGGCTCGGTAAACCCGGGACTGGCAGAAAGCTGGGAGATTTCGGAGGACGGCCTCACCTACACATTCAAGTTGCACGAAGGTGTGACTTTCCATGACGGCACGACGATGGATGCTGACGATGTCGTCTTCTCACTTGATCGCGCGCGGGCTGAAGACAGCGCCAACGCGCAGAAAGCACTTTTCGCCGAGATCAAAACCGTCGAGGCTGTCGATCCGTCAACCGTTCGCGTCACTCTTTCCAGTGCGAACGGCAGCTTCTTGTTCAATATGGCATGGGGCGACGCGGTGATCGTCGCGACCGAAAGCATCGAAGACATCAAAACGATGCCGATCGGCACAGGAGCGTTCAAATTCTCCAACTGGGTGCAGGGCGACCAGATTGAGTTGGTGCGCAACGAAAACTACTGGGGAACGCCCGCCAGTCTCGAATCCGCGACTTTCAAATTCATCTCTGATCCGACTGCCGCTTTTGCCGCGATGATGGCTGAAGATGTTGACGTCTTTTACAGCTATCCGGCTCCGGAAAACCTGCCACAGTTCGAAGCCGATCCGCGCTTCGAAGTTCTTGTCGGTTCGTCGGAGGGCGAGACAATCCTTTCGACGAATAATCTGATGGAACCATTCACGGATATCCGTGTCAGAAAGGCCCTCGCGCACGCAATCGACCGCCAGGCGATCATTGACGGCGCGATGTTTGGTCTTGGAACACCAATCGGAACCCATTTCGCGCCGCACAACCCGGACTACGTCGATCTGACGGCGAACTCGCAGTACGATCCGGAGTTGGCGAAATCACTGCTTGCCGAAGCGGGCTATCCCGACGGTTTCACGACGACGCTGAAACTACCGCCGCCGTCCTATGCCCGCCGCGGCGGCGAGATCATTGCCTCGCAACTGCGCGCTGTCGGAATACAGACCGAGATCAGCAATCTTGAATGGGCACAGTGGCTTGAGCAGGTCTTCCGGGGCAAGGACTTCGGACTTACCATTGTCAGCCATACGGAGCCTTTCGATATCGGGATTTACGCCCGCCCCGATTATTACTTCCAGTACGACAACCCGGATTTCCAGAAGCTCATTGCCGATCTCACTGCCGAGACTGATCCTGCAAAACGCTCCGAGCTTATCGCGATGGCGCAGACCATTATCTCAAACGACTATGTGAACGTTTATCTTTTTCAGCTCGCCGTTCCTACCGTGGTCAAGGCTGGTGTTCAGGGCATCTGGCCCGACGCCCCTACTCAGGCAATTGATCTGACAGTCGTCAGCTGGAGCAAGTGATCGCAAACCCTCGCCCCGGTGTGCAGACCGCCTGCCGGGGCGATCTACTGATTTAAGGCGCATTTCATGGCGCGTTATTTTCTAATAAGGCTGGTATCGCTGGTCATCAGCCTGATCGTTGCCAGTGTGGTGATTTTCAGCCTGATCGAAATCATTCCCGGTGATCCTGCGGCCTTCATGCTTGGGATAAACGCTCAGGAAGACACCGTCGCGGCCTTGCGTGCCGAGCTTGGTCTCGATGTTAGTCCGGTTACGCGCTATTTCGAATGGATCGGCGGAATGATGACCGGCGATTTCGGCACATCCTATACCTATCGAACCCCGGTGACGGAAATGATCGGCGAGCGACTTTGGATTTCGCTTCCGTTGGCATTGATCGCGCTGGCATTGTCGACACTTATCGCCTTTCCCGTCGGCATTTTGGCGGCCTCTAGGCGCGGCTCGATGACCGACACGGTCATCATGGGATTCACGCAACTCGGAGTGGCCATTCCGAATTTCTGGTTCGCAATGCTCATGGTTCTCGTCTTTGCGATCAATCTTCGCTGGTTTTCGGCCGGTGGCTTTCCCGGCTGGGATGAAGGATTTCTTGCCGGACTGAAGGCACTCACGCTGCCAGCCGTATCCCTTGCCTTGCCGCAGGCCTCTATTCTTGCCCGTGTGATGCGGTCGGCGCTGGTCGATACGCTTGATGAGGACTTCATGCGCACGGCACGCGCCAAGGGGCTGAACAGGCGGCAGGCGATTTGGCGACATGCCCTTCGCAACGCGATGATCCCGGTGCTGACGATCATTGGTTTGCAGTTCTCATTTCTTCTTGCAGGCGCAATCATTATCGAGAACGTGTTCTTTCTTCCCGGTCTGGGGCGGCTCATTTTTCAGGCGATTTCCCAGCGCGATCTCATCGTGGTCGAAAGCGTCGTCATGCTACTGGTGTTCGCCGTAATCGTCGTGAACTTTGCGGTCGACATCGCCTATGCGCTTGTCGACCCACGACTGAGGCGGCAGGCATGAACACCTATCGAAACCTAGTTATCGGTGCCACGTTGAGCGGCCTTTTTGTCATCGCTGCGCTCGTCTCGTTTCTGTGGGTTCCTTACGATATCGAAAACCTGAACATCGCCGAACGGATGCGCACGCCGACACCGGCGCACCCACTTGGAACAGATCATTTCGGTCGCGATATTCTGTCTATGGTCATGATCGGTGCACGGACGTCGATTGCTGTTGCATTCGTTGCGGTCGGAATTGGCATGGGACTGGGTGTACCACTTGGACTCGCCGCGGCAGCGCACAAGGGCAGCCTTCTGGATGAAGTGATCGGACGCGGGAATGATCTTGTGTTCGCATTTCCCTCGCTATTGATCGCCATCTTGATCACCGCGACCTTCGGACCAAGCGCAGTGAACGCAATTATTGCAATTGGCATTTTCAACGTGCCCGTCTTTGCGCGACTGACGCGCGGTTCGGCACTGAGCCTCTGGAAACGCGAGTTTATCATGGCCGCCCGCGTCAGCGGCAAGACCACGGTACGGATATCAATCGAACATATCTTGCCGAACCTCTCCAACCTCCTGATCGTGCAGGGAACCATACAGTTCTCGCTGGCGATCCTTGCCGAGGCCGCCTTGTCTTATGTCGGGCTGGGCGCGCAACCACCAACCCCTAGTTGGGGGCGTATGCTTGCCGACAGTCAGACGATGATAAGCCTAGCCCCTCATCTGGCTCTCGCGCCGGGGTTGGCGATCGTTTTCACGGTCTTAGGGTTGAACCTCTTGGGCGACGGCTTGCGGGATGTTTTCGATCCGCGTTTGCGCAGGGGCCGGACATGACGCTTCTTCGTATTGAAAATTTGTCGCTGTCGATACGCGGAACGCCCATCCTCAAGGATATTTCATTGTCCCTTGACGAAGGGAAAGTTCTGGGCGTGATCGGAGAAAGCGGCTCAGGCAAGTCCATGACAGCTTACTCGATCCTGCAACTTCTGCCGTCTGGTGCCGTGACGACGGGTCGACTGAGCGTCGGGGTGATCGACACGCTCGACGCTTCCGAAGAAGACCTATGCAAGATGCGCGGCAACGAGGTCTCAATCGTCTTTCAAGAACCGATGACTGCGCTCAACCCGCTGAAAAACATCGGTCAGCAAGTGGCGGAAAGCATTCTGATCCACGAGCCAAAGACGAAGCGGACCGAGGCATTGACCCGCGCTCGGGCTGCTCTAGCAAGGTGCGAATTGCCAGAGGATCG
This sequence comes from Boseongicola aestuarii, assembly GCF_900184815.1. GTDB lineage: Bacteria > Pseudomonadota > Alphaproteobacteria > Rhodobacterales > Rhodobacteraceae > Boseongicola > Boseongicola aestuarii. The sequence goes on along the minus strand of NZ_FXXQ01000004.1, from coordinate 102,980 downwards.
GTTTTCTTCCTCGCTCTATCCTCATGAGTTGTCCGGTGGACAGAGACAACGCGTCATCATTGCCCTTGCGATCGCACTCCGACCGAAGCTACTCATCGCAGATGAGCCGACGACTGCTCTGGATGTCACGACGCAGGCCGAGATCCTGGACCTCCTCAAACGTCTCGTCCGCGAGGACGGAATGGGATTGATGCTCATTAGCCATGACCTTGCCGTGGTCGCGGACATAGCTGATGACATTGTCATCATGAAAGACGGTCGGATCGTTGAATGTGGCGCGGCCAGCCGCATTTTCCGCGAAATGAAGCATCCCTATACTCGCGCGCTCTATGAAGCCTCCAGCCATGTACCGGAGCGGGTACCTGCAAGAAGCCAAACACCACTTTTGACAGTGCGCGACGTCGTGCGTGATTATCGAATGCCAAGGGCTCGCCTTTTTACGAAGCCCAAGCATTTCCGGGCTGTCGATCATGTCAGCTTCGATATCTTCAAGGGCGAAAGCTTGGGGCTGGTAGGGGAAAGCGGCTGCGGGAAATCGACACTTACGCGCGCCATCCTAGGGCTTGAACAGCTTCAGGGTGGTGAGATCCTGTTGAATGGAACGCCCATTCTGCATGGAAAGAAGGTGAACAGCGGTTTGCGACGACAGATGCAAGCTGTCTTTCAGGATCCCTATGGGTCCTTCAATCCACGCCACCGGGTTGATCGATTGGTCAGTGAACCGCTTCATTTGCTTGAGGCCCCCGAATGGAGGGGCCACAGGCACGAAGTCGTCGCGGATGCGCTTCGCGCCGTAGGTCTCAGCCCCGATGATCAGTTCAAATACATCCATGAATTTTCAGGCGGACAAAGGCAACGCATCGCGATTGCCCGTGCGCTGATCATTCAGCCCGATTTGATCCTGCTGGACGAAGCGACTTCGGCCCTCGATGTCTCGATACGAGCACAAATCCTGGATTTGCTGGCCAGTCTCGCCGCAAGCCACGGCCTGACTTACCTCTTTATCTCTCACGACTTGTCAGTGGTGCGATCAATTACCGACCGGGTGCTCGTGATGAAATCCGGGCAGATCGTGGAGGAAGGTCGGACCGATGAGGTATTTGAGAACCCTAAACATGCATACACCAAGGCGTTGATCGCTGCGACGCCCGTACTGCCCTGAAACACGGCCGCTGTTTGGGCGAAACCTGTTGAAAACTCGATTGAGAAAAGCGTGTCCGAAGGGACACTCCTTACGGCCCGCCGGGCCTGACGTTTTCAAACGTTGAAACCTCTTTTTTTAGCGTCCACCCGGAGACCTCTGCATCAAAAGCCAAGAAGTGTTCGCTTTCACTGTGCAATTCGAACGCACGTCGATCTTCGTAGAGTTCATAGAGGAAAATTGCGCTCGACAGCCCGCCATCGTGACAGACGTCAAACCTGTGGCACCCTTCTTCTTTCGACAGACTATCATCCGCTTGCTGGTGCATTCTTCGCAGGAATTTGTCGAAGGCGTCCGGCCGAATATGGAAAGTCACACAAACTGCATACATGTCGAGCTCCTCAAGCCGTTGACGGAAAACGACGTCGCAGCTCCGCGACCTGCTCGTCGCTCAATGGGCGCGTTTTCATACCTTGCAAGGCAAGGAACAGCTTAGCGGTCTCTTCGAGTTCTTCTGTGGCGTAGACCGCGTCTTCAAGCGATTTCCCCGCCACGACAGGTCCGTGATTGGCCAGTAAAACGGCGTGGTGTTTCGAAGCCATTTCCTTCACTGCATCAGCCAGTTTCAGATCACCCGGGGGAAAATACGGGATCAACGGCAGGACACCGATCCGCATCACATAATAGGCCGTCAGCGGAGGCAGCACATTGGACGGATCCACACCGTGGAGGCAGCTTGCTGCCACCGAATGCGTCGAATGCAAATGAACAATTGCTCCGGCATTCGGGCGGCACTCATACATTGACGTGTGCAAGAACGCCTCCTTGGTGGGCGCATCACCATCGACAAGCTGGCCGTTCAAATCAAGTTTGGAAATCCGTGCCGGATCGAGGTTGCCCAAACTGGAGCCCGTCGGGGTCATCAGCCAGCCGTCCTCAATGCGCACGCTGATGTTTCCCGTCGACCCGAAGGTCAGGCCGCGGTCAAAAAGCGAGCGACCCAAGTCGGCAATTCTCTCTCGAATTCGGCTTTCTGACATCTTGGCGTTCCGCATATTTTTCACGACACTAGTCGGCCTAACTCGCGCTGTCGATCTGTGCCAGCACTTCGCGGGTAACGGCTTTCGTACCCATATTTCCCCCGAATTCCATCGGGTGTATTCTGTTCGCTTCAAATCCAGCCTGAACGGCATCATCCACCATACGCGCGGCCTCTGCATAGGCATCCAAGCCGGTTCTTTCGGCCAGATAATCCAACATCAAGGCACCGCTCAGAATTGCGGCCAATGGGTTGGCTTTGTCCTGTCCCATGATGTCGGGAGCCGTTCCGTGTGCCGGTTGAAAAAGCCCGTGTTCGTCGCCGATTTCCGCACAGGCTGCCATTCCCATACCCCCGACAAGCCCGCCCCCAAGATCGGACAGAATATCCCCAAACATATTCTCCATCACCAGGACATCGGATTCCCAGGGCTGCCGGATCAAATTCAAAGCCTGAGCGTCAACATAGGCGTAATCGTGAGCGATATCCGGATACTTCGGCGCGATTTCATCGAAGATCTTTCGGAAAAAGGCCATTGAATTGAAAACGTTAGCCTTATCAACACAGGTTACCTTTCCCTGACCGCCACGATCTTTACGCCGCGTTGCCAGGCGAAACGCGAAGTTGTGGAGCTTCTCAGTGGTCGTGCGCGTTATCCGCAAGATATCGCGCGCTTCGCTGTCGCCGATGACTTCGCCGCGCCCATGGACGGCTGCCGAATAAAACAAACCCTCAGTCGATTCTCGAAGTATAATCAAATCGATCGCAGCAGCCCTCGGGTCAGCAAGTCGTTGGGGGGCATTCGGATAGGCTTTGACTGGCCGAACACCCGCGTAAAGCCCATAACGATCGCGCAAGCGCAAATGTGGAGCAATTTCCGTGCCGTCCGGACGCCGGACGGACGGCAATCCAATCGCGCCCAGAAAAATCGCATCAGCATCTCCCGCGCGTTCCTCCCCGTCCTGCTCAATGTCGAGACCAGTTTGTTGAAAATAGCCGGCTCCAGCTGCGATCTCAGAAAAAACAAGTGCCTGACCGCCTGCCCTCGAAACCGCAGCGTTTACAACTTCCATGGCAGCATCCGTGACTTCCACGCCGATCCCATCACCCCTGATCAATGCGATTGTTGTTTGCCGTGTCATCTGCGGCGCTCCTGTTTGTTGGACGGACACATCATAAATGAGGCAGCCGATAGTCTTCGAGAATGGAGATCAGTTCCACTGAAGTCCGCTGACGGTGTTTTCGAAACGCCTCTCGCGTTCCTTCGGCGTCACCACGACGCAGGAATTCAAGAATGATCCTGTGTTCTGCAGTCGATATGATCGGAGGCTCCCGCAAGCGGAGGGTCACCATGCGCGCGCGATGGGATTGATCGAAAAGCGCTCCTACGAATGCTGCCAGGCGCTTGTTTCCATGAAGTCTGAGAAGCGTTTGATGAAATCTGTCATCCGCCTCGACCCACCTATCGAGGTCGCCCTTGTCCAGCGCGTCAGTCATATCCTGCGTCGCCTGATCAAGTGGGTCGATTTCTTTCTCGCTGGGCTGGCGGGCAGCAAGGCACGCCGCGGCTTCTGGTTCAAGCGCGGTCAGAATTTCGTAGATCTCTCTCATATCGTCGGCACTGATAGGCAGCACCCGGGCACCTCGCCGCGGAACGATCTCCACAAGTCCTTCCGCTTCAAGCCGGATCAGCGCCTCGTGCACGGGGGTGCGACTCATTCCAAGTCGTGCGGCCAATTCAGGCTCTGGTTCTAGATGCCCCGGGGCCAAACAATTGGCACGTATGTCGTCCTTAAGCCGCGCGTAGGCTTCATCGGTCCGACTGATAGATTTCACTGACTTCATGGCCACGCCCCCAGCCGAGCAATAATGGTTGGGGGATGTATCGTCAAATACATCTATGTATACGTTAAAATATTTCTTATTCCGGACGCGACTGGAAAGCCCGCTGCTAAAGAGACATGCACGCTTTGAAGGCGGCGGCGATGCCCTTCATTTTTTCTGCATAAAGATCCTTTCCAGGCTCAAGGAGTGCCCCCAGCGGGTCAAGCGTACCAACCGCGATATCCGTTTCCCCGGCAAAGACATCCACAATCGGTGCATCTAGTTGCACCTCGGTGAACAAGCACGAAACGCCCTGCTCTTTGATCGCGTGTCGGATAGCTCTGACGCGTCCGGCGCTAGGGGCGGCTGCATCACTTGCGCTGATGGCACCAACTGCGCGCATCCCAAATCGGTCCTCAAAATAGCGGTACCCGTCGTGAAGAACGACAAAGCGAAGCGGCGCCACTGACCGCAAGTCCTCTTCCAACTCCTGCGTAAGCACGTTGATAACACGCAGCGAATTGCTCAAATTGCTTTGGTAAAGCGATGAATTCTCCGGATCGATCCGCGACAGTTCCGAAGCAATGACTTTCAGCCACGTGCTGGCATTTACGGGATCAAGCCATGCATGTGGGTCCAGACCCGAATGGTCATGTGTATCATGCGCCGCTTCGGCATGGTCGTGATCGTCTTCATCCTTGTGACCGTGGTCATGGTCATGGTCATCATCCTCGCCGACTTTAGCGAATGTGGCTCCCTCGCGGAACGCGCGTCGGACTGTTCCTTCGGACTCAATTAATGAGATGGTTGTTGCTGACGCCGAAAGTGTTTCAAGTGTCTCCGCCAACCAAGGAGTTAACGCGCCGCCGACCCAGAAAACCGCATCGGCATCTTGCAGGATCCGTGCGTCGGAAGGACGCAAAGAGTAATCATGTGGCGATGTGACCGCAGGCAACAAAAGGTCGGGTTCGCCGACGCCATCCATGATTTGTGCCACGAGCGAATGCACAGGCGCGATATCCGCAACCACTCGGGGGGCATCCGCAAGAGTCATTGAGGGCAAGCCCGCAATCAGAGCGCTCAAGGCAATTTTCAGAGGCTGCATTCCAATATATCCGTAATGACTGTTTCAAACGAAGTGCTTGTTAAGTGTTATCATATAACATATCAATAGGCTTCTGCACCGCATTCGGAGGGATCCATGGCACCCTTGGGTTTCGAACTACATGACCACTCCTCTTGTATCGCCTCTGCGGTCGCACGGGCTGACGCTGCATGTCGCTCAGCGGGGCTGCAGTTCACGCCCGTCCGCCGACGCGTTCTGGAAATTCTGCTTTCGGATCATCGCGCACGGGGAGCATATGAAATTCTCGATATATTGCGCGACGAAGGGCTTGGCTCTCAGCCACCGGTTGCGTATCGCGCGTTGGAGTTCCTCGTTGCGCATGGGTTTGCACACCGAATTGAAAAGCTGAACGCGTTTATCGCCTGCGGATACTCGGAAAACGCGCATACACCAGCCTTCCTCATTTGCCGGAACTGCGACGCCGTCGCTGAAACGGACGCCGCTCCAAAGAAAAGTGCGGTCGGGCGCACCGCCAAAGCCGCCGGTTTTCAAATCGAACATGCTGTCGTCGAAATTGAAGGCCTCTGCCCCAAATGCCAGGCAGGTGAATCATGACACCGCTTTTCAAAGCCGAGGCACTATCCGTGAAACTTGACGGTCAAACGGTTCTCGCACAGGTCACGCTGGCAATCATGCCAGGAGAGATCGTGACGATCGTTGGGCCGAACGGCTCCGGCAAATCCACATTGCTGCGTGCGATCATCGGTGCCGTGCCGCCTGCCGGCGGCACCTTGACCGTAAGGCCAGGACTGCGAATTGGATATGTCCCGCAGAAACTCCACGTTGATTCGACCTTGCCGGTCACGGTGCTGAGGTTCTTGTCCCTGCCCAAAAGAGTGTCCCGCAGCGAGGCGGCCCATGTGCTTGAACTTGCGGGCGCACAGAACATTGCAAGCAAACAGTTATCAGAGCTTTCAGGCGGCCAGCTTCAACGCGTCCTGCTCGCCCGAGCATTGCTTGCAAAGCCTGAACTGCTCATTTTGGACGAAGCGACACAGGGGCTTGACCAGCCCGGCTCGGCGGCATTCTACCAACTTGTCGGAGACATTCGCGATGATATAGGTTGCGCGGTTTTGATGGTGAGCCATGAACTCCACGTCGTAATGGCGTCCTCTGATCGCGTGATTTGTCTGAACGGCCACATCTGCTGCGAAGGTCACCCGGCGCATGTCGCAAGCGCACCAGAGTACCGCGCGTTGTTTGGCTCCGGGACGGGTGGTGCTTTGGCCCTATATCGGCATGACCACGATCATGAGCACTCACACAAACATGAGCACGTGGAATGAGCATGCTATTCGACGACTTTCTGATCCGGGCAACGCTGGCCGGCATTGCGGTTGCCGTTGCCGCAGCACCCTTGGGATGTTTCGTCGTGTGGCGGCGCATGGCGTATTTCGGGGATGCGACTGCACATGCCGCAATCCTCGGGGTCGCCCTCGCGCTGGCCTTCAACCTGTCGGTGTTTCTGGGGGTCCTGTTCGTCACGATCCTGATGGCAACGCTCGTGTCGCGATTGAGCGGTCGCGGCTTTGCGATGGATACACTTCTTGGCGTGATGGCTCACGCGTCTTTGGCAATCGGACTCGTTGCTGTCTCGTTCTTAAGTGGCGTGCGCGTCGATCTGATGGCCTTTCTGTTTGGCGACATTCTCGCGGTCAGTGTCACGGACCTCGTCGTCATCTGGGCTGGCGCGCTGTCGGTCCTCGCCTTGCTCGTCTGGCGATGGGATGCCCTGCTCACCGCAACTATGAGCCCCGAACTGGCGCGGGCGGGAGGTTTGGATCCCGACCGCGAGCAATTGGTACTGTCGATTACCTTGGCCATTGTCGTTGCCGTGGCGCTGAAAGTTGTCGGAGTTATATTAATCACGGCGATGCTTATTATCCCGGCAGCTGCCGCGAGGCCACTCGCCCGGACACCGGAAAGCATGGCGGTGATTGCCATCCTGGTCGCAATCATCGCAGCCTTCGGCGGTCTGCAAATGTCGCTTTGGGCGGACACCCCGGCGGGTCCCAGCATCGTCACGGTTGCGTTTTGCCTGTTCATGCTGTCCTTGATCACAGGCGCTTTCTATCGCGGCATGCGTTGACGAGTGTTTCCTTGCGAACACGGCGAAACACTGGCTCTTTGGAGATTGATGACCTTTTGAGCGAGTGCTGTTAATCCCCCATCAACCTTGTTGAGTTTGATTGCCATTATGATTGTAAAACAGACCCTCCTTCCGGATGTCTTGATCCTCGAGCCAGCGCGTCACGGGGATTCACGCGGGTTCTTCTCGGAAAGCTGGAATGGTGCCCGGATGTCCGAAGCTGGGATCGATATTCCCTTTGTTCAGGACAACCATTCGATGTCCGATGCCCCTGGCACACTGCGTGGACTGCACTTCCAGTCGCCCCCATATGCGCAGGCCAAACTGGTACGATGTGGCCGAGGTAGTCTTCTTGATGTCGCCGTCGATATCCGAAAAGGCTCTCCTACCTTCGGCAAATGGCACGCCGAAACACTTAGTTTCGAGAACGGGCGACAACTTCTCATTCCCGCAGGTTTCTTGCACGGCTTTCTCACGCTCGAACCAATGACCGAGATCATATACAAGTGCAGCGACTACTATAACGCTGGCGCGGACGGGGCCGTCCACTGGGACAGTTGCGGAATCGATTGGGGGCTGAAATCCGCACCATTACTTTCGCCAAAAGACGCGAATGCACAACGGCTGTCAGATTTCGATAGCCCGTTTGATTGGGAACCCAAATGAAGCTCTTGGTAACAGGTGGCGCTGGCTTCATCGGCTCAGCCGTTGTTCGGCAGGCCGTGCGCGACGGACACGAGGTGGTGAACCTCGACAAGCTTACCTATGCGGCAAATCTGGCGAATGTAGCGTCAGTGGACAACGCCCCGGGCTATGTCTTTGAACAAGCCGACATCTGTGACCGCGCTTCTCTGGACAGGCTCTTCAAGAAACACCAACCCGATATCGTCATGCATCTGGCTGCCGAAAGTCACGTTGATCGCTCAATCGACGGGCCGGCCGCTTTTGTGGAAACCAACATCACAGGCACATATACTCTGCTAGAGGCCGCCCGTACCCATTGGAACGAAGCAGGGCGCGCGGGCAGTTTTCGCTTCCATCATATCTCGACAGATGAGGTCTTCGGCAGTCTGGGCGAAGTAGGCCAGTTCACCGAAACAACCCCCTATGACCCCAGAAGCCCATATTCAGCGACGAAGGCGGCCTCGGACCATCTGGTTCGCGCCTGGCACGAAACGTACGGCTTGCCGGTCGTCCTTTCGAATTGCTCGAATAACTACGGCCCTTTCCATTTCCCCGAAAAACTCGTGCCAGTCGTCATTCTGAATGCACTGCATGGCAAACCAATTCCGATTTACGGAGACGGCAAGAATGTGCGCGACTGGCTCTTCGTGGAAGACCATGCTGATGCTTTGCTGACCGTCGCGACGAAGGGTACCGATGGTCGAAGCTACAACATCGGTGGCGAGGCAGAGGTGTCGAATCTGGAATTGGTGCAGATGATTTGTGCTTTGCTGGACGCGCGCAGGCCGCACAATGCGCCACATTCGTCACTGATCACTTTCGTTGATGACCGCCCCGGCCATGACCGCCGCTACGCAATTGATCCCGCACGCATCAGAAACGAGCTGGACTGGACGCCGTCCGTGACTTTGGAGCAAGGCCTCGCCCGGACGGTTGATTGGTATCTTGAAAACGAAGCTTGGTGGCGTCCGCTGTTAGCGCGCCAGGGTGTCGGTCAGCGCTTGGGAACGAACGAGTGAAGATCGCACTGTTTGGAAAGACCGGTCAGGTCGCGACAGAGATCCAGCGGCGTGCGCCCAAGGGTGTGATCGTGCAAGCCATTGGGCGAAACCGGGCGGACTTCGCGTTAGCCTCGACAGTAGCACAAGTTGCGCTGGATGTTGATGCTGACGTAATCATCAACGCGGCAGCATATACGGCTGTCGACAAGGCCGAAAACGAGGCGGATCTTGCCAATCTGGTGAACCACCTTTCCGTCGCAGCTCTGGCGCAAACCGCGGCGAAGCGCGCAATCCCGTTGATCCATATCTCCACTGATTATGTCTTTGATGGTTCAGGCGAGTTACCACGTACGCCAGATGCCCCGACCGGACCACTTGGGATTTACGGCAGGACCAAGAGGGCGGGAGAAGAAGCGATTCTTGCTGAAAACGGACCTTCCGTGATCCTCCGCACATCCTGGGTTTTCAGTGCCCACGGCTCCAATTTCGTCAAGACCATGCTGAGGCTTGGCAGGGAACGCGATAAGCTTTCAATTGTTGCAGACCAGATCGGCGGGCCGACCTCGGCTGCGGCAATTGCGGATGCAGTTCTTGCCATCGCTGCGCAACTGGGGAATGGCAGCAAGACTGGCATTTACCACTTCAGCGGCGCACCAGACGCAAGCTGGGCCTCATTCGCGCGCGAGATTTTTCGGCAATCAAAACTTGACGTCAGCGTCAATGAGATACTGACTTCGGACTATCCAACGCCTGCGAAACGCCCATTGAACTCAAGGCTGAGCTGCGACAGCCTCGCTCGCGAGTTCGGCATTCAACGCCCGGATTGGCGCGACGATTTGACAACAGTTTTGGAGGAGCTCGGCGCGATATGATCAAACGCAAAGGCATTATTCTTGCTGGCGGCTCGGGCACGCGGCTGTATCCCATCACACTTGGCGTGTCGAAACAGCTCCTGCCGGTTTACGACAAACCCATGATCTACTATCCGTTGAGCGTGCTGATGCTTGCGGGCATTCAGGAAGTTGCGGTTATCACGACGCCTGAAGATCAGTCTCAATTTCAACGCATAATGGGCGACGGAAGCCGCTGGGGGCTGAAACTGACGTGGATCACGCAAGCTTCACCGGATGGATTGGCGCAGGCTTACCTGCTTGCACGCGAGTTCCTCGACGGCGCTCCTTCTGCCATGGTTCTCGGCGACAACATTTTCTTTGGCCATGCCCTTCCGAACATTCTCAAGCGCGCCGACGAACAAGCCACCGGAGGGACAGTTTTTGGTTATCGCGTAGCCGATCCGGAACGGTATGGCGTTCTGGATTTCGATGGCGAGAACGTGCGCGGCATTATCGAAAAGCCGGTCAATCCACCGTCAAACTACGCCGTGACAGGGCTTTATTTCCTTGACGGCACCGCGCCGGAGCGCGCCGCGCAGGTGAAGCCGTCGGCACGAGGCGAGCTGGAAATAACGTCGCTTCTGGAAAGCTATCTCAGCGACGGATTGCTCTCCGTCGAACGAATGGGCCGTGGATACGCGTGGCTTGACACGGGGACGCATGGCTCACTTCTGGACGCTGGAAATTTCGTGCGTACGTTGCAGGAAAGGCAAGGCCTGCAAACCGGTTCACCCGAGGAGATCGCGTTCGAGAACGGCTGGATTTCCCGCGACGACCTGCTGAAAATCGCGGAACCGCTTGGAAAGAACTCCTATGGGAAATATCTGCGCAGCATCGCAGCCGCAAAAAACAAAACCTAGCCAAAGCATCGCGATGGCCTTGACCTCGTCGTATTTGCAATGTCTTGAAAAGCGAAATTCCTGAGGATCTGATAAATGCGTATTGCGATGATTGGCACCGGCTATGTAGGTTTAGTCTCGGGCGTATGCTTCTCGGACTTTGGGCATGATGTCGTTTGCGTCGATAAGGATCCCTCGAAGATTGATCGCCTGAAAGCCGGTGAGGTTCCGATTTACGAACCCGGGCTTGAGGCATTGCTCGCCAAGAATGTTACGGCCGGGCGGCTTCGTTTCACGCAAGACCTCGCGTCGGCATTGGAAAACGCAGAGGCCGTCTTCATTGGTGTTGGAACACCCTCACGGCGCGGCGATGGTCACGCGGATCTAAGCTATGTTTATGCCGCGGCGGCCGAGATCGCAGCGGCCGCTCGGGGATATTTGGTCATTGTCACCAAGTCGACGGTTCCCGTGGGGACAAATCGTGAAGTCAGAAGAATTGTCGCAGAGACGAACCCCGACCTTGATTTCGATGTTGCCTCCAACCCGGAATTTCTGCGCGAAGGCGCCGCGATCGACGACTTCATGCGACCGGATCGCGTTATTGTGGGCGTCGAGAACGACCGCGCCGCCGAGATTATGTCCGAAGTGTACCGTCCGCTCTTTCTGCGTGATTTCCCGATCATCCGCACAGATCTCGAAAGCGCCGAGATGATCAAATATGCTGCGAATGCATTTCTTGCGACGAAAATCACGTTCATAAACGAAGTCGCGGCCTTGTGCGAGAAAGTGGGTGCCGATGTGAAAGAGGTCGCCAAGGGCATTGGCCTGGACGGTCGCATAGGCAACAAATTCCTGCATGCGGGCCCGGGCTATGGCGGTTCCTGTTTTCCCAAAGACACTAAGGCCCTTGCACAGATCGGGCGAAATGCGTCCAGCCCGATGACCATCGTGGAATCCGTGATCAACGTTAACGAAACCGTCAAAGCCCGTATGATCGACAAAATGCGCGCCCTTTGCGATGGCTCATTTGGCGGCAAGAAGGTGTTGGTTCTGGGCGTAACGTTCAAACCCAATACCGACGACATGAGAGACGCCCCCTCACTTACGATCCTTCCGCCCGTTTCAAAAGAAGGCGGTGATGTGCACGTCGTGGATCCGCAAGGTCGTCCCGAAGGAAAGGCCCTGCTTCCCGACGTGACTTGGCATGACGATATCTACGACGCTGCCAAGGATGCGGATCTCATCGTTGTATTGACCGAGTGGAACGAATTTCGTGCCCTTGATCTAAAACGTATCGCGCGTGCCATGCGGTCCCCCCGGATGGCGGATCTGCGCAACATTTATACGGCGCAGGACGCAAGAGTTGCCGGGTTTGAAAGCTACGCCTCGGTTGGACGTACGTCATATCAACCGCACTAGTTAGCCGGGAAATTCAGTACGAGTAACCGTAACCCTCGTCCATGAAACGGCATTTGTTCAGGATCACCCCCGCAACATTCGTGTATTCCGAAACCTCGCGCTCGACCTCGTCGACTTGCGCAATAGAAGTCGTGTCGCTGGCAGCGACAATAAGTGCGGCATCTACAAGTTTCAGGAACGCCCGTGTTTCGTCGCTCACAAGTACAGGTGGAAGATCGAAGAGCATAATGTCCGGTTGATACGTCTGCTGAATCTCATCAAGTGTTTCTGCGGTTTGCTGCTTGGAAAGCAGTTGCGAAGGGTCCCTGAGTGGCCGGTTCGTCATTGACATGATCGTGTTGGGATGAATACGAACGGCTTGTTCGGCGAAGGGGACATTGCCTTCGAATACATCTACAAGACCGCTTTCCGGCGTTGCTCCAAAGAACTTGGCGACGGACGGGCGACGCAAGTCGACATCAAAAAGCATGCAGCGGACTTCCGGCTGTCGCCCGAAGCCTGCAATCAAATTACACGCCGTAGTCGTCTTTCCGGAACCCGCCAATGCCGAAGTTATCGCGATGCGCTTCCAGTTGTTTCGACGCATTTCCAAGAGCAGCTTGGTGCGCAGGATATCGAAATGCGTCCCCTCGTTCGAAGCGTCTGCAGAAAATATCCTGGATTGCTGCATACGGCGCGCGGTCGGCTCGAAAAGCGGGATAGCGCTCCAAACCGAGTCCTTTGCCTCGGATTCCGCGATACGCCGAGATTTCGCCCGTGCCGAAAGCTCCGGACGGCCACCTCTTGAAATCGGCTCGCCATCACGTTGCGCCCGCGCCTTAGCCAATGCTGCCTGAAGTTTTTCCATGTCGTCTACCCGAGCCGCTCGCGTTAAAGTCCAAATCTTCCCAAGGCCCGATCAACAATCAGATCAAGCGGAAGATAAAATGTGTGGACCGCCCAAAGAATGGCGGGAATTCCAATCGCGACACCCGCGATCAGGATCGATTGCAGAGCACGTCGCCGCGCCTTACCTCCGGATGTCTCAAGATACGGTATCGTTGCGATCGGCTGGATCGAAAGACCCTTTACCAGATCGGCAGGACGCCGGATCGCGCGGTTCGTTAATTCCAAGAGCAAGAACGCTCCCACTGCCAACAGCATGCCCAAAACGACTCCGCCGCCTGCGATGAGGGGTCTGTTCGGACTGTTTGGTTCCGAAGGAGGTGTTGCCTGTTCAATCACCGAAATCCGTTCACCCTTTGACAGGACTTCGATCCGCTCTCCAGTCTGGGCGCGGGCCAGATTGGCGACCGCCTGATTGTACTGGTTGAGGGTGTTTTGGTACTCGCGTTCGAGTGACTCCAAGCGGATTGCGTTCTCAGGCGTTCTGTTGATTGCGTCCCGCAACTCTTCAACTTCTTCGGTGACCTGAGCTTCTTGCGCATCCAGAAAAGCAACACGCCGCTCAATCGCTTCCATTTCAAGATCAAAAAGAGCTGCCGTTGGATCGGTTACTGGCGCAACTGCCGAGGCATCCTCGGAACTCACCGCCTCGGTCAATTGCGCTACTCTGGCACGCAGCATTCGAACACGCGGGTTGGTTTCGGAATAGACCGTCAGCGCCCGCTGAAGCTCTTCCTGCGTCGTCTTCAGTTCTTGCTGGGCGGGCGAAAGGCGAATGCCGGCGCCACCCCCTTGACCAATCACCATCATACGGGAACGCTGTTCAGTAAGCGCTGCACGGTCTCGTGCTGCGGCGATCAACTGATCTTGAAGTCGTGCAAGTCGATCTATCCGGAAATCCAGATTTTCCGGCAAAGCGTCTTGGTTGGCATCCTTGAATTGTACGATTGCCGCGCTTTGCAAACCCAGTTGCTGATCAAGCCGCTGAACGCTTTCTTCAAAGAATTCAAGAGTTTGCTCCGCCAAATCCTGCCTGCGCTCGGAATCCTCGCTCAACACCAGCGTTACGAATTCGTTTGCGACATTGGCCGAAAGATTTGGGGACCTAGCGCGGAACGAGATCGTCATGAAGGTCGCGCCGCCCCGGCTGGCTGTGCGCCGAATTTCGGTGAGGTCGCGCATCTCGCTGACAACATCATCCGGGGTCATTCGCCCGCGCCCCTCAAATACAGCGAACTCGTTTGCGATATCGATGAGATTGGCGCGCGTGAGCAATCTTTGCTCGATAATCTGCAACCGTTCCGTCGGGGACGTTCTGACGGTAGACGCGGCAAGTTCGTCGGGGATTTGCGGACTTTCCACCAATAGGGTGGCATCGGCGACGTATCGCGACGGCAACATCACCGCCAGACCGACGCCGATGGCAGAGCACAACACGAAGATCGTCGCCATCATGGGGATTCGCTTCACGAACAGCGATTTGTAGAAACCAAAGTCAGAAGTCATTCAGCTGCGTCTCCTGCTAAATGTACCGCAGGCAGAAAAATCCCGTCTTCCAGCACTTCCTCGATGATGGCACCATCGACGACACGTCGTTCTTCCGTCGCTGCATAAACCATTGCAAAATCACACAATTTATTCACCAATCTGGGTATCCCGCGCGAGTGCTCATGGATGAGCGCAATCGCTTCGGAAGTAAACTCGTTTCCCGATCCACCAACGTGATTGAGCCGGTGTTGCACATATCCCGCGACAGAAGCCCGGTCCAACGCGCCAATGTGGTAGGTCGCCGTCACGCGCTGCGCGAACTGACGCAACTCGGGGCGCATGATCATCTGACGCAGTTCGGGTTGCCCAACCAGGATTAGCTGCAACAACTCGTCCTTGTTAGAGTTGATGTTCGTCAACATACGCAGTTCTTCGAGTCCTTCCACGCTTAGGTTCTGAGCCTCATCAATCAGCAAAACCACGCGACGCCCGCTCGCGTATTCCTCGATGACGTAGTCCTGTAGCTGCTGGAACATGGAAACATAGGCACCGTTCAGGTCCGCTTCTATGGAAAGCGAGTTCAGCACCCACTGCAATAGCTCGCCCCTGCCACCCTGCGCATTCGAGATCAAGCCCAGCGTAATATCATCGTCCAATGCCTGAAGGAGTTTTTGAATAAGAGTGGTTTTCCCCGCCCCGACTTCGCCGGTTACAACTGTTATTGGAGCGCGCGTGATGACACCAAATTCAAGCACGGAAAACGCGCGTCGGTGCGCGCGCGACCAGAAAAGGAAATCTGGATCGGGCAACAGCGTAAACGGTCGCTCGGTAAATCCGAAATACTCAACGTAAAGGTCGTTACTCGTCATCGTCTCGCTACTACTAAAGGTTTTCGGTCCCGATCAAGTCGCCGGATGGGTTAACTAGACTTAAAGGCTATATAATGTCGCCGCCACGACATTTCTGCAAATTCGCCCCCTAATGCGGGAGTCGTTCCCGAATCATAGGGAAAACTCGCATATCGACAGTTAATGGATCGTCGACGATTTGTAGACAATTCGTGCAGTTTTTAATCATTAGCTTACCAAATCGTTGTTAAACGCTTCCAGCGCTGCAAAATGAATGCGGCCAAAAGATGGCGAGGAGAAGGCACTTTTTCGCGGTTAACCACGATAAAATTCCATTTTTGCGGATGTTTACCCTGTCGCAGTCCGCATCCGGGAGGCCATTTCTAACGGAATTCTTTCAATGTGAAGCGCTAAATGTTAACACGAAACAGGGCTCGCCGTTCAGTGCTGCGGATGATCGGTTTGTGTTTGAGTCCATTGAGTTTTAGGGGGCCGAAGGTAATTCGGTAAAAAGTATGACAGTACACGTGACGAATGTTGTAAATCCAACTGCTGCAAACGTTGATGCTCTGCCGATTTCTGGGTCAGTCAAAGCCAGAGGAATTTATCGGTCCGGCCTCAAACGAGTAGTCGATATCACGCTCGTTCTGATTTCCCTTCCTTTTGTCGCGCCGTTTCTCGCTCTGATTGCTGTGGCGATTGCTTCGGACGGGCACTCGCCGATCTTTCGCCAGGAACGTGTCGGCCGAGACGGACGCCGCTTTACGATCTGGAAATTCCGGACAATGGTTCCCGATGCCGAGGTCCTGCTTGAAACCCATCTGTCGCGCAGCCCGAGTGCGCGCAGCGAATGGGATACAAAGCAGAAGTTGGAGAATGATCCCCGCTGCACCCGGATCGGTCGCGCTCTGCGCCGTACGTCCATCGATGAGATGCCGCAGATCATCAACGTATTGATTGGCGATATGTCGCTGGTTGGGCCGCGCCCGATGTTGCCTAGTCAGCAGGCTTTGTATCCGGGCCGAAGCTACTACAGTCTGCGCCCGGGGATGACGGGTCTTTGGCAGGTTTCAAAACGGAACCAGACCGAGTTTGCAGACCGGGCCTACTACGACGATTCCTATGATCTGAGCCTGTCGGCTTGGCAGGATCTCAAAATCCTTGCAAAAACGATGAGCGTCGTGATTAGGGGAACCGGTATTTAAAGATGTCGAATTAATCACGCAACAGTGGGCTTGCTGGGCTAGTTGCGTCTGTGTGTGTTTGTTAGTGTCGCTCCAAATTGTGCCAAGGAGTCCTTTATGCGTTTCTCAACCTTTTCTCGTGGCCTTGCTTTGGGCACAGCAATGGTGCTGCTGGCTGCGTGTGACAGTGCCGAAGAACGTGCAGAAGGCCATTATACAAATAGCCTCGAACTGATTGCCGCCGGCGACGTTGAGCGTGCGCTAGTCGAACTGAGAAACGTCCTGTCACTGGACGAATTTCATGTGGAGGGCCGACGCCTCTATGCTGAAACCGTACGCGAGCGCGGGAATTTCAGCGATGCCTATGCGAATTACCTGCGCATTGCAGAACAAAGCCCGAATGACCTCGAAGCTCGCATGGCGCTGTCGCAAATGGCGATCGAGGCTCAGAACTGGGATGAAGTTGCGCGGCATGCGGCGCCCCTCCTGGACGCAAGCGAACGCATCGAAGGCGTCGATGTCATTGAGCTTGTGCTGGAGTTCCGTGCTGCCGCAGTTGCTGAAGACGATCAGAAAATGGAGGCGTTGACGACCGACGCCATCGCACTCATCGACACGAACCCCGAGGACGTCACGCTTCTTCGCATCGTCATCGAGGGACTGTCGCGCCAGGATCGAATTGACGACACCATCCAGTATATCGACCGCGCAATTACGCTCAGACCTGACTCGCAATTCTTTTACGGACTGAAGTCTTCGGTCCTCGCGCAGCTGGAGGATTTTGATACACTTGAAAATCATTTGCGCGCCACGGTTGCGGCCTTCCCGGACGACGCGGCGACAAAGGGTTCCCTTGTCCGCTTGCTGACTGCGCTTGGGCGACCTGAGACAGCAGAAGACTTTCTGCGCGAACAGATCGCCGAGGCCGAAAACAGCCTAGATCTGCAAATCGCGTTGATCAGCTTCATTCGCGAAGTGCGTGGAAGCGAAGCCGCCCTTGCCGAGATTGACGACTCGATCGAGCGTTATTCCGGAAACGCGGTGCTGCGCGCTTTGCGCTCCGGCGTTCTGTTTGACTCCGGTGACCGCGTCGCCGCCATCGCCGAGATGCAATCTATCGTTGATGAGGCAAGCCCGGACGACGATCAGACTAACGATTTCAAGGTCACCCTCGCCCGGATGCTGATTGCCGACGGCAATGAAGTGGGCGCACGTCAACTTGTTGAAGAGGTTCTTGCGGACGATCCTTCGAAGGCGGCCGCATTGAAGCTTAGTGCGGGTTGGTTGATTGATAGAGACAAGGCCAACGACGCAATCAATAAACTCAGACGCGCGCTTGATCAGGATCCACAGGATTTCGAGGCGATGACATTGATGGCTCAGGCACATCGCCGCGCAGGCGAAACGGAACTGGCGCAAGACATGTTGTCGCTGGCTGCCGAGGCATCGAATTACGCGCCACAGGAAACGCTGCGGTTTGTGCGAACACTCATTGCCGCCGAGCGCCTGCGCCCCGCCGAAGACGCCCTTGTGCGCTCGTTACGTACGGCGCCGTCGGATATCTCGCTCCTTCAGACGCTCGGCGAAGTCTACCTGCGTATGCAAGACTGGCCGCGAGCGTTGCAGGTTGAATCAACGCTGAGAAGAACCGGCAATGATCGCGCAAATGGATTGGCGGATTCTCTTCGCCTTCAGATCTTGTCTCGCCGCGATGGTCGCGAGCAGGCGTTGGCAGCTCTTGAAGAGATCGCACGCGGCTCCGACGCCGGCGTCGCGGCACAGGTAGCTCTACTACGTGAGCGCTTGCGCTCCGGAGAGCGCGATGAGGCACTTGAAATAGCCAACGAAATCGTATCGTCGCAGCCGGAAAATCCCCGCCTCAAGATGGTACTTGGCGGCACGCAACTCGCTTTGCGGGACTATGAAGAGGCCGAAGTCACCTTTTCAAGCATTACCGACGCCGAGCCAACCTTCGAAAATGCCTGGATCCAGTTGATCCGGGCTCAGAGTTCCCAAGGACGCCTCGAAGCCGCAAGCGAGACCCTGGAAAATGCCCTCGCAGCGAATCCAGACGCACCAAATCTTCTTTGGGCGAAGGCTACGTTCCTTGAGCGAGCGAACGATATCGATGGCGCAATCCAGATCTATTCGGACATGTACGAGAAGAATTCCGGCATTCTGGTCGTCGCCAACAACCTCGCCAGCCTGCTTGCGACGTACAAGACAGACGAAGAAAGTCTGGAGCGCGCCTTTGCGATTGCGCGCCGCCTCCGCGGGACTGAAGTGCCGCCGTTCCAAGACACGTATGGCTGGATTCTGCATCGTCGCGGACAGTCGGAAGAGGCCATTGAATACCTCGAACCGGCGGCAAGGGCTTTGGCGAATGATCCGATCGTCCAGTACCATCTTGCGGCCGCATTCGAAGCGGTAGGAAGGTCCGATGACGCGGTGTTGGCTTATCAACGTGCCCTTGAACTTGCAGGCGAAGATGATCCCAGACCGCAGATGGAACTCGCTCAATCCGCACTAGAGCGGCTGTCATCATCGACGGTTTTGGAGCAATAGGGGCATGTAGCCCTTTGAACACAACGCGTTAAGGGATGGGATCGACCTTGATTTGACGCTTTGACAGTAAGGTAAAGAGTCCCATAGTCGTCGGGACGAAGTTTTTTTGGGGGTGAATACGATGAAAACTCTGGTTTTGGCTATCATAGCGTTCATGGCGGCAACTGTCGCTTATGCGCAAAGCGAATACAATATCCGCAGCGGCGACACGCTTGCTGTCGAGGTTCTGGAAGATCCGTCCCTGAACCGGTCTTTGCTGGTTCTTCCAAACGGAACGATTACCTTCCCATTTGCAGGAAGCGTTCAGGCTGGCGGGCGGTCACCCGATGCCGTTGCGGGCAGCATTGCAGCCGGCATCGCTTCGAATTTTGCAGCGACTCCGACGGTTTTCGTTACTGTTCAGGCTCTGCGCCCACTCGTTGAATCTCAAGGACCACAGGTTGGACCGACCATCGACATCTTCATGTTGGGCGAGATCGGTGCACCCGGCCAAAAGCGTATCGAGCGTGGCACGACTGTCTTGCAGGCTCTGTCAACGTCGGGCGGCTTCACACGTTTCGCAGCAACAAAGCGCATCCTTCTGCGTCGCTCGAACCCGAGAACCGGTGAACAAACGGTGTCTCGCATCAATTATAACGCCATTGCAAATGGCGCTTCGGTCGGATCAGACATTGTTCTTGCTGACGGTGATGTTATCATTGTGCCCGAGAGACGCCTCTTCGAGTAGTAAACATGAAAAAAACGCGACCGGGACAACTAAAAACTGCTGCCCTTGCGCTCGCGGCTATGATCGCCTCGCCCGTCCTTGCGCAGGACGGGACAGGCATCCGCGGAAACCTTTCGTTCTCAACAGGACTTGAAGTCAGCGACAACCCCGATCTGGTAACGGTACCCGACGGGACCACGCTGACATCTGTGACGAACTTGGGTTTCTCGGTTACCAGCGAGACAAGAGTCGACAGGTTTCGCTTCAGCCTTGGGGCCGGTATTGAAGGCGACGATGGCGGTGCAAGCACCGAAGCCGATGCCTTGGATATACGACGCTCCAACATCGCCCTGTCTTATGCACGCGACGGGGCCAACTCGCGGCTTTCCTTGTCCGCGCGTTACGACGAAGCAGACCTTGATGACGATGTATTTGGCTTTTTCGTGGACGGTGTATTCGACCCTGACGCTTTGATCGTCGAGGGGGGTACCCGCCAGCTCACACGACTGTCCGCAGACTTCTCAACCGGCATTGATGCGCCATTCGGCGTTGATCTTTCATTCGGTCTGACTTCGAATTCCTATGTCGATGCATCTGATCCAGACCTGAAGGACAGCGACTCCCGCCGCATCAGTGCAACTGCGCGTTTCAGTATCAATCCGGCAACCACGGCGCGCCTGACCACAAACTACGTCAAGACTGAAATCGATGATCTTGTCGACACCTCCCGGACTTCGCAGTCAATAGGAACCGGCGTAACCACGCAAACCCGCACGGGGCTTGAGCTGTCAGCGGATATTTCAATCGACTCGGCAGAGACGCTGAATGGGAGCACCGTGACGAACGAAAGTGACGGTCTCGGCCTCAGTTTTGGCGTGCTTCAACCGCGCCCCGATGGAACACTAGCCGCGTCGCTTTCCAGCCGCATCGACAACAGCGGTCGACGCACAAGCGCAAGCGTTACGCGTAGTTTTGACCTGCCAACCGGCGGCCTAACCTTGTCGCTTGGTGTCGTGGACCAAGAAGACGAGGATTTGGAATTCACGACACAGCTTGGCTACACGCGAGAGGCTGCGGGCGGGACATTGACCGCGAACCTCGTTCAAAGTCCGTCGACCAGCGATGGTGACGCCTTCCTCAATACCTCTGCCGGATTGGGGTTTGAGGCCCCAATCAATTCGATCTCGTCCTGGAGTGCTGATTTTTCTTATGGCTCGGCCGCTCAATTTGGCGAAGAAGATGGTGACGAACGCACCGCCGCCGGAATCCGATATACCCGTGATTTGAATGAAGACTGGGCATTGAACGCAGGATTGCGACACGTTCGGATCACTGAAGACGGAGCCGACAAGCGCACGTCAAACACCCTGTTCTTGAACGTTGGTCGCGATTTCTCGTTTGGTTTTTAATCGATACCGACGGGATATGTTGTGACCAACAACCCCGACGAACCAAGCGCGGAAAAGTTCAAGCCGAAGGTCTACAAATCCGTCTTCGTGCTGATCGGCCTGTATGCCGCCGTCGAGGCCGTTTTGATCGCGGGGGATCTCAGGCTGATCGACATCCCTCGTTTCCGGCTGACGGTCTATGAATTCGCGGGTTTCTGGCCCGGAGTACTTAACGACTGGGAGCCGAACTATGCCGCGCAGCCATGGCTGATGTTTTTCACCTATGGCTTTCTGCATAGCGGCTGGGTCCACTTGGTCGTGAACATGGTTACACTGGCTTCGATTGCCCCTCTCGTTCTTGATCGGGTTGGGCTTTGGAAGGGTGCCTTCATTTTTGGGTTTTCCATCCTCGGTGGAGCGGTCGGCTTTGCAATACTCAGCGACAGCTATCGCCCGATGGTCGGCGCGTCCGGGGCGCTCTTTGGTCTGGTGGGCGCAATTCTTGCCTGGGAATATGTTGACCGTTTCACATTCCGC
Organism: Boseongicola aestuarii; assembly: GCF_900184815.1. Taxonomy (GTDB): domain Bacteria; phylum Pseudomonadota; class Alphaproteobacteria; order Rhodobacterales; family Rhodobacteraceae; genus Boseongicola; species Boseongicola aestuarii. Next base: position 81,324 of record NZ_FXXQ01000004.1, on the reverse strand, counting down.
GCAAAGATGTGGCCGGTTCTGCGCGCGATTGGTTTCTTGATCACGCTGAATGTCGTTCTGTATTTCGCGATGGACCGGCTTCTGGCGTGGGAAGCTCATCTCGGCGGCTTTGTTGCGGGATGGGTTGCCGCCCTCTTGGTCGATCCGCGCAGCCGTGACATCGACGGTCTTGTCGATTAACTGTTCAGCGTCAGGAAAGCCGCTTCAGTGCGCTCAAAATCGGCATCGGTATCAATGTCATGCGACCGCTCAAGCGGCAATTCTATCATTCCGATCCGATCGCTCACAAAACCGCCATTTCTCAAAAACCAGTCACGTCCAAACACATAAACCGCGCCGTTGGGCTTCCAGACTGGCGGGAGGGACTGACGATTTGAAAAGCAATGCTCGGCTTGCCGAAGTGGCGCGAAACGATCCCCTTCGCGAGTGCCGAACTTCAAGATACCACGGTCGGTCTCGGTCGCACTGAGGACAAGATCGAAAGCACCCGTGTCATAAAGGGCAATTCCGGCACGAATATCCGCATCACTTCGCAAGGGTGATGTCGGCTGCAGCAAGACAATCGTTGCACCTGCAAGCGATGGATCATCCAGCGCGTGCATCAAGACAGGCGCCATCGGCACGCTATCTCCTCCAAGCGCGTCCGGTCGTGCAACGATGCGAATGCCCGATGGAAACTCGCCCGCGATCACTGATTTGATATCGGTGGTGACAACAACCTGGTCGGCCCCTGCTGAAAGCCCTTGTTCGGCTGCGCGACGCCATAGCGGAACGCCTGCAAAGTTCCGCGTGTTCTTGCCCAAAGCGCCCTTCGAGCCTGCCCGCGCAGGAACGACCGCTACAAACCTGCTCATGCGTTTCGCTCCATTTCTCGTTCCACATGCTCAAGGATCCTGTTTGACGCGCCAAGGTTCGCCTTGTGGAAATCCTGTGCCGCCATCGCAGAACCACCGCGCGCGTCCTCAAGCATTTCCGCCAGTGTATCGGGGTTTTCGCAGACCGTCAGCACACCTGCGTCCCGCGCCTCCCGTCCGGGAAATTCAATGGTCCAGATATGAGGCCCGACGATCACCGGCTTGCCCAGCGCCAAGGGTTCAATCACGTTGTGCGCTCCCTTTTCGACAAACCCGCCCCCGACGCTGACGACGTCCGCAACCGTCAGATAAAAGAACATCTCCCCGAACGAATCCCCCAGCAACACATCCGTATCGTCAAGCGAGGCGGTGACGCCAAGCCCTTTATCGAGCACCCTGGTACGCCGCTTTAGGCGCAATCCTGCCTTCTCAATGTCTTGTGCCGTCCGGTCGAAGACCTCCGGCGCGCGGGGGACCCATATGATCAGGGGTTTCGGATCGGCTTTGGCAAGCGTCTTGCACGCTTCAAGATATGTTTGTTCCTCCCCCTCGACGACACTTGCAAAGGCATAAACCGACCGTTGACCAAGCGACGCTTTCAGGCGTGCGCCCGCAGCGACGTGATTTTGGGGTGGTGCGATGTCAAATCGTGTCTCGCCAGCAACGTCAACCACCGGCGCGGACAGGGCGCGAAACCGGTCCGCCATGCGCGTGGACTTTGCCAGAACACCAGCGGATCGTGACACCGGATGCGCGCCAAGGAGTCGAAACACCAGGTGCGCACGCGGAAAGCTTTTCTCAGGAATTTGTGCGTTGACGAACCAAAGCGGCAAACCCGCACGCGCGGCGGCTTCGGTCATTGCAGGCCAGAACTCCATCTCGAAAACCAACCCGACGGCGGGCTTCGTCGTCGCGAAAAAGCGCTCCCAGTATCGCACCCGGTCCACCGGCGCATAACAAACGATCACCTGTCCGCGCGCGATTGGTTCTCCAAGCGCTACATGAGATGCTCGACGTCCCGCTGGCGTCGCATGGGTGATAACCAGGCGTAGTCCATTGGCAAGCAACCCTTCGATAACTGGCAAGGCCGAGCGAAATTCTCCCAGCGATACCGCATGAATCCAGACATCTGCTGACGTAGCGGGCAAAATGCCTTTGCGTTCATCCAGATGATCCCCATAGCCCGGATCACCTGCGGCGCGTCTGAGAAAATACCTCCAGACCAGTGGCAAAGCGACCACCCACGCCGCCTGATACAGCGCCATGGCAAGTCGGTATCGCAAGGGTGCGGCCTTGGCGTTCGGGTGCGTCGAAATCATAGTCCGAAAGAAACCGGCTTTAACGCCAGACGCAAGGGCGCTTGTGAAGCGCAGTCACTTCCCGGTAGACCTTGCAGAACACAAGAAGAGGACGTTGCGGCCTATGAAGATTGCTCACCGGAAGATCGGACCTACAGAGCCCCCCCTTGTCATCGCTGAAATCGGCATCAATCACGGAGGCAGCCTTGATGTCGCTAAACACATGGTGACGCTGGCCGCGCAATCCGGTTGCGAAATCGTCAAGCACCAGACCCATTTTGTCGAAGACGAAATGACCGCTGAAGCGAAAGATGTTCTGCCTCCCAATGCAGGGGGCAAGTCGATCTGGCAGGTGATGGAAGAAAGCGCGCTGTCCGCCGATGATGAGATCGCGCTGAAAGCCCATGCCGAAGACCTTGGCCTGATCTATATCTCCACGCCGTTTTCGCGGTCGGCCGCTGACTTTCTGGAAGAGATCGGTGTGCCTGCTTTCAAGATCGGCTCGGGCGAAGCCGATCATCTTCCGCTGATCCGTCATATCGCGGCGAAAGGAAAGCCCGTTATCATGTCAACGGGTATGCAGACGATCGATACGATCGGTGCCTCGGTGCAAATTCTGGAAGATGCCGGCATCGAATACGCGCTTTTGGAATGCACCAACCTATATCCATCGCCGCCCGAGATCGTATCGCTGCGCGGCGTGAGCGACCTTCGCGCCGCGTTCCCGAACGCCGTCGTCGGGTTCTCGGACCATTCGATCGGGCCTGAAATGGCCTTGGCTTCGGTTGCCTTGGGCGCTTGTATTCTCGAACGACACTTCACGGATACGCGGTATCGGGAAGGCCCCGACATCGTCAATTCAATGGATCCGGCCGAACTCCGGCACCTAATCGATCGATCGCGCGAAATCCACATCGCACTTCACAACGAAAAGCGCCGAACCTCTGCCGAAGAAGCCGTCTATCGTTTCGCGCGCACCAGCGTTGTCGCTGACCGCGATCTGCCGGAAGGTCACCTTATCGAGGAAGCGGATATCTGGGGGCGTCGCCCCGGCTCGGGAGAGATTGCTGGCTATGACTTCGATAAAGTCGTCGGCAAGCGCCTGACGCGTACCTTAACCAAGAACACGCAGCTCAAATGGTCGGATCTGGCGTAATCGGATAGTCTGCCAAAGGCTCGTAAACCGGCCCATCCGTGCGAAGGTGGGATCGAAAAAGCGTCAGGGCATAAGGCTGAAATGCCGGCAACTCCACCCTGCCCCGTTTTTCGAAAGCGCGCGCGACTGCAATCGGATCGACTGTGTCGCGTGCGAAGCGAGTAAGCGTAACATGCGGGACAAATCGTCGGCTCGGGATGTCACATCCAACCCGACGCGCAGCATTCGCCAGACGCCGGTGAAGGGCTTCAAGCGGCGGCAAGGGTGTTACTCCGACCCATATGGCACGGGGGCTGGCACTGCCAAACTGGCCAAGTCCGCTTAGTGTAATCGGGGGCAGGCAGAAGCGCATACCGTCCAGCGCAAGGTCAAGCTCATCTGTTAAAGGTTCAGGTACATCACCAAGGAAAACCAACGTCAGATGAAAATTTTCCCACGGCACAGGTCGTCCGGGCGGCAAACCTTTTTGCAACCCCTCCAGCGCCCCGCGCAGAGTATCTGGAAGGTCTATCCCCAAAAACAAGCGCATCAGAGCCATGCCGTCATTCGCGCACCAAGAGCATCAAGCCTTTCACGCACTTCCGGTTTGATCTGGCCTTCTCGCGGAAGATCGCAGATTGTCGTGAACCAATGCTCCGGCGGATTGCGTCCCGCCGCGCGGCCCGGCCACGACAAGTCCCGCAAGACGGCCTCGGCCAAAGGCGGCAATCGCTCCGGGAATTTCTGCTTCGTAAGCGTCCCCCATACCCCTGTCCAAAGGCGTCCCACGCTCCACGGATTATAGCCCCCACCGCCCAGAACAAGATAACGCGGCGCCATGCCGTTCAACGCCTCCACAATCGCCCAATGGGCATTATTGGAAAGCGCCAGACGCGACAAGGGATCCTCGGTTACCGCATCTGCTCCGCATTGCAGGATGATCGCTTCGGGTCGGAACGCCTGCACCAACGGCAAGATGATGTCCTCGCGGGCTGCACGCATTTCAGCGTCGTTGAAACCACGGGGAACAGGCAGATTGAAGACGTTGCCGACGCCTCGATCCTCCAAATGACCCTTGAAAGGCCAGCGGCGTTCTTCGTGGACAGAAATCATAAGGACGTCCGGGTCGGTCGCAAAGGCATGCTCGACTCCATCGGGGTGGTGCGCATCTATATCGACATAGGCGATGCGCTGCACGCCGTATTCACGCATCGAGAGGATGGCCAGAACCGGATCGTTGAAATAGCAAAACCCGTTGGCGTGATCGGGCATGCCGTGATGTGTGCCCCCTGCCGGTGAGTATAACACACCACCGTCCTTCAAGTTCTCGCCGGCCCAGATTGCCGCGCCCGCGGCGGTAGCTGGCCTGCGGTACATCTCGGCGAAAACGGGATTCGCGTGGGTTCCGAGATTGTATCGCCTGCGTACCTCGTCCGAGACCGAACCCTCTTCTTCCGCTTTCATGACGGCCGCCACATAGTCCGGGCTGTGCCAAGCCGAAAGAGCTTTCGGCCGAGCGCGCGGGCTTCGAACCCACTCGTCGGGTGTGAGCCATCCAAGTGCCATCGCAAGATCCATGACAGTCGAGACCCGAGGGATCGCCAGAGGATGCCACGCGCCATAAGTAGAATTGCGATAGATCTCCGATGAAATCAGCTTTGGCGATGATGATGGCGATTCAAACAACACAGGACGCTTCAATAATTGTGGGCCAAAGAGAATTCCTTGCCTTCTTTCGATGGGATGTTAGCGTTTTGAAAAACGTAGTTCCGGATAAACCAAGGCAAGTCGAACGGGCGATGAAAATGAGCATGGCCAAGATCAAGCAGCAGGCGCTCAACCTTGAAAACTATGATAAACGCGATGTGCGCACACAGTTTGGCGCACTTTGTTGGCGTTCGCACAATGGCAAGGTGCAGATTCTTTTGGTGACATCAAAACGGTCCGGGCGCTGGATTGTACCGAAGGGCTGGCCTCTCGATGGTGCCACGCCGGCGCAAACCGCAGTCACCGAGGCATGGGAAGAAGCCGGCGTGACCGGAAAGGCCCGCACCGTCTGTCTTGGTATTTACAGCTATGTTAAAGCCTTGCCCGATTCCGAAAAACTCCCCTGTGTTGTTGCAATTTTCCCATTGAAAGTGAACTCAGTGGCCGGTGAATGGCCTGAAAAGAACCGTCGAAAGCGCAAATGGGTTTCTCCCAAAAAGGCCGCTGCGATGGTGCAGGAACGCGAACTTGCCGGTATTTTGTTAAATTTCGACCCGAGAGACAGCTGAAACCTGCATCGATTGCTCTCGAAATTTGGGTCAGAGTGTGCAGTTTTATACCCTCGGCACTGGCATTTCGCCTGAAACGAAATACACTTTGTCCGAGTCAAAAAAACAATTCTCAGGGAGAGAGAAAAATGCTTGATGTTAAAAAGGTTGCCATCGTGGCAGTCGCGGCTGTTTCATTCGGCGCAACCGCGCAAGCGGAAGAGGCAAGTTATGTCCTTGCGACCGCATCTACAGGCGGAACCTATTACCCGGTTGGCGTGGCACTTTCGACACTGGTGAAGGTCAAACTTGAGCCAGGCGAAAAGATTGGCATGTCCGCGATCAGTTCGGCTGGTTCGGGAGAGAACGTACGCCTTCTGCGCGAAGGCGAAGCGCAGTTCGCTATTATGCAGGGCCTTTTCGGAAGCTATGCAGTAAGCGGAACCGGTCCGATCGCAGAATCCGGCCCGCAGGAGAACCTGCGCTCGATTACGATGCTGTGGCAGAACGTTGAGCAGTTCATTGTGTCTTCGGATGTTGCGGGCGACGGAACCGTTGGAGTTCTTGCCGACCTCAAGGGCGAGGGCATGGCGATGGGAACCCAGAACTCGGGTACGATCGGTTCCAATCGCACGCTTCTAACCGGTCTCGGCGTCGATCTCGACAACGATTATGATCTGGTTTTCGCAGGCTACGGCCCTTCTGCCGAGGCCCTGCAGAACGGTCAGGTCAAAGGCATCAACACGCCAGCCGGCGTTCCAACCGGCGCGGTCTCGCAGCTTATGGCAGCGGCAGGAGACAGCGTGACACCGCTTGACGTGACTGACGAGCAGATGGCTGCGATGGACGGCGGACGTGATCTCTGGACCCGTTACGTGATCCCTGCCGGCACCTATCCAAACCAAGACGCCGATTGGAACACGATTGCGCAGCCGAACTTCCTGGCAACGAATGCCGATATTCCTGAGGAAAACGTCTATCTGATCACAAAGACAATCTACGAAAACCTGCCGTTTCTTCAGGCAATCCACCCGGCAACACAGGCCATGGCCCTTGAACGGGCGATCGCTGGTTTGCCAGCTCCGCTGCACCCCGGTGCAGCTCGGTATTATTCCGAACAGGGCATTGATATCCCGGCGCGCCTGATCGCGAACTGAACTAAGCTTCGCCCGCGCAACGCGGGCGATTTACCGGGGGACTTTGTCCCCCGGACCCCCTAGGATACTGCTACCAAAAAGAAGGGGGAAATCGATGGGCGACGATGTCGAAGTAGAACCACCTAGTTTGCGCGAATTCGACGGCTGGGTGGTTTGGGCTCTTCATGGCTTGTGTTTGTTCATAGCAGTCGGCCATATATATGTGGCCTTCGACCCTTTTATCTCTGAATTTCAACGCAACGCTTACCATTTTGCCGGATTTGCCTTTCTGGCGGCCGTCTACAACCCGATGTTTCGCGGCAACACCCGAAGTCGTGGTCTGCTGGTTTTTGATGTGTCTTTTGGCGCCGCGGTGGCGGCTGCTGCGATCTATATTCCATATGCGGAGAATCCGATTTACGACCGCGGAGTGGATCTGATCGCTCTGGATTGGATCGCGATCGGGATTTGTATTTTGGGAGGTTTGGAACTGACCCGCCGCCTGACGGGATGGGTCATTCCGATCCTCATCGTGACTTCGCTGACCTATATCGGATTTTGGGGCCAGTATATCGGTGGTGTCTTCAGCTTCCCGGGTCTTTCCTGGGAGACCATCGCGTTTCGATCGCTTTTTGGCGATGACGCCATGTTCGGAACAATTGCCCGCATCTCATCGACTTTTGTCTTTCTTTTCATCATCTTCGGGGCTTTTCTCTTGCGTTCAGGTGCGGGTGATTTCGTGATTAATATCGCGCAGGCCGTGGCCGGTCGTATGGCCGGGGGTCCGGGCATTGTTGCCGTGATTGCAAGCGGACTGACGGGAACGATTTCCGGATCGGCTGTGGCGAACACCGCATCAACAGGCGTCATCACCATTCCCTTGATGAAGCGCGCCGGGTTTCGGCCCGCTTTTGCAGGCGGCGTTGAGGCAGCTGCGTCAACGGGAGGTCAATTGATGCCGCCGATCATGGGGGCTGGTGCTTTCGTGATGGCGAGCTTCACTCAGATTTCCTACGAAAAGATCGTGGCCGTCGCGGTCTTGCCTGCCCTTCTCTATTTTCTGTCGGTTGCGTTCTTCGTGCGCATTGAAGCAAAACGTCTTGAGCTGCCCCCGATGGAAAACGATGGCCAGACCTTCGCTTCGGCCTTCCGTAAAGGGGGCGCAAGTTTCGTGATCCCGATCGCGGGACTGATCACAATGCTGATCATGGGCTTTACCCCCGCTTATGCAGCCGTTTTCGGTATACTGGCCGTTATTGCATCGAGCTGGCTGACCCAGAATCCAATGGGCCCGCGCGCGGTGATGGAAGCCTTGGTCATGGGCACGAAGGGGATGATCATGACCGCTGTTCTGCTGTGTTCGGTTGGCTTGGTTGTGAACGTGATTTCGACGGCGGGTATCGGTAACACCTTCAGTCTAATGATTGCGGGTTGGGCGGGGGGTAATCTGTTGATCGCCCTGACGCTTATCGCAATTGCCAGTCTTGTCTTGGGAATGGGTCTGCCGGTGACAGCTGCCTATATCGTCGTCGCAACGCTGTCGGCACCTGCCATTGCCGGCATGATCTCGGACCAAGTCGTGATTGAGGCCTTGGCTTCGGGTGCGTTGAACGACGCTGCAAAAGCTGTGCTCATGCTTGGCGCTCCGGAAACGATGAGTCTGCTCTCTGGACCCATACCGATTGAGCAGGCGACCGAGATAATCCGCGCGCTTCCTCTGGAGGTCGCCGCCCCGTTGCGCGATCTGACGGTTCCTCCAGAAGCGGCTGTCGCGGCCATTCTGTCTGCGCATATGATCATTTTTTGGTTGAGCCAGGACAGCAACGTGACCCCCCCTGTTGCACTGGCATCTTTCACTGCTGCCGCAATTGCAAAGGCACCGGCAATGCGGACCGGCGTCGAAAGCTGGAAGCTCGCAAAAGGCCTTTATATTGTGCCGTTGCTTATGGCCTATACACCCTTCCTGTCAGGGAACTGGGGCGTTGCTTTGGTCATCTTTGGATTTGCGGTTTTTGGCATTTACGGGCTGGCGGGCGCATTGCAGGGTTGCCTTGAAAGGCGTCTTAACTGGCCGATGCGCGCGATTTCGGCCGCGGCGGGTGTTGCGTGTCTGTGGCCAGGTATCATGTTGGTGAACATTGCTGGTGTAGTCGGTGTTGTCGCGCTCTTTGTTCTCAGCCTTCGGATCGGACATGCATCACGGAAAGTGGCAGTAGCGTGAAGGTGTCCGGCCCAAAGGGTGAATTGAATATTGCCGCTTCCTGACCTACATCAGATGAATGCCTTTGAAGACTGGATTTTCCAATGATCCGCTACAATCTGAAATGTGAAAACGCACACCAGTTCGAGAGCTGGTTTCAGTCGGCAGAAGCCTACCAAAGCCTCGCCTCGGCAGGGATGGTTGAATGTCCGGGTTGCGGTTCGCAAAAGGTCGAAAAAACACTCATGTCCCCGGGCGTCACGACGTCGCGAAAAAAAGCAGCGACTCCCGTTGAAGCAGGTTCGCACGACGCACAACCAGTCATGTCTGCGCCTGATCCGAAAATGGCCGAGGCGATGGCAAAACTTCGCAAACACGTAGAACAGAACTCGGATTATGTTGGCTCGAATTTTGCGAAAGAAGCCACAGCGATGCACCTCGGCGACAAACCCTCACGCTCGATTTACGGCGAAGTCGCACCGGAGGACGCCAAACGACTTGCCGAGGATGGTGTGCCCGCAGTGCCGCTGCCTTTTATCCCCAAGGCAAAAACGAACTGATCGGTCGCGCTTTCGTGCTCTTGTCCTGTGCCGGACTATCCCTTAACAGGCGGCTCGTAGACAAAGGATAACGGCGACCTGATGCCAACACTTGTGATGAAATTCGGCGGGACTTCCGTAGCGACGCTCGATCGCATTCGCCGTGCGGCAAAGCGCGTCGGACGAGAAGTGGCAAACGGCTATGATGTGATCGTCATCGTGTCGGCCATGTCGGGGAAGACCAACGAGCTTGTCGGATGGGTGGAAGAAACATCACCGCTGTTTGACGCCCGAGAATACGATGCGGTCGTCAGTTCCGGTGAACAGGTCACAGCGGGGCTAATGGCCTTGACGCTTCAGGAAATGGATGTGCCGGCGCGGTCATGGGCCGGTTGGCAAGTTCCACTGAAGACGAATTCGGCCCATGCGTCTGCGCGGATCGAAGAAATCCCTACTGACAATATCAATACCAAGTTTGCACAAGGCATGAAGGTCGCCGTCGTCGCCGGTTTCCAGGGCATCAGCCCGGAAGGACGGATCACCACGCTGGGCCGAGGCGGCTCGGATACCACGGCTGTCGCTTTTGCTGCTGCATTCGGCGCCGAACGCTGCGATATCTACACCGACGTCGATGGTATTTACACGACTGATCCCCGGATCACCTCCAAGGCCCGCAAGCTCGACAAGATCGCCTTTGAAGAGATGCTGGAGCTGGCATCTCTGGGTGCAAAAGTTTTGCAGACCCGGTCGGTCGAGCTGGCCATGCGATACAAGGTGCGCTTGCGCGTGCTTTCAAGTTTCGAAGACAATGACGAGAACGCGGGCACCTTGGTGTGCTCGGAGGAGGACATTATGGAAAGCAATGTGGTCGCTGGGGTCGCCTTCAGTCGCGACGAAGCCAAAATGACACTTCTGAGCGTTGCCGACCGTCCCGGCATCGCCGCAGCGATTTTTGGTCCTCTCGCCGAAGCGTCGGTGAATGTGGACATGATCGTCCAGAACATCTCGGAAGATGGGCGGACGGATATGACATTCTCGCTGCCGGTCAACCAGATCGGGCGCGCCGAAAAGGCCATGGCCGAGGCAAAAGCTTCGGGCGAGGTTAAATTCTCCGAACTGGTGATTGACTCCGACGTCGCAAAAGTCTCGGTCGTTGGCATTGGGATGCGCAGTCACGCGGGCGTCGCGAGCCAGATGTTCAAGGCTTTGCGCGACGAAGGGATCAACATCAAGGTCATCACAACGTCCGAGATCAAGATCTCGGTCTTGATTGATCGCAAGTACATGGAACTAGCCGTGCAAGCGTTGCACGACACCTTCGGTCTGGACAAAGCGGCCTGAATTAGCGCTGTTCTGTCTGCCAGTCCGGGTGGATCCAAGGCGCACGGGTGTCTTGCGGCAGCATCTTTCCCAAAATGTGGTCGGCGGCCTTTTCGCCAACCATGATTGACGGCGCATTAAGGTTGCCGTTGGTGATCTGCGGGAAGATTGAACTGTCTGCGACGCGGAGGCCCTCGACTCCAATGACCCGGCACTCTGGATCAACGACCGCGCCCGGATCGGCAGCGTTGCCCATCCGGCATGTTCCGCACGGGTGATAGGCGCTCTCGGCGTGCTCGCGAATGAATGTGTCAATATCATCGTCACTGATTGCCGCGTCTCCGGGAAGAATTTCGTGCTTTACGAAAGGCTTGAAAGCCTCCTGCTGGAATATCTCGCGCGTCAGACGCACCGCGCGCCTGAAATCGACCCAGTCCTGCTCGGTGGACATGTAGTTGAACTGAATGTTCGGGGCTGTCTTTGGGTCTGATGAAGCAAGTGTCACAACCCCTCGCGACGGGCTGCGCATCGGGCCGACATGGGCCTGAAACCCATGCCCTTCGGCGGCGGCCTTGCCATCATACCGCACGGCCATCGGCAGGAAATGGAACTGGATATCCGGATATTCCACGCCTGCGCGGCTGCGGATGAAACCGCAACTTTCAAAGTTATTTGATGCCCCGAGACCGGTCTTGCTCAAGAGCCACTGCGCGCCAAGCACGCCTTTCCAGAAAAGCGTCCAATAGCGGAACAGCGTTATGGGCTGGCTGGCGGCCATCTGAAAATAGACTTCCAGATGATCTTGCAGGTTTTGCCCGACCCCTGAGCGGTCCGCGACGACGTCAATGCCATGCTCGGCCAGATGTTCGGCGGGACCGATGCCCGAAAGCATCAGCAGTTTGGGCGAATTAATTGAGGAGGCCGCAAGTATGACCTCCTTGTTGGCGCGGATCATTTCGACCTTGCCGCCGCGCTCAACCGCGACGCCCACGGCACGTCCGTCTTTGATAACAACACGTTGCACGAGGCCGTGGATCAGATTGCAGTTCTCGCGCTTCAGCGCAGGACGAAGATAGGCATTCGCGGCGGACCATCGCCGCCCCTTCCAAACCGTTTGCTCGAAAGGTCCAAAGCCTTCTTGTTGCTCGCCGTTGTAGTCGTCCGTCGTCTGGTAGCCGGCCTGCCGTCCGGCTTCGACGAACGCATGATAAAGTGGATTTTTGCGCGGCCCCCGCGACACATGAAGCGGACCATCGTTGCCGCGCCATGTCGGGTCCCCACCAGACTTCGAGTGCCAATTCTCCAGCCTCAGATAATATGGAAGCACATCGGCATAGCTCCAGCCCGTGGCGCCCATCTGCGCCCATGTGTCGAAGTCGCTTGCATGGCCACGCACATAGACCATTCCGTTGATCGACGACGACCCGCCAATCACCTTGCCGCGCGGAACGACCAGCCTACGGTTGCCCAGATGCGGTTCCGGCGCACTCATGAAACCCCAGTCATACCGCGACATATTCATCGGATAACTCAGCGCCGCCGGCATCTGGATGAACGGACCTATGTCAGTGCCGCCATATTCTATGACCAGAACCGAATGTCCGGCCTCGGAAAGGCGATACGCCATCGCGCATCCTGCCGAACCTGCCCCGACGATCACATAATCTGCCTGCATATCAGCCTCCGATCTCGCGTTCGACAAACTGCATCACGTGACGCGTTGCTGCTTCGCCGTCCGGCGGCGCTTCCGCCAATCCCTGATGGAGATAAAGCCCGTCGATAAGTGCGGCGGTGCGGGCGGCAAGATCAGGCGCGCGGCTTTCCACCAAAGGGCGAAGCGCATGACTGAGATTCGAGCGCAACCGCGCTGCATATATGCGATGCAAGCGCCGCGCAGGCGCGGAAGACAACGCCAGCACATAGAAATTCAGCCATGCCGCGATTGTATCTTCGCGGAAATTCGAGATCGCAAAGCTGCCCTTCACGATAGCCTCGACCCGCGCCAGTGACGTGTTGGCACGCTGAAGTCCATTCAGCACCTCGCGCGCGTATTCGCGCATGACATGGCGCATCGCAGCCAGAAGAATGTCCTCTTTGCCCCCGAAGTAATGGTGCGCCAGTCCCGACGAAACACCCGCACGCCGCGCAATCTGCCCCACGGTAACGTCCAGTGAACCTGTCGCGCCGATCTCAGCGATCGTCGCGTCAATCAAGGCTGCGCGTCTTATCGGTTCCATTCCGAGCTTGGGCATGGTTTTCTCTATGTTGGAATTCCGATAACGGGGTATCTGGTTTTTAATTGACTCGTCAATCAACAAAACAGGGGGAATGCACATGCATTTGAAATCCACTCTATCCGCCTTGGCCATTCTGGCTGCATCGCCAGCGCTGGCTGACTGTGACACCGTCACATTCTCAGACGTCGGCTGGACGGACATCACCGCAACGACGGCAGCGACCACGATTGTTCTTGAAGCCCTCGGCTATGAAACGGACATCAAGATTCTCTCGGTTCCGGTGACTTATACATCGCTTGCGCAAGGGGATATCGACGTCTTCCTGGGCAACTGGATGCCGACAATGGAAGCTGATATCGCTCCCTACCGCGAGGCCGGGACCGTGGATACCGTTCGTTCGAACCTGGATGGCACGAAATATACATTGGCCACAAATGCGGCAGGCGCCGCGCTTGGGATCAGAGATTTCGCCGACATCGCCACCCATGCCGATGCTCTGGACGGCAAGATTTTCGGTATCGAGGCGGGGAATGACGGCAATCGACTGATCCTCGATCTGATCGAAGCCGACACCTACGGCCTTAGCGCAATGCAGCTCGTCGAAAGTTCGGAGCAAGGCATGCTGGCCCAAGCGAAACGACTCGATTCCCGCGGCGAACCTGTGATTTTCCTCGGCTGGGAACCGCATCCGATGAACGCCAACATCGAAATGACTTATCTGACTGGCGGAGAAGAGTGGTTCGGCTCGGAAGGAAGCGTCTTCACCAACACTACGGCCGGCTTTGTCGATGCCTGCCCGAATGTCGGAAAGCTGCTGCAAAACCTTGAGTTCTCGCTGGCTATGGAGAACGAGATCATGGGCGCAATTCTGGACGGCGGCGAAGATCCTGATGATGCCGCCACTGCGTGGCTTACGGCCAATACGGACGTGCTTTCAGGATGGCTGGACGGCGTTACCGCGAAAGACGGAAGCGACGGCATGATGGCTGTGAAAGGCGCACTTGGCCTTTAAGGCATAGGCACTTCGTTGACAAAGTGCGGGACGTGGTACCCGCGCTGGACCGCCGGCCGCTCTGCGAGCCGGCGGTACCATTTCAGGACATGAGGATAGTCCTCAAGATTGATCTCGTGCCATTCAAAGCGCGAGACCCACGGCCAGATCGCCATATCGGCAATCGTGTAAACACCCTGCCCCGCACCGGCGACATAGTCGCGCCCGGCTAGACGGGCGTTGAGGTCCTGATAAACTTGGGCCCCCTGAGCACGGGCCATGGTCTCGGCGGGCTCACCCAGAGGATTGCCGTATTTCGCGAACTGGTGGATGCGGCCCAACGCGGGACCCTGCATGGACATTTGCCACATAAGCCACTCCAGAACCGACGCCTTGTCGCCGGGCGCGCCAAGAAAGCGCCCCTCCCTTTCGGCCAGCCAGAGCATGATCGCACCGGACTCCATGACCGCCTGACCCGTTGCCCGATCACGTATGGCGGGGATCTTGCCGTTCGGCGAGATTGCCAGGAACGCGGGCGTCTTTTGTTCGCCTTTGGCGAGGTCGACCCCGTGAGCCTCATAATCGATCCCAAGTTCCTCGAGCAGAATAGAGAGCTTACGCCCGTTCGGGGTTGTCCACGTGTAAAGATCGATCATGCGGTCCAGCCTTATCTCTGCTTTTCAATTGCCGTCGTCCGCGCCAAAGTAGCGACAAGGGGGACCTTGTCCAATGGAATGGCTTACGGAAAACAAGATACCGGTCGGAAATGCGGCAGCGTCGGTCTTCGACTGGCTGCAAATCAACGGTGCGGTCTTTTTCGATGCGTTGTCAGACCTGCTGGAGGCGATGATCGATGCCATCCTGTGGGTGCTGCAAACGCCGAACCCAATTGTCATCATCCTGCTTTTTGTCGGCATAACCTATGCTCTCCAAAGGAGCTGGAAACCTGCCCTTCTGACTTTCCTCGGATTCCTTTTCATCCTCAATCAGGGGTATTGGGAGGAAACCACCGAAAGCCTGACGCTTGTTCTGTCGGCCTGCGTCGTTTGCATGGGAGTCGGCGTGCCCATTGGCATCGCAATGGCGCATCGCCCCAATCTTTATGCCTGGGCGCGTCCCGTTCTTGACCTGATGCAAACCTTGCCGACGTTCGTCTATCTGATCCCCGCCATTGTGTTCTTCGGGATTGGCATGGTGCCGGGGCTTATCGCGACTGTGATCTTCGTCCTGCCCGCTCCGATCCGCTTGACACACCTAGGGGTGTCGACCACGCCAGCGCCCTTGCTGGAAGCGGCTCAGGCATTTGGGGCCACCCCGCGTCAGACGCTTTGGAAGGTCGAATTACCCTATGCCTTTCCGCAGATCATGGCTGGCCTGAACCAGACGATCATGCTGTCGCTGTCGATGGTCGTGATCGCGGCCCTTGTTGGGGCCGATGGACTTGGCGTGCCTGTCGTGCGGGCGCTCAATCAGGTGAACACATCGCTGGGGTTCGAAAGTGGGTTCATCATCGTGGTCGTCGCGATTGTGCTGGACCGTATGCTACGGGTGGAAAAATCATGAGCGCTGCCGTCACATTCGACAATGTTTCCATAGTGTTCGGAGGCGAACCTGAACAGGCGCTGCCACTCATGGACCAGGGTCTGGAACGCGCGGAAATCCAGACCCGCACGTCGCAAGTGCTTGGTGTCCACGATTGTTCGCTTCAGGTCGAGCCGGGCGAGATCCTGGTGTTGATGGGGCTGTCCGGGTCGGGGAAGTCGACGCTGCTTCGCGCGGTGAACGGTCTGAACCCGGTATGCCGCGGACGCGTGATTGTGGCAGACGGCGACTCGCAAGTCGATGTCACCAACGCCGATGCCGCGACCTTGCGGCATATGCGTTTGAACAAGATCGCCATGGTGTTTCAACAGTTTGGCCTCCTTCCCTGGCGCACGGTGCGTGACAATGTCGGGCTTGGACTTGAACTTGGCGGGATGAGCCCGAAAGCCCGGCGCGAAAAGGTGGATCAGCAACTGGAACTGGTCGGGCTGTCCGATTGGGCAGACCGCAAGGTCGGCGACCTTTCCGGCGGCATGCAGCAACGCGTCGGCCTTGCACGCGCCTTCGTGACGGACGCGCCGATTCTGTTGATGGACGAACCATTTTCCGCGCTTGATCCGCTTATCCGGACGCGCCTTCAGGATGAGCTTCTTGAGCTTCAGGAGCGTCTGAATCGGACGATCATTTTCGTCAGTCACGATCTGGATGAGGCCTTCAAACTGGGAGGTCGGATCGCAATAATGGAAGGCGGGCGCATTGTTCAATGGGGCACCCCGCGCGATATTTATTCAAATCCTTCAAATGAATACGTGGCGGACTTCGTAGCTCACATGAACCCTCTCGGCGTGCTTTGCGCCCGCGATGTCATGGAACCGATCACCAGCTCGGCCGAGGGCATGATAGATGCGGACGGCGAAATATCGGATGTGATCAAGTCGGTTCTCGAGGGCGGCGCGCCGGTTGTAGTGGTCGATGATCGCGCGCCGATTGGCCAAGTGTCGCGCAGCTCGGTTTTGAAGCGCA
Source organism: Boseongicola aestuarii (assembly GCF_900184815.1). Taxonomy (GTDB): domain Bacteria; phylum Pseudomonadota; class Alphaproteobacteria; order Rhodobacterales; family Rhodobacteraceae; genus Boseongicola; species Boseongicola aestuarii. Next base: position 64,794 of record NZ_FXXQ01000004.1, on the reverse strand, counting down.
TTCTTGGCGAAAACCCGGGCCATTAAGCGTTTCTCTTTTGGTGCAGGTATGGTGTAGTTGAGCCATTGCGCGGCAGAAGTCGCGCCTTGGTGACAAGCGGGACCGATGGCTGACCCAATCGAAAGCGAAAGCCGTAAGCTTCTTGGCAGGCTGCGCGAAGCGCTGGCTGAAAGCAGTGCCGGTCAGGCGCGCCTTGACCGGATCACGCAGCTTATTGCCTCTTCGATGCAGACCGAGGTGTGTTCGATCTATTTGTTTCGCGACGAAGAAACGCTTGAGCTTTGTGCCACCGAGGGCCTGAAGCCAGACGCCGTACACCAGACGCGCATGCGGCTTGGCGAAGGTCTGGTCGGGCGCGTCGCGCGCACCGGCAAGGTCATCAATACCGCCGATGCGCCTGCGACAAAGGGCTTCCGGTACATGCCCGAGACCGGCGAGGAGGTCTATTCGTCCTTCTGTGGCGTACCAATTCAGCGCCTTGGCGAGCGACTGGGAGTACTGGTCGTCCAGTCCAAGGAGGCGCGCGTCTTCTTCGAAGACGAAGTCTATGCGCTGGAAGTAGTTGCCATGGTTCTGGCCGAAATGACCGAGCTTGGCGCTTTTGTCGGGGAAGGCGAAGCGCTTCGGGCACGCCACACCCTGCCTGTGATGTTCCGCGGAAGCGTGGGCCAGGAAGGCGTCGCAGAGGGTTATGTCTGGCTTCATGAGCCACGGGTCGTCATTGCCAATCCGATCGCCGACGACCCCGAGATCGAAACCAAACGGCTGCGTGAAGCCGTCGACAAATTGCGCATGTCTGTGGACGATATGCTGAGTTCGGTCAGCAACGAAACTGCGGATAAGGACCAGCGCGAAGTTATGGAAGCCTACCGGATGTTCGCCAATTCCCGCAGCTGGCTGCGGCGGATGGAGGAAGACATCGCCGCCGGGCTTTCTGCCGAAGCTGCTGTAGAAAAAGAACAATCCGCCGCGCGCACCCGCATGAGTCAGGTGCCTGACGCCTATCTGCGCGAGCGTCTGCACGATCTTGACGATCTGTCAAACCGGCTTTTGCGTATCCTCACAGGGCAAGGCAGGGACACTGGCGCCGCCTTACCGGACAAGGCTATTCTGGTGGCGCGCAATATCGGGCCGGCCGAACTTTTGGATTATGGTCGCGAACGGTTGCAGGGCATCGTGCTGGAGCAAGGCTCGGTTGGCAGTCATGCCGCGATCGTAGCGCGGGCATGGGCCATTCCGTTGATCATCCATGCGGCCAAGGTCGCGACCGAGGCGCTGAACGGCGATCACGTCATGGTGGACGGTGATCAGGGGCTTGTGCATCTAAGGCCCGACGACACGGTGGTGGCGGCCTTCCGCGACAAGATTGCGATGCAGGCCAAGGCACAGGAACGGTACTCGGGGCTCAAGTCCCTGCCAGCGCAGACAAAATGCGGTGCGGTTGTCGCGCTTCATATGAACGCCGGATTGATTGCCGATCTGCCGTCGCTGGAAAATTCGGGCGCCGAAGGGGTCGGGCTTTTCCGCACGGAATTGCAGTTTCTCATCCGTTCGAAAGTGCCACGGCGCGGAGAATTGGCGGCGATTTATACGCGCGTTCTGGATGCGGCCAAGGGGAAGCCCGTGGTGTTTCGCACGCTTGATATCGGTTCGGACAAGGTGCTTCCCTACATGAAGCGCGAGGACGAACCGAACCCAGCACTTGGGTGGCGCGCGATCCGGGTGGGCCTTGATAAACCGGGCGTCATGCGGATGCAGTTGCAGGCCCTGATCCGGGCGACCAAAGGACGTCCGTTGACAGTGATGTTCCCGTTTGTCGCGCAGTTCGACGAGTTCAAACAGGCGCGCGAGCATGTCTTCAGCGAATTGGAGCGCGAAAAGAAACTGGGGCATGTGTTGCCGGAGACGGTGCGGGTCGGGGCCATGTTGGAGACACCAAGCCTTGCGTTCGCGCCGCGGCAATTCTTTGAAATGGCTGATTTTATTTCAATCGGCGGGAATGATCTGAAACAGTTCTTCTTTGCCGCGGATCGCGAGAACGAACGGGTGCGTCGACGCTATGATACGCTGAACGTCAGCTATCTGACTTTCATCGAAAAAATCGTCGAACGCTGCGCCGAAACAAGCACGCCGGTCAGTTTCTGCGGCGAAGACGCGGGCCGGCCGATCGAAGCCTTGTGCTTTGCGGCGATGGGTCTGCGCGCATTGTCCATGCGCCCGGCATCCATCGGGCCGGTCAAGCATCTGTTGCGACGGGTCGACCTGACCGAGGCAAAAAAGATGATCGACGCCTCTCGGGAGTCCGGGGTGCAATCGGTGCGCGGCGACGTGATGGAATGGCTTCGCACCAAGGTGGACCGCGCCTAGATGCGCGCGTGACGCGTCCAGAAACGCATCTGAAGCAACACGCCGGCAACCGCCAGGCCGACAGAGAGACCGAGCCAGATGCCGACCCCATCCAGACCCAGAGTGAATCCAAGGACATAGCTACACGGGACGCCAACAACCCAATAGCTGAAGGCGGCCATGATCATAGGAACGCGCGTGTCCTGCACGCCGCGTAGCATCCCAAGCGCCATGACCTGCCCCGCGTCGACGGCTTGGAAAAGCGCGGCCAATGCCAACAAGACCGTCCCTACAGCAAGGATTTCTAGGCGGTCTGGGTCGCTGGGGTCAATGAAGGCGCCGATCAAGGTTTCGGGCAGAAGCAGGAAAACGGCCATGGTGACGCCGACGGCAATGGCCGACATCACCAGTGCCGCCTGGCACGCAAGGCGCAGTGTTACCGCATCAGAGCGTCCCCAGGCGCGCCCTGCCCGCACCGTGACGGCCTGACTGAGGCCGAGGTGGATCATGAAGGTGATCGACGCAATCTGAAGTGCGATCCCGTGGGCGGCAAGCGCGATGGTCCCGATCCAACCCATCATGATCGAGGTGATGGCGAAGAGACCGACCTCGGACAAAAGCGTTATCCCGATCGGCCAGCCAAGGTGAAAGACACGGGACATGGCCTCCCAATCGGGGCGCCGGAAGTTTTTGAAAAGCGTGTATTGTGGCGTCTTTTTAAGGGCATAGACCACGAGGATGCACAAGCCGAACAGGTGACCGATTACCGAGGCTATGGCCGCTCCTATGACACCGAGTTCGGGTGCGCCCCAGTTGCCGAAGATCAGGGCATAGTTGACGAAGATGTTCAGGACGAAGGTCGCAAGCGTGGCAATCAGTACGATGCGGGTCAGTTCAAGCGCGGACAGATAGCTGCGCATGACCATGACAATGAGGGCTGGCAGGATGCCGACGCCTGCGTAGGCCATATACTGACCGCCCAGAATACTGATGTCTTCGTCCTGTCCGATCGCCAGAAGAAATGGCTCGAAGAAAAGACAAAGCGGAATGACCGCAAGGCCATATGCAATGGACAACCAAAGGCCCATCCGCGTGACGCGCCGCACCTGACGGTCGTCTTCCGTGCCTGCCGCACTGGCGACCATTGGCATGACACCAATCGCAAAGCCTGCCCCGACGATGAAAATCGTGAAATAGATCGGGCTGACCAGCGAAATCGCCGCAAGGGCGACGACATCATACCACCCAAGCATCAGAACATCGGTGGTCTGAATCGCAATCTGCGCAAGCTGACTGCCGACCAAGGGCAATCCAAGCGTCCATAAAGCACGTGCCTGTCCACCAAACGTTGGGTTTGGTGCGTCTGGTTTCGATGTTTCCGACATGCCTGCGGCTATACGCGCTGGCCGCCTTTCCAGCAAATCTAATTTTTCGCAGATAATCGACTGGTTTTTGTGGGCCTTCCGGGCATAGTGACACAAACAGGTAAACGGTAGGTAAATGACGGACAAAATTTCCATACCGAGAGCGCGGCACGGCGGCACCGCGCTTGTAGAGGCCTTGGTCCAGCAAGGCGTCGAACGGGTCTTCTGCGTGCCAGGAGAGAGCTTTTTGGCGGCTCTGGACGGGCTTTACGACAGCGATATCGACGTGATCGTAAATCGGCAGGAAGGCGGCTCGGCGATGATGGCCGAAGCCGATGGAAAACTGACCGGACGGCCCGGCGTAGCCTTTGTGACAAGAGGTCCGGGGGCGACGAATGCTGCGGCGGGAGTGCATATCGCATTCCAGGATTCAACACCGATGGTGCTGTTTGTTGGCCAGGTCGCGAGCGATCAGAGGGACCGCGAGGCCTTTCAGGAGGTCGATTATCGCGCCATGTTCGGGCCTTTGGCCAAGTGGGTGGCGGAAATTGACCGAACCGACCGGATCCCCGAATACGTGAGCCGCGCCTTTCACACCGCGATGTCGGGACGTCCCGGCCCAGTGGTTCTGGCCTTGCCCGAGGACGTGCTGTCGGCACCCTGCGAGGCGGTCGCTCTGCCGCGTGCCGAATCTGCCGGACAAGGGGCTTCGGCATCAGATATAGAACGTATTATCAAAGATATGCGCGCGGCTTCTCAACCATTTCTGATGGTCGGCGGCGGTGGCTGGGACGGTGAAGCACGTCAGTCTTTGGGCGAATTTGCCGAGGCCATGCAAGTGCCTGTCGGAACATCATTCAGATGCCAGGATTACATCGACAACAGGCATCCGAATTACGCTGGCGATGTCGGAATTGCGATAAATCCAGCACTGTCGGCGCGCATTCGGGAAGCGGACCATCTGTTTGTTTTCGGCGCGCGATTAGGTGAGATTACGACAGGAGGTTACTCGCTGATAGATGCGCCGATGCCGTCGCAAAGGCTGACACACGTCCATAGTGACCCGAATGAACTTGGGCGTGTGTATTGGCCAACACATGGTGTCGCAGCGCGTCCTTCTATTATGATCAAACAGTTACGCACCGAAGCTCATGTATTTTCGAACACGGAACGCGCGGCGGATGTGGACTCCATGCGCAACGCTTTTTCCAAATGGAAACAGCCAGTTACGACACCCGGACCGGTTCAGATGGAAACCGTCGTGCGGTCTCTTAACGAAATTCTGGACGAGCGTGCGATTATCACCAATGGCGCTGGAAATTATGCCGGTTGGGTGCACAGGTACTATATGTTCCGCGGTTGGCGGACACAGTTGGCGCCGACGTCCGGGTCAATGGGATATGGGCTTCCGGCCGCAGTTGCGGCGAAGTTGAGGCACCCGGATCGCGACGTTGTTTGCTTTGCGGGGGACGGTTGCTTTCAGATGATCTCGCAGGAGTTCGGGACCGCGTGCCAGTACCAGGCGAATGTCATTATCCTTATTCATAACAATGGGATATACGGCACAATTCGCATGCATCAGGAGAGAACCTATCCGGGGCGAGTGTCGGGAACAACGATGGTGAACCCCGACTTCGCAGCACTGGCCCGGAGCTATGGCGCCTTTGGCGCGACAGTGGAAAAGACCGAGGATTTCGAGGCGGCTTTCGCTGCCGCAAGAGCCTCGGGGACGCCTGCGATCCTCGACTTAAGAGTGTCTTCAGAAGCGTTAACGACGACTGCGCGGCTAACGCCCTAAAACGTGTAATCTGGCACGTCGGTATGACGTCGGTGTAACGTCGGTATTGCGTCGGTGCGCCCGTTCGGGGGACTTACGACTCGTTTACGAAAGAAGGAGAGCAGTTTGGCTCAGGAATGGTGGCGCGGCGCGGTGGTCTATCAGATTTATCCGCGGTCCTTTCAGGACGACAACGGCGACGGGGTTGGGGACTTGAAGGGCATCACCCGACGGCTGAACCATGTGGCCGAACTGGGCGCGGATGCGATCTGGCTTAGCCCGATCTTTACCTCTCCGATGGCGGATATGGGATACGACGTTTCAAACTATACAGACATTGATCCGCTGTTCGGCACGCTGGAGGATTTCGACGCGTTGATCGCGCGGGCGCATGAACTGGGGCTGAAGGTGATCCTGGATCAGGTGATTTCACATTCGTCCATCAAGCATCCGTTCTTCGAGATCAGCCGGGCTTCGCGCGACAATGAGAAGGCGGATTGGTACGTCTGGGCGGATCCTTCGCCGGACGGAACCGCGCCGACGAACTGGCTGTCGCATTTTGGCGGACCCGCATGGACGTATGAGCCGCGGCGCGGGCAGTACTACATGCACAATTTCCTGTCTGATCAGCCAGACTTCAACATGCATAACGCGGACGTTCAGGACTATCTGATCGAGACAAAACGGTTCTGGCTGGAACGCGGTGTGGACGGGTTTCGCCTTGATACGGTGAACTATTATTTCCACGATATTGAGTTGCGAAATAACCCCCCTCGCCCCGCCGGAAGCAACGCCTTGGGCGATGATACATATGAGATGCAGGAGCACGTTTACGACAAGACCAGGCCTGAAAACATTGCGTTTTTGCAGCGATTGCGGGCGTTAACGGATCAGTATGGTGATCGGGCTATGGTCGGGGAAGTGGGCGAATCGCAGCGCTCGATGCAGGTGATGGCGGAATACACGCGCGGGTCGGATCGTTTGCAGATGGCGTATTCATTCGATCTTTTGGGGCCGAAGTTTTCGGCGGAGCATTTCCGCACGACGCAGGAGGCGTTTTTTGAGGCAGCACCGGATGGTTGGCCGAAGTGGTCGTTTTCGAACCACGATGTGGAACGGCACGTCACGCGTTGGGCAGCGCATGGGGTGGATACGGACAGCCTGGCGAAGCTGGCGATCGGCATTCTGGCGGCGTTTGAAGGAACGATTGGCATTTATCAGGGCGAAGAGCTGGGTCTTGAGCAGACAGAGATGGAATACCATGAGCTGACCGATCCACCGGGATTGCGGTTCTGGCCGGAGGTGAAGGGGCGAGATGGGTGCCGCACGCCAATGGTCTGGGACACACAGGCCGAGCACGGAGGCTTTACGGAGGCGACGCCTTGGTTGCCAGTGAAGGCACCGCAATGGGCGCGTGCTGTATCGGGTCAGGGCGAGGGCTCGGTCTTGGAGCACTACCGCCGGATTCTGGCCTATCGGCGGAGATCGGACGTATTGCGGCGCGGGCGGACGGCGTTTCTGGACGTGGGCGAACCGGTACTGGCGTTTCGGCGGGTGTTGGACGATCAGGCGTTAACCTGTGTGTTCAATCTGTCGCCCGAAGCGCGCGAGGTTGAGGTGACCGGGGACGCGACGGTCGGTTTGTCGACAAGTGGTGACCTGAACAATGGCCGCGTGACCCTGCAAGGAAACGGGTTTGTCTACCTTGAGGGCCACACAGATGATCTGGCAGTTGTCTCGGTGCCTTAGCCAAGGACGGAGAAGCTCGATTCCTCGTTGATCGGGCGTTTGCGAGAGTAAAAGCCGACGTTAATGTCCTTGCCGGTGTAGGGCAGCGTGAAGGTCAGCGGGTCGGAGTCGTGATCGTTTCCGGCCTCGCAGTAGGTCACCAGCGCGGCCATCATCTTGGCGGCGATGGGGGCGTTCTTGTATTGGTTCCCGCTGGTTCCACAGGCCATGTAGTAGCCGGCCACACTCGTCTTGTCGTAGATCGGGATCCAGTCGGTCGAGGCATCATAGAGATCGACAACGCCGCGCATTTTGGACGGGATGCCAAGGCTTGGCACGCGCTGACCATAGCGCAATGCCTGAGTCGTCCACTGGTCCGTGAAGTCGCGGTCATAATCGGTGTCATTCTCGGTCCAGTGATGGGGATCACATTCGGGGTCTTCCGAGCCGACGAGGATGTTGTTGCCCTGCTCTGGCCGACAATAAAGCGCGATATCACTGTCTGATACGATGGTGCCGTTTTCCTCGAAGTTGAAACCTTCAGGTGATGGAACGTGGACAACTTCCTGTCGCAAGGGGCGGGTCTTGATCGTCATTTCGTCCGTGACGCCGGCCATTTCGTTGATGATGGCGCTGCCGGGACCTGCGACGTTGATGACGATTGGCGCGTGGATTTCCCCGCCGTCGGCGAGTTTCACGCCTTGGACGCGGCCATTTTCCTGCAGAATTTCAACCACTTCGACGCCCATGCGGAAGTCTGCGCCGTGCAGGCGAGCAGCTGCTGCGAGGTTTTGTGATGAAAGGGCCGGGTCGGTAACATATCCGGCGCGCGGCCAGTAGACGCCACCTCGGATGTGGTCGCCGTTTGGTTCGCCAAAGCCCGGTTGGTCCTGACGTTTGGGGGGGGTGTAGCTTTGCAGTTCGTAGACCGGCAGGCGGTCGGTGATCTGGTCGGGTCCCCATTCCTCGAACGGACAGTCGAGCGCGGCGGAGTTTTCCATGTGTTTGACGAGGTAGTCGTTGCCAGCGGTCTTCATCACGAGGCAGCCGCATTCCTTGAACTGGGCCAGTTCTTCGCCAACAGGCAGGCCGAGATAGTCGGCCCAGTCACGCCAGTAATGATAGCCCTCCCACGCGAAGGCAGTCCCGTCGAATGTGGAATAGTGCATCCGGATGATCGCGCAGGACCCGGCGGTCGAGCCGTGGCCGATTTGGGTGTTGCGGTCGAGCGAGAGCGTCTTGTAGCCGGCTTTCGCCATCTCGAAGGCGGTCGCGGTGCCAATCACGCCGGTGCCGATGATGATTGCGTCGATGGGTTTGCTCATGGGGTGTCTCCGGTCTGAATGGCCTGACAATAGGCGCGGAAGTCGTCGATTTCGTGTTGTGGCGCGTGGCGGCCGGTGAAGCCGTAGAGGTAATGCGGCACCATTTTCATGCGGTGTTCAAGGGGTTCCTGCAGGTCGGCGTCGTTATAGCCGTTTTGCATGTAGTAAAGGATGCGCGCACGGGTGAGGGCTTCGATTTCAGGGTAGCCGTGGCGCTGGAACATGGCTTGGATGGCGGCAATGCGGGCGTCTTCGGACGCGTGAAGCACGGCGCGGACTGTGGCAGACCGGCGCGCCCAATCGCGAACGGCGAAATCAAAGGGGATCGAAAAAATCTGAGGATTTACAACGCAGTGAAAGACGAAAGTGACGGCCTGAGTGACGGATTGCGCAGGGGTGCCGGCCTTGGCAACGAGAGCGGCGGTGTTGGTTTGTTGCCAGTGATCGAGGAGCGCATCGAGCAGGTCCTGGCGGGATTTGAAATACCAGTAGAAGGATGAGCGCGACACGCCGAGGCGGTCACTCATGGGCAGGATCTTTACCTGCTCGATGCCGTCGGAAATGAGGATATCCTTTGCGACATTCAGCCAATCCTGACGCGTGACTTTGATGTTGCCAACGAGGGGTGCCTTGGACGGGTCATCACGGTGGAGGGGGATGGGTTGGGTCATCTGGCTCTCCCGTTCCGCGCCGCCTTTGGCGGCGTTGTTGGCAATGTGGTCATCGAAGGCGACTTTGCGATTGGCGTTGACTTGGGGGCCTTATTCCTCGTTCTGGATGTGAAGCCAGATGGCGGTGGCGCGGGTTGTGACGTCGATACTGCCATTTTTGGTCCTCGAGCCAAAGACCGACCAATTGGCGGCGAGGTATTGGCAAAACTCGGTCTGATTGCCCGATTTGGTTTGCTGGGCGGCGAAGAAGTGGCCGCTGGGGCAATTTCTGTAAGGGCGTCGGTGGCAGGTGTTTCTGCACGATGATCAGCAACCATCTGCAAGATCTCGATATCGGTAATCTGTTTTTCATAACTGACTGTTAGACCTTCTTCGAGCCTGACTGCGGCATGGATCGTGACCGTCGCCCCGGCCATGAGACAGTCCCAAGGGCCGAACGGGGTCTCGCCCGCCGCCTGCACGTCGGATGTGTCGGCCGCATATCCGGCTGCTGAGCGCCACGGCAGCTCGAAAAGCCGCGCCATTTGTCCGGCCGCCGGGGAGGTACTGAAATGCTCTGGTGTGCCAAAAGCAGGCGCGCCGGACTTCATATCGACGCTCGACGTGAAGGTGCCATAGGGCACCTGCGCGCCCGGACGGACCAGTTGCGTCAGAAGGATGCGAAAGTCAGACAGGATTTCAAAGGATTGATCCACTTGCGGGGTGCCGCATGAGAAAATGAGAGGAAGTTTGTCACAGAGTGTGAGCTGCACTTCCATCGTCATGTAGTGACGGGCGTTTGTTGGCACGTCTTGCGGTTCAATCGGCGGCAGGAGAATTTGCAGGACGTCGACGCGCTGGGTCAGTCGCGTGAGGTTCCGAAAATCGCTGGCGGTGCCGGGACGGCGACCGCGGGTCAGGTCTGTGGTGCGAGGTGCGCCTGCGCCGGGCTGGAAGACCATAGAGCCGGGTTCGAGGATGACATCTCGTGCCGGGACGGCACCATGGGCGCGGAACGGTTTCGGCGCGCTGGCAAGCGCCGCTTCGACCCTATCGCGACCGATGTAGATCATGGTGTCGTCTTTGAGGATCGCACCGCCGCGAGTGAAGTGATCGCGGTCATCAGGCAAGCGGACTCGCACACCGGTGATTTCAAGCACGTACAATGCGGCTTCGTGCATTGCGGGGATCCGGTCATCGCTGAAGGCGTTCATTGGCGGGAATGGGTACTTCAGGTTGCGACAGTTGACCTCGCGCGTGACCGCTGGCCGAGCCCCCCGGCCCCGGCTTTTTGGTCGCTCACATGGTGTGGGATCGCTCATCCGCGCATTGCTTGGCCAGTTGGGTCGTAGGGCGACGAAGCGATGACTTTGGCGGCGCGCTCCTTGCCGACAACATGGACTTTGAGGGGCGTTCCCTCGGCGGTCTGGTCGACATTCACCAAGGCCATGGCGATTGACTTGTTCACTGTGTGGCCATAGCCGCCGGAGGTAACGAAGCCGACCAATTCGTCGCCGGACCAGACGGGTTCGTACCCGCTGGCGTCGGCGTCGTAAGCATCAATTTCGAGTGTCACCAGGCATTTTGCGGGCCAGCCGCCATCGCGTTCGGCCAACGCTGCTTCACGACCGATGAAGTCACCCTTATCCCAGGCGATCCAGCGGTCCATGCCGGTCATGCCGGGGGTACGGTCCTGAGTGAATTCGGCGGACCAGATGCCAAAGGATTTTTCAAGCCGCAGGGAAAGCATGGCGTTGAATCCATATTCCTGCATACCGAATTCTGCTCCTGCTTCCAACAGGATGCGGCGGAGTTTGACGTGGTCCCCCATGCGGCAGTTTATCTCAAAACCCAGTTCCCCGGCGACGGACATGCGGGCTATGCGGGCCGAGACCAAGCCGACATCGGCTTTGGTGCAGCCCATAAAAGGGAGGGTAATCTCATCATTCACGAGTTTTTGCAGAACTTTGCGACTGTTTGGACCGGTGAGTCCGAAGCCGCAAAGTTCTTCACCGAGGTCGCGAATTTCGACTCCGTCTTCGAGATGGTCATTGAACCAGCGCATGTGCCAGCTTCGCAAATAGTATGAGCCCATGAGCCACCACGTGCCGTCGCCCCAATTGAGCAGGGTGAGGTCCCCTTTCAGGCGTCCCTCCGGTGACAGCATGACGGCGAGACGGGCGCGACCCGGTGTCGGGAGCTTGGTGGCGAGAAGTTTGTTCAGCCATTTTTCAGCATTTGGGCCGGAGATTTCGTAGCGGGAAAAACCCGTGATATCGACCATGCCAACGTTCTCGCGGGCGTTTCGGCACTCGGCCCCGACTATGTCGTGGGCGTTGGAACGTTTGAGAGTGAGGTTTTCTTCGAAGTCCGTTGCGGGCGCGAAATAGAGAGGGGTTTCAAGGTCCCATGACACACCCCAGCGGCACCCGGCTTGGGTCATGGCGTCATGCGCGGGGGCCATTTTGAGGGGGCGCCCTGCTGGGAGTTGCTCGTTCGGATAGGACATGACAAAGCGGCGGGAGTAGAACTGGCCTGTCGTTTCTTTGATGTACTGACGATTTTCTGCAAATTTCCCATATCGCGCGACGTCCATCGACCACACGTCGGCTTCGGGTTCGCCGTGGATCATCCATTCGGCCAGCGATTTGCCAACGCCTCCGCCTTGCAGGAAGCCCGCCATGACGGCGCAGGCGGACCAGTAGCCGCGTTTGCCGGGGACGGGCCCGACCAGGGGGTTGCCGTCGGGGGAGAAGGTGAAGGCGCCGTTGACCCAGTTCTTGATGCCGACGTCTTGGATCGCGGGGTAGCGTTCAAAGCCGAGGGTGAGTTCGTTTTCGATGCGGTCGAGTTGTTCCTGAAACAGTTCCTCGCCGTAGCCCCAAGGGGCGCCGTCCATGGCCCAGTGTTCGTGTTCAATCTCGTAGATGCCGACGAGGATGCCTTTTTGGTCCTGCCGCATGTAAGTGAAGCCTTCGAGGTCGACGGTCATGGGCATCTCGAAATCGGCGGCGGCCACTTCGGGGACGGTGTCGGTTATGAGGTAATGGTGTTTCAGGGGCGACACCGGAAGTTCGATGCCTGCCATCCGGCCGACCTGTTTTGCCCAGAGACCGGCGGCGTTAACCACGTGTTCGCAGGTGATCGTGCCTTTGTCGGTGACGACCTCCCACCCGTCGGCGGTTTGGGTGAGCCTTTCGACCTTGGTTTCCTCATAGTATTCCGCGCCGCGTTTTTTTGCTGCCGTTGCATAGGCTTGCACGGTGCCGGTAGTGTCGATGTAGCCTTCGCGGTCGGCCCACATCGCGCCCAGAACCCCGTCAGTCGACATAATGGGGCAGCGTTCCTGTGCCTGCTTCGGGGTCATCAATTCGCAATCGTCGATGCCGATAGACTGGAAGACGCGATAGTTGGCCTGTAACCATTCCCAGCGTTCGGGCGTGCCTGCAAGGGTCAGGCCGCCGGTCATATGGAGGCCAATGTTCTGGCCCGATTCTTTCTCGATCTCGGAAAGAAGGTCGATGGTATATGCCTGAAGCGCTGCCATGTTCGGGTCTGCGTTCAGGGCATGGATGCCGCCCGCAGCGTGCCAGCTTGAACCCGAAGCAAGGCGGCGTCTTTCAAGCATGACAACGTCGGTCCAACCGAATTTTGCGAGGTGATAAAGGACGGAACTTCCGACAACTCCGCCACCAATGACGACGACACGATACTGCGATTTCATGTGTGATCCCTCCCTTTGGGCGCTTTTGAAAGAAGCCTGCGGGAGTTTCGGGACGAAGACTAGACAATTATGTCCAATACTTGTCTTAAAACGACATTCCGGGCCGTGCGTTCAGGTCAGGCGAGCCAGGTTTGAACGGCGGCGGTGGTCTGAAACGGGCGTTCCAAAGTCGGCAGATGCCCCGCCTTTTCGATGGAGACGAGCCGACTGTGCGGCGCAAGGCGATGCATCAGGTGGTGGCGCTCGGGCGTACAGAGCCGGTCTTCCGCACCATACAGGATCAGCGTGTGCTCGGGAGCATGGGCGAGCGCACCTTGCAGATCCGCGCGATCCCTGAGCGCCAGGGACTGCGCTTCAAACACGTCCGGTCCGAGCGATTTCGCCATCGCCATGCAGAGATCGAGGATGGCAGGTTTCGACCGACTTTCAACGAGATAGGCGGGCTTCAACTCATCCCGCATAACAGATTCCAGATGGCCTGCGTGGACGTCTGCAATCTGTCGGGTGCGGATATCATAGTTTTGCGTCGCATCGGCCAGAGGGGTCGTGTCCATAAGCGCGAGGCGGGTGATCCGGTCAGGCGCCAGTCGGAGAATTTCGAGCGCGATGATACCGCCCATAGACAAGCCGCCCAGCGCGAATGTGCCGGGATTATCGTCGAGAACGCACCGCGCCATCTCGCCGAGGGTGCGCTCGGTTGGAATGGCGATGGTGATGTCGTGGTTCTTGTGCAGACCACGGACCTGCGGGTCGAACAGGCGTCCGTCGCACATGAATCCGGGGATCAGAACAAGAGGGGTCATGACGCGGCGTGAGCCCCTTTGGCGAGAGTTTCGAGCTTGGCCCAGGCGATTTCCGGGTCCACCGCGCCAAAGCCCGCGAAGGTGCCGAAGCCACAGTCCGAACCCGCGATCACGCGATCTGCACCGACAATTTCCACAAATCTTTCAACACGTTGCCGGACAAGGTCAGGGTGCTCGACAAAGTTTGTGGTGGTGTCGACAACGCCCGGAACGAGGATCTTGTCGTCTGGAATATCGGCTTTGCGGTCGCGAAAAACGGTCCATTCGTGACCGTGACGCGGGTTTGAGGTTTCAAAGAGCGTATAGCGCGCCTTGGCGGACATCAGCGTGTCGAACATTTTGGCCATGTCGATGTCGCAGACATGGGGCCCCTCATAATTGCCCCAGCAGATGTGGATACGAACCTTGTCCTGCGGCACATCCGAAAGCGCGTGATTGAGCGCCTCGACATGGCTGGCGGCGACCTTAACGAACTCATCATCCGACAATTCGGTAAACAACATATGACGAGACAGCGCGAGGTCGGGACAATCAAGTTGCAGATCAAGGCCCGAAGCGACAATGGTTTCGTATTCCGCCTTCATCGCGTCGGCGAGCGCGGCAAGATAGGCGTCACGGGTCTTGTAGTAATCGTTTTGCAAAAACAGGGAGATAACACCCGGAGAAGCGGCGTTCATAAAGCCGCGTTCGACGCCATGATGAGCCATTGCGGTTTTGAGATTAGCAATGTCTTTTTCCAGCTCGCCCTGCCCTTTGGACTTCACTTCGCCCACACACATGGGCCGCGCGTACTTGGGGGTGCCACCGTCATTTGCGAGGCGTTTTAAGAAACTTGGATACAGTTTCAGGTCGGCGGGAGCGTTTCGCGGGCTATCGCCGCCAAAGCCGGTGTAGCGATCCTTGACGTAGGTGGCATAAGAGATTTTCGAAGTCTCGCCGTCGCTGACAATGTCGATCCCGGCCTCTTTCTGCCGGCGCACCAGTATGTCGACGTGATCGGTCATGATCTTGTCGAAGGTATTGGTATCATAGGGTTCTTTGCGCTCGCGGGCGAAGATTTGGTCAACGACGTCCTGACTGCGTGGGAGACTTCCAACGTGGGTGGACAAGATGGTCATGGGCGGGGCTCCGTTCGGTTTTTGACATGTCGGTATCGCGTCGGCTTAACCTCGGTTTTGCGTCGGTGCGCGCATTCTCATGTTTAGGGTTTCGTTACGATTTTCGGTCAAAGTGACTTCCAAGGTGTGCAAGCCAGTTCTCGTGCGTGATCTTGGCGATCAGGGTTTGCCCGAACCCGGCGTCGGTCATCGCCTGAACCAGTTTGGGCAAATCAGCGGCCGTTTCGATGCCCTCCGGCAATGGCGCACCGTCGAAGTCGGACCCCAAGGCGACATGATCCTCGCCCGCGATCTCGACCATGTGGGCGAGGTGCTTGATACAGGCGTCCAGCGGCGCCTTGCCAGTTTTCCAGGCCTCGGCGGTCAGGAAGATGGTCCCGAAGTTCAGGCCAGCGATGCCGCCGGTTTCACCGATGGCGGCAAGCTGGTCATCGGTCAGGTTGCGCGTGGTGTTCAAAACCGCGCAAGCGTTGGAGTGCGTGGCCACAAGCGGGACGTCGGTCTCGGCCACATCCCAAAAACCTTTCATCGTCAGGTGAGAGGTATCGACCACGATGCCCAACTCTTTGCAGCGGGTCACAAGGCGTTTGCCGTCCTCGGTAAGACCAGCGCCGGTGTCGCCGTCGCGGCCGAGGCCAAAGGGCACACCATCGCCAAAAATGGTCGGACGGGACCACACGATCCCCAGCGACCTGAGGCCGAGGGCGTAAAGCGCGTCGAGCGCCAAAAGATCAGGACCGATGCAGTCCGCGCCTTCGAGGTGAAGAACGCAGGCGATCGGGTCGGCCATGAAGGCCTGCGCAAGTCCGGGCGCATTGGTGACGATCTCGATCTGGCCGGCGTCGTGCAGCGCCCGGGCGATGGCGGCCTGCCCTATGGCCGAAGTCAGTGCAACAGCTTCGTCCATAATGGGCGGCATAGGCATGTCGAAAATCGCCGGGTCGAAGCTGGAAAAGTCGAATACGCCGCGATTCATCGGCGAGTAAATGGCAAGGAACCCGGCTTTCATGCCACCCTTTGCGCAATTCGGAACATTCACGTGGCCGTTCGTCCCGGCGAACTCGGTGACAGGTTCGACCATGCCGCCCCAGAGACGCGAGAGCGCATCGTTATGCCCGTCAAAGACTAAGGTTTCCATGTGGGACCTGCCGGATCTTTGGTGGCACGAATGCGATATAGGCTGCTTTCGCCGGTCATTGAGGGTGCAAGTCGCAGATGGGCGCCCGGCTTTATCAGACAGGTGTCTCCGGGCGCGAGGGTATACGCATCGCCATCAACATCAGCGTGCCAGTGTCCGCGCACAGGCATCACCACTTCGTTGACTTCGACCTTGTAAGGCGCGTCCGGAATTGAACCGCGGGTGAGGAAATCGATCTCGAAGCCGGGCTTGTCGCGCAGCATCGCGTTTTCACCGATCACACGCGCCGGCTGCTTGTCGGCAAGCGCCATCATGTCCCAGTAGCGGGCCACATAATGCGGCACGACGTCCAGCGTCGTCGGTTCTGGAAAAGCGGCCAACTCCTGCTGGGTAAGGAGCGCCATCGGGCGCACACCTTCAGGCAATTTCTGGCCTTTCTTGGTGTCGTAAAGCTTACCTTTCTCCGACAGAACCAGACCATGTTCGGCCGCATCGGTGATTACTTGCGGCGCCCAGATGACCCCGCCGCCTGCATCGTCGCCTCCAAGGACCGCCATGATCATCCCGTAGTCGGTGCCGATATTCTCGAACCCCCGAAAGATACCTGTCGGGATGTTGAAGATATCACCTTCCTGCAACACGACCTCGCCCGCGTCCCCCCAACGGCCCCAGAAAAATCTCCAGCGGCCTTTGGCGACGAAAAACACCTCGGCCGTACGATGCGAATGCAGCGAGTTACGGCACTTTGGCGGTTGCCCTGCCGCCCCTATGTTGAAACCGATGGGGTCGGCTATGTGGACATACTGGTCAGGACTTTCCGAAACGCCCCCACCGATGATCGTAAAGTTTTCCTTTTGATCCGAGCCGGGCGTATGGGCGTCGATAAAAGCCGTTCTGCAGGGCTTTAGCTCGCCATAGCGGACGATTTGAGCCGTGGATGTCATCCGTTTCTTCCTTGTTTCATTACGATCACGCGACCTTCATCTTTCTTTTTGGCAAAAATATCCCGGGGGTGGATTGGCCAAAGGCCAAGAGGGGGCTGGCCCCCTCCCCTCGCGACGGCAAAGCCGGCGCAACATGAGATGCAAAGCTCATGCCGCGGCCATCAGAATCTGCTTCCAGATCGCAACCTCATCAAAAAGCGCGAACTCGCGGCGCAAGCCCCAGGGGCCGAACTCGGCGTGGCTCATGCCGAAGACGTGGACAGGAACGCCGGTCGGTTTGCCGAAAGTCCCCCACCCTTCGTGCAGACCATCCAAAGACCAACGCACCGCCGCGCGCGGGCTGAGCATATCGGCGTCCATGCCGATCTGGTGATGAATGTTGAACGTCGCGTTCGGGAAGGACGCCCTGAGGCCGATCCAGAATTTCACCATCTCATCGCGGCCATACGCCGTCTGCGCGCCGGGATATTCGCCAATCGCCGCGCGGTCCCAGTCGGCCAGGATATGGTTGAAGTCGTGACCCATGATGCGGTTGAGAGAGTTGGCATAGGCCACACCCCATTCGTTGTCATTGCCGCGTCCCTTGTAGTCACCCTCGACGTCATCGCCCGGCGTGAAGGGTTTCTTCGCCGACGCCGCACCGCCTTCGCTTTCGATCAGACCGGCGGCGTATTCGCGCGGGTTCATGCCCAACTGTCGGACGATTCCGCCATAGTCGCGCACCAGCCATTCGTCATAGATCGTGTCGTTCTTCGCCGCGCAATCGGCAATGACGCGAACGACCCAGTGTTTGCCGGTGGCGGGACCGAACTGACCGTCTTGGGTGTGCGTGGCTTTGGTCAAAAGCCGGTGCGACGACAAAAGCCCATGCTCGGGATCGTCGGAATAGATGACGTCTTCACCAAGAAGTTCGCGGTCCGGGAACTCGTTGATCGTCGCCATGGTCGAGGCTTTGACCGCGAGGTTGCCTTGCTGGATGCCCATGGGGGAGCGCACGGGTATGTTCGGCGCGTAGTAGTGATCCAGCGTCGCGACGCCCCGGTCCTCCCAGATCTCCTTAGTTATGCCAATGATATAGTCGGGGAAGTCTTTCCAGCGGTTCGAGAAGCCCTTCATGGCATTGATCCTATTGGTTTTCTTGCAGAACCGCGCAGGATGAGCGGCCCTTCGATAGCGGTTTTCTGGCCCGGGCGGTCAGCGGAATCTATTTCGCCCAGAAGTGTCTCGACGGTGGCTTCGACCATGCGGTTCACGGGCTGGCGCACTGTCGTCAGGTCATAGGCCGCCCAGGCCGCGAGGGGCACATCGTCATAGCCGACAATCGAGACATCGCCCGGGATCGACAAGCCCATATCGCTGCGGATCACGTCCATGACTGCAAAGGCCATGTGATCGTTGCCGACGAAGATGGCATGGGGAGGATCCGGTAGCGCCATCAACTGGCGCGCAGCTCCGGCGGCCGTGTCGCGGTTGTACATGCCGTCGATAATGTGAGTGGGCTCAAGTCCGTGCGCGGCAAGGCCTTCGGTCAGGCCGCGTTGGCGATCCCGCCCTGTCGAGGAGCCCGACCACCCGGCAATATGGGCGATGCGCCTATGCCCGCCCGCGACGAGGAAATCGGCGACTTTGCGCCCCCCTTCGACATTGGCGGAGGTGATGGTCGACAGGCCCGAGCCATCCTGCCCGCGGTTGAACAAGACGACCGGGATCCCTGCATCCGCGCAGCGTTCAGCGAGGGCACCGTTCACTGAAACGCTGGCGGCGATGATGCCGTCGACCTGATAGTCGAGCAGTTCCTGCACAATTTCCTCGATCCCGTCGGTTGAGTTTTTCGCCATGAAAACAAGAATGTGGTAGCCGCGTTCTTGCAAGGCGGCAGACAGGCGTTCAAGCGCGATTGGGTAAAACTGATTGTCGAGATAGGCCACCAGAAGGCCGATGATCCGGCTTTTTCCGGTGATCATGGCACGCGCGATTGGGTTGGGGCGATAGCCAAGTTCAAGCGCGGCTTTTTTCACTTTGGCGGCCGTTGCGGGGCTGGCCGAAGCGCCCTTGGTGAATACGCGGCTGACGGCAGACTGACTGACGCCCGCAAGTCGTGCCACATCGAGAGAGGTGATCTTGCCCTGAGCCATCAGTCCGCGGTCCAGCCTCCGTCGATCAAAAGGGACGCGCCAGTGACCAGCGCCGCGGCGTCGGATGCGAGATAGGCGACGGCACCCATGATATCGGTGACTTCCCCGACGCGGCCCATTTTGATCTTTTCCTCGATCCAAGCGACCCGTTCGGGATTCTCGAAGGTTTGCGCCGTAAGGGGGGTGCGGATGAAGGTCGGGCAGATCGTGTTGACGCGGATGCCGCGTTTGCCCCACTCAATCGCCATGGATTTGGTGAAGCCTTCGACCGCATGTTTGGTGGCACAGTAAACAGCGCGGTCGATGCCGCCGACGTGGGCCATCTGGCTGGAAATATTGATCAGGCTGCCGGGTTTTCTTGCCTCGATCAATCCGCGCGCGACGGTGCGGGTGAGGAAATAAGCGCCTTTGACATTGAGATCAGTCACGGCGTCGTAATCTTCCGGCGTCGTGTCGAGCGCGGGGCTGTGACGGGCAAGACCGGCGGAATTCACCAGCACATCGAACGGGCCATGGGCCGAGACCTTGGCGTCGGTCGCGGCGATGTCTGCAACGTCAAGCGGCAGGATATCAGCGTCAAAACCAGCGGCCCGCATGGTGCGCGCCAAGGCGTTCAGCGGTTCTTCGCGACGCGCGGCCAAAGTCACATGCGCACCCGCCTCGGCCAGGGCGACGGCGCAGCCTTCACCGATGCCAGAGGAAGCTCCGGCGACAAGTGCGCGTTTGCCGTCGAGGCGGAAGGAAGGTGTTTTGGGTAATGTCACGCGGCAACCTTTGGGTAGGAGATGCCCTTGAAGGGCGGGAAATCGGCGTAGCGGGCTTTTCGGGTTTTCGCAGGCTCGGGCGGTATTTGCCCGTCGGCGTAGAGTTTTCCCCGAGGCGCGACGTAACTCAGGATCGAACGTTCGGGGGCCTGCCGCCAAGTGACGTTGAAGGCCGCGAGTTTGGGGAAGAAATAAAGCTGGTGGTAGTCCAGATGGTCGTGAATCCACCATGCCAGATCGCGCCAGTCGCGACCCTTTTCGAACTGGTCGGCGAACCACGGCACGGCGATTGACGCGGTTGCTCCCATGCGGCCCTTTGCGTCGCGAATGTCCCAGATGTGACCGGCGTAATTGGCCTCGTTTCGGGCGCATTTCTGCGGTTTCACTTCCGTCGCGCCAAAGTGGTTGAGGTCGGGCGAGCGATAGGACGAGCGGATATGGAGAGGGCCAAAGGTTTCGGTCATGGGATCGAGAATGGCCGCGCAAAGCTTCTTGCCCGCGGCGATGGCAAGGTCGGGGTCAACAGGCAGGTTCGGTTTGCCGAAGAAATTGCCGATCTCGGAATAGAGGAAATCGCGCATGTAAAAGTAGGGCGACAGGCGCACACGGCCCAAGTCTTCCAGTCCAGTATAGGTGCCGGGGGTGCGTCTGGGCATGGTGTTACTCGGCCGCCTTTCCATAAGCGACGTTTTTGCCGCCGTAGCGGCGCACGCGGATATTGCATTGTTCGGCGTGGCCGACAAAGCCTTCAAGCATACACAGCCGCGAGCCGTATTCACCGATCGTGGTGGCGGCCTCGTCCGTGGTTATGCGCTGATAGCTGTGGGTTTTCAGGAACTTACCCACCCAAAGACCACCGGTATATCGACCCGCCTTTTTGGTGGGCAGCGTGTGGTTTGTGCCGATCACCTTGTCGCCGTTGGCAACATTCGTGCGGGGCCCGAGGAACAAGGCGCCGTAGCTGTGCATGTTTTCAAGGAACCAGTTGTCGCGGTCGGTCATGACCTGAACGTGCTCGGAGGCGATGTCGTTGGCGACCTCCAGCATCTCGTCGTAGGTGTCGCAGACGATGACCTCGCCGTAGTCGTTCCACGACGTCCGGGCGGTTTCGGCGGTCGGCAGAATGTCGAGAATGCGGTCGATCTCGGCCAGAGTTTCGCGAGCGAGTTTTTCGGAATTTGTCAGAAGAACAGCAGGCGAATTGTAGCCGTGTTCGGCCTGTCCAAGAAGGTCGGTGGCGCAAAGTTCGGCGTCGACTGAGTGGTCGGCGATGACCATGGTTTCGGTCGGGCCGGCGAACAGGTCGATGCCTACGCGGCCGTAAAGCTGGCGTTTTGCTTCCGCTACGAACGCGTTGCCAGGGCCGACAAGCATGTGGACGGGGTCGATGGTTTCGGTGCCGATCGCCATGGCTCCGACGGCCTGCATACCGCCGAGAACGTAGATTTCATGTGCGCCACCCATGTGCATGGCCGCGACGATGGCCGGGTGCGGCGCGCCGTTCTGCGGCGGCGCAGAGGCGATGATGCGCGGCACGCCCGCAACCGACGCGGTCAGGACGGACATGTGCGCGGAGGCGACCATCGGGAATTTGCCGCCGGGGACGTAGCACCCGACGGACTGCACGGGGATGTTTCTATGGCCGAGGATCACACCGGGCAGGGTTTCGACCTCGATATCGGTCATCGAAGCGCGTTGGGCCTGAGCAAAGGTGCGGATCTGCGATTGGGCAAACTTGATATCGTCCATGTCGCGCGCGCTGACCTTTTGCACCGCGGCCTCGATCTCGGAAGCGGTGAGGCGGAAGCTTGGGGGCTCGTATTTGTCGAATTTGGCCGAGAGTTCACGAATGGCGGTATCACCACGTGTTTCGATGTCTTTCAAAGTGGTCTCGACAATGGCGCGGACCTTGGCGTCATCTTCGGCACGCTCGCTTTCGGGCTTACCGGATTTCAAATGTGTGATGGTCATTGGTTTAGGTCCTGATCTGGATCAGTCATTCGGGTTTCGGGGGCGTGGCGGCGCCACTGTCGTAGTGTTCCCAGCCCTTTCCGTCAAAGATATCGACACCTAACTGCATGAGAACACTTGCAAAATCGACAGAAACGGGATTGTCGACAATCCGGCCATCCTCGACACGCCAGAAATCCATATAGGGGATGCGCACGCGCTTTCCGGTGGCGGGGATGCCCATGAAGGTGCCGGAATGCGTGGCCTCGATGTGGCCGAAACACGAGGCCCATTCGCCGTCGGCCATGAACTTTTCGGTGATGTAATCGCGGTCTGTGAAGGCGGCACGGAAGGGAAGCTGCCAGTTGTTCCGGAAGGCCTCGACGCCATTTTTCGTGCCGCAGCCCTGATTGCCGCGCCACAGGAAATCCTCGTGGAAGTATTGCGTCATGTCGTTTTCGTTTGCCGCAAGCCCCGCTTCCATGCGGCGCACGACAGCGAGGGTTTCTGCGGATTTGGGATCAAGGCTCATGTTGCGTCCTCGCAATTGAAGTGCGTCGCGAGTTGGACCGCAACTGCGCAACCTGCGGACCCGTCGCCGACCACTATGAAGTCGTATGTGGTCATCGGAAGGATCTCATTCTTATCATCGTCATATCAGAGACTTACACCGCAACGTCGAGGCGTTTTCCGGACGCCGCATCGAAGATATGGCAGATGCCGGCGGGGATATCTGCGGTCACGGGATCTCCGATTTCCGCCCGGTAATCCTTGTGCGCCTTTATCGACACCATCGCACCACCGGCCCTGACGGTGACCATCGTCGCGTCGCCCAGAAGTTCGAGCGAGTAGATCGGCGCGGTGATGGCGCCGCTGTCGGCGAGACTTGCGTCTTCGGCCCGATACCCAAGCGTGACGGGGCCATTGTGATGCGTGGGAAGGCCCTCGATCCGGACGTTCTTGCCCTCGAAAACACCGTTGGTCAGCGTCCCGTCCATCAGACACATCGCGGGGTTACCGATGAAGCTGGCGACGAAGGTGTTTGCGGGTTTGTCGTAGATTTCGGTGGGTGTTCCCACCTGCTGCACGACTCCGCGCGACATGACGACAACGCGGTCGGCAAGGGTCATGGCTTCGATCTGGTCATGGGTGACGTAAACCGTGGTGACCTTCAGTTCGTGGCTGAGGTTCTTGATCTGCGCACGGGTCGACACGCGCAATTTCGCGTCGAGATTAGACAGTGGCTCGTCCATCAGAAATACGTTCGGCTGGCGCACGATGGCGCGGGCAAGCGCGACGCGCTGGCGCTGACCGCCGGACAATTCCGCCGGGCGACGGTGGAGGAATTCGGTCAGTTCGACCATTTCGGCAGCCCGCATGACAGCAGCGTCATGGGTGGCCGGGTCGACCTTGCGGACCTTCAGCGGGAAACGGATATTCTCGTAGACGTCGAGGTTCGGATAGAGCGCGTAGCTTTGAAAAACCATCGCGACGTCGCGGTCTTTCGGGTCAAGATCGTTGACGCGCTTGCCGTCGATCAGGATATCGCCCTCTGTCGCATCCTCAAGTCCCGCGATCATCCGCATCGTCGTCGTCTTGCCGCATCCCGAAGGCCCGAGCAGAACGAGGAATTCACGATCGGCAATTGTCAGGTCGAAATTCTCGACACCCACGAAATCGCCCCAGCGCTTGTTGATATTACGGAGCTGAACCTCGGCCACGGCGTTTCCCCCTGTGCGACGTTTTCATTTTGCATACGATTGCAAGCGTAATTCGGATTCTCGATTCTGCGCAAGAGTTAATCTTTTATGATCCAAATCTAGCAACTAAACCAAGTTTTTTCTTGCCATGAGGCTCATTCATGACGTGTAATTGCAATCGTATGCAATGGACTTGCGATTCGCGTCCGTTGCGCTGCACCAAGTGCAGACCGGCTGCAGGGCCGACCAAAAAACAACGGCCTTTGATCATCAAAGGTGGAGAAACAGGGGGGTCTTTTGACCATGAACTTCTTCAAAACGACCGCGGCATCCGCAGCCATCGTGCTGATGGGATCGACCGCATATGCCGATTGCGGGATCGCAAGCGGCAACGTGAACATCCTTGGCAACGAGTTCGGCGCCATTCAGGCGCTGGTCGCAGGCGCGAAGGAATGTGCGTCGTCCACGGTGACGATCGAAAGCAACCTGACAACCGAACATCGCGACATTCAGGTCGCCGCCTTGACGGCGAACCCGGCGCAATACACCTCGGCCATCGTCGCGAACTCGTCCATTGTTCCGTTGCTGAACGAAGGGCTGATCCGGCCACTTGATGATCTGATCGCCAAGTATGGCGCAGGGATCAAGGACACACAGAAGATTACCATCGACGGCAAGGTCATGGCGATAGCCTTCATGGCGAACGCGCAGCACCTCTATGTGCGTCAGGATATTCTGGACGCAGCCGGGCTTGAAGTGCCCTCTTCGTATGAAGAGGTGATTGCAGCCGGTCAGGCGATACGGGACGCAGGCCTGATGGAGCATCCGTTTGCGATGAATTCAAAGACCGGATGGAACCTCGGGGAAGAATTCGTCAACATGTACACGGGCACGGGCGCGTCCTTTTTCAAACCGGGAACGGCTGAACCGGCGATCAACAACGAAAGCGGCATTTTGGCGCTGAACACGTTGAAAGCGTTAGCGGATTTGTCGAACCCCGACTTCCTGACGTTCGATTCCAATGCGACGGGCGCGATCTGGGAAGCCGGCGATGTGGCGATTGCACAGCTTTGGGGATCACGCGCTTCGGGCATTCTGGATGACGAAGGCTCGACCGAGGAAGTGACGTCAAATACGGTTCTGGCCGCGGCCCCGACCGTCGGCGGTGGCGACACGCCAGCGTCGACACTGTGGTGGGACGGCTTCACGATTGCCGCCAACATCAGCGACGAAGACGCCGAAGCGACTTTTATCGCCATGGTTAACGGCATCCGCCCCGAAGTGATCACAGCCAACAACGATGCAGCGGTCTGGCTGGCCGACGGATTCACGCCTGGCCCGGCTGCCACCGGCGTTTTCGCAACGGCTTCGGCCGGCGCACGCCCCTATCCGATGATCCCGTTCATGGGCCTGATGCATTCGGCTTTGGGCGACGAATTGTCGGACTTCCTGCAAGGCGGTGAAAGTGCCGAGCAAGCCCTGGCAGACATTGAAGCGGCCTATACGGCGGCAGCAAAAGAGCAAGGCTTTCTCCAGTAATGCCTGACTGCCGGGGCGCATTGGCGCCCCGGTTCTACTGGAACACGAGGGCTGTCAGATGCCGCATAAGACCTTCTTTTGGTTCATTTTTCCGTCACTGGCCGCGATGTTTCTGTTCATCGCCATGCCGATTGTCTCGGTGGCGTTTCAGTCCCTTTTCATCGAACACGAACAAGTCCTGATCGAGGTCGAAAACTGCGGTCCCTTCGGCTGTGAAACCGAAACGATTATCGATAACGACGCAACTGCTGCCATCCGCGAGGCCGAGCCTCTTGGCCGTTTCAACGGGCTTGGCACATACTTCGACCGGGGCCATCTGGCGACATCCGAGATCGGCGAAGCCTGGTCCACGCGAGAGAGTCTCGGGGCATTCGTCAGCGAAGTGATGAACCTGCCGTTTTACCGGGCGCTGGCATTTACGTTAACCTATACTTTCGTTTGTACGCCCCTGATCATCCTGTTGGGGCTGGCGATTGCGCTTGGCGTGAATGCCTTGCCGAAGATGTTCAAGGGTCCGACGATCTTCGTGTCGCTCTTGCCGATGATCATCACGCCGCTGATTGGATCGCTGATCCTGTTCTGGATGATCGACGCCGAAGGGGTGATCGGAAAGACGCTGCAAGTGTTGTTCGACGACCCCGATTTGTCGTTGAAAGCTTCGCCCGCGCTGACATGGATAACGCTGATCGTTTATGGCGTTTGGAGTTCGGCACCCTTTGCCTTTGTGGTGTTTTACGCAGGCTTGCAGACCGTGCCGGAAGACACATTGGAGGCCGCGATGGTCGACGGGGCCAGCCGTTGGGAGCGGGTGCGATACGTCGTGGTGCCCTATCTGATGCCGTTGGTCGTTTTTATCACGCTGATCCAGCTGATGGACAACTTCCGCGTGTTTGAACCGATCGTCGGCTTTTCCGCATCGGCCAATGCGACGTCACTGTCCTATATCATTTTCGCGGACTTGCGCGGCGATATTGCACGGTTCAACTCGGCCGCCGCGACGTCGATTCTGACGATCATCGGCGTGGCCATTCTGCTGACGCCGGTGCTGATCCGGACTTGGCGCGACTTCAATCGAAAGAGGACCTGAGCGATGGCATCCGCAGCAATGAAGCGCTCGCCGACGCTGGCAATATTCGCCACGGGTTTCGTGATCCTCTGGGTCATTATCGCCTCGTTCCCGTTCCTTTGGACCCTTTGGGGTTCATTCAAAGTGCAGGGCGATTTCTTCTCGAAAGCGGATTGGACGAATGCGCTTTGGGGGACGCGTACAATCGTGGAAACGGGAGATGCGTTTACCACTCACGCCTACTCGGGCGCATGGATCGATCAGGAGTTCTGGCGCGCTTCGCTGAACACGTTCATCGTGGTTTTCTTCACGGTCATCATCTCTCTCACGTTCGGAACGCTGGGAGGATATGCCTTGGCGCGGTCCGGATACCGCTATGCGTTTTGGCTGCTTATGATTGCGCTGGTGTTCCGGGCGATGCCGCATATCACGCTGGTTTCAGGCTATCTGCTGCCATTTTTCGAGTGGAATGTCTGGGGGCATTTGCCCACGTCCATCATCGTTTTGGTTGCGATCAACCAGCCGTTTACACTGTGGATGCTGCATTCGTTTTTTCTGAATATTCCCAAAGACCTGGACGAAAGCGCGATGGTCGATGGATGCACCCGTTTTCAGGCGTTTCGGTATGTGATCATTCCAGTCATGTGGCCGGGCGTCATCACGACAGGGCTGTTCAGCTTTCTTTTGGCATATAACGATTTCGCCGTGACGGCGATGCTTCTCAGCCAGGAAAATCAAACGATGGTTCCGAAAATTGCCAGCTTCCTTGGGTCTACATTCGAAGAGGGCAACGTGATGTTCGCGGTGGCAGCGGTTGTGTCTGCGACCGCGCCGTTGTTTGTATTGATCCTGTTCTTCCAGCGCCAGATCGTCAGCGGTCTGACAGCGGGAGCGGTTAAGGGTTAAAGATAAAAATGTCCGGATTTCAGGCCGAAAAGGCCGTTGTATTGGCGCATTACGAGGTCTTGTCTCGTGCGACGTCTGAAGATGTCTCCGGGGTCCTGAGCGCGCGCGTGGCACCCGACTGGACGTGGCGGGGCGTGCATCCGTTCAATGTACACAGCGGTGCCGAAGCCGTCGCAGATACCTTCTGGAAGCCGTATCTGCGCGCATTCTCACGCGTGCAACGGCGACAGGATATCTTCTTTGCCGGACGCAACGAGATTGACGGATTCAAGGGCGTTTGGGTCGTGTCGATGGGGCATTTGATGGGGCTATTTGATGCGCCCTGGCTGGGGATTCGCCCGACGCGCAAAATGGCTTTTTTGCGCTATGCAGAATTCAACCGCGTGGAGAGTGAGCGGATCGTCGAGACAGCGTTCTTCTGCGATATTCCACATATCATGACGCAAGCAGGACAGTCGCCCTTCCCGCCCGCGACGGCGCAGCATCTGGTGCAACCGGGGCCGATTTCGCATAATGGTTTACTGTTTGAAGACGCGCCCGAAGCCGAGGGAACGGCAACGTTAAGAACCATTAACGCGATGATAGGTGACTTGGGGACATGGAACCTTGGGGTGCCGCTTGAAGAAGAACTGGCCCGCACATGGCATGACGACATGATCTGGTGGGGCCCCGAGGGGATCGGCGCGACCTACACGATCGAGCGTTACGCAAAGCAGCATTCGGGGCCGTTTCGGGCGGCGTTCAAGGATCGCACGAAAACCGGACATCTGGCGCGACTGGCCGAGGGGCATTTTGGCGGGTTCTTTGGCTGGCCGAATTTTCAGGCAGTGCATGAAGGCGGATTCCTGGGAATGCCGTCTTCGCAGGGGCAGAAGACCGAGTTTCGCGTGGTGGATATTTACCTGCGCCGGGACGCAAAACTGGCAGAGAACTGGGTTTTCATCGACATGCTGCACTGGATGAAAACGCAAGGCGTCGATGTGCTGGAGCGAATGGCAAGGCAACAGGTCTGAGCCATCATTCCTGAGTGATCGAGGCTTCCCAGTTGCGCAGGAAATTGCGGCGTGTGAGGCGGTCGAGGAAGGCCAGAAGACCCGGCCCTAGACGGATGGGTCTGAGCGCGACATTGGACTGCAACGCATCGGTGTCGATGGCCGGAAGGCCGGAGGCGGCAACGAGATCCGGGCGGCTTTCGAGGGAGGCGAGGAAGTCGACCATGATCTGCGCGTCGGTCACGTTTTCTGCATTCGACGAGATCACGGCGGTGCGCAGCATGATGTTGGCGAAATCGCTCATCAGGACGATCCGATAGCCACCGCCGTCGGCCAGTTGAGCTTGGGCGTAGCTGCCGAGGACGTTATAGGCGATGGCAAGATCGCCGTTTCGGATGTCCTGCAACATGGCGCCCGAACAGCAGTAGAGCCGCGCATCAAGGCGGCCCATGACCTCGAGCAGGCGCCAGAAATTCTCGGAAACGCGGGCATCCTGCGTGGCCATCATGTAGCCGAAACCGGAGATGCGCACGTCGTAAGTTCCGACCCTGCCGCGGAAGCGGTCGGGCTGGTCCCGCAAGAGGTCGATCAGCGCGTCGCGGGACGTTGGATAATCGTCCGTTGGAAAGGCTTTTTCGGAGAGGATCAGGACGGCGGGTTCCTGCGTGAAGGCGAAGACCTGATCGCGCCATTTGGCCCAATCCGGCAGCGCGTCAGTGGCGGGTGAACGGTATGTTTGCGCGAAACCGTCATTGGCAAGTTTGGTTTGCAGGTCCATCGCAGAGGAGATGACAAGGTCGAAAACCTCGCCCTCCTCGTGGACGGCTTTCATCAGTTCGGTTGTGCTGGCGATAACGTAGTCTATTGAAACCGTGGGGTTTTTTTGTTGGAACGCGACCAGGATCGGCTCGAAGACGCCCCGATCAGCGGTGGAGATGATGCGCAGTTCAGTTTGCGGATTGGACGCGGCGTAGGTCGCGCGCTCCTCAATCTCGAAAGCGGCAGCGGCGTTAAGGAAGGTTAACGACGCGATTATTGCAGCGGGAAGACAAGCGAAACGCATGCGCCTTTTGCTCCTTCGTTTCGGGTGATTGCAAGGGTGCCGCCGTGCGCGCGGGCGACCTCGTCCGCGATGGTGAGCCCGAGGCCGGAGCCGACGATGTCGTCGACGTTGGCACCGCGTGAAAAGCGGGCCTTCAGGGTGTTCGTGTCGGTGTCGCCAAAGCCCCTGCCCTGATCGGAGACATCAAGTCGGAGGGTGTCGACGGCGGTCAGGGTGACGGCGATATCGCTATCGTCGGGGGAATATTTGATCGCGTTGTCGAGGATGTTCTGGATCGCACTTTGCAACAGGATGCGGTCGCCAGTGAAATGGGGCGGCTGTTTGGGAATGGTGCAGCGGATTGTGGCGTCCTTGAGGTCGGCGGCGGGTTCCAGACGGGCGACGGTTTCGCGCACCAGTTCGCCCATATCGATGGATTCCGTTGCGAGGCTGTCGGTGCGGAAGGTGACCATGGCGTGATCAAGAAGCTGACCGGCGGAGCGCGAGCTTTCGTCGATGGCGCGGATCATTTCCCGCATGGTCTGTCGGTGCTCGGGTTTGTTCAGTTTGCGGTGCGTGACCTCGGCTTTGGCGCGCACGGTGGCAAGGGGTGTGCGGACGCGGTGGGCGGCTTCGGCGATGAGGTCCTCGGAGCGCAGGAGCGAGGCGCGCAGGCGGGCGATGAAAGTGTTCAAAGCAGAAACGAAGGGTTCCAGTTCGGTCGGCGGCTGGATTGCGAGGGGGCGCAGGTCGGCGGGACCACGACGCGTGACGGCGGCGGTGAGTTCTTTCAGAGGACGCAAGGCAGAGCGCGCGGCAAGCAGGCTGAGGGCGGTGGCGACGAGGAAGAACACAAGGCCGACGCCGGTGGCGATGGCGCTGATGCGCTGAGAAATGGCGGCAAGGCCGAGGCGGGTCTGGGCGACGGAAATCAAGACATTTGACGGCACGCCACCCGCGCTGACGGTGCGCGATGCAGACACCATGCGCACTTCGTCGCCGCGATAATCGAAGGTTGCGAAAGTGTTTCGCGAGATCGTCGGCGCGTCGGTTGGTGCTGGCAGATCGTCATATCCTGTCAGCGTTTCGCCGTTCACCTCGACTTTGTAGAACACGCGGTCATCGTTGGTGGTGCCAAGCATCGAGAGCGCGGAATAGGGCAGATCGAGGGTGATCTCGCCGTCTTCAGAGCGCAAGGCATCGGCGATTGAGGTGGCGGATGCGGAGAGGATACCGTCTTGCGTGGCTTCGGCGGCGGTTTCGGCAAGGCCGCGCACGACAAGAAAAAGCGCGACTGACAATAGCGCGGAGATGGCGGCCAGCTGGAGGAAGAGCCGGGTGCGGATCGATCGCGTGAGGGGTGGAAAGGTCACTGTTTTGCGACCAGTCGATAGCCCAGGCCGCGCACGGTTTCGATGACGGCATCAGAAGGTTCAAGGCGTTTGCGGATGCGTCCGACGTAGACCTCGATGGCGTTTTCACCGACGTCTTCGGAGAAGGAAAAAAGCCGGTCAAGAAGATAGGATTTGGAGAAGACCTGACCGGGTGAGGTGAAAAAGACTTCAAGAAGGCGCAGTTCGCGGTTGCGCAGGGTTTGGCCGACGCCGTCGATCTGTAGCTCGCCAGCGGTCGAATCAAGCACCGCATTGGCGACTGTGAGACGGTTGGCTGCGACACCCCCGCGGCGGCGCAGAACAGCGCGACAGCGGGCTTCAAGCTCGGAAAAGTCGAAAGGCTTGGTGATGTAATCGTCGGCGCCAAGGTCCAAAAGGCTGACACGGTCCGAGACTTCGGAGCGGGCTGTGGTGACGATGATTGGCGTGCTTTTTGCGGCTCGGCGGTGCGATTGAAGGAAGGTCCGGCCATCTCCGTCGGGAAGCATAATATCCAGCAATATCAAATCGTAATCGGCGGCAGCGATGCAGGATTCGGCATCATCCAGCGTACCTGCGTGATCAACGGCGTGGCCATCCAGTTGCAGACGCTCGGCGACGGCGCTGGCAAGGTTGGCATTATCTTCGATCAGCAGAAATCGCATGGGGCCCCGTTTAAAATTGGCCGTGACAGGTCGGTGTCAGGTGCTTAGGCTTTTGTCACGATGAGCGGAAAAAAACCGCCAAGTCAAATGGGAGGACTTCATGAAAACGAAAGTAAAAGCCTTTGGGCTGACCGCTGCTTTTTGCCTGATCGGCGGAGCAGCTTCTGCGGCTGAGTGCATCGCACCGGCCAACCCCGGCGGTGGCTGGGACTTTACCTGCCGTCAGATCGGCAAGATCCTGTACGATATCGGTGCTGTCGACACGCCCGTTCAGGTCACCAACATGCCGGGTGCCGGCGGCGGACTGGCCTACACAACGGTCGTCAACGAGCGCAACGACGAAGAAAACCTGATTATCGCGGCTTCTTCGGCGACAACCACACGTCTTGCACAGAACGCCTATGCAGGCATGACTGCAGATCAGGTGCGTTTCGTCGGTGCCATCGGTGCTGATCCGGGCGTGATCGTTGTGGCGGCTGACAGCCCGTTTCAGACGCTGGGTGACATGGTTGAGGCGATCAAGGCCGATCCCGGTTCGGTTGCCTTTGCCGGCGGTTCAGCCGTTGGTGGATTTGACCATATGAAGCCTTTGATGATCCTCAAAGAGGGCGGCTTCACCGATATCACGTCGATCAAGTACATCGGTGTTGACGGTGGCGCGGATGCCATCACGCAGACAGTCGGTGGCTTCACCCAAGCGATGACCGGCGACATGTCGGAAGTGGTTTCGTTCCTTGCCAACGGCGACATTCGCGTGATCGCGGTTCTGACCGAAGACCGCGTGCCTGGCTTCGAGGACATTCCGACCGCCAAAGAGCAGGGCTATGACGTCGTGGCCGTTAACTGGCGTGGTCTTTATGTACCGAAAGGCATTTCGGACGCGCACTTCGAGGAATGGGCCGGCAAGTTGCAGCAGGTCGCAGACTCGGAAGAATGGGCTCAGGCCATGGCCGACAACGGCTTGGCTCCGTTCACGCTGGTTGGTGGTCAGTTCCAGTCATATGTTGACGGGCTGGTTGCAGACATCAACGCGATGTCCAAAGAGCTTGGAGTCATCCAGTAATGGCTTCGGACCGAATATTCGGTCTGATCACTCTGATCACGGCGGTCGCGTATATCGCGGCCGCCACCCAGATTCAGACGAATTTCTTCTCGGGTGAGTTTCTGCCGAAACTGTTCCCGCTTCTGATCGGCGGCGTGGCGGCGATTTGTTCCCTGTCCATCATCTTCCGGGCTGATCCCGATCCGGACTGGCCTGGTGGTCCGACATGGATTTCCATGGCCATCGCGGTAGTGGTGCTGGCGATCTACGCGGTGCTGCTGAAGCCTTTGGGATTCATCGGGCCGACGATCTTTGCCGCCGGGATCCTGAGCTATCAGATTTCATTCCGTCCGGTTGCTTCGATCCTGTCGGGGTTTGGGTTGTCGCTTGGGCTGTTCGTTCTGTTCAAATACGCGCTTGGGCTTGGAAACATTGTCGCCTATCGCATTCCGAAAGAGGGCCAGCTTTGGGACGCGCTGGCTATTCTCATTCCCTTCGTAGGAGGGCACTGACATGGATATCCTGTCCAACCTTGCGCTTGGATTTGGCGTCGCGCTTTCGCCCTACACGTTATTTCTGGCCGTTTGCGGCTGCTTTTTGGGAACGATCATCGGCGCATTGCCGGGCCTTGGTCCGTCGAACGGCGTTGCGATCCTGATCCCGATCACCTTCACGCTGGGGCTTGATGCGACTTCTGCGCTGGTCCTGATGACGTCGGTTTATTACGGCGCGATGTATGGCGGGCGGATCAGTTCGATCCTGCTGAACATTCCGGGTGACGAGCCGGCACTGATGACCACTCTGGATGGCTATCCGATGGCCAAGCAAGGTCGTGCGGGCGATGCTTTGGTTCTGTCGGGCGTTGCGTCTTTTGTGGGTGCATTGTTGGCGACCATCGGTTTGATGCTGCTGGCCCCGTCTTTGGCACGTGTGGCATTCCTGTTCGGACCGGCCGAGTATTTCGCCCTGTATTTGCTGGCGTTCTGCACGCTGGGCGGCATGGCGTCCAACAACCAGGCCAAGGCGGCTTTGGCGGCCTGTATGGGTCTTGGGATAGCGATGATCGGCGTCGACAGTTCGTCCGGCCTGCCTCGTTTGACCGGAGGAAGCCTGCACTTGTTTGACGGCGTTGATTTCCTGGTCGCGATTGTCGGTCTTTTCGCGATTGCCGAGCTGTTCTTCTTTATCGAGAGCCACGGCAAAGGGTCTTCCATCGGAGTCGCGCTCGACAAGGTACGTGTGCCGTGGAAGGACATTTTTGACACCAAGTGGACGATGTTGCGCTCTTCCGGTGTTGGTTTTGTCGCAGGTATCCTGCCCGGAGCCGGGGCCTCTCTTGGATCGTTCCTGGCCTATATGACCGAAAAGTCCATCGCCGGGCCAAACGGCGGTTTCGGAACGGGTGTGCCGAAAGGCGTGGCCGCCCCCGAGGCGGGCAACAACGCTGCGGCGGGCGGTGCTCTGGTGCCAATGCTGACGCTTGGCGTTCCGGGATCGGGCACCACTGCGGTTTTGCTGGCGCTTTTGATGACGCTGAACATCACGCCGGGGCCGACGTTGTTCACAGAACGACCCGAGGTCGTCTGGGGGTTGATTGCCTCGTTGCTGATCGCGAACGTCGTGTTGCTGTTGATGAACGTGCCGATGGTGAAGATCTTCGTCAAAGTCCTGATGGTGCCGGCGTGGATCCTGTTGCCGGGTGTCACGATGATCTCGTTCGTGGGCATATTCTCACTAACGGGCAGCTATTTCGACATGCTGATGATGATCGGTTTCGGTGTGTTGGGCTACTTCCTGCGCAAGCTCGACGTGCCGACGGTGCCGGTAATTCTTGGCATCTTGCTGGGCGGCAACATGGAGGACGCATTGCGGCGCGCGATGATCCTTTCGGACGGTGATGTGACCTATCTGTTTTCCAGCCCGATTTCGATCGGCCTGTGGGTCGCGGCCATTCTGGGCTTCGTCGCTCCGATGTTCCTGCGCAACGTCTTGAAAAAACCGCCCGCGATCACTGACTGATGGTCAGAATTCTGATCCCATCCGGTGCGCTTGGGCTTGGCTATGACCCCGACGCGCTTGAACGGGGCATTGCCAACAAGCCTGACCTGATCGCCATTGACGGCGGCTCGACGGACAGCGGCCCGTCCTATCTTGGACGGGGCGTATCGAAATACGCGCGGTCTTCGACCAAGGCCGAATGGGCCGGACTGATGGATGCCGCGCGGCGTGCGGGTTGTCCTTTGGTGATCGGCACGGCCGGAACCTGCGGCGCAGGGTCGGCAGTGGACTGGCTTTTGGGGATCACGCGCGAAGTTCTGGCCGACACCGGACAAAGCGCGAAGATCGCGGTGTTGAAGTCGGATCAAGCGCCCGATGACATATCGGCGGCTCTTGCTGCGGGCCGGGTTACCCCCCTGCCCGCCGCACCCGAGATCGACGTTCCGCTTATTGAAAGCTGCACCAACATCGTCGCTTTGGCCGGGGTCGAGCAGATTTCGGCCGCGCTTGCGACAGGTGCGGACATCGTGATTGCGGGGCGAACCACAGACACGGCGATCATCGCGGCCTTGCCAATCGAACGCGGCGTGGACGCAGGACTGGCCTGGCATGCGGCGAAGATCGGCGAATGTGGCGCCCTTTGCGCGACGAACCCGCAGTCGGGCGTCTTGCAGGTGGATTTTGAAAGCGACAGCTTTGTCCTGACGCCCTTGGCCGAGGGCGCCCACGCCACACCGCACACCGTATCGGCGCATATGCTTTATGAAAACTCCGATCCGTTCCTGCTGTATGAGCCGGGTGGCGTTCTGGATGTTACGGGCGCTCGCTATGAGGCCTTGGATGACACGCGCGTGCGGGTCACGGGATCGAAATGGAGCCCCTCCGACGACTACACGGTAAAGCTTGAAGGCGCGCGGGTGGCAGGCTTTCAGACGATCGTTCTCGCACTTTTGAGGGACGCGCGATACGTGGCAAATGCCGCGGCATGGGCCGAGGATATCGTCGCGAGATGCACCGCGAAGGCAGTGGCAAGAACCTCGGCCACTGAGGATGATTTTTCGATTGAGATCAGACTGATAGGGCAGAATGCGACATTGGGCGCGCTGGAAACGCGCCTTGGTGATCCGGTTGAAATCGGCGCGCTTGGTCTGGTCACGGCGAAGACGCCCGAACTTGCCGGAGAGATCGGTAAGCTTCTGAACCCCTACCTGCTGCACCACCCCCTTACGCGCGACGAAGAACAGCCGACGTTTGCGTTTCCCTTTTCACCCGCCGAGATCGACAGGGGCGCGATTTACGAGTTTTGTCTCAACCATGTTTTGCGACTGGATGACCCGATGGATGCGTTTTCGCTGGAGACTTTCGATGCCTGAACTTGGCCGGATCGTCGAGAAAGTCCGTTCAAAGAATGCCGGACCGTTCTGGCTGACCGTGGACATTTTCTGCGGCTCTCAGGATGCCTTTGTGCGCGTGCGCGACGGGTTGTCGACATCCGGTGTGGCGCGCATTCTCGATACGCCCGCGCAAACGCTGAAACGCTTCGATATCGAGGATTTGGCGGTCGTGAAACTGTCCCTGCCCCGCCCCGCCGTGCAAGGCACCACCGCCGACCGCGACATGCACGGTGCCGCTTTGGCTGCTTTGATTGCCGAGATTGAAATCCCGTGAACACGCGCGAGTTCGGAGTCCTGTCCGACGGTCGGTCGGTCCGCGAAGTGACGATCGCCAACGAGCATTTGACGGCACGGTTCCTGACGCTAGGCGCGCGGATCAACGGTTTGATATTTGACGGTATCGACGGTCTGACGCCTGCGCTTTCGCTTGCGAAAGCCGAAGCGCGCCCGTTTTGCGGCACTATCGTCGGGCCGGTGATGAACCGTCTCGCCAATGCCAGCGCAGTGTTGGACGAACAGACCCTGAGCTTTCCCGCGAACGAGGGGGCGAACCTACTCCATTCTGGCGCCTTAGGTTTGCACCGGATGGTCTGGGACATAGCAGCGGCAGACGAAAGCTCTGTGACCTTCTGCGTCGACCTGCCCCCGGATGCCTTCCCCGGTCAGCGGCGTGTGTTGGTTTCCTATCGGCTGAAGGAGGCCGATCTGGTGTTGGATATAACGGCAACGACCGACGCGCCGACTTTGATGAACGTCGGTTTTCATCCGTTCTGGGCGCTTTCAGGGCAGGGTCGCGATGGTCACACTCTGCAAATCTACGCCGATCACGTCTTGGCGATGGATGCCGCCAACATCCCAACCGGTGACATCGCGCAAGTCGACGGAACGGCATTGGACTACCGCAAGGCGCGCGGACCGTCGCACAGCGTCGACCACTGCTTTGTGTTGCCGCGGACCACTAAGCTTCAACCTTGCGTCACGCTTGAAAGCGGGAACCTCAGACTGGAGATTCTGAGCGACGCGCCGGCGGTTCATGTATATACGGGCATGGACTATGGCATCGCGGTCGAGCCGGAAATTCACCCCGACGCACCAAACCAGCCGAACTTTCCGTCAATCAGGCTCGACCCGTCGAACGTCTTTCGACAGACCACAGTGCATCGCTTCTCCAAGCGCTAATCAGCCTCGCATCCGTTCGGATCTGGGGTCATACATTGGCCGTAGGGACGCATCCGTTGCAACCCGCTCTCCGGCGACTTCAATGGACCAACCGTCTGTTTCTTTTGCGATTTCCGCCGGAACATAGCCAAGACCGATGGCCCCGCCCAGCGTATGACCATAGTTACCGGACGCCAGATATCCAACGAATTTACCGTCCTTCAGGATCGGTTCATGGTGGAACAGCAGAGGCCTCGGATCCCTCAGCCGGAATTGCACCATGCGGAGTTTTGGCCCCGTTTCCCTGCGTTTCAGGACTGCGTCGCGGCCGATGAAGTCAGGCTTTTCCGTTTTGACCGCAAAGGATAGTCCCGCATCGACCACGTGGTCCTCGCAGGTGATGTCATGGCCGAAATGGCGGAAGGCTTTCTCAATGCGCAGGCTGTCCATCGCGTGCAGGCCGACGTGTTTCAGGCCCACGTCAGCCCCCGCCTCGACCAGCGTTTCGTAGACATGCGCGGTCATGTCGGAGGACGTGTAAAGTTCCCAGCCAAGTTCGCCGACATAGGACACACGATGCGCGCGGGCCAGACCGTACCCGATCTCGATCTCACGGGCGTGGCCGAAAGGATGCGCCTCGTTGGACCAGTCGTCTGGGCTGACACGGGCCATCAGATTGCGTGCATTCGGACCCATCACGGCGATGACACCTTCGCCCGGCGTGACGTCGGTGATGACGACATTAGCGTCTCCTGCGTGACGGCGCAGCCATGTCTCGTCAGCAAGGCGCGTCGCGGCGGGTGTTACGACGAGATAGGCGGTTTCCGTCAGGCGTGTGACGGTGACGTCGGCTTCGATTCCGCCCCGGTTGTTGAGGAATTGCGTGTAGACGATGCGGCCCACGGGCACGGACATGTCGCCGCCGCAGATGCGATTCATCACGGCTTCGGCGTCGCGTCCTTCGACACGGATTTTGCCGAAGGACGTCATGTCATAAAGACCGACGTTTTCGCGGATCGCACGGTGTTCGGCGGCTTGATTTTCGAACCAGTTCTGACGTCCCCAGCTGTATTCGTACTCGGGCGTCTGGCCTTCATTGGCGAACCAGTTCGCGCGTTCCCAGCCTGCGGTTTCGCCCATGACGGCGCCGGCTTTCAGCAGGTGTTCGTGCAGCGGTGTGCGGCGAATTCCGCGCGCGGTGGCTTTTTGGCGATAGGGGTAGTGGTCGGCGTAAAGCAGGCCGAGCGTTTCGGTTGAGCGGTCGTGGAGGTAGCGTTTGTTGCCTTGAAACGGCTGCATCCGAGAGATGTCGACGTCGCCGAGATCGAAGGGCTTTTCGCCTGTGTCCATCCATTGTGCCAGAGCCATGCCAGCCCCGCCTGCGGACTGGATACCGATGGAATTGAAGCCCGCTGCGACCCAGATGTTTTCGCTGCCGGGAGCGAGGCCGAGATGGTAGGCGTCGTCGGGGGTGAAGCTTTCGGGGCCATTGAAGAAGGTGTGGATCCCGGCTTCGGCGAGGATCGGCAGGCGCTCAACGGCCTGTTCCAGGATCGGTTCGAAGTGGTCAAAGTCCTCTTGCAGCTGGTCGAACTCGAAGCTCTCGGAGATGCCGCTCATACCCCAAGGTTTGGCGACGGGTTCAAACGCGCCGAGGAGGATTTTGCCGGCGTCCTCTTTGTAGTAGGCGCATTCGTCAGGTACGCGCAGGACGGGTAATTGTGTCAGTTTATCAATGCCTTCAGTGACGATATAGAAATGTTCGCAGGCGTGGAGCGGGATGTTGACGCCGGCCATTTTGCCAACCGAATGGGACCACATGCCCGAGGCGATAACGACGTGTTCGCAAGCGGTGTGGCCGGTGTCTCCGGCTTCGGTTTCCCAGTCGACCCCGGTGACGCGGGCGCCGTCTTTGTGGATTTTCGTGACCTTGGTGCCCTCGAACGTCTTGGCGCCGCGTTGGCGCGCGCCCTTGGCGAGGGCCTGAGTAATGTTGGCCGGGTCGCCCTGCCCGTCTGACGGCAGCCAGAGCGCCTGGGTGATGTCGTCGACTTTCAGATGAGGGTATTTCTCGGCGACTTCGGCGGGCGAAATCTCGTGAACTTCGACGCCGAAGGCGCGCGCCATGGAGGCCTGACGCAGAAGTTCCTCTTTGCGGTCCTCGGTCAGGGCGACGGTCATCGACCCGCACCAGCGGCAGCCGGTGGCGACGCCGGTTTCTTCTTCAAGCTGGACGTAAAGACCTTGGGTATATTTCGCGAGTTTCGTCATGTTCGCGCTGGCGCGCAGTTGCCCGATCAGGCCAGCAGCATGCCAAGTGGTGCCCGACGTGAGGCGTTTTCTTTCCATGAGCACGACGTCGGACCAGCCGATCTTGGCGAGGTGATAGGCGATGGAACAGCCAATGACTCCGCCGCCGATGATGACGACGCGGGCTTGTGCGGGAAGGCTCATTTTCGGTGGTCCTTTGTCAGACGATTGTGTGACCGGCGGCGGTCAGGCGACGGGCGACTTCGCGGATATGATCAGGGCCGACCTCGCAGCAACCGCCGACGATTGTGGCCCCTTGATCGACCCACGACAGGACTGTTTCGGCGTAGCTGGCAGGGGTCACGTCTTCGCGGGGGGCAAGTGCGTCGACGGTTGGTTTATCCTTGAGGAAATCCTTGGTGATCTCCTTGAAGCCGTTAGCGTAGGCGCCGTATGGCTTGCCAAAGGTCGCAAAGA
The DNA here is from genome assembly GCF_900184815.1 of Boseongicola aestuarii. Classification (GTDB taxonomy): domain Bacteria; phylum Pseudomonadota; class Alphaproteobacteria; order Rhodobacterales; family Rhodobacteraceae; genus Boseongicola; species Boseongicola aestuarii. The sequence continues at coordinate 25,426 of NZ_FXXQ01000004.1, read as the reverse complement.
CGTCGAGCGCGGCGGCCATGGCTTCGGGAGCCGAGCAATTGGCGAGCCATGCGTCGGGTGTGAGGTGGCCAAGTTCGGTCACAGGTTCACCAGAGCGCAGGCGCGTGCCGTCCTCGTCGTCAAGCGTTACGGAGAGCCAGACCGGCAGGTTCGTCTGGCGCGCGCCGGTCAGGATGGCTTCGGCGTGGGAAACGGACGCCACGGTTTCGCAGATCAGAAAGTCAACGTGCGGGGCCAGTTGGCGGGCCATGTCGGCGTAAAGCGGGATGGCCGTTTCAAGGTCTGGGTGAATGTCGGGGCGATAGCTGGCGATGAGCGGGCCGATCGAGCCTGCAAGCCGCTGGCCCGGTTTCGTGCGCGCGGCTTTGGCTTCATTCAAAGCGGCTGTGACAAGATTGACTTGCTTACCAGCGAAGGGGGTATCCACAAGGCGATCCAAATGCAGGGCATAGGTGTTGGTCGTCGCAACCGTGGCACCCGCATCGTAGTAGTCGCGGTGCAGGTCCTCGACCATGCCGGGATGGTCAATCATGACCTGCGTGGACCAAAGCGGCGTTGGAGCGTCTTTCGAGCGGCGGACCAATTCCTGGCCGAGGCCACCGCCTAGAAGGGTAATATGTGTCATGATCCCGGGAACATCTTTGCATATTTGTCGCGATACATTGCGATCATTTCGGCTTCGGTTGCGCCGTCATCGTAGGGCGGCGTGGTGAGTGGTTTGACGGTGTCGACATGGATAAGGACGAGGGCTGTGATCCGGTTGGCCAGATCGCCCCAAGTTGCTTTCCATTGTGTTATCAGGGTCTTGAACCGCGCGGCCTCACTGTCTACGACTTCGGTGGTACCACTGAGGCGCACGCCTTTGCGGCGGAAGGTGTCGACGAAAACGACCTCGGCCATGGGGAGCTTTTGCAGGTTGCGCCGCGTGCCGGGCGAGCGGATATCACCATAGGCGATCGTCGTGTCATCCAGCACCAGAAACGTCCCCTTGGGCGACGCGGCTGGCCGCCCGTCTGCGGTGATGGTGGCAACGATCCCGAGGGGGAACTCGCGGATGATGCGGCGGGCTTCGTCGGTGATCATGCGCGGATCCGCTCGTTTGTGGGATCCCAGAGCGGCCGGTCTTCTTCGACCGTGGCTTTGTAGCGATTGCCGAAGATCTCGACCTCAACCTCGGTTCCGGGGGTGGTCAGATCAACGCGCAGCATGCCCAGCGCGATGGATTTGTTCACGCGGTAGCCCCATGCGCCCGAGGTGGTTTCACCGACCACTTCGTCACCGTGCCAGAGTGTGGACATATAGGGCGCGTCTGCGTCGCCTGCATCAACTGTCAGAGTGACGAAGCGTTTCTTGACGCCTTGCTGTCTTTCGTTTTGCAACGCGGCTTTGCCGGGAAAATCTTGCGGTTTGTCGAGTTTTACGAACCGGTCAAGGCCGCCTTCGAGAAGGCTGTAGTCGGTGGAGAGGTCGCCTTTCCATGCGCGATAGCCTTTTTCGATGCGCAGGGCGTTCAGGGCATACATGCCGAAGGGGGTTGCGCCCTGATCCATCAGCGCGTCGTAAATGGCAGGGGCGTCGGCGACGGCGCAATGGATTTCCCAGCCAAGCTCACCGGCGAAACTGACGCGCACCAAGGCTGCATCGCGCCCTGCAACTTTGCCGTCCAGGCTGACCGAGAGCCAAGGGGCGGAAAGATCGTGGCCTTCGGTGATTGGCGCAAGGGTATCGCGGGCTTTTGGACCGGTAACGAGGATGGCCTCGACCTCTTTGGTGTGGTCGGTGATGGTGATGCCCTCGGGCGCTTTGCGCTTCAGGATTTCGGCGTCGTGCCATTGTGCGACCGCGGCAGTGATAAGGCCGACCTCGTCGTCGCCATGCACCATCGCTGACATCTCGGTCAGGATGCGACCACGGCTGTCGGCGAAGTAAGCCAACGAGATGCGGCCCGGTTTCGGCAGTTGCGAGGCGGTGAGGCTATCGACGAAGTCTTTCGCTCCGGGGCCTTCGACTTTGAGGCGCGAAAAGCCGGTGATTGCAATGACGCCGCAGCCATCGCGGACGGATTCGCATTCCTCTTTGACGCGGACTTCCCAAGGGCCGCTGCGATCCCAGGTTTGCGTCGATTCCTCGGAGGTGTCGTCCCCTGGTTTCGCGAACCAATTTGCGCGCTCCCAGCCGTTGTAAGCGCCAAGCACTGCGCCCTGTTCGACGAGCTTGTCGTGCAAGGGCCCGTGCTTTTTGTCACGACCCGCAGGCCATTCGTGGTGCGGAAAGTGCATGGCGTATTCGTGGCCATAGGTTTCGAGCGCTTTGGCGAGGCAATAGTCGTGGTCGGTGTAGTCAGTGTATCGGCGCGGGTCGACGGCCCACATGTCCAGTTCGGTTTCGCCGTGCATGATCCATTCCGACAGAACCTTGCCTGCACCGCCGCCTTGCGCGATGCCGAAGGTGAAGGAATGTCCCTCGAAGGCGTTCTTGACGCCGGGCATAGGGCCGATCATCGGCAGGCCATCGGGGGCGTACGGGATCGGGCCATTGATATTGCGCTCGATGCCGCCCTCGCCCAAGAGCGGCACGCGGGCCATGGCATCTTCCATGTAGAATTCGAGGCGGTCGAGGTCATCGGGGTAAAGCTGAAAGCTGAAGTCCTCGGGCATGGGATCGTCGGGCGTGACCCAATGGGCTTTGCAGTTCCGCTCGTAGGGGCCGAGGTTCAGGCCGTTCTTGTCCTGTCGCAGGTAATAGCTGATATCGACATCGCGCAGTAGCGGGACTTTGTGGCCCTTTTCCTTGGTCCATGCCTCAAGTTCGGGCAGTTGTCCGGTCAGGAAATACTGGTGAGACATGACGACCATCGGCACGGTGCGACCACCAAAAGGCTTGAACATCTCGCCGACACGTTGGGCATAGTAGCCTGCGCAGTTCACAACGTATTCGCAACGGATATCGCCTTTGGCGGTCTTTACGATCCACTCGTCGCCGTCGCGGTCGAGCCCGGTGATCGGGCAGAAGCGTTCGATCTGGCCCCCCGTATCGCGGGCGCCTTTGGCAAGGGCCTGGGTCAATTGTGCCGGGTCGATGTCACCGTCCAGCGGGTCCCACATGCCGCCCATGATGTCGTGGGTTTCCATGAAGGGGTGCATGTCCTTCAGTTCGGCAGGCGTGCAGATATCCATTTGCAGGCCCTGATAGCGGCCCATGCCAGCGACGCGCTCAAACTCCTGCATGCGCTCTTTCGAGTGCGCCAGACGAATCGAACCGGTGACGTGGTAGTTCATCGGGTAATCGACGTCCTGGCCAAGCGTGCGATACATCGTGGCCGAATACCGCTGCATGTTCATCACTGCCCAAGACCCCGCAAAGTTCGGCACATTGCCTGCGGCGTGCCATGTGGACCCTGCGGTCAGTTCGTTTTTTTCAAGAAGGACGCAATCGCTCCAGCCCGCTTTGGCAAGGTGATAAAGAGTCGAGGTGCCGACGACACCGCCGCCGATGATGACCACGCGGGCGGTCGTTGGAAAATCGGACATGGGTGTCCTCCCTGAATTAGTAGACCGGTGGCGCGATCACCCAGATCGCGATGCACGGTGTGGTGTTTGGATTGGCCCAGGAAAACGGCTCGCCACGGATGCGGAAGCTGTCGCCGGGATTGAGGCGGTGCGTCGTGCCGCCGACCGTCAGATCGAGGGCACCGGAAATGATGTAGCCGACCTCTTGCGTAGGGCGCGACAAGGGTTCATCGCGGCGCGCAAGGGGGGCGAAGGTCGAATGCACGACTTCGAAATCGTCGGTGAGATCGGGCGACAAGAGGTCCTCGGACAACCCGTCGGCGCGGTGCCCGACTGGTCGGCGCGCATTGGCGCGCACGATGCGCCCCTCTTCGCCGGCGCGGGCGGGTGCGTGGCCGTAGAGTGTCTGCACTGGCACGTCGAAGGCCCGTGCGAGGTCCTTGATTTCGCTCATGGAAGGTTCAGAGAGATCGCGCTCGACCTGGCTCATCCAGCCTACGGACCGGCCTAGTTTTTCGGCCAGTTCCGACAGGGTCAGCTTGCGCGATTTGCGCAAGGCTCGGATGTCGCGTCCAAGGCTGTCTGGCATATCGATCAGAGACACAGGAGGCGATCCTTCGTGAAATTTCCAAGAATATTTTCACGCCCTAATGCTGAAAAAGTCAATTGAATTTTCATGGCGCGATCACTGTATGCAATCGTCGACCGCTAAGTTAAGGAAATTGGGCGATTTTTTCGTTTACAGATGCGCAAATCCGGCTAGGTAGAGGATCAGGAATCGAGGTGCCATGAGCCAGTTGCAAGACCATCCGCTACGTTATCAGATGATAAACGAGCTTCACGCCCGCCCCTTCCCGGTGCTGAGCGTACCCTGCCGCGCGGCCTATCTGGCGATCAAGCCAGTGTCGAACGCGGTTGGCCGCGACCGTGATCTTGACCGGGCGCATCTGATTGCTTTGCTGGATCGCTATGGTGCAAAGCATCCGCAACCGGGTGCCACGCATTATTTCGGCGATATCGGAAAGTTTCGCCTGAAGTGGGAGAGCCACACCGAATTCGTCACCTACACCATTTTCGCGGAAGGCTTGAGCGAAACGCCCTTTGATGCGCGCGATTTCGAGGTTTTCCCAAGCGAATGGCTGGGGGCCGCACCGGGTGTGGTGACGAGTTCGGCGCTGATCCGGGTCGAGGCCGAGGCCGACGACACGGTTATCGAGAAAAAGGTGGACGAATGGTTCGTCACCGAAAGCCTTGCCGTCAGTCAGGTCCTAGACGACAGCGCCGTGGTCGCAGGGGATTTCCGCCTCGATACGGCGGGCCATATGCGGTTCGCGATCTTCGTGACGCCGGAAGCCGGATCGCGGCGGGTCGGGCGGATCGTGCAGCGAATATGCGAAATCGAGACGTACAAGACGATGTCGATGCTTGGCCTGACCCGCGTGCGCGAATTGGGACCGCAGATCGGCGAAATCGACGTGCGGCTGAATGCGCTGATGGATGATATGACCGGCATCGGAAGCGAGCCGGCGGAGACACTTGAGGCGCTGTTGAAAGTGTCTTCGGAGCTGGAGGGCATTCTCGCCTCGTCCTCGTTCCGTTTCGGTGCGACCGGCGCTTACGAGGCTTTGGTCAATCAGCGCACCTCGATCCTGCGCGAAGAGCGGTTCAAGGGGCGCCAAACGATCGCTGAATTCATGATGCGGCGGTTCGATCCGGCGATGCGCACAGTGAAATCGACCGAGACACGGATGAAGACTCTGGCTGAACGGGCGATGCGAGCGGGCGACTTGCTGCGCACGCGGGTCGATGTCGAACGCTCGGCGCAGAACCAGAAATTGTTGGAAAGCATGGACCGGCGCGCGGATGCGCAGTTGAAGTTGCAGCGTACGGTCGAGGGATTCTCGGTCGCGGCGATCAGCTACTATGCGGTGAATCTGCTGGGCTATCTGTCATATCCCTTTGCGGAAGGGTTAGGGCTTTCCAAGGGAATGACGCTGGCAATCGTGACGCCGATCGTGCTGGCGCTGGTGTTTGTCATGGTGCGGAAAATGCGCAATCGGCTGGAATGATTGCAAGGGAAAGGCCCGCTCGCCGGGTCCGGGCGTTTGGGTCACCTGCGTGACGCAGGCCGACGACGTGATGGACACGGACCGCAGTATCGAACCCGGTGGCTGCGTGTCGAAATTTGAAGAGCAATGGCATAAGGATACCAAAGCCCTGCGAAAGACGGTATCGCTCGGTCATTCGGTATTGGACATCACATGACACTGACCTCACGCGACGTTCTTGAAAAGCTCGTCTCATTTCCGACAGTCAGTCGCGACAGCAACCTCGATCTTGCCGACTGGGTGCAGGGGTTTCTGACCGACAACGCCGTGACCTCGCACCGGATGCTGAACGAGGACGGACAGAAGGCGGCAATCTATGCGCATGTCGGGCCGGACGCACCCGGAGGTGTGGTCTTGTCGGGGCACACGGATGTGGTGCCGGTCGATGGGCAGGCCTGGGTGACCGACCCCTGGGTTGTGACCGATAAGGACGGCAAGCTGTTCGGACGCGGGACTTGCGACATGAAGGGGTTCGATGCGCTGGCGCTGGTGGCTCTGGTAAAGGCCGCCAAGGCGCCGTTGAAGAAGCCCCTGCAGATCGCGCTGTCATACGACGAAGAAATCGGCTGCGAGGGCGCGCCTCCGCTGATCGAGAAGATGCGAGAGCATCTGCCCCCGGCGGCTTTGGTGATTGTCGGAGAGCCCTCGATGATGAAGGTCGTAACGGGTCACAAGGGTGGCAGCGGGTTTATGGTGCATGTGCGCGGGTTCGAGGTGCATTCGTCGCTGATGCACACCGGGGTGAACGCGATCATGGAAGGCGCAAGGCTGATCGACTGGTGCAATCGGATGAACGCCGAAAGTGCGGCAAGCGAGCCGAGCGAGATCGCCGCGATGTTCGACCCTCCGTGGACGACGCTGCATGTGGGTGAGATTTCCGGCGGAACTGCGCACAACATCACCGCCAGGGATTGCCGTTTCGACGTGGATTTCCGGTTTGTGCCGACCGACTCGCGCGAGGCTTGGGAGGCTCGGTTCATCGAAGAAGTTCGCCGCGTTGAAGCTGGAATGAAAGCCATTCAACCCGACGTCGGCATCGACCTCGAGCCGTTTTACAGTCTGCCAGGACTGCGGCCTGAAAACGACGGTGCGGCCGAACACTTGGCGCGGCGATTGACCGGCGACAACGCCAATCATGTGGTCAGCTACGGCACCGAAGCCGGGCATTTCCAAAACGCGGGCTATTCAGGCGTAATCTGCGGTCCCGGCGATATCGCGCTGGCACATCAGCCGAATGAATACGTAACAATCGCTCAGATGGAGGCGGGAGAGGCCTTCATGGACCGGCTGATCGCGCATCTTTGCACATGATCAGCTCTTGACCGGGCCTTTGCCACATCGCGGGATTGGGCGAGCACCGTCGGAATAGGCGACGAACATCACGATCTCGTCTGGTCGGGGGCCATCGGGAATGGTCAGTGTCATTGTGTCGAAATGATCAAACGACCACGGGTTGTCCTTGTGCCCAAGCGGCAGGTCGATGGCCGTTCCGGGGCCTCCGATCTTGACGTTGGATGGGATCACCGCGTCGCCGCCTCCGACAGCATTTCGCATCGGAGCTCCAAGTTTCGGATGAATGACCGCGCCGCCATGTTCGATATCTCCGTTAATGCCGACAATCGCCGCCTTGCCGTAGGCGACGGCAGGATTTCGCAGCTGTTCCAGCGCTTCGTCGGCAAGCCTTTTGCCAAGAGCACCACCCGTTTCGAAGAGGATCGCAAGGTCTTGCTGAAACCTGCCCGCACACGGGTTCGCAATGATGGCGGCCACCGCTACTCGGGTCACAGGATCGCACGGCTGACCCATAGCGTCAGATGTCGTAATATCTTTGAAAACGAATATCTTACGGGGATTCTCCAAGGCGCGCCCTTCCATGGTATGAAACCTGAATAGGCAGAAGAGCTGTCGGAGTCGAGATTGATCAGCCGGTGTCATCCGGTGGCGCGTCGGGGTCAGCCTTGCCGACGCCCTTGAACACCGCCTTGAAGGGCAGCGCCCAGAGCACGCCAAGGGTCACATAAACGACGATTTCCAGCAGGAATGGAGGGCGGTCGAACAGCGAGATCACCCAGAGCGATGCCGCCACATAGAGCGGCAGGCCGACCAGAAGGACCAGAAGCGACAGACGTCGGCGGGATTTATAGTTGAGTGCCATGTCTTTGGTTATGGGGCGGATTGGGCAAGCGTCAACCGGATCGCGCCCTAGAATTCGTGCTGAACGGCTGCGAGTTTCTCGACGACGTGCTTGGCGTGGTCTTCCACATAGGCCTTGTGCGCAGGCGAGGCGATGTAGGCGCGAAACCCTTCAAGGTCTTTGAAATCCGCGACAAGGGCCGAATCGTGATGGTTCGGGCCGCTGCCGATGTTGGCACCCAGAGTGAAAGCCACGACGTGCTCGCTGGCCTCGCACATCTCGGTCACGGCTTTGCGCCAGGCATCAAGTTGGTCGCCGGTCGCATCGGATTTGAATGTGCTCAGGACGATGTGGCGCAGCATTCGGGTGCCTCCGGGAAAGGGGTGCGTCAGTCCTCGAAAGGGTCGGTGACGAGGATCGTGTCTTCCCGCTCGGGCGAGGTCGAGACCATCGACACCGGGCATTGGATCAGCTCTTCGATGCGACGCACGTATTTGACGGCCTCGCCCGGAAGGTCCGCCCATGAGCGCGCGCCGGCGGTGCTTTCGCTCCAGCCTTTCATCGTCTCGTAGACGGGTTTCACGCGCGCCTGTTTGTCGGCCGCCGTTGGAAGATAATCGAGGATCTCTCCGTCAAGCTCGTAGCCGGTGCAGATCTTCAGCTCCTCGAAACCATCCAAAACATCGAGCTTTGTCAATGAGATACCATTGACGCCCGAGGTCGCGCAGGTCTGGCGAACCAGTACCGCATCGAACCATCCGCAGCGCCGCTTGCGGCCCGTGGTGGTGCCGAATTCATGGCCGCGTTCACCAAGGCGCTGGCCGTCGGCGTCTTCCAGTTCGGTCGGGAAAGGCCCCTCGCCCACGCGGGTCGTATAGGCTTTGACGATGCCCAGAACGTAGTCGATGGACCCCGGCCCGATGCCTGTGCCGGTGGCCGCCTGCCCGGCGATCACATTAGAGGAAGTCACGAAGGGATATGTGCCGAAATCGACGTCGAGAAGTGCGCCTTGTGCGCCTTCGAACAGAATTCGCTGACCCGCGCGGCGGCGTTCATTCAGAACCTTCCAGACCGGGGCGGCGTAGGGCAGGATTTCCTGCGCAATCTCTTTCAGTGAGGCCACCAGACCGTCGCGGTCGACCGGCTCAAGGCCGAGGCCCCGGCGCAGGGCATCGTGATGGACCAGCAGACGGTCAACGCGGGTTTCAAGCGTCGCGTGGTCGGCGAGATCGGCAACGCGCACGACCCGGCGACCCACTTTGTCTTCGTAGGCGGGGCCGATGCCGCGACCGGTGGTGCCGATCTTGGCGACCGCCGTCTGACTTTCGCGGGCACGGTCCAGTTCGCCGTGAAGCGGCAGGATCAGGGGCGTGTTTTCGGCGATCATCAGCGTCTCGGGCGTGATCTCGACGCCCTGGGCGCGGATCGTGGCGATCTCCTTGATCAGGTGCCAAGGGTCCAGCACGACGCCGTTGCCGATGACTGACAGTTTGCCGCCGCGCACGACGCCGGATGGCAGCGCGTGCAGCTTGAAGACCTCACCGCCGATGACCAGCGTATGACCGGCGTTGTGGCCGCCCTGAAACCGCGCGATCACATCGGCGCGTTCGCTGAGCCAGTCAACGATCTTGCCCTTTCCTTCGTCACCCCACTGGGCGCCGACGACGACGACATTGGCCATGAAATTCTTCCCCTAGGAGTCTCACCGGGATCGCGTATAGCGGTTGGGGTTCTAGGTGGAAACCTCAAAACGGTGGTTTTGAAAGCAAGGGTGCAAGACGAGCATTGCGCCAGTTCGTGCCAGCGGCGTAAGGCGCTTTCGAGGCTAGTTTCCGGTCGTCTTACCACAGGGTATTCGATGTGATGACAGCGCCGAGAGACAACAACAGAAAGGCGATGATGAAGCTGATCGCTGTGAGATTGATGCGCATAGGCCTGACCTTTGAAGTGTTCAGAGTTGGCCTTTTAACGCAGGGTCGCGCTTTTTCCGTCGCTTGGAGGCGCAAAAAAACAGCTTTCGGTCTGACTTGTCGACGGAATTGAATTAACGCAGACGGAAATGGCGTCGCCGTGCGTTAGTGTTGACGTGGCTTTGCCCAAGAGGAACCCGTGATTTCAAATCTCATCACCCGGATCAGACACGCGTGGTCGATCGCGCCCGTTGCAACTGCGGTTCTTGCCGTTGCGCTTGTCGCCTGCCTTTTCTTTGGCGCACGGGCGGCCGTGTTCTGGTACAACCGCCCGCCCATGGCGGCGCTGGAGCAACCCGTCGAAGCCTGGATGACGCCGCGCTATGTTTCGCGAACCTGGCGCATTCCGCCCGAACAGGTGAGTGAGGCCCTCGGCGCTCCGCGACCGCCGCCGGATGGTCCGATGAGCCTGCGCGAGTTGGCCGAATTTCGCGGAGTGAGCGTCGAGCAAGTGCTGGCCGAAGCCGAAGCCCTGGTCGCATCGCGACGTCCACCGCGCGAAGACGGCGAGGCTGCTCGATGACCGAGACCGTGTTTGGCCTTGTGACGGATTACGGTGTCTATGTGATCTTCGTCTCGGCGTTCCTGTCCTGTCTGGCGTTGCCGATCCCGACGTCGCTGATGATGCTGACGGGCGGCGCCTTCGTCGCTTCGGGGGATCTGTCGTTCTGGACGGTCGGGCTTGCCGCCTATTGTGGCGCGGTGATTGGCGATCAGGCAGGGTATATCATTGGTCGCTATGGCGGAGCGCCTCTGGTTGAGCGCATGAAAAAATCCCCTGCCCGCTCCGCCGTGATCGCGCAAGCTTCGACCTTGATCGACAAGCGCGGCGGCATGGGAGTTTTTCTGTCCACATGGGCCGTCGCGCCGCTTGGCCCGTGGGTCAACTTCATCGCTGGTGCAACCCGGCTGTCATGGCGCAGGTTTGCGTTCTGGGACGTGCTGGGCGAAACGGTTTGGGTCACGCTTTACGTTGGTCTTGGGTATGTTTTCATGGACCGGGTCGCGACGGTCGCCGAAATCATGGGCGATGTGATCGGATTTCTGGTGGCGCTTGTTGTGGCGACGGGAGCGTTCTTTTGGCTCCGGGCAGTGATGCGGGCACATCGCGAGAAATCCCCGCGAAACCGGCTGAAAGACCAGTCAGTTTAGGAATTCGCCTGTCCTGTGCTAAGACTGCGCCTGTGAACGCAGGAGGGTCCCATGAACAATGTCGCCGCAGCTTTCCCGAATAATGACGGTGTTTTGTATCTTGCCGAAGGCGGAACCGAGACAGAACTGATTTACCGTCACGGCCACAAGCTTCGGGAGTTTGCCGCATTCGAACTGATGAACAACCCCGACGCCGTGACACATATGAAGGATATGTATCGCCGCTATCTGGATGTCGCGACCGAGCATGGGTTCGGCGCGATGATGGCCAGCTTTGACTATCGTGCCAGCCCCGACTGGGCGGCAAAGCTGGGATATTCGCCCGAAGGTCTGGCCGAGATGCAGCACAAGTGCATCGATTTCCTGCGGGACGTTTCAAAGCCGTATGAAGGACAGATCACGCATATGGTTTATGCCGGATGCGTCGGTCCTCGGGGTGACGCCTATTCACTGAACGAAACGATCACCGAAGCGCAAGCCGAGGACTATCACGCGGTGCAGATTGCGACGTTGAAAGACTGCGGCGTGGACATGATCTGGGCTGCAACGATCAACAACATCCCCGAGGCCGTGGGAATCTCGCGCGCGGCCGCCGCTGCGGGATTGCCTGTCAATATCTCGTTCACACTGGACAGCAATCACAAGCTGAAATCCGGGCCGAGCCTGAAAGAAGCCGTCGAAACCACAGATGCCATCGCGGGCGTGTCCAGGCCAGATTCCTATGGCATCAATTGCTCGCATCCGGTCGAGTTCGAACCCGCACTGGAGGATGGCGCCTGGACGGATCGTATCCGGCTCCTTCGTCCGAATGCGGCGGCAATGGACAAGGTATCTTTGTGCCGTCTCGGCCATATCGAGGAAGGCGACCCGGAAGAACTGGGCAAGTCCATGGGTGATCTTGCGACCCGATATCCAGCTGTGGACATCTGGGGCGGATGCTGCGGCACCTGGGATAAGCATTTCGATCGCATTGCGCATTACGTCCAGCGCGCCCGCGCCGGGGCCTGAAGCGGCCTACGGACATTTACCCGTCGATCGGGCGGTCTGTTCACGCTAACACGCCCGGCGCAGACCTTGCCCCTCTTGAGGCAGGCCGATAGGACGGAAGCAACCGGCCTCAAAAGGATAGATATTCCATGCCCGACGCTCCTGAATTTCACGATCGTATGCTTTCGCTTGGCCTTGGACGCGTGTCCGAGGCTGCGGCTCTTGCTTCGGCCCGCCTGATCGGGCGTGGCGACGAAAAGGCCGCCGATCAGGCTGCGGTGGATGCGATGCGCACGCAGTTGAACAAGCTCGACATCAAGGGCGTCGTGGTCATCGGCGAAGGCGAACGTGACGAAGCGCCGATGCTTTATATCGGCGAAGAAGTCGGCACCGGGAATGGCCCTGAGGTGGATATCGCACTGGACCCGCTGGAAGGCACGACGCTGACGGCCAAGGACATGCCAAACGCTCTGGCGGTCATTGCCATGGGTCCGCGCGGTTCGATGCTGCACGCGCCCGACACCTACATGGACAAGCTGGCGATCGGTCCCGGCTTTCGTCGCGGTGTCGTCACGATGGATATGTCGCCCGCCGAACGCGTAAATGCACTGGCCTCGGCCAAGGGCTGCTCGACCCAGGACATCACCGTCTGCGTGCTTGAGCGTCCGCGCCACGAGGAAATGATCGCGGAAATCCGCACGACGGGCGCCGCAATCCGGCTTATCACCGACGGTGATGTTGCGGGTGTCGTTCACTGCGCCGAACCGTCCACAGGCATCGACATGTATATGGGATCCGGCGGCGCGCCCGAAGGCGTTCTGGCGGCGGCGGCCCTGAAGTGCATGGGCGGGCAGATGTACGGTCGTCTGACATTTCGGAACGACGATGAACGGGCACGTGCGAAGAAGGCCGGGATCACCAATCTTGACCGCGTTTACACGCGTGACGATATGGTGACGGGCGATGTGATTTTCGCGGCCACTGGGGTGACGGACGGGTCAATCCTGCCGGGCATCAAACGCGAGCCGGGTTTTCTGACGGCGGAAACGATTCTGATGCGCTCGAAAACCGGATCCGTGCGTCGGATGAACTATCGCAACCCGATCAGCACTTGAGCGACGCTGGGGCTGGATATCTTGGCGTTTCGGCCTCTTTGACGGGGCGAAAGTGGGTCGGGCCATCGGCGGACAGCCTGCGCTTGGCCGAAGCGATGGAGCAGCAAACCGAACTGCCGCCTGCTTTGTGCCGGATACTTGTCCAACGCGGCGTGGCAGCAGAAGACGTCGACCGCTTCCTTGCCCCGGCTTTGCGGGATTTATTGCCCGATCCCATGACCTTGCTTGACATGGAGCCGGCCGCCGAGCGGTTGATCGCCGCCGTGGACCGGGGTGAAAAGATCGCGATCTTTGCCGATTACGATGTGGATGGAGGGTCATCGGCTGCGCTTTTGCTTGACTGGCTGCACCAGCTTGGGCGGGACGCGACACTTTATGTGCCGGACCGCATCGACGAGGGATACGGCCCGAACGAACCGGCGATGGCGGAGTTGGCAGCATCGCATGATCTGATCATTTGCGTGGACTGCGGCACACTCAGCTTTGACGCTGTTGCGGCGGCAAGGGGTGCGGATGTTGTGATCTTGGATCACCACTTGGGCAGCGAGACCCTGCCGGACGCATTGGCGGTCGTGAACCCGAACCGTCAGGACGAAAGCGGCGACCTGGCGCATCTGTGCGCGGCGGCGGTGGTTTTTCTGGTTCTGGTCGACGCAAACCGTCGCTTGAAGGCCCGCGGGAAGGCCGGGCCGGACTTGATGTCGATGCTGGATCTCGTGGCGCTGGCGACAGTGGCCGATGTGGCGCCGTTGACAGGTGTCAATCGCGCCTTGGTGCGGCAGGGATTGAAGATCATGGCACGCCGCGCGCGCCCCGGATTGGCGGCGTTGGCGGATGTGGCGAACCTGAGTTCTCCGCCGTCGGCCTATACGCTTGGATTCGTGTTCGGCCCACGCGTGAATGCCGGCGGTCGCGTCGGGCGCGCTGACCTTGGGGCGCGATGTCTGTCCACACGCGATCCTCACGAGGCGCAAAGTCTGGCCGAAAAACTCGATGCGCTGAACAGCGAAAGGCGCGAGATCGAAAACGCCGTGCGTGACGCAGCTTTGGCGCAGGCCGAAGACCGTGGGCTGGACGCGCCCTTGGTCTGGGCGGCTGGCGAAGGCTGGCATCCCGGCGTCGTCGGCATTGTCGCGGCGCGGCTGAAGGAGGCGACGAACCGGCCTGCGGTGGTGATCGGTCTGGACGGCGACGAAGGCAAGGGTTCGGGGCGCTCGATCACGGGTGTGGACCTTGGGCATGTGGTGCAGAAACTGGCCGCCGAGGGACTTTTGCTGAAGGGCGGTGGTCATCGGATGGCGGCGGGGCTGACCGTGGCGCGCGATCAGCTTGAAGCGGCGATGGAGCGGTTGTCCGAGTTGCTTGCGAAACAGGGTGCCGGCGCGCACGGCCCGCGCGACTTGCGGCTGGACGCGACCTTGATGCCTGGGGCCGCGACGGTTGAGTTGATCGAACAGATCGAAGCCGCAGGCCCCTTCGGACAAGGCGCCCCTGCCCCGCGGTTTGCGTTCCCGGATGCGAAAATTCTCCATGCCAAACAAGTCGGCTCGGGGCACCTGAAGGTCAGCTTCGGAGACGGTCTGGGCGCGCGGCTCGACGCAATCGCTTTTGGGGCCTTCGACAGCGCGCTTGGCCCTGCCGTGATGAACCATGGCGGCGCGCGGTTCCACCTTGCCGGGCGGCTTGAGATCAACCACTGGGGCGGGCGCCAAATCCCCCAGATGCGGCTGGAAGATGCTGCGCGGGCAAGCGAATGAGCGACCATTGCCAGAGCGCAACGCGCCACCTGTGAACACCCACCGACAAGGTCTGAAACAGGCCGGACACTTTCCCCGCCATTCACGAAAGAATCTTCTTGCCCTTCCGGGGGAGTTTCCCTAATTAGCGCTCCACGCACCGTGGCCCGTTCGTCTATCGGTTAGGACGCCAGGTTTTCAACCTGGAAAGAGGGGTTCGATTCCCCTACGGGCTACCATTTCTCCATTTCATCGCATTTGTTTGAACCGCTCTCAGGGCGGTTTATTTTTGCTTTTTAGCGACTTAGCGCCCCCTAGGATTTCCCTCGCTTTGTCTCGATTTGTTTCGTATCGTTATGTTGAGTGGTACGGAAAGTGGTATTTTTTGAATGGCCCTAACTGGGAAGCTTACGAAAAAGCTGGTCGAAAATCTTGGTCCCGGTCGTCATGGCGATGGGGGCGGTCTCTATTTGGTTGTTGATGCCACGGAGAGCGCGGCACGGCGCTGGATTGTTCGCGTCACGGTCAAAGGTCAGAAGAACCGCAAAGGAGCACCGTTGCGCACGGACTTTGGTTTGGGCGGGGCAGACGTAGTCACTCTGAACCAGGCGCGCGAACGGGCGTTGGAGTATCGCCGCATGGCCAAATCCGGCCTTAACCCACGTTTCAATGCCAATCGCGAAATCCCAACGTTCGAAGAAGTCAGCCGACAAGTTCACATAGACCGGCTGCCCACATGGAAGAGCGCGAAGCATGGCCAAATCTGGCTGAACAATCTCCGAGACTATGCATTCCCCAAAATTGGCCGGATGCCGGTTGATAGTATTGGCCAACCCGAAGTGTTGATGTGTCTGTCTCCCATCTGGACCGAGAAGCACGAAACCGCGCGGCGGCTGGCGCAGCGCATCAAGACGGTTCTTGATGTGGCCAAATCCAAGGGGTTTCGCTCAGGTGAGAACCCGGTGACGGCAATTAAGGACGCCAAGGTTCTGCCGACCGTCCGGGCGAAGGTTCACCACCACGACGCTATGCCGTGGCGGGACGTACCTGCCTTCTATACCAGCCTTGCTCCACGACCCGCAATGGCCGCCAAGGCGCTGAGGTTCACCATTCTAACGGCAAGTCGTACGTCTGAAGTTCTCGAGATGAAGTGGCCGGAAGTGGATTTTGACGCCAAGCTCTGGACGGTGCCAGCTGAGCGTATGAAGGGTGGCAAGGCGCACAGGGTGCCTTTGACCGAAGAGATGCTGGCAATTCTTGAACCTTTGAAAGCATTGGACTCAGTGTTTGTGTTTGAAGGACAAAAGCGTCACCATCCGCTCTCAAATATGTCGATGCTTATGCTGCTCCGTCGGATGGATGCGAATGGATTTACCGTACACGGATTTAGAAGCAGCTTTCGCGATTGGTCAGCGGAAGATGCAAATGCACCACGAGAACTGGCCGAGGCGGCATTAGCGCATCAGGTGGGTTCAGAGGTCGAGCGCGCGTACGCACGGTCGGACTTACTTGAGAAACGTCGCCAACTAATGAACAAATGGTCGACATATATTTCGGCACGGGCAATTTCAGGAGAACGCTTTGTATAGCTTGGAAGGCCATCTATCCATCGCTGATATAAATCGAGATATTTCGCGTCGTATCTATGTTGAGTTGAAGCAAGAGCAGACAGATTTTTCCAGCCTTCGTCAAAAAGCGCGCCACCAAATTATTGATTTTCTACACTGGGTCGAGCGAGGCAAGGTAGTTGGCCCAAATGGCCAATTGTTGACTGTCGGACCAGTTTTCTTGACCTCAATCGATGGCGAAACGGATAGGCCAACTCTATTCAGCGCCGTATCCGGTCTCGTCGGAAACGAATGGCCGAGTATCTACCGCGAGTCGGAGAAAGAATTGTCCTTCATTTCGGGTATTTTTCGGCCATTTCAGTATGTGCAATTAGCGACGACGATTACCTTTTCCCTCTTAGCCGTATTTTGGTTGATGCCCGGAACATTCTTCATTCTCGATTGGTTTTTTCCGAGGCTGGAGGGTTCGATGAATGACCTCGATTCTTGGAAGTTTTCGCTCCCTTATTGGCTTGGCTTGTCGGCAATTTCCCTTTTGGCCTTTTCCGCTCTCCAATTGATTGGAATGGTTCGGCGACACCGTAGCAGCGAGTCTGGTGATTTGGATGACTTGCGTGGTTTTGCGTTGATGTTTGAGGAGGCTAGATACACCGAGTATCTGAATATTGTCGCAGATGACGAGGAGGAAATCGAACCTAGTAATGCTGAAAAAGCTGTCGCGAGGCAGATAGTCGACGCTTTCGATAGAGGCGAAAAATTCACTCGAAGTGAGTTTTTGGATTTGAAAACATCGCACGGTATGCGCACCAGGGCTTTCGGGCGCGCATGGGAGAGGGCTCGCGAGGAACGCCCAAAAATTGGCCGCCCTGGCCGACGCACAAAGAGCTAATCACAACGCGTTTCGATTCAAAAAGACTTTCGTGACGCCTATTTTGCATCCGTATTTTCAAGAATTAACGAGCATCGAAAAGTTTTGGAAAGGACTTACCGATGCTCGAACTATTTCAGAACGACCGAACCTACATTCTTGGTGACCCTGAACTTGACGTTCTCGGCAGCCGGGAAAAACTCGCTCAGTGGCGGCACCGCATGGTCGGGCCACCTTGGGTCAAGATAGGCCGCAAAGTCGCCTATCTGGGCACTGACCTTAATGCGTATTTGACCGCCCAACGTACCGACCCAAACGCCAGATAAAAGAACACCCGAACCATGAAACAGAGGGCTCGGGCGTTCGGTAGTGCTAGCACCATCTACCTATGACCATCGCCCTCGTAAATCAACGAGGCAATTATGACGGCAAAACACCAAAGCACCGACTGGAGCGCACTTATCTATGAAATCCAGACTGACGAAAAAACCAGTGAAATCGTTGTTTCTGGCCGTGCCAGGTGGGCGCTTGAAGAACTGATAGCGTCCGGCTCAAAAGGCTGCACTCCCATCGATAATCCTGCCCCTCGCTGGAGCGGCTATGTCCACAACCTGCGCCAGATGGACGTTTTCATTGAGACCATTCACGAGAAACACCAAGGACCATTTGCTGGCACACGCGCGCGCTACGTCTTGCGGTGTCGCGCTACTCCGAAACGTAGTGGTGAGGTCGCGGCATGAGGGACGAAAAGCGCAACTTTCGGCCTGACCCGAACGACGCTCTGACAAGGCGTATGCGGCTTCGACACGGACTGTCTGAGCCTTCTGCCCGCTTGCTTGCCTCTCTTTGCAATGGGGGAGCTCGACGTGGGTAGAAGGGGCAGCATGAAACGAACGGAGGGGCAGTATGTGCCCCTCCCATACGCACAACTCAAGAGTCCCGCCTGGCGGTCTCTGAGCGGCGCTGCTGTCAAGTTATGGCTGGAGCTACATGGGCGCTACAACGGCGGCAACAACGGGCGTCTGACGCTCTCCTATGCTGAGGCAGCTGAAGCGCTTGGTATGGGTAAAGCAAGCGTTCAGCGGGCATATAAGGAGCTCATGGAGCATGGCTTCCTGGCGTTGGAGAAGGAGGGCGACTGGTATTCTCGTCGCGCACATGAATGGCGGCTGACGACGAAGCCCATGGACCGTGCAAGAAGCCGGGAAGCTGCAACGATGGATTGGCGCGATTGGCGCTCAAAGAGCCAAGAGTTTCGCTCAGAACCCCTAATGGACGATGGCCCAGTAGACTAGGGCTGGACCGTTATTGTTCCATTCCGCACAGAGCTATGCGGTATAAGTGAAGTCTCTGCGGGCAGGTACGATGTTGTCGTTAGCCACTTCCTTCAGCCAGACTTCGTAGACCGTTTCTCCAGGACGTGAATCCCGGATATTCGCCATCAAGGAAAAAAGAAGCGAAAACACCAACGCCCCAAGACCAATTCCAATTGCAAACATCATGACATTACTCTCACTGGTTACTTTGCTAGATTTTTACACACGACTAACAGTCAAACTCGTTACCAACACACAACTAAACGTCGAACTCTTTACACACACTAGAACTAACTAAACTCGTTACGCTACCGAACCGAACAACACCGTTTCGATGAATACAATCTGGGGGATTTCGCGATTTTTCTCAATTATCTAAAATTCTAACCTGATAGGGCCAATTTCCATCCAGTCGCGGATGATAAATCATACATTGGAATTGGGCAGGGATTACGAGCTTTGAGCGTCAATTCCGTTTGGAATAAAACTACATACTTACAGATACTTAACGGACAGTATTTAAATGAGTTCCAGCGGACAAAAGGACCTCTGTCTTGTGGGTTTGGTTTGCTTGGACGAGTTTCGACGCAGCCTCGGCAGAAAATTACCTTAGTTGGCCGTTTTGTCGCCATTTCCTTAGCGCTCTACTCGCCCTTTTGGCAGCGGCGTTCAATCCTTCAGGCATTCTTTCAGGGGCAGGTGCACTACCATTCACGTTCATCCGAAGTTGAAAATCTTACGCTCGGCTTAGGGCGAGATTTTATTGCCAGCGTGGCGCTCGCCAGCCAGCCTCCACAGCTTCTGCCTCAGAGCAAAACCAGCGCTCACCTTTTTCGACACTCACTTTCGTGCGGCTGTACCAAGGAGACCAGGGAGGATGATAAATGCGCCCATTATTGGATATGTTTCCCTTTATTGGGCAGCCTGCTGGCGCGTCTTGTTTAGCCACCTCCCATTTAGCGGCTCTGAACTCCCAAGGCGCTTGTGTGGCAGCTATCCAGATGCCTGTGTTGGCCTCCCGAGCCTTGGCTTCTTCAGCTACATATACCCGAGAGTATCGGACAAATGCCCACGCCAGTCCGCTCCGAACCATTTCCGCCCCAATGTCGAGGTTGCCTACGTAGCAGGTGGCAATGGTCCGACCATAGCCGTCTTCTGAAATGGGCTCACAACGAACGTTTTGCCCTTTGACCAGATTTACCATTGCCGCGAGTGCTGCCTTGCCGCACGCCCACGTTTTTGACGGGCCGTTGCAAACCTGACCGTATTCCGGAGCGTCAATGCCATTCAATCTATACGTAATGCCATCGACCTCGATTGTGTCCCCATCTGTTACGATAACTTGGGCATAAGCCGATGAAGCGAGCGCGAAAAGAAAGAGCAGAATGATAATTGGCTTCTTCAAAACTCTGTCCTTCGAAACGACTACCTCATGCATGACTTCTGTGAGTAAGCCACGCAAGCAAAGCCGCCAATTTTGCCAGAACCAGCAACCCCAGATATGAACCCAGTTCTGAAAGGAAACGGTCATGGAAACCGCTCTTGACGTATCTCAAGGAACCTATTGATGGAATCTGACATCGTTCTCTTACTCGGAGATGGCTGAAAATTTGGAGGCAAGGCGATGTATAAGAATATTCTTGTTCCTGTGCTTTTTGACGAAAAACATAACAATCAAATGTCGTTTCAGGTGGCTCGCGCCTTGGCAGATGACAACGCGAAATTCACTGTGGCGCATGTTGTTGAGGCAATACCCAACTTTGTAAGAATGGAAATGCCCACAGATCTGCTCGAGAAAAAGCACGATGAACTCAAACGATTGCTGGCCGATGCAGCCAAAGCGTTACCCGGCGCGGTTCCAGAGCTGATATCCGGTCATGCGGGAAAGGCCATTCTGAACTATGCTGATGAAAACGAAATCGACTGCATCGTATTGGCCTCGCATCGTCCGGGTTTCGAGGACCTGCTCATTGGCTCCACCGCATCCAGAGTGGTACGCCACGCAAAGTGCGCAGTTCACGTCGTTCGTTGAATGCGCGCTTAAAAGCACTTGCTATTTGACGCTGCGCGAGTTCTGCGCGCGACCAAGATGATGTGAATTTGCCAGCGATCAATCGCCCAAAAACAGAACGCGGTTCTGAAACGGAACCGTCAGCCTCTCCTATGGTTCCAAACCAGAACCCAAGGACCCTGCTTGGTTCCGAATTGGAACCCGTCAGAGCCGTTTTCGACCGTTCCATCGGTTCTGAAACGGAACACTAATACCTACCACTCCCTGCCAAGCGTATTTACCTTCCCCACCATTCTTACCGCTGGACAAAGGAATAACATTCTCAACATCAACACTGCCTGGGCGTAAACAGACTAGGACGCGAACCCTAAGAAAACCCTAACCCCCTGTCACCACGCCCTGAACGCCAGACACAGGCGCCGACAATCTACTTTTGCCAAAGTGAATTGATAATTGTCACGGCAACACAATACGAATGCGGCATCTAAGATATGTGTTGCCGCTGGCAAACTAACTCCCAAGTTCGGGTATTTGGTTTTCCCCTAGCAGGGCGTCAGTGGCAGCACACCTCCCTTCTGGCGCCGATATGCGGAGAGTTTTAGCCGTAGGCAAAGGGGGGCGGGTCAAATCCCTCGGAAGTTATTCTTGGACACCGGTGGGGGGAGCCACATTCACGCATTCACAATTCAAAGATTTTAACTCAGTTCTCTTAGTCCGAGAACATCGCTTTGACTTTGGACATATCATAGGCGTGTTCAGTCAGAACTTCAGGGTCCCATTCGCTTCTCTCCGCCTCAAAGAAGTCTCCACCATAGACGTGGATCGCACCTGTCAGTTTCGGTATCGGGTTGGTGACAGAATGGATGATATCCTTTCCGAGCGGCGCAAAATCTCCAGTCGACAAAGCACGTGCACCGGCCGCTTCAATCCTCCCTTCAGGGTCATCTTTGACTCTGCGCCAGAAGATATTGTCCTCGCGACCGCCATAGATACCTATGACCGCCCACATCTCGTGATTGTGAGGCATGATAGTCATTCCGGGCTTCCAGATGACGTTGACGATAGTCAAGTCCGAGGACTTGTAGAGAGGAATGATGCCACTCTCGGTTGGCTCGCCGAGCGCCGACGTCACCGCGGCTGGGTCAGACATCGCCTTTCCCACGACATCCGCCACTGATTTGTGCGTGCCATCCCTATCAATTGCAGTCCGACAATCAGCTACGAAGTTCCCGATGTCCCACATTTGGAGCCCTCCTTTGCTGCTTAGGATATAACACAAACTCAGTTTCCAGCCAAACTGGACGTCGATGGGACGGGGGCTTTTGGGGAATGCCGGGCCGTCAGCTGGCAGAAATCTTTCAAACAAAACATAGCCTTGAAGCGGACCGGTCAGCCTCTTCCATAATTCCACTTGAGAACCCAAGGACCCTGTCTGGTTCCAAATCAGAACCCGTCAGAGCCGTTTTCAGCCGCTCTTTCAGTTCTGAAACGGAACACCAATACTAATCATTCCACCTCTGAGAACCGACAGCACATTCGAAGAGTAGGAATGGTGAATTTTGGTGATTCCAGTTCTGCGTGGTACAGAGAGTGGTCGGCCCAATTTCTGCAGGGCGTCGACATCACTCAATAGATTGGGGGAAATAATTATGGCAATGTACATTGTGACAGGGTGCTACACATCTAATGCTATCAAAGGCCTATTGGCGGCTCCGAGTGACCGCGAGGCTGCTGTTCGCCCACTGGTTGAGGCTGCAGGCGGTAGGATGGTGTCTTTTCTGGTGACAACTGGCGACACAGATTTCTCGATGGTCATTGAAACCGACGACACCGAGGGCTTGATGTCTGCTTTGATGGTGGCTGGGGCAACAGGCACCGTGTCGAACCTCAAGACCGTACAAGCCTTTACCAGCGCTCAATTCCTCAGCGCACAGAAGAAGGCGGCGAGTATTGCGGCGAACTTCAAACCGGCTGCCTAGAAACGGTCTGCGCAATTCTGCCAGTCCCTGATGTAGGGGCTGGCGTCGGCTTAGCCGCCCAACAGTTAATCAACGGTCAGCTCTGAGAGGCCCAGAATGGCTACCCCCTCTCTGAGCATCCAGGCACCGGAGCCTAGCTTTGCCACATCAGATCGGTTCGCCCAGACCTCCTTGGCCCACCCTCTCCTATCCTCCGGCAAGATGTCTTCCAGACTGGCTCTGCGCCCGCGTCGGTCCGGCATATCGGTTCGTTTCTGTGCAAGTGTGTGATAGAACATACCATGAACACACAACGGCTGCGAACACCACTAACCTTGGAGGCAGAAGATGGGCAAAGAGACCAAGCATGAGATTGTCACAGCAAAACGCACCGCTCCCAAGCTGGTAACAAAAGGCGATAGCAACGTAACCATTCATCCTGTCGATGAGAGCCAATTACAGGCGCTCTACGGAGTGAAGACAACGGAAGCCGCCGACCTGCTCCTCCGCCTCGCACTGAATGCATTCGGAAAGAACGGTTTGGAGTACATTGACCTGATGCCAGCTATGGCCGTCGAGCTAGAGCCTCGTGACGCAGTGGAAGCCATGCTGGTCACTCAAATGACGGCCACACACTTCGCGCTGTGCTCCATGTCGCAGAAAGGTCTGCATGCGGCATGCCCCGACGTGCGCGAAGGCTACGAGAGGTCGATGACACGTCTGAGCCGCACGTTTCTTGCGCAGATGGACGGGCTGAAGAAGTACCGTGCGAAGGCGCAGCAGACCGTACGGGTCGAGCGCGTGACAGTGAATGAAGGTGGTCAGGCGATTGTTGGCTCAGTCAGCCATGAGGGGGAAGGTCATGGCAAAAAGTGACGATAACCCCATGAGCCCTGTCACGAGACTGCAGAACGCGCCTAGGTGCCGGGCAATGGCGAAGCGAAGCGGAGAGCGCTGCAAGTGTCCGGCTGTGCGTGGGTGGGCTGTGTGTCGCGTACACGGTGTTGGCGGCGGTCATAGAGCGGGACCGAGCCATCCAAGGTGGGTGCATGGTGGGAGGTCGCAAGAGACCGTACAGGCGAGGCGGCTGGCAGGCTTGTTGGCGCGAGCATCGAGGGAGCTAGAGTGACGTAGCATCCGTCGATGCCACGATGAGCGGTTAGCCCCAAAGCGGTCGTTGGTGCACGCCGCAGCGAAGGTCCGCTTCGAGCCCAAAGCTGACATTTGCAGCCTCCGCCTGACACAGGAATGGACTGCTGTGACTCGCTATCCTTGATTTATTCGTTCGATCGATTTAAAAAAAATGAAAGGAGATTCGAATGCCTCGCGTGACTGCTGAACGGGTTAAGGAGACCAAGCGCGAGCTTCTCGATGCAGCGCAGCAAGTCTTGCTGGAGGAAGGGTATTCAGGCCTATCGACTCGCCGCGTTGCTGAAGCCGCAGGCACGCAGATGAGCCAGATCCAGTATCACTTTGGCTCGAAAGAGGGGATGATCCTCGCCCTGTTTGAGTACCTGAATGATCAACTGATCGACCGCCAAACCAAGACCTTCGCCAACCCGGAACTGAATGTGTCCGAGAAATGGGCGCTGTCATGTGACTACCTCGATGATGACATCGGGTCCGGGTATGTCCGTGTTTTGATGGAGCTGACGGCGGCAGGGTGGAGCAATCCAGCGATCGGCGCGGCCGTCCGCTCAGCCTACGCCGATTGGCGCAACCTTATCCTGACGCTCACCCGGCAAGTCGAAGAGAAAACCGGATCGCTCGGGCCGTTCTCAGCAGAAGACATTGGGGCCTTGGTCAGCGCGGCTTTCATCGGTTCTGAAGCTGCCATCATGCTCGACTACGAGTCGCCGGAAATACCATTCCGCCAGGCGCTTCGGCGGTTTGGAAAGGTCATCGAATTTTATGAATCCTTGGACGTTGGGGGATAGGCCATGCGCGCAAAGCTACCACATACAACAGGCTACGTTGATCGTGACGGTGTGAAGCTGCACTACGAGATCTACGGCGAAGGTAAGCATACCATTGTGTTTGTGCCCACATGGGCCCTGATCCACTCACGATGCTACAAAGCCCAAGTCCCTTATTTTGCCGAGCACTTCCGCGTCATTACTTTCGATCCGCGCGGCAATGGAAAATCCGATCGTCCAGATGACTACAGAGATTATGCGCTCGACACCATAATTGACGACGTCGGCGCCGTTATGGACGTAACCGAAACCGAGAAAGCAACTTTGTTTGGGTTCTCATTCTCAAGCGCCATTTCCTTCGGCGCGGCAGCCAGAATGCCCGAACGGATTGAGGCTGTAATATCTTCGGGCGCGTGGACGACAATCGTCGACCCACTGGATTACCGGAAAGACATCCAATCCGAAGACACTTCGGATGAAGTTAAGTTCTCCTATGGTTACTGGCGCAAAGACTACGCCGGTTTTTGCGACTGGTTCATGCATCGCGTTCATTCCGAACCACATTCGACGAAGCAGCATGAGGATGCTGTGCGTTGGGCATCTGATGGCGACGCAGAGATATTGATCAACACACAAGAAACGCGTGTGCATCAAGGGGTTCCAATCACGGAAGAAACCTATGCTGCTGTGAAATGCCCTTGCCTGCTTATCCATGGGTCCGATGACCGGGTCACGCCTTACCAAGGGTCGCAAAGGATCGCCGAAATTACGGGTGGTGAGTTTCATCTCATTCCAGGTGGCGGCCACGCGACACATGGGCGTTTCCCCGCAATGGTAAACACCCTCATGCGCGACTTCCTCGCTAAACATCTTGGCACGTACAAACCCTCACGCCGCAAGATGAATGGCGCTAGACGCGCGCTCTATCTCTCATCCCCAATCGGCCTTGGCCACGCACGGCGTGATCTCGCGGTAACGCGTGAATTGCGCATGCTACACCCCGATCTCCAGGTCGATTGGCTGGCTCAGGACCCGGTGACGCGTTTCCTCGGCGCCAATGACGAAAGCATCCACCCGG